>CAWDAW010000006.1:0-505865 GCA_963800345.1 uncultured Prolixibacteraceae bacterium | reverse complement strand
TCCGAGTGAATATAGAAATCGGATGGGGTAAATCAGTAAAAAAATGTTAGTCTGTCTTTAAATGAGTTCTATTTTTGTAAAATAGAGCGTTGAAAAAATACTGCTCACTTAAAAACTTTGGTTTGTTGGCTTGCTAAACTATGACTTTACCATTATTTTACCTTTAATTTATTTAATTCCACTCCACCAATTAGTAAAAAATTGATTGGTATTTAGGTTTAGTGGTTGGTTCCCCAACTTTTGGTGTTAACAAAGGTGTTTTAGTGTTTTTAAATTTTAATATAATTCACTCTTTATCAATTTAGTAAAACCTCTCCATATAGCTGGTGCGCTGGCAAGAAAGCAAGTGTTTGGCAGCGAAGCGAAGTTTGCAGGGAAGGGCTGACAAACTGTTGCTTTGAGCGTCGGTGTATTTTTTTGTCTTTGCGCGTAGGGAAAAAACAAAATAAATTTCCCTCAAACTGCACTGCTTTATCAACGAAGCACAATTCAAGTCAAACTTCTGGTTATAAATACATTTCTGTTGTCAAGTCAATCTGTCTGAGTTGGTTTTTCACATTTGCATACAACTGTTTCCGTTTTACGCGAGTTGTTTATGTATAAAATGTGGATGCTTTCAAATTATATCGGGGTCGGCACGGGCGGGGAGGGAGAAAGTCAAAAGGTAAAAGGGAAAAGGCAAAAGTTTAAAGTTTAAAGGCAAAAGGGAAAAGGCAAAAGGGAAAAGTTTAAAGTTTAATGGCAAAAGGGAAAAGGGAAAAGGCATAGGGCAAAAAAATGTTTTCAAATGTTTGTGCAGGCGACTGACAGCTTATTGCCCGGCAGGCAGAGGAGAAGCAAGTTGGGGTTTTTCAATCCTTCCATGAATGCCCCGCTCCCGCGGATTTAAGATACAATCGCGCGGGAGCGGGGGAGGATAATTTATTCCTCAATCCGGATTGCAAAACCTGAGCCAGTGAAAGCTGTTGTCACCATCGATTTTTCATAGTATCACATTTCTGAGCTCTTTAGAAAGTTGATTATTAAATAAATAAAATAATTTCTGATCATAAAATATTTTTGTATCTTATGAAACAAATAAGAATGTCATGAAATATTTTATCCTTTTATTATTACTTTTTAGCCCATCAATATCTCCAGCTCAAAGTCCTGTGATTCCTGGAAGTTCACAATTGGTAATTGGGCCTATTGACGATTTGACATTACTATTTAGTCAATTAATCCTTGGTGACGACATTTTTGTAACGATTGAAGATGTGGAGAGAGAAGAAGCACTCTGGAACCTGAAAAAAATCGATACTCTTGAAATCAACACTGAACTTGCAAAACATTTTTATAACTGTTCAGATGTTGAGTTAAACGAGTTGTATTTTAGTTGTACACAGGTTTATAGTCAATCGGTGGGCTCTTTTTTCCAATATAATCAATTTACATATTTTGATAGTACCAATTTATTTGAGCTTGGTTTTACCAATAACACAAATGGCCCAAATCAGGCAAGCATTTGCTCTCCGAACAAATTAATTTATCAATTCCCGCTTGAATATGGCACTACTTATTCATCAGGCTATTCCTGCTATCCTGATACACTTGTATCGGGGTTTCAAGAATCTGAAGAAGGTGAGCGGAGTTGTGAAGTAGATGCATGGGGAACTTTAATCCTTCCAATAGGTACATTTAGCAATGTTTTGCGGCTTAAAGTAGTAGAAACCGGAACAATATATTCGTATTCTAACGGTTCATTGTTTAGAAATGATTCAATCACTCGCACCACCTACGAATATCTGGATGCCAATAGTCCTGTTGCGCTTGCTGTTTTTACCAAAACGGAGTTTGGACAGAACCCGGCAACATATAAAGGTGAGTATATAACTGCGGGTCTTCCAACTGGAATTAAGGATAAGGAGAACATTTATAATGGTTTGAGAGTGTATCCAAATCCGGTCAATTCAAAACTGAACATCGAACTTCCAACTACCAATACAAAAGTTGCAATTTATAACAGTTTAGGTATTACAATCGAAGAAACAATTGTGACTGGAACTCATCATGAATTTGATGTATGTAACTACACAAGAGGAATATATTTTATTAAAGCTAACAATACAGTTGTGAAATTTATTAGATAATTTCTTTGTGAAATATTTTGGAAAGCCATCTCAAATGAGGTGGCTTTTTTCTGAAAGCCACTAGAAAGAATCCCCCTGCTACTGCGCGATTTCACCTTAATTCCGCAGGTCTCCTGATTTTTTAATTTATTTGTATTGGTTTCAATGAATTTGTTGCTTTCGATTATAATTTTTAAAAAACCAAAATGATTCAGGGTTGAATTTTATCCTCGCCCCGCTCCCGCGCGATTGCATCACGTGGCCCTGCTTAGCAACAATAACATTTTCCAGAATTCCTTTTTCACCGGCATAGTCTGCAACGCTACAGTATAAATAATCTTCTGTCCTGAAAATTAAACCTTCTTAAACTGGGTTATTGTGAACGTAGTCAATTTTTTCATCGATAACTTTATTGCTCCACAATTCAATTGGTTTATTGTCATGTCTCCAGAATTGATATTTATCTGCATTTGATGACTTATTGCCAGCCTTTAAAAATTGTTATAGTAAAAATTCCCTTTCGGATTTTCTACAATTGCTTTTACAACCGCCTTGCTGGTAAAGCCTTTAAAATCGCCAATCAATAACTCAGGCTTTTGACCTTCAGGATTATTAAATTTGTAATTGAGGCTCATGTAATAATGTAATTTCGGGAATGGATAAAATTAACAAACTAAATTTTATTAACCATCTTACTTTAGCATGCGATACAATCGCGCGGTAGCGGGGGCAAAGGGCCAAGGGCAGAGGGCAAAAAAATATTGCCTCAAAATGTTGATGTACGCGACTGACAACTTATTGCTTGTCGGGTAGGGGAAGGGCAGGTTGGGGTTTTTCAATCCTTCAGGGATTGCACACCGGTTACAAACCGGCGCGAGCGAAGGGCGGATATTCTTTATTGATTTGAATTCTCCACAATTTTAATTTCCTCCTCTGTTAAACCATACAATTCATAAACCATCCGGTCTATTTCTTTGTCGGTTTTTTCGATTTCGGATTTGATGGTTTGCACTTTTTCTTTTTGCTCATTGATATAGTTCATCCACTCTGCTTCTTCGGAAAGACTGAGTTTTATTTTAGCTTTTTGGAGTTCTTTAAGGAATTCACTAAATAATATTTCGTTCCAGTTTTGAAGTTTATTATTGATCTTTAAATCAGCAAATTTATTTTCCAAAAGTTTTAAGAACTGACTTTTAATTTTTTGTTTTTCTGAAGTTCCCGAAATAATTTGATTTGTTATGCTTTGCAATTCCTGTTTTTTTTCTTCGGAAATTTCTGGGATTGGAATTTGCTCGAAATATTGCGGTTTTACTTCAATGTATCCACCATTTCGCACAACACAAATACTTGTGAGAAAATACCAAACTAATTTTGAATTTAAGATTGCTGTAATGAATTTATCGCTTGTAGGCAGAATAACAGCAGGTGCATTTATGTAAGCCCCGGATTCGTCAAAAGCAAATTTGTTTGAATTTTGAAGATTTGGGAAAACGATTTTGGGTTTTTCAAATAAATTATAATAAGCACAATTCCGAAGTTCCCAAAAGAAGTCCCCTTGGTCGAATCTTTTTCTCGCCCTTTCTTCCAAAGGCAAAATATGATTCATCAATTCAGGAAATTCATTTTTTAATTTCTCAAGCGCATCATTTTCTGTTATCTCCGTGCCATATTTATCTTTGGTCCACTTGCTTTCAAAAAGAATCAATTGCTGAATACTGCCGGGAATTGCCCACTTTTCAAGTTCTTTCCCTTCAAAAATTGTTTTTACATGATTTCCAACCTGATAAGATTTTGGAATTATAAATGCTTCGTTTAGCCCTGTTAAAATACCTCTGTATGATTTTCCATATATTTCGCGAATGGTTTTGTTTTGCTGAAGTTTTTCTATTAAACGAACTGACTGATTGCTTTTGAAACTCCAGTTTTCTTTATTTAGTAAGTTTTGCGAAACTAAAACCGAACCATGAAAATCAATGTCAATTACAACCGATTGACTTGATTTTGGTATTTTAATATATGTAAATGGCTGGTTTGTTTCTTTTTGATTTTTTGCTATGATTATTACCGGATAAGTAGTAGCACCTTCAAAAATCTGAACTTCAGTAAAATCGACGTATTTTAAAAACTGAACTTCTTTTTGCATAAAATCACGTATCGAAATTCCTGCAGTAGTTTTATCGAATGTATTTGAAATAAAGCCAAACAATCCTTTTGTTTTTAACAGTTGAAATGATTTTTCATAGAAATACGAAAACAAATCTCCGGATGGATTATAAACGGAGTAATTCTTTTCAAGATAATCCCTGAAATCTCCCAGTAATTCGGCACGAACATACGGCGGATTTCCAATCACTACGTCAAAACCGCCTTTGTATTCGGTGCGGAATGCATGTTCGCGGGTGCAGGTGATTCTCTGAACAAGGGGTTGCAAGCCCTTGTTGATGTCTGGCAGATGATGTTTTTCCCTGTTATTGGCAATATACTCTATTGTATTCGCCATTTGTTCGTTGCTGGTTATTTCTTTCTTGTCGAACTTTGCTGCCCAAAGGTGGAACTGTGTTTTGCCTCTAAGGGGAGCATGCTCCCCGGTAGAGCCCGTTGTTTCTGCACCGTACACCGGAGCTTGCTCCGGTGTTGTGCCGGTTGTGTCTGCCAGGTTTTGCGGAGCATGCTCCCCTGTTGAGCCCGGTATTTCTGCACTGTGCACCGGAGCTTGCTCCGGTGTTGTGCGTCCCATTGCTATGTTGCACGCCCTTGCCGACATCGATTTTATTTTCTGTACTATTTTAGGTAATTCTTCTTCGGTGCACACCAACAGAATATGTGCGTGGTCGCCACAAATATTATAGGCAATAATATTCAACTTGTCTTCTTCTGCTATTTCTGCAATGGTTTCGCTTACTATTATTTCTTCTTTTTCCGAAAGCCAGACGGGTTCTCCCAACTTCACATGATTGTCGAACATCCGTTGCGAGTAGCGCGAATTGTGTGTTGCAGTTGTAATATGCCATGCTTTTTTCTTTTTCTTCTGAAAAATATTTGGGAATTCAGTGTGCCAGTTAAATGCTTTTTCTCCGGCAACTTCGGGGTCGTCAATCAGCGAGTTTCCGCATTTTATGTTGTTGCTGAGTGTGTTTAGTTTTCGTCCTTTTTGTGCAGTGCGCAGCCACAGCGAGAGTTTTGCAATCTCAACCGATTCTTCATTCAGGTCAACGCCGTAAATATTTTTTTCTAAAATGGCTGTTGTAATGTCGGAGAAGATGATTGCACCGCCCAACAGTTGACCACGCAATTCGTCAATTTTCCTGTGTTCGTTTATCAGGAATTCAAGTGCCTGGTTTAAGAATGCTCCCGAACCACAAGCCGGGTCGAGAATAGTTAACGATAACAACCAGTTTCGGTAATCTTCCAATTTTTTATCGAGCGAGCGAACAATATCCTTTTTCCGGTTTTTCCTTCCTTTTGCATATTCTTCGTCAACAATTTCAAATTCAATGCGTTTTTCGGCACAAAGTTTTCCAACCGTATTTTCAACAATGTATTTTGTAATGTATTTCGGGGTGTAAAATATGCCATCGCGTTTGCGCACCGGAGCATGCTCCGGTGTTGCGAGGGAGTGTTCAAAAATATGCCCGAGAATATTTACATCCACATCGGTTTCGAAATCGTAGTTACTTAAGCGCAGGGTGTGTTCGTACAAAATATTATCGTCAATGTTTATGTTGTCGAGTATTTCATCGGGCTGAAAAAGTCCACCGTTGTAGGCGTATATTTCCTGCCGGTTTCCGCTTTTGGGCCTGCCAACATTTAACACATGAAAGTACTTTTTGAAAGTATGGTAAAGTGGTTTTGCATCTCCAAAATCAACATCATCTTTCCATTTTTCAACAATCTGGGAAATGGAATTTGGAGGAACCAGCAGCCTGTCCTCGGCAAACAGTATAAACAGAAACCTGTCGAGCAGCTTTTGTGTTTTTTTGAACAGAAGAAGTTTATCGGTATCAGGATTGTTTTTTACAAGATTACTGTAAATCGCTTCCCTGAATTTTGAATAGTCGGCGTACAATTTTTTTGTAATGTTTTCTTCCTGTAAAACCGACGATTCCTTTATTCTCAAAGGTAAATCGTTTAGCAGGTTGTCTTTTGCCAGGCAAAGCCACAGTAAGGAAAACTGTTCAATTGACAGGTTGAACAAATTGAAATCGATGTGGTCAACAGCATTTTGTATGTAAAACCTGAGTTTCCCGAAGTTCGAAGTGATTACGTATTTGCATTTCGGGTGGTGGTTTTTATATCCGAAAGCCTGTGCTTCTATTTTATCCAAATCGGTTGTGTCGGTTCCTTTTAATTCAATAACGGCAATTACACACGGTGGAGCCAAGGGATCATGACCCCTTGCAAGTATCGCCCCGTCAGCTTTTTTACTGTTGACAATGTTTTTTAATTCGGTTGTAAGGTTGAAACCCGGTTCGGGATTTAAAGTGTACCCAAGAATATTTACAAATAACTCACGTAAAAATCCCTCCTGGAATTGCTCTTCTTTCGAGTTTCTTATGTTTTCCTGTCTTTCAGGATTGGCAAAATAGAACTGAAAATCGGCATATTTCCTTTCGATTAATTTTGAATCGAGATCGTTTAAGTATTTCTTCCCGACTGATTTTTGAAAGAGGCTCATATTTTGGGTTTCGTTTAGTATTTTATTAAGTGCACTAAAATACTATTTTACTTTTAGTTCCAATCTGTGAATCTGCACAAAAGTGTGGGATTGCCTCCGCCCGTACTGTCGCACGATTTTGTCGCGTGTTTTTAAAACTAAAATTAAACGTATCACGTGATACAATCGCGCGGTAGCGGGGGCAAGGATTCGCGCGGGAGCGGGGGTCTGGCGGACTTTAACTTCGTTAGCCGCCTACTCAATAATAAGCCATTTTAATTTATTTTAGCTTTGTTTTGATTTATTCAAAAGTCTTTGTTGCCTTACCCATTGTGTCGCTAAAATAATAGTCAAAATTACTAAAATAATTCCAACAGGTTTGTTTTCAGTCCAAAGCCAGGTAACTTGATCAATTTTAAAAGTAAAGGCTGCAGCAAAAAGTCCGCACATTATTGTTGTGGACAAAAACAGATTTCTCTTTTTCATTTTTTTAGTTTTAAAGTGAAATGCAAAGTTCGTCTGTTTATTTCGTCTGTCCAGGTTGAGAAAGGTTGAAAAAGGGTTGAAAAAAGGTTGATTTTATTTACCAGAAGTGATTCAGATACTAATCTTTCGGTTTTTTATACTTTCTCAAGTGATTACGGTTATCTATTCCCAGTGTTTTATAAAGTTTGTTTATATGGGTTTTAAGTGTACTTAATTCAATAGACAACTCGTTCATTATTTCTTTATTCGACTTTCCGTTTATTATTAATTCAAATACCTGTTTTTGTCTTACCGACAACTCTTCAAACTGGTTTTCTGTCTTTGGTTTGTTCGTTTCAGTTTCATTTTTAATAAGTTCCATCAGATTTCTTGTCTTATTTTTCTCAATTTGTATCCATACTAACGCTAATGCAATTAACATTAAAACTAAAATAACTGCAATGAAAGTATATTTGCTCCAAAACCATACTGTATGGAAATTTGTAAAACGAAAACTGATTGTTAAGCAAAGCAGGAAAATTGCAATAATTTCCAATTTCTTTTGGTGTTGAAACAGTAGGTCAGCTAGATAATTGATAATTCTCATTTCTTGTTGTCGTTTTTTTAATGGCATATAACAACTAAATACCCGCAAATTGCACAAATTTCTCTATCACACCACCGCTGTCGTACGATTTTATCGTGTGTTTCTAAAACTAAAACTATACTTATCACGCAAAAGGATTCGCGCGTGAGCGGGGAAGTTGTTGAATTGTTGTAAACTTTCAAATGGATTATTGAATATGTCGTGCAGAAATGCCATGCTTATTTTACTTTATAAAAGGTTTTTCCAACGCGTTTTATATGATCCAGAAAGTCTATGTTTTCTATTTGATCGAAAACAGATAAATCAATTTTGTAAGGCAGATACAAATCATCCAATTGATTTTCTATTTCATTGAGTTGTGTTAAATCTATATTCTGCCCCACAAGCGTTAAATCTATATCAGAAGCGGGCTTGTATGTACCCATTGCGCGGGAACCATACAAGATTACCTCTTTAATATTTTTATGCCGGCCAAAAATGGAGTTGATTTTTATGATATCCTCTGTGCTTAATCCTGTATCCATCATATTAAAATAGCTTTCCTTGTTCTCCACTTCTTTTTGCTTCCATATTTTTATAAAATTCAAGAAAGGCGGGATAATATTCATTCAATATCTTTCCATAAATTTCTTCGGCTGTGGTTTCATTATAGGTATGCGAGGTTTTATTCCTGCTTCCTATCATGTCCATCCAAACGTTTCCGTTTGATATCAGTTGCAATTGAAAAGCTTCTCTTGTGGCATCTCTGCTTCCGCCAATGGTTGAGTTCCCTTGGTATGCTGCATAATCTTTCATCACATTCCAGGCCAACTCGTGGGTATATTCAAATCGTTGGATCAAACCTTCTATAATCATCTCATCAAGCACAAAGCCCAAATCCGAATCATCAATTGGTTCATCTTCATCTAAAAAATTATGCTTTATGTATTCTATAGCTTGGGTCAACTTTTTTAGCGCCTTATTATAATTAGAAAAACGCTGCTCCCATCTTATATCTTCTTTCATGACTTTTATGGATTAAGTTGGTAAAAATCTTTGTTTACTTTTTTTTCTTCTTCGGTGCAGGCAAAGTCGGTATCAAATTTTCCAAATGGTTTTTCGCCTTCGGCATTTACACGTTTGGCGTTGGTTAATACTTTTGGCTCCAAGAGTTGTGTAATTTCGTCTTGTGCCAAAATTTCGTTAAAAAAAATTTCTTCCCGTTTGTCTTCTTCACGGCTTTGCCCGCCTTCCAAAATACAGTCCTTAAATGGCCAAACCAAAGCCACTTCGTTGCGTTGTTTCAGGTATTTGCCATCGATGGTGAGCCCTACTTTGTTTTTGTATTTGGTGTAACTATCGTGCTCTAAAGTATGGTATAGTTTCATTTAATAATACTTAGTCAATATTCTTAATTATGCAATGTAATAATTTCCTGCTGGAGCGTTAACAAAAATAGCTATTGTTTTAAGTTTGCTTTACACCGACAGAAACCATAATTACCGATTGTGTAGTTTACTTTACTATTTTGCCCAACTACCTTTAACATCTTAATTTAAGAGGAATATAACATATGGTTTACCATAATTATGTTTCCCAAATGTAAAGATTATTCTTTTTTTACCAATGTTTCACAAAAATTTGGGATAACTGTTGCAGATTCTATGTAATTGAATTCTTTAGAACGGATAACCTATAGCAATGTTAAACTTGAAGTTTGAGAACATGTCGCCGGCTGTGTTTATCCAGTTGCCGTTGCCGTCGTTCCAGGGGTAACGCAGCGGGAAACCAAAGTCGGTGCGGAGAACAAAGAAATCGAAATCGAACCGCAGTCCCAAACCTGTGCCAACTGCAAGCTGGTCGGTAAAAGTGTTTAAGCCAAACTGTGCGCCCGGACGGTTTTCGTCGGCATTGAGCAGCCACACGTTTCCCGATTCGAGGAAGAAGCCGCCATCGATAAAGTTGTTGAGCGGGAAACGGTATTCGGCGTTCATTTCAAGTTTTATATCGCCGGTTTGGTCGATTATGCCGTTGTATTCTTCGGGTTTGTAACTTCCGGGACCGAGGGAGCGGGCAGTAAAACCGCGCAAACTGTTTGAGCCGCCGCTGTAATATTGTTCAACATAAGGCATTACTGTTGAGTTTCCGAAGGAAACCCCTGTTCCGGCGTACAACCGCATTACCCAGCCTTTTTTTATCGTGTTCGTGTAGTACCTGAAATCGATTGTTGTTTTTATAAACTGCGAATACACAGCGCCCAGCATTTTGTGTGGCCGCTGGCTGTTTCCCAGCTTATAGATCATATCGATTGCATTGCCCGAGGTGCTTATTTCGCCCTTGAAATATATTCCGTTGTTGTTTCGTGTGGAGTTGTCATAGGTAAAATCATATTTGGGGCCGATGATTGTTTGTTCTTCAAAACTCTTTTTTACATAAGGGTTGCTCCCCACTATGGAGTCGAAAGCTGCAGTTGTTTGTTTCAGCGAAACCATGTTTATGCGGAAGGGGGTAAACTGGTGTGTTACCATTTTGCCTTTGTTCCACTGGTAACCAAAACTCGCGTTTACCGAGTTCATGCGGTAATACTTCACGCTGTTTATAAACTCGAAACCAAGTGTTCCCACCGATTTTGCTATAAGTGTTTTGTTTTCGCGAATCGATTCGAAGGGCACAAGCATTCGTGGCAAAACAAATGATGAGTTGATGCCCGCGTTGTATGAATTTGTTCCCAGGTCGTTATTACCTCTTTTTCCCCATTGCCATTCGAAACCGCCAAAAGCCCGAAACTGCAGCCTGTTTGCAGCTTTTGCAATGTTGCTGTGTGTGAGTGTTATTTCGGAAGTGGGGCCTGCAAAGCCTGTGGATTTTGATTGCACGGCGCCTTCGAAACTGAGGCTTACATTGTCTTTGGGTTGCAGTTCAACAAGCACATTTAAGAGGTGTTTTGCACTGTCGGCAACTGTAAACTGCATTTTTACCGACTGGAAAACCCCGTAGTTATTCAACAAAGGTATTGTTCCGAGGTGTTTTGTTTCGGCATACAAATCGCCCTGGCGGAACAAAATACTCCGGCTGATAACGTCGGGTCTCAGGTATCCGGTGTGGCCTGTAATATACACGCCTTCGTAATTCAGCGTGTCGGTTGCGGGGGTTGAAACCGTATCGGCTGACAACTGTTTTACCCTTACTTCAACCCTGTTGATTTTATATTTTTCATAAACGTAGGGTTCAGCCTGTGTATTTTTTCGCACAAGCAGGTTCATCTCAAAGGGCGTGTCGCTTGTGTCGGCAACAACTTCAATGTTTTCGGGACTAAAAAAGTAGTATCCTTCTTCATTGATCAGCGATGCCATTTTTTGTTTTTCGTTTTTTATTGTTTCGAGATTGAAAATATCACCGGTTTTCAGGTTCATCTCCGGAGTGTATTGATTTATCAGTGTATCGATTGAATCACGTGCGGGTTGGTTGAGTATTTCATCGAGTGCAAAGGGTTTGTCAACTTTTATGAAATAGGAAATCTTTGCTTTTCGCCTGTCATTTTTTGCCGTGTCGATCCTGAAAGTTGCATCGGCATTAAAATATCCGTTTGCAAAAAGTTCCGATTCAATTTTAAGGGTTCGCTGTTCGGGATTTACATGCGATACAAGAACGGGTTCCTGTTTCAGGGTTCTGTATAAAAAGCCGCCTCTTTTACCTTCTTCAGGTTTGCGGTAGTTGTAAAACCATAAACCAATGGGTGGCAAAACCCGTTTCCCCATCAGCGCATTGTTGGGTTGAAATGAGGTTACTTCTTCGGCGATCTCTTCAACAGGTTTTGTAAATTTTGCCTTTTCATTGCTGATGACTTCAATTTTTTTACGTCCTGTATAAAGCATTTCATCACCTGTGAGAAACTTTGTATTTGAGCACGAACCCAGCAGCAGCACTGAAACGACTGCAATAATCAGAATTGATATTTTATGTTGGTTACTCATCCCTAATTTAAATCCAGTTTACCCCTAAATCCTCCCGATGAATCGGGACAGGCTCTAAAGGGGACTTTGGGACTTCTATTATAATCAGAACTATAGCCCCCTTCAGGGGGTTGGGGGTGATTGGTGCTAAAATATTTTATCTTCATTTCTTATTTCTCCTTTTCCACTTGTTGTTTCTTTTTCCGTTGCCAGATATCTTTCAGGGTTCTGTAGTTTTTGCGCCATAAAAACCCGATGCCGTATTTCACGACTTCGCCTTCGAGCATGTCTTCGTAATCGCGTTTCTGGTAGAGTTTCAGGTTTTTTGTGTTGAGCGAATCCAGCGCATATTCGAAAATAAAATTCTCGAAAAGACTGTTTGTCTGGTAGGCTCCTTCGTTGTAATCGTTGAGCTTGCCCGATATTTTTACTGTTGCGCGGTCATTGAGGAATTTGCGTTCCATTTCGTAGGTAAAGCTTGTTTTTTCCTGCTGGTTACCTGCCGGGTTTGCCTCGTTGTAAGTGTCGATGCCAAAGGAAAGCTGTGTTTTATTGAGCGTTGTTTTTGAAAGCGAATTTAACTGCGACTCCCAGAAACTGTTGATTTGCGATGAAATGTAGTTGCTCGATTTTTCGATGCCCGGTAAATCAATGGTTTCGAAAAGCAAAAGATTAACTGCCTGCCGCATTTTTTCATCGGGTGATAGAGAACCAATCACACTTGCCATATATTGGTCGGCGCTTTTGATATCGAAAGTTATACCCAGGTCGGACAGTTGGTTTTTTATTTTCATGGAGACAACAAAATCAACAACCCGTCTTTTATCATCGATAGGATTTATGTAGGCGCCTCTCACTCTTAAAGTTGCTTCAAGGTCAAGCTGGGGGTTTTCGATGCTGCCATCCCAGCTAATCGAACTGGCGGGTGTTATGTCAAATGTTTTTAGCGGCCAGCCAGTGATTTTCAGTTTACAATCTCCGGTTTTTATTTCGTAATCGCCGTTCAAACTCATTGTGTTGTTGGGTAACATATTGTAGTTGAGCAGGCCGCTTCCTGTAATTGTAATGTCGAAAGCGTAGATATCATCAATTTTTACATTGAAAATGCTTTTGGGAGTTATGGCGATTGTTGTTTCAATCATTGGCATTTTTGTGGGTGCTGAAGTGATGTCGCTTTCCGGATAAATCACCTTTAAACTGTCGGTTATTGTGGCAAACACAACATCATTCTGCGATGCACCAACCGATAAATCCTGGATTAACTGGTAGGTGAGGTTTGTGCCGCTTTCAAGTTCTACATTTCCTTTTATTGCCGGGCTGAAAACTGAGCCGCTAATGCTCAGTCCGGAATTCACAATAATTTTACCAAACAAGTATGCGTCTTTTGATTCCTTCGTATTCATCAGCTGAATTTTATCGGCTTTTACTTTCAGATCAACATTTATGTCGTCGGTGGTCTTGTAGTCGATTGAACCATTTACCGTTAATGGCTGGCCCAAATTGTCGGTTACAACAAAATCGTTAAAAAGAAATTTATTTTCGTTGATCCTGATTTTATTGTCGGGGATTGAAAGTTTGGTTTCGAGTGGAATAATATTCAAACCCACATCATGAAAATTTATTTCTCCGTTGAGCGAAATATTGCTGTTTTTGCTGCCAATTGTAATTTCCCCGCTTGAGTTTCCGTGTAAATTATTGGCGTATTCTTCAATAAATGGTTCAATCAATTGAAATTGAAGTTTGTTGAATTTGCTTTTTACAAGGAATTCATCGTTTATGCTGTTTGATTCCATCTGAGCCGAAAAAGAAAGTGAATTGTCGGCAGAGATTATGAGTTCGCTGTCATTTATTCCTGTTGAATCAGACTGTAAAAAACCGCTGGCCGTGAGCTTTTTAAAAGTAATGTCGTTCCATTTCAAATCAAGCATTTCCATTTCAAGTTCAACCGAAGACTTTTCATTTTTGCTGTATTTTATGTTTCCGCTCAATATTCCCTGCGGCACATATTCAGCAATGATTGGAATTGCCAGGTTTGACATGTCGATATTGTTCAAATCCAAATAAAGCGTGTCGGTGCTTTCTCCGTTTAACGAAATATGGCCTTCATTTGAATTCATTTCCAGATTGGCAAGCAGGTTTTTCTCCGTTTTATCGAAAGTGAGGAATTGCTGTTCTCTTATAGTCCACTGCATTTTATTGATTAACCAATTCTTTGTTGCCGATTGAAACAAAACCTTTTCACCATCACTTTTCACTTCAATCCCGATTTGGTGAATGATGCTGTCTTTCCTGTCCAAAGCTTTTAACTCAGCGAAAATTGAAGCAGGGAAAACCTCAAGATTAACACCCGATTTGCCAAATACAAGGTCATTAACCAATGAACTGTCGATGTTTGCCCCCGCAATCAACCTGTCGTTTTCAATACGCAGCAGCAAATTTGGATTGTAGATTAGAATTTTATCATATTTTACTGAATTTGCAGAAAGTGTGGCTTCCACCATGCTGTCTTTTCCGTTTTTGACAATTTCAAGGTTTATGTCGCTAAAATCCAGCACCGAATCAGGATAAAAAAGATTAAAAACTTTATCATGTTTTATTGTCGCACGAAGGTTAAATCCGGCCAGGTTTGCAATGGCATCAAGATTTGTAAAGTTGGCTGAATCGATGCTGACGATTGATTCAATTTGCGTTTTATCAATGGCATTTTTGAAGTCGTCAAACGAAGCTTTGCTATCAAAATTTGCTGTTATAAAATCAGATTCAAGCTGCGAGTGAATTGTGCTGTCGTTGCTGTTGAGTACAAAATTTGTTTTTTCAAGAATTACTTTTGTGTTTTTATTCTGAATTACAAAATCAATCAGGTTGAGTGATGCATTGATTTCTTTGGGTGAATAAGTAAAGTTGCTTTCAATATTTCCTTTTCCGGCAAAAGGTTTGTTCATCAGTTGTAATGCAAACAAATCGATATCGAATTGTCCATTTACATTTCCCGCGTAAGAGTTCTTTTCGGGCATTGCAAAATTCCCGTTCAGATCAAGGTGCAGCGCGCTGTCGTTTGACTGAATCTTTACTTTTGCTTCGTCATCCAAAACCTCTGCAGACATTGAAATGTCGCGCGTTGTTTTGTTTTTGTACCGAACCGAATCAATTTGAATATTAGCATTTCCTTCGGGCATTTTTTTGCTGTTTAACCCGCCATTCAACCTGATATTTCCTGTAATTATTTCAGGATAGATTTCTCCCAGCAATTCACCCAGCATAATTTCGGTAAACGAAGCATCCAGTTTTCCTTTTGTTTTTTCTATATTGAAATTTCCTGTTGCTGTAATTTTGCCCGATTTGCTGTTGATTTTCATGTCGAAAAACGGGTTATACAGTTCGTTTTTTATGCTCCCTGAAATTGTAAAGGGTTTGAAATTGGGCAACTCGGTTTGCAAACTGAAATTGTTTAAAATAGGAAGTAGCATTCCGCGGGAAATTGTGCCCGAAGCAAACTGCAAATCACACGCTGAATAAGGTATTTTCAAAGGGTTTTCAATTGTTCCGTCAAGGTTGAATTTTAAACCGGTTGTTGACGAAATGCCAAATTTGCTGATTTTTAATGCTGAAGTATTTCCTTCTGCTTTTGTTGAAAAATCAAGTGTTTGTTTCTTTGCAAAAAGCCTTTTTGTTTCGTTTAACAACGCTGAAAGATGAACTTCCAATCCCATGTTTTGAAGTGAATCGGAAAAGAAATGCAAGTCACCGGATTCAATACTGAGTGTATTTGACAGTGCAAAAGAGATCTTTTCGAGATTGAGTTTATAACTGTCCGGCGTAATCAGTGTATTTTCAAAAGAAGCATTCAATCCCAGAACGGGCAGCCATTTTTCGAGCGCTTCATTTTGTATTTTATCTGAAGTATTGTAAGCAAACATTCCATTTTTAATGCTACACTCATCAACTGCAATTTTCCAGGGTATAAAGGGAATTGAAAACGTTAAAGAATCAGTATTTACAGTTGTTTCGGCAGTAATTGTGCTGTCGGTTTCAAAAGTAACATTTGGTTCGGTCAGGTTAATTTCGCCAATTATAATCTCTCGCGTGGCAAGTTCTAATTTATCAAGCGAAATGTTGCCTTCTTTCAAATCAAAATAAATGTGCTGACCGCTTTCGGGCTGGTGCAGTGTAAAATTCAGATCAGCAATTTCAAGGTTTTTTACAGCGAATTTCCAGTCGGGAGTTGCAGTTGAATCTTCCTGCGCGGTGTTGGTTCCTTGCCAGATTGCAACTGTTCCTGCCGATTTTTCAATAGAAATCTTTCCGGCTTCAATCCTCTTTTCTGTCAAAGAAAAAGTATCAAAATCAATTTCAGCTTTTGCCAGTTTTTCTGTTACTGAAATACCGTTTACCGCATCGTTGTAGCTTACTCGTATATTTTTTAAATAGATTGAATTTGCCTCAATATTCCAGGGGTTTTCGCTGGCAGTGGTTTCTGTTTCAGGAGCGGGAGTTGTTGTTCCTGCAGGATTGAAAACAGAAATAATATTCATTTCCCCTGTTAAAGTATCGGTTTCAATGTTTACAACTGCGTCGTTTAATATCAGTTGTCTGATCACTATTTTTTTTGAAAGAAGCGGCAGGATTCGTACATCTACACTTAATTTTTCTGCATAAATTACAGTGTCGTTGGGCGGTGTGATAATTGATAGTTCGTTTACCCCGATTTTGCCATTCAATAATAAGGTGATTTTCCCAATATGTACTGGTAAGTTTTTCTCTGAAAAAACTGTATTAACCTTTTTTGTTAATGCTTTGTGAACAGACGGGAGATTTATTGCCCCTACCAGTAGCATAAAAAGCAGCAAAAGCAATAAGAATATGTATAGTAAAAATCGAAAAACATTTTTTATTAATGTCGACACATTGCGTACTTTTTATTTGTAAAACGCTAAAAATACAATTTAATTTCTGAACAAATTATTGCATGAGTGTACAGTGAATTTTATTTTAGGGAATTTCAAAGTTGAAATGTATTTTAACCAATGTATATTTTAAAATGAATTATATTTGCAACATTGTTGCATTTGATTAGTCGTTGCATTTATGAAAGCACATGATATTTTACATAAACACAATTTGATACGTACAAGTTGCCGGCAAAGCATCATCGATACGATTGTCAATTCAGGATTTGCCATTTCTGAAGAAGAAATAAAACTCAGGATAGAAAGCACTTACGACAGGACCACATTTTACCGTTCATTTAAAACACTTATTGAAAATGGAATTATCCACAAAATAGTGGTTGACAATCAACTTGTAAAATATGCTTTATCAGAGAACAAACCGGTAAGTAAAAATCATGTGCACTTTTACTGCAACCATTGTGGTATTGTTGAATGTTTGTCCGGCGCTGAAATACAATCGCCCCGGTTACCCGCAGGTTATCAGCAGGTTGAAGCTGAATTGATTATTAAGGGGATATGTATAAAATGCAACAATAGCGACTAAAATTAACTAAGCAAAAAATTCGAATAGTAAAATAATATTCAATATGGGAAATGTTTGGATAGGTGCGGTTGGCAGCACTTTGTTGGTAAGTTTGTTGTCTTTTTCAGGGATTTTGTTTCTGGCAATGCGGGCAAAAAAGTTAGAACGTATCATTTTTATCCTTGTTAGCTTTGCCGTGGGCGCTTTATTTGGAAATACTTTTTTTATGCTCATTCCAGAGTCATTTGTTCTGATTGAAAATACAAGGTTGATTGGTTTACTGATAGTTTCGGGACTTGTGGTGATGTTTATTCTTGAGAAATTTATTCACTGGCACCATTGTCATAATGTTTCGCATGAGCATGATGCTGCCCCGCTTGGTTATATTAGTTTGGTAACCGATAGCTTACATAATTTTACCGATGGGGTTTTGATTGCAGCCGCCTGGATGGCCTCACCTGAAGTTGGGATTGCAACCACACTTGCCGTTGTAGTTCATGAAATTCCACAGGAAATCAGTGATTTTGGGGTTTTGCTTCATGCCGGATTTTCAAAACGGAAAGCGCTTTTCCTGAATTTTGTTGCTGCCTGTACAGCAATTCTTGGTGCTGTTATTACAATTTTGCTTGGTTCGGTTACTGAAGAACTCATCAAATTTATCCTTCCTTTTGCCGCGGGTGGTTTTATTTATTTGGCAGGAAGTGATTTAATACCGGAGCTTCACCGCGAAACTTCTGCCCGTAAAAGTATGATTCAATTGACAGCTATTTTAGCAGGTTTGGTTCTTATATTTTATATCAGCCTGCATCATGAACATTCGCACAATGAAAAACACGCCGTTGAAACTGAGATACATGACCATGCGCATTAAATTTCGTTTCGAATAAAACCTGTTTACATCAAAAGTGAAAATCCGTTTCAACAGAATAATAACTCCAACAGAATTTGATTCTGTAGGTAATCTTTATGTTACAGCTTTTCCACCGCAGGAACGCAGGGAAATAAATGAAATACATCAGTTGATTTCTGAAGGCCAAATTTTTATTTATCAAATCATTACAGCTAACAACACTGTTGCCGGGTTCTGCATATTTTGGATATTTAAAGAATTTACTTTTATTGAGCATTTGGCTGTATTCCCTGAATTGCGTGGCATGGGAACAGGAGAGGAGACACTTTCGTTTTTACGTGAAAAATTCAACATTATTATTCTTGAAACAGAACTTCCTGTTGATGAAATCAGCCGGAGGCGCATAAAATTTTATGAAAGGAATGGTTTTTTCATGTTACAGCAACAATATTTCCAACCTTCTTACGGCAGAAATAAGCCTGAAGTAGAATTAAAATTAATGTGCACAAACGGAAACATCAGCAATGAAAAGCTCGGTGAATTTATAATTCAAATTAAGGAAATGGTTTATCCAACAATTTCACAGAGATAAATTTATGGGTGTAAAAGTTCAGGTTGTACATTTGTATTAATAAATATTCTGAAATAAACTCATATTAAAATGATTAGACTAACCAATGGAATGGTAACACTCAGGGAGTTTACGGGCGAAGATAAATTTCGACTTGTGGAACTGGCAAATAACCCTAAAATCAGTATTAACCTGAGAGATGGATTTCCAAATCCATACACAATTACCGATGCAGAAAATTTTCTTGAAAAATATGCCCGCCTTGAAAGTTCGCAAATTCTGGCAATTGAATACAATGGTGTTTATGTTGGAAATATTGGGTTACACAAGGGAAATGATGTTTATCGTAAATCTGCTGAAATCGGTTATTTTTTGGGAGAATCATTTTGGAATCTCGGAATAATGACCCAGGCCGTGAACCTGATTTGCGATTTTGGGTTTAAAACTATGGATATTGTACGAATCCATGCCGGAATTTTTGAATTCAATCCTGCTTCGATGAAAGTTTTGGAAAAATGTGGATTTAAAAAAGAGGGTATTTTTGAAAAGTCGGTTATAAAAAATGATGTTTTTTACAATGAATACAGATACGCAAAGTTGAAACCCGGATATTGCTGGAATGATGTTGACCTTTAATTTTAATGTTTAAAATTCAGAATTACTTTTACCCATCTCATTTGTTAAATTCAAATATGAAAAAATTATTCCCCGTCATAATATTTCTTGTTACAGTATTACTTATCACTTCATGCAGTCAAAAGCCTGTAAAACGAAAGCCTGTAATCAATTCCGATTTACAGGGAAGTATCAACCGTTATAATGTTACAAATTTCGACAGCCTTGCGATTGACACATTCGTAATATTCGTTTCCTGAACTTGGTAAATATGAAAACGATGTAAGAAAAATATACAGGGGATACAATTTTCACCATATCTGGTTTGATGAAACAGGCGTGCTCGAATATGCAAACTCGTTGTATGCTAAAGTGAAAGGTATTGCCAAAGAAGGCGTTTACAATGTTTTTCCATATCAGGAAGAAATAGATGGCATTTTTGAATCGGGATCGGATAATAAATTATCGAATGCGGAAACCGAAATAATGATTACCACCATGTTTTTATTTTATGCTGAAAATGTATATAAAGGTATTGATGATAAAACAGCAACAGCAATCGATTGGCTGCTTCCTAAAAAACAGGTGTCGTATGAAAATTTACTCGATTCGGTTTTAATTAACGGAGGAGTTGCAAACCTCAGTGATTCAGTTTTAATCCGACAGTATTTCAAGTTACGTGATGTTTTAAAAGAATACCGCGATATTCAAAAACAGGGTGGTTGGGACTCTATTCAAATTGATGAGAAGTTCAAATCATTTAGTCCGGGCGATACAGCGGGTGCAATTGTTCAAATTCGCAAACGCCTTTTTATTACAGGTGATATTGCTGTAAATGACAGCAGCAATGTGTACGATGAAACCCTGTTGACAGCCATAAACAAGTATCAAAAACGCAACGGGAAAAAAGTGCAGACCGCCATTAATCGCGATTTGGTTGATCGAATGAATATTCCTGTGAGCGAACACATAAAAAAAATAATTGTAAACATGGAACGCTGGCGTTGGGTTTCACCTGAAATTGCAAATGCACGTGAATTTATTTTTGTGAATATCCCATCTTATATGTTACAGTTTAACCGTAATGGAGTACAGGTTTTAGAATCTCCGGTTGTAGTTGGCAAAAGTATGTCGAAAACTGTGATTTTTAGCGGGAACTTGAGTTATGTGGTTTTTAGTCCCTGGTGGATTTTGCCAACAAGTATTATCAACAGTGAGGTGAAACCGGGAATGAAAAAAGATAAAAATTACCTGTCAAAACACAATATGGAATGGAACAACGGACAGGTTCGACAGAAACCCGGGAAAAACAATTCACTGGGACTTGTGAAATTCCTGTTTCCAAACTCAAACAACATTTATTTGCATGATTCACCTGCAAAAAGTTTGTTTGGGAAAGAAAGCCGGGCTTTCAGTCATGGTTGCGTGAGGGTTGGAAAACCTCGTGAACTGGCTTATGAAGTTCTTAAAAACGACACTGCATGGACACCAAAAGAAATTGATGCTGCCATGAAATCCGGCACCGAAAAATGGGTCCAGTTAAACGATAAAATCCCTGTTTATATCGGCTATTTTACCTGTATGGTTGATGAAGCCGGTGAGTTCAATTTCTACGAAGACGTATACAACATGGATGACAGGTTATACGATATACTCATTGGTTATGAAAATGATGATCAGTGAATTAATCTGTATTGAAGTATAAGGACTATTTAAGTTTTGTTTACAATCATTAACGAAACGTTAAGTCTGAAAGGGTTTTATTTTTCATTTTAAAACTTACTTTTGGGCCATGAAAAAATTGTTTTTGTTAATTCTTCTCATTTTAGTTTATCCGGTACTGGAAAAAGCTGTTTCTGAAGAACCCTATGTATTGGAAGAAAAGGCTGATGTGTATTCTTTTTTAAATTTATCGCAATTGGGTTTATCAAAGGAAGCTTACCAGTTTGCATTAAAGGGTTTTAACAAACTAAAACAACAAGGTCAGCTTCTCAATTCATCCATTCTGACCATTATCGATTTTTCACAATCAAGCAATAACAAACGCATGTATGTGATTGATTTATACAAAAAAGCATTGCTCTTTAATACTTATGTTGCCCATGGTAAAAATACAGGCAATGAATTTGCCGATAAATTCTCCAATATTCCGGGTACTTTTCAAAGCAGTCTTGGTTTTTATATTACTGAAAATATGGCCGTTGGCTCAAAGGTTGGTTTGTCATTAATTTTGAAAGGAATTGAAAAAGGGATAAACGATAAAGCGCGGGAACGTGAAATCATCATTCATGGTGCTGATTATGCCACTGAAGATTTTATCAAAAAGAATGGCAGGCTTGGCCGCAGTTTTGGTTGCCCGTCGCTGCCGCCGGATTTGATAAAACCCGTTGCCGAATCAATAAAGGATGGCACATGTTTGTTTATCTACAAACATGATGATAATTATATCCGCAAATCATCGGTATTGAATTAAACAACCTTTTTAACCGACGACTCCCTGATTACAAGATTAGTGGGTAAAACAACTACTTCAGTTGAACCTGTCCCTTTATCGATCTGTTGAAAAAACAAGCGTGCCGCTTCCCGCCCCATTTGCTGTGTTGGATGCGTAACCGACGTGAGCGGAGGATCCACAACTGTAGAATGAAATTCATCAGTAAAACCAACAAGGGCAATGTCTTCAGGAATTCTTAGGCTGTGCTTTTTTATCTCCTTCATTGCCGCGAATGCAACTGTATCATTTATTCCAAAAATAGCATCGGGGATTTGCTGTAACCTCAGTAATTTTTGGGTGGCAAGCTTTGCATCGTTTGCATTTAGATTGGTTTCAACAA
Source organism: uncultured Prolixibacteraceae bacterium (assembly GCA_963800345.1). Lineage (GTDB taxonomy): Bacteria > Bacteroidota > Bacteroidia > Bacteroidales > Prolixibacteraceae > Draconibacterium. Next base: position 483,757 of record CAWDAW010000006.1, on the reverse strand, counting down.
GCAATTCAGCGTTAAATTCAAGTCCACATTCTTTCAGCCCATTTAAATACCCGTCTTTTCTATGTTTCGAAATACTTAAATGTTCGGGACCGGAGATGTACGCAATACGCCGGCAACCATTTTCATAAAAATGTCGGGTTACGTTTTCTGCTGCCTTATTCCATCAACAGTAACTGAAGGTACGCTAAGTGATTCGGCAACACGATCGAAAAATACCAATGGAATTTCATTATAAATTAATTGTTCAAAATGTTCAAAACTGTTGGTTTCCTGGCTTATGCAAGCAATAACTCCTTCAACCCGGGTTTTGAGCAGGTTGCTTACAGCTTCTTTTTCCTTTTCAAGTGATTCATTTGAAGAAGCAATCAATATGTAATAACCATTCTCTTTGGCCACTTCTTCGATTCCTGAAATAATGGATGAATAAAAATGGGTAACCAAATCGGGTACAATCACACCTATCATTTTTGTTTGCTGACGCAATAGTCCCATTGCAAGCGGGTTTGGAATATAATTTCTGGCGATGGCAAGTTCCTTGACTTTTTTGGTCAATTCGGGACTGATAATCGGGTTATCCTTTAAGGCCCTTGAAACCGTGGAAATTGAAATTCCAAGTTCATCAGCCAGATCTTTTAACGAAACATGTCGCTTTTTCATTTGAATAGAAAATGGTGAAACGCAAAAGTATGCAAATTTAACTAGGATTTTTGAAGGTAGTTTTTGTTGCCAATAACAATTTCAGGAACTCGTTCCCCATTGATTTTTATTAATGAGAATAATAAAAATCTATTGAGAATTTCAGAATAAAATCGAATAAAGGACATCCATGTATTAAATTAATGTTTTGTTAATGTAAAATCGTTGATAAAGTCAACCATTACGCTGTACATTTGTCATTAAAATTGAAGACTATGTCTCTAAAAACACCTTTGGGTTACATTTTGGGTAAAACAAAAAGGTTATACAGTCATAAACTGATGTCGAAGTTTAAAGAAAATAACGTTGACCTCAGTTTAGACCAGTATATCCTGTTGTTTCAGATTAATTTGAATGATTCGGTAACACAACAGGAACTCGCTGACCATTTACAGAAAGACAAATCGGTTGTGCTGAGGCAGATTAATGTGCTGATTGAAAGGGGTTTTGTAGTTCGTTCGTGGGATGTTCATGATAAACGCAAAAAAAACCTTGTTTTAACTGAGGTGGGCAAAAAGATGTTGGATGATACCATTGCATTTTCGGGGAGTGTTTCGGATGAATTGTTTTCGGGAGTTAGCAGTGAAGACAAGCTTATTTTTGAAAATGTAATTCATCGGATTTTGGAAAATGGTGGTTTCGAAAATGACACGTTAAAATGAAATAAAATTTAAACTTTTTATATGAAGAAGATTAATACATTCAGGGCACTTTGTTTTATTTGGATTATTGTGGCAGCAGTTTCTTGTTCCGACCCAAAGGGCGATGGTCAGCAGCAAGCGAATGACCAGCCAAAATCCTATAAAGTAATCTCAATCCAACCGCAGTCAACAACCATGTACAAGGATTATCCCACAACTTTACAAGGGCAGCAAACTGTGGAAATCCGCCCCAAAATTTCAGGTTATATTGATGAAATTTTGGTGGATGAAGGTGCCCACGTCACAAAAGGACAAGTGCTTTTTCGCATTTTTGCAAACGATATACAAGCCAGCGTGCGATCGGCTGAGGCCACGGTGAGAGTTGCGGAGGCTGATGTAGCATCTGCTAAAATCAATCTTGAAAAAACAAAACCGCTTGTCACTAAAGATATCATAAGCAAGTTTGAACTGGAGACTGTTGAATCCGGTGTTCTTGCAAAAGAAGCTCAGTTGGCGCAGGCAAAAGCCATGTTGGCCAATGCAAAAGCAAATTTGCAATATACGGTTATAACAAGTCCAACAACAGGGATTATCGGTAATTTCCCATACCGGGTTGGCAGCCTTGTCAGCAGCTCTATGGAGCAACCGCTTACTTCTGTTTCGAATACAACAAAAATGTATGCCTATTTTGCCATGAATGAAAAGGAATTTCTTGTACTTACCAATGATTTAAGTGGAAAAACTTTTCAGGAAAAGTTGAATGCGCTGCCTGATGTAGAGCTTATTTTGGCAGATAATTCGGTATATAAACAAACAGGAAGAATCGAAACCGCCAGTGGGTTGGTAGACCGGCAAACCGGGGCAATAAACATCAGGGCAACTTTCCCCAATACCGATGGCACATTGCGCAGTGGCGGGAGTGGTTTGGTACGGATTCCAAAACATATCGACTCTGCCATTCTTATCCCGCAAAAAGCTACTTATGAATTGCAGGGCAAACACTTTGTGTATGTAGTTGGAGCTGACAATAAAATCAAAAATACCGAAATTGAAGTTTTGGTGGGAAACCTGAAAGATACTTACGTAGTTACCAACGGCCTGAATGCAGGTGATAAAATTGTGGTCGAAGGAATTGCATCGTTACAAAATGATATGATAATTAATCCTGATGTGGTTGATTCCACTGATCTTTCAGAGAATTCGACAACGGGAAAACAAATAAACAATTAAAATCGCCGGAAATTATGTTTAGAATATTTATAGAAAAGCCGGTTTTATCTTCTGTAATATCCATTATTATTGTTATTCTGGGGCTTTTGGGCTTATTCAGTTTACCCATTGAACAATATCCCGATATCGCTCCACCGACTATTAGTGTCTCAACCCGATATACAGGGGCAAATGCTGAAACTGTTTTAAAAAGTGTGATAACCCCTTTGGAAGAGCAGATTAATGGTGTGGAAGACATGACTTACATGACTTCAACTGCCAGTAACGATGGTTCTGCCAACATTCAGGTTTTTTTCCGCCAGGGAATTGACCCGGATATGGCAGCTGTAAACGTGCAAAACCGCGTAGCCCGTGCCACAGGACTTTTACCTGCCGATGTTATTCGTTCGGGAATAATTACCGCCAAACGGCAAAACAGTATGCTGATGGTTTTTTCTTTGTACAGTGAGAAAGACGAATTCGATGAAACTTTCCTGCAGAACTATAGCAAGATAAACCTGCTTCCGCAAATACAACGGGTAAATGGAGTAGGGGAAGCGTTGGTGTTTGGTGCCAGAGATTATTCAATGCGAATTTGGTTAAAACCGGATGTAATGATGGCCTATCATCTGATTCCTGCTGATGTAATTGCTGCATTGAATGAACAAAGTTTAGAAGCAGCGCCGGGGCGTTTTGGCGAACAAAATGACCAATCTTTTGAGTATGTGCTAAAATATACCGGAAAGCTTTCGCAGCCTGAACAGTTCGAGAATATTGTAATTAAAGCAGATAAAGAAGGTAATATCCTTCGCCTGAAAGATGTTGCCCGCGTGGAATTAGGTTCAATGAGTTATTCTACCTCAACCATGGCAATGAACAGACCGGGAATAACAATGGCAGTTTTTCAATCTCCCGGTTCAAATGCCCGTGAGGTAATTATTAATGCAAAACAAGTACTTGATAACGTAGCACAAACTTTTCCGGAGGGAGTAAAATATACCATTTTAATTGATGCCAATGAATTTCTTGACAGCTCGATCAACAAAGTAATACACACTTTACTGGAAGCATTTTTACTTGTGTTTATTGTTGTATTTGTTTTCCTTCAGAACTTCAGAGCCACACTCATTCCGGCTATTGCAGTGCCGGTGGCAATTATCGGTACTTTCTTCTTCCTGAGCCTTTTTGGATTCACAATCAACCTGCTGACTTTATTTGCAATGGTGCTGGCCATTGGAATTGTGGTTGATGATGCCATTGTGGTAGTGGAGGCGGTTCATGCTAAAATCGACCAGGGTGCTGCAAATGCCCGTGAAGCAGCTATCGCGGCCATGGATGAAATTTCTGTTGCCATAATTTCCATTACACTTGTAATGGCGGCAGTATTTGTTCCTGTAACTTTTATTACAGGCACCACCGGCGTTTTCTATAAACAGTTTGGAATAACACTGGCAGTTGCAATTGTGCTTTCTGCTGTAAACGCGCTTACCCTTAGTCCTGCCCTTTGTGCAATATTTCTTAAACCTCACAATGAAAGTGCCCTGCATCAAAAAGGTTTTATGAAAAGGTTTTATTCAGGGTTCAATGTCTCTTTTGATTATATGACGAATCGGTATAAAAGGGCTACCCATTTTTTTATTTCCCGCAAATGGATTTCCTTTATACTTATCGCACTGTTTGCCGGGGTTTTGTACTTACTCATACAAACATTACCATCAGGATTTGTTCCTTCTGATGACCGCGGTATTATGATGATCGATATCAGTATGCCCCCCGCAACTTCATTGGAACATACGAAAGAGGTAGCTAAAAAAGTTGATGAACTTGTAGCAAATACACCCGAAATAGTTAGCCGGGCAATGGTAGTTGGCCGATCGATTATTAGTGGACAGGGTAGTTCGTACGGAATGTTGTTCTGTAACCTGAAACCATTTGATGAGCGAAAAGGGGAAGGTCAGGACATAAACAGTGTGATTGGGAAACTTTATGCGGCAACAGCACAAATCAAAGATGCCAGAATTATAATTTTCACCCCACCTATGGTTCCGGGATTTAGTATTTCGGGGGGTGTGGAATTGAAGTTGGAAGATAAAACGGGTGGTGATATCAAAGACTTCGACCAAATATCGAAACAGTTTTTAGGCGCACTAAACCAACGTCCCGAAATTCAGTATGCGATAACTTCATTCAATACGGGTTTTCCGCAATACCAGGTTGATGTTAATGTTGCGCGTTGCAAACAATCCGGAATCCTTGTGAGTTCAGTTCTTGGCGCACTTCAGGGTTATGTTGGCGGTTTTTATGCGTCCGATTTTAACCGGTTTGGAAAACAATACCGCATTATGGTGCAGGCCGAGCCCGGATATCGCGGTAATCCCGAGGATTTGAATAACATGTTCGTCCGCACATCATCCGGCGAAATGGCTCCAATTACTGAATTTATTACTTTGACACGCGTTTACGGGCCCGAGAACATTACCCGGTTTAACATGTACACTTCTATTGATGTTAACTGTTCACCAAAAACCGGGTACAGTTCAGGAGATGCAATACAGGCCATTTCCGAGGTTGCCGCCCAAAACCTGCCGCCCGGGTATGGCTACGAATTTTCTGGCCTGACACGTGAGGAAATTGCATCAGGAAACCAGTCGATCCTGATTTTTATACTCAGTGTGATATTTGTTTACTTCCTGCTTGCAGCCCAATATGAAAGTTACATTCTGCCACTTTCCATATTGTTTTCCCTGCCCATTGGCTTAGCGGGTTCGTTTATTTTTGCTAAAATCATGGGTGTTGAAAACAACATTTACCTTCAAATATCACTGATTATGTTGATTGGTTTACTTGCGAAAAATGCCATTCTGATAGTTGAATTTGCCCTGCAACGGCGGCACAGGGGAATGAGCATTATGGAATCTGCCATTGAAGGGGCAACTGCACGTCTCCGACCAATTCTAATGACCTCTTTTGCCTTTATCTTCGGTCTGCTGCCTTTAATACTTGGAGGTGGAGTGGGTGCCAACGGAAACCGTTCAATCGGAGTGGGTGCCATTGGTGGGATGATTGTTGGTACGCTGATTGGAATTTTGGTTATCCCTACCATGTTTGTGGTTTTCCAGTCACTTCAGGAAAAAATAAAAAAACCTGTGAAAGAAGAAATTTCAGTTTTCAATACAATGGAAGGTTCTCCTGAAAAATAAATAAATTATGAGAAGAATTTCTATAAAAAATATAGTTCTGGTTGTCGGGATAACTGCGGTTTTGATTTCGTGCAACTCCTCACATCATTATCAACGGGAATCAGTAAATACAGATAATCTTTACGGTTTGGAAACTACCGATTCCACCAATTTGTCGAATATGCCGTGGCAGGAACTTTTTACAGATCCATTTCTTCAGGCTTATATAGCTGAAGGGCTTGAAAACAATCCCGATTTGCAGATTGCCATTCAGCGGGTGGCAGAATCGGAAGCTTATTTTGAACAAAGCAAAGCCGCAATGCTACCTGGTTTAAATGCAAAAGCTACAGGTAATTATACACGCACATCAAAATCTTTAAGTTCTGGCAATCGCAGAGAAACCGGCAGTTACCAGTTGGGACTTGAAGCGGGTTGGGAGCTGGATTTGTGGGGCAAACTCCGAAGTGCAAAACGTGCAGCATATGCTAATTTGCTGGCCACCGATGCCGGACGAAAAGCTGTGCAAACCCGGTTGATATCGAACATTGCTACCGCCTATTATAATTTGTCGGCTCTGGATGCGAAACTTGCCATAACGCGGCAAACGGTTCAAAACGATATAGATATGATAGAAACCTTTCAATTATTAAAGGAGAGCGGTCGTGTAACAAGCGCGGCAATTGTACAAAGTGAGGCAGCACGTTTTGCGGCAGAAGTTACAATCCCCGATTTGGAACAACAAACACGGGAAGTTCAAAATGCGTTGTGTTTGTTATTGGGTCGAACACCTCAGGAAATCCAAAGAAATACACTTTCTTCCCCTTTGGATGCTTCACTTCTGAAAACCGGAGTTCCTTCGCAATTGCTTGATAACCGCCCCGATGTGATGCAGGCTGAATATGAGGTAATGAGTGCCTTCGAAATGACAAACAGCGCACAGGCCTATTTTTATCCTGCCCTGACTTTAACCGCATCAACCGGATTTGCCTCAGGGACACTTGATAATTTGTTGGATCCGGCATCTTTTGCTGCCAACATTATTGGTGGATTAACTGCTCCAATATTCAATAAGAAAATAAATACCACACGGCTGAAAGTTTCCAAATCCCAACAGGAGTCAGCATTGCATAATTTGCGCTACATGCTGTTAAATGCCGGTCAGGAAGTAAATAATGCCCTGGGATTGTATGAATACTGCCACTACAAAAATCGACCTTCGCCAGCAACAGATAACAGCACTTGAAAAATCTGTAGAATATACCCGTGAGTTGTTGACTTACGGCTCATCATCATACATAGAAGTTTTGGCTGCTCAACAAAATCTTTTGGGTGCACAGCTGAACAGCGTTAATGACCAATTGCAACAGCTCGACGCAGTGGTTTCGCTATACCGTGCTTTGGGAGGCGGCTGGAAATAAATTGATACATATTTCTGAATTCAATAATTGATTCAGGATGCTATTTAATTTTGCTGGCTTTATTTCACCGAACTGGTTTCGTTTGAATGTATGGCCAATCAGAAATTGCTAATCTGTAAATAATAATTGTATTTTTAATTTCCATAAAAACAATCGTCCATGAAAAGATATTTATTGCTTATTGGTTATGGGATTGCAGTGTTTGTGTCTTCAGGACAAAAGCCAGGTAAAGTGCCATCAGGTAATTTTGACGTAAACATTGGCATTGATTTAAACGAAAAAACTGGAAAAGTAAATCACATTTGGCGTTTTTTTGGTGCCGATGAACCAAACTATGCCTACATGAAAAATGGGAAAAAATTGCTTGGGGATCTTGGCGCACTGCGTAATAAAGAAGTATTTTTCAGAACACATAATTTATTGAACACAGGTGATGGATCAGCAGCTTTAAAGTGGGGTTCAACAAATATTTACACGGAAGACAAAAATGGAAACCCTGTTTACGATTACACAATTGTTGACAGCATTTTCGATGCATATATCTGGAGTGGAGTTTATCCGTATGTGGAAATAGGTTTTATGCCCGAAGCTATGTCAGTTAAACCTGAGCCATACCGCCACCACTGGAATCCAACTTTGAAATATGATGAGATTTTTACAGGTTGGGCATATCCGCCAAAAGATTATAACAAATGGGAAGAACTGGTGTTTCAATGGGTGTCGCATTGTGTGGAAAGATATGGCGAAGCCTCGGTACAAAAATGGTACTGGCAAACCTGGAATGAAGCAAATATTTCGTATTGGCAAGGCACTCCTGAAGAATTTTATAAACTCCATGATTATGCAGTACACGGCGTAAAACGAGCTCTGCCATCGGCTAAAGTGGGTGGTCCCGATTCGGCAGGTGATGGTGGTGATTTTACCAGAAATTTTATCAAACACTGCATCAGCGGAACCAATTATGCAACAGGCAAAAAGGGAACTCCAATGGATTTTGTTTCGTTTCATGCCAAAGGAGAGCCTGCTTTTAAAAATGGATTTGTGCAAATGAACATGGGGCGACAGTTGAACACCATCGAAAAAGGATTTAAGATGATCGCAGAAATTCCAGGAGCAAAGCTGCTGCCCATTGTCATTGGCGAATCCGACCCTGAAGGTTGTGCTGCTTGCCAGGGAGAACAATTGGGTTACAGAAATGGCAGCATGTATTCAAGTTACACAGCGGCAAGTTTTGTCCGTAAACTCGATTTGGCCAAAAAGTATGGAGTTAATTTGGAAGGAGCATTAACATGGGCATTTGAGTTTGAAAACCAACCGTTTTTTGCCGGTTTCCGTGCACTTTCAACCAACGGAATTAACAAACCTGTTTTCAATGTATTTAAAATGTTCAGCATGATGGACGGAGAAAGGGTTGCTGTAAAAAGCGACTTCGAAGTTGAGCTGGATAGTATTGTAAAAAACAGTGTCCGCGGAAATCCGGATGTTTCAGCCTATGCAAGTTTTGATGGAGAACGAATTTATGTTATGGCCTGGAATTACCATGATGATGATTTGGAAGGGCCGACAGCCAACATTCATTTCAACATAAAAAATATGCCTTTTAAAACCGGTAAGTTAAATGTTACTTGTTTTTTAATTGATAAACATCACAGCAATTCCTATACAAAATGGCTGGCAATGGGTTCGCCACAAAATCCCGGTCAAAATGAATATGAAAAACTTGAAAATGCAGCCTTGTTGGAGGAAATTAATTATAATCCATCCATTCAAGTCAGCAACAACACTGTTGGTTTTGATTTTAAGCTTGAAAGACAGGGGGTGGCAATGTTTATATTGCAATTGCCCTGATAAAAATACAGGGTGCAAAAAACCCGCACCCTGTATTTTCTTAACCCATTATTCTGCCGCTTTCTTAACCCAGCAATTCAGTTTTCCCTTCATTTACAAGTTTCAGAATCAATTCGCCGAATAATGTATTTGCCCAGGCAAACCATTTGCGCGTAAAATTCCCGGGATCATCTTTGTTGAAAGATTCGTGCATAAAACCTGTATCGGCATCGGTGTTGCGCAAGGTTTTCACACACCAGGCAATTTCTTTATCGTTGGTGCTTGTCATGGCGCGTATGATTATGCTCATGGGCCAAATCATATCATAGCCCACATGCGGACCTCCAATTCCTTCACCGGCTTTCCCTTTAAAAAAATAAGGATTGTCATCGCTCCAAACCAATTTGCGTGTATTTTGGTAAACTGGGTCGTTTAATTCCACTGAACCGAGGTAGGGCAGGGCCAGCAAACTGGGAACGTTGGCATCGTCCATAAATGTTGCATTTCCAAAACCGTCAACTTCATAAGCATATACTTTACCGTATTTTTTGTGTTCAATTACTCCATATTTCTGAATGGCAGCATTTACTTCGGTTGCCAGATCTGTGCACTTTTTTGCGAATGCTTTATCACCTGTGACTTTGTTGCTGATTTCTGCCAGTTGTTTGAGCGATATTACTGCAAACAAATTCGATGGGATTAAAAATCCGTAAGTCGCAGCATCGTCCGATGGCCGGAATGAGGAATTTATCAAACCAACAGGTCGCAACGGACGACCATATCCGCCATTTGATAAAGTATCCAGTTGGCGCGTAGTCAGGCGTTGAAATTTATAGGGACCTAGTCCGTCTTTGCGTTGCTGAACGATAAAAGTGTCAACAATTTTTGCTGCAGCTTTTTGCCAGTCGGCATCAAAAACCGCAGTGTCGCCTGTGGTAAGCCAATAATTGTAAGCCAGGCGGATTGTGTATGCCAGCGAATCTATTTCCCATTTGCGTTCATGCAAACCGTCTTTCATGTCGGTGTTGTCTTTCGCCCATTCACCCGGCACCAATTCCTTGTTAAATGCATTGGCATACGAATCGAGTAAAACACATTGCGTTTGACGGTGTACAACGCCTGCCAGTAATTTCTGCAACTCTTTATCTTCTTTTGCCAGTGGCAAATATGGCCACACCTGCGCCGAAGAATCCCGCAACCACATGGCATGAATATCTCCGGTAATCACAAAAGTGTCGGGTTTACCGTTTTTTGTGCCGAATTCAACAGTTGTATCCAGCGTGTTTGGATAGCAGTTTTCAAACATCCATGCCAGTTTCGGGTCTTTCAGTTTTGCTTTTGTGGCAGCAATTGTTTTTTCAACGGCTGCTGAAGTAAAATGTCGTTTTGCAACCGGCGGGCGATTGGTTGTATATCCAACTGTTGTTGAAGTAAATGCTGCACCGGTTCCTGCCATTGCCAATCCGCCAACTACAACTGTTCCTTTCCTAATAAAATCTCTTCTGTTTGTCATTGTTTTTCTTTATGTTTTTGATTCTATTATCTGAACTAGTATTTAACTGATAAAATTTCTAATGTGGCTTAAGCCAATTAAACAACAATTGAACATATCCGTCAGCTAAAGCTGACGGCAATAAATCTGCAATTTATTTTATAGTGTCACTTTTTATTGCCGTTCACTTCACAGAGATGTGAAAACAGGATTTTTTTGCACCGTGGCTTTAGCCCGGTGTATCAAAGCACAAAACAAAACTGTGGCTTTAGCTTTTAAACTATTGAAAATTAACGGCTAAAGCCAATTTCTATTTTTCATAAAAATCACCGGGTTGAAACCCGGTGCAAAAGATAAATGTTTTTGTAACAGTTTTTACACAATCTTTTCAGTGATCGGATTTGTAAAAATCATAAATAGGTTGGGGGTTTTAACCCCATTCCCAATATTTTATCAATTTATTCAATTCTTTATTTTACCTCATTTACTTCCAAAACCACGCTTGTTCTTCTTAGACTAACAGATGGATTTATCCCCACCTTCATCAAAAAATCGCCTGAAAAGATTTTGCCTTCTGCAAGTGGTGAGCGTGTTCCGGGGTAAATATTGATTTCTTTTACTTCATAATTTTTGCCTGCGTTTAATCCATCCAGTTTAACCGGTAACACGGAAGTATCGATTTGCTGGCGATTGTTGACAAGGTAGTTGAAAACAACTGCTTTGCTTTTATCGGTGCTTGCGTACATCAATGAAGCAATGTTGTTTTCATGCGGGTTGACCAGCCGGTATAAATCGCCGTGCCACACAAGTTCTTTAAAACCATCGTAATTTTTTACTGCTTGTTTGGCGAATTCCAAATCTTTTTCATTGAGTTCACCTGCAACAATATCGAAACCGAGTTTTCCCATACTGGCCACGTCAACCCTGAACTTCAGCGGTTGTTTGCCCCAGTCGGTAACATGGTTGTCGCTCACAATTGCGGGGTAGAAATACGAATAATCCCACTGCATAAAAATCCGTTCGATGGGTTCTGTATCGTCGCTCAGCCAGAATTCAGTAAAATATTTCAGCAATTCATAATCGGCACGGCCACCGCCACCCGAGCAAAGCATCATCGGCACTTTTGGGTATTTTGTGCGCAGCCGTTCCAAAACGCTGTACAAACCATGCACATAATCAACATATAATTGGGATTGTGGTAAACCCTGTTTTTTCAGGTATTCAGAATTTGCATTGTAAATTACAGAATTGCAATCCCATTTTATAAATGCCAGATCAGGGTTTTTGGTGAATAGATTATCAACCACCCCAAATACAAAATCCTGCACTTCCGGGTTACTCATATCAAGTACCAGCTGGTTGCGGAAATAAACTTCAGGGCGATCGGGCTGGCGGATTACCCAGTCCAGATGCTTTTCGTACAATTCGCTTTTGGGATTTACCATTTCGGGCTCAATCCAAATACCGAATTTTACACCGGCTTTTGTAGCTTCTTTCACCAGATAACCAATTCCGTTGGGCAGTTTTTTTACGTTTTCCTGCCAGTCGCCAAGCCCGGCACGATCATCATTTCGCGGGTATTTATTGCCAAACCAGCCATCGTCAAGCAAAAATAAATCCACACCCAGTTCATTGGCATCTTTAAACAATTCTGTCAGTTTGTTTTCATCGAAATTAAAATAGGTGGATTCCCAATTGTTCAACAAAGTCAGGCGTTCGCCTTGTCCGTCGAGTACCCTGTATTTGCGCGCCCATGTGTGCAGATTTCGGCTGGCATCGCCTGTTCCGTTCTCTGAAATCGTGTAAATAAACGATGGTGTTTTAAATGTTTCACTGGCAGGCAGCAAATATTCAGATGCGTATGGATTTATACCGGCAATCAAACGCAGGTTTTCGTATGAATCCACTTCAAAATCAATTTTGAAGTTGCCGCTCCAGGCCAATTGTGCCAGCATTACTTTGCCACTGTTTTCGGTGGCGTTTTCGCCAAACGACAGCATAAAAGTGTGCGATTGCAACAACATGGCGCGCGCCCCCAATTTCGAGTCGATGGTGTGGATGCCGCGAACAAGTTTGGTTTCGGTGGGTTGCATTTCCTTTGCCCATTTGTTGCTGTACGTTTTCAGGAAAAAATCCTTGTCTGTAAAATACAGGTTAGCCGAAGCATATTTTTTTAAAACCACAGGTTTTGGCTCGTTGTGTTTGATTTCCGTCCACTGCTCAATTATGTTTTCTTTTTCCCACACTTTATAAACCAGTGTTACCTCAAACGGATAGTTGGGGTCTTTCAGCAAAATTCTGGTGATGGAAGAATTTGCATCCACTTTTTCCTTTGTATGGCTCACATAAAGCAATTCCAACGACGGATTTCCATCGGCATGAAGCACCTGAATGGCAGGCTCAGCCAGGTTCCAGGTTCCGGCGGGTGTGTAGGCCGAATTGTTAATTCCGGCGTTGTTGTCGAAAAAATGAAATTGCTGTGCAACGGCAGAATAATCGTTTTCATTTGCCAAAGGTTTACCCGAATAAACTGTTTGCAGGCGGTTTTGATTGTCGGTTTGAAGCAGGATTACCGTGTTTGCCGTCTCAATGGGGATTGTAACTTTTTGGGCGTAAACTGCAAAAAACAGTGTTACAAAAAACTAGGGTTGCCAATGTTTTTTTAGAAGTTTGAAATTGTTTTAGCTGTTTCATTTTTGCTGGTTTTAGATTTTTGATTTCAAAAGTACAAAAATGCCCGTCAATTTTGTTCAATCAGAATTTGAATATCGTAAAATAGCGGCATTTAACCGGCAACATTTTATTTCACCAAAAGCCCGGTTTGAAATACCTGCTTGTGTTTGAATATGCACATTTTACAACAGGCAAACCTTGTAATCCCGGAAATCCAATGAATCCCGGTTCTGATGATTTTGGGGATTATTAGAAATAAACATTTACATTACTTACACGTTGTAGAGAAACACAACAGATTAAATTACAGAATCAATTCAAAATGAATAAATACATTATTTTAATTACAACGGTTGTTTTGGGAACAATGATTTCCTGTTCACCGGCGCAAAAAGAGTCAAAACAGGTAACGATTCAGGAACAAAATCAGGTGCCGGAAGCCTTATTGAAAGCGGATACTTCGGCAACAATTTCGTTGGTTTCTGATACTGTTCAGGCAACTGAAACACCAAAAGAACCGGCAGTTGTAAATACGGCGGCAACTCCTCCTGAACTGAATCCACCACATGGTCAGCCATTTCACCGGTGTGATATTCCGGTTGGCAGTCCGCTCAATTCGGTTGCTCCAACCAAATCAGCTCAAACCAAACCTGTGAACCCGGTAAACAGAACAGGAATGGCACCAACTTTGGAAAATGCGGCCCGCCTGAATAATCAACAGGTAAACAATCCTGCCCCAACACCAGTGGCAAGTGGAACACCGCCAAAACTCAATCCTCCGCACGGACAGCCATTTCACCGTTGCGATATCGCGGTTGGCAGCGCACTTCCTGTGAATTAATTTCTACAAAAAAGACAATCTTTATTTTCAATGTAACTTAGTTAACAACTGAAGATAAAGATTGTCTTACGCAATTTGTTTCATGATACTTTGACAGGAGCCGGAAACTTTTTTGATTTGTAAAGTTGCCGGTTAAAATCCCTCAGCTTTTAATCATCCAGCGAATTCACAATTTTTGTATTGATTTCCTTAACCCGGGATTCATCCAGTTTTATCATTTTTCTGTCGTAGGTCATCAGGCCGTTTACTTCACCTTCCACATCGGTTGTTTGTGTGTAAACGGCTGCAGAAAATCCGGCTTTTATCATTTTATAGAGTTGTTCGCCATATTTTACATATTCGTCAGTTGTTTCCTTTGAATTTTTAAACTGAACATATCCCCAGTTTTTATCGGTTTTCCACAGGTGGCCTTCCAGCGCGAGACCAATTCCGCCATATTCGCCCAAAACCGTGGCGCGCTGTGCATCATACAAATACATATTTGGGCCGGGATAATTGTGCAAATCGAGCATGTCGCCAACAGTATAGTGGTTTCCACCGCTGGCCGGATTAACAAGACGGCTTGGGTCGTAGGTTTTTGTCCACTCCACAATTTCGGCAGTTTTAAACTGTCCCCAGGCTTCGTTAAACGGAACCCAAACAACAATCGACGGATGCGAATATAAATAAGTCCATAATTCCTTTCCATTCAGCGCGGTAATTGGCTTCCGATTCGGGAGTTCTTTTCAGCTCAGTTCCATCGAAATACTCATGCATTTGCCAACGCGGTGAGCGGTCGCCGCTGGGCATATCCTGCCAAACCAAAATACCAAGTTTATCGCAGTGGGTGTACCAGCGTGCAGGCTCCACTTTCACATGTTTGCGAATCATGTTAAAGCCAAAATCTTTTGTTTTCTGAATGTCATATTTCAAAGCCTCATCGGTGGGGGCAGTGTATAATCCGTCGGGCCACCAACCCTGGTCGAGCGGGCCAAACTGGAACTGGTCATTGTTGTTCAACTGCAAACGCACAATTCCGTTTTCGTCGCGTTTTGTCGAAATTTTGCGCATGGCAAAGTAGCTGTTCACTTCATCAGTTACCTTTCCATCGCTGATTAATTTTACCTTCAAATCATATAAAAATGGATTTTCGGTATCCCAAAGTTTTTGATTTGGGATTGAGATATTAACAGCCTGACTTGTTGAAGCCTTTGCCGATGCGATTTGTTTACCGCCATCAAAAACCACAACTTCATACAAATCGGCATATGAAGTTTCGCAGGTTGCAACTTCAACATTTAAACTGCTGTTGTCGATATTTGAAACGGTGCGTACATTTTCGATAAATTTATCTGCTACCGGCTCTATCCAAACGGTTTGCCAGATTCCTGTTACCGGTGTGTACCAAATTCCTTCGGGGCGGCTTGTTTGTTTTCCACGTGGTTGGAAACCTTTATCTGTAGGATCCCAAACTTTTACCACCAGTTTCTGGTTGCCTGATTTGTTGAGAAACGGAGTTGCATCAAACGAAAATGGGGTGTAACCACCCTGGTGCGAACCCACTTTTATATCGTTGATATAGATTTCAGAACGCCAGTCAACAGCACCAAAATTAAGCATTACTTTTTTTCCTTTCCAGTTTGCCGGAACTGTAAACGAGCGTTTGTACCACAATTCATTTTCGTCGCCAACTGTTTTCATTACACCCGAAAGGCTTGATTCTACAGCAAAGGGTACAAGAATTTTACCATCGAAATTTGCAGGTTCAGCCGAGCCGGCTTTTACAATTGCATAGTCCCAAAGGCCATTCAGGTTTTGCCAGTCGGTACGTTCCATCATTGGCCGCGGATATTCAGGCAACACATTATTCACGTCGATTTTTTCCGCCCAGGTGGTTTTGATTTTATCTCCGGCAGGTTGCCACTGTGCAAAGGTGTTCGTAAATAAAAGACCCATTGCAAAAATTAGAATTGTTTTCTTCATCTTTTTTTAAGTTAGGCCCCCTCTAACTCCCCCGAGTGGGAGAATGAAAAGTGGCATGTTTATTAAGTATTCAGTATTCATATATTAGTATCAGGATTCAAGTATCAAGTATCAAGTATCGGAAATCCCTTATCTGTTCATTTCAACTCCCGTTTTTCAACTCCTTCCTTTGTAATTTTCACGGGTAAAATTTTTCCGTCTTCATCAAAATACATTCTGTCGATGCAGGTTACGCGATGGGCGGCATCGGTTTCTGTTAGCGGGCGACGGTGGTATACAATGTAATAATCATCGGTATCCGGAATATGAATTACGGAATGATGACCCGCACCAGTTGCGACTTCCGGATCCTGCTGTAAGATTTTACCGATACGGTTAAATGGCCCAAGCGGGGAATCGGCAATCGCATATGCTACCGAATAATTGGGGCCACCCCAGCCACCTTCGCTCCACATAAAATAATATTTGCCGTTGCGTTTAAACATAAACGGACCTTCAACATAATTTTCGGGCGTAATTTCCTTAAAGGTTTCACCATCGTCAAAGGTTTCGAAACCCAACAATTCAGAGTTCATTTTACCCACGTTGCAATGCCTCCAACCGCCGTAATACAGGTAATACTGACCATCGTCGTCATGAAAAATAAACTGGTCAATCGGTTGCGCGCCATTGTAAAACTTGTTTATCAGTGGTTTGCCCAGCGCATCTTTAAATGGTCCGCCGGGTTTTTTTGAAACTGCAACGCCAATGCCCCCATATTCGTTGTCGTTTTGAATATCGTTCGCTCCAAAAAAAAGGTAATATTGATTATTTGCTTTAATTATTGAGGGTGCCCAAAGTGAAAATGCTGCCCATTTCACGTCTTTAATATCCAGAACATGCGGGTGTTTTTTCCATGTAATCAGGTCTTTTGATGAAAACGCATCCAAATATGTTTGTTCCAGATACTGTTTGTTGATTGTTTTCTTCTGGGCTTCCAATTGTTGGGCAGTTAATTTCGATGGTTTATCGGGTTTACCATAAACGCCAGACAGGGTGGGGTAGATCCAATATTCATCGTCGAAAATTATTCCTTCGGGGTCAGCGTACCAACCTTTAAAAACCGGGTTGCCTGATTTTTCCTGTGCTGTAACTATTTTACCGCAAAATAGGACAGCAAGCATTATCATGTAAAAATTAACTTTTTGCATTTCTATTAATTGAAGTTTATGTATTTTACTTTTATTTCAGAAAAAGAGGCAGTTGTACCTACCCCGCCATTCAAAATGAAACCAACACGCGGCGAGAATCCCCACTGCGCAAGATATGTTCCGTCAATTTGAAAATCATCTGCTGCTTTAACCGGAATCCAATCCTCTCCGTTTTCAGACCAGAAAAAATGGAAATATCTTCCAATTGAAGCTTCGAACTTTAAATAAACCGATGCGTTTTCAGGGATTTTTTCCTGCGCCAAAATCTCTTTTTCACCATTTATAACTTTCGATAAAATCAATTTTGAATTTTCAATTGTCAACGAAAGTGAAGTATTTTGATTGCTGTAAATACCTATTCCAAACTGGTTTGCTGAAATTACTTCAGCGGATAGAACGTAATCTCCATCTTTTGGACGCAATCCCAAAAAGCTAATCCCATCATTGTTTGACGTGATATTTAATATACCATCAGTAATTTCAGTTTTAGGTTTTGGAATTAATACGTCCCATTCAAAAAAAGCAAGGTTTTTTGGGCTTGAAAAATCATCGAACCAAACAGAATCTCTTTTTTGTTGAGTATTTGCAAAAGGCATTTTTGCGCTGTCGGAAGGCATTCCATTTTCAAAATATGGCCATCCTGTAGTTTCGTCCCAAAATAATTCATCCAGCATTCCCTGGCGACCTACGTATTCAAAATCAGTTGCGTTGTAGGAATGGTACATGTAAAAATCGCGGTTTTCGGGAGTGGAAACCAAAGTTCCGTGCCCGGTACATTTCCAAGTTTCGCTTCCCTGCAAAATGGGATCAGGAAATTGTTCCCAGTCTGAGCGAAGGTTTTTAGAGCGAGCAACTTTAACCCGGTAATCGCAACGATTGTCGCAGCAGCCGCCAATGGAATAAAACATATAATAAAATCCGTTGCGTTTCACAATGCACTGTCCTTCGTCACCAGCACCCTGCCATCCTTTTGAAAAATCGGTTAAAGTAAAATGTTCACCAACCAAACTTAATCCGTCGGCACTTAATTCAGAAGCAAGAATTTCAATATCGCGTCCTTTTGTTAAACCATAAGCTTTCCAGGTTATATACAGTTTACCATCATCATCCTGAAAAACAAAGGCATCAATTGCTTCTTCGCCCCATTCGATAAGAATTCCATGGTCGGTAAATCCTTTTCGAATATCTGTGGTTGTGGCAACACCAATGCAGGCAATGCGGTTATCCCTGCGTTTTGTTGTGTAATACACATAAAAAGTACCGTTTCTGTATGATAATTCCGGCGCCCAAAAATCTTCGGAAGTCCAGGCGGGTGGTTCTGAAAAAACTGAACTGATGCGCGTCCAGTTTACCAAATCTGTAGAGTGGTAAATGGGGTAGTTGGGTGCAAAATCGCAACTTGTGCCTACAGCGTAATAATCATTTTCAACCCGAATAATCGACGGGTCCGGAAAATCGCCGGCAATCACCGGATTCTTGTAAAAATTTTCAGGCTCCTTTTTTATTGATTGTGTGCAGGATGAAAACAAAACGATAAAGAAAGCAAAATAAAAAAATGACTTCATAATTGAAAATTGGAGAGAAAAGTTGTTTTAGTTGGTTTTGGTACTTAAAAAAATAATCTGTGAATCAATGGCAATTCTCACATCAATTTTTGCCACAGATTCACAGAAAATTAATATTTATTTCACCACACTAAATTTATAAACCGAACTGGTTTTGTATGTTTCACCGGGATTTAAAATCACGCTCGGAAATTGCGGTTGATTTGGAGAATCAGGAATATGTTGGGTTTCCAGAGCAAACGACTCGCGATAATCAAACGATTTTCCATGTTTTCCAATATCAGCGCCATCCATGAAATTACCACCGTAAAACTGTATGGCAGGTTCTTTTGTGAAGATTTCCATTTTGCGTCCACTTTCCGGTTCAACAACAGTTGCTGCCAGACTCATTTCTCCAGGTGCAGTTTTGTTGAGTACAAAGTTATGGTCGTAACCTAATCCGTTTTTCAATTGTTCGTTTTCAGTCTGCATTGACAAATCCTGTCCAATTGCTTTTGGCGTTCTGAAATCAAAAGGTGTTCCTTCAACCGGTACATTTGCACCAAGCGGAATAAGTGTAGAATCAACTGCGGTTAGTGAATCAGCATTTATGGTTAAAATATGATTGTTGATAGTACCGTATTTGTCGCCGGCCAAGTTGAAAAAAGCATGATTGGTAAGGTTTACAGGCGTACTTTTGTCGGTTGTGGCGAGGTAATCAATTTTTACTTCGTTTGCTGAAGTTAAAGTGTAGGTAACCTGCACATCCAGATTTCCGGGGTAGCCCATTTCGCCGTCTTTCGATAAATATGTTAACACGATACTTGTGTCATTTGCTGATTTTACATCCCAAACCTGGTTGTGAAAACCTTCGGGGCCGCCATGCAGTGAGTTGGGTGCATTGTTGATTGGCAATGTGTATTCTTCTCCGTTCAAAGTGAATTTTCCTTTGGCAATGCGGTTTCCAACGCGGCCAATCAATGCACCGTGATAAGGTGTGCTGGCTTTTAAATATGCGTCAATACTGCCAAAACCAAGAACAACATCACCCAATTCACCATTTTTATCAGGAACCATCAAACTCACAATTCGTCCTCCATAGTTGGTAATTGCGGCACAAACATCGCCGTTTTGCAAAATGTATAAACCTGTTTGTTTTCCGTTTACAGTTGTCACAAAATCTTCGGGATTTAAACCACCACAGGTTTTGGGTTCAACTGTTTTTTGCGTGCAACTGAAAACTACGGTTGCAGCAGTGAGAGAAAGAAGAAATAATTTTATCAGTTTCATTTTTTCAAATTATTTAGGTTTTTTATTTATGTCTCCAAAGTTAAACTTTTAATCAAGTCAACTTCTTTGTATTTATTGTGAATACACTTTTCTTTAAATTTAGTTAAAACAAAATAGTATTTGTTACTTCCAGCAAAGGCACAAAGTTTTATATTCATTTTACGCCATGCATACCCGGCATTTCCTTATATATTTTTAAACACAAACACATAAAATGATTCTGGTTCAACTTGTAACTTTTAATTGTTGATTTTTGATTGAAACCGGTTTTTCCTGCGGAACTACAAGGTTTGGATTATCCAATGTATTTTCCGTATCTAAAGGAGCTTTCAGAATAATTTGTTTTCCTGAAACCGAAGTTTTATCCATAATTTCCTTTAAATCTATTTCAATTTGTTTTGCATCTTTTCCAACGTTTGCCAGTTTTATGGAAACTTCGCCAGTGTTTTGGTTTTTTGAAGAACTAATATACAAACCATTTTGTCCGGTTAAATTTTCTCCGTTTGAGGTAGCTGAAAGTACTTCTGTACCAATGTTTTTTGCATATAATTGCTGTACGTAATAATTGGCCGATTTCACACTGCGAAGGTTATCGAACCAAATCATATCCGGTTTCCACTGCCACGCATCAACATGGGCAAAAAGTGGTGCATAGGTAGCCAAATGAACTACGTCTGAATTGCGTTCCAAACCTGTCATAAATGCGGCTTCGCAAAGCGCTGAATAGAAGGAGTTCTTTTTCTCGGGTTGAATGTGGCAGGCATATTCACCGGCAAAAACTTTGGGTCCGTTGCGGTCATATGAGTCGTAGCGGGCAGCATTGTTTAAAAACCATTGCGGGTCGCGGTAATAATGCTCATCAACCAAATCCACATCAAGACGTTTCATTTCTTTCCAGAGGTAGTCAAATTCTTTTCCGTCGGGGCCAGGTCCCGATGAACCGATGATTTTAATATCAGGATATTTTTCTCCAATAACTTTCATAAATTCCTCCAGATGTGGTGGATATTCTTCGCCCCACTGTTCGTTCCCAATGGCAATCATTTTTAGGTTGAATGGTTTGGGATGCCCCATGTCAGCGCGTACTTTTCCCCATTTTGAAGTTGTGGGGCCATTTGCGAATTCAATTAAATCAACTGCATCCTGAATAAAAGGCAGCAATTCTTCATCGTGCACCACCACATCGCTTTCAAACTGGCAGGCCATTCCGCAGCTTAGAACCGGCAACGCATCGGCTCCAAAATCTTCGCACAACTGAAAATACTCATAAAATCCCAACCCGTAGGTTTGAAAATAGTCTGGTGTAAATTTATGCTGAAACGTATAGTTCCAGCGGTTTTCGTTGATAGGACGGTTTTCAACAGGGCCAACTGAATTTTTCCACTGGTAGCGGGTTTCCAGAGTATTTCCTTCGATAATACAACCGCCGGGAAAACGGAAAACTCCCGGGTTTAAATCTTCCAAAGCTTGCGCCAAATCTTTTCGCATACCGTTTTCGCGGCCTTTGTAGGTGTCGGCAGGGAAAAGCGAAATGTGCTCCAAATCAACCGAACCGGACGAAATCAAACCCACCCTGAATTTTGCATGGGCATCAGTTTCCTTTGGCGAAATTTCCAGCGTATATTTTTTCCACTCTTTTGAGGGCACTTCAATTTCTGTCTGGCTCAAAATATCAGAAGTTTTGGCCATCAACTCAATTTTGAGTTTTGCCTCTTTTGAATCAATGTTGCGGGCATAAAAACTGAGCTTGTACACTTTGCCCTTTTCAACGCCAATTCCGCGAAATCCTTCGTTTATCAACCCGGTTCCTGAACGCATCCCGTTATTGGTAAGTCTTACATAATGTGGATTTCTGTCGAATGGGCCGCCTTCATTTTCAACTTCAACCAACCCGTAGGAAAGCCAGCCCATTAAAGGCGAATTGACAAATTCGAACGAACGGTTTTTAATCAGTTCGGCATACAAACCACCATCGGCAGCAAAGTTGATATCTTCGAAAAATATCCCAAACATATTTTGTTGAATCGGGATTTCTTTTTTCGTTTCACTGATTTTTATTTTGACGGGGGTTTGTGCAAAACCTGAAAATCCTTCAAACATTAAACATGTGGCGGATAATAAACAGCATAATAATTTTTTCATTTTGTTTTATTTAGATAGTAATCGTTTTGTTCATATTTATAAATGCTGACAGAGTTTGTCCCGATTTATCGGGATGTGAATACGCTGTCATTTTATGCCATTGCCAACCTGACAACGTCACAAACAAGAAATTTATTTTATTTGACTTTTTTCAATTTCCACTTCTCCCGAAGGCCTGTCTATTTCTTTACCTGCGGAAATTGCTTCTCCGAAATTGGGCGTTCCATCAGCATTCCATGTAAAAGGTTGTGCACGCACATCTCTGTTCCAGCCTGGTTCGCTTGATTTTTTTGAATGATAAATTATCCAATTCTCACGGTTGTCGGGCGATTTTACAAACGAACAGTGGCCAACACCATAAACCTGCGAATTTCCTTGAAAAACAGGACCCTTTTTAGTCCAGTTTTTTGGATCAAGCAAACTGCCGTTTAGATTGTTCAGTTCCAGCATTCCCTGGCGATAGTCCACCAGCCACGATTCGCGGCAGGAGTAAACTATAAAAACATGCTCGCCATTTTTGAGGATTTCCGGACCTTCGTTCAAATTTAACGGACCGCCTGTTTCCCAGCTTTCTTCAGGAGAAGACAACAACACACGTTTACCTTTCAAAGTGTATGGATTTTCCATTTCCTGAATGTACAAATGTTGCGGGGTTGCATCAGTTTCCCGCTGCTCTTTCCAGCCCGACCAAATGGCAAATAGTTTTCCTTTGTGTTCAAGTATTGTCATGTCGATTGCCCATACATTTTTCGATAAATCATCAGGAAAATCGCCTGTATTCAGCATTCCCATGTCCTCATATCCGCTAAAAACATCGTTTGTTTTTGAGCGCAAAACGCCCGTTCGCTGGTGGATAAATGGCGGCCCGGATTTACCTGCCGCATAATAAACATACCAGTGTCCATCCACAAAATGAATTTCGGGCGCCCAAACACAAGCGCTGTTCCAACCTGTAGCCGGTGCACTCCATATTTGTTTTAACTCACCCATTTTTGTAATGTATTTTGAGCGCGAAACTATGATTGAATTATTGGAAGATCGGCAGTAAATATACTCATCTCCGTGCTTTATCATCCACGGGTCAGCACCGTCCCAAAGCGGATTTTGAAAGGATGATGTTACTTGTACTTTATTTATATCCTCTGTTTTGCTACACAGCAAAAGGGGTAAAAGTAAGAATAGAAAAAATTTTAACAGCATATCAGTTTACTTCAATTTCTTCCCATTTTGGCAACGTCGGAAACTTGCCATGCGGATTTGTTTGATACCAGAAAGCTACAGATGAAATGTCAGATTTCTGTGGCAAATATCTACCTCCGTGCCGCCAGCCCAAATCCTGGATCGTTATTTTCAAATCTTTGTCGAAACGAATGGGATCTAAAATATGCCAGCGGTATAAACCAAAACGTTGCTGCGAGCGATAAGCACCATCAGGTTTGATTACCTGGTGTAAACCAGAATATGGGGTGCAAAATTCCTTGTATTGACCTTCTCTGTCAAAGTTATATGATCCGCAGAAATAGTCTTCAGTTCCGGTGCCGCAAATGGTAGGAAATTCAGAGTCGCCATCTATGAAGAATTTAATTTCGCCTTCGCCCCACCAACCGTTGTTGTTTACACCCCATGCCATGTAAACACCTACAAACTGTCCTTTGCCTTTCACATTGTCGAGGATTGTATAAACAGAAGATTCATTTGGGTTAGACCTGCGGTACTGTGCATGAAAATATGCTGCATCATCTGGAACATCAGTCAATGTATAATCGATTTGATAGTAGAGCCTCATTTCATCTTTATCGTTGATATTTTCCATTGTAATCCGGCATTTTTTATGAAATGGCATCGCCCAGTAACAATTGAAAGCACTACCGGGATTTACACAAATCGCCAGTGAATTTAACTGTGCATATTCATTCCATCCCATGGCAAAAAAATCGCCAATAGGGCATTCTACAGAAGGTTCCTTTTCATCGTCCCAATACATTCGGATAATCGAGAATTTCCAATTGCCTGTCGGTGTCATCCAAATATGCTGGATAGCTCCCGGACCGTCAATTTCAGCCAAGGTAAAAGTTTCACCGGATTTGATGATGATGAATGGGTTAACTTTCCAACCCTGACCCAGATCTCGCGCAGCATTGGCGGCATTGGCTTTGTTACGGATATCTTTGTCATCCAAAGTAGCCATTCCGCCTTTACCCTTTTCTCCTGTGAAATTTTCGGGGCTGATAGAGCGGGTTTTTGCATCGGAAGTGCGGTATAAATTACCCATATTCATTTCCAACCCATTGAATTTTGATTGCGAAAACGAAGTAACTGCATATAAACAGATAGCGCATAATAATACAAGATTTTTCATAATGTTTTGATTTTATTTGATTTAAAAACTGGAAAGGCAGAAATTCTCAAACGCGCTGCTCCCATAGGAATCAGCGTGATTTCTTCAACAGGTTCATTGCTTTTAACAGGATAAAGTGGCTGAACGTCAACAAGACCATATTTATCGATGCCCCATTGCGGGATGCGGCGGCCTGTGGCTTTGAGTTCAATTGGAGTGTTTTCCGGCGAAAACGGATAACTATCAGTTGGCCATTCTTTTTTAACCAGCTGAAATGAATTGGCAGGATTGTCATTATCGATAATCAAACCATAATTCCACGCACTTTTGGGTTCGATTGTAAAAGCAGGCCATTTTTCAGCATCGGCATCTTCCTGCCATTTTGAGTCGCCGATTGCCGATTCAATGCTGTTGATTTTTTTGTATTCCTCTTCTATTTTTAAAGAGAATGTTAAAGGTCCGTAATCAACCGAAACGCTGTTCTGATTAACTTGCCACGTACGAACACCCAATTCCATTGGCAGGTTCAAGATCAATTTATCGCCGTTGGTCCATTCGCGTTCGATGCGGATGTATTTTCCTGCATTGGCTGCCACATTCAAGTCTTTCCCATTGAGTTGAATGTTTGCATTTTTACACCAGCCGGGAACACGAAAATAAAGTGGAAATTTCACATTTTGAGATGTTTCCAACGTAAAACGGATTTGTTCTTCATAAGGATAATTTGTTTCTTCAATCAGTGTAATTTCAGTTCCGTTGCCCACTTTCGCTTTGGTAAGGCATGAATTATACATAATGGCCGCCAACCCGTTGTCGTTGCTCGCCATAACAAGATTTTGCAAATAGTAGGGCAATGCATGCCCGTGATTGTGCTGACAACAGCGACTACTGAACGGGTTCATTGTAAGAAATGGGCCGCGGTTGTCAATGCCCGGACTATGGTTTTCAGCATCAGCTGTAACACCGTTCGGACAAGTAATATAACGCAATGATTTCATATCGGTGGTAAAGGCAGCAGTGAAACTGTTGAACAGCACATCTTCGCAATTGTCGGCCCAGAGAGGGTCACCTGTAATGCGTGTCAATATGCCGTCAGAAGTCATTTGTTCTGCAAAACCACAGGTTTCAGTTCCCTGTCGCGGATCAATAAAACCCATGCGTGAGTTTTCATCGGAACCAAACATTCCGCCAGGAACCTGCCCAAAAGTGCGGCGGATTAAATAATAATCGTTGTAAGTTGCATTGAGGTGCGCCGAATCTCCGGTTTGCATAAACCATGTTGCCGGTTCGCGAAAACATTGGGCGATATTCACATTGTGCCAGTTTGGCAAGCTTGATTTTTGGGTCCAGTCGGCAGTGTTGCGGTGGATTTTTTCTGCCAGTTCGAGCAACCAAGGTTCACCCGTTCGGTTGTACAGCCAGTAAACGCTGTACAAATTGTCGCCGCCACGACTGTTTTGCCAGTAGCTTTTCAGGAAATCCTCATCGGGAACGGAAAGTTCAAACTTGAAGTACTTTGTCATAAGTTCAATTACCCGTTCATCGCCGGTATATTCGTAATAATTTTGAAGTGTAAAAAGCACAATCATATTCGACCAGAAATCCAACTTGTCGGTACCGCGTGCAATGTAAACAGGGCCAAACCAACCATTTTCTTTTTGGCTTGCAATAATTGCCTCAATCCAAACCATTGCTTCCTTTTTCATTTCAGGATCATTAAAAATAAACGCCATATCGGAATAGCCTCGCAACCAGTAAGGTACTTCTTCCCAGCCATGATCACCACCTTCAGAAAGCCATGCATTATCTTTTTTTTCGAGCCAGGCACTAATTTCGCCGAGATGACCGCATAAACCGTCTTTTTGCAGTTCAAGCAATTTTAATATCCAGCCTTCAGGTTGAATGCTTCCCATTGGGAGTTTAATAAAATTCGCAGGTTGCAGAGGCGCACGATTACCGGGGTAAAAACTATTTTCAGTTGTTAAATCGGGTCGTAAAACAGTGGTTGCCATTTCGCCGGTTTTTTGTTTTTGGTTGCATGAGGAAAAAACGAAAAGCAGAAGTGTGAAAGCCGGTAGAATTAGGTTTTTGAATTTCATGTTGTATTGGTTTCAAAATTATTTTTATCGTTTTTTGACGTTGTCAGTTGCAAGCACGCTGACAAATCCATGCTTACTGCAAACCTGACAGCGTTCAAAAGCCTGTCAGCGTTTATAAAACTAAATGTTATTTCAATTTCGGTCCGTTTTCATCCCAAGTTATTTCTTTTTTAGAGATTTGCCAGGTTTTGCCAAAGTCGTTGTTCCCTTGAAAAAACAGGTAAGTCCGACCATCTTCATCTAAAAAAATATGAGGATGACCTGATTCACAGGCATTCCATGAGCCAGGGTCACCGTTGGTTAAAAATGGTTTGTTGCTGAGGCGTTCCCATTTTATCCCGTCAGTACTTTTTGCTATTCCAACCTGTTGCGGTGCATTGTTGTAGGCACCGGCATAAAACATATACAAAATATCTCCGCGCTGGATTACTGAAGCACCTTCAACACATTCTCCTTCCCAGGGATATTTTGGTACAAGAATTGGTTCATCGGTCAGTTGAATCCAGTCTTCACGGTTGAAGTTTGTGTTTGCGGGTGCACTTGCCACACCTTGTATTTGAATTTGCATTGCCGTGTCGCGTGTGGCAAAATAGAGGAAATATTTGTCTTTGAATTTTATCACTTCGGCATCAATGGCACGACCGCTTGTCCAGTCGCCAGTTGGATGAAAAATCGGGTTTGTCGGATTGGCTTCAAAATGAACTCCATCAGTAGAAACTGCGTGGCAGATTGCATCGTTTTTACCATTTCCGTAGGTTTGAAAAAAGAGGTTCACCTTGCCATCAATGACTAAAGCACATGGAGCGCACAATCCCTTTT
This sequence comes from uncultured Prolixibacteraceae bacterium, assembly GCA_963800345.1. Lineage (GTDB taxonomy): Bacteria > Bacteroidota > Bacteroidia > Bacteroidales > Prolixibacteraceae > Draconibacterium. The sequence continues at coordinate 456,397 of CAWDAW010000006.1, read as the reverse complement.
TATCATATTCGCCAAAAGGGGAAATGGCGCTAATAGTTTGCCAATTATTAAATTCACTACTTTTTGCAATCCCAATTCCCCAACCGTTCATCGGGTCCTTGTTGTTTTCTACAGGCGGGATTGAATAATACATAAGATATTCACCCTTAAATTTTATAACATGCGGGTCTTTCGAAAATGGTATTCCGCGTCGGGTAGTATCGCCAAAAAGCATTGGGTTTGAGTTTATTTTTTCAGATTGCATACATGACAGTGAAGCGAAAAAGCAAGATATCATTAAAAAATATGAACTTATTTTTTTCATTTACAGGTGTGATTTTTTCTTCAGCAATTTAATAAAATATACAGCAAATAGTGAGTTTACTATGAAATTTAAAAATATGATAACCGAAAATACCTCATTTTTATAATTGCTTTTTATGGTGTCCGGCATAGGGTTAATGTGATCATTTTAAATTGAATTGTATGAATTGACTTAAAACCTATGACCTTTTACTTCACATGTTTTCAAAAAAACTTTCAGGCAACCCTACAGGTACAGAATTTGGAATTTTAGCAGACAATCCTGTTTTATGAGCTAAAAAGAGTAAAAATTTTGATGGCATGATTATGAATATTTTGGGGGAAAATGTTCATACTGTGCAAAACTGGGTTCGGATTCAAGTTAAAATCGATGAGACTATTGACATTGTGCAATAAATACTTTAATTTTAACCTGATATGACTATCATGATTAAATCAAACTTTATATATACTAACAAGAAACATAATGAAACTACTTTCTCAGATTACCATAAACAGGGAACAAAATGATGCAGCAATTCAATTGTTACAGGGCGATCTTACAGCAATACCACCTGAACATGCCGCAGATATATTGGTGGTATCGGCATTTCCGAATAATTATAATCCCATTCCAAAAACACTTATGGCAGCACTTTACGATAAAGGTATTGTAGTAGGGGAAATGGCAAAGGATAAAGAAATCGATTTACGGGCTCAACTGGGTTGCTGGTTGTCGAAACCAATTAATACTGAACAACAGAAACAATTTAATTTTAAACAAATTCTTTGTTTTGAACCCGGTGCCAAAGCATATGAAGATAAAGCAGTTGTAGGAAATATTTTCAGGTGTATAAATACCTTCGCTTTTGAAAAGCAGAACAATGTAATTGCATTACCTGTAGTTGCAAGCGGAAATCAAAAAGTGGCGCTGGAAAAAATTCTTCCGGCAATTGTTGAAGCTGCCATATTTTGGTTGGAAAACGGGTTGCCGCTAAAATCCATTAAACTCGTTCTTTATTCTGATGAACAAGTTGAAAATGGTCTTCCTGGATTCAAAAAAATGAAGCAGGATTATGAATCCTCCATACTGGAAAAAGAGGATACTGAATTTCAATTAAGAGCACCAAAAAGAGCTATTATCAGGGGGATAATCGGGAATGAAAACATTAGTTTCAGAATTCCTACTTCTACTGATGATGAAATGACAGATGATATTTCATCAGAGGAAATAAATGTCGCCAAACCGAAAACAGTGTCCCCTTTACGTTTCAGAAAAAAAGAAAAATTATGACTTCTTTATCAGTTACGCCCATACACATTCTGAACTGATCAATAAGTTTGTTGAACAACTGAAAAAAACGGATAATAAAATCAATGTGTTTTACGACAAAGATTCAATTCCACCCGGAAGTTTGTGGTTAAAACAAATTTCAGAGACTATTAAGAATTCAAAAAAAGTATTGGTTTTCCTGTCACCTGATTATGATAATTCTCCAGTTTGCTGGGATGAATTTCAGTGCGCCAAATTACTTGAATACAACTTAAAAACTTCGGTAATTCAAACCATATATTTGTATAAACATGATTTGCCGCTCATAATGGGAATTTACAGCTACATTGATTGCCGCGAGGGAGATGTAAATAAATTACTGAAAGCCATTCACCAACTTATATCCTGAATCATTCATATCTGAGGGTTTGCGCCGGATTTATCTGCATCGATTTTATGGTTCGGTAACTAATTGTAATTAATGCTATCGACATTGCAATTAAAAAACCAATATACAAATTCCCAAATCTGAAGATCAATTCGGTAGTAATAACTTTTTAACCAGCTTTTAGCAGCAAAATAAATTATTGGCCAGGCAATAAGTGTTGATATGCACACCAGTGCAATAATTTCTTTTGATATTAAATATAAAATACTTGTATTTGACGCACCCATTGATTTTCTAACGCCCACTTCTTTTGTTCGTTGTTCTACGGTGAATGAAGTTAATCCAAACAATCCAAGTGCTGCAATAAAAATTCCAAGAATTGCAAAAAGAACGGACAGCTGTGCATTTTGCCTTTCTGTCTTATACATTTCCGAAAAATCCTTATCAAGAAAAAAATATTGAAGCGGATTATTAGATGCAAATTTTTTCCATACGGTTTCAATCTTTTCTATCGTTGCGTTGGATGCGTTTGTTTCAAATTTTACACTGATATAACCAAAGTTATTTCCATCGGTTTTGAAACGCATTATGTATGGGTTTATTCGGTTTTGTAATGACATAAAATTAAAATTTTCACTTACTCCGATTATTGGAATATACTGGTTCTCATTCTTGTCATCTTTTACAATAAACCGGGTAGTATTGAAGTCGGTAATCCCATATTCATTTATGGTTTGCCGGTTAATCACACAACCTTGCTGGTCGCTTCCAAATGATTTATCAAAAAACCGGCCATCCGCCAGTTTAATCTGATAGGTTTTAAAATAGTCATAGTCAACATAGTTTGTTTGCATCAGCAATGTTTCAGCTGTTCTGCCTTCCATCATGTAACCATTGTTATTGTTGTTATGTCCGGGGATTGCCGTTGAAGCCGAAACAGAAGAAATGCCGGGAATTTTAAGCAACTCCTCTTTAAAAGTTTTTACTTTGTCGCCAATTGCACCAGCCTGCCTGATAACCAACAGTTGTTCCTTATTGAATCCCAAGTCTTTATTTAGCATAAATTGTAGCTGCCTGTACATTATCATTGTGCCAACAATCAGAACAATGGATATTAAAAACTGCACAGTAACAAGAATACTCCTTAGATTCCCATTTTTTATGCCATCTCTTACTTTTCCCCTTAACACAACCTGTGGACTAAATGAAGAAAGGTAAAACGCAGGATAAGCTCCGGCGAGAATTCCTATAATTAATGAAAAAACAATAAGTGCCGGAATTGTAAACCAATTGCTGAACAAACTCAGCTTCACCTTAGAATCCAACAGATTGTTAAAACCGGGAAGAGCAAATAAAACAATGATAATTGCCAGTAACAGCGCCAGAAATGAAATGATAGTTGAATCGGTTAAAAACTGACTGATTAAGTTCCATCTTGAGGAACCGCTGGCTTTTTTTATTCCAACTTCCTTTGCCCTTTTAGTTGCTTGTGCTGTTGAAAGATTCATAAAGTTTATGGAAGCAATTACAATTATCAGAACTGCAATACTGCTGAAAATCCAGAGATATTTAGGATCGGTTGCCGGTTTTACTTCGTGTTCTACTTTAGGATCGAGGTGTATTTTTGTTACCGGTTGCAGGTAATATTTGTACCTGTTTCCACTGGCCAAAAATTCTCTTAACGAAGTGCCGAATAGGTCTAATACTCTTGGGCCAACATATTTTTCAATTATTGCAGGAAATTTCGCATTAACAGTTGTTGGTTTTGTATTGGGTTTTAATAATATATAAGTTTCGAAACTATTGTTAAGCCATTCCGGATCTTTTGACCTGGGATTTGTCATAAATGATGTTAAAACATCAACCTTAAAATGTGTATTCTCCCGTGTGTCGGCCATAACTCCTGTAACTTTGTAAACATCGGTTCCTGTTCCTATTTTGAGTAATTTATTGATTGGATCTTCGTCTCCGAAAATTATTTTAACAGTCGATTCAGATAATACCATTGAATTTGGAGAATTCAATACATTTTTCACATCACCTTTTAAAAGTGGTATTGAAAAAAAGCTAAAAAAAGAAGAGTCAACTTCTGCAAAGTCCTTGATAATAAAAATATTGTCCTCTTGTTTCACAACAGTTTCACCAAAGGTATTCATGCGGCAAAAGCTTTCCACTTCAGGTAAATCATTTTGTAAAGTTGGTCCGATAATGGGTGCCGTGTATGAAGCCAAAACTTCCTGTTCACCAATTTTACCATCAAGCACCAATCTGTAAATCCTGTCCTTTTTCTTATGATAATTATCGTAACTAAGCTGGTGAATAACAAAAAGGGTAATTATTAAACTACAGGCAATTCCAATTGACAACCCCAGAATATTTATAAAAACATACCCCTTTTGCTTTTTCAGTGAACGCAAGCTATATTTTAAAACATTTTTAATCATAATCTTTTTGACTTTGAATTCTATCTATCATAGAATAATTACCTTAAAAACTTATGACGCAATTATTTTTAAAACGTTACAGGCATCTTGTTTTCATCTCTTTTTTAATTTGAAAGAAAATGGAAAACACTATTTTTTTGGTTCAGAAGTAATTTAAAATTATGGTAATTGTATGATATGTATTTTTGAAAACAGGGCCGATGTTATGATAAAGATTTTAACATGTAATTTGGAAACATATTTTTTAAGTGTATTTTGGAGGATTATAAAATAAAACTGAAATTATGAAAGCAGCCGTTCTTGAAACCTATAATCATTTTGTGTGGAAAGATGTACCAACACCCAAAGTTAAACCCGGTGAAGTTTTGGTTCATATTAAATTTGCCAGTATTTGCGGTACTGATATGCATATATTTCCTGGCGATTTTCATCCACGTACACAGGTGCCATTTATTCCGGGTCATGAATTTGCAGGAATTGTTGCTGAAATCGGAGAAGGCGTAACAGGTTTTGCTGTTGACGATAAAGTAGCGGTTGACCCAATTATCTGGTGCGAATGAATGTCCTGCCTGCCAGCGGAAACATTACCCTGCCTGCACAAAATTAAAGCTGCTGGGTGTTGATTTGGATGGTGGTTTTGCACAATATATTTCTGTTCCGCCACACATGCTTTTTAAAGCTGCGGCAAACACTCCCGACGAACATGTTGCACTTGTTGAAATATACGGTATCGGTTTTCATGCCAATCGCAGGGCAGAAACCAAAGAGGGTGATATACTTGCCATTTGGGGCGCGGGAAGAGTAGGGCAGGTAATTTTGCAGGCAGCCCGTACAAAAACCAAAGGCACTGTTTTTATTGTAGATCCTCTTGAAAACAGACTTGAAATAGCAGTAAAGCACAACGAAAATGTAATTGCCATCAATCCGGAAAAGGAAAATCCGGTGGAGGCAATTAAACGATATACAGATGGAAAAGGTGTTGATATTGCTTTTGAGGCAGTTGGTCATGCACATGAAATTGAAGGTGTATTTACCCCTGTACGCAGTTGTATTCAAAGTTTACGCGGTGGTGGAAAAGTTTGTGTATTGGGTTTGGGTGATGACCCTTCGCCTGTTGTTTTCAAGGAATTAATCTGGAAAGAAGGACAAATAATTACATCGCGTGTTAGTGATGGCGAATTCTCTGAAGTAATTGAACATTTAAACGCCGGTAATTTAAAACCAGATGCTCTTATTTCAAAAACCATGCATGGTTCTGAGATTCAAAAAGCATTTGAATTGTTAAATAATTCGCCTGAAAAATACCTGAAAGTGTTGCTGGATTTGAGTTAGTTGCGGTTTACGGGTTAAACGTTGCAGGTTGAGGGTTTCAATTTCCAAAATCCAAAATCCAGAATCAACTAATCGATAATAACTAATCAATAATAATTTGAAAAGCGATCCATACATATTAACCAGCGAAGCGGCAAAACCTGCCCCTACAACATTTTTAGGAAAACTTAAATATTTAGGTCCGGGTTTTATTTTGTCGGCATCAATTGTTGGGTCAGGCGAATTGATTTCAACAACAACACTTGGTGCAAAAGCAGGATTTGTTACTTTTTGGGTAATAATTGTTAGTTGCGCTGTTAAAGTTGCCATTCAACTTGAATTTGGGAAACAGGCAATCCGCACCGGAGAAACTGTTTTTATATCGCTCAACCGTTTGGGCGGACCACGGTTCGGAAAAATAAATGCCAACTGGAGTTTGTGGACCTGGTTGTTTCTGTGGTTGTTCAAACCGCTGCAATTGGGAGGAATAATTGGAGGAGTTGCCATTACTTTGAATATGGCTTTCCCTTCAATCAGCATCACCTGGTTTGCCATTTTTACTGCGGTTGTTGTTGCATCCATGATCTCAAAAGGATATTACTTTTTCATCGAAAAAACCTCGGTTGTGATGATGTTGATTTTTACCATATTCACTATTGCTGCGGTTTTTTTACTTCAGGAAACTGAATATGCCATCTCAGGAAATCACATATTGGAAGGTTTTGGATTCAAACTGCCCAAAGCAGCAGTTGGATTTGCCATCGCTGCTTTTGGATTAACAGGTGTTGGTGGCGACGAAATTGTGGCTTACAGTTACTGGTGTCTCGAAAAAGGTTATGCAAGATTTACCGGACCATATGAAAATACTGATGTATGGCGGCAACGTGCCAAAGGCTGGATAAAAGTGATGAACCTTGATGCTGTTTTGTCAATGGTGATTTACACATTGGTTACCGCAGCTTTTTATTTGCTGGGTGCCGCGGTTCTTTTTAAACGGGGAGAAATCCCCGATGGCTTTGGCATGATTGAAACTCTGTCCAAAATGTACACTGATTCTTATGGTGTTTGGGCAAAAGGATTTTTTCTTTTTGGTTCATTTATAGTACTTTTTTCAACTCTTTTTTCAGCGCTTGCTGCCCGTACCCGAATATTTTCCGACTTGTTTGGCCAGCTTGGCTGGATAGACTTTTTCAACCGCAAACAACGAAAAAATACAGTTGCTGTATTAGCATGGATTTTTCCGCTTCTGTGGTTAATCGCTTTGTTTATTGTTAAATCACCTGTGTTGATGGTTACTATTGGTGGTATCATAACTTTTATCATGCTTTTGATAATTGTATATGCAGGACTTCATTTTCGATACAGACAAAAACAATATGGACTTGAATCCACAAAATTTTATGATATCGCTTTATGGATCAGTTGTATAGTTATTTTTTGCGTTGGTTTTTACGGTGTTATTTCTATATTTTAAATTGATTTTAATATTGCATAACAGCAAAATTGGTTTTGTAAGTTTAAAATATATCAATACTTTCGTGTTCGTACACGGAAAATATTTTTTCAACAGGAAGAATTAATAAAAATCATAAAATGAAATTAGGAAAATATAGTTTGGGAATAGGAGATCGCTTTAACCATGAGGGAAAAGCTCAGTTAAAAGCAATTATCAAAGCAAAGGAAAATGGAGTTGATGTTACACCGGTTTGGAACAAATCAAACAGGGAACATAATATAGTTCATTCCGAACCCGAAGGAACACGCGCGGAAGCTGATGAAGCAGTTCGTGTTTTAGAGTGGGAGGGTACCTATTGTGTGGATGCCGACCACATAAACCTGTCAAATGTTGACAGGTTTATTGATCATGCTGATTTTTTTACTTTGGATGTAGCCATGTATATTGGAAATGAATCGCCGGCCGCCGATGTTGAAGAATTTATCGAAATGTGCGAAGTATTGGGTGATAAAGTCGAAATTCCCGGAATTGAAGAACCGATTGTGGTAACTGAAAAATTGTTAAAATCGGTTGCAGGAAATTATCTTGCAGCAGTTAAAGAAGCGGGAAAAATATACAGGCATATTGTAGCCGCCAAAGGAGTAGGTAATTTTGTTACAGAGGTTTCTATGGACGAAGTGGAAACACCACAAACTCCTGTTGACATGTTTTTTATTTTGAAAATGATTGCAGATGAAAAAATACCTGTTCAAACAATTGCACCAAAATTTACCGGACGATTTAATAAAGGTGTTGATTACGTGGGCGATGTGGCTCAATTTGCCAAAGAATTCGAGCAGGATGTTTTTGTTATCGATTTTGCAATAAGCGAATTTGGATTGCCCGATGATTTAAAGCTGAGCGTACATTCTGGCTCTGATAAATTTACCATTTATCCGGTAATGGCCGAAATCATTAAAAAACACAACAAAGGAATTCATGTGAAAACTGCCGGTACAACATGGCTTGAAGAGGTTATCGGACTTGCAATTTCAGGTGATGAAGGACTTTCTGTTGCCAAAGAAATTTACACAAAAGCGCTTGAAAGAAAAGAAGAACTTTGCGCTCCTTATGCCGATGTGATAGATATTGATGATGCACAGTTGCCAACACCTGATGAAGTAAATGGATGGAGTGGAGAAAAATATGGAAATACTTTGCGCCACATTCCGGGGCATACGGATTACAATCCAAACTTCCGACAATTAATTCATGTTGGATATAAAGTTGCAGCTGAAATGGAAGAGAAATATACAGGACTGTTAAAAAAATATGCTGATGTAGTTGGCGGGTGTGTGGAAGAAAATATTTACGACCGCCACTTAAAAAGGTTATTTACGATTTAGCTATTTACGATATTACCATTTGTTGTAAGATTAATATGGAATCGTATATAGTATAAAAGAAAATTGTAAATCAAATTGACCATTTGGGTATTAGAGATTTAGCAATTTTCTTTTAATTTAAATTAAATAGTAAATAAGAAAATAGTAAATCAAATTGACCATTAGGGTATTGGCGATTTAGCAACCTTCTTTTGATTTTAATGAAATCGTAAATCGTAAATAAGAAAATAGTAAATCAAATAAATATGAAAGCTTTTATGGACAAAGATTTCCTTTTGCATACAGAAACAGCAAAGGAATTATATCATAAACATGCGGCAAAAATGCCCATTTTCGACTATCACTGTCATATAAATCCACAACAGATTGCCGATGATGTGCGGTTTGAAAACATAACCCAGATCTGGTTATACGGCGACCACTACAAATGGCGTGCAATGCGCACAAATGGTGTTGACGAAAAGTATTGCACAGGTAATGCATCCGATTGGGAAAAATTCGAAAAATGGGCAGAAACTGTTCCTTATACTTTGCGCAATCCACTTTTCCATTGGACTCACCTCGAATTAAAAAAATTCTTTGGTATTGATAAAATATTGAGTCCTGAAACTGCCAAGGAAATATGGGATGAATGCAATGCCAAATTAAATACTCCCGATTATTCGGTTCGCGGAATTATAAGAATGGCAAATGTGCATACCATTTGCACTACCGATGATCCGATTGATTCATTGGAACACCACCGGAAAATAAAAGCTGATGGATTTGAAGTTGCTGTGCTTCCTGCATGGCGTCCCGACAAGGCAATGGCAGTGGAAAATACAGCAACATATAATGAATACATTGACAAACTTGCTGCAGTAGCCGATTTGAAAATCACTTCTTTCTCCGGATTGTTGGCTGCTTTAGACAAACGCCACCAGTTTTTCCACGAAAATGGCTGCCGTTTATCGGATCATGGTTTGGAAACTGCCATAGCTGAAGATTATACAAACGAAGAAATTGAGAATATTTTCTCTAAAATTAGAGGTGGGGCAGAATTGTCGCAAGCTGAAATTCTGAAATTTAAATCTGCTATGTTGTATGAATTTGGCATCATGGATCATTCGCGGGGATGGACACAACAGTTTCATATTGGGGCCCTTCGCAACAACAGCACAAGACTTTTCAATAAATTGGGTGCTGATGTCGGATTGGATTCAATCGGTGACTTCGAAATAGCAAAACCATTATCGAAATTGCTCGACAGACTTGATATGAATAACAGACTCTCCAAAACTGTATTGTACAATTTGAATCCACGTGATAACGAGTTAATCGGAACAATGATCGGTAATTTTCAGGACGGTTCAGTACCGGGAAAAATGCAGTTTGGTTCTGGCTGGTGGTTTCTCGACCAAAAAGACGGAATGGAAAAACAAATAAATGCACTTTCCAATCTTGGATTATTGAGTCGTTTTGTTGGAATGCTTACAGATTCAAGAAGTTTCTTATCCTATACAAGGCATGAGTATTTCCGCCGCACGCTTTGCAATATTTTAGGAGATGATATTGAAAATGGTGAAATTCCGAATGATATGAAATTAGTCGGCCAAATGGTTGAGAATATCTGTTTCAATAATGCAAAAGCATATTTCAATTTCTAATTTTCTAATTTTTAATTTTCTATGAAAAAAGTTGTCACTTTTGGTGAAATAATGTTGAGGCTTTCAACTCCTGATTATTTACGATTTTCGCAGAGCAATACGCTGAATGCCACATTTGGCGGTGGAGAAGCAAATGTTGCCGTGTCCCTTGCCAACTTTGGTATTCCTGTCGATTATGTTACTCGTCTTCCGAAAAACGATTTAGGTCAGGCGTGTATGATGGATTTGCGGAAGTATGGTGTTGGCGTAGAAAATATAGTATGGGGCGGTGAGCGTCTTGGCATATATTTTCTTGAAACTGGGGCTGTAAGTCGTGGTAGTAAAGTAGTTTATGATCGGGCACATTCAGCGATTTCAGAAATTCAACCGGGAATGATTGACTGGCATAAAGTGTTTAAAGGGGCTAACTGGTTTCATTGGACAGGCATTACACCTGCCATTTCTCAAAGTGCGGCGGATATTTGTCAGGAAGCAATAACTAAAGCCAATGAATTAGGCATAACTGTTTCCTGTGATTTGAATTTCCGCAAAAACCTTTGGAAATATGGAAAAAAAGCTGGTGAAGTGATGCCTGAATTGATTCGCGGAACTGATATTATTCTGGGAAATGAGGAAGATGCTGAAATGGTTTTGGGAATAAAACCTGAAGGCGTAAATGTAACAGGCGGACATGTTGAAGCTGTTGCTTATCAATCGGTATCTCAGCAAATTATGAAAAAATTCCCACGATGCAAAAAGGTAATTACTACTTTGCGTGGCTCAACCAATGCGAACCACAACAGCTGGGCTGGTGTGCTTTGGGATGGAGGAAAGCTTTATGGCTCGCCAACTTACCAGATTACACACATTGTTGACCGTGTAGGTGGGGGCGATTCGTTTATGGGTGGACTGATTTATGGCTTGCTAACATACGAAAATGATGACCAAAAAGCTTTGAATTTTGCTGTTGCAGCCTCCTGTCTGAAACATACAATTTATGGAGATTACAACCAGGTAACGGTTGACGAAGTTGAAAAACTGATGGGCGGTGATGCTTCAGGCAGGGTAGCGAGATAGGAAAGCCTCCCCCGACCCCTCCTCAGGAGGGGAGATAGGAAAAGAGGCCTTCTTAAATCCCTCCACAGGAAGGGCTTAACGATTTTTTTTTTAATATTATAGAAAACCGGTTGCTCCGCCGGTTCTCCCCCTCGGGGGAGTCAGAGGGGGCTTTTAATATGGCAAAATTTACAAGAATACAAGTAGCACTTAAAATGAAAGAAACAGGAATGGTTCCTGTGTTCTATCATAAAGATGCAGAAGTTTGCAAAGAAGTTGTGAAAGCTTGCTACGACGGAGGAGCCCGCGTTTTTGAATTTACCAACCGGGGTGATTTTGCAACCCTTGTTTTTGCCGAACTCAATAAATGGACAATCGAGAATTGTCCTGAAATGATTATGGGTGTTGGTTCAGTAATCGATGAAGGAACCGCTGCAATGTATCTTGCACTTGGCGCTAATTTTATTGTTTCCCCGGTAATTGACGAAGGTACAGCCAGGGTTTGCAACAAACGGAAAGTTTCATGGAGCCCCGGATGCGGTTCAGTAACCGAAATAAACAGGGCTCACGAACTAGGTGCCGAAGTTGTAAAAATTTTCCCCGGTCAGCAGGTTGGCGGACCAGAGTTTGTAAAAGCTGTTCTTAGGCCCCATGCCTTGGGCAAGTATTATGCCTACAGGCGGTGTTACGCCAACAGAAGAAAATTTGAAGGCATGGTTTCAGTCCGGAGTAACCTGTGTGGGGATGGGGTCCCAACTATTCCCCAAAGAAGTGTTGGAGAATAAAAACTACGGTTTTATTACACAGAAATGTTCTGATACATTGGCGATAATCAGGAAATATCAACAATAAATCCATAACAAAACCGATGAATAAACTAAACCAACAAGTGGGAAAATATCGCTGGACAATTCTTTCACTTGTATTTTTTGCAACCACAGTAAATTACCTCGACCGACAGGTAATAGGATTACTGAAACCATATCTTGAGGTAGAGTTTAACTGGACGGAGACGGATTATGCCAATATAATTTTTGTTTTTCAAATGTGTTATGCGTTTAGTATGTTGGGTGTAAGTTACATAATTGACAAAATAGGCACGAAACTAGGTTATGCACTGTCTCTTTTTGTTTGGAGTATTGCTGCAATTCTGCATGCAACAGCAAAGAGTACATTGGGATTTGCTGTATGGCGCGGATTTCTTGGTGTCAGCGAATCAGGGAATTTTCCGGCAGCAGTAAAAACTGTTGCTGAGTGGTTTCCTAAAAAAGAACGGGCACTTGCAACTGGCATATTTAATTCGGGAACAAATGTCGGAGCAATTTTGGCTCCCTTGGTTGTACCTTGGATTGTAGTAACCTGGGGATGGCAGGAAGCATTTGTCATAACCGGAGCTATTGGTTTAGTTTGGTTGGTTTTTTGGTTCCTTATTTATGAAACTCCTGCAAAACATAAAAAACTTTTAAAAGCCGAATTTGATTACATTCATAGTGATGAAGATGAAAAAGGAGACGCAGAAGAAATTCTGATTAAAGTTCCATGGATTAATTTGTTGAAATTTAAGCAGACATGGGCATTTTTTGTCGGAAAGTTTCTTACTGATCCTGTTTGGTGGTTCTTTCTATTTTGGTTACCTGCATTTTTAAAAGCTGAATATCATCTGGAAGGTATGCAGGTTACCATACCATTGGCGGTAGTTTATACCCTGGCAACGGGTGGCAGTATTTACGGAGGTTTATTACCAATGAATTTAATAAAAAGGGGATGGAGTGTTGTCAATGCGCGCAAAACTTCTATGTTAATTTATGCCTTTTTTCCAATACCTATTTTATTTTCACAGGCTTTAGGTCAATACAGTATGTGGTATGCAGTTTTTATAATAGGAATAGGTATGGCTGCCCACCAGGCATGGTCAGCAAATATTTTCACCACAGTTTCCGACATGTTTCCCAAGAAAGCTGTTAGCTCCGTAACCGGAATTGGTGGAATGGCAGGAGCACTTGGTGGTATGTTAATTGCAAAATTTGCCGGTTTTGTTCTTGACCACTATAAAGTGGCAGGTGATATAAAAATTGGATATTATGTGATGTTTCTAACTTGCGGACTTGCTTATCTTTTGGCCTGGGTGCTGATGTTTAAAGTGATGATACCTAAAATGAAAAGAGTAAATCTATGATAATCCAATAACTCAAAAAAGCAAAATTCCTTTTTAAAAATTTTTGTAAACACAAAATATAACTACATTACGGAAAAAAAATTGAAACGCAATAAAATTCTAAATTCATAACTAGTAATATCAAAACCTGAAATTTTATGACAGAAACAAAAACACAAATTGGTAAGTATCGGTATCGGATACTTGCTTTATTATTTTTAGCAACTTCTATTAACTACTTCGACAGGAGTATAATGGCAGTATTAGCGCCCGACTTAAAAATATGGTTCGGTTGGGACAACCAGGATTATGCAAACATTCTTATTTCTTTTCAGATTGCCTATGCTATTGGGCTGCTGACAATGGGTGGAATTATTGACAGATTGGGAACCAAGAAAGGTTACATTTTGTCCATTGGTTTGTGGAGTTTCTTTGGAATGATGCACGCAACTATCGGTCGTGGTTTTAGCTTTATAGGATTTCTTTTAGCACGGTTTGGACTAGGTTATGGCGAATCGGGTAACTTTCCGGCTGCAATAAAAACTACTGCCGAATGGTTCCCTAAAAAGGACAGGGCTTTTGCAACCGGAATATTTAACGCTGCCACAAGTATTGGCGCAATTGCTGCACCTTTTGTGGTTGGATGGATTGTATACTGGAGCGGCGGTGCCAAAGGTGAAGGTGAGTTGTTGCATTGGCGGATTCCTTTTTTAATTACCGGCGCATTAAGCGCGATTTGGGTTTTTATGTGGTGGAAAACCTATAAAAAGCCGGAAGATCACCCGAAACTGTCAAAAGAAGAACTTGAATATATCAATAGCGATTCGGTTTCTGAGAATGTCCAAAAACTTCCCTGGACTGCAGTGCTGCCTAAAAAAGAAACATGGGCTTTTTCGCTGGCAAAAGTTACTGATGCGGTTTGGTGGTTTTACCTGTTTTGGGGGGCAATTTTTCTGGCAGAAAAACACGGTGTGAAAATTAAAGAAATGGGTCTTCCGTTTTTGGTGATTTATTTAATTGCAGATAGCGGAAGTATATTGGGAGGTTGGCTATCGGGTGCATTTATTAAAAAAGGATGGTCGATTAATAAAGCAAGAAAAATTACTTTGCTGATATGTGCTTTGATTATTTTGCCGGTTGCGTTTGTTGCAATAACAGATAACAAATGGCTGGCAGTATTTTTAATTGGACTCGGTGCTGCAGGACACCAGGCGTGGTCGGCCAATATTTTCACACTGGCGTCCGATGTTTTTCCTAAAAAAGCTACAGCTTCGGTAGTTGGAATTGGAGGAATGGTTGGTGCAGTAGCTGGAATTATAAGCAACATTATTCTTGGGTTCGGTACTTGATAATGCCGGAAATACAGGATTTTTCTGGGCATTCCTTGTTGCAGGTGCATCATATTTAATAATTTTAGGATTGGTGCATTTGTTGATGCCAAAAATGACACCATTGGACGAAAACCTAAATTACGTTTATTCAAAATAAATTCTCACGAAATAAAATTGAAAAGTCCCGGTTAAATTTATCCGGGATTTTTTTTGTTTTAATTGGTTTGAAATTGAACTCGTTTTAATCAAATTCCAATAAAATTTGGTGCTTTTAGAATACTGCAACCATTTTCTCTGGCTTATCACGTTTTTTGAATTATCAAGTAAATCAATATATTCGGCCTATATTTAAAATTAAAATACGAAAATGCAATCTTTTATTTCACCGGATAATAATATAGTTTTATTATCCATCGTTTTTGGAGCCGCAGCTTTTGGTATTTATTCTGAGCACAAAAAATGGTTTGGCAAAGTTTCAGGTATTTTGGTTACAATGATTTCAATGTCGGTTCTTTCCATGTCAGGAATTATTCCTGTGGCTTCCGACCCGGAAATAAAAGTTGATGTATATTCCATGGTTTTCAGCTATTTTATTCCTGTTGCTATTCCTTTGATGCTATTTAGTTCGAACCTGATTAAAATTGTAACAGAAAGTGGCAGATTGCTGATTGCATACATTCTGGGCGCAATAGGAATTGTGCTGGGCTGTTTTCTGGCCTACCATTTAATAGATTTGGGAGACGGTTCAGGAAATACTGCCGGAGTTATTGCTGCCACGTTAATCGGTGGAAGTGTAAACTTTGTTGCCACAGCCGAAATATTGAATTTTAGTACAAATCCACTTTTTACTGCAACTGTTGCCATTGATAATTTTGCTGCCAATATTTATGTTTTACTCCTCTTCATGGTTCCAACAATTGGCTTGTTATCACGATTCTTTAAAAAACCTGAAAATGATTCAGTGGAAGATGAAAGTATTGAACATGAATCAGCAATCAAAAACACAATTTCTTTGGAGCGCATTGCTGTGTCGGCAACAATTGCCGTTTTGGTTGCCGCGATTGGAACGGTTTTATCGCCTGTTATAGAGAAGGTTATTCATACCAAATTAAACCTGAGTATTTTGCTCATTACAATATTTGCAGTTCTTGTTGCCAACTTATTTCCAAAATCGCTTAAAAAACTTGAAGAAACTGCTTTTACACTGGGATTATGGATGATGTATATATTTCTTGCAGTTATTGGTGCAGCTTCGAATCTTCAGGATATGTTGCATGTTGGTTTGCCGGTTCTTGGTTTTTATTTGATAATCATGTTTTTCCATTTTATTTTCCTGCTTTTTCTGGCCAAATTATTTAAGCTTGATGTTTACGAAGTTATAGTTTCATCGGCCGCAAACATTATGGGACCTTCAGTTGCTGCTCCAATGGCAGCTTCCCTGGGTCAAAAGAAAATGGTAACACCTGCAATATTAGTTGGCATTTTAGGATATGTAATCGGCACTTTTATTGGCGTTTCAATTGCAATGTATTTGAGTTGAAATTGGTTTAACCAAAAAACAGTTTTTGTAACTGCAGTGAATTGTTAATTTCTTATTTTCTTAGATAAATTTCACCCCAATCGTATTTGTTTTCAAACCGTTTTACTAAAATAAAATTGTCTTTCTTATTTTCTGGTAATTCTGTCAGTTCACCAGTAGAATCTAAAATCACAACATCAATGTTTTCGAAAGTTGGAAGACTTTGTATTTTGAAACCTTTGGAAGTAGTGTGGTAACCTGTAAAAGGATCTCGCATAGCCATAATCATATTGAACTCTGTTGCAAAAGTTTTGTTGTACCAGTTTTGTTGCTCACAAAAAACAACCATTTCTTTTTGAAGTGGCAAATAACTTACATATCCGAGGTCAATATCAGTTTTACCCTTTTTTGTTATCGAAAAATAAAGTGTCACTGTTATCATTACTGCCAACAACAAGTATTGTATTAATTTTTGTCTATTGAATGCCTGTTCCAGTAAAACAGAACTAAACAAAATAAAAATAGGGAAAGCCGGCAACATATAACGGTACGTATAAAAGTTTATTGAAGTGAAAAGGATCAAAAATACGATTTGAGCAACAATCAAAATCAAAAACCTGAAGTGATTAAATTTCTCTTTTCGGAACAGAATAATTATAACTGAAATAACAACAACACCTGATATTACATTTCTCCCGTAACGTGTAAATAAAATTGCTGTTGATGATTTTATTATCCGTTCAATTTGTACAAAATCAAATGAAATGTAGTCTAAATGTTCTGTAAAAAAGAAAGTTTTGAATGCCCAAAAACTCAATAAAAGATGAACCACAAAAACCCAAAGCGGAATTGTTAGAAGAAAAAGTTTTGCAAGATTCTCCTTTCGGGGAATAAATATTTTGTTTTCAATAAGGTAAAACACACCAAATACCCCTGCGAAAACCAAACCTGTTTCCTTGGTAAGCACCATTAACGAAGCAGAAATTGCATACCATCCAAATTTCTCCGAAACAAAAAAATGAAATGACAGGAGTAACAAGAGTGCCAGCAACATTTCGGGCAGTATAAGTGAAGCTTGTGCCAGAAAAAGTGATTGAACACCAAGTAGTACCACTGAGAAATTGGCAACCTTCAATGAAAAATGTTTTCGTGCAATTAAAAAAAGTACTATTAAAAGCACAACTGAAATCAATAAAGGGAAAATACGGGCAAATACAATGTTGCTCATATTGACTGAGAAAATATATATCCAACCTGCATTTAAAAAATAATAAAAAAGTGGATGTCCCTTGGAATAGATAATCGGAATTGCTCCCGGAATTAAACCTGGTCCATTTTCAACCATTTTAATTAATGCCGGAAGATAGGACCAGGCTTCGTCCCATGAATAAGGAAGCGATAGATGCGGGATTTTGATGATAATAACAAAAACAATCAGACATCAAAAGGATTCCAAATTTGTTAAAAAGAACTATTAATTTTTTCATTTATGATTTCATGATTACTAGTTTAAAAAAGGCGCCCGCACCATCACGAACACCCCTTTATAAATAATTAAACAGCTCTCATAATTTTACGGATGTCTTTACATCATTTGCTTTCCGCGATTCATAGCCAATTGTAATTTCACCTTTTCCTTCAATCAAAAACTGGTATTCAACTGTTCCGTAACCCGGAACGGAAAGAAATTGAATTTCAGGTTTATTGTCTTTGTATGTTACTTTGTTTAATCTGAAATCGTTGAGTTTTCCCCCGGCAACAACTTTTGCCCCTGATACTTTTAGCACGTCGGGTGTAAAAAGTTTGTTTTTATAAGAATCGGTTGTCATAGTTGGCAAACCATTTTTGTTTTTCAGCCGTACCCGAACCTGGCTGAGGTTTTTGCCAATTTCTTTTACCTCAAACACCTCCATTGAAATTTCGGGTGTATTTTCCGCTGCAAGGAAAACAACTGATGCGTTGCGGTGCACCAGTTCCTGCAACATAAAAATCTGGGGTAGGCGGGAAGTCATTTTCACCCAGCCGCCAATTTCAATTTCGCCATAGGTGGGATGCATGTATGTTTTCCATTCTTTGTACATTTCCCCTTGTGCCAAATGGTCGTTAAATTTTAACTGTTCACGGGCTTCTTCAGGATTTGCACCTCTGCGCCCGCTTTCTTCAGCTTTTAGTGCAGGCTTGTCGGTTTTTTCACGGTAGGTTTGCTGTTCCTGCTGAAAAAGTTCGCCCACAAACGAATAGATTCCATAGTTAAAAAACAGTTGCCCGTCGGAATCACCATAAGTTGGATAAAGATCCAGCG
The DNA here is from genome assembly GCA_963800345.1 of uncultured Prolixibacteraceae bacterium. Classification (GTDB taxonomy): domain Bacteria; phylum Bacteroidota; class Bacteroidia; order Bacteroidales; family Prolixibacteraceae; genus Draconibacterium. The sequence goes on along the minus strand of CAWDAW010000006.1, from coordinate 437,870 downwards.
AAGCCTGGTAAACATAACCGGGTGTAATTTTAATTGCATCTTTTCCAACAACGTCATAAGCTGCAATATCAGACGGGTCGATTATGATTGATTTATCAGAAGGTACACGCAACCACATTCCACCGCTGTTGTGAAACGAAAATGCAACGATGATATTAGGGTGATTCATAATGTATTCACTCACGGCCTTTATTCCAACACCTGAAAACGGGAAATTTCCCGCGCCACTTTGCACATAATTGGGCATCCAGTTGTTTCCCCAGTTGCGGTTTGGGTCCAAATATCCTTCAGCATCTTCATTCAATTTTCCATCATTATCATTATCGATTCCTTCCGATCCCAACAAAGTGTAATCACCTTTTTTGCCCGGTTCAACCCGAATCATAATACGCGGATCATCCGGATCAGCCTTATATTCGCCATTGGGATCTTTTATCCGCATTTGTGTAATACTTCCGTCGCCATCCAAATCATCGGGGGCATCTTCATCAAACAGCCCGTCGTTATCATCGTCTTTAGGAACCCTGATACTCCGGCTGGAACTGGGTGTGTGTGCATCGGCAAAAAAGTGGTAACGCCCGTCAACATTCACAACAGGCAAAATATAATGTGCGTTTCTGTCAACAACTTTTGTAACTTTCTCGTTTTCACCATATTTTGTAAGCAACATGTTGGCGTAATACAAACAAACTTCGCCAGCCTGAATTTCATTTCCATGGATATTTCCATCAACATACACACCCGGTTTTTCTGATGCTTCGCCAGTTTTTGAGTTATTGATGGTGATTGCATAAATTTCGCGGCCTTCTTCACTTTTGCCAACCACTTCAAGTTTTGTCATTTCCGGATAGGCTTTGTTTAAAGCTTTCAAAGCCTCGTTTACTTCATCGTAGTTGTAGTACCTGTCGAACCTGAGTGGCACTTCGATTTTTCCTTTTGTTTCTGATTTTGTAACAATTGCAAAAGAAATAAGCAATATAAATATGAGTATCTGTTTCATGATTAACCTCCGATTTTAATTTGTTTTTCAGTACTTCCGAAAATAGTTGATTCAATTTTGGCAGTGATTTCCGATTTTTTATCCGCCTGAATTAACCAGGTTAGTTTTTTAACTGAGTTACCGCCAATCGCGCCAAGTGGTGTTCGTTTTATTCCTTCCAGAATTTTTATTTCACCCTCAAGAATAATTACTACCGGTGCAGGCTGGCTGTTTCGTTGTCCCATGGCGATTGGGTAGGGGAGATAACCTTTATTTTCGATATAAAGTTCCAGTTTATAAATACCTCCGCCGAGATCAGTAATTTTTTCGTCGGCAATCGAAATTTGCGGCAAATTTGTTGACAGTTGCAGCAACCAGGGAAGTTGGGCTTGCAGCAATGAATCAATCTGAACTGGATTTGGCGTAGTTTCGAGATAAGGAATAAAACCGCCAATTTCAACATCACCCAAAGTTGGGTGTTTATAACTTTGCCACTGCACAAAACCTTTGCCTTCCAGATCTTTATCTGCATAAGTCAACAGCGCTTTATCCTTTTCACTAAGTTCTCCCTCTTTTTTAGAACTGTTTTTCATCATTCCTGCCATTTTTTTCGGGCTTATCTTTCCTGATTTCATCATTTCAGTGATACCCTTTGCCGTAAAACGTTCAGGTGCATTGTTGCCTTTCAGAAATGCAGTTATTTTTTCATCGCCCAAAGCCACAAATTCATCGGCGCTCATTTTTTCAACTTCTTCAAGCGAAACAGCACTGTCGCCGGTTTTCTTTTCTTCTTTCACTTTTGGCACTGTAAAAAGGTTCATGCTGAACGACGGAACACCCAAATGATAATATGCCCACAATTCAAAAGAGCCGTCTTTGTCGCCGGGCGCATCAAGTCTTTCAGTGTTGAATTTTTTCGCTTCAAGGTATTTTTTATAATCCTCTGAAAATTTTGTGTAAAATTTTAAATCTTCATCAAGCGGATTTACTGCTGCTCCCAATCCCAGCATCCCGGCTACCATAGATGGAGTAACCTCCACTCCTGCGGGCACTCTTTGTTTCATCATTTCAATTACTTCGTCCATAGAAAAGGATTGGTTCGGATCTGCACCGAGCATTCTTGCATACCGGCCGGGAATTTTGATGTTCTGTAAATTGGCTCCACCTTTTCTTCCTCCTTTTGGAGGTGCAATACAGAAATCGGAATTACCAAGTGTGAAAACCATTGCAATTTCGGGCCTGTCGTAAATAAACCGCATTAAATTATATACTTCGGGTGTTTGTCCCGACCACAAGCCAGCCTCTTTTTTATCGCGCGGAAAAAGGTGTGGAAATCCAATCCCAACATTTATTCCACCTTCGCCATCTTCGTTGTACTGGCCGTCCTTATCATTGTCAATACCTTCATCATACAGTTTGTATTCGCCTTTTTCGCCTTTTGTGGCATCGGCTTTAACCATAATCCGCGGGTCATTTTTCGAAACAATATAAGTTCCTTCCAAATCTTTTACCCTCATTTGTGTAATGTATCCGTCGCTGTTTAAATCATCGTAACCATCTTCATTTACAGCTTCGTCAACATCGTTGTTTATTTCGAAATCATTTACTGAGCGGTTGTATTTTGTTTTGGCAAAAAAGCCCGAAGCCGCATCAGGATTGGGTTGCGCCAAAATATACCATTTCAGGTTTTTTGTGTATTGGGCTGAATCAAGCAGCATTTTGGCGAAATATAACGCGCCTTCGGTTGAAAGTGGAACATTCCCCTCAAAGTTGGCCCCTACAAAAACAGCAGGAACTCCTTTTAGATTTGCCCCGATTTCCAAAACATAAATTGCCTCGCCTCCCGGGCTTGTAGCAATATTATGTAATTTTGTTGCAGTGGGATTTTCCTTTTGCAGTTTTTCCAGAATTTGCCTGACTTCGTTGTTCGGGTGATACTTATCGAAGGAGATACCCGGTTGCGCAGTTGCATGTGAGACTGAAAAAATCAGTAACCCCGACAACATAAAATTTAGCAGTTTTTTGACCATAGGATTCGTCTTTTTTGATGGTTTAAAATTTAAAATATCTGTTTTTTGTTCTAAGACTATTTCATCAATGGGTAGTTTAAATTCAAATTGATTTAGGATTGGAAAAATACTTTTTTATTTTCAATCTTTTATCATTTAACATATTTTTGAGCGAATTAATTTAACTGATATATTGAAAAAAAATGGACACTGATAAGACTGATTTTAGTGATTTATTCCGAGAGGAACAAAAAAATAAAAACAATTCCGTCATTTTGTTTGATAAATATTAATTTGTTTAATATTCCTTAGTTACAACGTTTTTTCACTACCGGTTAAATCACCTATATTTATTGTCAAAAAAAAGTATATGACAAAACAGATCAAAAATAAGCGTATCCTGATTCCAATAATAACTACAGTTATATTTTGCTTTTGCAGCATTTATTCCACTGCACAACAAACAGAGATCAGGGTTAATTTGGGTGGCTATGCTGTTGATATGCCAAAAAACGCTCTTTTACTAAGCAAGGTTTCATTCGATAAACCAATTTTGCTTCTGATAGATGAAAAAGGGAAAATCGCAAACGAATATCCCTGCAGGTTAAGTAACAATGCCTGGTCTCCGTTTTCATATTATTACTCGGTTGACTTTTCAGAATTTAAGATAAAAGGGAAATATTATTTTGAATTAAAAGACAGCGGGATTGAAAGCAAAACATTTCAAATTGGGCCATATCCGGATTGGCAGGAAGATGTAGTAGCTTTTATAAGAACACAGCGTTGTGGTTTTAATCCACACACCAAACAGTTTTGCCACCAGCTTGACGGATTGAGTTTTTTTGGAATCCGCCCCGATTCAACAAGAATTGATGCAACAGGCGGTTGGCACGATGCAGCCGATCAGCTTAAATATTTGATAACAGGCAGCAACACAACTGCCCGCATACTGATGGCTTACCAAATGAATCCCGGCAGTTTTAAAGACGAAGTGGATGCAAGAGGTTTGCCCGGCGCCAATAATTTACCCGACATACTTGATGAAGCCAAATGGGGACTTGAATGGATTTTAAAACTGCACCCTGCACCCAACGAACTTTATCACCAGGTGGCTGACGACCGCGACCACCGCGGGTTTAAACTTCCGCATGAGGATAATGCCGATTATGGCTGGGGAACAAATAGTTTCGGCCAGTGTATTTCGCAACGGGCAAACCGCAGGGTCTATCGAAATACAAAAGCCAGGCAACAGGAATTGCAAACCTTGCCGGACGGTCGGCAGCCACGCTCGCATTGGGGTACGAGATTTTCAGCACGATAAAAGGTTATGAGATATTTGCTGAAACCTGTCTGCAAAATGCAAAGGAGCTTTATGCCATGGGCCGGCAGCAGGAAGGTTACCAGCAGGGAAACAGTTTTGGCGCGCCCTATCGTTATGAAGAAAATACCTGGGCCGACGATATGGAATGGGCAGCAGCAAAATTGTACAAAATAACAGGCGAGAAAAATTTCCTGAAAGAAGCCCGTACTTATGCCAAAATCATTGGAAACTGGTCGTGGATGGAACGCGATACCGCCAGGCATTACGAAATGTACCCCTTTGTAAACATGGGGCATTATGCATTGTGGCAGGTTGGCACAAAAACCGACAAACAGGAAATGGTTCAGTATTACGAACACAATCTGGAGCAAATTCAAAAGAAAGCAGATAAAAACCCATACGGAATAGGCCATTTATTTATTTGGTGTTCGAATAATCTTGCTGCCGCGGTTGCAACACAAGCCATGTTATTTGAAGAAATGACAGGTTCACAAAAATATCGGCAACTCATGCAAAATCATATAAACTGGTTGCTTGGATTAAATCCCTGGGGAACAAGTATGATCACAGAAATTCCTGAAAATGCTGATACTCCGGATGATGTGCATATGCCATTTTGGGGAATCAACAAAGAAAAAATAAAAGGAAGTTTGGTCGATGGTCCGCAATGGACAACCATTCACGACAAAATGCTCCAAATTTCACTCTCCGAACCCGATGAATACGCCCATCTGCAACCCGACCACATTAAATACTGGGACGATTGGGCCGACTACAGTACCAACGAACCTACCCTTGATGGCTCGGCGGAATTGCTCATGATTTTGACCTGGTTAAGCCATGAGTAGAAGCCTTTTTATACTGCTCGTTGCCTTGTTGTTTGCCAAACAAACTGTTGCCCAAAATGTAACAGACCAGCAGGGTGCTGTAATAAGAACCGACACACTTCAGAAAAACATTTATCTCTGTTTTACAGGGCACGACTTTTACGAAGGTTTTGAGCATGTACTTGGCGTTTTAAACAAACACGACATAAAAGCCTCATTTTTTCTTACAGGCGATTTTGTTCGCGAACATGCAGCTCTTGTAAAATCAATTGCCGGAGACGGGCACTATATTGGCGCTCACTCCGACAAGCACCTTTTATATTGCGACTGGGTAAAACGCGACAGTTTGCTACTCCCCGCCGAAGAGATAAAAGCTGATATACAGCATAACCTGCAGGCCCTTGAAAACCTTGGAATCAGGCCAAAGTACTTTATGCCCCCCTTTGAATGGTACAATAAAAAAGTTGTGGATATTGCAGGCGAATTAAACCAGGTTACTGTCAATTTTTCACCCGGCACACTGTCAAACGCCGATTATACAACACCCGGCCAACCCAATTATATTTCAAGCGATGACATACTAAAAAGCATTTTTGAATATGAAAAATTAAACGGAATGAATGGTTTTCATCTGCTCATCCACCCTGGAACAAGCCCCCTGCGGAAAGATAAACTCTACTTTCATTTGGATGAGATCGTCACACAATTAAAGGAAAAGGGATATGGGTTTAAAAGGTTTTAAAAGATTGAAAATGGTTTGAACCTTTAAATCATTACCCATAGTCCATTTATTAATCCTGCCAGGCATATCTAAATTATCTTTGACGAACATTTGTTTCTCTAAATTATATTTACATTTGAAAAACAAATTAATTTTTAAACCAAAAAACATGAATAAAACTTCCCACCCTAAATACACACATTTTACAAAAAACAGCTCAATACAAATCGCCGGCCCATCCGCTATTGAAACACTTCCCACCTCAGATTATTGCCAATCAAATTCAAAAAGATACAATCCTTCTGAAGCAGGAAAAATTGAAAAAAGTATAATAACTTCGGTATATTAACTAGTTACCTGTAATTTTAAAATTACCACATGAGAGACGAACGACCACTTAAAAAAGGCGACACTATAGTCGGAGAATTCTTAATCCAAGATATTTTTGGAGGAGAAGGAAAATCTGGTATGGGTGTGGTTTATTTGGTTACAAGCAGAAAATATAACAGACCATTTGTTTTAAAGACTTTTCAAAAGGATAATTACAACTCAATTGAAAGATTTCGTTCAGAAGCTGAAGTTTGGGTTGCTTCTGGAATTCATCCAAATATCGTTCAAGCATTATTCGTTGACGAAATAAATGAGAAACTTTTTATTGGAGCAGAATTTATTGCACCTGATGATTACGGAAGAAATACAATTACTCATTATCTTGAACAAGGTGGCACTTCAAATCAAAATATTATAAAATGGACTGCTCAATTCTGTTACGGAATGAATCAAGCTGTTTCAAAAGGTTTGAAAGTACACAGAGATATTAAACCTGATAATTTGATGGTTGATTCAAATGGAAATTTGAAAATTACCGACTTTGGTTTATCCAAATTTAGCAACGAATTTAAAGTTTTAAACGCTTCTATTGACCAGAAAGATAAAGACAATGGTGGTTTTCTAAATAAATTCAAAGGACTTTTTGGAAATCAAAAGATTGAAGATAAAAATATCGGCTTGACAAATGAAGGCTCATTTTTGGGAACAATACTATACGCTTCACCTGAACAAATAATGAACTCCTCAAGTGTGGATTTTCGTTCTGACATATACAGTTTTGGTATTGTTTTATATCAGCTAATTAGCTTAGGTTCTTTTCCATATTCGCTTGTTGGTAAAACGACAATAGAAACCCTTGCGTTAATGCACCTGCAAGAACCAATTGTAAAGATAAACCACCCGCTTGCTTCTATTGCATACAAATGTTTATCAAGAAATATCAATCAGAGATATCAAACTTTTCAAGAACTTCTAAAAGACTTAAAACCAATTGCCGACAGTTTAAAAATAAAACTTCCAAATAATAAAACCGAAATTGACGCAAGCTTGAGAGAACTTTATATTCAGAGTTTTACTTACAGAAGTCTTGGGGATTTAAACAAGGCAAAAGAATTAATTACAAAATATATTAGTCAAGACAAAAATGATAGTTCAGCTTGGAGTTTAAAAGGTAGAATTGAATATGAACAAGGCGACACGAAAGAAGCAATAAAGTCGACCTTAAATTCTTATGAAATAGATGCAAACAACTCTCAAACTTGCAATAACCTTGGGATTTTTTACAAACAGCAAAATGATTTACCAAACGCTGAAAGGTTTTTATATGAAGCCATTGAAATAGACCCATACAACTCAGGAGCTTTAACAAATTCCGCTATTCTATATGAAGAAAAAGGAAATTTCCCTTTAGCAGCCGACCTTATTGTAAGAGCAATAAAATTAGCTCCTGATAAAAAGACACTTCATTTCAATGCTGGCAATATTGCAGCGAATGTTTCAAGACAAAAACACTTTGACAAAGCCATTAATATTTTAGAACTTCTCATTAAGGTTGATAAAGGAAATATTAACAATTGGTTTAATCTTGGCTTGAACTTCCAACTGACCCAAAAACCTAATGAAGCAATCAAATGTTTCAAATACGCTGAGGAACAAATGCCAGACGATGAGCAGACTTTAATTTCATTAGTTAAATTAAACGGAGAAATTGGCAATTACGATGAAGCAATTAAATACTGCGAAAAGTTATTAGACAAACATCTTTCAACTCTTAATGCAATTTGTTGGAGAGCACAGTATATTCAAGCAAAAGGAAACGGACAGGAAGCAATTGAGTTTATGAAATCAGTAATTTCTAATAACCCTAAAAATGACCATTTGTGGCTTACTCTAGCTGAATTGTATTCTAATGAAGGTCAAAATGACAAAGCAATATCAATGGTTAGAAAAGCAGGACTAATTTTAATTGAGATTGGAGAAGAAAACAATATAGAAAAAATGGACTATTTAAAGGCAAAACTCAAACATTATCATATACTTGCTGAATAAAAAACTACAGGTAACAATGTATAAAAATAATAGCCGATTTAGTAGTAATTTCAAGGGTTGTAGCCCGCTCCAACTTTTGTGTAACTTGACAGGAAAGTGCCACGCAGTCGGCTACTATTCTTATACTAACCGTTGTGCTTTAATATTGATTCAAACTAGATGAACCCTTTCTCAAGTTAGATTAACATGAAAAAAAATAAAATAATTGAAATCTCAATTGCCTCCAATATTGATAGGGATCAAATATATCACCTTCGCCATGAAGTGTTTGGTTCTGAATTAAAGCAACATTCTGAGAATGAATCTGGATATTTACGTGATAAATTAGATGATTTTAACACGTATATTACAGCTAAGATAAATGATGAAATTGTAGGTTTCATTAGTATTACCCCGCCAGATAAAAACCTATATTCTATTGACAAATATTTTGACCGAATAACCCTTCCATTTAAGGTTGATGATGGTTTATATGAAATGAGAATTTTGACCGTGGTTAAAGCTCATAGAGGTAAACCGATTGCTTTGGCTCTTATGTGGGCGGCATTTCGATGGATTCAATCAAATGGAGGTTCAGGCATAATGGCTATTGGCAGAGTAGAGGTCCTTGATATGTATACTAAATTAGGTTTTAAGGCTATGAACAAGGTAGTTCAGTCAGGTAAAGTAAAATTCGAACTTTTATATGGCAATGTAAACACATTAAACACTTTTATTGAGAACAATTACAAACAACTTTTTCTGAAACTAGAAAAGCAATGTTCGTGGAATTTAGATATTACTTTTTTTAAACCAACCGACTGTTATCATGGAGGTGCTTTTTTTGATGCAATAGGAAACGAATTCGATGATCTTAGCAAAAGAAAAAAAATCATTAATGCTGATGTTTTGGACGCTTGGTTTGATCCATCACCAAAAATTTTGAAAGTGTTTGAATCTAATTTTTCATGGCTTAGCAAAACATCACCTCCTTCCAACTGTGAAGGAATGGCAAAAAGTATTGCGAAAAAAAGGGGTGTTAAAGTAGAAAATATACTTCCAGGAGCAGGTTCATCAGATTTAATTTTTATGGCATTTAGAGAATGGTTAACATCTGCATCTCGTGTTCTTATTTTAGATCCAGCTTATGGAGAATATGCACACGTATTAGAAAACATTATTGGGTGTAAGGTGGATCGTTTTGAATTAGTGAAAGAAAATAATTACGTTGTTGATACGGATGCTTTAATTGTCAAATCGAAAAACCGTTATGATCTGATAGTACTAATAAATCCAAATAGTCCTACCGGGCAGCATATTTCACGAACTAAACTGGAAACAGTTTTAAAACGATTTCCTATTACAACACGTGTTTGGATTGACGAGACTTATATCGAATATGCCGGTAAAAACCAAACTCTTGAAAAGTTTGCGGTAAATAGTAGAAATATTATTATTTGTAAGTCAATGTCGAAAGTATATGCGCTAAGTGGACTGCGTGCTGCTTATTTATGCGCATCGGCATATCAACTTGAAAAACTCAAATCAATTTCACCACCCTGGGCTGTAAGCCTACCAGCGCAATTAGCAGCAGTAATTGCATTGAACGATGATGAATATTATGAAAAATGTTATCTTGAAACACATGTTTTAAGAAATGAATTTGTAAAACAGTTATTGAAAATTAATTCAATTAAAATTACGCGGACAACTACCAATTTTGTTCTTTGCCATCTTCCCCAACATGGCGCAAATGCGGAACAAATTGTTTCAAAATGCAAAAAGAAAGGACTTTATATTAGAGACATTTCAAATATGGGTACTAACATAGGAAAACACACAATTAGGGTTGCAATAAAAGATAGGGATACAAATCATAGAATGTTGAAAATTTTAAGACAAGTTCTTATAAAGTAAAAATAACTAAAGCTAACAAATTAGGAATTAAGGCACTATTTTGTTGTAAGAAAACAATTGAAATAACAAACATCAAAACCATAATTAAAAATTGAGAATTGTCATCAAACTTTAATGCAAACGGATGGATAAATTCCAAAATAAATATCGAATCACTTCGGCGCGTTTACTCAATTACGATTATGGTTCCAATGGGGCCTATTTTATCACCATTTGTACATCAAACCGTATCAATTATTTTGGCGAAATCGTTGAAACCATGGTAGAGTCGCGATTAATCGCGTCTCTACGGGCATCCGAAATTGGTAAATTGGCCCAACAATATTGGATGGAAATACCCAATCATTTTCCATTTATTGAATTGGGCAATTTTGTTGTTATGCCCAATCATGTGCACGGAATTTTGATTATTAATAAAAATGTGGACGTGTTAAAAAATAACGTTGCGAACGACATATTGACGAAAAACGTTGCGAACGACGTAGAGACGCGATTAATCGCGTCTCTACCATCCCAAACGGAATCGTCATCCCAAATGGAAATGCCATCGCCAACAAATTGTACAGGCGGTTTTGCCGGAAACAAGAATCCAATGTTCCATGAAAATATTTCACGGATAATTAGATGGTATAAAGGTCGGTGTTCTTTTGAAATACATAAAATTGCTGCTGAATTTGAATGGCAATCCCGTTTTCATGATCATATTATTCGTAATGATGAATCGTTTCAACGGATATCAAATTACATTGCAAACAACCCTTCGAAATGGACAGACGATAAATTTTACAATAAAGCATGATTGCGGAATGTTTGATCTTTATTCTCACCACTTTATTGTATTTTGCATCAACAATGGATAAAATACGAATTCGTTTGAAACAAGTAACGAGTAGCTGGCAACTAATGATAATAAATTATTAAACCATGAATTTAAAAATCAATCATTTACAATATATCAGAATTCCCCGCTCCACCATATTTTCTTCGCGTTGTTAACAGTATTAAAACAGCTGGCCACTTCTTCGTTTTCTGGAAACAAAACAATTTACAAAACCGGGTAAAGCCCAAATTAATTCCCGTTGTATATCAGGAAAAAGCTTGCCTGACTTGTTTTTACAGATAAAATACGAACCCAATAAATAGTATTTGGTATTGTATTTATAAAATCATTTTGTAAATTGTGAATACAGTTACACAGAAAACAGATCATGGAAAATAAAACAAACACTGGAAAACAAAAGGAAATCATGAATCCATTTATGCCTGATAAAGAAGGTAATTTTTTTTCAAAAGATGAATTTGTGATTCACAAATTAGGAAAAGCACAATTCTGTATTACAGATAAAAGAGGATTTGCGACACCAAAAAATTTAAACCTGGCCGAACTTGTCCTGGATGCATCAGAAGGTTTTATTCCGTTATGGGCACAAAATGTAAATTTAAGGTGGCGATTTAATGCAAGTTCATTTGGCTATTTTCAAAATCCTGAAGAAGCAAAAAGGGAAATAAGAAGACTGTTTGCAAAAGCTGTTTTAGCATGGGGGGATTCAGCTCCGGTTTCTTTCAGTGAAAGAGATGATGCATGGGATTTTGAAATTGTAATTCGACCGGATATTTGTAATAGTGTGGGGTGTGTTCTGGCAAGTGCTTTTTTCCCCGATAGTGGTCGGCATGAACTGGTAATTTTCCCAAAAATGTTCGAACAGGTTGAAGAGGAGCAGGTTGAAACTTTAGTACACGAACTGGGTCATGTTTTTGGATTAAGACATTTTTTTGCGAATGTAAGTGAAACAGCATATCCGAGTGTTTTATTTGGCTCACATCAGCCATTTTCAATAATGAATTATGGATCTGATTCAAAACTTACTGAGGATGATAAGGCAGATTTAAAATTATTGTATCAACTGGTTTGGAAAGGAAAATTAACCAATATAAACGGGACTAAAATAGTTACATTTGTTTCTTTTCACCAGGTAGGAAACATTTGAATATATTAAACTTCCTGAAAATTTTACTGAGATACAAGAGAAGTATTCCTGGTTTACATATGAGACAATATTTTTTATTCTTTTCTGCTCCCCAAAATCATGCTGTATCCAGCTATCGAATAACTTGAAACTATATTTGTCAAAATAGCCTGAAAGTTGGTATATTAAAAAGTCGTACCAGAAGATATTCAATAAAAAGAAAAAATAAATTTGAGATTATCTGGACACAAAACCATATAATTGGAGACTGTCCAGTCAACCCCGGGCCTGGAGATGTCGGTTGAAGTTCGTTAGCAAATGTATCGTTAATCGCACGTAACGTTGACGAAACCTGAGCTGGTTAATTCACACGGATTTTAAAAACAAAAAAAACCTGATTTTCTTTATTCAGTTAATGCTGTAGTTTACGGCCTCAACGATGAAGAAAACCAGGTTGTAATTGTAAAGGGTGAGTCTAATTTTTTATTAATTTATGAATTTTTAAATGATCAGATGCCTGGATTTTAACAAGATAAAATCCGGCAGGCAAATCGTTAATATTCATTGATTCATTTGTATTTTCAACTTTTTGATTGATTATTTCCTTTCCGTTCATATCCATCAATCTAATTTCTGTTCCTGTTGCGGGCAGGTTTGAAAAACTTACATTGACTACACTGCTGGCTGGGTTTGGATAGACATTCACTTGTAATAAATCGAAATCTGAAATCCTGTTAACGATTTGATTATCATTAACAATTGCAAAAACACTAGAATACCTGCTGTATACCATTTCACCCCCGGTAACTTCCGGAATCAACAGGATTTCTTCATTTGTTTCATATTTCCAAACTTTCAGTACAATAGAATTACCATCAATAAAACCATTTAAACCGCTAATTTCAGCGGCCGATGCAGGGATACTAACCGCGTTACTGATAAAATCCTTTTCAGATAATTTGATGGCTCCTGTACATGTTGTGCCATCAAAGGCAGCGATTTCATCACCAATTTGAAATCCGGTTTTGTTTAAATCCGTGATATTTATATTCATGTGATCCAAACCATTGCCCTCATAGCTTGTTTTGAAATAACTTGTTTCAAATCTTTCAGAATAAAAATTACCTGATTTTGATGATACATCACCAACTGTTAATACGCCATCTCCAAGGGCAATTAATATATAGCCTTCGCCTCCGGTAAAATTACCAATTCCATTTACCCATCCGTTATTGCGCCACCTTTCTATTGAATTGCCTTTTTCATCCTGAACTTTGTCCAAAATTCCTGCATCGATTAAGGGTTGGATAAGCTGCATGGCATCAACAGAACCATTCATTGGAAATGAAATTATATTCCATCCCTTTTTTATATTTATATTCATTGGAAGTGAAATTTGCTTACCTGTAATCTCAAGTGCACAGTCTGATGAAACACGTATCTTATAACCCTCAGTTTCATCTGTTGTTCCAATATTGTTAACCCAACCGGTTGCTGTATTCAATTTTGAATAGGTGTTGCTGTTTTCATCTTCAACCCTAATCAATTTTCCCTCATTTTGAATAACTTCCACAACGACATCCATATTTTTGTTTTCAGGAATCAGCCAGGAAGAAAAAATATTCCATCCTTTTCTAAGTTCAATGGTTTGAGTAATTATCTGTTCACCTTTTATGCTGTCATTTTGTATTACATCCACATCAGGCAAAGAAACCACCAACGGAGCACTGACACTTGTTGAAACATTACCTGCAGCATCTTTCACCCACGCATAAAGTGTTTTTGTTCCTTCATCAGAAAATGTGAACGAAACAGGGGCTTCAGCAAACCAACCTGCATCACCTGCATTTGGCGCAACAGCCGATTCGGTAATTTTAAAACCTGTCACCGATTTGTTATCTGTAGCAGAAAAGCTGGTTACCGGAACGACAAGTGTAGTTGAAGTTGAAGGGATTGAGAAAGCAGTAATCAAAGGTTTGGTCACATCGGGCAGTGTGATTACCACTTGTTCACTCATACTTGTAGAAACATTCCCTGCTGCATCTTTCACCCAGGCAAAAAGGGTTTTTGTTCCTTCAGAAGAAAATGTGAACGAAACAGGGGCTTCGGCAAACCAACCTGCATCACCTGCCCTGGGGGTACTTGCAGATTCAGTGATTTTAAATCCGGTTACGGCTTTATTGTCTGAAGCTGTAAAGATGTTCACATCCACTATTAAAGAAGCAGAAGTAGCCGGGATACTGAAAGCAGTGAGCAAAGGTTTAATGGTGTCAGGCAAAGTAATCATTACCTGGTCACTAACACTTGAGGAAACGTTACCTGCTTCATCCTTTGTCCAGGCGTAAAGTGTTTTTGTTCCTTCTTCTAAAAATGCGACTGAAGTTGAAGAGCCGGATTTTAATGCTGATGAATGTATGGATGGTGCAAAAACATCACCGGAAAAGGTGTATGTTGCTGGAACTGAGGTACTCCATCCTATGTCGCCTGCTAAAGGAGAGTTTTGGGTTTCAGTGAGAATGTAACCTGCAATAAACTTATCATCACTTGCTTCAAAGGCAATAATGGGGATGGTTAATGATTCTGCTGTGTCAGGAATAATGAAGGAAGTTATAACTGGTTGATTGAAATCGGGAAGTGTAATCACTACCTGACCACTCATATGTGCAGATACATTCCCTGCTTCATCCATAGCCCAGGCATAAAGGGTTTTTGTTCCTTCGGATGCAAAGGAATACGAAACAGGAGAAGTAACCGACCATCCTGCATCACCTGCAAGTGGGGTAGTTGCTGATTCAGTGAGTTTAAATCCTGTAACGGCTTTATTGTCAATAGCGGTGAAACTGCTAATTGAAACAACAAGTGAAGTTGAAGTTGAAGGGATTGAGAAAGCAGTAACGGAAGGTTTGGTCACATCGGGAAGTGTAATTACCACCTTGTCACTCATACTTACAGAAACATTGCCTGCAGCATCTTTCGCCCATGCATATAGAGTTTTGCTTCCTTCAGTAGTAAAAGAATAAGAAGTGGGAACGACTGCAGTCCATCCTGCATCACCTGCAGGTGGGGCAGTTGCTGATTCAGTGAGTTTAAATCCTGTAACGGCTTTATTGTCGGTAGCGGTGAAACTACTGATTGAAATTACAAGTGAAGTTGAAGTTAAGGGGATTGAGAAAGCAGTAATCGAAGGTTTGGTCACATCGGGCAGTGTAATCACCACATGGTCACTCATGCTTACAGAAACATTGCCTGCAGCATCTTTCGCCCATGCATAGAGAGTTTTGCTTCCTTCAGTATTAAAAGAATAAGAAGTGGGAGCGACTGCAGTCCAGTCTGCATCACCTGCAAGTGGGGCAGTTGCTGATTCAGTGAGTTTAAATCCTGTAACGGCTTTATTGTCGGTAGCGGTGAAACTACTGATTGAAACAACAAGTGAAGTAGAAGTTGAAGGGATTGAGAAAGCAGTAATCGAAGGTTTTGTCACATCGGGCAGGATAATTTCTTCTATTGGTTTGTAAGAGCAGAATATAGAATAATTATAATCAGAAAAGTAGGACACTCCAAATGTTGTCGGCATGGCTGAAGACCAAATTTCCTTTGATTCTGCTCTTGCAGGAGTTCCTATTTTATACCTGATTCCCGGATTATTCTCAAATACCCATGACAGCCATACCGTTTGACCAGTGGTAACAGTTACCGGATTTATAAGTGCTTCAGTCTGCCAACCTTCTGTTGCATTGATAACAGTTGAAGTTGTAAGTCCCAGAAGGGAAGACGGTAAACCGGACTGGTCAGCATATACTCCAAGGATTACGCTGCCATTACCGCCATTTTGATAGATGGATATGCTGTTTATTGATCCGGCTTCACTAAAGGTTACAGGAATGGCCCGCCGGTTTGGTGCAGTTGATGTGGAACTGTACACTGCAGTGTTACCCAGGTTATTTGTATCTGTATCTGTATTTAAAGTAATAATCACCTGTTGGCTAACACCTGCTGATACATTGCCGGCGGCATCTTTCGCCCAGGCACAAAGTGTTTTTGTTCCTTCTGAAGCAAAGCAATATGAATTGGGCGCTGTGGCAGACCAACCGGCATCGCCCGCCTGTGGTGCGGTAGCCGATTCGGTAAGTTTAAATCCTGTAACAGATATTTTATCGGAAGCAGTGAAACTGCTTACAGGGACTGTACACGAAGCAGATGTTGCAGGAATTGAAAAAGAGTTAATGGTTGGAGGTATATTGTCCACAGCAACGACTGGGTTGGTTTTAATCAGAATTTTGGAAGTAAAAGGTTCCAAAACCAAAGATTGTGCAACTTGTTTTCCATAAATATCTTTGTAAACAGAACTTCCGAGGTTAAATGTTTTATGTTTGTTTTGTGTCGTTGTAAAATAATTCTTCGGTTTCCCCTTCGGCTAGGGCTGTTCCGATAAAAGTTGAATTTGCATCCTGACCTGTTGCTGTTTTCCAATCAGAAAAATAGTTAAGAGCCGAACCATATACGAATATCTTTTCTGAATTATAATGATTGATATAGGTGTTGTAATCAGAAATAGCAGTAGAGTTTGACCATGAAACTATCAACTGGGTTTTCATTGATAACATCTTTTTCCAAAGAATAAATTGTATTATTTGTTACAGTGCGGGTACCAACAGTTGACGAATTTACCATTATACCTGCATATGCGGACATGATTGTATTGTATCTGACTACCATGTCATCTCCATTTATAAGCAAAAATATACCACTGCGCCCAATATTGTTTATTGTATTGTGTTCAATTGTCACACCATGATTATTGGCATCCATGAAGATACCATATCCTTTCATCCTGTCAGGCTTAATTCTTCCTTCCCTGTTTCCCTTAACATTTAAAACAATGTTGTATCTTACGACCGATCCGGCATTCACATTACTATATGCGTATATTCCCCCGCCATCGTCAACCATTGCACAGGCATTGTCCACATAATTATACTCAACAAGGGAGTTTAGTCCATAAAACCTTATTCCATTATACCCTGTGTTTATCACCCTGTTATAGCGAATTATATTATTTTCGCCGTGTAGTTCTTATGCCGATTCCAGGATTGGATAACCCAAACCTGTTTCTCCAAGATTGCCAAATAATGCTGTATTTACTATTTCATTATCTGAAAAAACTGAATTTTTAGCATTTGAATAAATTCCATGATGATTTGCCCCACTAATCCTATTGTATGTAAATGTATTGTTTGTTGAAAGACCCGATGTTATGTATTGCCATTATCGTCAACATCTGAAATTTCATTGTTATTTATAATCAGATTTGAACAATTATTGGCAATATAAATTCCTCTCTTGGATGCCTGCAAAAGATTAATGTTTTCAATAGTTACATGGCTTTTCCCTTTAATATGTTATTAAATCGGGAACAGTAGAACCGCGAACTTCATAATTGGCAGGAGTATCACCGTTTGTTGTCCATAGATAAACAGTTTTGGTTGCAGCATCGTAAAACCATTCCCCGGGCTGGTCTAAAAATACAAGTTTATTACACAAAAAGAATCCCTCGTCAACACCTAAACCGTAAGTAGGCGCTGATTCAATAGTTAATGTATTGGAATTTGAAGCTGTTACTTTTTTGGACATTACAGCCCATGCTTCTGTCCTTCCAATCCATGTTGCTCCGGTATAATTAACATTTCCATCCAACTTGTCAGATGTGAACCGGGTAGTACTATTTACTGCTGTAATTTTAAAATCCCAATTGTCAGAATTGGGATACCTGGCCAATGTCATTCTGGAATCTTTAAAGAACAATTGATTAACAGATTTATTAAAACTGGCCTTGTAAATATTGCCTGAATGTTTTGTCCATCCTGTAATTTCTTCGGAACCATAAATTTTGGGTTTATCACCAGTGCCGTAAGCGCCATAAACAATAGGGTTACCGGATGTTCCTGAAGCCATCACTGTAATATGAACCTGTCCATTCTTCACCTCTTTTAAACAGAATCTGGTCGCCGGGTTTGGGGGTAAAGCTGTTTACTTTGTTCAAAGTCTTCCAGGGTGAACTTTCACTGGTGCCGGAATTTGCATCGTTGCCCGATGAACTTACATAGTAGTTAGTTGCGTTTACATAAACGGAAAACAGGATTATGACTGATGTCAACAATAACCGGCAAATTTTTTGCTTAAATAAGAAATTTTTTACCGGTAAATGAGCAGTCCTTTCTCCTTGAGATGGGTTTGTTGTTAAGTTTGTCATAAAAAATAATTTAAAAGCGTCCGAAAAAAAAATTTAATGACTCAAACAATCCTAAAATCAAACCAATAAGACAATAAAAGTTTCTCCTGCTGAAATTACAGGATAAGTTGCTCTTGTTGAATAAGTTTCTAAGCTGGTTAAAAGGGTTTGTAAATAATTCTCAACCAGTGGGTTTGTAAAAACCTTTTCTTTTTTCAGTGCAACATAACTGAGCCAAACGACATCAGTCAATTCTAATCTAATATGTTACTTTTGAACCTTATTTTGCAATTAATAAATAAGGAAAACAAAAGCGCCTGTCTTATAACAGTTTTATTTATGGGTTTGCGGTGATAAAATTAACAATAAAATGTATTTAATCAAGAGCCTAAAGTAATTTAGAAACATTCAATAAAGCAGATGGTTTTTTTTATACACAATTTATCAACGGTACATTTATTGGAGCGGTTTCAAGCAGATGTCGGATTGGATGCTTTTACCGGATTATATGATTTCTAAGACTATTTTTGGAGTGCTTTTTACAGGGTATATCGTAAGTGATATTTTTATTTAGACTGAATTGTAATTGTAATTTTTTGAAACAACTGAACAATTCATAGCAATATGCCTCACTCACAACCAGTCAAATGGTAGATCAATTGTTCTTGCAATGTGCCTTTTGATATTTGCAGCGAACATCTCTTTTGCAACCCAAAGCTTGCGGTTTAGGAATAAAAATATAATGATGTAATATTTTGATTTTTCATTTATACCCTTACAATATGCATCTTGTAACAAAGTTTCCCCATGAAATAGATTCACCCATGTAAAATATTAATTACATAATGATCAATTTTTTGATTTTACTTTGGTTTTTAATTGAAGTTTTGATAAAATATACCCCGGCTGGAAGATTTGCAATGTTTAAAATTTCAATGTTGGATAGGGCAATACGCGTAACAATTGGATTACCAGTAACATCATACAAAATGATTTCTACACCATTTTCAGGTAAATTTATAAATCTAATGTTGATAACTTCACGGGCCGGGTTGGGATAGACATCAATGTTTTTATCAACATCCGGTTCTTTATTTACTTTAATAAAAACCAGAGCCTGTTTTTTGTTAACAGTTTCATAGAGTTCCCGAATTTCATCGCTGTTCAGGGCATAATTATATATTCTTGTTTCATCGATCAAGCCAACATACAGCAGTGCAGGGGAGGTTTCATCTTCGCCTGCACCAATAAACAAAACATGTCCCCAACCGTTGTCAATCTTACCTGTTGCATAAATTCGTCCCAATATAACATTGTCCAAGTAGATTTTTTTTTCGAATCCATTATAGGTAACCAATAAGTGATGCCAGTTTTCGTCCCATAATTGGGTGACATTGTCAACTGTAAATGAGGAATTGGTTGTCCCGTTGGTTTCAAAAACTATACTCTTTGACAGTGGATATAAGTACAAGGCAAAAGTATTGCCATTTGGACCTCCATGGAATATTAAACCCTGGTTTTCCCTGCTTTTTGCGTTTGTTTTAATCCATGTGCTTATACTGATTCCGTTTTCAACATTTTGGCCAAAACTCTGCCCCAGGTTTATGAAACCTTTGCCGGTAAATTTCAGTCCTCTCCCGACAATGCCATCATCCCTTAAGATTTCATTCACAAAAGTTCCATTGTTACTACCTTTTGAATCAAAGACAGTCAATCCTTCTGATTCTTCGTATAAATATTCTGAGTAGGTGGGGGACATATCTACAGGTACAGTTTTAACAGGGGCGGATACTGAAACTGAAATATTACCTGCTGCATCTTTTACCCATGCATGAAGTATTGAATTACCTTCATTCGAAAGTGTGAATTTCAGGGGTGGAGTTGCAGACCACCTTGAATCTTCAGGCTGCGGAAAAATTGAATTTTCGGTAAGTATAAAACCAGTAACGGCCACATCATCCGTGGCAGTAAAGGAATTAACGGGTATTGTCAATGACAGGTATTCCGGTGGTATGGAGAATGTTGTAATGACCGGAGGTGTAGTATCCATACCAATAAAATTAATAATGATTTTCGCACTGTCGGACAAAAAATTGGCAGCATTATCATTCACTTTAACAACCAGTTTAACAGTCATATTTTTTGATGCCTTTATATTGGTTTTTGCATGTATTTTACCACTTAAAGAATCAATAGTAAACAACTCAGTTTCATTTCCCCCGACAATTGAATAATCAATCACTTGTCCTGTATCAGGGTCATGTGCAAGTACCTGGCCAATAAAATCATTTGTGACTTTGGGAGAAACAACATTGAATGACTGGTCAGGGATAGTAGGGCTTTGATTAATTTTCTCAAAGTTTTTGCCGATTACAATTTTCGAAGTAAATGGCTTCAGGGTAAAGGTATCTTTCAATACTTTACCATAAATATCTCTGAAAACCAAATTTCCCATATGGAAAGTTCTGGTGTGCTTGGTATCGTTGTAAAATAATTTTTCTGTTTCACCTTCGTTCAAAGCAGTTCCAATAAATATTGAGTTGGCATCCTGACCTGTTTTTGTTTTCCAATCAGAAAAATAAGTTAGAGCCGTACCATTAACGAATATGTTTTTTGAATTATAATGATTAACATATGTATTGGAATCAGAAATAGTTGTAGAATTTGTCCATGAAACTATCAACTGGTCAATATTATTTATAACATCATTTCCCAAAGAATAAATTGTATTTTTTTTAACAGTGCGGGTACCAACAGTTGACGAATTTATCATTATACCTGCGTATGCCGACATGATGGTATTGTATCTAAATACCATGTTATCTCCGCCATAGAGCATAAATAAACCGGCTCGTCCAGTATTATAAACAATATTGTGTTCAATTGTTATATCATGGTTATTTGCATCCATATAAATACCAAACCCTTTCATCCTGTCGCGCTTAATTCTTCCTTCCCAGTTTCCATTAATATTTAAGACAATGTTATACCTTACAATCGATCCGGCACTTGCAGGGTTTGAAAGAGTTCCATTATATGTGTATATACCACCGCCATCGTCAACCGTTGCACATGCATTGTCAACATAATTATACTCAACAAGGGTGTTTAGTCCATAAAACCTTATTCCATTATACCCTGTGTTAATCACCCTGTTATAACGAATTGTGTTATTATCGCCGCGGCATTCCAATCCATTTCCAGGATTTTGAGACCCCAAACCTGTTTTTCCAAGATTGCCAAATATTGCAGTATTTTTGATTTCATTATCTGAAATAATCGAGTTTTTTATATAGGTGTATATTCCATAGTGATTTGCGCTATTAATCCGGTTGTTTGCAATTGTATTGTTAGCTGAAAGGCTGCCAATGATATGTATTCCCATATCGTCAACATCTGAAATATCATTATTTTCTATAATTAAATTTGAACAGTTGTTTGCGCTTAGTGCTTTTTCCTTAGCTTGCAAAAGGTTAAGATCCTTTATAGTTATATGGTTTTTTGAACTAAGTGTAATTACATCAGAAATAGTAGAACCGCGAACTTCATAATTGGCAGGATTATCACCGCCTGGTGTCCATAGATAAACGGTTTTGGTTGCAGTATCGTAAAACCATTCCCCGGGCTGGTCTAAAAATACAAGTTTATTACACAAAAAGAATCCCTCGTCAACACCTAAATCGTAAGTAGGCGCTGATTCAATAGTTAATGTATTGGAATTTAAAGCTGTTACTTTTGCGGACATTACAGCCCATGCTTCTGTCCTTCCAATCCATGTTGCTCCGGTATAATTGATATTTTCATCTAACTTATCACATGAAAACTGCGTGGAACTGTTAACTGCAGTAATTGTAAAATCCCAATTGTCAGAGTTGGGGTATCTGGCTAATGTCATTCTGGAATCCTTTAGGAATAATTGATTTATAGACTTATTAAAACTGGCCTTGTAGATGTTGCCTGAATGCAATGTCCATCCTGTAATTTTTTCGGAACCATAAATTTTTGGTTTATCACCGGTGCCGTAAGCGCCATAAATTATTGGGCTACCGGCAGTTCCTGAAGCACGCACAGTAACAGTACCACTCCATTCATCGCCCCTTTTAAACAATACCTGATCTCCCGGGTAAAGTTTAAAAAAGTTGTTTACTCTCGCCAGACTCTTCCAAGGAAGATCTTCGCTTGTTCCAGGATTTGCATCGTTACCCGATGTACTTACAAAATACGTGGTGGCGTTACCCGAAAAAGTAAATAAAACAAAATGAATTAGGAACATACAAGTTAGACGGCAAATCATAAGTGTCAATTGTTTCATGAATTCAATAGTTTTTTAACCATCATACAATTACTAATTTCACATTTCACAGATATTTGTGATAACGATTAGAAATCAAATTAGTTTAAACCCAAATTACAAAAAAAAATTGACAATAATCATTGATACCAATGACTGTTTAGGGTTAAAAGCAACGAATAACACTGTGAACAAAGGTTTAACAGCAGCGTAATTTTAAATATTTTTATTTTTCTGTCTTTATAACAGGGATTAAAAGGCATTTAATTTTTAATAATCCGCCGACAATAATCCGGCAGGTTTATGTTTTTGTTTTTATCTTCATTTGTGAACCCCATTAGTTTTGGGTGTAATCATCCACTTTTTTGTTCATGATTTAGGTATCGTTCATGATGCAATCCATAAAGTCATATGTATTAATGCAAAGACTTATGCATATTGTAAGTTGTCAATACAGTGCGTCTTCTTGTTGTGAACCACAATCCGGTTTCGGCAAAAAAAATATTCTGTCAGTACATAACAAACTGACCTCCGTTTCACCTCCTGATATTCCATCTTTCTTTCAAAAGCTTTAAACTGCTCAATTGGCTGACCATATCTTTTAATGTTTAAATTTCCATTCTGCGGAATTGATTGAGCTGTTTTGCTCAAAGACGTTGTTTAATTTCATGCGTATAATAAAATTGATTTGGTCCTCAATCCGTTGACTGAACTTGCCGAAATCTAAATCACCCATGTCATCCTTTGATTGTTTTCCCTGTTAATGGAAACAGTCCACCCCACTTATGCCGGTCAACCATGCTTACATAATATTGTTTTACCTAACAGCATCGTTTATTCATTGAGACTGACGTTTCTATATTATTTGGTATTGGAAATCGTCTGCTTTGATTAAACAAAAGATTTTTCATCTTAAGTTTTAAATTATTAATTTATTTCACTAATGATATTCCGGACAGTTATATTTTTTAAAACGAAAAGGCCAACTGGGAGAACCAGTCAGCCTTTTTGCCTGATTTGTAATTATTAATTCTGATTAATTTTTAATCAATTTTTGAGTACGGAAATTATTGGACATTTGAGTTTTTACAATATACATTCCTTGTTTTAATTCCTGTATATCCATTGTTTCTTGCGTATTTTGAACAATACGGCTTTGCACTTCCCTGCCGGTCATATCGAAAATGGATATTTTTGTTTCTTCCAAAGGTAATTCTGAAAACCGAATGGTAACATTACTGCTTGCAGGATTGGGGTACATATCTATTTTTAGATTATCCCATACATCAGCGGAATTTGTTAATTGTGTAATAACCTGATCTTCAACTTCAGCAAAACTTTGAATTGTAACATCATTTGGAATTGATTCAGATTTTAGTGTTAAAGTTTCAGTTGCAGCCCTGAAAGTACAATAGACCGAATATTTGTAATCAGCAAAGCCGGATACACCATAATCAGCAGGCATACCTGCTGACCATGTGCCTGATGATTGTGCCCTGCCGGGTTTACCCACAGCATATCGAATTCCGGGGTTATTTTCAAATACCCATGACAACCATACCGTTTGTCCTGCTTTTACCTGCACAGGACTGATTAAGGAAACCGTTTGCCAGCCGGTTGTTGCATTAATTTCTGTTGAGGCAGTTCTACCCATTTGCACTGATGGTAATCCTGTTTGATCCGCATAAACACCCATCAGGACTTTTCCATTGCCCCCATTGTGATATATGGAAATGCTTTCTATGGTTCCTGATTCATTAAAAGTTACCGGCATGGCCCGCCGGTTTGGTGCAGTTGAAACCCCTTGATATATTTCTGAAATACCGATTGATTCAGCATTTATATTTTGTGAATATGAGCAGTAAATCGAATAATTGTAATCTGCCATGGTAGATGCCCCAAATGTCGCGGGAATACCTGCCGTCCATGTTTGAGGAGATTGTGCCCTGCCGGGTTTTCCTATTGAATACCGAATTCCAGGGTTCTTTTCAAATACCCATGACAACCAAACAGTTTCTCCTTCTTTTACCGGCACAGGACTTGTTAAGGACACTGTTTGCCAACCGGCTGTTGAATTAATTACTGTTGAAGCAGTTTTACCCATTTGCTCTGATGGTAATCCGGCTTGATCAGCATAAACACTCATCAGTACCCTTCCCGCGCCTCCATTGTGGTAAATTGAAATACTTTCTATCATTCCCTCAGTATTGAAAGTTACAGGCACAGCCCGGCGGTTTGGTGCAGTTGATACAGAAGGATATGTTTCTGTATTACCAATTGTTTTAACACTTGCAAGTGGAGAATATGAACAATAAATCGAATAACTGTAATCGGCCATTGTAGATGCCCCAAATGTCTCAGGCATACCGCCGCCCCATGTTCCGGAAGACTGTGCTCGTCCGGGAGTACCAGTTGAGTATCTGATTCCCGGATTATTCTCAAATACCCAAGACAACCATATTGTTTGTCCCGAAGTTACTGACACCGGACTCCTAAGTGATACAGTCTGCCATCCTGTAGTTGTATTGATGACAGTTGATTCGGTAATTCCCAATTGAGTTGATGGTGCCCCCCCCATGTCTGCATATACTCCCAGTAATATCTTATCTTTACCGCCATTGTGATAGATGGATATGCTGTTTATTGATCCGGCTTCACTAAAGGTTACAGGAATGGCTCGCCGGTTTGGTGCAGTTGATGTGGAACTGTACACAACAGTGTTACCCAGGTTATCTGTATTTGTATTTGTATTTGTATCTGTTTTTATAGTAATATTCACTTTTTGGCTAACACCTGCTGATACATTGCCGGCGGCATCTTTCGCCCAGGCACAAAGTGTTTTTGTTCCTTCTGAAGCAAAGCAATATGAATTGGGCGCTGTGGAAGACCAACCGGCATCGCCCGCCTGTGGTGCGGTAGCCGATTCGGTAAGTTTAAATCCTGTAACAGATATTTTGTCGGAAGCAGTGAAACTGCTTACAGGGACTGTACACGAAGCAGATGTTGCAGGAATTGAAAAAGAGTTAATGGTTGGAGGTATATTGTCCACAGCAACGACTGGGTTGGTTTTAATCAGAATTTTGGAAGTAAAAGGTTCCAAAACCAAAGATTGTGCAACTTGTTTTCCATAAATATCTTTGTAAACAGAACTTCCGAGGTTAAATGTTTTATGTTTGTTTTGTGTCGTTGTAAAATAATTCTTCGGTTTCCCCTTCGGCTAAGGCTGTTCCGATAAAAGTTGAATTGGCATCCTGACCTGTTGCTGTTTTCCAATCAGAAAAATAGTTAAGAGCCGAACCATATACGAATATCTTTTCTGAATTATAATGATTGATATAGGTGTTGTAATCAGAAATAGCAGTAGAGTTTGCCCATGAAACTATAACTGGGTTACCACCGAGAAAGTCTTTTTCCAAAGAATAAACTGTATTATTTGTGACAGTGCGGGTACCAACAGTTGATGAAGTTAACATTATACCTGCGTATGCGGACATGATGGTATTGTATCTGACTACCATGTCATCTCCATTCATAAGCAAAAATATACCACTGCGCCCAATATTGTTTATTGTATTGTGTTCAATTGTCACACCATGGTTATTGGCATCCATGAAGATACCATATCCTTTCATCCTGTCAGGCTTAATTCTTCCTTCCCTGTTTCCCATAACATTTAAAACAATGTTATATCTTACGACCGATCCGGCATTCACATTACTATATGCGTATATTCCCCCGCCATCGTCAACCATTGCACAGGCATTGTCTACATAATTATACTCAACAAGGGAGTTTAGTCCATAAAACCTTATTCCATTATACCCTGTGTTTATCACCCTGTTATAGCGAATTATATTATTTTCTCCACGGCATTCCAATCCGTTTCCAGGATTCTGGTACCCCAAACCTGTTTCTCCAAGATTGCCAAATAATGCTGTATTTTTGATTTCATTATCTGAAATAACCGAATTCTTTATATAAGTGCATATTCCATAATGATTTGCGCCATTAATCCGGTTATTTGAAATTGTATTGTTAGTTGAAAGACTGCCAAGTATATGTATTCCCATCATCGTCAACATCTGAAATTTCATTGTTGTCTATAATTAAATATGAACAATTATTTGCGTAAATTCCTTTCTGAGATGCCTGTAAAAGATTAAGGTCTTTAATAGTTATATAGTTTTTTGAACCAAGTGTAATTAAATCAGAAACAGTAGAACCGCGAACTTCATAACTGGCAGGAGTATCACCGTTTGTTGTCCATAGATAAACAGTTTTGGTTGCAGCATCGTAAAACCATTCCCCGGGCTGGTCTAAAAATACAAGTTTATTACACAAAAAGAATCCCTCGTCAACACCTAAATCGTAAGTAGGCGCTGATTCAATAGTTAATGTATTGGAATTTGAAGCTGTTACTTTTTTGGACATTACAGCCCATGCTTCTGTCCTTCCAATCCATGTTGCTCCGGTATAATTAACATTTCCATCCAACTTGTCAGATGTGAACCGGGTAGTACTATTTACTGCTGTAATTTTAAAATCCCAATTGTCAGAATTGGGATACCTGGCCAATGTCATTCTGGAACCTTTAAAGAACAATTGATTAACAGACTTATTAAAACTGGCCTTGTAAATGTTGCCTGAATGTTTTGTCCATCCTGTAATTTCTTCGGAACCATAAATTTTGGGTTTATCACCAGTGCCGTAAGCGCCATAAGTAATCCTGTTGCTTGACGTACCTGAAGCTTTAACAGTAATACTGACCTGTCCATTCGTCACCCCGTTTAAACAGAATCTGGTCGCCGGGTTTGGGGGTAAAGCTGTTTACTTTGTTCAAAGTCTTCCAGGGTGAACTTTCACTGGTGCCGGAATTTGCATCGTTGCCCGATGAACTTACATAGTAGTTGGTTGCGTTTACATAAACGGAAAACAGGATTATGGAAAATGTTAACATGCATACATGAAAAAATTTCCTAAATAAAAATCCTGTTTGAATGTTTAAAAGCACATTTCTTGATCCTTGAGCAGGGTTTGTTTTTGTAGTTAAAGTAATCATAATGGTTAAATTTTTAAAAGCGTCCTAAAATATTTCCAGCAAAGTTATTTTCATTGTGAAATAAGCCAATCGGTAAGATGCTGATATTGAGGGTGCGAATTGCTGGTTTTTTATTTCTCAATAGGATTTAAAACAAAAGAATTCTCTTTATTTCTGATGAAGACAGTTATTCCGGACAATGCTGACCCCCAGGATTACTGAATAAAACTGGCTGTATTGGGTTGCTTCCATTAACTGATATTGACCCCGTTTTTTATATTTTTGTTTTTTGGGAAGTTTGCAATGTGGAACATTTTGGAATTACTGCCAGCCGTCAGGAAGGAGCCTATCCCTCTCGCAGTTTTGGTTTATATTCATCACAACAAAAAGATTAAAATTGACAGGAGAGCCATCAAATGGGGCAGATGAAAAATTAATCCGTTTATATGGGTATGGTTAAAATTGACCTGCCTGATAAAAAGGATACCAATCTTCTAAAAAAAAATCCAGCCATTTAATGGCTGGATTTTTCAGATATCATCATCAGTAGGAGCTGTGAAAAATTATTTTGAAAAGTTAATTGGTAATAATCAACTTTTTGGTGATAATCATTTGCTGACTTATCAATTTGACAAAATACAAACCAACATTAAATTGACTAATATTTATTGTATTTAATGATGACTCAACCCTTTGATTATAGACTGTTCTTCCTGAATTATCAATAATGACAATGGTTGCATCTCCATTGGATATGCGCATCAAGTCAATATTTATTACTGATTTTGCAGGATTTGGGTACAGTTTAAAATCTAAGTTGTCAAATTGATTGCCATTGATCTCAACAAAAGAGTTATCCTGTTTAATATTGTCAGTCACAGCAGCAGCTGGTATTGCTGGTTCGGCAACTGCATTTTTCACAACTTCGGGAATTTCAGCTCCTTTTAAAACCGGTTTGTTTGGCATAAAAGAACAGTAAACCGAGTAATTATAATCAGCAAAACTGGAACTGCCAAATTTTAAAGGCATTCCTGATGACCAGGTTCCTGTTGATTGCGCTCTGCCGGGTTTGCCAATGGAGTAACGAACACCTGGATTATTTTCAAAAACCCAGCTCAGCCAGACTGTTTGACCTGAATTGACAAAGACAGGGCTTTCCAAAGAAACAGTCTGCCAACCTTCACTTGAATTAATGGTTGTTGGCGCAGTTAATCCCAACAGTGATGAAGGTAAACCTGATTGGTCGGAATAAACACCAAGCAAAACTTTACCTGTACCACCGTTATGGTATATTGATATACTTTCTATAGTTCCTGATTCAGATGAGGTAACTGAAATTGTTCTTCGGTTAGGTGCAGTTGTCTCGCCATTATATACTTCAGCGTTGCCAATTATTCCTGCTGTTAAATCGGTTGAATAGGTACAATAAACAGAGTAATTGTAATTTTCGAAAGTGGAGGTTCCAAATGATGAGGTCATGCCTGATGACCATGTGGCAGAAGATTCAGCTCTTCCTGGCGTACCCGTTGAATATCTTATTCCAGGATTGTTCTCGAATACCCAGGACAACCAAATGGTTTGTCCGGGGTTGACCGCTACGGTGCTTTTTAATGAAACTGTCTGCCAACCCTCTGATGATTTGATTGCAGTTGATGCAGAAGCTCCCAATTTTATCGATGGTTCGCCATCCTGATCGGCATAAACGCCCATTAAAACATCCCCTGTTCCACCATCGTGGTAAATCGAAATGCTTTCTATCACGGCAGCCTGGTTAAAAGTTACAGGTATGGCCCTGCGGTTGGGAGAAGTCGATACCGAAACTTCAACATCCATGTTGCCATATTGTCCCTGATCCGGCATCATTTAAAGAAATTACAACCTGATCGCTCTCACTTTTTGAAACATTTCCTAAAGCATCTTTTGCCCATGCATACAATGTTTTTGTTCCTTCGGATTCAAAAGTGTATGAGGATGGGGGAACTTTATTCCAGCCTGTAATGTTGGCGTCAGGCACGTTTGAAGTTTCTGTAATTTTATACCCTGTAACGGCATAATTGTCATTTGCTGTAAAAGCTGCTGACAGATACAATCAGTGATGCCGAAGTGGTTGGTATGGAGAAGGAATTAACTGTCGGGGGTACGTTATCCCCGGCAACAACAGTTTTGGTTTTAATCAGAATTTTGGAAGTAAAAGGTTCCAAAACCAAAGATTGTGCAACTTGTTTTCCATAAATATCTTTGTAAACAGAACTTCCGAGGTTAAATGTTTTTGTTTGTTTTGTGTCGTTGTAAAATAATTCTTCGGTTTCCCCTTCGGCTAAGGCTGTTCCGATAAAAGTTGAATTTGAATCCTGACCTGTTTCTGATTTCCAATCAGAAAAATAGTTAAGAGCCGAACCATATACGAATATCTTTTCTGAATTATAATGATTGATATAGGTGTTGTAATCAGAAATAGCAGTAGAGTTTGACCATGAAACTATTAACTGGTTACCACCGATAAAGTCTTTTTCCAAAGAATAAACTGTATTATTTGTGACAGTGCGGGTACCAACAGTTGACGAAGTTAACATTATACCTGCGTAAGCGGACATGATGGTATTGTATCTGACTACCATGTCATCTCCATTTATAAGCAAAAATATACCACTGCGCCCAATATTGTTTATTGTATTGTGTTCAATTGTCACACCATGATTATTGGCATCCATGAAGATACCATATCCTTTCATCCTGTCAGGCTTAATTCTTCCTTCCCTGTTTCCCATAACATTTAAAACAATGTTGTATCTTACGACCGATCCGGCATTCACAGATTACTATATGCGTATATTCCCCCGCCATCGTCAACCATTGCACAGGCATTGTCTACATAATTATACTCAACAAGGGAGTTTA
Organism: uncultured Prolixibacteraceae bacterium; assembly: GCA_963800345.1. Lineage (GTDB taxonomy): Bacteria > Bacteroidota > Bacteroidia > Bacteroidales > Prolixibacteraceae > Draconibacterium. The sequence goes on along the minus strand of CAWDAW010000006.1, from coordinate 407,315 downwards.
GTCCATAAAACCTTATTCCATTATACCCTGTATTTATCACCCTGTTATAGCGAATTATATTATTTTCTCCGCGGCATTCTAATCCGATTTCCAGGATTCTGATACCCCAAACCTGTTTCTCCAAGATTGCCAAATAATGCTGTATTTTTGATTTCATTATCTGAAATAACCGAATTCTTTATATATGCGCATATTCCATAATGATTTGCGCCATTAATCCGGTTATTTGAAATTGTATTGTTAGTTGAAAGACTGCCAAGTATATGTATTCCCATATCGTCAACATCTGAAATTTCATTGTTGTCTATAATTAAATATGAACAATTATTTGCGTAAATTCCTTTCTGAGATGCCTGTAAAAGATTAAGGTCTTTAATAGTTATATAGTTTTTTGAACCAAGTGTAATTAAATCAGAAACAGTAGAACCGCGAACTTCATAACTGGCAGGAGTATCACCGTTTGTTGTCCATAGATAAACAGTTTTGGTTGCAGCATCGTAAAACCATTCCCCGGGCTGGTCTAAAAATACAAGTTTATTACACAAAAAGAATCCCTCGTCAACACCTAAACCGTAAGTAGGCGCTGATTCAATAGTTAAAGAATTTGAATTTGAAGCTGTTACTTTTTTGGACATTACAGCCCATGCTTCTGTCCTTCCAATCCATGTTGCCCCGGTATAATTAACATTTCCATCCAACTTGTCAGATGTGAACCGGGTAGTACTATTTACTGTGGTAATTTTAAAATCCCAATTGTCAGAATTGGGATACCTGGCCAATGTCATTCTGGAACCTTTAAAGAACAATTGGGTAACAGACTTATTAAAACTGGCCTTGTAAATGTTGCCTGAATGTTTTGTCCATCCTGTAATTTCTTCGGAACCATAAATTTTGGGTTTATCACCAGTGCCGTAAGCGCCATAAGTAATCCTGTTGCTTGACGTACCTGAAGCTTTAACAGTAATACTGCCTGTCCATTCGTCACCCCGTTTAAAAAGAATCTGGTCGCCGGGTTTGGGGGTAAAACTGTTTACTTTATTCAAAGTCTTCCAGGGTTTACTTTCACTGGTGCCGGAATTTGCATCGTTGCCCGATGAACTTACATAGTAGTTGGTTGCACCGGCCGATACAGTTAGCAAAGCCATAAAAGCGGCCAACATAAACTGACTCAGTTTTTTGCAAACAGTTAAATTACTTGATTTTAAAAAAGGGAAAGACAAACCGTGAAAAGGGGAACTTTTCTTAGTTAAAATAGACATAGATTGATTATTTTTTAAAAAATTTCCAAAAGCATTTATATAAGACCAATAGTTATTTCAAGTTGGCTGGCCATTTCCAAATAACATACCGTAAAAGTTAATGCCTGTAATTGATTGAATTTAAACCACATTTGATAATTGTATTTTTACCATTTACTATCAATATGATAAGGTTTTATCAATATGGTAATTCTTAGAAAATCAATAAGTTATGTTTAATATTATTCTTGCATTTGCATTAACTCCACCGGCAATGATCGGCTCTTCCTTCTGGATTCAGTATGAAACCAAAGGTGTTTGCCTTATTGTTTCACCATGAAACTACCCATACATCTGGCTTTGTATCTCTTACATCAGCAATTGCAGCAGGCAACACAGCTATTATCCAACTATCTGAAATAACCCATTAGAGTTCATCAAATGTGCGAAAAATAGTGAAAGTGGTTTTTGATGAAAATGAAGTTTGATATAAGGTAACAATGAAAATAATTAAACTGGTATTGAGGTTGTTTTAATTGATGAAATTTGAACACAGTATGGCGTAAACTTTTATGCCATTTGAAAGAAAAAATAAGCTTTGTTTTCAGAAAATTAAGGATTCTTATTCCTAAATCTAAAAAAGAATCCCTTCCTCATCAAAATTGAAATAATGAAATAGATTTGCATCCGAAATTAAATCCTTCTGCAATATGGGTTCGGTTAAAATATTCTACAAAAACAAAAAATATTTTGCTTCGGCATTTCTTTACTCCTGTTTCAGCCTGATTTTTAGTACATGGGTAACATATATTCCACATATTTCTGAAAAGCTTGAAATTAACGAGGGTAAAATTGGGAACGCTATATTTTTTTCAGCGTTGGGTGCATTTTTTATGATCCGAATATGCAGACATATTATTGATAGAGTGGGAGTTGGCAGGTATTCTTATTTTGCGCTTATCTTTTATTGTATTTGTTTTTTTGGTCCATTTCTGGCTTATAGTTATGTTTCCTTGTGTGTAAGCTTATTTATTTTCGGAATGGCAAGTTCATCGTTTGCCATTTCGTTAAACTCTCTGACAGCCACCATCGAAAAACAAGATAAAATGTATGTAATGTCAGGCAGCCATGGTTTTTGGAGTATCGGCGGAATGATTGGCGCAGCTACCGGCAGCTTTATTGCTGCTTTGGCACAAAACCCAATTTTACACATTTCAATTCTAGTATTGCTTATTTTAAGCATCGAAACCATGCTAAAAAAACATTATTACTTTAGAAAGGGTGAGCATCCTGATGTAGTAAAAAAACGGCGAAGCGCACATTTTAAACCCTTGTTTCTAATAGCTGTAATTGGTTTGATTATAATGGTTTCTGAAGGTGCAATTGCCGATTGGAGCGCGTTGTACCTTAAAAAAGTGATTCAACTTGACATTAAATACATTGGATTTGGTTATGCTGCATTTGCATTTGCAATGATGATTGGTCGTTTTTCAGGTGATTCATTGAGCAGAAAGTTTGGATCATGGAAGTTGATTTCTTTTGCCATATTGATTGGAATGCTGGGATTTGTGCTGGTTTTAATCTTTAACCCTTTTGTAACAATTTTAGGATTTTTTGTGGTGGGACTGGGCTTTTCGGTTGTTGTGCCTGAAGTTTACAGATTGGCATCAAATGTTGAAGACATTAAAACTGCCGATGCTGTTTCATTTGTTGCAGCTACAACAAATATAGGGTTTATGCTGGGGCCGGTAATTTTGGGTTATGTTGCCGAACTCAGAACTTTGCATTTGAGTTTTGTTGTACTTACAATCTTTGTAAGCATTGCCTTTTTTATTGCTTTTGCGAAGTACAACAACACAAAATCTAACCTAAGGTTATCTGCATCTTAATGTTTTAAGAAGTTATTGATCTAACATTGTAATCAAGGGATTAATCCACAGAATCTCTTCTTTCCTGGATTTGATTAATGTAATTTACAACATAATCCTTAACTGCATTGTATTTTGTTGATACTAAAGTTGTAATACCAAACTGAATTCCAATCCCAAAAAGTTTCAGAAATGGATTTTTTGATCTGCCAACTATGATTTTTTTGGATATAAAACCTGATACTAAACCAGCCAAAGTATTTGCCGCTTCATTTTTCAGATTATCATTGCTTGAAATATCTTTTACAATATTTTTGAGAATGTTGATTGGTTTGAGATTTTCGTAAACATTTATAAATTGCAATCTCAATTGCTTCTCATTCTCAACTTGTTTAATCTCAAGTAATTTTATTTCCTCTTTAAGTGATTCAAAAGTATGTAATATCGGCATATCAATATTATTTTAACATTTCGTTGATTATGGATACATACAATGGTTTTTTTATCCACTTATCTTTAAATACAAAAAGAAGAATCCCGACAAGCGCATAAAATCCGGCGACAATAAAAAAACCCATATAAACCAACTCAAGCATTGCTCCTATCCAAAGCGCAAGTCCAAAATTCACTATAATAAAGAATAAAATCAGTGAGATGATAACAGGCATCCAGGCAATCATCGATGAAGTACCATCCGCAACTTTATCAACAGTTTTTAATTTTATAAGATCAATGCTGGTTTTACCGTATGCCTCCATGCTTTCAAGGAGCGGTTCGATGTATTTAAATTTTTCTTCCATATTTATTTCAAAAACTTTTTATTGCTGTAAGACTAAATGAGTAACAGGCAAAAATAACAAAGTAAAAACTGCAAAAAATGATCATTTCAATTTAAAACAATTAAAACTTCATCAATTGCAGTTTTTCAGTTTTAGCCAACTGGCTCTTTTGTTACTTCCTCCTTTTTTGAATGAATTGTTGATTCATATTTTTCGGCAACATTATCGACAAATTCACCAAACTTTTCCTTAAGATCTTCCGCATATTCTTCGCCTTTACTAACTATTTTTTTGCGCGTGTTCACTCCTTTGTCCGGAGCAAACAAAATACCCATAAGTGCGCCGGTTGCTGCACCGGCTAAAATTCCTAATAATACTTTTCCTGAACTCATAATTGTATAATTTAAAGTGATTCATAAATATAGCGAATTACAGGCTATTTTCCTTGGGATTCAGTAAAAAGTTTTGTTAAATTAAAATTACAATGTTTGAACTCCTCATTGTTTCAAATTCTTTAATGCTTTAACTGAATTATCAACCGGCAATTTACAAACTCCCTCGTTACACACATATATTAACGTCTTATTCTCAACATACCTGTCTTCCAATATGGGTATCTTGCTTTCCGATTTTGAATAAGCCCACAATACATTTGGTTGAAATGATTGCTGCATTTCTTTCATTATTTCTATGGCATCGGCACCTGATATGGCAACTTCAAAAAATGGCTCTGTTTTCATTAGCATCAGGTTTCCCCAATTGGCATAGGCCATCGGATATTTTTCGAACTGGGGTGTTATGTGCTGTGCCATTTTAACTGAAATATCCCTGTAAACGGTATTTCCCAACAATAAATATAACACGTACAGGTTGTTTGCCATTACTGAATTTGCTGCCGGAATCACATTATCCTCCTTCTGAAAATGATTGGTCAGAACGGAATTTTTATTTTTTTCGGAAAAATAGAAAAGACCGGAATCATCACTATAAAAATGTTCGAAAGCATAATCTGTCAATTTTTTTGAAATTGTTAGCCAATTTTCATCTCCGGTAACCTCGAACAAAGAAATAAATGCCCGGATTACCAGTGAATAGTCTTCTAAAAAACCATCAACCGATGCTTTCCCTTTTTTCCAGTTATGATAAAGTTTACCATTTTCCTGAATTATATTTTCTTTCAGGAAGTTTGCATTTTTAAGTGCAAGCTTAAGAAAACGATCATCATGAAATGCTGTAAAAGCGTCTGTCAAACCCTGTATGGCCAATGCATTCCATGAAGTTAATGTTTTGTCGTCAAGTCCTGGCCGGATTCTGTTTGAGCGTTCAGCAAGCAGAACCGATTTCCAGCTTGAAATTTTTTGATGAAGTTGTTCAAGTGTGATATTACTTCTTTTTGCAAAACTTTCATCAGAAACACTGCGCAGTAAAATATAGTTTCCGTTTTCCCAGTAACCTGTGGAATCAACATTAAAATAGCTGGAAAACAAATCGAAATCAGAGGTTATTAATTTTTGTAATTCTTTTTGGTTCCATACATAAAATTTACCCTCTTCTCCTTCACTGTCAGCATCAAGTGATGAATAAAAAGCACCTGATTCGTCCATTAATTCACGTTCCAAAAAATCAGTTGTTTCATAAACCACATTTTTAAACGCTTCTTTTTTAAACTGCTGAAAACCTTTCGAATAAATACTTAGCAGTTGCCCATTGTCATACAGCATTTTTTCGAAATGCGGTACTTTCCATTTGTCATCAACCGAATAACGTGCAAACCCACCGCCCACCTGATCATAAATTCCTCCACGGGCCATTTTCTCCAAAGTAATTTCAACAAAATCGAGCACTGTAATATCATTTTTCATAAAACCGTAATACAAAAGAAACTCAAGATTTACAGGCATCGGAAATTTTGGAGCGCCTGTCCGTCCGCCTTTCTTCATATCAAAATGTCGTTTCCAGCCGTTTACTCCATTTTCCGGAATTTTTGAATTTACAGGAATAATTTGCTCAACAGCTGCCGTTAAAGAAACTTGCTCAATACCGTTCTGCAGGCTTTCAGCATAATCTTCTGTTTTATCTTTATTTTTCTGATAGAAATCTGATATTGTCAACAGATTTTTTATCCAGATATCTTTTGAAAAATAAGTACCGCCCCAGATAGGCCGACCATCAGGCAATGCGATAACATTCAGCGGCCAGCCACCCTGTTGCTGCATTAAATGAACGGCTGTCATATAATAATTATCAACATCCGGACGCTCTTCACGATCCACTTTTACGCAAACAAAATTATCGTTCATTACTTTTGCAACTTCAACATCCTCAAAACTTTCGTGCTCCATCACGTGACACCAGTGGCAGGCAGCATAACCTATGCTTATTAAAATCAATTTATTCTTCTTTTTTGCCTCTTCAATAACGTTATCACTCCAGGGTTGCCAGTTTACCGGATTGTGTGCATGCTGTAACAAATAGGGTGATGCTGAATGGATGAGTTCGTTTGTATATTTTTGTTCCATAATATTTGAATTTTGTGATCTGCACGTTATAAAAGCCAGTGAAATAATTAATAATAAAATGTTTCGCATCATTAATTTATAACAGAAACCTATGTTTTAAGTTCTTAATTATTCTTAAAATCCAGGGATTTACTAAAATTCCGGGCATAATTTGAATTTTCAAATTGTTGATTTTTATAAAATTTATACTTTCGCACGTTCATATAAAATTTTAATGCCATGATTAAAACAATTAAATTGATTGCTTTTGCAATAACCATATCATTACCATTTTTTTTAGTTTCATGTGTTGGTGCAGATGATTTGCCAGAGCGTACTGCTCAAACTGAAATACAAGAGATTAACCAGTCGCTTGCAAATCTTGAAAAAGCCGGTTATGATGTAGATACAACTGAACTTGGTGTATATTACGTAATGAATAAAGCGGGCCAGGGGAGTTTACCTTTGGCAGGTGATACCTGTTTTCTTATTTATACAGGATTTTTTCTGAACGGGACCATTTTTGATTCTTCCGGCGATTATTATCAGGATAGCATCTGGCAGTTTCAGTATAAACAGGTAAACGTAATTCCTGGCTTTAATGATGGTATAGCCATTTTGAATAAAGGTGCTGAAGCCGATGTAATTATACCATCAAACCTTGCATATGGATCTGCAGGTTATGGAGCAATTCCACCATACACTCCGCTTGTGTTTTCAATGAAAATGAGTGATTTGAAACCTGTTGCACAAAATTAAAGATGTGTATTGAAATTCAATAATATTGAATTTGACAGTCGTTGTCAGGACAAATTCCCTGCTTAAACAATAATGAAACCGGCTAAAATTCAAATTGAATTTGTTGCAGGGCCGTTAGTTTTAATAAAGGAAACAGAAGATGAAATGGCGAATTTTGGTGGAGGTGCCGGAATGACGCCATTTCGTTCACAGATTTTATTCGAAACCTTTAAAACAAAAAGAAAAGTAGCTTTTTGGTATGGCGCAAGATCGCTGACTGAGCTTTATTATAAAAAGTATTTTCACCACGTGGCGAAATAAAATCCAAATTTCTCCTTTCATGTAGCACTTTCTGCTGCGTATTGACGAATTTTAATAAATTATGAAACATATGTTCTGCAAGGCTAATTTACCCCTTACACCGAAAAAAATAAAATCCCAATTTCAGGTAAAATCTAAGTAAAATATCAGGTGTCGCTGTAAATAATTAATATTTTCGCCCATGTAAACCAGAGCATAAGAAAATAAATGAGTAAATCTGTAATTATTGTTGGAGCTGGAATAGCAGGCTTGTCTGCAGGATGCTATGCACAAATGAACGGCTTTAAAACAACTATTTTCGAATCGCATAAAATCCCGGGTGGATTGTGTACTGCATGGGATCGGAAGGGTTTTAAATTTGATACGAGCATGCATATGTTAACCGGTTCTGCATCAGGTACATTTAATAGAATGTGGCGGGAGTTGGGTGTTGTTGATAATTTTAGGTTTTTCTATCATGACCATTCATTACAGATAGAGGGATTGGGCAATAAACTTTCTGTGGTAAGCGATAAAAAAACAATGGAAAAAGAAATGCTCGCAATTTCACCGCAAGATGGTTTAATGATTAAAGAATTCATCGATTTGATTTTTGGTTATGATTTGTTGGATATAGCGTCACTTAAACCCTATGAATTGCAAAATTCTTTTGACAGGCTGAAAACCTTGCCACATGTTTTACCGGTGATTCCAAATTATTTGAAATACAAATCCAAATCTGTGCAGGATTTTGCCCGCCTTTTCAACAGTCCGTTTCTCAGAGAAGCTGTAAGGTTTTTTATTGAAGCACCGGGATGGCCCATGCCCAAATTTCCATTGGTCCTCATGTCAGGTTTTATGAAAAGCAGTGTTATGGAAGCCGGCACACCCGAGGGTGGCTCGCAAAAGGTTGTTTTGCATATTGCAAATTTGTATGAAAAACTTGGTGGTGTGATTAAATGCGAAAGCAGGGTGACCGACCTTATAATTGAAAATGACATTGTAAAAGGTATAGGTTTTGAAGATGGTACGGAAAAGAGAGCCGATTATGTAATTTGGGCAGGCGATGGACACAGTCTTATTTTCGACATTCTTGGCGGAAATTATATGAATGAGGATATTCGAAATATGTATTTCAGATGGAAACCTGTCAGACCACTAATTCAGGTGATGATTGGTGTAAATCATGATTTGTCGGATGAGCCCCGACGCATTATATTTAAAACTGACGACCCAATTGTAATTGCCGGGGAAGAATACAATTGGCTAACTGTTATTCACCATTGCTATGATAAAACAATGGCTCCGGAAGGAAAATCAGTAGTTGAAGTATGGTACGACACTGATTATGAATATTGGGATGTTTTGTCAAAACACAGGGAAGAATATGAAGCTGAAAAGAAACGTATTGCCGACTATACAATTGCCCGGCTTGATCAACGGTGGCCGGGATTTGCAGCGAAGGTAGAAGTGGTTAATGTTCCAACTCCTGCTACTTATTTTAATTATACAGGCAATTGGAAGGCCTCTCCCGATGGCTGGTACATAACTTCTGAAAACTGGAAAGAAAACCATCCGCTTCGAAGTTTACCGGGACTTCAGAATTTATTTGTGGCCGGACAATGGACAGCGCCATTTACAGGTACAGTTATTGCAGCCTTGTCGGGCCGTCAAATCACCCAACTGATATGTCATAAAGAAGGGAAAAAGTTTAAAACAGAAAAGATTTTATAGTCTTAAATTATACTTTTACAGAAATCGGTAACTCAGCAACCCGCAACCATTACCCGGAACGCCGAACCCCTTTCACGAAAGCCACACATACAAAAATATTGTAATACCTGACAATATTGCCAAATGCAATCTCCAGTCGGTGATTCCTTCAAAGCGTGCGGCTCTTTTTGAAAAATTAATCGTTGTTTTTTCAAGTTTTTCAGGTACGGTTTTTTCTGTAAATGCTGAAACGGCAAACAAAACTCCCGTAATCAGTATTTCAGCCCATAAACCACGGTAGCCAAAATTTAGTGTGAGTTTATAGTGAAGCAACGGAAAAAGTTCTTTTCCTGCAGTTGGCCCAATCAATTGGTCGGTAACAAAAATGGTGGCAATTACAATGCCCACAAGTACTGAAATGGTAGCTCCTTTCAGCGTTACTTTTTTGCTCATAATCCCAAAAAATATGGCGGGAAAAACAGGAAGCACCAAATAAGCCGTAATTGTTTGAAGATATTTATACAAACCTTCTTCGTTTTTATAAACGAGGTATGCAGCGCCAATGCCAAGGAAAGTCACAATCAATATGATATAACGGCCTATAGTAACCTGTTTTTTTTCTGAAGTGTCCGGCCTTATCTCCAGCACAAAATCACGCACTACCAATGTTGAAACTGAGTTGAGCACTGCAATGAGCGATGTTACCAGCGCAGCGACAAGCGATGCCAGCATTAATCCCCGCAAACCGCTTGGGAGCAGTTTGTTTAGCAGCAGCACAAAAGTTTGTTTTGTTTCCTCTCCCTGCAGTTCGCCCGGGAAAAGTGCAAATGCGATAACACCTGGCAAGGCAAAAATGAATATGGGAAAAAGTTTTAACAACACAGCAAACATTGACCCCCAGCGTGCCTGTTTAATATTAGGCGCCGAAAGAACCCGCTGAACATTAACCTGGTCGATTCCCCAATAAAAAATACCTGCATAAAATGCTGTGGCCAAAATCCCCCAAAACGGATACACAGGATCATCATAAGGAGCCGAAATTTTCATCATCTCAGGAACTTTCTCCATTAATCCGCCCCAGCCGTCAACTTTATCAAGACCAATAAACAACATAATTGCAGCCCCGCCAATCATAAGTACAACCTGAATAACATCAGAATAAGCTACTGCGGTAAAACCACCAATCATTGTAAAAATTGCCACGATTATACCAATGTAAAAGGCTGTTGTCATTACGTCCCATCCTAAAATACTGTTCAGTACCAGCGCTCCGGCAAACAATGTAAAAGCAAGTTTTGTCATAATACTGATTACCAACATCAATCCTGAAAAGAAAGTGCGTGCATGTCGGTTATATCTCATTTCAAGGAACTCGGGAATTGTGTAAATCTTGTTTTTCATGTAGTATGGAAAAAGCACCGCGCAGGCAAAACCTAGCGTTATTGCACACGTCAACTCAACCGAGCCTGCTGATAAACCGTAACGGTATGAATCACCCGATAAACCTACAAGATGTTCGGCACCAATGTTTGTGGCAAACAATGATGCACCGATTACAGGCCATTTCATCGAACGCCCGCCCAGGAAAAAGTTGCTGCTGTTTTGCCCTGCTTTTTTTTGGTAAGCCATAAAAAGCCCAAACGACAGACTTCCTGTTATTACAATGCTTAAAACAATCCAGTCAAGAGTAGTCAGCGATAAATTCATTGTGTTTCTGTTAAGTTATATTGACAGGGAAATATTTTATCCGGTTTATAAGTCAGTTTTGTTTTTCAATAAGTATATCGAGCCGCTCAATACTTTGCACCATAGCCCGCACAGTGTGATAGTTTATTTTCCATGAATGGCCCATGTGTGTCCAAATTGGCTCTCCCTTTCTTGAAAGCAGCGGAAACCACTCGCCAACGCCTTTGTTTATTACTTTTTCGAAAACAAAACGATGAACATTTTTGTAGGCCTCCCAGTATTTTTCGTCACCAAAAAGGATTACAGCGTCAAGCAACCCGATCAACACTTCAGCCTGTTGCCAGAATTCCTTTTCCTTGTCGTAAACACCGCCCGAGTGCGGACCTTCAACATACACACCACCCAGTTCATAATCAATACCATTATTTATGGTGTGGTCGAAAATAATTCTGAAAGTATCAGCATAAACCATTGGATTAGTTTTTAAAATTTCAAGGGCATGAATCAAAAGCCAAGCAAATTCGGCATTGTGGCCAAAACAGGTATTATCGGTAGCATTTCCTTTTTGCCCTTCTTCTGAAAAACGGTCCCAACCCCAGATAATATCGAATTTAATTTGAGGCGCTATATTCCAGTCTTTGTAAAATTGAGGTATCCCTGTTTTGTAAAGCGGGTGGTTGATTCGGGTTAACAACAAATCAATGTCTTCCAAAAGTTTTCTGCGGTGCACTTCCTCACCCGAACATTCATATAAAGTTGTAAATGCTTCCATCAGGTGCATGTGCACATCGAGGGTTTTACGGTCGCCGCCCTGTGAACCGGGGCCAGCCAAAATCCAGTCGCGGCTGAACATTTCAAAATATCCGCCAAAATAAGTGTCTGCACAATATTTCTGCACCAAATCGAAAGTTTTTTTAGCGTATTCAATTCCACGTTTATCGCCGGTTGCTAATGTGTACTCACTTAACGAATAGATGGCGAAACTCAACCCGTAGAGTATTTTTTTATCAATTTTTACATTGCCTTTGCGGTCCATCATCCAGTAAAAACCACCGAATTCGTTGTCCCACATTTTGCCGATCATAAAATCAGCGCCATGCTTTGCCAAAGCTGCAAGTTCACCATTTCCGTAACCAGCGCGGTGCGCCGATGAAATTGTATATAAACATCGGGCCTGGGCAATCAGCGATTTTTCATCTTCGCCAGTATCGTTGCCATTCACATCAAAATGCGTGATAAAACCTCCATTTTTTTCGTCTTTCATACGGGTTGTCCAAAACGGGAGGAGTTCGGTGGTCAGGTGGTAGTAGGCTTCATTTCTGTATTGTATCAGTTCTGGTTTATTCATATTGAATTAAAGTTTGAATTGGGCATGAAAATAAGGATTATATCGGGTTTACCAATCACTAATCTTGCCCAAAAAACATGGATTTTTGAGTGGGCGAAATAAATTTATCCCAAATTTTAACCGTATTCTTCCATGATAAAGCTTAAAGTATGGGAATTTCAATTCGATAGATGCTTGGGAACAGATAGTTTCGCCGGGATTGTACAAAATAGTGATAAATTTGAGAGCGTATTTTTGAATCAATCAGAAACTGCCAGCGAAAAATGGTATTCTACTTTCCCTCGTTTTGCTGTAAAATATTATGGCGTATCCGATAATGATTTAATACGCTCTAAAACCCTGTCGGGACTGGGAATATTAATAAAGGGTGTACCCTGAAAACCTTCCTTTAGGTTAATGGCCATGTCTTCAGCACAATCGCCCCCACAAAAAAACACCGACCAATAAGACATTATTATGTCAAACCAATTGTATTTGCATTGCTTGGTCAAGGCAGGAAATGTGGTGTTAAGTAAACTGTTAATTTTTAAATCGATTGCTTCTTTTATAACGTATTTAATCCGCCAAAAGCTGAAACTGGTGAAGAATTTAGTACTTTCATGTTGGTATTGTTTTGCGACACCAATTTAGGTGATGATACCGAAGCTGTAAAGTATTCATTTGGATAGTTTTACAGCTTTTTTCAACAATGACCTGCGGATTTAAGGTTGCATAGGGTGAAAAAGATGAATCAATTTTATGTGTAGCAGCAGAATATTATATTTGTTTTGTTGTGATGTGAAAAGCGCAACATGGTGCCATCGCACAAAAATGGTGGCTTATTTGAACTTTTTCCAAATTACATTGAGCTTGCAATCATAAGCTTAAAACATTAAATTTAGGAGTTTTAATAGTGTCAGATTATTAAGCTTTGATTGTTAATAGTATTTAATAAACCGATAATTATGAAAGTGCAAAATTCAGATTCCGGGCAGCCAATCAAAACAGTCAAAAACAAGTATCACTTAGGTTTAGACATTGGTTCAATTTCCGTAAATGTAGTGTTAATCAATGATTCAAAAGAAGTATTGGGTAACAGATACGAGTACTGTTACGGCAAACCTTTCGATGTATTATTAAGAGTACTTGACGAAATTGTTGCCGAATATGGCTTTGATTCCATTGACACCATTGCTTTTACAGGTTCTGGCGGGAAACAGGCAGCTGAAATGGCAGGTGGCGTTTTTGTAAACGAAATAATTGCCCAGTCAACTTCGGTTTCTGAACTTTACCCACACATTCGAACAATTATTGAAATGGGTGGAGAAGATTCAAAACTCATTTTTATGGAGAATGGAACTGCCGCAGAATACTCCCGCTTATCCGATTTTGCTATGAACAGTTTGTGTGCTGCCGGAACTGGTTCTTTCCTCGATCAACAGGCAAACCGCATTGAAGTTCCCATTGATAAAGGTTTTGGCGAAATGGCTTTAAAATCAGTTAATCCACCTCGTATTGCAGGTCGTTGCAGCGTTTTTGCAAAAAGCGACATGATTCACCTCCAACAGGTTGCCACACCACTTCACGATATTGTAGCCGGACTTTGTTTTGCTGTTGCACGAAATTTTAAAAGCACGCTGGGACGGGGCAAAAAATTCGAAAAGCCGTTCATCTTTCAAGGTGGCGTTGCTGCAAATGTTGGCATGGTGAGAGCCTTCAGGGAAATATTCGATCTTGTTGATGGCGAACTTGTTATTCCTGAGCATCATGCATCAATGGGCGCGTTGGGCGCCATTTTTCACACTTTGAAAAACCAAAACGGCCACGATACAAGTTTTAAGGGAACTCAGAAAATCAGGAATTATCTTGCCAGTGACAGAAGCAACACAGCCAGATTGGGTATTTTAAACCTTTCGAAAGCTGAATACAATAAAGTTGTTAAGGAAATTCCAAAGAATGGTAAAAAAACAGAGGTTTATCTGGGAATTGATGTGGGGTCGCTTAGTACAAATGTAGTTTTAATCGACAACGATAATAATGTTATCGCACGACGATATTTACCAACGGCATCAAAACCACTCAACGCAATTCAGCGCGGGTTAAAAGAAATTAATGATGAAATTGGCGATTATGTTTCGGTAATTGGTGCCGGAACCACGGGTTCTGGCCGCTACTTGACCGGAGATTTTATTGGTGCCGATGCAATCCGTAACGAAATTACTGCACAGGCAACTGCCGCAATTGCCTACGACCCAACAGTTGATACAATTTTTGAGATTGGTGGACAGGATTCGAAATACATAAGTATTGAAAATGGGGTAGTTGTCGATTTTGAAATGAATAAAGTTTGTGCTGCCGGAACAGGTTCTTTTCTAGAAGAACAGGCTGATAAACTCGATATAACGATTGTTGATGAGTTTGCAGATTATGCTTTTAAATCGGAAAAACCTGTAAGATTGGGCGACAGATGTACTGTTTTTATGGAATCGGATTTGAATTCGCACCAGCAAAAAGGAGCTGATATTCCTGATTTGGTGGGTGGTTTGGCCTATTCAATCGTTCAGAATTACATACAAAAAGTGGTGGGTGACAAACCCATTGGCGAGAAAATATTTTTTCAGGGTGGGGTAACAAACAACAAAGCTGTGGTTGCTGCTTTTGAAAAAATTACAGGTAAATCAATCACAATTCCACCTCACTTCGATGTAACAGGGGCAATCGGAGCTGCAATTCTTGCAAAAAATTCAATGACTGCAGGACAGAAAACAAGGTTCAAGGGTTTCGATATCAGTAAAATTCCGTTTACAATTTCCAGTTTTACCTGTCACGCCTGTACAAACAATTGTGAAATTCAACAAATAAAAATTGAGGGCGAATCGAAAAAGTTGTTTTATGGCGGTCGCTGCGAGAAATATGAACTTGACGAAAGAAAAGGAAAAGGAAAAGATATCCCGAATTTGTTTGAAGAACGATTGGCAATGCTTATGGGCGATTACATTGAAGAACCTGAAAACGGCAAGATTACAATAGGAATCCCTCGTGCATTAATGGTTTTTTACCAGCAATTTCCATTTTGGAGGAGCTTCTTTGAACAGCTTGATTTCAGAGTAGTTATCTCTGATCCGTCAGATCAACAAATTGTTACCCGCTCCATTGAACTGATGGTTGCTGAAACCTGCCTTCCGGTTGAATTGATGCACGGACATGTGGATAATCTTTTAAAGAAAAATGTGGATTATGTTTTTCAGCCGTTTATCGTAAATGTTAAAGGAGCTAAGGAAAATCCAACGAGTAATTGCAATTGCCCGTGGATACAGTCGTTTCCGTTTATGGTGCGCAGCGCTTTTACCGATAATGATATCCGCGAGAAGTTTTTAACGCCAACACTGCATTTCCGTTATTTTGAGCGGGCACTGAAAAAAGAACTTTCGGCGTTTATGAAGGAAAAGTTTGGAATTCCGGTTTCAAAAACCAAAAAGGTGATTGATATTGCCGATGCAGCTCAAACCCAATTTGAAGAAGCTGTTAAATCACGGGGTAGGGAAGTGATGGCAAATCTGCCAAAAGACAAAAAGGCTTTGGTTGTTTTAGGGCGGCCCTATAATTCAACCGATCCTTTACTTAACCTTCGTTTGGTAGAGAAATTGATAAACCTGAACACGCTACCCATTCCGGTTGATTTTCTGCCATTGCTTGAAGAAAATATTTTCGAAGATTACAAAATGATGTATTGGCCAAATGGCCAGAAAATTATGTCGGCCAGTAGAATTGTGAAGAAAAACGATAATCTGTTTGCGGTTTATATGGGAAATTTCAGGTGCGGCCCCGATTCGTTTCTTACCCATTTTGTTCGCAAAGAAATGCAGGGGAAACCTTATTTGCACCTTGAAGTTGACGAGCACAGCGCCGATGCAGGTTTGATTACCCGATGCGAAGCTTTCCTTGACAGTCTTACCGGATACCAGAAAGTTAAAGGAATTAATACCGAAATTGAAAAACCTAAAATTATCCATTCAAAAAGTTTGGATGGACGGACCTTGTTTTTTCCGTATGCCGGTGATACGGTTCACATGCTTGCGGCGGCTGCACGAAGTTGTGGAATTGACGCGCAGGTTCTGCCTATGCAGGATGCAACCGATTTGGAATTGGCGCGAAAACATACGAATGGACAAGAATGTTTCCCGGCAATTTGTACCACCGGCAACTTCCTTAAAAAACTGATGGAACCGGGCATCAATCCTAAAAAAATAAGCTTTTTTATGCCAAACCATAATGGTCCTTGCCGTTTCGGTGATTACAACAAACTTCATCGCATAATTTTCGATAAGCTGGGGTACGATGATGTTCACCTGATGATGCCCAGCAATGATGATGCTTATGCAGATTTGGCGGGCGATAAATCAAAAACTTTCAGAAAAAATGCCTGGGCGGGAATTGTGGGTATAGATATTCTTCGCCGGCTTTTGCAGGAACGAAGACCTTATGAACTTGTGAAAGGAGAATCAAATAAGGTTTACCTTCAATGCCGGCAGGATTTAATTGACTCCATCGTAAACGGCGGAAAAGATACAGGTGTGGTTCTGGAAAAAGCAGGAAAAGCATTTCATTCAATTGAAGCAAATTTTGAAAAAAGGAAACCTGTAATTGCAGTGGTTGGAGAAATTTTTATGCGAGACAATGCTTTTTGTAGTGGGCATTTAATTGAAAGGCTTGAAGCTTTGGGAGCCGAAACAATTATATCTCCTTTTGGCGAGTGGCTCCATTATTCATCATATCGCTACTGGCGTGACAGTGTTTGGAAGGGCGACCTGAAAGGTTTGTTTAAATCCAAAGTGCAACAGGTTTACCAGCATTATGTGGCAAAACAACTCACGGGTAAAGTAGGCCAATATCTCACAGCGCGAAAAGACCTTGAAATTGACGAAATACTAAAACTTTGTGGTCCGTACATTCATAAAGATTATGATGGCGACCCGCCAATTGCACTTGGGTCTGTAGCCGGACTTGTGGAAATGAATATTTCGGGTGTGGCAAATATCCTTCCGTTTACGTGCATGCCGGGAACAATTGTTTGTGCGGTTTCCAACGATTTCAAAAAAGACCACCATAATATTCCATGGCTAAATTATGCCTATGATGGACAGGAAGACAGTAGTATCGAAACACGACTGCAGGCTTTTATGCACCAGGCAAAAGAGTTTAACCAAACAAATGGATTTGATAAACCGATGGATTGGTTCAAGAAGGTTGATGTAATAACATAATGTTTTTTTGATTTTAAGTATTTTCAACTTGTTAGCTGCACTCAGGATATATAACTTTGTGCAAAATTAGAACAAGCCAAAAATATTGGCACAATACCTTGAAAATCCATGAAAAAAATAATCCTTTTTGCCATTGTATCTACGTTTACTTTCTTTTTGCAAGCTCAGTCTAACACTTACGAAAATGAGTTGATACAAAGTGTTTACGGCATGCAAAAGCGTGATCTTATTGCAAAACACATGAAACTTACGCCCAACCAGTCAGGTTTATTCTGGCAGATGTATGATGAATATGAAATATCGCGCAAAGAGATAGGTTTGAAACGCATGAAAAATATTGAGAATTATGCTGATAAATATGATAATCTAACGGCCTTGGATGCTGACGGACTCATGAAAACTTCGTTTGAGGTTAATACTGAATTTATAAAACTATGGGAAAAAACGTATAAAAATATGTCAAAGTCAATTTCAGCAGTTACTGCAGCTCAATTTATACAAGCTGAAATGTTTTTCGAAAATATAATACGTCAGCAACTTGCATTGGATATTCCTTTAATTGGGGAATTTGAAGTGAAAGAATAGTAAGTTCCGTGTTTCAGGTTCCAGGTTTCAGGTTCAAAATAATGAATAAGAAATTAAAAAACTACCGGTTGACAAGCCGGTAGTTTTTCATTATTCAAATATGGTTTTATTTTTATTAAAGCCGGTCCTGTAAAATCTGCTCCACTTGTCGGAAATCGATATCAGCTTTTTCACCTAATTTATACGGGCGATTTTCGAAGCGGGCAACTATTTTACCAATGGTTTCCTCACCTACATTATATGCAGGTAACTTGGTGGGTAGCCCAACAGATTCAAAAAAACCAATGGTTTTTGCAATAGCTTCATCAATTTTCTCGTCATCGCTGCCGTTGTTTATACCCCAAATTCGTTTTCCGTATTGCAAAATTTTCTCCCTTTTATTCTCCCGTTTAATGTTCATCACCCCGGGCAAAACAATGGCAAGTGTACGTGCGTGGTCAATACCATGGAATGCTGTCAGCTCATGCCCAATCATGTGTGTTGCCCAATCCTGTGGCACTCCGGTTGAAATCCAACCGTTTAGCGCAACTGTTGCGCTCCACATAAAATTGGCAGCAGCTTCGTAATCCTTTTTGTTGGCCAGAACTTTTGGCCCCTCTTCAATTAATGTGGTTAAAATACTTTCAGCAAATCTGTCCTGAATGGGCGAATTTACAGGAAAGGTAAGATACTGCTCCATTGTATGAACAAAGGCATCCACAATTCCATTGGCAATCTGTTTGTCGGGTAATGAATAAACACATTCAGGGTCGAGAATGGAAAATTGGGGCATTACCAAAGGCGAATTGAAAGCCATTTTTTCCTGT
The DNA here is from genome assembly GCA_963800345.1 of uncultured Prolixibacteraceae bacterium. Taxonomy (GTDB): domain Bacteria; phylum Bacteroidota; class Bacteroidia; order Bacteroidales; family Prolixibacteraceae; genus Draconibacterium. The sequence continues at coordinate 388,513 of CAWDAW010000006.1, read as the reverse complement.
GTCGAAACTCGGGTAATAACTGAACTCCCATTCATTTCTGAGCCGGTTGCCGGTAAGGTTAAAACCGCACCAAGGGGAACAGCATGATTAACTTTTTTATTTTGTACAAGAATATCCCAGGGATCTCCATTTTCAAAACGGGCTGCGGCGGCAATAAATTTTGTAGCATCCAAAACTGAACCTCCGCCAACCGAAAGCAGAAAATCAACATTTTTGGTTTTAACCATTTCAACAGCTTTCATGCAGGTTTCGTAATGCGGATTTGCTTCAATACCACCAAATTCTAAAAGTTCAACCTCACTTAATGCATTTTTAACCTGGTTGTAAACACCGTTCTGTTTTATGCTTCCTCCCCCAAAAGTCAATAATACTTTTGCATCTTTAGGAATCTCAGCGGCGACTTTTGAAATTGTGTTCTTACCAAAAATAATTTTCACTGGATTTTTGAATTCAAAATTATACATCGTTATTTGTTTTAAAATTTAAGAAATTTGTGCCCATAAAAGTATTTCAATATGATGGAAAAATCAAATGATGACACAAAAGCACTCCTGAGTATAAGCAGATAATTGCAGCCTACACAGATGATGAAATCCGCAATGTGCTGAAAAAAAGAAAGCTTTATCAGAAAAATGCAGCTGATTTTGCGATTCAGGAAGCAATAAGACGGGGAATTATCTTTTCAGAGCAAGATTTATTTGCAAAAGAATATAAACACGAGCCCGATAAATTCTCCTTTTTTCCAACAATTGAAAATGAAAAAGCCCGTAATAAATTCAAAAAAAGCATTTCACGTTCATTACTTATTTTAGGCGCAGTACCGCTTGTTTTCGGTGGATTAAAAATTTTTGAAGCTCAAATTTTTGAAGGTATTGTCATTTTTATTTTTGCTGTTGTATGGTGTTTTATGTCATTTCAACTCATGAGAAATGCGGTAGATGAAAAACTTGTTTATTTAATGTTTTTATTACTTGTTTTAGCAGTTGGATATATTGTTAAAACATTGATTTCAATCCATTCGCTCACCACGATTGATGTACTTGTTACCATAATTGGGGTTGGTTTTGTATTATATGGGCTAGGGTTTTTACTAAAACTTAAAGATTAATTATTTTGATGAAACCATTCTTTATTGGCAAATGCAGCAGAAGTCAAATCCCATTCAACCTGTACATTTAATTAGAATGGTTCCTTAGCTTGCAAAAAAATGAATGGTTCCTGACTGTAAATCGCTTGTTTATCCATAAAATCAGTTTATTTATCGAATATTGGCTGAATCAATTTAATTTTCAACGTAATTTTAAAGAACTATAATCTTAAAAAATTCAATCATGAAAATCAAACTTGTATTATCATCACTGTTAATATTATGCATTTCGATTTCAGTTTGTGCACAGGAAGAAGATGGCTGGAAATCAAAAAATTTTGAAGTTGGCGACTTTACAGAGATTTCACTTGATGGCGCTTTTAAAGTTTACCTGGTTCAGGGCGATCATTGTTCGGTTACTGTAAAAACTACAAACACAGACATATTTGATGATATTAAAATCAGGAGAAACGAAGATGAGGTTGAAATAAAACTGGATCAATCACTTTTTAGTTTCAGCAGGATTAGTTTGTATATTACTTTTAAAACACTGGAAAAGTTGAAAATTGAAGGCGGAGTTAACTTGAAGACAAATGGTTATCTGGACCTGAATAATTTTGCTGTAAACATTGAAGGTGGTGCCAGTGTTGATTTATATCTGAAGGCTGAGGATGTGGTAATTTATGGCGAAGGCGGATTCTTGTTTGAGCTAAAAGGAGTTGCAGACCAACTGGATATCACGATAAATGGTGTTGGACATGTTGACGCGGCTGAATTAAAAGTAAAGGAGGTTGGTTTTAAAACCACTGGTTTTGGAACAGGGAGTGTTTACGCAACAAAAACAATCAATGCAAAAATTGAAGGAGTAGGGAAACTCCGCTACAAGGGTGATCCAAAAGTTACGCAATATATCGATGGATTAGGCTCTGTAAAACGCTTTACGAAATAAAAAATATAACTCAAATCGCTAACTGAATTCGAACCTGAAATCTGAAACAATAATTGTTATGAACAACGAACAAAATCAGTTTTACACCACAATTTCAAAGTATTATTCTGAAATATTTCCGTACCAGCCCATGCAGTTGGAGTTTGTGAAAAGCAAGGTGCGTGATTTGGCAGAAAAAAAAATACTTGATATTGGATGCGCCACCGGCGAATTGGCTTATCAAATGGCAAATGAAGGGGCACATGTAATTGGAATCGATTTGAATGAAGATTTGCTCAATCAGGCCAAAGCGCGAAGTGGAAACAGGTCTGTAGAAAATGAAAGTCGCGAATATAAATTTATGCCACCCAATTTTCAGGTTGGCAATATGCTGGAACTTGAAACCGATTTTCAGGAAAGTCAATTTGATGTTGTTTTGTGTTTTGGAAATACTTTGGTTCATTTGCCATCCATCGAATTGATGAGGCAAATGTTAAACGGGGTTTATGCAGTATTAAAACCAGGTGGTTATTTTTTGATTCAAATACTTAATTACGATTTTATATTACGTGAACCGGTTACTGAACTTCCGGTTATTGACACTGGAAACATTCGGTTTATTCGTAAATATGCCATCTGGGAAAATACTCCACTTATTCGTTTTAAGACCCAGCTGGAAATTAAAAAGGAGGAACGGATTGTGTCAAACGAAACGACACTTTTTGCATTAAAAAGCGCTGACCTTGATGATTTTCTCAGGAACGCAGGTTTCAAAGAGATTGAAATGTACTCCAATTTCAAACAAGAGCCGTTTGGCGGAAACCATATACCGTTGGTTGTGAGTGCTTTAAAATTATAATAATCCGGTTCATTTCGCGCTTTGCTTTAAGATCTCTGCTTTTTTTCTCTTCCTTTCACAAAAACAACAATCCTGGTTTATCAGAATGCTTTAATTCATGCTGAAGCAACCATTTTTTTCTTTCCAACCCTCCTGCATAACCTGTTAACTTTCCGTTGGTGCCGATTATGCGGTGACAGGGAATTACAATAGGAATTGGGTTTTTGCCGTTTGCCAAACCAACAGCGCGTGTATTGTTTTTAGAGCCTGTTTCTATGGCAATATCAAGGTATGAAGCCGTATCGCCAAAAGCAACTTTTTTAACCTCAGTCCAAACTTTCTGTTGAAAATCGGTTCCTAAAGGTTGCAGGTTGAGTTTGAAATCTTTTCTTAAGCCATTGAAATATTCATTGATTTGCAAGACTGATTCTTTTAATATCACAGGTTGATAATCAGAAGATGGGTGTTTGGATTGTGCAAATGAAACCGATAATAAAAATTCATCGTCAGTTGATAATTCCAAATAACCAACCGGGGTTTCAATAGTTGTTTTGTAATTGTTTTTCATAAAAAAATCCGATACCAAAGATACCGGATTTTTAATTTTTACAACAACTGTTTATTTAAAATTCAAACTTGTTTCTGAATTTCTGGTTGTATTCTTTCCCCCTCTGCGGAAGATTGAAGGGATGTATTAATATCGCTCCCTTTTAGTATAAGTAGTATGCAGCAAATGATGCGACGTTTCGCTGAGCGGATGTTTCAGGAAATCCTTGTACAATTTCTGTACCTCCGGGTTTTCGTGTGATTTTCGAAGTGTCAATGCACCGTCTTCGGCATAAATTGCTTCTGCCCGTTTTTTGCGGATTTCGGGATTGGTTGGAATCGGTTGTCCACCACCGCCAAGGCAACCTCCCGGGCAAGCCATAAATTCAATAAAATGATAATTTGCTTCACCCGATTTTACTGCATCCATTACTGTTTTTGCATTTATTAAACCATGGGCAACAGCGCATTTCAGTTCAACTCCGTCTAAGAATGCCCATTCTTTCAGCGGGTTTTCAATTTTAATTGTTGCTTCTTTTATTCCTTCCATTCCACGAACTGGTTCAATATTCAGGTTTTCAAATGGTACTTCTCTTCCTGTAACCAATTCATAAGCAGTGCGCAAAGCAGCTTCCATTACTCCACCTGTTGCGCCAAAAATCACACCGGCACCGGTTGAATCGCCCATTAACCTGTCATATTTTGCCGGTTCAAGTTTATTGAAATCAAGGCCGGCTTGTTTAATAAGGATTGCCAATTCGCGGGTTGTCAATACATAATCAACATCCCGATAGCCACTGTCGTGCATTTCAGGCCTGAAAGCTTCAAATTTTTTGGCGGTGCAGGGCATTATCGAAACTGAAACTATATTTTCAGGTTCGATATTTCTTGCTTTGGCATAATATGTTTTTGCCAGTGCGCCAAACATTTGTTGCGGCGATTTACAAGTTGACAGGTTATCGAGATACTCGGGATATACATGTTCAATGTATTTTATCCACCCCGGCGAGCATGAAGTAGCCATTGGCAATCGCACTGACTCGTCTTTGTCAACCAATGCTTTTTTCAGGCGGGTAAGCAATTCAGTACCTTCTTCCATTATTGTAAGGTCAGCAGTAAAATCGGTGTCCAAAACAGCATCAAAACCTAGTCGTTTTAATGCTGCAACCATTTTTCCGGTAACACTCGAGCCGGGTTTCAATCCCAGTTCTTCTCCCAATCCAACACGCACGGCAGGAGCAGTTTGAACAACTACGTGTTTTGCAGGGTTTGCAATTGCTTCCCACACTTCTTCTATATAGTTTTTTTCAACCAAAGCGCCGGTAGGGCAGTGGTTTACACATTGTCCGCAATTGGTACAAACCACGTCGCGCATGTGTTTTTCGAAAAAAGTTGTGATTTTCATTTTATCTCCTTTGTGGGAAACAGTTAATGCATTTACTCCCTGCAATTCGGCACAGGTGCGCACACAACGCTGGCATCGGATACATTTACTGTCATCTTTTATGATAGAAGGCGAATACATATCGACTGAATATTTTTTCAGTGGCGCAAGTTCAATAAAATCCTGTGTCATTATTTTGTATTCAGATGATAGTTTTTGCAATTCGCAATTTCCGTTGCGGTAGCATTTTGTGCAATCGGCGTTGTGTTCGGCCAGCAAAAGTTCGATAATGTGCTTTCTTGAATTTCGAACTTTCAGGCTATTCGTCAGTATTTCCATGCCTTCATCGCATGGTGTGGCGCAAGCAGCGGATAACCTCGTTTGCCCGGCAACTTCAACAACACATACGCGGCAATTTCCTGCCACACATAAATCTTTGTGGTAACATAGCGTTGGGATAGTAATTCCCTGCGATTCTGCCGCCTGAAGAATTGTTTTTCCTTTTTCAACTTCAACAGGAAAACCGTTTATTGATATATTGACTTTATTTTCCATTTTTTTAGATTTTTCTCTGGTTTTAATAAATCATTTCTTCCTGAAAATTCTCGACTATCGATGAGAATGAATTTGCTACCGACTGTCCCAATCCGCATTTTGCTGTTAATTGCATGGTTTCGGTAAGCCGTAAAAGTTTATCGAGATATGATGCTGGCTTTTCTCCTCTTTTCACTGCTTTTATACCCAGTAAAAGTTGCTGGCACCCAACCCGGCAGGGAGTGCATTGCCCGCAGGATTCTTCCCTGAAAAATTCAAGATAGTTGTCAAGTACATTAAACATTGAGCGCGAGCTGTTAAATAGCATCATTGAGCCGCCGGTTGGTAATGAAATTCCTGTAAGTTTTCCTTTAAATCCAATGGCAGCATCTTTAAATTTTTTTCGTGGCACTAAAAAGCCGGATGCGCCGCCAACCTGTACTGCTTTGGTATCGCCATCACCAAATTCATACACAAAATCCTGCAAACTCATTCCCAGTTCCAATTCATAAATTCCGGGTTTAGGTGTGTCCCCCGAAACAGAGAATAATTTTGTACCACGTGAATATTGAACGCCCAAATCATAAAATTTTTTGGCGCCATATTTAAAAATGGTGAAAGTATGAACGAGTGTTTCTACATTATTGATGACGGTTGGTTTACCCAAATAACCTGCCTGAGTTGGAAATGGTGGTTTGTTCCGTGGTTCACCACGTTTCCCTTCCATTGACTCCATGAGCGCGGTTTCTTCGCCGCAAATATATGCACCACTGCCCATGAATATTGTAATTTTAAATTCGAAATTGATCTCTTTGCAGTAGTAATGAAATTCATCAATGGCTTTATGTAACTCAGGTTCGAGGAATTTATATTCGCCGCGCAAATAAATAAAACTCTCTTTTGCTCCAGTAATGTAGCCGCAAACTGCCATTGCAGTAAGCACTTTATAAGGTACTTTTGTTAATATCTCCCTGTCTTTAAAAGTACCTGGTTCACCTTCGTCGGCGTTGCAAATAATATATTTTGCATCGGCTTTGGCTTCAGCAGCCAGTTTCCATTTTAAACCGGTTGGGAAACCTGCGCCACCGCGTCCTTTTAATTCTGAACTGATGAGTTCGTTTATCAAATCTTCCGGTTTCTTTTTCAGGGTTGCAGATAAAACTTTTTCCCAATCATTTTCATTGTTGAAAATAAAATCTACCCTTTTTAACTGATGTGAAATTGCCATAATATTCAGTTTAAAATTTGTTCGTTAATCTTCATATAGCTCGATAAAATTTCCCTGACTTTTTCGGGAGTCAGTTCTGTGTAAACCTCGTTGTTTATCATCATGGCGGGTGCTTTGTGGCACCAGCCAAGACAATTGGTTTCGAGCAGCGAAAAGTGTTTGTCGGGCGTGGTTTCACCAAGCTTGATTTTAAGCATGTCCTGAATTGCAAAAAGAACCTGGTTTTTACCTTTCATTGCGCAGGTAATGGTTTTGCAAATTCTAATGATGTACTGTCCTGTTGGTTTTGTTTCGATAAAAGAATAGAAAGTTGCTGTTCCATAAACCTCGGCGGCCGGAATATCAACTTGTCTTGCTATTTCAATCATCGAGTATTCTGAAAGGTATTTTTCACGTTCAACTACAGCCAGCATAATGGGCAAAAGGCTTTCCCTTGTTCTTCCATATTTTTCGGCCATGTCTTTAATTAGTGATTTAATCGGATTCATATTATTTACTTTATATTAAAATTAGGTTAATGATTTTTTGTTAAATAAAGCGCCAATTAAGGCTGGAGCGTTGCAACTGGTTTTTATACAGTTCAATTCAGTTGTAAAACACTGTAATCTTCACAAAAGTAAACAGATGATTAATATGATATACAAATAATGTTGCTTAACATTCCTGTTGTTCAGCATGTTTGTAATTTAAGTGTAGCATGATTTACGCTAAAGTGTTAAGCTAGTGAATTTTGTGGCGAATGGTATTTTATCCTGATTTACTATTCTCTGTTTTATAACATATTTTTGTCTAAATAAGAGGGTGAGGATGGCATAAAATTCTTTGAAAAAAGAAAGAAGTGAAGCAACCTATTTTGTAAATTTATACTCTTTGACTTATAGCCGGAAATCAATTTAGAATTTTGAAATGAAAATAATTATCACTCTTCAGGTTTATTTGCTTTGTATGTTTTTTCCAATGGTTGGTAATGCCCAATATTTACTGATTACAGGAAACATAATAAACGAGAAAACCGGAATTGCGCTGGAGAATGTCAATATCCTTGAATCGGGTTCAGGCATTGGCACTATAAGCAACTTAAGTGGTTTTTTTAGTCTGATGCTAAAACCTGGAAATGCTGAAATAGTTATTTCTCATGCCGGGTTTCAAAATTACTCGAAGAAGTTTGTATTTAAAAATGATACAATTTTAAGTGTATCGTTGGTGCCGGTTGTGAATCTCAAACCGAAAAACAAGGAAACAGAACCTCAAAAAATTGCGGATAAAATCGACAGGGTAAGATAATTATTACCAGATAATTTTAAAAATTTAATAAACCACCTCACCAATTATTTTACCCTGGCTTTTATCGGGGAATGGAATTTTCAACAGTTCAGAAAGTGTTGGTACAAGGTCAATGGCATCATATCTTCCTGAAATTTGTTTCTGCCGTATATTTGCACCATAAAACACCAGTGGAATGTGCGACTGATCGGTATAATTAACTTTTTTGAATTTATAAATTGGTTGCCAACCTTCTTTTAACATAAACTGGCAATCGCCTGACCGGCCTTTTACGTAGGTTTTGTATAGTGGTTCGAGCATCCCGTTTGCCTGTATTCCCTGCTCAAGCAAATATGCCGGCATGGCAATCAAAACACCTTCAAACTCGTTTATAAAAGCCGAAATTACTTTTTGAAATTCGTTAATATCCAATTTGTGTTTGGCAATTAATTTATGGTTAAAGTAAATTTGTTGCTCATCAAAATATTCAATCCATTTTTCATCACCATATGTAATATTCAGGTACGAGGTTAACAACGCAACTGTACTTTCAATATTGAAATTATCAACCGGCAGATGAAATTCTTCTTTTAAATAATCAACAGGGTAGGACGCAGAAGTATTTGCCGTTAAAAAGAACATTACATTATCCTTTCCGAATTTATTTTCGCAGGCATCAATCAGTTCAGCAATATATTTGTCGAGGTACAGGTAGGTGTCTTCCATTTCAAGCGAAGCCGGGCCAAACGATCCGTTTTCATAGTCCATTGATGAAAAAACCGCGGTTACAAAATCGGTATGTTCATCATTCCCTATTTTTTCACTTTCCATCAAATCAATTACAAAATCTTTTATCATCAAATTGGCTGACGGGGTTGTTTTGAAAGGTTTAAAATCTTCTGTTTCCTTTAAATACTTGCTTATTGTATGTGGAAAAGTGTTGAATTTTCCGAAGTAACCTTTTTCAAGCAAATAATCATCACGCAGGCTTTCAGTATAGGTTAATTCGGGTAAAAGTGTTACCCAGTTTCTGTAACTGTATTTTTCGGCATAATTTTCACTGTTGAAAAGGCGAACCCAGTCGGGGAACATGTTTACATAAAAAGAACTTGAAATCATCCTTCCCGACTCTGCGTCAAACCAATATGCTCCATCTGCAGCATGACCTGCCGAAAATATGGCCGATTCGCGATTAAGGGCAACACTAAAAACTTTCGATTTGCCCATTGAATATATTTTCAAAATATCAGTAATTGTATTGGATAGCAATTTTTTTGGTGATGCATTTCCGGCTTTTGTATCTGCTCCTACTGTAATGTAGTAGCTGTCTTCGGTACATTCAGTTTCCCTTTCGTTGAATTTGTCGTACCAGTTTTTATTGATTATTCCGTGCATTGAAGGATTTACACCTGTAAAAAGTGTAGCCGTTCCCGATGCGTAATTCTGAACATGCTGTATCAACCTTACATTTGTGCAAACTGCTCCCTGTGTATACAATTTTTTAAAACCCTTGTCTTCAAATTTATTCCAGTAGCGTTGAATATAATCGGGACGCATATTTTCAACAACAATACCCATTACAACTTTGGGACTTTTTGATGTCTCAGCAGGGCTCATTTGAGAAAATCCAACCTTTGCAAATAACAGCAATAAAACTGTTGTTAAACCATATCCAACGTGCTTCATACCTGTGAAAATTTTGGCTGCCAAAGTAGCAAAAAGGTTTGTAGAACACAAAAACTGCAATGTTGATTTCTTTTATTAAACAGGTTAAGTAATAAAAATATGGATCAATAATAATTTGAAATAATATGTGGTAATACAAAATATGGTGTATAATTTTATATTTCACTTTATAATAAATTTTGTTTAAATCCTCTTTTTTTCACTCCGGGTGTGAGGGACTTCCTTCATCCATTGGCAAAACAATGGTAGTTATCATATAAACAATATCAGTAGTTGGTTTCCGAAAAATATTTCAAGTTTCAACACATCCTGTTTTTGTCTTTCAATTAGTCTCATTTGGTGATTGTACATCAAAAACGAAAATTGTTCCTAAAAAACCAAAAAGCAGAAGAACAAGTAACGGTAAAATTGTTTCCGGAAAAATTAAGTCCAAAGGAATAAATTCAGACATTTTCTGACAAAGTGAAGTGTATTTAAGGGTAAATATTTAATGGAAACCCAAGAATTACAATTTTCAAATATTGCAAAATCCATTACGTGTATTTTCCATGAAAAGTAAAACATATATTAAATTAATTGAATCTAAAGTTTGTAATAAGTTGAAGAATAGTATATTAAATTTATGTATTTGTTTGTTGTTATTAATAAAATACTATATTTGATGCGAAATATTTATAGTAGAAATTGAAATTATTGATATACACCCTTCAGTATTAATAATTTTTAAACCGAAATATTTCAAAATTGCATTAGGACGCAACAATTATTTAAAATATTTTTTTTGAAAGTTTAAGTGTTAGCAGCTTTTTAAAATGCGAATTTTTTTTGCATAGTTTTTAAGGTGTAAATTTTAATAATGTAGTTGGTCTGTATAATATTTACTGATTAAAATTTAATTCTACAAGAATGAAACGAATATTAGTGGCAGAGGACAATAGATTAATTCTGGACACAGTTGCTCATAGTTTGTCCCGTGAAGGTTATGATATTATTAAAGCGGCTGATGGTAAAGAATGTATGACAATGCTGGAAGGTAGTGATTTTGATTTGATTATAACCGATCTTTACATGCCCCACTATAGCGGTCTTGAAGTTATTTCCAATTTAAGCAGCAAAAATAAAAACATCACTCCAATCATGGTGCTTTCAGCATCAGGAGCTGAAGAAAATGTTTTGAAAGCATTTGACCTTGGTGTTGATGATTTTATGGTAAAACCGTTCAGTTTAATTGAACTTAATGTGAGAGTTAAAAAATTGCTCGCATTAAAAAAATAGCACTACTAAATTATCAAGGTTCAATTATTAAAACAAATTAGATGAAGTATATCAAATTTACGACAGTAAAATTGATAATAATAAATATCACCCTGATTTGTTCAATTCATTTAATTCTGGGCAAACATGCCGCCGCAAAAGAAATTTTCACCATTCAAATTGCAGCCACAAAAACACCTGTAAACATTCTTGAATTTTCTAAAAAACACAAAATTACGGATAGTATAATAGTAGTTAAATCGGAGTACTGGAATCGCTACTACATTGGTGATTTTGATACTTATGAATTAGCTTCAGCATATGCTAAAGAATTAGCCAAAAAAACCACATCTAAAGAATTTTCTTGTTATCCCAATTGATGATATTTCTTTTAATGAAAATACATATACACATTACTGACACTTTGGTGTTGTCAGATGGTTGGATTGATTCGACGGTAAAGATTGATCCGGTTCAAACTGAATCTGAACAGGCATTAAAATCATCATCTGGCATTGCAAAAAATATAACTGAAACTGTATCAATTAATTATCCTGATAATTTCATTTTAAGGTTTTTTTTATCTGAAGATGAAATTTATTCCTTGCAAAGAAAATTAATCAGTTACGGTAAAGAAAACATTCCACAATCATTATATGGAATGTATTCAGTCCTTATTGATAAATCATTTCAGTATTCAATAATTCTGGTATTGGTTGTTTTGATCTCCTTTTTTATCCTGAATATAATTGCTGTGTTTTTTATACTGCGATTTACCATTAAAAAGAAAAGCAGGAAGGAAAAGTTTCTGAGGATTTTTGGTAAAATGTATGAATCTGTACTGATGTCGTACCTGTTTGGTGAAATGGACTGGCAAACTGCATGTGCCAAATTAAAACGAAAAGGAAAAAAGGAAAACCGTAAAGTCTTAGTGTCTGTTCTTTTAAACTTTAAAGAGAATTTTAAAGGAGATATGGAGAAGTTAATCCCTGAAATATTTATAAATCTTGGGTTGCAAAATGATTCACTTAAGGCGGCCAGGTCATCCAGTAATTTTCGTAAGGTTCAGGGAATAATTGAATTAACACATCTTTATCCGCAGGGTGCAAAGGGCATAATTCAAAACTTAATTAACCACAAAAATGATTACGTTAGGTCCGAAGCACAAATAGCCTACGTAAGTCTGAATCATGATGAACCATTTAAATTTTTCAATACACTTTCAAGGCCTTTTACCCGATGGACTCAATTATCGGCTTTTAATCTTATTCGAATGTACCATTTAAATGTGCCTTCTTTTGCACAGTATCTTGATAGTGAAAATTTGAATGTAAGAAATTTTAGTTTGCGAATGATTGTTCATTTTCAGCAACTTGAGAACATTTCAGGGATTATCAGGATGTTGGATAGCGATACAGAACAAACGCGTTTGCTTTCTTACAGGGCAATTAATAATCTTCGTATTTATGAAGGCCGGGATTTAATAAAAAACAAATATTGGAATGAAACCGGAAAAAATAAACTCGAGATTGTGAAAGCATTCAGAAATATAGGCATTGGTGAAGACATTGATTTTTTGGAAAAAATTATACTTACAGAACCTGTTTCTCTTAAAACCGAAGCTTGTCGCTCATTGTACTTTATGAACGATGAAGGTCGTGAAAAATTAATAAAAATGGGAAATACAGCTTTCCCGGAAATTGAAATGTTGTTGGCACACGTTACGGATCCAAGAAATTAGGAATAATGGAAGAAATGTATATCAAGACTTTAGTTGAATCGTTTTTTGTGCTTTACGCCATCAGCATACTGGGATTCTATTTCTGGCTGGCAATCGTATCGGCTAAAGAACTTGTAAAAAATATAAAAGAAGGAGAAACAACAAATTACGATATTCTTCTTTCTTCACCTTTCACTCCAATGATTTCAATATTGGCACCAGCATATAACGAATCACTTACCATTGTTGAAAACATAAAAGCGCTTTTAGGGCTTTATTATCCGAGTTTCGAAATAATTGTAATTAATGATGGGAGCAAAGATGATACGTTTGAAAAAACGGTTGAGGCTTTTGAATTGGAAATAGTTCCTTATGCCATTGATTACAAAATTCCGTGCAACGAAATTAAGGGAATTTACAAATCGCGCATAAAAGCTTACAGCAATCTTACTGTAATAAACAAAATAAACGGAGGTAAAGCCGATGCCCTTAATTCAGGAATCAATATCGCCAAAGGAGATTATTTTGTTTCCATTGATGTTGATTCAATTATAGATCCTCATGCACTGAAAAAACTTATAAAACCATTCTTTGAAGAAACGGATAAAAAGGTAATTGCGGTTGGAGGTGTAATACAAATCGCCAATTCATGTGTAATAGAGGGTGGTCAGGTTGTCGAAATTAATGTGCCAAATCAGTTTCTTCCACGGTGCCAGGTGATTGAATACAGCCGTTCGTTCCTGATGGGAAGATTGGCATGGAGCAGATTGGACGGTTTGCTTTTAATATCGGGAGCACTAGGGTTATTCGATAAAGAAGTGGTGATAGGCTGCGGAGGTTATTTTACAAAAACCGTAGGAGAAGATATGGAGTTGGTGGTGAGAATGAGAAAATTTATGGTAAACCAGGGTAAGAAATATAAAGTTGTGTACATTTCTGACCCACTTTGCCTCACCGAAGCACCTTCAACCTTAAAAGTGTTGGGTAGCCAAAGAAATCGCTGGACACGGGGTACAATTGACACTATTTTACTGCACAAGGAAATATTCTTTAACCGCAAGTATGGTTTTATGGGAATGGTGTCGCACCCCTACTGGGTATTTTTCGAATGGATGGCTCCTATTATTGAAATTTTGGGAATAGTGTATTTTATTTTTATAGCAATTGCAGGAGAACCAAACTGGTCGTTTTTTTACATTATGATCGGATTTGTTTACTTTTTTTCAATAACCTTTTCCACTTATGCTATTCTGTTCGATCACCTTGCCTATAACCGATATAAGTCAAAAAGAATGATTTTTAAACTCATTTTAACTTCATGGCTTGAACCGGTATTTTATCACCCATTTGTCGTTTACTGGGGTATCCGCGGTAACATCGACTATTTTATCAGGAAAAAAAGAGGATGGGGAAAAATGACTCGCACAGGGTTTGCAAAATCGAAGTAAGAAAACAGGCGAAACGAAAAAAAGGAAAAAGAAAGCTAATAAAGATGAAGAAGTTATGAAATATCAACTAAATAGGGCGATTAATATTATGCTGGTTATTTTTTTAATGGCCGCATCACATTCCACTTTATCGGCTCAAACATTTGAGGAAGCAAGAAATTTAGCATTCAGCGGTGAACGTGTAAAAGCCCGCGTAATTTGCGCAAAAATACTTTCAGATGGATTTAATTCAGATGTTGCATTGTTGATGGGCAGAACCTATGCCTGGGATGGATTATATGATTCAGCACGGGTTGTATTAACCGAAGTTCTCATCCGAAAACCAGGAAACCTGGAAGCTTATGACGCGTTGTCGGATGTGGAATACTGGTCAGAAAATTATTCCAAAGCAATTGAATATTGCAATCTGGCAATACAAAATGATTCTAAAGATGAATCTTTCGTTTTGAAAAAAGCAAGAATTTTGTACAGTAGTGAGGATTACGAAAAGGCGGTAAAAGTTCTGGAAGATTATTTACAATTAAATCCGGGAGTAGCTGAATTTATAATGAAGCTCAAGGATTACCGACTTGAGTTAATGAAAAATAAAATAAAACTTAATTATACAGTCGATTTCTTCGAAAAGGAATATAACCGCGACCCTTGGCAAATAACAGCTTTGTCATACAACAGGAAAACCAACATTGGCACTGTTATAGCAAGGTTAAACTATGCCAATCGGTTTGGAAACAAAGGATTTCAATATGAAATTGATGCTTATCCAAAGTTTACAGAAAACAGTTATGTATATGTAAATTATGGTTTCTCCCAAAATTCGTTATTCCCAAAAAACAGATATGGAATTGAATGGTATCAAAATTTGCCAAAAGCTTTTGAAGCATCTCTTGGCATGCGTCTGTTGCAATTTTCCGATTCATATGTCGATATTTATACTGCAACCATTGGAAAATATGTGGGGAACTATTGGTTTTCACTGCGTTCTTACGTTACTCCCGATACCACCGGAACATCAGTCTCTGGTTCTTTACACACGCGCCGCTATTTCTCTGATCCTGAAAATTACCTGGGATTAAAAGTAGGCTACGGTGTTTCTCCTGATGAGAACAGAGATTTGCTCAATTCGGCGCAAAGGTTGAATTTGAAAAAGGGTTCGGTTCGTTTGGATTACAACCATATTTTTAAACATATTTTGATTTTTAATATGGGAGCAGAGTGGGGTACAGAAGAAATACAAACCGGTACAATGGCGGGGTATTATACATTGGATGCGAGTGTTTCGTGGTTATTTTAATTAGAAATTATGCAAAGTTTAAAGGAGTTTAACAGTTTGTTGTTTTTTTCGCTGCGGAGGTTTTTAAGCCTTAGTTTTATTCTGGCTTCAATGATATTTATGGTCCGTATTTACGAGTTTTTTATAACCTCCGGTTTATACAACTATCCACACGGAAGTTTTGTTAACTTGTTGATTGGATTAAAATTTGATTTAATTCTTTATCTGCGACTTTCTGCCTTTTTAATGCTACCTTATTTAACAATCGCTTTTTTCAGTCCGAAGGCAGGAAAACTATTTTTCGTCATTAGCAGTTTGCTCCTTGTTTTTGGAAACATGATGCTTCTTCAGTATTTTTCAACAGCCCGTGTACCGTTAGGTGCTGATTTGCTTGGTTATTCTCCTGGTGAAATAAAACATACTGTGCTGTCTTCAGGTGATTTAAATATTGCCCCTTTTATAATGATTGCACTTTATTTTACGCTGATGGTCAGGGTGTTTATAACACATGTTTACTACCGTATAAAACCATTGGGAATGGCAATTCTTACATTGTTAATGATTTTTTCTCTACTTCCCTTAAAAATATTTAAACAGCAACCTTCAGCATATTCCGATGAATTTAGCATGTTTTTAGCTTCAAATAAATTAAATTTTTTTGCTGAAAGCATTGCCAGCCATTATTTGAATCAGAGCGAATTAAACAACCAGGCCTATATTTTTAAAACAAATGTTGTTTCATCAAGTGTGAATCCATTTACATATGTTGATCCCGATTATCCTTTACTTCACAATGAAACCACGCCGGATATACTTGGGCCTTACTTTGAACTTGGCGAAACCCCACCTCATATTGTCCTGATAATTGTTGAAAGTCTGGGGAGGGCGTACAGCGGTGAAGATGCTTATCTGGGGAGTTTTACTCCATTCCTTGATTCGTTGATGGACAACAGCCTGTATTGGGAAAATTGCCTGAGTACTTCTGGCCGGACATTCGAAGTTTTACCCTCCACGCTTGCCTCGGTTCCTTTTGGCGATCATGGTTTTGCCGAATTGGATGATAAAATGCCCGATCATATCAGCTTAATAAGTTTGCTTAAAAAACAGGCAAATTACAAAAGTGCATTTTATTACGGAGGTGAAGCCGGATTTGATAAAATGGATGTTTTTTTACACCGGCAGGGTATTGACAAAATTATTGACAGACCTGAATTTGGCGATAATTATACAACTTTACCAGCAAACTCAGGAGGTTTTACCTGGGGTTTCGGCGACAACGAAATTTTCAGACGATACCTTGAAGAGTTAAAATCCAAAGAGATGGGACCGCGAATGGATGTGATGCTCACCGTTGCTATGCACGAGCCTTTTAATATTCCAAACCAGGATTATTATACAGCACTTTTTCAGAGCCGAATGGCGGGTTTGAAACTGAAAGAAAAAACCATTTCATTTAACAAACAGTATAGCAAGCAATTTTCAACTATTCTTTATTTTGATAAATCAATACAATATTTCTTTAATGAAATTAAAAAAGATTCTTCCTTTGCTAACACAATTTTCATAATTACAGGTGATCATCGCATGCCTGAAATTCCAATTTCCACGCAAATTGACCGATTTCACGTTCCGTTAATTGTGTATTCGCCAATGCTGAAAAAGGCTGAGAAATTCTCTTCTGTTGTCACCCATTTCGATATAACTCCTTCTTTAATAGCGCTGCTTGATGGTAAAAAATATATAAACAGACCAACAGTTGCCTCCTGGATCGGACACGGACTTGACAATTCAACCTCCTTCCGCAGTGTGAATGCTTATCCTCTTATGAGAAATAAAAACGAAATTCTTGATTTTATTAATGCTGAAGATTTTATTGCAAACAACACAATTTATAAGCTTTATCCGCATATGAATTTCGAGCCGTCGAATGATAAAGCAATTGAAAACCAGTTGAAAGAGGAATTGAATAACTTCCTGAGGAAAAATAAATATGTTTGCGATAACAACAAACTTATTCCCGATTCACTGATGAAATTTACCGGTCGTTGAAAACAAAAGAATAAAAAGTAAGGAAAAACCATGTTCAAGTGAATAGCAGTTACTGCCGACATTGGTATAGTCAACATTTAATGCGATGCCTTTCCATTTGCACCTGCCTTACTTTTTAGGATTGAGTTTTAAACCGGTGATTTCACTTACACATTCAACTGAAAAGCCATTTTTTGGCCCATTAAAGCAAGTTCTGTTGCCAGAAAACAATGATCCTGGCTCATTGCAGTTTCCGTTCGGTTAACCACATCGCTTACCAATTGTTCGCCATAAGGCATATAAACATTGGAGCAGTTGTAATATTTTGTTTCCTTTTGATTTACAAGAAACAGGTGATCGCCACCTTCGCGCCCGGCGATATCAATGTATTTTCGCATTTCAATATAACCCTCCGTTCCCAATATAAAAGTACGGCCATCTCCCCAGGTACCCAATCCTTCCGGTGTAAACCAGTCAATGCGAATGTAGCCTGTGGCATGTGGACTGCGAACACTCATATCTCCAAAATCCATATATTTGGGATAATCGGGAATATTAAAATTGCCAACTTGCGAACTACCTACTTCAGCTTGTTTGGAATTGGTGTAAAACAGAAACTGGTCGCATTGATGCGAACCAATATCGCAAAGGATTCCACCAGCTTTTTCCGGGTCAAAAAACCAGTCGGGGCGCGATGACGGATTCATTCTGTGTGGTCCGAGCCCTACTGTTTGAACAACTTTTCCAATTGCTCCCGCCTGAACCAGTTCTCCCGCCTTTACTGAGGCACGGTTTCCCAGTCGTTCACTATACATTATTGAATAAATACGCTGTGTCTGTTTCTGTACTTTCAACACTTCTTCAAATTGATTGAAAGTTACAATCCCCGGTTTATCAGTCATATAATCCTTACCCGACTTCATGACACGAACACCAAGTGGGGCTCTGTCAACAGGAATACCGGCGCTTGCCACCAGTTGAATGGAATTATCTTCAAGAATTTCATCTTCGCTTTTCGCGACTTTAACTTTGGGATATCTTTTTGTAAAACCTGGAAGCAATTCAGATTCCCTGGAATAAACTGCCACCATTTCTCCTCCACCGCCTATCAATGAATCCGCCATTCCATAAATGTGACCGTGATTTAAGCCAATTACTGAAAACCGAATGCTCTCTTTGGGTGCAGAACGTTTTTCAGGCTTTAAAAAAATTTCCTTTGTTCGGGTTGAACTTTCATTTACCCTGCCCATTAAATCGGCCGGTAACATTGAAGCGGCTGCAAAAGCTGATGCCGAAGCAAATGATTGTTTTAAAAAGTTCCTTCTGTTCGATTCCATTTTTGTGTTTTTTATCAGTTTGAAATACAATTTCAAACTTACTGGAAATTTCAGAAAAATTGAACTCAGTAATATTAAAAAATCCTGTAAAGTTATTTTAGGGAAAGTCACAGTTTCTACTCACATTTTGTTCTGACACAGGCTTCTCAAAAACACTCAAACTTTGTGAATCAGAGAAGTATTTAGTACGAATAGTTCGCACAGAAAGTTTATCCTGATTATTCATCCAAAAATTTATGTTTCTATGTTTATACAAATATTTTTGCATTTGCGTTTTATAAGAATTACGTAACTATTTACACCATGATGTCTTTAAATTTCAGATTTGCTTTGGCTTTCACACATACATATCTATATTTTCTGTTTACGGTAAATGCACAATCTGCCCAAACAAAGGCTGTTTATGATGGAAATATTGGCGATGACAGGATTATTCTTGTGGAAGAAAGCAAAGATCCGGTTTTTATGAAGGGGTATTTTGTGTTGAACTGTGGAAAAGCTGTGGAAGAAATTCATCACTTTTCAATTAATTTTTTGAGCAGCACTCCGTTTTTTCAGTCCGATTTGTTTACCGGTCCCCTGAAATCGGATTTTAAGGATTCAACCCGGTGGAGTGGAACGTTAAAGTTGATGAATAAAAAGAGACGCTTTCTTTTCTTTCGCCCAAAAGCTGCGTTTGATTTAACTTTGCGCCCCGTTGTAAACCCCAAACCAACGGAAAGATATAAGGAGGAGGTTTTTGAAGATATTGAAGTAAAAAGCGATATTCTGTATGGAAAAGCAAAGGGCTTATGGATGCATTCGCCTTATTCCGACGATCCGTATATAGTAACACTTGGTAAAGGTTTAATAAAATCATTTAAAGATCAGGAGTTACTCGACTTAAACCTCGACTTGTATTATTCGAGAACAGATGGGTTAAAAAACAGGCCCTGTGTTTTGCTGATTCATGGTGGTGCTTTTTACATTGGCAGCAAAGAATCGGTTTGCGAACAAGCACTTGCAACTTCTTTGGCAAAAAAGGGATATGTTGTTGCATCAATCGACTATCGTCTGGGTTTTAAACCTACACCGGCTGATATAGAAATGAGCGCTTACCGTGCTATTCAGGATGCACATGCAGCATTGCGTTTTTTGGCTCATCACGCTCAGGGTATAGGTATTGACCCAAACCGAATTTATGTTGGCGGAACCAGTGCCGGTGGAGTTGCATCTCTCAATGTTGCATTTATGGACAATGATGAACGACCGGCAAGAATACTTGAAAATGAAAAGAAAGGGTTGGTTTCAAAAATTGAGGAATCAGGAAACAAATTTACCGAATCCTTTACCATAAAAGCTGTGGCAAATATGTGGGGCGCTGTTTCCGATTTGAATATCATTGACCCTGACGAAAAAATCCCTGTTATATCCATTCACGGTACCCATGACGATGTTGTTCCGTTTGAATATGATTTTCCTTTCCGGAATTCGTTGATGATAAACCGAATGGTAATGGATAAAATGTATGGTTCAAAATCAATACACGACAGGTTAAACAGCCTTGGTATCCGTAATCGCCTCGTTGCACTTCCGGGTTTGGGGCACGAACCCGAACTGGAAACCTATAACAAACTGAACAGCTACATTGATACTTTGACTTCAAATATTTCATCATTTTTTTATGAAGTAACAGCCCCGGCGGTTTTGCTGCCTGCCAGTCAGCTTTCAGTTAAAAAAAATGCACAGTTAAAATCAATTTATTACGAAGTTTCAAACGGAAATGCTGTTGAAGTTGTGACTGAAGGTGGAGTGAAAACCAGCAGCAACCCAACCGATGCAACAGTAATCTGGTTTTCAAAAGCCGAAAACCGAAAGCTTAAAATAATCTCTACAAATCAGTTTGAAGCCTGGAGCATAAATGAATTTCCGGTTACTGTAAACGATGAACGGTAAACAATAACCAACAACTCTGAACCCTGAACTCTGATCTCTCTGAACTCTGACCTCTGAATCCTAAACTCTCTGAACCCTGAACTCTACACTCTGAACCCTGAACTCTGAACTCTAAACTCTGAACTCGAAATCCCCTCACATATTATTCTTATTCCTGAAATGCGATGGAGTTACACCTTCCTTCTTTTTAAAAATATTACTGAAATAAAAAATGGATTGAAACCCAAGATTGTAACTGATTTCCTTGATGCTTTTATCAGTCGAAATAAGCAGTTCCTTAGCCCGTGTAATCCTTAACTGCAAATGATACTGACCAGGAGAAACACCGGTATATTTTTTAAACATTTTCCTCAAAAATGAATAGCTGACATTGTGCTTTTTGGCAAGAGAAATTAAATTGATTTCTTCACTTGTATTTTGCCGCATTTCAAAACGGATGGCCTCTATTATTTTAGCAATGGGTTTGCCTGAAAACCCCTTTTGTTTCTCAAATGAAATAATATAACCAAGCAATTTAATAACCATTCCCGATGCGATTTGCTGATAACCGGGTTGCTCTTTTTCAACAAGGTCAAATATCTTTAAAAAGGAGTCAAGAAACTCTTCTTTGATACCTAAATTAAAAACAGGAACATTGGGAGAAAACTGTGGCGTGGAAATCAGTTTTCGGGCCAGTTCACCATCAAAACCGATGTAGGTTTCTGTCCATCCGGTTTTCTGATTTGGTTTGTACCGATGCCAGACACCGGGAAAAGTAATAAAGATATTTCCTTTTTTTAACGGAAAAGTCCCTAATCCATTTTCCAGTATCCCAGCACCTTCGGTAATAAAATTGATTTGAAACTCATTTAAAACCCTTCCTTTATCCCAGGTAAAAAAATATTCAGAAGGATGTTTTGATGAAGGATAATCGACATTGGGAAGTACATTTGCCGTGCCCGCAACATTTAAAAACAATCCCCAGTTATTATCTTCTTCACTAATCGTTAAATACTTAAATTCGTTGTTGATCATTATTGGGTCAAAAAGTGTAAATTTTATGCCAGAAAACGTATTGTTTTTGCATATTTACAAATATATATTTGTTTTTTCTTTAGCGAACTAAATCAATAATTGTAATCATATAAATTAAATTTTATGAATGTTATTTTGGGAATTTTATTCCACTCTTTAGGCGGTGGAGCTTCAGGAAGCTGGTATATGCCCTACAACTGGGTAAAAATGTGGCGGTGGGAAATCTATTGGATTGTTGGTGGAATTTTCTCCTGGCTTATTATGCCTTACCTGGCTGTGATTTTGACAATTCCTGACTGGCAGGGAATTTTACATGCCTCCAGCGGAAGTGTTATCCGCAACACCTACATTATGGGTTTGTTGTGGGGCGTGGGTGGACTTACTTACGGTCTTGCTATCCGTTATCTGGGCATGTCGCTGGGTAATTCTGTTTTGCTTGGAATTACTTCAGTAGTCGGTTCGCTGGGTTTACCAATTCTGCGCAATGTTCCGGGAATTGCCGAAATAATTCCGGATGGACTTACTTTTACCGATCTTTTTGGCACCACAGGAGGACGCATTGTTTTATTGGGCATACTTATCCTGCTTGCCGGGATAATACTCTGCGGACGTGCCGGAATCAAAAAAGACAAGGACATTGGCAATGTTAAAGTGGGTGTAAACAATGAGTTTCAACTGTCGAAAGGATTAATCATTGCTATTATTTCAGGCGTATTAAGCGCATTTTTCAGTTTCGGTATCGATGCCGGGAAAGAGATGGCTTTCGAAGCCAGATCACTTGCCGTGGCACAAAGCTACCCGTTTCTCGATGGGACAGGAAATGGTATCAAATACCTCTTTGAAAATAACATTATCTTTTTTGTAATACTTTGGGGAGGTTTGACCACCAATGTGATATGGACAGTTGGCCTGATTTTGAAAAATAAAACCGGCCATGACTTTGTTGACAAAAAAACTCCTTTGTTGCGCAATTATTTATTTTGTGCACTGGCCGGAACTACCTGGTTTCTGCAATTCTTTTTTTATGGAATGGGCGAAACTAAAATTGGAAACGGCGCCAGTTCCTGGACACTTCACATGGCCACTATAATCCTGACCGCCAATCTGTGGGGATTCTACCGAAAAGAATGGAAAGGAGTTTCACGGAATACTTATAACACAATTCTAACTGGTATTGGTGCAATTCTTTTGTCAGTAATCGTTATAGGTGTAGCCAAATGGCTGTATCCTGAATTAAATGCACTGGGATAGGTGGTTTTTAATGCAAGATTATTTTACAACTTTTTACTCCTTTTTTTTGGGAGTCAGAGTGGATTAAATAAAAAAAATAAAATGAAACGAATAGCTTTCAAAATGTACCTTAATGAAGGGCAAAAAGACGAATACAAAAAGCGTCACAATGAAATCTGGCCTGAACTCAAAATACTGCTAAAAGATGCAGGGATAAGCGAATATTCAATCTTTTTTGACGAAGAAACAAACATCCTTTTTGCTTTTCAGAATGTGAGTGGGGACAGTGATTCCCAGGATTTGGGGCAAACTGAAATAGTTAAAAAATGGTGGAAATTTATGGCTGATATTATGGAAACCAATCCTGATAATTCGCCGTTAACAAAAGAATTGGAAGAGGTTTTTTATATGAAATAGATCTTAAAATCAACTAAAAACAATAAAAATGAAACGAAATAATAACTGGGTAAAATTATTTACCATCGTACTTTTAATCAGCAGTTTTACTGCATTTGGTGCAAAAAATACAAGTGTAGCCGACCTGGTTTGCGAGTATCATACAAATCCGATAGGTATAGATATCCTTCAACCAAGGTTGAGTTGGAAAATTGTTTCTACTGAAAAAGATGTAATGCAGTCGGCGTATGAAATTAAAGTAACCAACGAAACTGCCAAAGGAAAAACACTTTGGAATACAGGTAAAATTAGTTCAGATAAATCTGTGAATGTTTCTTATGACGGACCTGAATTAAGCTCGATGCAGCGCGTTTACTGGCAGGTACGTGTTTGGGATAATAATGGTAAAGCTACGGATTGGAGTGAACCTGCTTATTGGGAAATGGGAATCCTGAAACCTGAATTATGGACTGCAAACTGGATTACCATGGAAGATGAAACGAAACTGGAAGGCTCAAAACCCAGCCAATATTTGAGAAGCGAATTTGCTACAACAAAAAAAGTAAAATCAGCCCGGGTTTATGTGTCGTCACTGGGTTTGTATCAGTTTTATTTAAATGGTCAGAAAGTAGGAAACGATCTTTTTACACCTGGTTGGACAAGCTATAACAAACGCATTCAATACCAAACCTACGATGTAACCTCATTGCTTCAATCAAAAAATTCAATGGGTGCCATTTTGGGTGACGGCTGGTATCGTGGAAATATCGGATGGCAAAATCAACACAATTATTATGGTGAAAAGCTTGCATTAATTGCTCAGTTGCATGTTGTTTACAACGATGGAACCAGTGAAATCATTGGAACAAATAATAGTTGGAAAGCCACAACCGGGCCAATCGTTTTTTCAGATATTTATAATGGCGAAACTTATGATGCCAATAAAGAAATGCCAGGATGGACAACTGCAGGTTTTAATGACAGCAATTGGGGGAAAGTTTCAGTTCTGAAAAATTCAAAAGATCATTTAATAGCTCCGCAAGGTCCTCCAGTTCAGGCAATCGAAGAAATTAAACCCATAAAAATACTTACTACTCCAAAGGGAGAAGTAGTATTGGATATGGGGCAAAATATGGTTGGCTGGGTCCGGTTAAAGGTGTCAGGCAAAAAAGGAGATACAGTAACTTTGAAATTTGCCGAAGTGCTGGATAAAGATGGTAATTTTTATACCGAAAATTTACGCGCTGCAAAAGTTACAGATAATTATATATTGAAAGGTGATGGCGAGGAAATATATGAACCAACTTTTACTTTTCATGGTTTTCGCTTTGTACAATTGATAGATTTTCCAGGAACACCAAAACCTGAAAATATTACAGGAGTTGTTATTCATTCAGCAATGGAACCAACAGGAACATTTTCATGTTCAGATCCGATGATCAATCAGTTGCAACACAACATTCAGTGGGGACAAAAAGGTAATTTCCTTGATGTGCCTACCGATTGCCCGCAGCGTGATGAGCGTTTGGGATGGACAGGAGATGCACAGGTATTTAGTCCAACTGCAGCATTTAATTTTGATGTTTCAGGATTTTATACAAAATGGATGAAAGATGTTGCTGCCGACCAACTTCCTGATGGCAAAGTACCACATGTTATACCTGATGTTTTGAAAGGCGGCGGTGGATCAACTGCATGGGCCGATGCTGCATTGGTTGTGCCCTGGACAACATACCTGACTTATGGCGACAAACGAATTCTGGAACAGCAGTATCCAAGTATGAAAGCATGGGTTGAATATATGCACAACAGGGCAGGGGAAGATAATTTGTGGACCGGCGATCAGCATTATGGCGACTGGCTTGCCTTTGCCACAAACAATTCAGATTATCCCGGAGCAACAACTGAGAAAGATTTAATCGCTACTGCATATTATGCTTACTCAAGTGGCTTGCTTGCTAAAATTGCCAGTATAATTGGAAATAATGATGATGCTGCAAAATATGCAAAGCTTTCGGACGGAATTAAAAAAGCGTTTGTAAATGAGTTTGTTGCACCTTCAGGTCGATTGGTTTCGCACACACAAACTGCTTATTTGCTTGCCATTGCTTTCAACTTACTTCCTGCGGATATGGTTTCAAAATCAGCTGCCTATCTTGCTGATGATGTAAACAAATTTAAACACCTCACCACCGGTTTTGTTGGAACTCCGCTGCTTTGTAAAACCTTGTCAGCGCAAGGTTATGATGAGCTTGCGTTTATGTTGTTGAACCGAAAAGAATACCCGTCATGGTTGTATCCGGTTACACAGGGAGCAACCACAATTTGGGAACGCTGGGATGGACAAAAACCTGACGGAACCTTTCAGAATGTGGGGATGAACAGTTTTAATCACTACGCATACGGAGCAATAGGTGAGTGGCTTTACACTTATGTTGCCGGAATCAAGATTGATACAGAAAACCCGGGATACAAACATTTTTTCCTGGCACCACATCCGGGTGGAGGATTGACAAATGCAAAAGCAACTTTCAAATCTATACATGGCGAAATAAAATCGGCATGGAAACTGGATGGAGGAAATATGGCTTACGAAGTTACAATTCCGGCAAATACAACCGCAACAGTAACCCTTCCTTCAGCAACTCTCAACAATGTATCAGTTAATAATTCAAATTTAACTGAAGACAAATCGAAAGGAGCAAAACAGGAACAAAACAACGTAACACTGAAATTAGGTTCTGGTAACTATATTTTTAGTTATGCAATAACTAAGTAACATTAAATCACCTGAGAGGAATTAAAAACACCAAACAGGAAAATCTTTACAAAAACCTAAAAGAATTAGGGTAAAAACAGGAAAAAAATATTCAATTTGATTTGTTGGATATGACTCAAAAAAATGAAAGAGTTTGAAATGAACAAAACCTGAATAATCCTTTTAATTGGCGGAATAGCAGAATATTCATTTGAAAATAAAAATCAAAATAAAATAAAAATGAAAAAAGAAAGAATCAAAAAAGCATATGAATTGGCCAAAGAACAATATGCTGAGCTTGGGGTAAATACCGATGAAGTTCTTGAAAAAATGAATGATGTTGTAATTTCACTCCATTGCTGGCAAACTGATGATGTTGGTGGTTTTGAAACTCCGGATGCAAAACTATCAGGGGGTGGCATTCAGGCAACAGGGAATTATCCGGGCAAAGCACACACTATAGACCAGGTGCGCACTGACCTCGAAAAAGTGTTCTCACTTTTACCGGGCAAACAACGATTAAACCTTCATGCCATATATGGCGATTTTCAAGGTGAACTTGTAGATCGCAATCAAATTGAAGTAAAGCATTTTCAGAGCTGGATTGACTGGTGTAAAAAACAAGGAATAGGAATGGATTTCAATGCCAGTTGTTTTTCGCATCCACGTGCCGCAGATGGTTTTACGCTTTCAAGCAAAAATGAAGAAAATCGTCAGTTTTGGGTGGAGCATTTAAAACGTTGTCGCTCAATTTCCGCTGAAATAGGCAAGCAACTTGGATCTCCCTGTGTTCATAACACCTGGATACCAGATGGTTCAAAAGACACGCCTGTGGATAGAAATGGCTATCGCACGCTACTGAAAAAATCTCTCGACGAAGCAATGGCAATCGAATATCCCAAAAAACATATGAAAGATGCTGTTGAAAGCAAACTTTTTGGGATTGGTGCAGAATCGATGACGGTTGGCTCACACGATTTTTATCTTGGTTATGCCATCAAAAACGATAAACTCATTTGCCTCGACAATGGACATTTTCATCCCACAGAACAGGTAGGGGACAAAATTTCGTCCTGTTTGCAGTTTCTCGATGAATTGTTGCTTCACGTTACCCGTCCTGTACGCTGGGATTCAGATCATGTTGTAACTTTAAATGATGATGTCCAATTAATTGCTTCAGAAATTGTCCGGAATAATTTCTTAGACCGCGTTAAAGTTGGATTGGATTTTTTTGATGCTTCTATTAACCGCATAGGTGCCTATGTTATTGGAACCAGGGCAGCACAAAAAGCATTTATGATTGCAATGCTGGAACCTACTTCAACTTTGTTGAAATATGAAGAAGCAGGACAAAATTTTGAACGTTTGGCTTTGCTCGAAGAACTAAAAACAAAATCGTTTGGCGCAGTGTGGGATTACTATTGCCTTCATGAGAATGTTGCGGTAGGAGAGGAGTATATCGCTGAAATTCAACAATATGAAAAAGAAGTTTTATTGAAAAGATAATAATTATCGCATTTTCGAAAAAAGGATACCGCAGGATGAATTTCATACTTAAGTATCCTTTTTTTGAATCTTTAATTTCGAATTAAAATAGAAAGACCTAAAGATGGATATTACTCATTTTGGTTAAAAAAGGGTAGGGGTTCCTCCCCTCAAATCAACAGTATTTTCGAAATATTGCGGGTATTGTGCCATCAATGCACTAAGTTCCTGATAATGATAATATACTGTAATTCCTGGATCATTTTCGTACTGCAAACGGGGGTTTATTTTTTTTATGGGAGTTGCTTTTAATTTGTCCGAATCAAATGGTTGAAAATACATTTTGATTTCTTCTTCGCTTAAGTTTGGATCCAGCCATTTCATCGCTTTTTCAGGCTCAATAATTAGAGGCATTCGCTTTTTTGTATTGTGCACCAATTCCATCAAATTGTTGGCCCTGGTTGTTATAATTGCGTAAGTTTGAATTATTTCTCCCGTATTTTGATCGGTGAATTTCTCCCAGATTCCCCCAAACACAAACATTCCGTCATCCTTTAGCGAAACATAAAACGGATATTTCTCAGAGTTCTTTTTTTTAGGATCTTTGTGCCGCCATTCAAAAAATCCACTGCATAATACAAGACATCTTTGTTTTTGAATTGCATTCTGAAATAAACGGCTTTCAAACAGGTTTTCGGCTTTCGCATTTAAGGTATTATACTGGTGCAAAAATCCGGTTGCCTTTTCAACTGTGGTTATATGAGGCGGAACAAATCCCCATCGAAACATTTGAATAATCGCAGGATTTTCATCGCAAATAACTGGCATAACGGGAAAATCAAATCCTTTAACAAACTGTTTGTCAGAAAACAAAGTCAGCTGTTTTTCACTAACGATTCCATTTTCGATTAATGCTTTGGCATTTGTTTTAACAACAGCGTAGTAGAAACACATGATTATTTTAAATTTCAAAATTCGTAATGCAAATTACAAATTAATACCAGTTTATTGAAATCAAAATGTCAATATCAAAATCGAAATAACAAATTAAATCCAAAAATTAAATAATCGAAACAAGCTCATTTTGAATAATCCGGATTAAAGGCCTTGGTAAGTTGTAATTCATTAATATTGTAGGGATTGCTCGGGATTTCCATATCAGATTTTAACTTCAATTATCTCCTTCCAGTTGGTTGTATAACGTTTCGATAGTTTTTCCTGTCGCAGTTTCCATGCTTTACCATCTCCCTGAACCGCTAATTTTACCTTGTCGCGGCCAAATTCATGATTAAGTTTATCAATTGTTTGAAACAGTTTGCGTTGTTTTTTCCAATCGGTTTTGTCAAAAATGTTTCCCTGAATCTGATTTTCATCCTGTAATCCGTCAACAATTACCCCAGCTTTTTTGTACCGAAATTCGGGCTTAAAAATCGCATTCAAACAAATACAGGCATATTTTACAAGTTCAATGTTATCGTTGGTAGCTACTGGCAGCGAAATCGTTTTGCTAATGTTAATTTGGGGTTCATTCAAACTAAACGGATCAGTATGAATGAAAACAGTAAGTAAATTGGCCACTGAATTTTGTGTTCTCAATTTTTCAGCACAACGCACAGCATAAGTCGAAACAGCTTCGGTTACATAAATCAAATTTGAAGTTTTATTTCCAAACGCGCGCGTGGTTGCGATTGCTTTTTTTGGAGGCACTAACAATTCAAGCCGAACGCATGATTCGCCAAGCAATTCACTCTTTATTCGCAAGCCCATTACTTTCATTTTCATCCGTAACCAGCTATCATCAAGTTGGGTAAAATCGAATGCTGTTTTTACTTTGTTTTGCAACAATAGTTTTGTGTACTGCCGGCCAATTCCCCAAACTTTCTCAATTGGTGTATTCCGAATTAATACATCTGATTGTCTTTTATTTTTAATAATAAAGATACCGCCGGTTTGTTTGGCAGCTTTGTTCGCAATTTTCGCCAATGTTTTTGTTGGCCCAATTCCTATAGAAATAGGAATTCCTGTATTCCGACGTACTGTAGCCACTATTTTCCTTGAAAAATCTTCCAAATCACCGGTATAACCTATTAAATTTAAGAATGCTTCATCGATACTGTATACCTCAATTTCAGGGGCAAAATGAGACATTGTTTCCGTTACACGCTCCGACATATCACCATAAAGCGTATAGTTTGATGAAAAAACATGAACGTTATTATCTCTCAGGAATTTACTTTTTTTAAATGCCGGTTCGGCCATTTGTAAACCCAGTTTTTTTGCTTCTTCTGAACGTGCAATAATGCAACCGTCGTTATTGGAGAGAACTACGACAGGTTTTCCATCGAGTGCCGGGTTAAAAACCCGTTCGCAGGAAACGTAAAAATTATTACAATCGACTAGCGCAAACATTTCATTAAAAATGCTTTTTGATGGTATAAGTAACGACACCCCAAATGGCAACTTCATTTTCAGGTTTTATCTTAATGGGCTGGTAGTTATTGTTTTCAGGCATCAGATAGAAATAATTTCCATTTTTCTGAAGTCGTTTAACAGTAAATTCACCATCAATCAAACAAACAACAACTGAACCATTTTGGGGTGTTTTTGATTTGTCGATTACAAGCAAATCTCCATCTGATATTCCGGCCAAAGTCATTGAATCGCCTCTGACACGAGCGTAAAATGTGGCACTTTCATTCGATATGAGTTCTTTATTTAAATCGAGCCGTGATTCTGAATAATCATCTGCAGGCGAAGGAAATCCGGCAGAAATTGTTGTTTCAACCAAGGTTAATTGGATGGAGTGAATTGTTGAAGGTTTTACAAATCTCAGTTTGACTATATTTTCGTCAGCTCTCATTGCATCAATATAGCAAAAAGTTGTCGTTCTGAGAATCGTATAAAACAAATATTAAAAAAAAGTATGCAGAAAAACTCTATTTGAATAAAAGTAATTTCAGTATTTATTAAGAGTTATTTCAATAATTATCGGGTCTTTATAAAATACTGTAAAATGAACAATCATGTGACTGAAATTACCAAAACTTGACAAAATGCATTTGTCTTATAATTGATATTATGTTAAATTAATAATATGTATAAAAAGGAGAGTGTTAGCTCTCCTTTTAAAATAAGAAAGATTTATAAGTTTTTTAATTTATCAAGAACGGCATTGTATTTATCCATTTCCTGTAATCTGTAATACAGGTTTTTTAAAGATTCCAGTACCATTTTATCTCCTGCCTGAAGTTCATTGCATTTTTCCATGTAAGGCAAAGCTTTTGCAAACCATTCATCGGCTTTTTTAACTTCTACATCGTATTTTGCTTTTTCATTTGGAGGTACTGCATTCGCTATTTCAACTTGTTGAACACCTTTATTATAGTAAAGAGCACCTAAATTGTAATAAGCATTGAAAAATGTCGGATCAATTTCCATTGTTTTTTTATAGGTTTCAATTGCTTTTTCTTCATTGCCTAATTTTTCATACAAAGCACCCTGGGCAAAATAATATCTTGGTTTTGTAGGATCCTGAGCAATTGCTTTTTCAAGATAGCCCAACGCCTCGTCTGTTTTATTTAAATCCATATAAATCTGGATCATACTTTCAAGTACAGCATTGTCATCCGGATATTTTGCATAACCTTCTTTTAATGCTTCCAATGCAGAAATTGTATCCTTCATCATTTGATATGAAGCACCAATCAAACTATAGGTTTTTGCACCATTATAGCCATATTTCGCTGATTCTTTATAATAATCAATGGCTTTCTTGTAATTTTCTGAATTATATGCAGCAAGTGCTGCATTAAAAATAATTACAGTATCAACAGCATCCGGATTGTCTGATTTTACAACTGGCATATCATTAATTTCCATTATTTGCTCGAATGAAGCCAAAGCTTTGTTATAATCTTCAGCCTGAAAAGCATTAACTGCCTGATTTGTTAAATCATTGGTTAACAGAGTTAATTTAATCTTTACACTTTTTTCATTACTACCTTTTGTATCAAGTTCAAGTGCTTTTTTGTAAGAGTTTAATGCCTCTGTTAAAGGATCGCTACTCAATTTTTTAACATTTTCATCGGTTGATTGACCTATGGCTTGAAATATTTCACCTCTAACTTCCCATGTTTTTGGCCATGGAATTGATTTTTCAGCTTTCTCGTTTGCAGGATTAATAGCTTCCTCTATGGTTTCATAAGCTTCGGCTACTTTACCTGCATCCTTTAAACTTTGTGCAGTTGTAACTTTGCCTTTTTGCCCAAAAGCAGATGAGAATGCAACCAGCAAAGTCAGCATAATGATAGTTTTTTTCATTTTAAATAGTTTTAAATTTTGCTACAAAAATATACGATTATAATATTTATTTTAAAAAAAGATTATTAAAATCAGCAGTTTAAATTTATTCTACGTTATTTTCCATCTCCCCTTCAATATCTTCTCCTTCAACACTTTCGTCTTGCGGAACCACTTCTGTTGGCTCAATGGTAACCCGTGCAACTGAAGCTATTCTGTCATTACCTTTCAAGTTTATTACTCTAACGCCTTGTGTTGCTCTTCCAAGCAATGAAATTGAATCCACATTTAACCTGATTGTTAGTCCGTTTTCTGTTATTATCATTAAATCATTGTCATTTGAAACGCTTTTTACGGCTATTAAATCGCCTGTTTTTTCTGTAATGTTAATGGTTTTTACTCCTTTCCCTCCCCTATTTGTTATTCTGTAATCTTCTATTTTGGAACGCTTTCCATAACCGTTTTCTGAAATCACAAGAATATCTTCACTTTCATCCTGAACACAAACCATGCCAATTACCTCATCATTCGGGCTTCCAAGGGTTACACCCCTAACGCCGGAAGCCGTCCTGCCAATTGCTCTTACTTTTTTTTCATTAAAGCGGATTGCTTTTCCTGATTTAACAGCAAGCATTATCTCACTTTCTCCGTTCGTTAAACGTGCTTCAAGAAGTCTGTCTCCTTCTTTAATGGTAATTGCATTTACACCATTTTGACGGGGACGGGAATATGCTTCAAGTGTTGTTTTTTTGATAATACCATTTTTAGTTGCTAAAATGATAAAATTACTATTTATGAAATCCTTGTCAGCCAGTGTTTTGACGTTTATAAAAGTCAAAACTTTATCATCAGGCTCAATGTTAAGTACGTTCTGAATTGCACGTCCTTTTGAAGTTCTTGTTCCTTCCGGAATCTCATAAACTTTAAGCCAAAAACACCTTCCTTTTTCAGTAAAAAGAAGCAATGTATTGTGCATTGAAGCAATAAAAATGTGTTCGAGAAAATCTTCATCACGGGTATTGCTCCCTTTAGATCCTACACCTCCCCTACCTTGTGCGCGGAATTCTGTCAGGGGTGTTCTTTTTATATATCCAAGATGCGAAATGGTAATTACCATATCTTCATCAGCATAAAAATCTTCTGGGTTAAACTCTTCAGCGTTAGGAACTACTTCAGACCTTCTCTTATCTCCAAACTTATCTTTAATTTCAATTAGCTCATCTTTTATGATTTCCATTCTTAGTACCTCATCGGCAAGAATTTTCTTGAAATGTTCAATTTGAGCCATGATTTCTTCGTATTCTTTATGCAACTTGTCCTGTTCAAGACCTGTTAGTTGCCTCAATCTCATTTCAACAATGGCACGTGCCTGAAGATCGCTCAACTGAAAACGTTCAATTAATTTTTCCCGTGCTTCATCGGGTGTTGATGAAGCCCTGATTATTGTAATAACTTCGTCAATATTATCGCTGGCTATAATTAAGCCTTCCAGAATGTGTGCACGTTTTTCCGCCTGATCAAGCTCATATTTTGTACGCCGAACAACAACTTCATGCCTGTGATCGACAAAGTGTTTTATTAAATCTTTTAGGTTAAGAATTTTAGGTCTTCCATGAACTAAAGCAATATTATTTACACTGAACGAAGTTTGCAATGCAGTGTATTTATACAATTGATTCAATACTACGTTGCTCATGGCATCGCGCTTTATATCATATACTACACGCATCCCATCCCTGTCAGATTCATCATTTACATTTGATATACCTTCTATTTTTTTATCGTTAACCAAATCCGCAGTTTTCTGAATCATTTCTGCCCGGTTCACCAAATAAGGAATTTCAGTAACTACTATTTTTTCACGTCCACCTTCGTTTTCTATATGTGCTTTTCCACGGATTACTATTCTACCCCGGCCGGTTTCATACGCATCAATAACACCCTGATATCCATAAATAATTGCACCAGTTGGAAAATCTGGTGCTATAATTATTTTAATTAAATCCTGTATTTCAATTTCCTTATTATCAATGTATGCAATTATTGCATTTATTGTATCCGTTAGGTTGTGTGGCGGCATGTTTGTAGCCATTCCAACAGCAATACCGGAAGTACCATTGATAAGCAACTGAGGAATTCTGGTAGGTAAAACAGTTGGCTCACTCAACGATTCATCAAAATTGGGCTGAAAGTCAACTGTGTTTTTATCCAAATCAGCGAGTGTCAGTTCAGCAATTTTTGCCATTCTGGCTTCAGTATATCGCATTGCTGCCGGACTATCGCCGTCAACGGAGCCAAAGTTCCCCTGCCCGTCAATCATTGGATATCGTAACGACCATACCTGCGCCATTCTAACCATTGCAAAATATACTGACGAATCACCATGTGGATGATATTTACCAAGTACTTCACCAACAATTCTGGCGGATTTTTTATAAGGCCGGTTCGAGAACATCCCTAAATCATGCATTCCGTATAATACACGGCGATGAACCGGTTTGAAACCATCACGAACATCGGGTAAAGCCCGCGAAACAATTACCGACATCGAATAATCAATATAGGCAGATTTCATCTGCTCTTCTATATTTATTCTGATAATCTTTTCATCTTCAATCATTTATATCTGCTTTTAATAGAAATTTTTCATTAGTAAAAAAGACCCACAAAAATAGTAAAATCATTGGTGAAAAGGCTACTTTTCCCACTGATTTAACTTCTTCATAACGATAAGATATTAACATTTTGACTGCCAAATAAGCAGTTTTAGTATTTAAATTTTAATAACTTCTGTCAAATACATAAATTGAAATGTTTATTTTTGAGTAATTTAGTTTTTTAGTTTTTAGGAATAGTTTTTGTAACAGGGTTAAAAAATTTGATAATATATTATATGAATTCACAATTTTCACCAAGAATTAAAGATATAATCGGATACAGCAGAGAAGAAGCAGTTCGCCTGGGAAATGACTATATTGGTCAAGAACATCTGTTTCTCGGCATTTTACGTGACGGGGAGGGAATAGCAACTGATATTTTGGAAAGCCTTGGTATTTCTCTTGCTGAAATCAAAGATCTTATCGAAGAAAAAATCAGGACTGACAGAAAAATCGATCTGCAGGCAGAGATAGTGATGCTAAAATCAACAGAAAAAACATTAAAACTTGTTTATCTTGAAGCACGCTCATTTAAAAGTGTCACAGTTAACAGTGGGCATTTGTTACTTGCTATTTTAAAAGACAGTGACAGTATAGTTACACAACTTTTAGTTGAGTTTGGGGTTAATTATTACATGGTAAGAAATCAAATACAAGATTATAAAGAAGATATTGAGGCAAAATCAGATTTTCCGGAAGGAGAAGATGATGATGCAGGTGATGATTTTACCAGAGGACCAATGAGACAACAGCCCGGACAGAAAAAAGGTCCCAATACAAAATCAGACACACCTGTTTTAGATAATTTTGGTATTGACATTACCAAACTGGCTGAAGAAAATAGTTTGGACCCGATAGTTGGCAGGGAACGGGAAATTGAAAGATTAGCCCAAATTTTAAGTCGAAGGAAGAAAAATAATCCAATTTTAATTGGAGAACCAGGCGTTGGTAAATCAGCAATAGCTGAAGGACTTGCGCTTCGGATAATCAACAAAACAGTTTCCAGGATTTTATTCGACAAACGCGTTGTTAGTCTAGATATAGCATCAATTGTGGCAGGAACAAAATACCGCGGTCAATTTGAAGAGAGGATGAAGGCAATATTAAATGAACTTGCAAAAGTTAATAATGTCATATTGTTCATTGATGAAATCCACACCATTGTAGGGGCAGGTGGTGCTACCGGTTCTCTTGATGCTGCAAATATGCTTAAACCTGCTTTGGCCAGGGGTGACATTCAGTGTATTGGAGCAACGACTCTTGATGAATACAGGCAACATATTGAAAAAGACGGCGCTTTGGAAAGAAGGTTCCAGAAAGTAATGGTCGATCCTACTTCAGTCGATGAAACCATTGAAATTTTGCACAACATCAAAAGTAGATATGAAGACCACCATAATGTGATTTACACAAAAGAAGCTATTGATAGTTGTGTGACTTTAACGGCAAGATATATTACCGACCGTTATTTGCCGGATAAAGCGATTGATGCTCTTGATGAAGTAGGTTCCCGGGTACATATTTCTAATATTAATGTTCCAGAAACTATTATTAAGCTTGAGGAAAAAATCGAAAAAATTAAAGACGAAAAAATTGCAGCCGTAAAAAGTCAGAATTTTGAGCTGGCAGCCAATCATCGAGATAAAGAAAAGAACTTGCTTTTGCTGCTTGACAAGGAAAAAGAAAACTGGGAAAAGGAATTAATAAACCACAGGGAAACAGTTGACGAGCATAAAGTAGCCGAAGTAGTTGCCATGATGTCAGGTATTCCGGTACAACGCATAGCCCAAGCTGAAGGTAAACGCCTGATGCATATGGCAGAAGATTTAAAAAGTAAAGTTATTGGACAAGAGGATGCAATTGCCAAAATTGTGAAAGCAATACAGCGAAACAGAGCGGGTTTAAAAGATCCAAACCGACCGATTGGCTCTTTTATTTTTCTTGGCCCAACCGGAGTTGGAAAAACACAACTTGCAAAAGTTCTTGCCACCTATCTTTTTGATAGTCTGGACTCTTTAATAAGAATAGACATGAGTGAGTATATGGAGAAATTCTCCGTCTCCAGAATTGTTGGAGCTCCTCCCGGATATGTAGGTTACGAAGAAGGTGGTCAACTAACAGAAAAGGTGCGAAGGAAACCTTATTCAGTGGTTCTTCTGGATGAAATTGAAAAAGCTCACCCTGATGTTTTTCATCTTTTGTTACAAGTTCTTGATGAAGGGCGTTTAACTGACAGTTTGGGCAGGAATATTGATTTTAAAAATACGATTATTATCATGACGTCAAATATTGGTTCGCGTCAGTTAAAAGATTTTGGTCAGGGTGTCGGTTTCAATCTAAATAAAACACCTGAAGGCGATAACGAAAATGCTAAATACGTTATACAAAAAGCTTTAAAAAAGGCATTTGCACCAGAATTTATTAACCGAATTGACGATGTTGTCATGTTCAATCAATTGGATAAAAAGCAGATTCATAAAATAATCGATATAGAAATTAAAGATTTGTATAAACGCGTTGAGTCGTTAAATTATAAATTAAAAATTTCCCCTGCAGCTAAAGATTTTATTGCAGAAAAGGGATATGATCCGCAGTTTGGTGCCAGACCATTAAAAAGAGCCATTCAAAAATATCTTGAGGATGAAATGGCTGAAATCATTATTAAAGCATCAATTACTGAGGGAGATACAATTTCTGTTGGTTTTGACAAAAAGAATGAAAAATTGCAAATGCGAATATTAGCTAACAAACAAGAATTAAATAATTAATAAAAAGGCCTGAATTTCAGGCCTTTTTCTTTTTTTTATATTTTAATACCATTATTGTTATATCATCAGTTTGTTTCTCTTCTCCCCTAAATTTATCAAGGTTGTTGTTAATCTCATCAATAATCTCTTCAGGTTCCAGAGAAGCAGATTTGTATAGAACAGGGTAAATCCCTTTTATTCCAAAAATCTGATTGTTTTCATTTTGTTGTTCAGTTACTCCATCAGAATACAATACAATTGAATCTCCGGGTTTTAATTTAAATTTTGAACCCTCATATGATCTGTTTGGGTATAAACCGAGAGGCATTCCATGAGATTGCTCCAGTTCAGTTATTTCACCAGTCGAATTTAAAATTAAGGGTGAAGTATGTGCAGCGTTGCAATATTCTAATATTCCTGTTTTTAAATTAAAAACCCCACAAAAAAGTGTTAGGAAAAACTGATGTTGATTAACAGTATATAATTCATTATTAACTTTATTAACAATTTTTTCAGGTACTTTAGTTCTGGCTTTGTTTTTTATAATGGTTTGAGCAACGCTCATGAAAAATGCAGCAGAAAGCCCCTTTCCCGAAACATCTCCAATGGTAAAAAACAGAATGTCATTTTCCAAAAATACAAAATCAAACAAATCACCACTCACTATACGAGCTGGTTTATAAAGTGCAAATAGATCAATGTCACTGCGTTCTTTAAAAATTGAAAAGTCGGAGTTTATCAGGCTCATTTGAATTTCTGAAGCCTCCAATAAGTCTTTTGTCCGCTGAGAACTTTGAATTTCTTCCTGTCTGTGTTCAGTTTTAAATTGTTCATACCACAACTTTAAAAAATCCAGGCTCTTTGAAACCATTTCAACTTCATTTCTTGTGTTAAGATCTAATTCGCCAGTAATACTGCTAAAAGTCTTAAGTTCAGTAGTTACATTACTTAAAGGAAGAATCAACTTATTGGAAATATAAGTAATTATAAAAAAAATAATCAAAATACCCAGAACTGCAAAAAACAACATTCTAAGCACCATTAAATAAAGCGGAACAAACAATTGATTGTATGGAACCACAAACATTAAAGTCCAGTTGGTTTCCTTAATTGGTGTATAATACACCCAACTTTTTTGGTAATTCAAATATTCAGGGTATGCAATTGTTGTACCTGATAATCCACTGTTAAGTATTTTGAAAACTCCCAAGCTATCCATTCTGCTCACCTTGTTCGAAAGTGAATATAAATTTCTGTTAAGAATGTAATCTTTGTTGGGATGTGTTAGATAGGTGCCATCTTGTGCTACTATGAAAGTATAATTAAATTGGCTGTTAGCATCAATTCTTAAATTTTTTACTGTGTCGTTCAATTGAAGCAAAGATAATTCAGAAATTACCGATCCACTTGTGTTTAACTCATTATCAATTCCTTTAATTTGAATAGGTGCATAATAGGAAACAACTTGTTTATTATTTTTCTGGCAAATAAAACTTTCCGTCCAGGTGGGAAAACCATTTGATATTGCCCCATCAAAAATTCTTTTCTCATGTTCACAATGATAAATAAATTGATTTCCTTCCTGAAAATAAATAGAATCTTCATCCCTGTAAAAATAATAATTATGGTATTTGATATTAGGGATTATCGAATCAATATTGACATGTAATGCATTAAGAAATGGGTATTTTGAGATTATTTTTTTTACAAAATATTCTACATCATCATGTTCGGCAAAATATACTGCTTGTTCTGATATATTTGAAGTTATTTCTTTTGTCGAAATTAATTGTTTCTCAGCAAGCATCAACACTTGTGTACCTAATGTAGTTGCCTTGTTTATAATATTATCTTTTAATATTTCACTGTTAAAGTAAAAAGCAATAGCAATAAACGCCAAAAAAACGCCAACAACAGCAATCGAAATATAAATACTTAATTTGTATGCAATTGATTTATTAATCATAATAGAATTCCGTACCCTATAATAATAACAATTTAAGGAATATTTTTGAAAAACAGGGTATGATATAAAATTTAATACTTTCGTTCATAACTTAAAAACGATGAAAAAAAAGCTGTCAATTTATAGACAGCTTTTCTGAATATTTTTGAAAAGGATTATATTCTAAGTATTCATTGCACCACATACAGTAATTACCTGACCGCTAACATAAGACGATAACTCAGACGCCAGAAAAACGGCAACACCGGCAACCTCTTCCGGAGTTCCACCGCGCTTTAATGGAATAGATTCTTCCCAGGCTTTACGTGCATCTTCCGGAATTTTTGCTGTCATTTCAGTAATAATAAATCCTGGTGCAATTGCATTTGACCGAATTCCGCGTGAACCAAGCTCACGTGCAATGGATTTGGTAAAACCAATAATGCCTGCCTTTGATGCTGAATAGTTTGCCTGACCTGCATTTCCGCTCACTCCTACAACTGAACTTAAATTAATAATTGAGCCGCTGCGTTGCTTCAACATTGTTTTTTGTGCTGCTTTTGTAAAATTGAAAACCGATTTCAGGTTAACGTTAATTACCATATCCCATTGTTCCTCGGTCATTCGCATTAGTAAGGTATCTTTTGTGATCCCCGCATTATTAACCAAAGCATCAATTTGTCCAAAATCTTTTACTATTTCGCTCACCACTTTATCGGTTTCTTCAAACTTACTGGCATCCGAGGCATAACCTTTTGCCTGAACACCAAGCGCTTGTAATTCATCTTCTGTTGCTTTCATGTTGTCATCGGCAAAAAGGTCAGTAAATGCAATATTACATCCTTCCTGAGCAAATCTTATTGCGATTGCTTTACCTATTCCACGGGAAGCTCCGGTAATAATTGCTGTTTTTCCTTCAAGTAATTTCATCTTATTTTCAATTTTATATGTTAACAATGATTTGGCAAAAATAATAAATTATGCGAAATCGGATTTTAAAATAAATTTGGTTTGAATTCTTTTGTTCAAATTCAAATTTTTTCAGCCCGAATTAATCCTCTCCTGAAATATGGTGCAGTCATTTGCTTGTCGTAAAAAAATAGCATGTAACCATCAGAATGCGAAGTTTTAAATCCGTTGAGTTTTAACAATGATGTAAATTCTTTTTCGTCATTTTGTTTATGATATGTACATATTGCCACTTTCAATGGCTTTTGTTCCGAAAGAATTTGTTTGCAACCTGACAACAACCGCGATTCAGCCCCTTCAACATCTATTTTTAAGAACATCCCACTCCCCTTTTGGATTAACAGGTAATCATCAAGTTTTGTATTCGACGCATCAGAAATATTGCTTACAAATTTATTT
The DNA here is from genome assembly GCA_963800345.1 of uncultured Prolixibacteraceae bacterium. Taxonomy (GTDB): domain Bacteria; phylum Bacteroidota; class Bacteroidia; order Bacteroidales; family Prolixibacteraceae; genus Draconibacterium. The sequence continues at coordinate 348,128 of CAWDAW010000006.1, read as the reverse complement.
ACAATTTCTACCTTTTCCTTCCAAGGTTCAAATGTTGCATTTAACGGTTCAATCCATTCTTTATCGGCTTCAAACATTACAATTCGCGAGGCTTTTTCAACAACACTTAATGCAAAATTACCTTCAGCTGCCCCAACATCGATAAGAATTTCCCCATCGTTAAATTCAAACTGTTTTGTCAGATAACGATGCGGGCTGCGAATATCCTGTTCCTTTGAAAGTAGATTATAAAGATTTTGAATCTTCTTATTTCCCCAACGCTTTTTAAAATAGAGTCTTTTCCCATCCATTAAAACATATTTTAAACCCTTTTCCTTATCATCAAAAACACTAATGTCTTCAGCAATATACTCATCCTGAAATTCATAAGGAAAAACTGCTATTGGATTATTCTTCAAATAATTAAGCACTGTTGCGATTTCCTCCGACGGTGGTTCAGGCAGGTTTGAATAATATTTCAGGATTGATTTGGGTAGATGTTTTGCAAGAATTTTTTTTCTGATAAATTTTGGAACTACAATCCTGTATATCTGAGAAGTTAACTTATTCATCTTCTTTATTATTTTCAATGCAAATTTTAAAGCTGCAAAGCTAAAAGATTGCATGATAATGCAAAACCTTTATTTTTACCCAAAATTGAAACAAAATGCCCGTATCAGAAATAAAAGTTTATGTTTTCTATTATAAAGGTGGGCAGGTTTTAAAGTTGGATTCGATTTATAAACCTGTTATGGCCGGTAATGAATTATTAAAATCATCAATTAATATAACAGGTGATAATACGGGTGATAACATTTCTGCTAAAAACAAACATTACAGTGAATTAAGTGGTATTTATTGGGTTTGGAAGAATACCAACCAATCCATTACAGGTGCATGTCATTACCGACGTTATTTCACATTACAACAAGAGCCGTTGTTGTACAAATTAAAACGCGTGTTATATTATCCGGCAGGTTTATACCAAAAACGATATGGCCTGATTTATACAAAAAATACTGAGCTTTTTATCAAACGTATTATTGATCAGAATGAAATCCATTCGTTACTTCAAAAGTATGATGCTATTTTGCCACAAGCCCGAAAAATGAAATATTCAGTTGAAACTCATTATAAAAAATATCACAAAATCAGTGATTTAAATCTGGTCGAATCTATTTTAAAAGAAAAGTATCCCGAATTTGTTGAAGCTTTTCATGATGTTCTGAAGAATAAAAGGTTGTATGCCAACAATATGTTTGTTTTAAAAGACAAACATTTTCAAGAATTTATGGAATGGTGGTTCGACTTGTTGTTTGAATTTGAAAAACGAACAGATTTAAACACATATACAGGTTATCAGCAAAGAATAATGGGCTTTCTTGCAGAGCGTCTCCTCAATGTATGGTTTCGGAAAAAGCAATTAAATTGTGTGGAGTTGCCTGTAATTTATTTTAAGCATTTCAAGTTTGAATAGCTGAGTTTTTTATCGAAATATGTTTTCAATTCAAATTGTATATTTTTGTGCCATTAAATAAAAAACTCAATGCTCGATCAATCAACAATATGTGCTATATCAACTTCACCGGGAATTGGAGCAATTGCTGTAATCCGACTTTCGGGAAGTAAAGCAATTCAAATTGCAGATAAAATATTCATAAGCCCGAAAAAGAACAAATCTTTAATAGAACAACCTGCCAATACTTTGCATTTCGGACAAATTGTTTTTAGAGATGAAATTATCGATGAAGTAGTTGTAGCTGTGTTTCGTGAACCACATTCATTCACAGGCGAAAATATTGTTGAAATATCTTGCCACGGATCGGTTTTCATTCAACAAAAAATACTTGAAGTTTTGGTTGAAAGATGGAGCCCGGCTGGCTTTACCAGGCGAATTTACGCAACGTGCATTTCTAAACGGCAAAATGGATTTGTCGCAAGCTGAAGCAGTTGCTGATGTAATTGCATCGTCAAACGCTGCCGCACACAGGTTGGCAGTAAACCAAATGCGTGGTGGCTTCTCAAAAGAAATTAATGATTTACGCAGCCAACTCCTGCATTTTACCGCAATGGTTGAACTGGAGCTCGATTTTGCCGAAGAGGAAGTTGAATTTGCCGACCGTACTGCACTTCGCCAGCTAACAGAAAGGATTGAAAAGCTATTGCGAAAACTCAAAAACTCTTTTCAATTGGGAAACGCTATAAAAAATGGAATCCCGGTTGCCATTATAGGCGAAACAAATGTTGGAAAATCGACTTTATTAAATGCTTTATTAAACGAAGACAAAGCCATTGTTTCAGATATTCACGGTACAACCCGTGATGTAATTGAAGACGTGGTAAATATTCATGGAACTGCATTTCGGTTTTTCGACACTGCAGGAATTCGTGATACAAGCGACAAAATAGAAAACCTTGGAATAGAGCGCAGTTACAGTAAATTGGAACTGGCAACAATTGTATTGCTTGTAATAGATTTGCATAACCCCTACCCGATTGTTTTTGAGCGGATTAACAAAATCCGTGAACGTATTTCTGAAACACAAACATTGATAATTGTTGCCAACAAAGTTGATTCAGGTTTGCGCGACACTGCTCAGCAATTGGAAGTTACCGATTTTGCAGATAACGAAAAACTTGTTTTTATTGCTGCCAAACAAAAGCGCAACCTTGAAGAACTGATTGATTTAATGGTTCATGCAGTAAATTTCGATGTATCCGGTCAGGAAGATATCATCGTAACAAACGCCCGCCATTTTGAAATACTGAAAAATGCCCACGAAGCCATTTTGCGGGTTTTAAACGGTTTGGATTCAGGAATAACCGGCGATTTCTGGCACAGGATATTCGTGAATGTTTACATTATTTAGCCGAAATTACAGGAGAAGTAGGCACAGAGGAAGTTCTGGGACATATTTTTAAGAATTTTTGTATTGGGAAATAAAACCAAAAATCTCCGCATAAGTCATATTAATGTCAAGTTAATCTTCAGTTAGTTTTACAATTTTAAAATCTTTAACTGGTTCTGAATTTTCTGTTGAATTTATATTTAAAACATAGATTCCGGGTGTTAAAAAACTCAGATTTAGTTTGTTGTTTACCATATCAAAAAATCTATTTTTATAACAAACTCTTCCGTCGATTCCAAATATGGTTATATCATAATCTGAGGATTTTTTCATATCAATATTCAAAAAATTGGTGAAAGGATTAGGACCTATTTTTACCAAAGAAATTGAGTTTTCAAAAACTAACGTTGATTTTTCCACACGAATATCTTTAATTTTAGGATCATTACAAAATCCACCGACGTCAGTAAGCTTAATATTAAAATTTCCAGGGGACTTGAAAACATAATCAAATTCTTTACTATTATTTATAAAGGTATCATCCCCGATTTGCCATAATGATTCTCCAATGTTTTTTGAAAGATTAGTAACTGTAAGTTTATCATTCTGATTCAAATTAATGATTGTATCAGAAACTGCAAAATCGAGAGTTCTACCCTTTATATCTATTAGAATTCGATCCTGAAAGTTGGTATTACTATATTTTCCTTCGGCCTCAAGTTTAAATCCATCAGGTTTACTGCTGAGATCAACGGTTATGTTATCGGCATCACTTTTAACCCGTTCATTATTGATATACCAGTCAATTCTTGCATCACTTGTGCACCCATTTTTTGAATATAAAAGCACAACATCAACACTTTGTACATTACAGAATTCAAAACCAGTATTTTCCAATTTGAAGGGAAAATCATTATTCGTTTCAATATTTCCCCCAACGTCAATACCTAAAACATTGAAAAGGTATTCACTTCCACTATATTTGGTAATAACTTTAAATTTCGAAGTATTTCCTGAACTATCCACCGCTGTAATCGTCTGAACAACTGTTCCGTATCCTTCATTATCAAACGTTAAATCATCAATAACAATAGTTTGTTTTGCAATTCCAAAGTCATCTTTAATGGTGGCATTCTCTAATTTAAAATAATAGTCATCGGGAAATGAATAAATACACGAAAGTGTAATTTCCAGGGTTTTTGTATTCAAAAATGTGAAATTCCCGTCAAAACCCGCTCCATCTTTGAAATAGTTCTCATTTATTTGAGATTCAGTAATAGTTATTGTTGGAGGTATTGTGTCATCCTCTGCAAGAATGCCATCTACAATAATACTCCTGGATAATGCATCCTTACAATTATTACTATTATCAGTAAGATTAATTTCATAATTCCCGGCATTTTTAAACGAATAATCAAATTCACTTGAATTATTGATGAAAATACTATCACCAATTTGCCACAAAGATCCTCCCTTGTTATTTGAATGATTGCTTATCGTTAACAATTCATTTTGACTCAAATTAATTACTGAATCCGAAACAGTAAAATCAAGGTTATTCTCCGGAAATAATGTAATGGTTTCGTCAAAATTACAATCATTGAACCAATAAGAAACCTGATAGGAACCAGCCTTAAGAGAATCCAGAAATAATGCGTCTGAATCAGTATGCTCCCACATAGCACCCAATATTCTTGAGTCCAATTTAATACTGCCATCCATCGAATTTGAACAAGTTGGATTATGTATTACTGTTTGAGTGGTTGCTTTTTGAATATTGAAACTTACTTTATCTTTGAATTTAGTATTGCTAAAATCAGCTTCAATTGCTACTATAAAACTATCATTTTGCTGGCTTAAATCTATCGAAATTTTATCCTGATCTGACGATATCATTCTATTGTCAATATACCAATTCATGTTTGAGTTGCCTGTACATCCATTCTTTGAAGTATTCGCAGTTATGTCAATTTTACTGTCTTCGCACAGTACAAAATCTGTTTGATCCAAGGTGAGTATATTGGATAAGTACGGTACATAGAGATTGCCCAATCGTCCGCCTTCGAAATCCAAACCTAAAAAATTAAAAGGGTATATATCTCCGGTTGTGGATTTAACTATTAACTCAGAGATGTTACCATAAATGTCTTCTGCGTATATTGTTTGAATGACCGAACCATATCCTGTTTCAACTCCATTTATACTATCCCTTATAATTTTATTCAAACTGACATTGCTTACTAAAACTTCCGAGTCATCCTCAACATTCACGTAAGATATTCCGTACTCTCCCGGAAATGAATAAAGACATGAAAACCTAATTTCTAATGTATCTTTACTTTTACCGGAAGAAATATAAGTTTCAAAAAAATCTTCCCCCTTCAATTAAAATATATTGTAAATGTGGGAGGGATTGTGTCCAACACAGGAATATCACCTTCCACTAAAATATTTTTGTACATCACATCATTGCAAATACTGCTATTGTCGGTAAGTTTAATTTCATAATTACCCGGATTCCTAAAAGCATATTTAAATTCACTTGTATTGTCGATAAAAGTACTATCACCGATTTGCCACAAAAAATCTCCATCATGATTTGAAAGATTTTTAATAGTTAGTGTTTCATTTTTACTTAAATCAATATTTGTATCTGAGATGGTAAAATCAAGAATATTCTCATGAACCAATGTAATAGTGTCATAAAATTCACAATAACTATACTCATTTGGAATAATGTAAGAAACATAATAGGTTCCTGCTTCAAGATTATTCAGATATAGCGCATCTGAATCACTATGCCCCCATATCGCCTGGACTACACTCGGGTCCAATTCAATAATCCCATCAGCTGAATTTGAACAAGTTGGGTTATGTATTTCTGTATTAGCTACAGTTTTTTGAATATTAAAACTTATTGTATCACCAAATTTTGTGTTGTTAAAATTAGCAACAACTCCAACCGTATTGCTTAGTTTTAATTCGTTTATATCAATAGAAATAATATCCTCAAATTTGTTAACCGGCTTAACCGATGAATCGTTTATAAACCAATTTATTTCTGCTTTACCTGTACATCCATTTTTGTTAGTAAACGCTTCAATATTAATATTTTCAACCTGGCAGAATTCAAAATAATTATTATCAAGAGAATAACTACCTGCATCGTAAAATACCTGGATATCACCCACATCCAAACCTAAAAAATCAAAATCATATAAATAGGAAAGCGTTGATATAATCACATATTTAGCTGTATTCCCTGAATAATCATCCGCAATTATTGTTTGAAAGACTGTTCCATATCCAATTTCGTCATACACAATACTGTCAATAAGAATTGTATCCCGCGATTATGCCGTTTTCATCATTAATAGTAGCATATCCTATATCAAAAAAATACTCATCGGGGAAATAAAAAAGACAGGTAAGTTCAATTTTTAAGGTATCGTCATTTATACGGTTAATATATACATCAGATTCACCTAATCCAAAATTTGCATATATCTGAGAATTAGTAATTGTTATTGTAGGTGGAATTGTGTCCTGCCCTGTCACAATGTTCGTTCCGAGTATTAAAACTAATGTGCAGGTTAAAAATGTAATTAACAGTTTTGAAATCATGATTTAAGGTTTTACGATTGTGAAAAATGCTTGTTTATTTTGATTCCCTGAAATATCAAGTTTACTACCGAGTATTCTCAGCAAACCCGAATTTCCAACAGGTTCAAAATATAGTCCCTCATATCCCTTGTTTTGAATGATAAATAAGGAACCATTGAGGTTAGAGTTCAGATTAAAATTAGTTTCATAAAGACTTGAATTTAGTCCGTGAGAAATAAATAAGTCTTCCCTTTTAGTCCCAATGCATCTAATACTTCCATTTGCATCAATAAAAGAATGAAAGGTTAATTCATAACTGTTATTTACACCACTAAACAATGTATCCGTAATACTATTCTTAGTAGTGTTGTATTTAACAAGAAATGCATCGAAATTACCACCAACAATCAGGTTATCTTCTTTGTTGGCATGGCCCGTAAAAATTACTTCTTCACTGTTTAAAACCAACATATTTGTAAATATTGGCAGCCTGGCCTGAATGTCACTCGCCAGAATTATGGAGGTCTGTTTTAATTCAAATGTATTGGAATCAAACTGATGTATAGCAGCTCCGTAACCCACTGCAAGCGATGTAATCAAATTTCCGTTAGGTAGTGGTTCAATCATATAATTCCAAATCTCAGGATGGCTTTCCTGCATTGGCAAGCTTTCCTTTAAAATAGAACCGGCATCATCAAAAGCAAAAAGCTTATAACTCATTTTTCCTTTATCTGCAGCCGATTCATAATTTACTACAAGAAACAATTTGTTATTATTGAAACATCCCAGTGCATATCCATTATGAGAAATAAAAAAATAGACCTTTTCATTACGTTCCTTAATAAAATCATTTGCAATAGGTATAATAATTGGATAATCCCAAATTTGTTGACCCTTTTCGTTAACTTTAAACACGTAAATTTGAAAGGTTCTGTCCTTCAGAATTTCTGCTCCTATTATAAAAATTTCATTGTTTGACCCGGCAACTACATCCGTGAACTTAAAATCTATCGTTTCACTTCTTTTAATATTCTACTATTGTTAATGTTAAACACTTTGTCACCATCTTCATTTAAAAATAATATTGCTGAAGTGTCTATCAACGCAAAAAGATTGTGTATTTTCTTTACTCTTTGAACATCAAAATCATAAATCTTTAAGCTGTTAAAAGATGAAACATCATTTGAAAACTCATCATTGTTGCATCCTGCAAAACAAATGATAACCAATAGTATAGCGAACGTTCGTTTCATTAATGAATTTTATAATTTGCGTTATAATTAAACCGTAACCCCAAACCTATAGTAGCCATATTTATCACATCATCGGTGTAATATGTATCCGATATAAAATCAATATCCGACAGTCTGTTTTCCTTTGATATAGAAGAATTTAAGCCCAATTGAGCATTTAAGCTTAGGGATAGAATACCATAAAGATTTATCTTTAGTTGGATATATTTTCCTGTCTATTCCAAAACCCAAATAAGCAAGATTCCTGTTTCTGATTTTTTGTAAATTGTCCAAAGAATATACCTGCTGGATTTCGACACCGGTATGATAAACTTTGGCATTTGATTGAATAAGGTATTTATAATTTGCCCCTATCCTTATGTTCCATTTGTTAAGTGCAATTATATATCTTACAGGAATATCAATAAACTGCAATCTCTCATTAAATTGAACTGAATATTCATCACTACTGCTGATACTATTTATGGTTCTCGCATAATTAGCTGTTGCATAACCGATTCCTGCTTCTATTCCGTTTCGGTTTTTAAAAAAGTAAGCCAGGTTAATATTGAAATTCGAACCCATCTCTGAAAAAGAATAATGGTCAGATTCGACACATTCAGCGCAGATATAAGGCTCTTTATTTATTACGGGAATCATTAAATCTCTTGAGACATGTACGCTAAGCATCCAATTTGGGTAAACATCGATCGTAAGCAAACGACTTTCCATTCTGCTTGAAATCTCCAAATTGTACTTTTCCTTGCTGAAAAGAGGATCAATTAATAGTATGGAATCCAGATTATTTAAAATCATTTCTTCCGGACGACTTAATTCAATATAGTTTTCAGCTAAAAGCCATCGCCTTTTAACTTCTAAATAATCAACCGTTAACTCAAAATTTGAAATGGATTTCAAATAGTCCAAACTTCTTTCATAATTGCCCTTTTCATATTCTTTTTGGGCATTTTCCAAAATGATTTTGTTATCTTCTTGTCCAAGAACAGAAAGAGAAAGTAAAATACCAAAACAACATATGTAACATCTTTCAATAATCATAATCTACTGATTTACTATTCTTTCCGGTTGTAACTGTGATAGAATGCTCTGGGTTGGCCAATAAACCAATCTGTTTCTGTCGTATAAAATGTAAACAAGTCCATTTTTCCCCAGGCAAATATCATTTATCCTTTTTCCAATTGTTTCCTGATAAATTTTTGTGAATCCCCACTCCATTTTATAAAACATTACAACCTGGTTGGCTCCCACTTGAACAATTAATATTTGATTTTTTTGATCGAAGAAAATTTTGTTAATTCTATCTTTCATCGAAGCAATTGTGTATTCCTGATCCTTTTCGAAAAGTTTACGCTCTATAACTTCACCGGCAGAGTTTCCCCAGAATAAACTGCCATTGTAATCATCTGTTCCGTAGGCGCTGACTTTGATTTTTGTTGTATCCACATTCGATGCTATTTTCAATTCTCCATCGTAATAGCTTATGCTATAAATATTCCCACTTTTATTTGTAATTAATTTTGATTTATTGCTTACAAGCTGAGGAAAGTATGTTTTCTGATTTTCATTGAATTGAATTTCATATGTTGCTCCTTTTTTTGAATTCAGTATTAGTGTGTTGCTATTTTCCTTAAATGCCCTTGTAATAATATCCTTCTCCATCAAATTTGGAATTTCAATCAGATAAGGTTTTTCTTTATACATGTCTAACAGATTAATATTCTTATTGTAGTCTGAAAATAAAATGAGGTTTGTACCGAAAACAGGGGTAGCTTCAACAAAATTTTTAATAGAATAATTAACACGTTTTTTGCTCTCTACATCAAACACCTGACCGTTCAAATTAAATACAACAGTTTTATTTTCAGGGGTTTGATAGATCATATCAAACAGAGTATCTAATTTGAATTTGCTTTGGGTAAGAAATATATATGACTTTATGTTTGAAGTATATAAAGGTTCCAGTTTGTTTCGATGAACTTCTTTTTGAATTCCATCATATGAATTAAACAAAGTAAAAGCTTTACTGATACTATCGCTATAATTCCTTGCTGATGAATCTATTTCTGTGGAAATGTTACTTACTAAAGTGTCGTCCAATGACTTAAAAAAATCCAACGATTTTAATGCTAAGTTTTCTGCTTCTATCAGTTTGTTTATAGTATCGGTTTTTGCTTTCGCGGTAGTAGCAAAAATCTCTTGTCTTTTTGCTTCATTTGCATTTTTAACCGCTAATAGTTCTTGTCTTTTTGCTTCATTTGCATTTTCAACTGCAATTTTTTCCTGTCGTTTTGCTTCTTCTGCATTTTCAACCGCTATTTGTTCTTGTCGTTTTGCTTCTTCTGCATTTTTAACTGCAAATTGTTCTTGTCGTTTTGCTTCTTCTGCATTTTCAACCGCTAAGTTTTTTTGTTTTTTTGCTTCAGCTTCGTTTTCAACCGCAATTTGCTCTTGCCTTTTTGCCTCCTTTTCATTTTCAACTGCTTTTTCTTTTTGAATTATGGCAAAAACCGAAAGAACTGAAATAAATACCAATATTATGGCGATAAACCCAATGGCATACCTTTGTAACTTTATTATTTGATTTTGTATTTCACTTGGCTTTTTATACAACAGTTTTGCGACAATTGCAATAATTGTATCTCTAAAAACCTGATTTTTAATACTCTTTGTTGCTAATTTATCATGCAGGGGTCTTAAATCAGCATAAATTGGTTCATGTTTAAAAATATTTCGCAGACTTTGGGGAAGAACATTTGTTATATTGAAATCCCATTGGTTTTTAGCCCTGTCCCACTCAATATCCCCTTTTGTAACTACTAAAATTATAAAATCCGCAGGGTCATCACCGCGTTCTACACAACTTTTAATAAAATTTTCTGCTTCAATATTTACCCAACTAAAGTCAGGTCTGGAAAACTTTTCCTGCACCAGGATAATTAAAAACTCTGAATTGTTTAATGCGCTTTCAATTTTATGTGGTAAACTTTTATCAGGAACCAAACCCGTAATATCCCGAAAAATAAACAGCTTTTGTTTTCCCATGCGATGCCAGTTAATTCCAAATCGCTCAATTTTATCCTCAAGCATTTTTGCAATTGGCTTGTCCGGATCCCGGGCATATGAAATAAAAGCTTTATATGCATATTTATTTTGATTCACTTTTTAAGTTATTCATGGTTTAAATACACCGTTTATACTTTATAGTAATCGTATTAAAATTATCTCAGAACATCAAAATCTATTTTTATTTGAGTTGTCAATTCTGTTATAAAATCTGCCAAGAAATTACGATTATCATATTGTCAAGTTCGGTTTTAGAATCAACATAAAATCAATAACAGCAGGATATTTTTGTATTTTATAGATAAGTGTATAAATATCCGAATTAATTTAATTCAAGTCAAGTGAAATTGAATAAATAATTTTCCATATCTATTTATCTGTAATTCAAATACTAATAAATACACCGATTGAGTATAAATTGAAATATTTTACAAGGAATATAATGTAAGATTTAAAACAAAAGCTTGTTTTTTGAATTCAAAAACTGAAACATAGTAAAATAACTTAAAACTTGTTTTTTTTATTTTTAAAATTCAAAAATCATTTTCCCTGCTCATCTCCACAAGCTTTCCAACGGTGTTGACATTGCGGACAGTTCCCGATTCCTTCATTTTAGGGAGCTTTAGTTTTGATCGTCCCATTCCGTTAGGATAGTGGATAAACAATTCCCGACCAGAAACTACAATTTCTTCAGGTTCGGTATTTTTAAATTCTATTAAATAATTTTCAGGGATAGGTTGAGTAAAAAACGAGATTCCCACTTGCGCTGGTTTAGCGTTGGGAAACGGATTTTTGGACATCACCGATTCAAGTTGTTTTGCTGAACGGATGATGACAGAAATATGCTTTCCTGTTTGTTCTTCCAATTCAGATTCCAATAAACTTATGAGTTCAGATTCCATCATTTCGCTTTTGAACAGCACGTTGCCACTTTGAATATATGTTCGCACATTATTAAATCCCAGCCTGCTGAAAATTTCCCTGAGTTTTGACATGGGTATAATAGTGTTTCCACCCACATTTATTCCGCGTAAAAGTGCGATGTATGTTACCATTTTTTATAAATACATTGAAAGTAATAAGACATATAAAATATGAATTCAATTTTGAGAATGCACACCAAACATATTTCCTTCGGTATCAAACGCTAACACCATTTCCCCATACTCGCCGATGGACTGTTTTGACTTGAAGATTTTGCCGCCAGCTTGTACCACTTTACTTTCTTCAATGGCGCAATCTTCACTGCTGAAATAAATAATTACCGAATTTCCACCTGCTTTAAAACCCTCCATTTTCATTAACGCTCCAGCAGCACCTTCGCCTTGCCTTTCCATAGGAAAAGTCAGCATTTGCGTTTGACCGTCTGTGTTTTCGGGCATCGGCATTTCAGTTAACCTGACATTAAACACTGTTTCATAAAATTTTCGCGCTCTATCTAAATCATCTACATAAATTTCGAACCATACAACAGGATTTTTAGTTTTCATAATTTTTTATTTTTATTGTTATTACTATTTGTTCAAATTTTAACCTTCATATTCATGAAATTCGGTAATTGTTATAAAATATCCATCCGGATCACGTAATGAAAATTCCGTTTTCCCTGAGTTTGAATTTAGATGAATATCTTCTTCAAGGTGGTCAGCATTATTTATAACATTTTGATGTATAATATCCAGATTATCAGTCCTAAAATAAAGAATTAGCCCATTTCCGGGCGTTATTTCCGAATTTGTCATTGATGGGTGTTCGTGTGCACCCCATTTATGAAGACATATTGCTATTTCATTATTTTCTGACAATAATACAGCAAAGTCATCACCACCATGGGTTCTTTTAAAGCCAAAAATTTTTTGATACCATATCGAACTCGCTTCAACATTCTTTACTGCTATTATTGGGTCAATTTTCGTCATCCTGATTAATTATTATTCTGTATAATCCTTCTTTACAAGGCGTTTAGATATCCACCAATAATTTCCACTTGGATCAATTATTCCTGATTGTCTGTCACCGTAATCCATATCTGCCGGTTCAAATTCAACTTTAGCTCCGTTCTCAATCGCTCTTTTGTGGATTTCGTCAACATCATCAACATACAAATAAAATGCTGTGCGCATATTTAGAAATTGTGCTCTTGCCTGGCTAATCATAAAACAAGAACTTCCGATTTTGAGGATTACATTGGCTATGTCCCCATTTTTTGGGTTAATCGAGCGCGTGATTTCCTCGGCAAAGAAGGCGTTTTTTAAAAAATCAATCAATTCATTAGGAAATTCAGCGAATAAATATCCATTTACAGTCCCAAATCCTTCTGGCCGATAAGTATTAAATATTTTATTCATTTTTTATCATTGTAGAGTTTTCCGAAAAAGTTAATGTGTCGAAATAGATTCTCAGCGAATTCAGCTTGTTATTTTTCACCGTCCATAGTTCAGCTACATTGCCGTTTAATTCTTTTCCGTTCGGAAATTTGAGGTCATAGTTGCCTATTACACAAGCGTTATCGCCCTGAATAATCATTTCCTCAACCCGCATTTTTTTGAAGACTTGTGAGAATCGATTAATCACTTCAATAAATTTATGTTTTCCAATCGAGGGGTTCGGTTTTCTTCATATCGCCTCCGGTATAATGAAAATCATCGGAAATCACACTTTCCCAGTTCGATTTTTCTGCAAATCCTTTATAATAATATTCAAGCAGTTCTTTTGTTGACATTGATTTTTATTTTTAAATTAATTGGCTTCCACATATTTTTTGAAATTATCTAGTATAGATTGCCAACCACTACGTTGCATTTCTTCTGAGTTTTGTTTTTCTGCATCAAATGTGACAATAACATGTGTTTTATTTCCTTGATTTTCAAAATCTACAGCAACCTTTCTGCCATCCCCCATGGTATAAATGAAGTTTTTATATTCGACAACAACATCATAAATTGCTTCGAAATCAAAACCCCAACTTCCGTCTTTGGCCTCCATTCTGGCGCTGTATTTGCCGCCTGCCCTAACATCATTTTCTGCTTTTGGGCAATGCCAGTCAGGCGCTGCAAAATTCCATTTCATAATATGTTCTGGCTGGGTGTAGTAATCCCAAACTTTTTTTGTGTCAGCTGCAATATCTGCCTGAACTGTAATTTTATTTGTTTTCATTTTTGATTTTTCAAGTTATTCATGTTCTGGTATAAATGCAATAGCATCAATTTCTACAAGATATTCGGGTCTTCCAAGTCCAGCGACAAAAAGAACAGTTACTGCCGGTTGGTTTGCTGAGTGACTTAAAAATTTTCGGGAAGTTTCATAACCCTTTTTTATATCCTGGCCCTGCAAAATATTGATATTCAGTTTAATCAAATTATCAAAACCTGCACCGCAGGATTTAAGAGCAATATCTAAGTTTTTCATCACTTGTTCGGTTTGTGCAGCAATATCATTATGTCCAATAATTTCAGCGTTCTCATTTACTGAATTTTGTCCGCCAATATACATTGTCTTTCCATTTCCCTGCGCAATTACGATTTGTGAAAAGGCAGGACTTTTAAACAGCCCGTTTGGATTTTGATGCACTATTTTGTTTTCCATATTTCAATATTGTGCATTGAAATTAATCATCCAGGCTATTCCAAATTTGTCAATAAAACTCCCAAAGTAATCACCCCAAAATTGTACAGCCATTGGCATTTCAATTACTCCATCTTTTGATAATCCATTGAATAACCGATCTGCTTCTGACTTGCTTTCAGGATGCAGTGAAATATAATTGTTGTTTCCCTTAATCAATTTATTTCCCATGGAAGGCATAATATCGGAGCCCATCAGTAAGTTTTCTTTTCCAAAAGGCAAAGAAATGTGCATCGTACGATTCTGCTCGTCTTTCGGCAGTTTATCGCCATCCGGGCTATCTTTGAATTTCATGTTTCCAGAAAATTCACCACCAAATACAGATTTGTAAAAATTGAATGCTTCTTCAGCCTGTCCGTCGAAATTCAAATATGGATTTACTTTCATGATTTTTAAAATTAAATTTTCATAATTTATGCATAAGCAACGTAGTCACTATTGCAAGTTACAAAATCACAAAATAATATCACACTATTTAGTATTTTATTGTTATCATTTTGATAATTCTTTTTCAAAAAGAACTTCGGGTTAAGTAATTTAAAAAATACAAAATATTTATTGTCAGAATTTTAAATTAAAAAAAACAGATGGTTCAAAATTTGAATTAATCTATGTATAACATCAAAATACAAATAAAATGAAAACTATAAAGTCAGAATTCGAGGAAACAAATTCGATGATCAAAAAGCAAATAAATATGATATCGCAAAATAGTGTCATGACAGCAAAAATACAAGTGGGCCGAAAATGTGAAAATTGCGCAAATCACATTTTGCAAACTGCTTTGCTTGTAATTGGTGTTATTAAAGCTGAATGGGATATAATTGCAGACATTCTTATTGTTGAATTTGATACATCCAAAACTAATAGTAAAATAATTGAACTTTCAATAGCTGATGCAGGACATGACACCCCAAATTTTAAGGGGAAAAACAATTTCTATACATTAATGCCTCAATGTTGTGAGTTTAATGAAAATAAATTCTATTACAATTGTTTATGATCTCATCCTTCAGGAAAAAGTCGTACAGAGAGTACAAATGTTACAACATTTCATTCTTTTTTCTATACAGTAAACATAAATAATGATTCCCTCAAATACACTTTTAAACCCCACTTACTACAATTCTTGCGTAATTTCACAATTAAATTGTTGCAAATGCTGCATATGCATGGATGAATTTGTACAATGCCAAAAGATTTCAGATAAAAAATGCTCAAACCATTTTATGCTTTTTCGATTGAATTTTGCCTAATTTGCAAAATGAATTGGAAATTAATAAAATGGTTAGATATATTTAATAAGCCAACAATTGATATTTTTATTATGAATGAAGAGGAAGAGTTTCCGAGGCCTTTTGATAAAGAGCCTGAACGATGATATTCCTTTTAATTCAGATAAATTTTTAATAATATGGTAGCACCAGGTGCAGAGCATTAAGAATCAACATAGAAGAAAAAGAGAAATCCTGAATTCATTATCAAACATCAAGAATGAACCACATAAAAAGACTTCCCGCCGAATGGGAAAAACAATCATTTCTGCAACTTACTTTCCCACATTCACAAAGCGACTGGAACTATTTACTCGATGAAGTTTCGGCTTGTTTTGTCGAAATTATAGAAACAGCTGCCCGTTTTCAAAACGTATTGGTAGTTTGTGATAATGTTGAACGGGTTCAATCGTATTTTAAAAACACGCGAAATATATTCTTTACTGAAATTGAATCAAACGATACCTGGACGCGCGACCATGGCGGAATAACAGTTTTAAACAACGGGAAAGCACAGATATATGATTATGTATTCAATGGTTGGGGAAACAAGTTCGACGCTCATTTGGATAATCAGATTACAAATAAGCTTTTCACAAACGGAGTTTTTACCAATTGTGAATTGATATCGTCTGATTTTGTTTTAGAAGGTGGTTCCATTGAAAGTGACGGAAGAGGAACAATTTTGACTACCTCGGCTTGCTTGCTGTCGAAAAACCGAAATGATCAATATTCGAAAGATCAAATTGAAGAGATTTTAAAAAACGATTTTGGCTGTGCCAGGATTTTGTGGCTCGATAATGGATACCTGGCAGGAGATGATACCGATTCACATATTGATACGCTTGCAAGGTTTTGTGATGAAAATACAATTGTTTACGTTGGTTGCAGTAATCCAAACGATGAACATTATGAGGCACTTCAGAAAATGAGAGCGGAACTTGGAAACTTAAAAAATTTCGATGGTTTACCATACAAACTGGTTGAACTTCCTTTACCTGAAGCATGTTTTGATAGAGAGGGAAACCGGTTGCCAGCGACTTATGCCAATTTTACGATAATCAATGAAGCTGTTTTGGTTCCGGTTTACGGTCTTCTTCAAGATAAAGTGGCGTTAGATATCCTTGCAACATGTTTTCCAGGAAAAGAAATAATTGGTATAAATTGCAGGGTTTTAATTGAACAACATGGTTCGTTACATTGTGTAACCATGCAATATCCTGAACAAGTGAAATTAACTAATGAAATTTTCATAAAAAATGAATAGTATAAAAGCAGGACTGGTACAAATGGCTTGTGTTTCTGACAAAGCTACAAACATTCAAAAAAGCATCGACAACATTAGGAAATCTGCGGTTGCGGGTGCTGAACTTGTTGTACTTCAGGAATTACACAGCAGCCTTTATTTTTGTCAAACCGAAAATACGGAAATGTTTGATTTGGCAGAAGTTATACCAGGACCAACAACCGAAATGTTTTCGAAAGTTGCAAAAGAAACAGGTATTGTTCTTGTTACTTCTCTTTTTGAAAAGCGGGCTGCCGGACTGTATCACAACACAGCGGTAGTTTTTGAGAAAGATGGTACAATTGCTGGCAAGTATCGAAAAATGCACATTCCGGATGATCCTGCATATTACGAAAAATTCTATTTTACACCTGGCGATTTAGGATTCAATCCGATAAATACTTCCGTGGGGAAACTTGGAGTTTTGGTTTGCTGGGATCAGTGGTATCCCGAAGCTGCTCGTTTAATGGCACTGGCTGGCGCTGATATGTTGATTTATCCAACTGCAATTGGTTGGGAAAGTACAGATAGTTCAGAAGAAAAAGAACGACAAAAAAATGCATGGATGATTTCGCAACGTGCACATGCTGTGGCAAATGGATTACCGGTAATTAGTGTAAACCGCACTGGTTTTGAAGCTGATCCTTCCGGGATTACAAACGGAATTACTTTTTGGGGAAACTCCTTTGTGGCAGGTCCACAAGGCGAGATAGTTCATCAGTTTTCGGAAGAAAATGAGCAAAATGAAGTTGTTACAGTTAACTTATCTCGGTCAGAACAAGTTCGCAGGATTTGGCCATTTTTTCGAGATCGAAGAATTGATGAATATGATGAACTTTTAAAACGTTTCAGGGATTAATTTCTAAATTATAACATATTCCTTACAACCAGGCAACTTTTAATTACAAACTACTCCGCTAAACCAATAATTGCAGATGTTTCGTGGTATTCGCCGGGTTCTAATTTTATCATATTGTTAAAAGCATTTACTGCTTCAATACATACAAAAGAGTGGAATGAATCATTTGGTAAGTCATCAATTTTACTGCAGGTTTCTTCCCAGGGATTCCAGACAGTTGTTATTTTGCTGCCGGATTTCTCCACTCTGATTCTTCTTCCAAATACCGGATCGTTAATTATACAGGCAGCTTCCGTATCAAAGTAATGTCTTGTCTCTGGTTGATGTATTTCAAGTTTCTCAGTTTCCTGTATAAAATCCCCAGGTTCAAGTTGATTAAAATATTTTGTGTTATACAAACCATCAATCCAGATTTCTTCTACCGACGATAAACTAAAATAAGAATGTAACGCGCATGAATATTCGAATTTTTTTGATGAAGTGTTTGTAACTTTTAAAGTTGCAGTAAGTGTTTTGCCAACAATTACACATAATTCAGCACAAAAATCATATTCCCAGTATTTTTTTGTTTCAAGTGATGAGCAAAGCTGCAACCTAACTAAAGTTTCACCTGATTTTAATGCGGAAGTTTCAATAACTTCCCAGTACATCAAACGGCCAAATCCATGTTGTGGCTTGGCAGGATCGGTTTTATGCGGGCCAAACCAAGGGAAACAAACGGGAATCCCTCCACGAATAGGACTATCCTCAACAAAATTACTATCAGGGCTCATCCACAAAATTTCTAATGTATTATAAGGTTTGAAATTTGTAATATGCGCACCGTACAAACAAATATCTGCATCGGCATATTTGTTCGAAACAGTAATAAAAGCCATGCCTTCCTCCAATTCAGCAAAACCTACTTCTCCTTCAATACTGAATTTATCTTCCAATTCCTCAATGTCAATGTTCATAACTCAATTTTCTTTTTTTACTGAATGTGATTTAAAAACTGTTTAATTTATAATGCACAAAACCAATTACCCGCGAAGTTAACAATCATTTTTATGAACTAAAACCAAAAAGTATTAACTGTAAACAATAGGAAGACAATGTACCAAAGTCAAATATATTCTATTTGTAATCAGCTTTTTATCGAATTGCAACTCAATAATCCGTAATATTAATGTTCAAAACTACATAATCCCGAAATAAACAAAACCAATTCAAAAATGTTATTTTTAGCGTTTAAATGACACAAAAGTCGGAAACAGTAAAGCATGTCGTTAGAAAAAACAGAATCGATTACAACTACCATAATTTCTGCTAAAGAAGCCCTTGACGATTATTATATTGTTTGTTTAAGCCGTCAATTGAGTTTGTTGGGACGTCGCGAAGTGCATAATGGGAGGGCACATTTCGGTATTTTTGGCGATGGAAAAGAAGTTGCACAGGTTGCGTATTCAAAGTCGTTTCAAAAAGGTGACTGGCGTTCGGGTTACTATCGGGATCAAACTTTTATGCTGGCTTTGGGATTACTTCAACCTGAAGAATTTTTCTCCATGATTTATGGCGAAACCAATGAAGAACTTAACCCATCAACGGTTGGTCGCAACTTTAACAACCATTTCAGCACACAAAATATCGATGGAAATGGCGAAATTAAAGACCTTTTGACCAAATACAATTCTGCGTCAGATATTTCTTCTACAGGCGGGCAAATGCCTCGTTTACTCGGCCTTGCTCAAGCATCAAAAATAATTCGTAAAAAACCTGAACTTAAAAAATACCTAAAAAATAATGTTTCAGGAAACGAAGTGGCATTTGGGATGATTGGAGATGCAAGCACGTCGGAAGGCGTTTTCTGGGAAACCATAAATGCAGCCGGGGTAATGCAGGTACCTGTTGTTGTTGCTGTTTATGATGATGGCTTTGGTATCAGCGTTCCGGTTGGTTTGCAAACCACTAAGTCAAGTATTTCGGAAGCTTTAAAAGGGTTTCAGAAAGAAAAAGATACAAATGGAATTGATATTTATACTGGCAAAGCCTGGGATTATGAGGGTCTGGTAAGAATGTTCAAAAATGGAATTGCCAAAACCAGAAAATTACATGTTCCTGCTGTTTTTCATATTCAGGAGGTTACGCAGCAACTTGGGCATTCAACTTCTGGTTCGCATGAACGATATAAAACTAAAGAAAGACTGGCCTGGGAGATTGATTTTGATTGCAATAACCTTATGAAAAAATGGCTGATCGAAAGCGGAATAGCAACAAATGAAATGCTTGCAGATATTGAAAAAAAAGCAAAGAAACGGGCCAAAGATGCACGAGAAAAAGCCTGGGAGAATTTTGTAAACGGTTATAAAAAAGAGCAGGATGAACTAAGACAAATTGTAACTTTAATTGAAAACAAAACCTCCCTGCAAAGCTACCGTTTAATAGATTTCGAAAAAATTACCCAAAAAACATTTCTTACGAGGCGCTCGCATTTAAGTTTTGCAAAAGGGCTTTCATTGAAAATCCACCTGAGAAAAGAAGTTCAGAACGAGAGGAAAGAGCTGAAACAATGGATAAAAACATTTGAGGAGAAAAGTGCTGTGGCATATAACCAACAACTTTATCGCACTGGCCCGGATTCTACTTTAAATGTAGCTGGAAAACCTGTAGAATATATTGATGATGCTCCCGAAGTTAACGGTTCGGAAATTATCAGTAAAAATTTTGACAAACTATTTGAAAAGTACCCAACTCTTGTAACATTTGGGCAGGATACCGGAAAGCTTGGAGATGTTAATCAGGGAATGAAAGGGATACAGAAAAAATATGGTGTTGAAAGAGTTTCGGATGCGGGAATACGTGAAGCAACAATTATTGGTCAGGGAATTGGATTGGCTTTGCGTGGTTTTCGACCGATTGCTGAAATACAATATTTAGATTATGTAATTTATGCACTTTCGCAGTTGAGTGATGATGTTTCAACTTTGCAATACCGAACCAAAGGAAAACAAGCTGCTCCCCTTATTGTGCGCACGCGAGGGCATCAGCTGCAAGGAATATGGCATGCGGGTTCGCCTATGCAAATGTTACTTGGTTCGATGCGGGGAATGTATTTGTGTGTTCCCCGGAATATGACACAGGCAGCGGGTTTTTACAACACTTTACTGGAGGGTAATGATCCGGCATTATTAATCGAACCATTAAAAGGCTACAATGTAAAAGAAAAAATGCCATCGAATATAGGCGAATACAGAATTCCGCTCGGCGTACCGGAAATCCTTCGCGAAGGAAATGACGTTACCGTTGTGACTTATGGATGGAACTCACATCATGCCATTAAAGCTGCCCGTTTACTTGCAAGATTTAAAAATATTTCTGTAGAGGTCATCGATGTCCAAACCCTTCTGCCTTTTGATATCCACCATGTCATTTTAGAATCTGTTAAAAAAACAGGGAAAGTAATTTTCATGGATGAAGATGTACCTGGAGGAGCCACCGCATATATGATGCAAAAGGTTATTGATGAACAAAAAGCATTTAATTATCTTGACACAGCACCGAGAACACTTTCTGCTATGGAGCACCGCCCCGCTTATGGAATTGATGGCGAGTATTTTTCCAAACCTAATGTGGAAAGGCTTTTTAAAAATGTGTATGAAATGATGCGGGAAGTGGATGAAAAGAATTTCCCCGAAATGTAGAAGGGAATTCAGGAAAATAAAAATCAACATTTAATATTTTAACTGGCTTTTCATTAAATATTTGTGCAAGAGAAAATGAAAAATTGAGTTTATTTTACTAAAAAAACACCGAAAAGCATATGAATAAAGCCTTTTTAAAAGAAAGAGGCCCGCAAAAATGCAGGCCTCAATTTAATCAAACTAAACTACTATACCGTTAACAAAACTTATCTGTTTCCTCCGCCTTGTTGCCTTGCAGCGCGTCTTTCTTCCAAATATTTTTCGTATTTGGTATATTGATCAGCGGTCAAAATCTTTTTCATTTCCTTGTTTTGTTCATCGCGCATTTTTGCCATTTTATCACGCATGGCATCCCTGTCGCCACCGCCCTGCATTTCATCTCGCATTTTCGCCATTTTTTTGCTTGATTCAAGCTGCAGGTCATACACCTTTTTTTCCTGAGCTTTATCCAGACCACATTTTTCTTTTATCTGATCTGTCTGGCGTTTTGCCATCTCTTCAGGAGTTGAGTTTTGCCAGTTTTGAGCTGTACCAACCATTGTCCCCATTATTAGGGCAATCAAAAGAAATCCGATTTTTTTCATTTTTATTAATTTTAAATTTTAACTATTCAAATGATTTACGAACCATTCGACACATTTATTTTAAAAAGGTTTAAATGGTAAAAAAAAGAAATTTATTATAGCTGGAAACCCATATTTAATCCAACAATATCTGAACTACCCCATTTTGCCGTTTGCTTATTTTTCTCTAAGGCATAGTATAACTTTAACTCTGAAATGTTGTTGATCAACAATTGATATTCCTTCGTAAAACCTGATCAGGTGGAACCCATCTTCAGTCATCTTAAAAAATGCTTCTTCTGATGTGTAAATTTTCATACCCCAATTTGTTAATGCTGGGAAATCAATTTTAAATTCCTGACGATATCTGAAATAATGCCAATCGTTTTCAAATGACCTGTATTCAAAGCGATTTGAATATTTAAAAACTAATTGTTTATGACTTTTTGTGAAGTTGGCAATCAACATTGTACGGTTCTCCTGTATCCAACCAGGATATGTATTTGCCTTTATTACCCTGAACCCAATGCCATATTCAAACCAATTCTCTGGTTGATGCGATAAAAACAGTTCTGCATATTTTTGGTTTACAGCATTTTGCCGGGGTGAATAGTGAATGTTTTCAGCAATGTCAACTGCAATATTTTTCCATGGTTGAATCACAACTTCGTTTTTATTCCATATCAGAAATCTTCTTTCGGTTTGTCCAAAAGTTGTAATTGCATAAAAACAAAAAATTAATATGAAATAAAATTTAATCATTGAAACAAAAAAAGGATTACAAATTTTGTAATCCTATTCTATAAATTTTTTAGAACCTATTTTTTCTTTGGAGGTAACTTTGCTCCCCTTTGTTTTGCCATGTCTTCCAACCGTTTTTGAAAATTAGATTTCGGAACTGCTTTCTTTTTATTTGCCTGCAGCTGTTTGTGAATCCTATCTTCATCAACAAAATGCCGAATTAAATAAGTTTGACCTATTGTAATTACATTGGCAAGGAAATAATAATAACTCAAGCCTGATGAATAACTATTCAGAATAAACAGGAACATTACCGGCATCAAATACATCATCGTTTTCATTCCCGGCATTGAATTGCTGCTCATTGCCTGTTGGTTCATACTTGTTGAAACAATTGTTGTGATTGTCATTAACAAACAGAATAAACTTACATGGGCACCATAATAAGGTATTGTAAACGGAAGGTTTAATATTGAATCGTAAGTTGACAAGTCGGTTGCCCAAAGGAAACTTTCCTGCCGCAATTCAATTGAAGTTGGGAAGAAAAAGAACATGGCAATCAAAATCGGGAATTGCAGCAACATTGGCAAACATCCACCCATTGGATTTACGCCGGCTTTTTTGTACAAAGCCATTGTAGCCTGCTGTTTTTCCATCATTTTATCCGGGCCATATTTTGCGCTTAATTCATCAATTTCAGGCTTCAAAACACGCATTTTGGCCTGTGACATGTATGACTTGTAGGTGAATGGAAATAATACACTTTTGATGAATACGGTGAGCAGCAAAATGATAATCCCAAAATTATTTATGTATTTCCGAAGAAAATTGAAAATAGGTATAATAACAAACCTGTTAACCTCACGAACAACCGGATATCCCAAATACACCAGGCTTTCCAAACTAATATCGTACTGTCTTAAAGTTTGATAATGGTTCGGCCCAAAATAAAATTTCATTCCAACGGTTTCACTTGGTTTACCTTCGTATGGAAGCGAAATATCAGCATTAAAATTGGCCAAATACTCAAGATTGTCTTTGTATTTATCCTGACTGATTTGTGCACTGGCAAATGATTCATCGGAAATTATTGTCGAGTTAAAAAATAATTGTTTAAACGCAATCCATTTAATCCGAGTGGTTAAATTTTCTTCATCTGATTTTGCCTTGCTAAGATTATCAACCTCGTCTTCAAAAAATTTATAATTGATATTTGTATAATTATCTTCCCCAAATTTTGAAATGCGTTCCTGACGCGGAACATCAAATGACCAATTGAAATCAATATAGGATTGATTTGCTGCCACATATTGGTTCATTCCCTGCATTTTCACATCGAAATCGACAAGGAAAGAGTTGTATTCCAGTGTGTAATCATATTCAAGAAAGCTACCGGGCGCAACTTCCAATCGAAAAGAAACTGTTTCTTTACCACCTGGATTTTCTTTGTTGAATTTAATTTTACCTTCGCTTCCTTTCTTAACTTCAGGTCCGGTAACCACAGTTGCTTTTCTGTCCATAACCGGAGAAAAATAAAGCTCCTGAGTTTTTATACTTCTGTTTTGAGCAAAAAAGTTTAAACCAAACAGTGTTTTTGGTCCATCGAATAAAATAAGTGGCAATGAATCGTTTGTTTGGTAGTTTTTCAATTCTACTGAATAAACCCTTCCTCCTTTACTGGAAAAAGTAATTTTCATCAAATTGTTTTCGAGCGTATAAAATTCCTCTTCTCCAACTGCAGCAGCTCCAAAAACACCCAATTGTTCTGTGTTTTTTTGTAACTGATTTTCTGTGTTAACAGAATCGGGTTCTACAGTTGAAATGTTAGTAGCTGCCTGTTGTTCAATTTGCTGTTGTAACAACAATTCCTTTTGATTTTCTACAAGTGCCAATGAATCTCTTAGGTGTTTGGTAGCTTCAATTTCTTCTTTAGAAGGTTGATTGATTATTGAAAAAACAACTAAAATCGCGAAGATAAGGACAATTCCAATTATCGATTTTTTATCCATTTTTAATTATTGAACTAACGAGTTTTTAATAAAATCTACAAACAGAGGGTGAGGATTTAAAACTGTACTTCGGTATTCGGGATGAAATTGTACACCCACAAACCACTTATGATCCGGTATTTCAATGATTTCAACCAAATCAGTTTCAGGGTTTACACCAACAGGTATCATTCCGGCAGCAATATATCTTTCGCGAAAAGCATCATTAAATTCGTAGCGGTGACGATGACGCTCATGAATTGTTAATTTATTGTATGCTTTACAAACGTTTGAATTATTTTCAATTATCCGACATTCATATGATCCCAGTCGCATAGTTCCACCATAATCAGTAATACCTTTTTGCTGTTCCATTAAATCAATTACAGGATAAGGTGTTTTTGGTGACATTTCGGTAGAATCGGCATCTTCGAGATTAAGTACATTTCGTGCAAATTCAATAACAGCAACCTGCATTCCAAGGCAAATACCAAGGTATGGCACGTTGTTTTCCCGGGCGAACTTTGCTGCCAGAATTTTTCCTTTCATTCCACGATGGCCAAAACCCGGAGCAACAACAATTCCGTTTAAATTGGAAAGTTTTTCAATGTAATTACTACTATTAATATCTTCAGAATGAATCCAGTTGACATTTACTTTGCAACTGTTTTCGGCTCCGGCATGTACAATTGACTCTGCAATTGATTTATACGCATCATGCAATTCCACATATTTCCCAATTAATCCAATTTCAATCGTTTGGGTTGGGTTTTTGAGCCTGGTGAGAAAATCGTTCCACAGAGAAAGATCTATTTCATCATTTATCGGAAGTCCAAGTTTCTTTAAAACTGTTATATCCAGCTTTTCTTCCAGCATTTTCAATGGTACTTCGTAAATTGTTGGTACATTAATCGATTGTACCACAGCCTCTATTGCCACATTACAGAAAAGTGCTACCTTTTCACGAACTGATAAATCAATATCATATTCAGTTCGTAAAACTAAAATATCAGGCTGAACTCCTTCTTCAAGTAATTGTTTAACAGAATGCTGCGTTGGTTTGGTTTTTAATTCTCCGGTAGCTGCAAGATAAGGAACCAAAGTTAAATGTATAACCATTGCTTTTGAGCCCAGTTCCCATTTCAACTGGCGGACAGATTCAATATATGGTAACGATTCAATATCGCCAACTGTGCCGCCAATTTCAGTAATTACAATATCATAGTTTCCTTTTGAACCAAGAATTTTTATCCGACGTTTTATTTCATCGGTAATATGCGGAATTATTTGAACCGTTTTACCCAGATAATCACCTTTACGTTCTTTACTGATTACGGATTGGTAAATGCGGCCAGTTGTAACATTATTGGCTTGAGAAGTTGCCTCATTAAGAAACCTTTCATAATGGCCTAAATCCAGATCAGTTTCCGCTCCATCCTCAGTTACAAAGCATTCGCCATGTTCATATGGATTTAACGTTCCCGGATCAATATTAATGTATGGATCAAGTTTCTGGATTGTTACTTTAAAACCTCGTGATTGTAATAATTTTGCTAAAGAAGATGCTAAAATTCCTTTTCCCAGCGATGAAGTAACTCCACCGGTAACGAATATGTATCTTGTTTCCGACAATTTTCTCAATTTTTTAATTTTAAGGCACAAAATTAATTAATAAAACTTATCTGAAAACTAAACAAAGCTTTAAATGACCTATAATATCGAATAAATAATAACTTGAAGTTTTGATTTTAGTCAATCAATAAAATTTGGATATCAAATTTTAATTAAACGCCGCTTTATTTTCCTTGCCATATTTACGACTAAAAATATTTATTCTGAAAATATTGGAATATCACAGAAGTATTAAGTTAAACAATGTAATAATATCCAGGGAGACATTTTGTCAGTTACATATGTATCGATTATTATAACTATTGTTACATATGTGTAATTAACTGTATTTCAACATATTATTTTGACTTCAATTATTTTAATGGAATTGTATATGAATAAGTTTTATCGAAACCTTGAGGATTTGTTTTTTTTGGTTGACTTACCAACTCATAATTTATTTGGTTTTCAGGAGGAATTAGCATGTTTTCAGGAGTTAGCTGAAATTTTATCTTGAATCGTTTATTAGTTTTTAACCTGACACCTTTGTTTTTCACTGCACCAAACCGAAGTTTTTTAATCAATCGTATTGCTTCTTCATTACATCCATCGCCAAGACCATGTAAAATTTCAACGTGGATTACTTTTCCATTATCATCAATCTCTGCTTTTAAATGAACGATGCCTTCAATACTTTTTTCTCTTGCTTCTGCAGGATAGATTAAATTGTCCTCAACATATTTTTTAAAAGCTTCTTTTCCGCCAATAATTTGAGGCAATTGAAAAAATGTTTTTTTACTGTTTTTCATGATTTGCAAGTATGATTTCACAAATTTTATCAAAGAAAATAAAACAAGAAAGGTTGCCCCCAACAGGAACAACCTTTCTTAATAAAAAGAAAGAAAGTTATTATTTAATTTCCTTTTTTAATTGGGCAACCCATTTGGTAACTCTTTCATTTGTAAGCCTCCCCTGGTTTTCCTGATCAAGTGGAAGGCCAACAAAAATATCGCCACGTTGAGCTTTTGAATTTTCAAAGGTATAGCCTTCTGCTGGTATTTTACCTATGATATTTGCCCCGCAATTTTCGAGTATTTCGACTAATATTCCAATGGCATCGCAAAAATTCTCGGGATACCCTTTTTGATCGCCAAGACCAAAAACGGCGAAAGTTTTGTTTTTAAGATCCATTTCTTCCAGTTCAGGAACAAATTCATCCCAGTAATTGGGTAACTCGCCATCAAACCATGTTGGCGCACTTAATATAAAATTTTTATTTTCCTCGAAATCCTTCGCAGTCAGTTCTTCTGCATTAATTGTTTTAATATCATTTTTACCAAAAACTTCAATTACTTTTTCAGCAACCTTTTTTGATTTTTGAGTATGAAAACTGTAAATAATAACTGTTTTGCTCATTACTGTTTTGTTTATTTAATATTCCAATAATTCTTTTGCTGCTGCATAAATCCTTTCAACATTTGGTAAAATCGCCCTTTCCAATATACGGTTAAATCCAACCGGAGTAAAAGGTGAACCGACTCTTTTGATTGGTGCATCAAGAAACTTAAAAGCTTTTTCTGCTATAATCGCACTTAATTCGCCACCAAAACCACCGAAAACTTTGTCTTCATGTACAATCAAAAGCTTGTTTGTTTTTTGAATTGATTTGAGGATAGTTTCTTCATCCAGAGGAATCAAGCTTCTTAAATCAATTACTTCCACACTTCCCCCTTCATGTTCGAGCCGTTTAGCTGCTTCTATACTTAAATGGGTTGTATTTCCATAAGTAAGTAAAGTTAAATCACTACCCTCTTTTCTAATCCTTGCTTTTCCAAAAGGCACTTCAAAATCGTCTGGAATAACTGTCGCCGCCTTGGGATCCTGATACAAAGCTTTGGGTTCCATAAACATTGTCAATCCACGTGAACGAATTGCTGTTCGCAACAATCCGGCTGCATCATCAGCAAATGAAGGATAAACAATCCTGACTCCTGGAATAGCTGCAAGTGAGCCTTCGATATTTTGAGAATGGTACATTCCTCCTCCAATATAACCTCCTGAAGCTAATCGAATGACTATGTTTGGAGAGAACTTTCCATTAGAACGCCAATAGTCGTGGCTGGTATCGACATATTGTTCCATTGCCGGCCAAAAGTAGTCGGCAAACTCGGCACCCTCAACAACAACGCGTATTTTATCATTGTATCTTGACATTCCGTTTGCAGTTCCCATGATGAAATCCTCGGCAATTGGTGCATTGAACACACGTTTTTTACCAAATTCCTGTTGCAGTCCTTTAGAAACATTAAATATTCCACCTTTATCTTTGTTGGCCATATCTTGCCCCCAAATGAAAGTATCAGGATTATGTCGGAATTCTGCTTTCAAAGTTTCGTTCAAACCTGTAATCAATTTTTTCTTTTCTCCTTCTTGATTATGCAATCCGTCAGGATATTTTTCAGATTTGTATGCTTCGGGCAGAACATAATCATAAACCGATTCCGGATCTGGATCGGGGGCACCCAATGCGGCTTTATGCGCGGCTTTTAACTCAATTTTTGCGCTGTCTTCAATTTCGAGTAATTCTTCTTCTGTAAAACGGTTATATTTTACAAGCATCCTGCCAAACTTCGCAAGAGGATCATAGTCCATTACGTAATTCCTTTCCAACTGATTTCTGTACAGAAGGTGATCATCGGAATTTGAATGGGAATGCATCCTTACGCAATTAGCTTGTAAAAGAACAGGTTTTGATTCTTCGATAGCGAAACGTTTGGCTTCCGCCATTGCATTCATCGAATCAAAAACATCTTTACCATTACAATGAATTATTCGGGTGTTTTTAAATCCTGAAAAATTATTTGCAACCTTTCGGTTGGCAGTTTGATCTTTTTTAGGAACTGATATACCATAGCCATTATCCTGAATCACAAAAATAACAGGAAGTTGCTCTTTATCCGCACCATTAAATGCTTCATAAACATATCCCTCGCTAACTGATGATTCGCCCTGTCCACTAATTGCAACAGCTTTTTCACCATAGTATTTAATAGCCCTGGCAACCCCAACTGCATGAAGCGTATGATTTCCGGTTGATGATGAAACTGTGTGAATATTCCATTCCGGCTTAGCAAAATGGTTAGACATATGGCGACCTGCACCCGAAGGTTCTGTTGCTTTGGAAATTCCGTTTAGTATAATCTCCTCTGCTGTCATACCACATGACATGGCAGTCAACATTTCGCGGTAATACAGAAAGATGTGATCTTTGTTCTTCTCAAAATGCTGACCGACTGCCAACTGAATTCCATCATGACCTGCATAAGGTGCGTGGTATGACCAACCAATAGCCTGTTTTAAATAATTTGGAGCTTTATCATCGATCAAACGGCCAAGGGTCATCAGATAAAACCATTTTTTTAACGTTTCCTTGTCCGTTTTTTTAATGGAATAAATCTTGGGTACTTCCATTTCATTCATATTTGTAATATATTTTATTTTTTACACTATTCGATTAATATCAAACTGTTCAAGATTATCTGCAATCTTTCTTAAAAAAGCGCCCCCCAATGCCCCATCAACAATACGATGGTCATAAGATAATGAAAGGAACATTAAATGGCGTATAGCGATTACGTCACCAGTTGGAGTTTCCAAAACTGCGGGTTTCTTCTCAATGCTTCCGGTAGCAAGAATAGCTACTTGAGGTTGATTGATTATTGGCGTGCCTATTAAATTTCGGAAGGAACCAAAATTTGTAATCGTGAAAGTTCCGCCCTGAATTTCTTCTATTGACAATCTATTGTTGCGCGCCGCGTTGGCAAGTCGGTTCAAATCTTTTGCTATTCCAACTAAATTCTTTTGTTCGGCATTTTTAATTACCGGAACAATCAAATTGCCATCGGGTTTGGCTACTGCTATGCCTATATTAATATCTTTTTTAAGAATAATTCTGTCTCCATCAACAGATGAATTTAACATGGGAAATTCGGCAATTGCAGCGGCAACTGCTTCTGTAAAAATGGGCATAAAAGTAATCTTCTCGCCATATTTCTTTTCGAACGCCTCTTTATTCTTGTTCCTCCAAATAACCAACTCGGTAACATCAGCCTCCACAACTGCGGTAACGTGAGGAGAAACTTGTTTCGACATCACCATATGATCGGCAATGAGTTTGCGAACCCTATCCATTTCGATAATTTGGTCTCCTGAACCTACAGATACCGCCGGTGGAGTCATCATTTTTCGGTTAACTGTTGTCTTTTCCGTTTTAGTTTCAGTTGCTGATATTCCGCTTTTTCTATTTTGGATAAACTCAAGAATATCTTTTTTCTGTACCCTGTCATTTGCTCCTGAACCTTTGATGTTTTCAAGTTCTTCCAATGCTATATTCTCTTGTTTAGCAATATTTCTAACCAATGGCGAATAAAAACGACCGGAAGATTCCCGAACGTTTTCTTTGCTTATCTCTTCAACAGCCTCTGATTCTTCCGATTTTTCTATATCCAATTTCTTGTTTGGCTGTGTCTCGGGAGTAGTTTTCGCCTCACCTTCTGTCTTTTTCTCCATTTGTTTTTCAGAAGGCTCTTCTTTTAAACTTTCCTCTCCTCCCATATTTATAATTGCCAAAACTTCCCCGACAGGAACCAAACTATTTTCAGGGAACATTATTTTTGTAATGATTCCATCGACAGGCGAAGGGATTTCAGAATCTACTTTATCGGTTGCAACTTCAAAAAGAATTGTATCTTCTTCTACTGTATCACCTTCTTTTACAAACCATTTGGTTATTGTGCCTTCCTGGATACTTTCACCAAGTTTGGGCATTACAATTTGAAAATTTGACATGATATCGAAATGTTTTTTTAATTATTGTAATTTACGCATTAAACAACAAGTCGAAAATTGAAATGTTCACATTGCAATTTTCTTTTTTACGTATACATTTACAATATACGTTTTTCTACTTTTTTATTCTGATTATTGTTTGAAAATTTATTCATTAACTGGTCTTTTGTTTCCAAATTACAAAACAATCATTAGTTTGATAATTACCAAAAGCATTTAATTCAAACAGGTAATTACATTTGTAAACTACCAATTAAGTCTTTCACTGCCTGTAATTTATGACGAACTAAATAATCCTCAATACCATTTATTATTTGAATCGGGATAAAAGGATCTTTAAAAATAGCAGTTCCCACCTGAACGGCAGAAGCACCGGCAAGCATAAATTCTATGGCATCGGATGCATTCATAATCCCGCCCATACCTATTACAGGAATTTTTACTGCATTGTATACTTGCCAAACCATCCGTAAAGCAATGGGTTTTATTGCTGGACCAGACAACCCTCCCGTTACTGTGGATAATAAAGGGATCCTTTTCTCGGCATCAATCGCCATTCCTAAAAAAGTGTTTACCAGTGAAACACTGTCAGCGCCCTGTCCTTCAACCGCTTTTGCAATTTCAGTAATATCTGTAACATTTGGCGACAACTTCACAATCAAAGGTTTTGTACAAACTTTTCTTACTTCACGGGTAACGGCTTCAGCACTTGGGCAACTTATACCAAACGACATTCCACCTTCTTTAACATTGGGGCATGAAATATTTAACTCAACTGCAGAAATGTTTGCTCAATTCATCCACTCTTTCTGTAAGTTCAATATATTCCTCAACAGTTGAACCATTAACATTTGCTATTAAATGTGTTCCGTAATCCTTTATTCTTGGATAAATATTTTGAATAAAATAATCAATCCCTTTGTTTTGCAAACCTACTGCATTTAACATTCCTGATGCTGTTTCAGCCATACGAGGGTATAGGTTACCATCCCGGTTTTTTAATGTCAAACCCTTTAATAATATTGCTCCCAACAAAGAAACATCGTAAAAATCATTCAACTCTTCCGCAAAACCTGAAGTACCCGAGGCAGTCATCACCGGATTTATGAATTCCAGTCCTTTTATATTTATTTTTAAATCTACCATTTCAAATCTTTGATATTAAAAACAGGTCCTTCGGTGCATGCACATAAATTACCTTTAACAGTTGGTTCAATACAACACAAACAAACGCCAAATCCACATGCCATAAGGTTTTCAAGAGATACTTCACAAAAAACGTTTACCTTATTTGCTTCCTTTGCAATTGCTTTCATCATTGCATCAGGTCCACAGGCATAAATTTTATCATAGTTTTTCAGATTGTTGTGAAAAACAGAATGCTGGGTAACATATCCCTTTTCGCCTAAAGAACCATCTTCTGAGGTAAAATATAGGTTTCCATATTGAGCATATTCTTCCACATTTATATGATCTTCAACTGATTTAGCGCCTAACAATAAATTGACATTTTCCTTATTTAAATTTGATTTTTTTGATAGAAATAACATTGGAGCAACGCCGCTGCCACCGCCAACGAGTAATATTTTATCATCTTTTTTGGGAAATGTAAATCCTTTTCCCAATGGTAAAATTACACTCAACAACTCCCCTTTTCTAACTTCAGTCAATTTTTTTGATCCCCTTCCTAATATTTTAACAATTATCGAAAAAGTGTTATGGGCATAGTCAGCATCAAAAACTGAAAATGGACGCCTGAGAAAAATTTCACTTGAATCTTTGATCTCGATATTGACAAATTGCCCTGGAAACAAAGTAGGTAAAGATTCAGATGAACTGAATCTGATTAAAAAGTTAGTGGCATTCAATGCAGTATTTTCTGTAACTACCAAGTTTCTAACTTCCTTTTTATTCATAAATAAATAATTTGCGTGCAAAGATAAAAATTACTGTTTAGTATTTTGTTCACGTTTTAAATTATGAACAACAATTTAGAGAAACATCGGATTCTTATTCTAATCATACCTTATTTACCATTTACTAAATTTATTATATGCAATTTAAGCACTAATTACATATGTAAATATTCAGCTAAAATATATATTTTACATATAACTCAATATTACACATATGTAAATATTTATAACATCAGGCAATAGAGGCATTTTCATATAGTTGTATTACAATAACTTATAAAATAATTAAAATATTTGTTTTTATAAATACGTCCAATTATAATGGTCAAAATTAGTTTTACTTAAAATCTGAAAAGCACGAATATTGTGGTTAAATAATTGCTTTGCAATGGAAAGTAAATAAAAGGAAAAGGCCGCTATTGCTAACGACCTGGTGTAACTCTGTATTAACAGCGAATAACTTAATTGGGTTTGTAAATCTCTTCGCGTAAATTCTAAATGTCCAAAAATTCTATTGTTTTATCACACTACAAATGTATAAACAAAATTTATATGTGCAATACATATGTGAATGTTTTTAATCCAAAATGTTGTTACTTATGTAATTTAGTTTTATTCTAAACTATGACGAATAATAAACCGTTGATTTGTAAATCTTTAACTGAAGTAGGGTTTTTATGTAGGTTTGATTTTTAAATATTTTCACTTAATGAAATAACCTGCACTTGTAATATTTTCTCATTGATAACCCTTTTTTTAACATGAGTAAATAATAGCTATGGTATGTTCTTTAACAATAACACACATTGTATATAAAAAATACACTTTCTTATTTATATAAAGAATGAAATATATAAAGACGGGAACTGTAATATACGATAGAAACAGGTAAGATTTTTATAATGAATAATGATAGAATAAAAAGGGGCGCTGCAACTAGCAACAACCCCGATTTTATCACAACTCCCGGAAGATTTGGTCGTGTTTATAACTCATCAATCACACATTTACTTTTTATCAAAATCAACAAATGTACCATCTGAAAAGAGGAGCAAAACTTTATTGATAGATTTGTCAGTGTTGTTATCTTTATTTTTGATTTTATTTTGCCCAATGTTTTGTGAAATCATTGGTTCACCAGCAGAAGAAGGTGCATCTGCAGCTGAATCTTCAGTGTTCATTATCATTTCACCAACACCGGTCAATAGCCATCTTGCATTTAAATCAGGAAAATTTATTAGCAATTTTTCTATAAATGCAGCGCCTGGCATGTTTCTGCCATTTAATACATGGGATATATTGGAACGTTGAACCTCCAGTAAATTCGCCAATTCTCCGGCGGAGATTTCTTTGTAATCCATATATTTTTTAATCCTATCCTTCATGTATAATAAAATGCAAAAAAAACAAACAGGCTAAAGTGTAACTTGTTTGTATTTATAAAATAAAAGTGTACGAATGTAATATATTATTTTTACAAATTACAACAATCATTCATTATATTTTTCTTGGATTTTCAATAATGGATGTAAAATTGCTTTTATTTTACTTTAATTAAACAAGATAAATATTTGGAATACAGTGATTTAAAAGTTAATTTATTGATAAAATGTATTTGAACAAAAAATAATTGCATAATTTCTTAAGTATGACTGCAAATAAACTATATAAACAATTGATACAATGAATTATAAATTTTAAAAATTACATTTTAGAGATCAAATTATAAAGAATAAAACATAAAATACAATTGTATTATTAAACTGAAATAGCTTCAAAAATGTTTATAAATATAAAAACAGAAAATTAATTAGAATTCCCTTTTGCATTTTTTTAATATTCGTGTTTCGTATACAAATGTTATTGTGATCATTTTTTTTGATTTTGAAAATTAGAATATTTAGGGTTTTTGTTTACAGAAATACAATTCTGTAATATAGATGCATACATTAATGTAATTTATGTGATTCTAAATGTAAAAGCTTTAAACAATTCAAAGTTTATTTGTAATACATTGGTCTTACTGCTTTCAAATCAACCAGGATGTGAAAAATGACGTAGTACTTTGTGCACATTTTGAAATATCAAAATCTCAAGCGGATTAAAGGTCTTCTCTTCAATCATAACCTATTGAAAATTAGTGTTTTTTATGAATAAACAAAAATGCTAATTTTACACACAGATATTTAGAAATTTAATGAAAAAAGGATGAGAACATTTCAATTATTATTCATAGTGATTTTTCTTATTTTTTACACCTTCCTTTCTCTAGGGGCGTTAAAGAATTTAGTCAAAATTGCATCTGCTACAAAAAAGAATAAAATTAAATGGTTAATTATAATTTCTTCAGCTTTAATTCTCATTGGTTTCGTAATACTGTATATTTGGCCAATAACGCCCCGAAATACAAAAAACTATACATTTCATATAATTTTGAATACATTATTATCAGTGGATTTTGCTTTTAAACTTCCTCTAGCTTTCTCCTTTGTAATTGGCATATTCTTCTCCCACAAAAGAAGAGTGATAGTTTATTCTATGGGGTTAATTCTATCAATCGGTATTAGTAGTAGTGTAATTTTTGGTTTTGTGTTTGGGAAAAAAAGCTTGGTCATCAATAAAGTAGAATTGAAATTTAGAAATTTGCCACAAAATTTTGATGGATTTAAATTGATGCAAATCTCTGATATACACTTGGGTAATTTTTTATATTCTCAACAATTAATGAAAAAAGTTAAACTAGAAACACAAAAAATTGAACCTGATATAATTTTGTTTACAGGCGATTTAGTTAATAATTTTTCGAACGAACTTAATGGATGGGATGATGTTTTTAATGAAATTACCCGGAATAAAATATGCTTTTCAATTCTTGGTAATCATGATTATGGGAACTATACGGATTGGGAAAGCGCAGCCGAAAAAACTGAGAATTTCAATCAAATTGTTAAAGGCAACGAAAATTTCGGATTTCGATTACTTAACAATGAACATGTTAAATTAAAATCAAAAACAGATTCTATTTTTATTGTTGGTGTTGAGAATTGGGGGCATCCGCCTTTTCCACAATATGCAAATATTGAAAAAGCAGTTGCGGGAATACCTAAAAGCGCATTTAAGATTTTAATGACTCACGATCCTGCTCATTGGGATGAGGTTGTTAAATACAGGGGAGATTTTGGATTGACACTATCGGGACATACGCATGGAATGCAGTGGGGAATTATAAGGGCAGGAATTACTTTTAGCCTGATTTATTTAACACGCCACAATTGGGGCGGTTTATACAAATTCAACGATTCCTATTTATATGTTAACACTGGTTTAGGGACAGTTGGTATTCCATGGCGCATAAATATGCCTGCAGAAATAACTGTTTTGACCTTAAAGCGAGTTGAAGTTGATTGAGAAAAGGAAATCTAAATAGAAATTTTCAGTTTCAGGTAAATATGAGGTCCTGAATCCGATTTCTACAGGAGCGTAAAAACGCAGAAAATTAGCATTTCCGGTTAATTCAACCCCATATGACGAAATATCTGTTTTAAAAGTACCAGTGACTTTTCCATTTTTGTAAATGTTTCCGTTCAAATATCCGTAATCACCAAATATTGAAGCGTTTATGCGTTTCAGGTACATTAGTTTTCCAACACTCCATTCGGGATAAAACAGCGGAAATTTATAGTCTGTTGATAAGCTAAACATTTGATTTGTATTGATTTTTCCCCAACCGCGCGGATAACGAATTGCATCAGAAAAACCTACTCCACCTGTACTGTTTTTATCCTGGCCACCTGCATATATTCTGATTCCATGATTGGGTAAAATGCCCGGAAAATATACGGTTGTTTGTGCCAATCTCAAAGTACCTAAATCAGTATTACCGGTTGGGGTGTGTTTGTAAATTCCATCCAATACAAAACCAAAATTGGGATAAACGTCCTGCATACTTTTGCGCAACAACTGCTGATAGTAAAGACGATATGTAAATGATTGAAAACTACCCTCAAAAAAACCATCTGGTGTTGATGAATTATGTTTATACCATGTAAATTCATACTTTACTTCAGGTTGAAAAAAGCGGCTAAATTTTCCCCTTGAAAAATTTAAAGGAATTTTCACATCTGCCCCAAAATTTGTATTCTGCCATGTGAAGCGCTTAAAAACAGTGTCTTGTTTAATAATATCTCCAAAAGAATTTTTTGTTCTTTCTATAACAGCAAATTCTGAAGCATTTTTTCCTGTATTTATATCAAAATCAAAAACCGGGTACCAGCCTTTATATGAATAATTTCCATAAAAATTACCGGTTTTTTCAGTCGTGTTCCATTCATAGCCGAGATTTAATTGGGCCGTTCCTAATTTATTCTGAGACATTACACTTACTCCCGGTGTAATTTCATAAGAAATTTCGTCAACTGCTGCAGGAGCCCAACTGTGAAAATTAAAGAGATGTGTTATTTTTCTATATCTTTTTGATTGATATCGAATTGAATCTGAAAACGTAAAACTCAGCACTCCCGATTCCTGTTTTGACATACTATCAGCGATCAAAAAAGTTTGTTTTTGAAGGTTGTTAACTTCTACATCATTAGTATTGTTGGGCGAAACTTGTATTAATCGGAATCCATCGGCTGTATAATCACTCAAAACCAAATTTTTACCATCAGCAGAAAAGGCTGGAGACTCAATACCAAACCGAGGTTCGTAAACTTGTGAAACCGATTTGTCAACTATATCGAATTTGAACAAAGCGTCTTTTGGCGAAAGATTTCCAACAAAATAAATATTGTTGTTTTTTATCCTTAGATTTTTCAATTCCCCAAAATCTTTATCCAGCAAAACATCAAACTGATTATTTTGTAAATTAAGTCTTGCAATTCGTTTACCTTCAGGAAATAGCACGATTACTGCTATTTCATTTTCATTTAACCATTCTGGCGAAAAAAAGTAGTTGTTATTTTCTGTCTGAAAACGGTACAGTAATTTTCCATCAGGAATATGATAGACTGATAAATAGTAATCATTCGAAAAATTAGATTCTACAACTACAACACTGTTTTTATCGGGAGAAATTGATGGTGCAAATGCTGTAAATTCTGGATAAAAGGACAAACTAGTTTTGGTTTCAATATTCAATAGCCTGATTAATGATTTGCCGCTGTGCTCCCAGCGAGCATCCGCTATCTGTTCCGACCAAACCATCCATTCGTCACGATAATTTACCGATTCGTTAAAAATGATTCCGGGAGTAATTATTTTTTTCTCATTTCCATACAAATCAATTTTAACAAATGAGGGAGTTTCATTTAAAGCAGTTTTATAAGCAATAATCGTTGAATCATTAAGCCAATGATTATACCGATAGTTTGAATAAGTTTTGTTCGCAGGTGAAATAACTTCAAAATCCACAGGTTTAAAACTTTTATCTTCTTTTATCCACTTATTTCTTAAATCCGCGAAAACTGTATCATACAACTCAACTTTATTCAATCCGGTTTTTTGTTTCAGTACTTTGTTAAAAGGGTTTAAAGATAGTGGCTTCTTTCCCACCCGATCCAAAACTGAACTCCATAAATCAACACCGTATTTTTCGCGCGTTTTCCCAACCATGTAATAACCAAGCTGATAATGGTCGGGCACATAATTTTTGTATGAATCATTATAAGCTTTGTCGTATTTGTAGTTACCTTTTTCTACAGCAAGTGCTTTGTGTTCCATCAAAAACGAAGGAAATCTACCCCGTCCCGAATTGCTTAAAGCTGTTTCGAGTACAACTGCATCGCCTTCAATAAACCACCAAGGGACATACAGACCAAAAAACAGTGCAGTTCCCTGTTCGCCAAAAATGGCTTTCAAAATTTTGGGCAATTCACTATTTACTTTATCAATTTGAACCACATGCCTAAACTCGTGAATGGCCAGTTGTTCAATCCAGTTTTGAGCATAAATTCCCTGGTGCGGAATGGTATATAATTCGACCCTTTTTGGTGCCCAGGCCACCAGACCGTTTGATTTTACTGTTTGAGTGTGAAGAATAATTGATATTTTTTTGGGTCTATAATTCAAAGTTTTACCTCCAACGAGATATACTTTTTCCATAACAAAAGCCAACTTTTGTGCTTGATTTTCATAATAATCCGGATAAATAATCTGGAAATTTTCCGTATTGATTTGCCGCCATTTCAGGGAACCCGGATCCTGCCCGGTTTGAAAGTATTGTGCCGAGGAAATCTCTAATAGACAAATTAATCCAACAAATAGAAACAGTTTCTTCATCCAATAAAATTAAAATTTCCAAAATACACAAAGATGAATATAAACAATAAAAAAAAGCCCGAAATATTTCCGGGCATGATAAGATTGGGATTTTTATCTGACTTCGTTTACTCCTAGAATCGGGATTGGATTTTCATCGTCATTCGCATTCAAAACTGATTGGTATAATGTTGCAAATGCCGCATGCACCCACATAATGGAAATAATAATTCCTACAAAAAATACAATTAAACCGGCTATAAATAAAAAGAAAGAAATTATTGCCATGCCGAAAATTGTCCAACCGTGGCCTTTGGTCATTTGCCAGCTTTTTTCAACTGCTTTCATGGCTTCCATGTTTTTATCCATAACTAAGTATGATACAAAGGCCAAACGACAGGCTATAATAATTCCGGGAATAATGAGCATTATAAATCCAATAATTACTAAAGCAACAACAATTAGATTGGCTAAAATAATATTCAGGTATTGCGTTTTAAATCCTTCAAATAATGTTTTTATTTCAGCCTCTTCATCACGCATTGCTTTAAGAAACAAAAATTGTTCGCCATATTTAATAACCGGCAAAAACAAAAAAAGATATGCCAAACCAAATAATGCAATTGGGAAAACGAATAACCATGGAAAATGATTGTTGCCATCCAATTCCCATCGTGAGCCTGTGCCGGGCCCATTTAGTAATCCAACAATTATTACTGCTACTAAAAGCGGCAAAAATGCTTTTTCAAATATTTTACGCCAGGCAAAACTAAAACTTCCCCCTGCTGAGGGAACTAAATTGCGATAATTAAAATTTTCCATTTTTTGAAATTTAAATAGTTTTTATGAACATTGTTGAACCAAAAATAAATGAAATCAAAAAAATATCCTTCCTACTTTGGTAGCGTTTTGAATATTTACTACTTTGGTAGGTATCTCAAATTCAGCACTCTTTGTATTATTGTGCATCACTACTTAAGTTGAAATACAAATGTGGATTGACACGATTTTATTTGTTACTACTTTTATTGTTTCGGCGGCGTTGGCTGTTATCGGGATATTAATTTCGTATCAATTATATCAAACCCATCAAAAACCTGTTTTGCAGATTTTACTTTATCAACAAATTTTCATGATTTCGTTTTTTATTTATGGTGTTTGGGGAAATATAGCACTACACGAAATTTTGGCCGATTTGGACCTGAGTTACAAAACCGAAACTAAAATCGCCATTTTCATTCCCATATTAGGAATCCCATTTTTGATTGTAAGTTGGTTTATGCTTTTACGTTTTGCTTTCGCTTTAAATGGTTTCAAGGAATCAAAAAAGTTTCCTTGGATTTTCTTTCCATCCCTTTTTGTTGTAGTTTTTGTATTTTCAATTCTAATCAACAACGGACTTATCAAGGTTGTGTCAAATCCCGATCTTTTTATTGTGCGTTCTATTGCAGCAATAAATTTTATCGTTCATATTGCTTTTCTTTTTCCCTTTATTTTAGAGAAAAAGAATAAACCATTAACAAAAGAGGTAGTTTTTTTGAAAAGACATGCCTTTTTCTATTTGTGTGGCGTAACAGCTTATACTGGAGCTTTATGTTTATTCAATATTTTAGGATCAGTTTCCGAGTGCATTTCAATCCTGCTTTTATTTGCTGGCAGCATTTTAATCCCTTTGAGTATTAAGCTGAACGAAAAAACACAATTGTTGCCTCAATCCTCAACAAACATAAATTTTACGGAATTTTGCAACCATTATGAAATCTCAAAACGTGAAGCAGAAATTGTTTTGGAAATTTGCACTGGAAAAACAAACAAAGCCATTTCTGAAAAATTGTTTATCACTTTACAAACCGTGAAAGACCACAACTACCGTATTTATTCGAAATTAGGTGTAAAAACAAGGGTTCAGCTTACCAATTTGGTGAGAGAGAAAACCGGAAATTGAGCCCCTCTAATCCCATAAGAGAGAGGATTCAAAAAGATTCCCATATTACACAAATTTTAAAAATTCAGTTTTTTGTTTTTCCCCTCGAGGAGGTTAGGTAAGTCATAATCATTATTCATCAAAAAACATTTCTTCTTTTATCCGGGTAATTCGGGTAAGTGCGTAGTCTATATTATTTCCACTTTCTCCAGCTTCTTTTAAATACAAACGGTAATAGTTAAGCGCCATGGTTTTATTTGAATTAAACTCTTCATAAGTTGTGGCAATTTCAAACAAAACTTCAGCATTTTCCGGGTTCAGTTCATTGGCTTTTTGGAGAGCGGCAATCGACTCTGCAAACTTGCGCTGTTGACCATAAATTTGCCCCAAATTATGATACATTTCTGACACATAATCAGGCACAGTCATATCAATGGCCCATTTCATATACTTTTCGGCATTTTCGTAATCCACCATTTTTTTATAGCACAAACTCATGTAATACATTACAAATAAATCGTTTGGGTTCGCCCGAAATAAATTATCCAAAATTCTCATCGCCTTGGTTTCGTCATTTGAAAAATAAGTACTGATAGCATAATTCAACACAATTTCATATATGGAATCTCCTTTTGCTGTAAAATAGTTTTCGAAATTTTTCATTGCCGGTTCATAGTTCCTTGTCCTGAAATAGAAATTTGCACGTTCCAAAATTAACTCAGCATCTCCGGGAAATTGCAACAATCCGCTTTCAATAGTTGCCAAAATTTTATCAGGCTCTTTTTTACTACTGTAGGTATGAATCAAGTTTGAGTATGTTCCGTAGTCCCGGGGATTCGCTTCCAAAACCTTTTCGTACAAATGAATTGCCTGCATTCGCTTGCCAACCTGAAACGAACAATAAGCAAATTGTTTGTTCCAATATACATTGGTTGAATCGCTTGCATAAATTTCAGCAAACAAATCATAAGCTGGTTTTATCTCCTTTTTGCTGATATAAACCCGGCCAAGCTTTGCTTTGAGTGCAAAATTTGAAGACTCCAATTTTATAGCCCTTTTATAATATTTTACTGCATCTTGTTGATTTCCAAGAATTGATAAATTTTCCGCAATTTCAGATAAAATTTCCGGCTCTTCGGGTTGCAATTGCAAAGCTTCTGAATATGCTTTCACAGCTTCCTGATAATTCTGCAAACTACTAAAAATCAGCCCCTTTTTGAAATACAAATCTGCACTTGCATTTTCCTCAATTTGCTTTTCAATCTGAATTAATGCTTCATCATAATTCTTGTTCAGAATTAATAAATCGATTTCCTGCTGCGCAAAAGCAGAGATTGAGAAGATTGAAAAAGTGATGAGAAAGATAAGTGAATTTGCACTTTTCATGGCTTGCATTTTTGGTTAAAAGAAAATAGTCATTCCAAAAAAACCGTGTAACAATTTAATTAAATGTAAATTACAAAATTTTCACGAATGACTATGCAACAAATTAATTATTGAAGCTTGAAATTAATAGGCACTGTATAGCTAACATTAACTGGTACTCCCTTTTGCATCCCAGGTTGCCATTTTGGAAGATTTTTAATTACGCGCAAAGCTTCGGAATCCAACGATGGATCAACTCCTCTGGCAATTGAAGTGTTTTTTACAAAACCATCTTTACCAACTACAAAAGTTACATATACCTTTCCCTGAATTCCATTCTTTTGGGCTGTTTCCGGGTATTTTACAGCATTTGCAATATATTCACGCAAAGCCATTTCTCCTCCCGGAAATTCAGGCATTTCTTCAACAATAAAAAATACCTGCTCATCACTGTCGAGTGTTTTTGAAACATCTTCAGCTTTTTTCGTTAATAACACATTTCCCATACTATCAGTAACTATTTCAAAACCTGAGTCTTCCGAAAACATGTTTTTAAGTTTCTGAATATCATCAGAAGTTCCATCAATTTTCAGCTTTTCGCCCTGAATGGTTAATTTAACTACCTGTTCTTCAGGAGCAATTGTATCAACCGACTCTTTTTGTTCGCAGGCAAATGCAATTATAAGCGCCGCTGCCACTAACACGCCAAATACTATTTTTGAAATGGCATATTTTGGTGATTTTATTTTTGACATCATTTTAATTCGATTTTTGATTAGTGAAGTATTGAAATTGTTGGCAATAACCAATTGGCCTCCAACAAACTGATCCAATAATAATTTTTTATAATATCCACGGTTTACTCCGGTTGTTAGTACTGCCTGATCGGCAAGGTACTCATGATTTTCGCGGATTGCATGTCGTAACATCCACATGAAAGGATTAAACCACTGAAAAACAGTTAGAATTTCCAATATTATTACATCAAGAGAATGCCCCTGTTTTACATGTTCCAATTCATGCGAAATCATTTTATCGTAACCTTTATTTTGCAGAAGTGTCTGACTTACAAATACATAATTCAAAAATGAAAATGGACTCATTTCTTTTTTAAGAATAACCATTTTAAAACCATCAGCAAACTGAAG
The DNA here is from genome assembly GCA_963800345.1 of uncultured Prolixibacteraceae bacterium. Classification (GTDB taxonomy): domain Bacteria; phylum Bacteroidota; class Bacteroidia; order Bacteroidales; family Prolixibacteraceae; genus Draconibacterium. Next base: position 304,300 of record CAWDAW010000006.1, on the reverse strand, counting down.
TTCATTTTTTCTGATTATCAATAAAATTTGAAGTATGCGGAATAAAAATCTTCCTAAGAAAAAAATAACTCCGATCAAATAAACATATATCAACATATTAGTCGAAATTATCGCCGTTTCAACACTTCCGGAAAAACCATGACTGTAAATTGTGATGGCTTCAAGTAAATTTCGATAAGGTGTAACTGTTACTTCGGCCAATATTACAGGTTTTGGATTAAAAACCCTGAATTTTAAAATTGGCAGAACAACTGAAAAAAGTACTGATCCAAGCAAAAACCATCGGTTCAGTTTAAAGAAAGTCTCTTTCCTCAAAAACAAAACGTAAATCACTGAAAGCATTGCCAGACTCACACCCGATTCAATTATAAAGTTAACCACGCTATTCATTTTTGTCAGGATTTTCTGTTTGCAAATCGCGTTTTACATCTTCTATCAATTCATCCAAATCCGTTAAGCTCATGTTATCTTCTTTGGCAAAAAACGACACCATTTCCTGAAAAGAACCACTAAAATAGTTGCGCATAAAATTCTTCATAAAACTGCGCGTATAATCTTTGCGCGCAACCAAAGGGAAATATTCGTGTGTTTTGCCATAAGCCTTGTAACCAACAAAACCTTTCTTTTCCAAAATCCTTATTATCGTGGAAACCGTATTATACGCAGGTTTGGGTTCCGGAATTTGTTCAACTAAATCTTTAACAAATGCTTTTTCCTGCTCCCAAAGCAACTGCATAATTTGTTCTTCTGCTTTTGTCAATTCTTTCATTTTTTTGGATTTCAAAATTTTATGATGAAGTTATCGGACAACAAGAATTATACCTAAGTAAATAGTTTTGCAACTATTTTCTTAGGTATACTAAAATTTTTACTCTTTTTCGTCTGGCTTGCCATCCAACGCATAATTGATTGGCACCGTGTAAGAAACTTTTACAACTTTGCCTTTTTCTTTTCCGGGACTCCAGGTTTTTAATTCTTTTATGACCCTTAGAGATTCTTTGTCAAGTGAAGGATCAACACCTCTTGCAATTTTAGCATCAGTTACTTTTCCTTGCTCATCAACAACAAAAGTTACATATACCTTCCCCTGAATACCGGCCTTTTTAGCTTCTTCAGGGTACTTAATATTTGCAGTCAAATCTTTTCTCAATGCCTCGTCCCCACCCGGGTAAACAGGCATTTCCTCAACGACAAAATAAACTCCATCTTTACTTTTATTCTCTTTAGCTTGTGCCTGGCACAAAACAGTGGTAAATAAGAATGCAATTGAAATAAATAATTTAATTGTTTTCATGATTTTTTAATTTTTAAATTAATCTTTAAACTCTGTTGGATATCCTGTTCAAATATATAACTAAGTATTTAGTTTACAAACTAATTTCTTAGTTAATTTTATAAAATAATCATAACTAACTCAATTAATGATATTTATATAACTAAATGCATAGTTTGAAAGTAATAATATTATGATTGGAATTGAAGAAAAAAAACCGTTTCACCTGAATAAAATCTGATGAAACGGTTTTTACGAAATCATTTAAGCTGAATTTCTTAATAACTCATAATTGGAGACTTAAATATAAGATTGCATTAATAAGAATTAAATACAAAACAGAAAATCTTTATTTAGTCATTTACAAGAATTTGAAACTCATCACGATCCTCCAAAAGCGGAAAGCTTTTTCGATAATTCATAAGTTCAGTATATGATAATTCGAACGTTTTGACGCTTTCATTTTCTCCCATAAATTCTGCAATCCCTTTGGGTGAAATCAAACATGAATCGCCAAAATAATTCAAACCGTTTCCATCTTTTCCTGTGCGATTAACACCTATGCAATACGACTGGTTCTCTACTGCGCGCGCTATCAGCAATGATTTCCAGTGATGATGACGGGGAGCAGGCCAATTGGCAATATAAAGCAGCACATCATGGTTTTCAGTATTTCTTGCCCACACCGGAAAACGTAAATCATAACATATTAAAGGACAAAATTTCCAACCATTGTATTCTACAATTGTTTTTTTATTTCCGGCAGAATAAAAGAGATGTTCCTGCCCCATTGTAAACAAATGGCGTTTGTCGTAAATTACAGTTTTCCCGTCAGGAAATACCCAAACAGCACGGTTAAAAATTTTATCCCCATCTTCAATTATTAGACTACCAACAACAGCTGCATTTTTTTCTGATGCAAGCTTTTTCATCCAGTTTACTGCAACCCCGTCCATTTTTTCCTTAAGAATAATGGGTTGCATCGAAAAACCTGTTGTAAACATTTCAGGAAAAACAATAACATCAGTAGATTCTAAATCAGCAGTCATTTCTGAATATTTTTTCAGATTAGCTCCCGGATTTTCCCAAATAATATCAGGTTGAATGATTGTAATTTTAAGTTTTTCCATATTATTCGATTTTAAAATTTATTTATAACAGTAATACCCACATTTTCAAATTGGTCCATATTCATCAAGGCTTCCGGGGCTTCTTCCAGCGATATTGTTTTACCTACCAACAATTCAGGTTTTAATTTCCCTGTTTTCATCATTTCGAACATTTCGGAATATCGAAACGCTTGCATACCGTGGCTTCCCAAAATTTCAAGTTCATGGGCAACTACCATATCCATTGGAATTTTCGGGTGTTTATGCCCGCCTGTCATTAATCCAACCTGAATATGTTTTCCCCTTTTCCGCAAACATGAAACAGAGTTAAAACAGGTTTCCTGACTGCCAAGTGCATCAATAGAAAGGTGTGCCCCACGATCAGTTACTTTTTTAATTTCTTCTGAAATATTATCAACTTTTCTTGAATTAATTAGAATATTTGCCCCTATCTGTTTAGCAAAACGGAGTTTGTTTTCATCAATATCAACAGCTACTACATTTGCACCGGCAGCGGCTGCAATCATAATCGCCGAAAGACCCACTCCACCGCAGCCGTGTACTGCAACCCATTGTCCGGCAGTAACTTTGCCCTGATCAATAACTGCCCGAAATGAAGTAACAAAGCGACAACCCAAGCTTGCAGCGGCAACAAAATCGATTTCTGAAGGAAGTTTTACAAGATTAATATCAGCGTATTTAATTTCCACAAATTCGGCAAACGAGCCCCAGGCAGTAAAACCCGGTTGAAACTGGTTGTCGCATACCTGATGATTGCCGGAAATACATTCGGGACAATGTCCACAGCCACTCACAAATGGAACGGTTACTCTGTCACCAACCTTAAAATTTTTAATTCCTAAACCAATTTCAGTAATCATTCCCGCCAGCTCATGTCCGGGTACATGAGGCAAAACAATATCGGGATCATGTCCCATCCAACCATGCCAGTCGCTTCTGCAAAGTCCTGTGGCCTCAACTTTTACAATTACAGAATCCGTTGAAACTTTAGGAAGTGGAACTTCCGTGATTTCCACATTCCCCTGAAATTTTTTGAAATATACGACTTTCATAAAACCGAATGTAAAATTACCATATTCACCGTTTAAAAATTATTACTTACTTTTTTGCCAGGGAAATTTTCCTTCCAATTCTACTTGCAATGAGAGGCTTAGGAATGTACGTATGATAATAATCAACCCGAGAATTGAAACCGATTGAAGTGTTGGCTCGGTCACGATTGTCGCCATAATATCGGCGGCAATCAAAATTTCCAAACCGAGTAAAATTGACTTACCAAGCGACTGGCGAAGCTCTACGAAACCAAATTTTTGTGGTTTTGCCAATCAAATATAAATACCTGAAAAAAGAATATACAATCCCAAAAAAAATAGTTAAAACACCAATAACTTCAACTGTTTTAGCAATATAGTCTATGTAAATTCTGATATTTTCCATAATATGAAACTAAAATGATTTAATTCAATTTTACCATATGTCTAAGACAATTTAATGATTGATTGAATGATTTCCTTCTTTTTCCAAATAATATTTAAATTTTAAAGCTCTTTAAAAAAATCGTTTCCCTTATCATCAACAATGATAAACGCAGGAAAATTTTCGACTTTAATTTTGCGAACAGCTTCCATTCCAAGATCTTCAAAATCAACAATTTCAACCGATTTGATACTGTTTTTCGCAAGGATAGCTGCCGGTCCACCAATGGATCCAAGATAAAATCCGCCATATTTTTTGCAGGCATCGGTTACCTGTTGCGAGCGATTTCCTTTTGCAAGCATAATCATCGAACCGCCGCGGCTCATAAACTCATCCACATAAACATCCATTCTTCCAGCAGTTGTTGGACCAAAACTTCCGCTGGCCATTCCATTTGGTGTTTTTGCCGGGCCAGCATAATAAACCGGGTGGTTTTTGAAGTATTCAGGCATTGGTTTGCCTTCGTCAAGCATCTGTTTTATTTGAGCATGAGCAATATCACGTGCCACAATTAATGTTCCGCTTAAGTTTAACCTGGTTTTTGTCGGGTATTTTGATAATTCTTTCAACACTTTTTCCATTGGTTGATCCAGGTCAATATCTACTGCCGGCGAAATAGAAGGTGCTTTCGAAGGCAGAAAACGTGCAGGATTTTTCTCCAGTTCTTCAAGAAAAATACCGTCTTTAGTTATTTTTGCTTTAATATTCCTGTCGGCGCTGCAACTTACGCCCAAACCAACCGGACAAGAAGCTGCATGCCGTGGCAAACGGATTACACGAACATCGTGAACAAAATATTTTCCGCCAAACTGGGCACCAACTCCACTTTCATGGCAGATTTTTTCGACTTTCGCTTCCCATTCCAAATCACGAAAAGCCTGGCCACCTTCGTTTCCTTCGGTTGGCAGATTGTCATAATAACCTGCTGATGCTTTTTTTACAGTTGCCAGGGTTGTTTCTGCAGAAGTTCCACCAATAACAAGCGCCAAATGGTAAGGCGGACAAGCAGAAGTCCCCAAATCCATAATTTTATCTTTTACAAATTTGGTAAGTCCTTCTTCAGTTAAAAGTGATTTGGTTTGCTGATATAAATAAGTTTTATTACCCGAACCGCCACCTTTTGTAATAAACAGAAATTCGTACTTATCACCTTCTTCAGCATAAATATCAATTTGAGCAGGCAGGTTGGTTCCAGTATTTTTTTCGTCAAGCATTGTCAATGGAACTACCTGTGAATAACGTAAATTCCGTTCATTATAAGTTTCGTAAATCCCCTTCGAAATATGCATAGCATCGTTTACTCCGGTATAAACATTTTCTCCCTTTTTGCCAATTGCGATTGCCGTACCAGTATCCTGGCAGGTTGGCAATTCGCCCTCTGCTGACACAGCCTGATTCATTAACATGGTGTGTGCAACAAAACGGTCATTATCAGTAGCCTCCGGGTCTTCCAGAATTTTTGCCAATTTTTCAAGATGGGCTGTGCGAAGATAAAATGAAACATCAGTAAATGCTTGTTTGGCAAGAAGTTCAAGTCCTTCCGGTTCAACTTTCAGTATTTCGCGACCATCAACTTTTATGGTTGATACAAAACCTTTTGTAAGTAACTTGTAGTTTGTGTCGTCTTTCAAAATCGGAAATGGTTTTTGGTATTTAAATGTCATTTCTATATGGTTTTATGTAATGATTTTAGATGAACAAAGATATAAAACTTCATTATTTTAATTTTTAAATTGTTTTTCAGGTTGAAATAATAACTTTTAAGTTCATTTAGATTTACAGAGATTTAATTCAGATGTTTGCTATTTTTGAAGAAATAAATCAAATCAGTATTAAACTTAATGAACAAGCTAATAATCATTCTTCTGATAATCTGTAATTTATACAGTTTACCCACAATTGCTCAAACGAGTTTACTAAAAGTTGTTGCAACAGTTTCAAATGAAGTTTTGGTAAATTTTCAACCAAAAGGAAGGATTTTCTTATTTGTTAGCGAAAATAATAATCGTGAACCACGACTGAATACCTGGCCCAATAAATCGAATATGATTTTTGCCACAAATATTGATAATTGGGAAGCAGACAAATCGTTTACATTTGAAAGTTCAGTACCTTTTGTAAAATCTGTTGATATTTCGCTAAAAGATTTACCAAACGGAAAATACAAAATCCAGGTTTTGTGGGATCAGGATACAAATGAATCAAGTATAAACGCCCCAGGAAATTTGTATAGCGAAGCAATAACAGTCGATTTATCTGAAAACCAAATCATTGAACTTCCGATTACCGAAATTATTCAACCAATGAAAATTGGCGGAACATAAGCTTTTAAAAGAAGTTGATATCAAAAGTGAAGTCCTATCAAAATGGTGGGGAAAAGAAATTCGTTTAAAAGCAGCGGTTATTTTGCCAAAAAATTACTTTGAAAATTCAAGCCAAAAATATGCAGTAAGGTATAACATTGCCGGATATGGCGGGCGTTACACACGAGCCGGTTATTTCTTAAGGAACATGGATTGGTGGACGTCGGATGAAGCTCCGGAAATTTTAAACGTATATCTTGACGGAGAAGGTCCGTTTGGCGATTGTTACCAACTCAATTCAGAAAATAGCGGCCCGTATGGAACAGCATTGATTGAAGAATTGATTCCTTATATCGAAAAGGAATTCCGTGGAAAAGGAACTCCTGAATCACGGTTTGTGGAAGGTTGCAGCACAGGAGGCTGGGTTTCGCTGGCATTACAGCTTTTTTACCCCGATTTTTTTGGTGGTTGTTTTTCATACAGTCCTGATCAGGTAGATTTTGAAAACTGCCAGCTAATCAATATATACAAAGATAAAAACGCATTTTATAACGAATATGATTATTTACGTCCGATTGTTCGTGAAGTATCAGGTGAACCCATTTTGTCGCAAAAGGATTTTGTTCAATTTGAAAATGTTTTGGGTCGGTCAGATACTTATGTTACTTCCGGTGGACAATTCAGCGCATTTACAGCACTTTTCAGCCCAAAAGGTGAAGATGGATTACCAAAGCCAATGTTCGATCCGTTTTCCGGAGAAATTGACCATGAAGTTGCTGAGTACTGGCGAAAACACGATTTGAAAAATTATGTTGAAACCAATTGGGAAACTCTTGGCCCCAAAATTCAGGGAAAAGTTTGGATTTGGGCAGGTGATATGGATAATTTTTATCTCAACCCGGCAACCAGGGCATTTGATGGAATGTTGAAAACACGGGAAAATCCAAAATCGGATGCTTCTGTTAATTTCACTCCCATGAAAGGACATTGCGCTGAATACAATGAAAGAAAGGTAATTGAACAAATTGCCGGAAAAATAAAAAACTATTAATAAACATATAATGAACAAATTACTTTCAATTTTAGTCATCCTGCTTTTTTCAGTTTCAGTTTCGGCACAAAAATATGTGCAGGTTTGGGGTGATGAATTTAACTCTCCGGGGTTGCCTGACAGTACAAAATGGAATTTTGAAAAAGGAAAATTACGTAACAACGAATTGCAATATTATACTGTGAAACGAATGGAAAATGCACGGATTGAAGATTCGGTGCTGATTATTGAAGCCAAAAAAGAAAAATTTGATGGCGCTGATTATACTTCAGCCAGCATCATTTCAAAGGGAATTGGTGATTGGAAATATGGTAAAATAGAAATAAGGGCAAAAGTTCCTGGAGGAAAAGGAACCTGGCCGGCATTGTGGATGTTACCAACAAACAGTGAATACGGCAGCTGGCCCAAAAGCGGTGAAATAGATATTATGGAATACATCGGAGTTGAGCCTCAAAACATTTATTTTACAACACATTTTGAAGGTGTTAATTTGCCAGCCGGACAACATGGATCGAGTGGCAGCGGTGCAGAAAAGGTTGTAAGAGATCCTTTCAATGAGTTTATTACTTTTACATTGGTATGGACGCCTGAGAATCTTGAATGGTACGCAAACGATAAAAAATTTCACGAATATAAAAAACCGGATGATGACTACCGCCGTTGGCCTTTTGATGAAGAGTTCTATTTAATACTTAACCTGGCGTATGGTGGAACCTGGGCAGGTTCTGCAGGGGTTGACGACACAAAATTGCCCCACAAATTTATGATTGATTATGTGCGTGTTTATCAACTGCAGGAAACAGAAAGCCCATTTAACCTGAATATAATCCCTAATAAAAATGGCAAAGTAGAAATTTCGCCAAAACTGGATTTTTATCCTGAAAACACAGAAGTTACAATTACAGCAATTCCCGATTCTGGGTACAGTTTTAAAGCATGGCAATTCCTAAGCGGGGCAAATCCATATACTTTCACAATCAATAAAAACACCTCAGTAACTCCTGTATTTTATAATCCAAATGAACTTCTGTCAAATGGTGAATTCTCAAACAACTGGAATTCCTGGGATTTCTATTTGTTCGATGCTCAAAATACAAGTTATTCTGCCAGTGTTGCTGACAGCATTTTCGTTGTTGACATTTCAAAATCAACAGGAACCGACTGGCATTTTGGTTTTCAGGAGACCGGAATTTCGATGAAAAAAACTGCATATAAATTAACTTTCGATGCCTGGGCTGATCAGGCAAAACAACTATTAATTACTGTTTCAAAAAATTATGCCGACTGGGGTGCATGGATTACGAAAACCCAGAATATTTCAACAAATCGAAAAAAATACGAACTTACTCTGAATATGCCTGTTACAGATGAAAATGTCAGGCTATATTTTGGTTTGGGGAAATTTCTGGGGAAATTTTACATTGATAATATCAGTCTAACACAAATTGAACCGGCAACTGGCAATACCCAAATCAATTTAGCGGAAAACTCATTTTGGATTTATCCAAATCCAACAAACGAAAAGTTTACAGTTCGGATTTCAGAATTTTTTGAAAACAAAATAACAAAGCTTGAACTATTGTCTCTCAACGGAAAATTACTTTATCAAACGAAATTATCTGAAATTCAAACAGAAATTAATCCTGGTAATTTGAACCCTGGTTTTTATTTGGTTAGATTTATTTCTGATAATTCAATTGAAACAAAAAAGCTTTTATTTTATTAAATGATGTTTTTAAATTCTGAAATCTATTCTGCAAATCATATAACTTCAATCAAATGAAAACTTTAACAACTCTACTTTTAATTACGTGTATCTCATTGTTCAGTAATTTTACTGTAAATGCCGATGTTAAACTCCCCCGGATTTTTAGTTCAAATATGGTTTTGCAGCAAGGCATCCAAAATCCTATTTGGGGCTGGGCCGACAAAGGCGAACAAATAACAGTTACTTTTAACAATCAATCTGTTCGGACAAAAGCTGACAAAAATGGGAAGTGGTCGGTTAAACTTCCTGTGCAGGAATATGGCGGTCCATATTCTTTAACAGTGAAAGGAAAAAACACCATTGTTTTCGACAATATTTTGATTGGAGAAGTTTGGGTTTGTTCCGGGCAATCAAACATGGAATTCCAGGTAGCACAAGCAATTAATGCCGAAAAAGAAATTTCAACAGCCAATTTTCCTAAAATCCGGTTATTCACAGTTCCAAAGGCAGTTGCACAATTTCCGAATGATGATATTTCATCAGGGGAATGGGAAGAATGTACTCCTGAAACGGTTTCTGATTTCTCAGCGGTTGGTTACTTTTTCGGACGTGACATTTTTAAGGAGTTAAATGTTCCAGTTGGTTTGATTCACACTTCATGGGGAGGAACAGTTGCAGAAACTTGGTCGAGCGCCGAAACAATTTCGAATGACCCTGATTTAAAAGGAAATCTCACCGAATTACAACAAATGGATTTGAGCAAATACAAAGAAGAAAAAATGGCTCAAATTAAAAAATTATTGGGTGGCGAAGTTTCAGACAAAGATTTGGGAATGGAAAACGGAAAAGCAATTTGGGCAGCTGCGGATTTTAACGACAGCAACTGGAAAACCATAAAAACACCTGATTACTGGGAACAACAAGGCTATGCTGATATTGACGGAATTGGCTGGTATCGCAAGGAAATCGTTTTAGACGAAACACAATCAAGCACAAGTGCAGTTTTGCATCTTGGTAAAATAGATGATTCGGATATAACTTTTGTAAACGGAATTGAAATTGGGAAAACAAATAGCTACGATAAAGACAGGGCGTACACCATTAACAGCAAAATTTTGAAAACCGGCAAAAACATAATCGCTGTTAGAGTTGACGATACTGGCGGAAACGGTGGAATTTGGGGCGATCCAAAAGAATTATATTTAGATTTTAACAATGATAAAATGGACATTTCAGGAAACTGGAAATTTAAAATATCAAAAGCAAGTGTTGGTACTTTAAATATAGGTCCCAACTCCTACCCGACCTTGCTTTTCAATGGAATGATTAACCCTATTCTTCCTTATGGAATAAGAGGAGCCATTTGGTACCAGGGTGAATCAAATGCCAGTCGTGCCAAACAATACCAACGTATTTTCCCTGAAATGATTATCGATTGGCGCACTCATTGGAACCAGGGAGATTTTCCGTTTCTGTTTGTTTCACTGGCCAATTTTAATCCACCTGCTGAAAATCCGGGTGAAAGTGATTGGGCTGAATTGCGCGAAGCACAAACTAAAACACTTTCGTTGCCAAACACGGGAATGGCATTGGCAATTGACATTGGCGAGGCAAACGATATTCATCCAAAAAACAAACAGGATGTTGGTAAACGTTTGGCTTTAAATGCACTGAAGATTGCTTACAAAAAAGACATTGTTTATTCGGGTCCCATGTTCAAATCAGTTGAATTCAAAGACGGAAAAGCATTTATCACTTTTTCTGAAACAGGTTCGGGATTGAGAGCAAAAGACAAATACGGCTACTTAAAAGGTTTTACAATTGCCGGGGCAGACAAAAAATTCAAATGGGCAAAAGCTGAAATCATTGACAATAAAACTGTTGTAGTTTATTCTGATGAAATAAAAGATCCGAAATCTGTTCGATACGGTTGGGCAAACAATCCGGAGGATGTGAATTTATATAATGCAGAAGGATTACCAGCCAATCCGTTCAGGACAGATGAATGGCCAGGGATAACGAAGTGAAATAAACAGCCCCCTCCAGCTCCCCCGAGCGGGAGAGTTGGAAAAAAAACAACAAAATATCTTGGATAAATTCATTTTTTTTCTTCTTGTTAGATTGACAACAAGAACTACTTTTGATTTTTTAATTTTCAAAACCAATATTATGAAATTTGGATACTTCGATGACAATAACAGGGAATATGTAATTACCAATCCCAAAACACCATGGCCATGGATAAATTATCTTGGAAACGAAGATTTTTTTTCACTTATTTCGAATACTGCCGGAGGATATTCATTTTACAAAGATGCCAAATTCCGCCGCCTCACACGCTATCGTTACAATAATGTTCCAATGGACGATGGCGGTAAATACTTCTATATAAAAGATGGGGAAACTACCTGGTCGCCAGGATGGAAACCGGTAAAAACTTCGCTCGACAGTTACGAATGCCGGCATGGAATGAATTATACAAAAATTAAAGGTGAAAAAAACGGGCTTTCAGCTGAAATACTTTATTTCGTGCCTTTGAAAACACATGCTGAAGTTCAGAAATTAACACTGACAAACCATTCAAACGAAACTAAATCAATTAAACTGTTTTCGTTTGTGGAATGGGCACTTTGGAATGCCGCTGCCGATATGGAAAACTTCCAGCGCAATTTCTCAACTGGAGAAGTTGAAATTGAAGATTCAGTAATTTACCATAAAACAGAATACAAAGAACGACGCGACCATTTTGCCTACTATTCAGTTAATGTTCCGGTTCAGGGCTACGACACCGACAGGGAATCGTTTTTTGGATTATACAATGGTTTCGGCGAACCACAGGTTGTAGCTGAAGGAAAACCGCGAATGACCGAAGCACATGGCTGGTCGCCAATTGCTTCGCATTATATCGAAATTAAGTTAATCCCCGGAGAATCAAAGGATTTCATCTTTGTTCTAGGTTATGTGGAAAACCTTGAAGATGAAAAATGGGAATCGAAAGGGATAATCAACAAAACCAAAGCAAAAGCAACAATTTCACTATTCAATTCGGCAGAAAAAGTTGATACTGCCTGGAATGAATTAAGAAAATACTGGGACGATTTGCTAAGTATTTATGTAGTTGATTCAGGTGATGAAAAATTGGACAGGATGGTGAATATCTGGAACCAGTATCAATGTATGATTACATTTAATTTCTCACGTTCAGCTTCTTTTTTCGAAAGTGGAATCGGGCGTGGAATGGGATTTCGCGATTCGAACCAGGATTTGCTGGGGTTTGTTCACCAAATTCCTGAACGTGCGCGTGAGCGGATCATTGATATTGCATCAACACAATTTCCTGATGGTGGTTGCTACCACCAATACCAACCACTTACAAAACAGGGAAACAATGATATTGGCGGCGGTTTTAACGACGATCCCATGTGGTTAATTGCAGGAACCGTCAGCTACATCAAGGAAACCGGAGATTTTGGTATTCTTGATGAAATGGTGCCGTTTGATAACGACAAAAATATTGCCCGCTCTTTGTTTTATCATCTGAGCGTTTCATTTGATCATGTTGTCAATAATTTAGGACCCAATAAGTTGCCTTTGATTGGCCGTGCTGATTGGAATGACTGTTTAAACCTCAATTGTTTTTCAAACGACCCGAACGAATCGTTCCAGACAACCGAAAACAAAACTGAAGGTTCAAAAGCTGAATCGCTGATGATTGCCGGGTTATTTGTTGTTTACGGAAGAGACTATATAGAATTGTGCAAAGTCCTGGGCAAAAATGATGAATCGGTACGTGCGCAAAAACATGTTGATGAAATGGTTGCAACCATCAAAAAACATGGCTGGGATGGCGAATGGTTTATTCGTGCTTACGATTATTACGGCAAAAAAATTGGTTCGAAAGAAAACGAAGAAGGGAAAATTTTTATCGAATCGAATGGCTGGTGCGGAATGGCTGGAATTGGAAAAGAAGAAGGAATGGTTGAAAAAGCCATGAATTCGGTTAAAAAACACCTCGATTGCGAACATGGCATCGTTTTAAATAATCCGGCTTTTACAAAATATTATATCGAATATGGCGAAATATCCAGCTATCCGGCCGGATACAAGGAAAATGCGGGGATTTTCTGTCACAATAATCCCTGGATAATGATTGCCGAAACTGAAATAGGCAGGGGCGAAATGGCCTGGGAATATTACAAGAAGATTTGTCCATCGTATCTTGAAGAAATCAGCGAATTACACAAAACTGAACCTTATGTTTATTCGCAAATGATTGCAGGGAAAGATGCTTTTAAACCGGGAGAAGCGAAAAACTCTTGGTTAACCGGAACTGCGGCCTGGAACTTTTACGCCATTTCGCAATTTATTTTGGGAATTCAACCAACTTATGACGGTTTGATTGTAAATCCCTGCATTCCAAAAGATTGGAATGGTTTTAAAATTACACGAAAATTCAGGGGTGCAACTTATTTTATCGAAATTAAGAATCCGAATCATGTTTCAAAAGGTGTAAAAGAATTATGGGTCGATGGTGTTAAAATCGATGGAAATAAAATTCCGGTTCAGACACAAAAAGAGTGCGAAGTGAAAGTTGTGATGGGACTTTGACTTTCCTAAGTCAAAGATATTGAAAACCGGACTTAGGAAAGTCCGGCTCCCTTAGTTCTAAAATTTACCCTGCTGCACAATTTATTTATCAATATAAAGTTGATTATAAAACTCGTTTGTTAGATTTGCGCCTTTTATGAAAATAGCTTTACTTTTTACCACATTTCTAATTGCTTTTGCCCTGGAAGGTTTGACCCAAAGCAACAATGCCACCTTAAAAGGTGTAATTACCGATCAGTCTGGTAAGCCACTCGACATGGTAAATGTTTCCTTAAAAGATTATGCTTTGGGAACCAGTTCAAAACGTGATGGTACATTTGTTCTTCGTGTTCCGGCACAAAAAAACATAATTATAGTTTTTTCCTCATTGGGCTATTCAACTGTTATCGACAGTATATTTGCCAAACCTGAGGAAAACATTACACTAAAAATTACAATGCCCGAATCGAACCTGAAACTGGCAGAAGTTACCATTTCACAAAATCGCCGTGAAGGTGGAAACGTAACCCGTATCGACCCAAAAATGCTTGATCAGATTGCAGGGTCGTCAACCGGTGCTGTTGAATCTTTAATCAAAACACTACCGGGAGTTTCGTCAAATAACGAACTTAGTTCGCAATACACAGTTCGTGGTGGCAATTTTGATGAAAATATGGTTTACATCAACGATATTGAAGTTTACAGACCCATGTTGGTTCGGTCGGGACAACAGGAAGGAATGAGTATTATTAACAGCGATATGGTTTCAACCATTGAATTCTCGGCAGGAGGTTTCGATGCAAAATATGATGATAAAATGTCATCGGTGCTCGATATAAAATACCGCAAACCCAACGAATTACATGGCTCTGCTACGGCAAGTTTACTTGGGGCAACTGCCCACGTGGAAGATGCTGCTTTAAATGGAAAACTGGCGCACATTTCAGGAATCAGGTATAAAACAAGTAAATATTTATTGGGAAGTTTGGATGAGCAGGGTGAATATAATCCCGAGTTTCTTGACTTTCAAACTTATATTTCCTATTCCGTGAATGAAAAATTCGACATTTCGTTTTTGGGAAATATTGCACAAAACCAGTACAATTTTAAACCCGAAACACGTCGCACCACTTTTGGAACCTGGGATGCACCACTGAATACTACCATATATTTCGACGGGCAGGAAGTAGATGATTTTCAGACATACCTGGGTGCATTTTCAGCCAACTACCACCCAAACAATGCATTAAACCTGAAATTTATAGCTTCGGCATATTATGCAGCGGAAAATGTTACCTATGATATTCTTGGCGATTATTATCTAAACCAGCTCGAAAGAGATATGTCGTCAGAGGAATATGGCGACAGCGTTTTAAATCTTGGTGTGGGTTCATTTATCAATCATGCCCGCAATTATTTAAATTCCACTGTTTACAATTTCACGCACCGTGGGGCATTTAATTCTGAAAACCATTTGGTTAACTGGGGTGTAAAATTTCAGCATGAAGCAATTGAAAACAAAATCAATGAATGGATTTTCAGGGATTCCACGGGCTATTCTATTCCTTATTCCGATTCTGAAGTTAAACTGTATTATACTCTGAACAGTAAAAATTCAATTAGTTCAAATCGAATAACCGGATTTATACAGGATACCTGGAGTGTACCAATCAGCAGTGGCGATTTATATGTAAATGTTGGCATTCGAGGTAATTACTGGGATTTTAACAACGAATTTTTAATTAGTCCGCGGGGTACTGTAAACTTTTACCCCGATTGGAAAAATAAAATATCTTTCCGGCTCTCAGGTGGAATGTATTATCAGTCTCCATTTTTCAAAGAACTGTTGTTTACGGATGGCACAATTAATTACAATACGCGCGCGCAACGTTCTTATCAGGTAGTTGCCGGGTCTGATCTGATTTTCACTGCCTGGGATCGTCCGTTTCGGTTTACTTCTGAAGCCTATTACAAATATATGAACAGGTTAATTCCGTATGAAGTAGATAATGTGCGGATCAAGTATCTGCCCGAACATGAAGCCGTTGGATACGCCGCGGGTCTGGACATGAAAATAAATGGAGAGTTTGTTAGCGGGGTTCAATCATGGGCCAGCTTGTCGTTTATGCAAACCAAGGAAGATATTTTTATGGACGGTTACAGTTATATTCCACGACCATCAGATCAATGGGTGAATTTCAGCTTGTTTTTTCAGGATTACCTGCCTGGAAACCCAACCTATAAAATGCAACTTTCTGGTTTTTATGGTGCCGGACTTCCAACCGGTCCGCCCAACGGAGAACGCTACCAAAGCACTTACAGAATGCCGTCATACCGACGCATCGACCTCGGATTTTCAAAGGTCTTTATCAGTGAGGCAAAACCTGTTGATCGTGCTGTTCTTCGTCAATTTACAGATATGTGGCTCAGTCTCGAAGTATTCAATCTGTTAAATCTTAACAATACAATTTCCTATTTCTGGGTTTCAAGCCTGCAGGGCGACCAGTTTGGCGTGCCCAACTATTTAACCGGCAGACGTTTAAATTTAAAGTTGACGGTGAAGTTTTAGGAAAGTCAAAATCAGAAAATCTAATTTCAATCTAAATTTTTCCCTCCAAACATATTCATGATTTTGAGCTTCGGAAAAAAGATTTAAACTCGCTGAAGTATTATTTCGGTTTTAATAAACATTTTATCAATTGCCAGTAACTTGTACCAGGTTGTAAGAAACACTTTGTCAGTAGCAAGAAACCATTTACCTGTAATATGAATTAAAATTAACATTCTCAGGTGTTGGATGACATCTTACAGGTGTTGGATGACATCTTACAGTCGTTGGATGACATCTTGCAGTCGTTGGATGACATCTTGCAGTCGTTGGATGACATCTTGCAGTCGTTGGATGACATCTTGCAGTCGTTGGATGACATCTTGCAGTCGTTGGATGACATCTTGCAGTCGTTGGATGACATCTTGCAGTCGTTGGATGACATCTTGCAGTCGTTGGATGACATCTTGCAGTCGTTGGATGACATCTTGCAGTCGTTGGATGACATCTTGCAGTCGTTGGATGACATCTTGCAGTCGTTGGATGACATCTTGCAGTCGTTGGAAGTAATCTCAGAAGTGTTGGGGAAGCAATCTCTATTTTGAAATATCGTAAACCATCAGCGCATCACCGTGCCTCACAAATAATTTACCGTCTGCAATTACAAGTCGTGCCCAATGTTGGTCGGTTCCCTGCGGAACTTTAAACTGGCTGACAACTTCAAAACTTGCCGGAGAAGCCTTTACAAGTGCTACTTCCCCATCGTTTTCAGCATAACAATAAAACATTCCATCAGCATAAATTACTGAACCTCCACCCAAATCTTTATTCTGAACGAGCATTTCTCCTGTATTCCAGTTGATGACCTGCCAGTCGTTTTTCAAATATGCCGAACCATATAATACAGGTATCAATTCGCACCAATCCTCCCATAAGATTGATTAATTTTTTATTCCGCCAGGCTACTTCGGCATTTTTACCGTTTTCTGAAAGTTGCACTTGCACAAGTCCCGAAGTGCTCTCGTGCCCGGCACTTGAAACAACCAATTTTCCATCGAAATAAAGTGGTGTGTTGGCATGTATTTTATTTTGCTGAGTTTGTTCAACTCTCCAGTACATTTCTCCTGTGTTGGCGTCAATTCCCATAATCGAACCCGCTGACATGGCAACTACCAAACGCTGTCCGTTTCTATCAATAAGAATTGGAGAATTGTAGGTTGCAGGTTCTTCAAAACCTTTTGAATTCCATATTTTCTTACCTGTAAAACGGTTAAGTGCAACAACATTGTTTTCTTTTCCTCCCGGAACACAAATCAGATTATCACCATCAATTAAAACAGATTCAGCATAACCAAACTGAATTACCGAATCGACACCCAAATCCTCAATAAAATCAACCGACCAAACTTGCTCACCGGTTTCAGCATTTAAGCAATAAACCGCACCCATTCCACTTTCGATATAAATTAAATCGCCAACAATAACCGGGGTTGAACGTGTTCCGTGAAAATTCAGGCTGAAATCTTTGCCATATTCCTTTTGCCAAAGTAGTTTTCCGTTTAAATCGAAGGTATAAAGTGTTCCGGCTGAAACGATTGTATCTTTTACGCCGGTAACATAAACTTTGTCGTTTGCCACTGCCACGCTGCTGTGACCAAAACCCAGTCCTTCAAAAGACCACAGTA
This sequence comes from uncultured Prolixibacteraceae bacterium, assembly GCA_963800345.1. GTDB lineage: Bacteria > Bacteroidota > Bacteroidia > Bacteroidales > Prolixibacteraceae > Draconibacterium. The sequence goes on along the minus strand of CAWDAW010000006.1, from coordinate 286,539 downwards.
ATTCCGGCCCATTTTCAGGCCATTGTTTCAACAGGTTTTTTTCTGAAAAAATGCCATCACGGTTTGGGCCACGCCAATCTGAAGTTTCTGATTTTTGCTGGCCTGCTGTGAGGAATGGTAAATGTAAAGGCAAGTAAGAGATAATGAATTATTTTCATTGATTTTTGATTTTAATGGAACCAAAAATAGGAAAAAATAAGTTTTAACTTCGCACAAAAATCACAATATGAACGACCCGTTTGGAGAAGCAATTCAGGATTATTTTGAAAAAGGGAAAGCATCCGATTTAATTGTAAACAGCAATTATACTGAGGATGAAAATATCCCGGTTTCATACTTGTTCAGAACAAAAAAAGAAATGCCTGAAATTGAAATTACAGCTCTTGAAAATTGCAGGGGAAAAATTCTTGACATTGGTGCTGCCGCCGGTTGTCATTCAGTTATACTTCAGGAAAATGGCTTTGATGTTACTGCGCTTGAAAAATCAGAAAAAGCATGTGAAGTGCTGAGAAAAAGAAATATTCAAAACGTTGTTTGTTCTGATATTTACAATTATGCAGAAACAAAATTTGATACCATTTTACTTTTGATGAACGGCGCAGGAATAGGAGAAACATTGGAAGGATTGAAAAAACTGCTTGTTCATTTAAAAAAGTTGCTTGCTGAAAACGGACAGATTTTTATCGATTCAAGTGATATAAAATATCTTTTCGAAGAAGAAGACGGTTCGGTTTGGATGGATTTGGCAAACGAATCCTATTACGGAGAAATGGAATATGAAGTGAAATACAAAAAGTCAACTTCAAAATTTAAATGGCTGTTTGTCGATTTTCAGAATTTAAAAAAAGTTGCAGGAAAGGCTGGATTTGAATGCAAGTTAATTGAAAACGGTGAACACTGTGATTTTTTAGCTCAGTTGAAATTGAAATGAAACAAAAACACATTCAATCCTGTTTCACGCTTATAACTTCATTCGTTTAAACTTTTTTATCGGTAGAAAACAAAAAATCAAAAATCCTTAGACATAATAATTACTGCTGTTTTACTTCAATTCAACTCATTATAATAGTTTTACTTATATTTAATTCGAATTAAAACAAACTATGTCTAAATTTTTATTTTTATGGGTATTACTTTTTGTTTATCTGACCGGTTTAGCACAAAGCAAAAAGGTTGTTGGTTATCTCCCTTCTTACAGATTTACTAATTACAACTCAATAGAATTCTGCAAATTAAACTATTTAAATCTATGTTTTGCAAATCCAGATTCAAAGGGAAACTTAATAATCAATGCTTTTGAATCTGTAATAAACAAGGCAAAAGAAGATAATCCAGACATACTTATTTTAGTATCGTTGGGGGGAGGAGCATTGAGTCCAGTGCAAATTCAAACATGGGCCAACTTTATCGACATTCCATCCAATCGTTCGATTATGATTTCAGAAATTCTTGATTTTATTGAATTGCATCAACTCGATGGCGTTGATTTTGATCTCGAATGGGATGCAGTTACTAAAGGATACAGCGATTTTGTCCTTCAACTTAATGACTCACTGAAAAAATATGACAAACTTTTTACTGCCGCCTTACCTGCTAATACCAGATACACCAAAATTACAAACAAAGCACTTCATGTTTTTGATTTTATAAATATTATGGCATATGACAGTACCGGACCCTGGTCCCCTGATAATCCGGGGCAACACAGCTCTTTTGATTTTGCAAAGCAGGCAGTCGCCTTTTGGAAAAACCAGGGAGTGGCTTCAAATAAACTTGTATTGGGTGTACCTTTTTATGGATATAATTTTGGAGATACAAATAATACTACAGAATTCTCTTATTCTGAAATGGTAAATAAAAATTTTTTTAATGCCGATTTGGATCAGATTGGTGAAGCTTATTATAACGGTCGGACAACAATTGAGAAGAAAGTTGAATTGGCTGCAGAAAGTGTTGATGGGATAATGATTTGGGAAATTGGTCAAGATAGTTACAATGAATATTCGCTGCTTTCAACAATCCACAATAAATTTAATGCCCTGGGTATTATAACCACAGGACTTTGCGGAAATACGGTATTTGCTGAAAATTTTAAGGATTTAAAATTGAAGATTTACCCCAATCCGGCTTATGAATATCTTTATATAGAACTGAATACTGAAAGCCAGTGTAAGGTATCATTATATGATATATTAGGACAGAAATTAAACTTATTCCCTCAAAAACAGTTTAATAAATTAACACTGAATATATCCGGATTAAAAAAAGGAATTTATCTGTTAAAAGTTGAAGGAAAAGATTTTAGTCAAACAAGAAGAATAGTTATAAATAATAATTCACAATAAAAATTCTAGTTATGGAAAAAATTAATATGAACCGTCGCAAATTTGTAACTGCATTAGGATTAGGCACAGCTCATGTTTTATTTTCGAATCCACTTTTTGCTGCCAGTCCCGGACGTTTTTCATCAATTAATCCAACACAGGAAATCCAACTTGGAAAATCAGCAATAAAAACTTCGCTGCTTGGAATAGGAACCGGTGTTCATGCAGGAAACAGAACTTCGTTTCTGACAAAACAGGATAAACAAAAAAGCCTGGCACTCCTGCAACATGCATACGACAGGGGAATTAGGAATTTTGACTGCGCAGACAGTTATGGAACACACGGTATTGTTGCCGAAGCTTTATCAAAGAAAAACAGAAGTGACTATACACTGACTTCAAAAATCTGGGTGCGAGGTGGCGGAATACCTGAACCGGAACGTCCGGATGCAAACATCGTTGTGGATCGTTTCAGAAAAGAATTAAAAACAGATTATATCGACCTTGTTCAAATTCATTGCATGGTTGACGAAAACTGGACTGAAACACAGAAAAAGCAAATGGATATACTGGAAGATTTGAAAGCCAAAGGAATCATTCGTGCTCACGGTGTTTCAGTGCATTCATCTGATGCAATGAAAGATGCAATAAAAAGCCCGTGGGTTGATGTGCTTCATGCCCGGATAAATCCTTATGGAATGGCAATGGATAAACCTGATCCCAAAGAAGTTGTGGAATTAATACAACAGTTGCACAAAGGAGGCAAAGGCGTTATTGGGATGAAACTTGTTGGTGATGGAAATTTGAGAAATGACAGTAAAAAAATTGATGATTCGCTGCGTTTTGTGCTGGGATTGGGATGTGTTGACATGATGATAGTTGGTTTTGAAGAACCCGAACAGATTGACAATTACATTGGCCGCATTGAAAAAACATTGAAAGAAATCAATCAAGGTTAATCATGAAACCATCAGCAATATTGGATATTAAGAAGTTAGGATTTCCATGGGAAACACAGGATCCGTTTCTTTTTTGTGTTCATCATCTTGATTTATATCCGGAAGGAAATGGAAAACTCGGTCCGAAAGCGTCACTTGCCGGGAGGAATATTGGAAACGATTTTGTAATAAAAGATGGCTGGCGAATGTACCATGGCGAAACAGTGCCAGGTTTTCCGGCGCATCCGCATCGTGGTTTCGAAACAATAACCTTTGTTTTGCAGGGTATCATTGATCATGCCGATTCGAACGGTGCAGCGGGCCGTTACGGAAATGGTGATGTTCAGTGGATGACGGCAGGCAGGGGATTGCAACATTCGGAAATGTTTCCCTGTTTGAAAGAAAATGAAAAAAATACTACTGAATTATTTCAGATATGGCTGAACTTACCTGCAAAAAGCAAGTTGGTAACTCCAACTTTTAAAATGCTCTGGGAAAATACAATCCCAAAAATCAAATTAAAAGATGATAAACAAAAAAATATCGAAATTGAACTGGCTGCTGGTAAATACGAAAATTATTCTGCACCTGAACCTGTTTCTGATTCATGGGCCGCAGACCCTGAAAACCATGTGAATATCTGGCACATAAAACTGGAAGAAAATGCTGTTTGGGAAATTCCGGCTACTTCTGCAAAAGTTAACCGCTCGCTTTACTTTTTTGAAGGAGAAACTATTGAAGCAGAATTCAACCCTATTCAGCTAAATCAAGTTTTGGAATTAGATGCAAACAGGAAAATCAGTATAAAAAATGGAAATAAACCGGCCAGGTTATTGCTTTTACAGGGAAAACCCATTAATGAACCAGTTGAACAATATGGTCCGTTCGTAATGAATAACATGGTTGAAATTCAGCAAGCGTTTGCTGATTACCAAAAAACCCGTTTTGGTGGCTGGCCCTGGCCGCGTACAGATATGGTTCATGGAAATGAAACAGGCAGATTTGCAAATTTGAATAACTGAAAAGAAATTGTAAAAAATTGAATTGAGTATTATGATTCTTACCCAGTTTATTTACCCGGTTGCAATTTTATTAACAAGTTTTTTTTCAAATTATTCAGAATCCCAAAAATTCGATTTTATATCTGAATTCAATAAAATTGATGTCAATCCTAAAGTCATCACTTATACAAACAATTTTGAAATAAATAACACGGACGGCCATCTTCAGGGAATCCAGGGATTTGAAAATGATCGAGGGCAATATGTTTTAATGACTGGAAGTTCAGATTCATATTCTTATTGCACTGTAGTGAAAACTGGCAACGAAAACAAAGTAGTTTCACTTAATAAATTAATGGCAAAACCGTTTAAACATGCCGGAGGATTTCAGATTTTTCAGAATTATATGGCTGTTGGAATTGAAGATAATTTAGTAAAAGATAAATCCATTGTTTGCATTTATGACATTTCCAAAACGGAAAATCCTTTAGGAAATCCTATGTCTGTTATCAAAAGAAACGGTGAACCTTTCAGAAGCACTGCAGGTTGTGTGGGAATTACTAAATTTAAAGACAAAGCGTTGATAATTGTGGGCGATTGGGACTCAAAACATCTTGATTTCTATTCAGCTGATTTTAAGGAAATAGATAATACTGAATTCAAAAAAATTGGTTCGATTGATACTGAAAATATTTCGAAAAATGGTTGGATCGACAACTTCTGGCATTCTTACCAAAATATAAACCTTTTTAACATTGATGAAAAGTTGTATTTAATTGGTTTGGGTCAAACTGGAAATTCAGAAAATGTTGCCGATCTGTTTACAATTACGGAGGAATCTAATCATTTTTTGCTAAAAAAGGTTGCCTTCAAAACGTTCAATTGTACAAATGAGTGTAGTTTTAAAGCTGGTGCTGGAATTGAATATACAAATGGAAATTTGAAGATATACAGTTGCGGTTATAACATCAGGAACATTTCAACCTTGAATATTTTTCAATCAAAATAAGGTTTACAAGTAATACGAATTGTATCCTTCCTTTTTGCTTCCGTCGGCCTAATTGGCTTCTCCCGCTACTTAATAAATTTTTTGTAATAATTTACTTTGGAATCATCTCCAAAACGAGCATACATGTTAGACAAGTAACTGGCATATTTCTCTCCGGGTTCAATTTCCCAGAGTTTTTCGAAAAACGGAATAGCCTTTCTAAAATCGGCAGTCGCCAAATTGAGTTCAGCTAAAAGTAAATTGTATTGTCTGTTTGTTTTGTTCTTGTTGTATTTTTCCATTGCGCGTTGGTAGCGATTCTCTCCAAGCCAGTAATATTTTTTTCCGTTCCATTCCAGTGCATCTACATTTGCAGGCTCTTTCTCCAGGATAACCAACGAAAGTGAATCGCTCATTGCTGTATTTTCCAAAGACTTGTTGATATTAAAATACAATTTTAGGTTTGAAATTTTATTTTTTGAGTTTTCATCCATTTCCGACCACAACTCAAGTGCTTTATCATACAGTTTAATCTCACTGTAAATCTCAAACATCCGTTCATTCACTTCATTCATATTCTCACTAAAATTGGATTTAATATATTCCAGGGCGCTCAGTTCCTTTGAAATATTCTGTTGAGAATTGTAAATTTTAGCTAATGTTAAGTACATTTCTGAATCGGCGAAATTTTTATACCTGGCTTGATCAAACCAATTGATCGCCTGCGTTTGATCCCCTGCTTTATAAGCGGTTTGAGCTGCCTGTGCAAATTCGGCACCTGTAGATTGCTCAAGTGGAGTTTGGCTGAAATATTGTTTCCAGGCAATTACCGCCTGCGTAAAATGTCCAGCAGCCATTTCATTTTCAGCAACAGTTTTATTCGAAATTACAGGAGCTGTGGCCATTTTTGGACCACTACAATTTGTAAAAAATACAACAAGAATAAGTCCCACGGGGAAAAGTAACTGTTTCATTTGTCATTTAATTTATACTGCCAAAGTTAATGAATTATTTTTTTGTGGAAATTGACTTCCCGGTAATCCCCGTTGTTGGACTTTAAACTGAATGTTAAAGAGGTAAAAGACCAAAAAGAAAATTTTGTAATTTTGATTCAAAATGGAGAGATGCCAGAGCGGTCGAATGGGGCGGTCTCGAAAACCGTTGTTCCGCCACGCGGGACCGAGGGTTCGAATCCCTCTCTCTCCGCCATCAAAATTAAATTTACTTATTTATTGCCATCAGGAACCGCCGAATTTCATATAAAATAAATAAATGGGATATATATTTAAAGTTTGTATATTAAGCCTTGAACCTGAAAAAATATTGCCAGTCGTGATCAACGAATTTTTAACACAATAAAAATGAATGAAATAAACTCAATTAATATCTGGGGCATTCGGATTGATGAACCAATTGTAACCATTACTGATTTGCTTGTAACTGTAGTTTGTTTCATTGCTGCCTTTAAAATACATCGATCAGGAAAAAAAGAAAAAACATTTCTTTATTTCAAAATCTATTTTTCTACTATGGCCATTGCAACATTACTTGGTGGTATTATTGGCCATGCTTTTTTGTATGCTTTTAGTTTTTACTGGAAACTACCGGGCTGGATAATGAGTATGATCTCGATAATGTTTGTTGAAAGGGCTGTAATTGAGCATACAAGAATTTGGCTGAATAATTCGGTTGTGAAGGTTCTGGGAATCATAAACATCTTCGAGTTTTTGACTTTCCTTACACTTACTATTACTACACTAAATTTTTTCTTTGTTGAATTTCACTCAGGGTATGGACTTATGTTTGTGGTGCTTTCGCTCGAAGGTTTTTTATTTTGGAAAACAAAAAACACAGCCGGAAAATATATGCTTGCCGGAGTTGGTTTTGCAGCTGTTGCTGCCATATTCTTTATGACAAGAATTTCGCCTCACCAATGGTTTAATTATTTATGCGTAAGTCATGTATTAATGGCTGCCGCTGCTGCCCTTTTTTATTTCGGAACCACAAAAATTGATATGTCTGTTATTTCGAATGATTAGTTTGATATATATAACTTCTAAAAATCAGAAATTATTCGATTCTATCTTGGATTTCTCTATAACCGTATTTAATCATTTTTCGAAAAAATTATTTTAATTCTCTTAAGAACTCTGGTTGAAACGAGTAGTACCTCAATGAAATTAATATTTGCTTAAACGGTTTAAATAAGAATTTCAGTTTATTTTTTGGAGTAAATCGTAAAGTACAAGTATATGCGTAAATAATACAAGACATTCGTATCCACTAACCTTAATTTTGTACAAGTAATAAAACAAAAAATTTAATAATTATGAAAACATCAGTCTTGACTTTTCTTGCAGTAGTATTTTTAATGGGCAGTACATTTGCTCAAAGTAGTTCAAAAATTCCATTAATTGGATCAAAAGCGCCTTCCTTTAGTGCCAATTCAACACAGGGACAACTAAAATTCCCCAATGATTATGGTAAAAGTTGGAAAATTCTGTTTAGCCATCCACAGGATTTCACACCTGTTTGTTCATCTGAATTACTTGAACTTGCCAACTTGCAAGGTGAGTTTGATAAGTTAGGTGTAAAAATTGCGATCATTTCCACTGATAATATCGACCAACATAAAATGTGGGTTGCGCATCTTGAGGAAATCGACTACAGAGGACATGGTAAACAACAAATAAATTTCCCTGTTATTGAAGACAGCGACAAAACAGCATCAAAACTTTACGGTATGTTGCATGAGCCTGTTAGTTCAAATAAAGATATCAGGGGCGTATTTATAATTGATCCTGAAAATGTTGTTCGCTCTATAAATTTTTATCCTATGCAAGTTGGAAGAAACATGGATGAAGTTGTAAGATTAGTTGAAGCGCTGCAAACGGTTGACCAGTCAAAAGTTTTAACGCCGGCCAATTGGGAACCAGGCGAAGATGTAATGGTACCATATTATCCATACACAAAAGAACAACTTGCCGCAAATCCTGAACTGAAAGATGAATATTACAGCATGGGCAACAGAATGTGGTTCAAAAAAATCGACAAACAGAATATGGTTCAAAAAAATAAATAAATAAACTAAACGAATTAATAGTCTTTTTTTATAGATAGAGTTTTAGAATTAAACAGCAAGAGGGGGAGCAGAGGTTCCCTCTTTTTGTTTATAATAATATCAAAAATAGAACGGCAATCTAAGTTCAATTTCAAAATTTAAAAAGTAAATTACGCTATTAAAACATAAATAATATTCAACCATGAAAGACCTGAAATTTTCTGTTTCGCGCCGTAAATTTATTCAAACTACAGCAACAGCAGCTCTTGCAGCTCCATTTCTTCTCGAATCATGCGCAACTAAAACAAAATTACGACATGCCAGTATTGGTGTTGGTGGAATGATGGGATTTAATGATTTGCAAAATTTCGTTTCACACCCGGATGTTGATATTGTTGCTATTTGCGATGTTGATTCAGATTTCTTAAAAAAAGCACTGGAAATTGTACCCAATGCACGAACTTATTCCGACTGGCGTGAAATGTTCGAAAAAGAGGCAGATAATATTGATTCAGTGAATGTAACAGTACCAGATCACAATCATTTTACCATTTCATATCACGCTATTCAAAAAGGCAAACATGTTTATTGCCAAAAACCTATGTGTCATGATGTTGCTGAAGTCCGGTTACTTACTGAAGCATCTGTAAAATATGGTGTAAAAACACAACTTGGAACCCAGCATGCATCATCAGCTAATGACAGACGGGCAGTACAATTGATTAAAGAAGGTGCAATTGGAAAAATCAAACATGCTTACCTTTGCTCCAATCGTCCCGGTGCAGTTGAAAATTACCGGCCAATGGGGCCTCGACCAGTTGAAGGAGAAGAACCACCTGCTGCCTTAAATTGGGATGTTTGGACCGGCACCGCTCCCATGCGGCAATATGTTCCAAAAATTTATCATCCTTCGTTATGGAGAGGTTGGCTTGATTATGGCACAGGTTGGTCAGGCGATATTGGATGCCATATTTTTGATGCAGTTTGGAAAGGACTGGGATTAACAGCGCCAAAAACCGTTATTGCCGAAGTTCAGAAATCGTGGCAGGAATCTCCCGAACGTCGTGCTGATAATTGGCCACAGGGAAACCATATTTCCTGGATGTTTCCGGGTAACGAACTCACTGAATCCGATGAATTGCCATTGGAATGGTTTGACGGAGAATTTTATCCTCCTCAGGATATACAGGATTTATTTCCGGGCGATCCATATCCACCGGAATCAGCAATGCTGGTTGGAACCGAAGGTGCATTGCTTGTTGCACACGGAAATGATTTGGTTTTACTGCCTCAAAGTAAATTCAAAGACCACAAAATACCAAGCTTCAAAGATCGCAATCATTATCATCATTTTGTTGACGCATGTTTGGGTGGTGAAAATACCGAATCGCATTTTAAACAAACAGGCCCAATGACGGAAGCGATTTTACTTGGTACTGTTGCAATTCGTGTTCCTGATGAATTATTGGTGTGGGATTCGGAAAATTTAATTTTTACAAATAATGAAAGTGCAGGTAATTACCTTAGAAGAACATACAGGGATGGATGGCAGATAACATAATTTTAAAAATCTGAACCATTAAAGTAAGAAAATAAAATACCCGAAGTAAATTTAGCTCCGGGTATTTTTATTTCTATTCGATTTCTAAATTTTGTCCAGTCAATTCAATTCTTGCTGAAACTGAATTTGAAACTTTAACATCAGGTTGTCCACCGCCAATTGAAATGGTAAACCATCCTTTTTCAATAACCCGTTTTTCATTTGCGCCAATCATCGAAAATTGGCGTGGAGTTAATTCAAATTCCACCACTTTAGATTCACCTGCATTCAAATAAATTCTTTTAAAACCTTCCAACTGAACTTTTGGACGCAGTGTCGATGCTTCTTCATCTTTCAAATATAACTGAACTACTTCTTCCCCAGCCAATTTACCCACATTCGTAACTTTCACTTTTACGGTTACTTTATCCCCAACCTTTGCTTTTTTGTCGAGTTTCAAATCATCATATTTGAATGTTGTATAACTCAGACCATATCCAAACGGATAAAGTGGTTCACCTTTGAAATATTTGTATGTGCGACCCTCCATGTCGTAATTATCAAAAGCCGGAAGTTGATCTACCGACTTATAGTATGTAACCGGCAAACGACCGGCAGGATTGTAATCGCCAAACAAAACGTCAGCTACTGCATTCCCGCCTTCTTGCCCCGGGTAACCTGCTGAAATGATGGCATCCAGGTTTTCGTTTTCCCAGTTGACTGCAATTGCACTTCCGTTAAGTAAAACTAAAATAGTTGGTTTCCCTGTTGCTTTTACAGCCTTTACCAAATCCTCCTGAATTTTTGGCAGATTGATATGAGTACGGTCACCACCTGCAAAACCATCAACCTGTATTGGCATTTCCTCACCTTCCAAACGTTGTGACAAACCTAATACAACAATCACAGCATCAGCTTTTTTGGCTGCTTCAACTGCTTCGCTTTGCATGTTTACATTTGGCATGCTCCACATTAATTTTGCATCGCCATCACCCGTCCAGTTTTTATATTCATACACAAATTTATATTTGATGCCAGCTTCCATTTCAATAGCTTTTTCCTGGTGAAAAGCATGATGTTCATTGTTTGTGCTTATTATTTTTTCGCCCTCTACCCATATGTCGAGGGTTGGCATTCCCCAACAACCTATTTTGTAAGTACCTGACACCGGAGGAACAATATAACCTGTCCAACGGATGCTGAAATTATCATCAGACAATTCAGGAGCCGGAGAACCGGTTTCCCAGTAAAAATTTATTTCATCATCAACCCGGGTAAATGCAGGTTCTCCATTTAACGAATCATTTGAAAAATATTCTCCAACTACACCAGGTTTTCCTTCCGCAGTAATCAAAAATTCGTTTTTTATAACGTGCAGGTTTGTAACACCTTCAGCCAAATGTGAACCTTCGTTATATATTATTTCAGTATTATTTAACTTGTTCTTAATCCCTTCAAGCACTGTAACCGGGTGTTTTGCAATACCGTTATAGTTGCCTACCAATGCTTCCCAATTGTCAGCGTTCGGTCCAACCACAGTTATTTTTTTAATTGATTTTGAAAGCGGGAGTGTGTTATTTTCATTCTTTAGCAGAACAATACTTTTCCTGGCAGCCTCCAAAGCAAGTTGGTCGTTTTCTTTTGAAGTATTAACAGAAAAAGGGATACGGGCATAAGCAACTTCTTTATCAGAATCAAACATACCCAGTTTAAAACGGGCAGTAAACAATCGTTTTACCGCCACGTCAATCTCATCTTCCGTAATTAATCCCCTGTCCAAAGCCTCTTTTAAATGTGGATATGAATTTCCGCAATTCAAATCAGTTCCTGCTTTTACAGCAATTGCCGCGGCCTCCGCTGCATCTTTCGAAAAATCCTGAAATTTGTAAAAATCAGAAATAGCCCAGCAGTCCGAGACCACATAACCTTTAAAACCCCATTCGTTACGCAGGATATTCATCAACTCAGGGCTTGCACAACAAGGAAAACCGCGAAACTGATTGTAAGCACCCATTACCGAATAAGCGCCGCCATCTATAACTAAAGAGCGGAATGCTGGAAGGTACGTTTCCCTTAAATCCCGTTCACTCACTTTAGCATTGAACGTATGACGCAAAGGTTCTGGCCCCGAATGAACTGCATAATGTTTGGCCGTAGCTACGACTTTCAAATATTTAGGATCATTTCCCTGTAAACCTTTTACAAATTGAGTTCCCATTTCCCCTGTCAGGAATGGGTCTTCACCATACGTTTCATGTCCCCGCCCCCATCGCGGATCGCGGAATATATTGATATTGGGCGACCAAAAAGTTAAGCCCTGGTAAATTCCTCGTTTCCCGCGACGAACAAATTCATGGTGTTTTGCCCGTGCTTCATCTGAAATTGCTGTTGCAACACGGAACATCAAATCGGTGTCCCACGACCCTGCAATGGTTATTGATTGTGGAAAAACAGTAGCATAACCTGCACGTGCAACACCGTGCAAACTCTCGTTCCACCAGTTGTATTCCGGCACGTTTAACCTGCTTACTGCTTTTGAAGTATACACCATCTGATCAATTTTTTCCTGCACTGTCATTTGAGAAACCAGCATATCAACCCGTTCTTCGATGGGTAAAGCTGAATTTAAAAACTCAAAATCCTCATTTTGTGCAGATGCTGCAATACTGATTGTGACTAACAAACAGTTAAAAAATAATTTTTTCATTTTATACCGATTTACCTGTTCTGTTCTGGTATGCCAAAAATAATACTTTGAAATTATAATCGGCCGATAAAAATAGTGTAATTTGTACTTCAAAAAATATTTTTTTAATGAAGACAAACTATAATTTACTTTTTAAAAAGTATAAAAATCTGGTGAACGAAATTGAGAAAAACACTGATATACTTGAAAACGTACATAAAAACCACATGAAGTGCCGAAATGGTTGCGATTTGTGTTGTATTAATTTCAGTATATTTCCGGTTGAATATTACTATATTTTAAATGAAATTCGAAAGGAAAATTTAAAACCTCAATTTAAGAAAAAATCATTAGGTGATATTTGTACTTTTCTACATAATCATTCCTGTACAATTTATCGATACCGTCCTATCATGTGCCGAACCCATGGCTTTCCCTTGATTTATGTAAACGATGATGATGAATATGAACTTTCAGCGTGTGAATTAAATTTTGCTGAATTCGATTATCAGAATTTCACAATGGAGAACACACTCCCTCAAGACAAATACAACAGTAAACTGTTCTTGCTCAACAAAGAATTTATTGCTGAGTTTACCGAGAAAAAATATGGCGAAATGGACTTAATTCCTTTAAAAGAATTGGCCGATTCAATTGGCCAATAATATTTACTTTCATATTAATAATTTTATAAAATAAAATCTGATGAAACATTCAATTTTTTTAATCATTGCAATCTTCGCATATAGCGGAATATTTGCACAAAACGAAACAAAAATGGAAGATAATTCAAACAAACTGGCAGTTCTATGGACAAGCGGTGACCCGGATTTAGCGGAAAAAATGGCATTTATGTATACCTATAATGCAAAAAAACAAGGTTGGTTTGATGAAGTAGTATTAATTGTCTGGGGACCATCAGCAAAATTGTTGTCGGAAAATAAAATGCTACAGGATTATGTAAAAAAAATGCAGGATGCAGGAATAAAAGTTGAAGCTTGTATGGCTTGCGCCCGCATGTATGAAGTGGATGGTAAATTACAAGAGTTAGGAATTGATGTTAAAGGAATGGGTGTACCGCTTACAAAATATCTGAAAGAGGGGTGGAAAACTTTAAGCCTTTAGATAGTTATAAAAATTTTTGGTTCGATTCTTATTAATATATAAGTTTGCATTAAAATCAACTGACTTTATTTCAATAGGGTCACTACTCAATTAATTTAAATATTTTGAAAAAATCAAAATGAAAAAATCAATTTTCCTTTGTTCTTTAGTGATTATATTATCGGCTTTTACTGTAAAATCCCAGATTGACACTACTCAAACCATTGATTTACTCGGTGAGCTTGAATCCACAGTTACAGATACTGTAAAACTACTACCAGATCATTTCATTTTTACCCAACGAATCATGTGGGGAGAAAAAGGCCTTATGCGAAATTTTAAAACTTTCGAATTATCTCCTGAAGAAAGGCAATCGGAATTGAAAATAAGAAGAGGAATGCTGGTTGCACACCAGATTGGCGGATTTACTACGTTAGGGTTAATGGTTGCACAGGGATTTGTAGGTTCAAGCCTGTATAATGGCGATACAAGTAAAAAAGATGTTCATGAAGCCCTGGCAGCCGGAATAAATATAGGATACTTTACAACAGCATCCTTATCACTGTTTGCTCCTCCTAAAATGTTGGATGAACGAAAGGGGTACAGCAGTATTAAACTGCACAAGTTGCTGGCAATAGTGCACCTGTCAGGAATGATTGCAACAGATATTCTGGCAGCACAGCTTGAATCAAATCCTGATTTGAAACCTTATCACAGGGCGGCGGCTTTTACAACATTTGGAGCTTTTGCCGCATCAATGATTGTAATAAAATTTTAATTCTTTTTCATCAACAAGATATTAACTTTTTTTATCACACATTTCTAAACAAGTTTGATTTTCAAGAGTTTTATGTGAGAGTTGCGGGCATTAATCTATATTATATTTAAAGGCACTATAAAAAAAATACAAAAAAATTTATCCAATGAAATCTTTACTATCGTTACTGCTTCTAATTTTGATAAATAGTTGGTTATATGCCCAGGAATCTTCTCTGGTAAAATTATTTGCGGATAAGTCCAAGTCGTCCATTACTTATGCGATGAATCACCCCTTACATTCTTGGGAAGGTACAAGTAAAGATGTAAATTCAGTGATTCTGGCAGATAAAAACAGAAAAACCATTACACAAGCCGCAGTTTCTGTTAAAATAGCATCATTTGACAGTCAAAATGCAAATCGCGATTCGCATACCATTGAGGTAACAGAAGCTATTAAATATCCGACCATTAGTTTTGCCAGTAGTTCAATAATTCAGGAAGGAGACAATTTGCATATTACAGGAAAATTGACTTTTCATGGAATAAGCAAAGAAATAACAATAAATGCTGAAAAGAAAACTGTAAACAACGAAGCTGAAATAACAGGTAATTTCAGTGTAAATATGAAAGATTACAACATTGACCCACCCTCGCTAATGGCAATGGAGACAGATGATGAAATTAAACTGAAATTTGATTTATTTTATTGAACTTAATAAATATGTTTCAAATATAATTCCCTTCAATTTTTCGTAAATCACTGAACAACAATCAACTTATTCGCAGCACAATTTTCCCCCGAAATATTGAGGAAATATACACCTGACGGCAAACTGTAATTTTCGTTAATGTTTAATTGAAACAATGATCGGTTTGGATTAACATTCTTTACAAATACCTCTTTTCCATTGACATCAAAAATTATACACTTGTATTCCCCGCCCCATAAATTCCGGTTAATTTCGATATTCAGGATGCCATCCTTAACAGGATTTGGATATGCATTTGTATTTATAATTTCGTATTCTTTTGCAACTGTTGAACTGTTAATCTCTATCCAGTTAATATTAAAACCTGCTCTGCGAACCCGCCAGCGAAACAAATGTTCCCCTGCCTCCAACTCTATTTCACTCAACACATCATTCCAACTTTGCCAGCCACCGGTTGCCGGGACATCTATAGTTTTTAATAATTCGTTGTCAATAAGAATATCAATTTTACCCAAACTTGTGCCCGAAACCCTCATGGTCATTGAGTAAGTGCCGCCTTTTTCAACAGAAATTTTATATTCTGCCCAGTCACCAATATCAGTCCAGCCAACGTTCAAAAAACCATTTAAATCAGCAGTTGGTTCACAAAACAATCCTGACATTAAATAATATTCTTCACATTCAATTCTACCCGGTATTTTGAATTTCATTTCCGGATCATAAACCGGAATATCCATATACATTTGCCCTAATTTTGTCAACATCCCGTTTGCACCATATAAATCAATAAAAGGAGATGAATTAATGCCACCCTGGGTGCGCCCGATAAACCAGGAATATCGGTAAACATCAGGATCACGCTCCAGGAAATTTACAGTTCCGGCAAGATATTTTATTTGGTCATTTAAGTTTTGAACCAGGTTGCTGTAATCCCATGAAGCAAATTCAGTAACCCAAATTGGTTTTTTATATTTTCTGGCAGTATTTATATAATTTACTATTGAATTTCCGCTTCCGTACCAGTGCAAACCAATAAAATCTACCTGGCAAGTATCGCAGGCGCTAAAAAAGTCATCAAGATATGTAAAAGGATTTGTATAGTAAATTCCATTTTCAAACACAGATCCTTCACTAGAACAATAATTTACAGCAGGGCTAACAATTTTTATTTTGTTTTTTTGCGCAATTTTCTGAAGGGCAGGCCATGCTTTTGCAGCTTGTGTTGGAGTCATGTTTGCCTGTGCTTTAAAATTTGGCTCGTTAAATCCTAGAATATACTTAACTGTCGAATCTCTTTCTAACCAGGTGTTAACACTGTTTGCTCCTGATGCATTCCATGACATTGGAGTAAAATCAACATTAAAAGTATTGTAAGTATTTCTTATACTTATATCAGGTTGCGCAGCCCAATTGTACCACCACGAAATGTTTGCTGATGCTTTTTGCATATCCTGCACTGAGTGATAACCATAAGCAACTCCCCTTTTATAACTTTTTGTTTGGGAATGAATAACAGAATAGAAGAAAAATAAAACAGCAATCAATATTATTTTTTTCATTTTCATAAGTTTATAAAAACTGTTTGAATAACGGAAAAATACAAAAAAGGACCAATTTAAAAACTATTGCATGTATATCACTGACTGCATTATATAAAAAAAGCACCTGTTTAATTAACAGATGCTTTTTATTATTGTTTTTAAAACAATCAATACTCGTCTTCATTAAAAAAGAAATCGTCCTTGCTTGGATAATCAGGCCAAATGTCTTCAATACTTTCATACATTTCACCTTCATCCTCCATTTCCTGAAGGTTTTCTATCACTTCAAGCGGCGCACCTGAACGAATTGCAAAATCAATTAACTCGTCTTTTGTTGCTGGCCAGGGTGCATCTTCCAGTTTCGATGCCAATTCAAGTGTCCAATACATGTGCTGATTTTTATGTTGTTAAACTCACTTTTTTCAATGCCGCGAATATAATAAAAAAATGAAGCAAAAAACTAAAAAATGCAAACCATAAAAAATTTGTTAAATCAGGATTTTTGGAAGCAAAGAAACTGCCGGACTTATGATACTTTAAGAAGTTTTTGTTTTTAAAAATACCAGCTAAAATTACAGTGAATTCAGATCATATGTTTTCTTCGATATTTATTTTACAAAAGAAGGTTTTTAAATCTAATGAAATACACTTTTCAGATTTGTGTTATCGTTGAAAGACTCAAACTTCCGACCTCATAGCTCCAACCATCCATTGTACCAGCCAATTTCATTTCATCCCGACAAAAATTACAATTTATTTTGTAAAATATAAAATGCCTGTAAATCAAATGATTTACAGGCATTTGGAGTTTTTTGATTTCTCCTTTTGTCGGGGTGAGAAGACTCGAACTTCCGACCCCCACGTCCCGAACGTGGTACGCTAGCCAACTGCGCTACACCCCGATATTTTAAAGTGCAACAAAATTAAACTTTTTTACAACTTCCCAATTTTATAATTTGATAATTAATTACTTTTCTTTCTTTTTAAAAATGTTTTTGATTTTTGACCAAATCGGTCTTTCTTTAGATTTATCGTCATTTACAGCAGGCTGATCATTTTCCTCAACTGGTTTTAATTCTTGCTTTTTCTCTTTCCTTTTGAAAATATCAGCCAGGTTGAATTCTTTTTCTTCAATTTCTATTACATCTTTATAATCAGGTAAATCGAGCATTGCCAACATTTCAGAAGATGGTTTTTTAAACGACCCGCCAATATATTTATTTACTTTTGCATCCTTTTGTACCCTCGAATAAAAGCTGCCAACAATTGGAAGTGCCATGTACGCGCCTTGTCCATATGTTATAGTCCTGAAATGGATTCTTGGATCATCGGCACCAACCCAACATCCTGTGACAAGATTTGGGGAAACACCAATAAACCAGCCATCAGAGTTATCTTGTGTAGTCCCTGTTTTTCCTGCAAAATCGCCTTCAATACCAAAACGTGAACGAATTGCATTTCCTGTTCCTTCATCAACCACTGCCTGCATCATGTTAATAACTGTGCGGCAATTTTCCGGAGAAGCTGCCTGTTTATCTTTTTGCTGAAATTTGAATTGTTCAAGTACATTACCATCGTGGTCGGCAATCTCAACCAAATAATATGTTTCAACTGGTTGACCATCATTTACTATTCCAGCGTAAGCTTCAACCATATCTTTTAGTGAAACAGAAGCAACACCAAGTGCTATTGAAGGATAATCAGGAATATCGGCATCAATACCAAGTCTTCTGGCTACATCTATTGTATTCGCAATTCCTGCATCCAACAAAACTTCAACCGATACAGTATTTAAAGATTTTGCCAGTGCCCCTTTCATTGTGTAATACCCGCCATATTCATTATGCGAATTCTGAGGCGACCAATTATCAAATTCATCATATATTTTCTGAACATTCGGATAATATTTGTCAGGTAAAATTCCGGTTTCCAAAGCCGATAAATATACAATTGGTTTGAAGGCTGACCCGGTTTGACGCGGAGCGGTAATATGGTCGAATTTATAATACCTGAAATCGATGCCTCCCACCCAGGCTTTTAATGCTCCGGTTTGAGGTTCAATAGCGATAAATCCGGTATTTAAAAATTTAAGATAATGTTTTATTGAATCCAGTCGAGTTACAGTTGTATCCCGCAAACCATTCCAAGTAAATAATGAGGTTCGGATTTTTTCATCGAGATTTTTATTCTTTACTTCCCCACTGTTTATTGCACTTTTGACAATTCCCGGGTTATCTTTAAAAATATCCCTCCCTTTCCAATGATTGTCAAAAACGTTTTGAAGGTTTTTCATATAATCTTTTACACTTTGCTGAGCATAAACTTGAAGGTTATATTCTATTGTTGTAGAAATTACCAATCCATCAGTAAAAAGATTATAATTCTCCCCGTCCTCTTTCTGGTGTTCTTTGCACCATTTTAAGAGTTGCGGTTTCAGCCTTTCGACAAAATATGGAGCGGGACCTTGTGTATATGATATCGGGCTGTATTTTAAAACCAGGGGGAAGGCTTTAAAATCCCCGGCTTCCTCTTTGGAAATATATTCATGTTTCGCCATCAAATCAATCACAACATTGCGCCTTTCGCGGGCCCGGTCAGGATTTGAATGAGGATTATAATAATTATTTGCTTTCAGCATACCAATGATTGTTGCTGCTTCAGGTACATTCAAATTATTTGGTGACTTTGAAAAGAATCTTTCTGCCGCTACCTCAATCCCAAAAATATTTTCGGCAAAAGGAACAGTGTTCAAATATAGAGTCAGAATATCTTCTTTGCTGTAAATGCGTTCCATTCGGTAAGCGATAATCGCCTCACGAATCTTGTTAACGGGCATTGAAATCGGTCCAATATCAACACGTGGAAATAAATTTTTTGCCAGTTGCTGACTGAGTGTACTGCCACCGCCAGAACTGTGATCCTGCAACAAAATCGATTTTACAAAAACCCTTAACAACGCAATTTCATCAATTCCCCGATGTTCGTAAAATCTTGAATCTTCAGTTGCCACAAGCGCTTCAATAACATTTGGCGATATTTCCTTAAACTTTACGCTGCTCCGGTTTTCGACATAATAACGCCCCAAAATTTTCCCATCAACAGACAAAACCTCTGAAGCCACTGGATTTTTGATGACTTGTAATTGCTGATTTGATGGCACTGGCCCAAAGGCACCTATAAAAACAAGTACAAAAAACATGAAACCAAGCAGAAACAATATACCGGCAATTGTTGCAATAAATTTTAAAAGCGAAAATTTGCCTTTTTTCTTTTTCGAAACCTTTTTCCGTGGTTTTTCGGGTTTCTTTTTAAAATCTGTCCATTCAACTGTTTTGCCTGCCTTCATTTATTTTTTTTCGATTTTCAATAATTTATAAATTTAAATTCAATAATCTTTAAGTTAGAGTTGATTGTTTTAACCTGTAATCAATTCTTTGGCAAAATACCAGGTCATCATCCCTGAAGCAACAAGTTTCAATATTGTGCCGGAAATAAAACCTACAAACGAACCAAAACCTGATTTTAGTGCAGCTCCTGAATTTTTACCTGCAATTAACTCCCCTATTACAGCTCCAACAAAGGGGCCGATAACAATTCCAAAAGGCGGAAAAAACAAAAATCCGGCCAATAACCCGATTACACTACCCCAAATACCATATTTACTGCCTCCAAATTTTTTCGTTCCCCACACCGGAATTATCAAATCCAAACCATAAACAAACGCTGTAATTATTGCCCAAACAACTAAAAAATCAGTCGAAAAATGGTACTTGCCCGTAAAGTGAAGTAACAATAATCCTATATAATTTAAGGGTGGACCCGGCAAAAATGGAAGTATACAACCAATTATCCCTATTATCATTAGAATTATGCCTAAACTTATTAATACAATGTCCATGGAAATTACTTTATAATTGTTTTTTTACTATTTATCAAGGGTGAGCTAAATAAAAAAACGAGAATCAATGAGACTAATACGACAAGGGCACTGGTAAGGTAAACCTTTTCTTTTCCCATTAAGTAGAACGCATGTGATTGTATTTCCTGCCAATAAGTTAATGAAATTAATACGAGAAAATTATTAACTGAATGTCCCAGAATGGCGAGCAAAATATTGTTGGTTCGAAGCATTATCCAACCCAGCAATAATCCCAGAACAAAAGTTGCAGGGAATTGCCAGGGGTTTAAATGAAAAAGTGCAAACAGCAAGGCCGACATAAAAACGGCAGTTACTCCTTTATAATTTCGCCGAAATCCTTGCAAAATCAAACCTCTGAAAATTAATTCCTCAACAACCGGGGCAACTACAGCAACTTTTACAAATGCGCCCCACCAACCAAAATCACCTTCAAATATTTTATTGAACATTTCCCAAAACCAATCGGGAGCAGGTAAATATTTATCAAGTAAGGTGGTCGGAATTTGAAGTAAATTTTGTTCAGCCCATAGAAATGTAACAACAGGAATTATAATGAGCGGATTGAAAAATTTAACGGGAAAAACATCAAAAAGTGGCGCTTTGGATTTTTTGAAACCATAAATCAAAATAAAAACAGTAGACCCCACTCCGAGACCTATTTTTTTGATGGGATGATATAAGTACTCAGTATCTTTAAAATAATCTATCATTGCCAGTGGAAAATCAACCAATGATTGTATAAAAATATATAGTATCAGCAGATGAACTGCCTGTAGTACAGTTGGATAATATTTTTTGTTGATTTCGTTCATACTTTACCAGCTAAAGATAACCAATTTTGGTTAAGGCAATATTTATGAAATTTAAAACAAAACATTTACATTTTTATATGCTTAATGTTGATAGTTTTCGGGGTTATTGAGTGTCAATGGATTCCGAACAATTGTTTCAGGATACTTGTTTTTAAATCAATACAAACTTTGAACCCCGGGCTCCTAAAGTTGTGTCCTTGCAAATGGCACTACACTTTGATCTGTAAATTCTTTATTAAGATATTTGAAATAGCCGGTAATAGCAATCATTGCAGCATTGTCCATTGTATATTCAAACTTCGGAATTACAAGATTCCAATGGTATCTTTCGGCATTTTCCTTTAATGCAAAACGCAAACCTGAATTTGCAGAAACCCCACCCGCAACAGCTATTTCATTAATTCCTGTTTCTTTTGCAGCCCGCTTCAATTTGCCAATTAATATTTCAATTATTGTGTATTGAAGCGATGCGCATAAATCATTCAAATTCTCACCAATAAAATTTTCATTTAATTTTATATTATCGCGCAGAAAATAAAGGAAATTGGTTTTAAGACCACTGAAACTATAATTCAAATCGGGGATTCTTGGTTTCGAAAATTCAAACCTCTGCGGATCACCAGATTTTGCCAGACGGTCAACGTGCGGGCCGCCGGGATATGGAAGTCCCATAACTTTTGCACATTTATCAAAAGCTTCCCCTGCGGCATCATCAATTGTTTGCCCAATTACTTCCATGTCAAGGTAATCGCGCACTAAAATAATCTGCGAATTTCCGCCTGAAACCAGCAAACATAAAAACGGGAATTTTGGCGGATTGAATTCAACCCCTTTTTCTTTGATAAACAACGCCAAAACATGACCTTGCAAATGATTTACATCAATTAATGGGATTCCGGAAGCCAAAGAAAAACCTTTGGCGAAAGAAGTGCCTACAAGCAAAGAACCAAGCAAACCTGGTCCATTTGTAAAGGCTACCGCACTAATCTCGTTTTTGGAAATTGCAGCCCTTTTTATTGCCAAATCCACAACAGGAATAATGTTTTGCTGGTGTGCACGTGATGCAAGTTCGGGCACTACGCCACCATATTCCTCATGAACTTTCTGACCGGCAACAACATTTGAGAGAATTACTCCATCACGGATTAATGCTGCTGAAGTATCATCACACGATGATTCGATTCCCAGTATTGTAATAGATTCTGAACTCATTCTTTAAATTTTATAATTTCAATACAATTTTTTAATGCTGCGTTTTTTTCTCTTATACCTTATATTCAGGTCTAAAACCTATTTCAACAACAATTAATATTGTCCTCATTCGTTTTCAACAAAAAAGGATTAAAGGTTGTTCGGTTTAAAAGTTTATTAATGTTGAATGGTTAACAAATACTTGAAAACCTTACCTCCAAATTCTTTTAAAAAGTATATGTTCGCTTTTTTAAAAGGGCAAAATTATCAAAAAAGGATGGAAAATAACGATTACTGTCATGGCATTGACAATGGCAATGCTGGCCGGGAGTTATCTACTGCTTCAAAACAGCAGAGTGCAGACGTTTATTATTAAAAAAATCACAGAACATCTATCGTTAAAAACAGGTGCAAAAATCAGTATTGGAAAAGTTGATGTTGGTTTTTTCAATTACGTGGAATTAAACAATGTATTGCTTGCAGACCCAGACAATGATACCATTTTTTATACCCAACAGGTTACAGCTAAAATTGATACATTGAACTTTCGTAAACACAGGATTTCTTTTAGTGAGCTATCATTTGTAGAAAACCAAATTTCAATTTCCCGCGACACGGCAAATAAATTTAATTTTAGTTTTATTCTCGATTCATTGCGAACCCAGAAAAAAGACAATGCAAATTATTGGGAAATTAGCTGTAACAATTTTAAATTCAATAACTCTCAGTTTACCTTCGACAGCTTTGACAATGAAATAGAAAAACACTTTTTTATCAATCAAATGGATATTGATGTGTCAGGATTTTCGAATTTAGCGGATTCAACTACTTTCAAAATAAATAACCTGAAGCTGAATTACAACAATACGATATCAATCAACCAGCTTGCAGCTGATTTGACCATTTCAAAAAGAAACATCACGGTAAAGGGGCTGAACATGAAAACCGACAAATCTGAAATCAACGATTTAAATTTAATGTTGCAAATTGGCAAAGAAGATACAGTTTTAAATAAAAAAATGGATTTCGACTTACAGCTATCGAAATCAACTGTTAAAATTGCTGAACTTGCTGAAGTTTTCCCAGCCTTGCGTGAGATGGAACAAGTAGTAGAAATTTCAGGACGAATTTATGGGAATCTAAACGACATTAAGGGGAAAGATCTTGTGTTGCACGCAGGTTCAAAAACCAGTGCTACATTCGATTTTTATATCAATGGAATTCAGGATATCGAGACCATGTATTTATTTCTGGATTTAAAAATGCTTGAAACATCGATTACTGACATTTCGGATTTTAGCATTGTCAGAAACGGGAAGAAAATCCAATTGAAAATTCCGGAATATTTATATGACTCAGATAATTTTAGTTTCAAGGGTAATTTCAGTGGCTTTTTATCGGATTTTGTAACTTTTGGAACGCTTAGAAGTAACTGGGGAGTTATTAAAACAGACGTTTCTGTGATACCTAAAAAAGATGGAATTTACAGCTATCGTGGAAGAATTTCAACTAATAATTTTAACCTTGGAAAACTTCTGAAATCGAAGGATATAGGTACAATTACCTTTAACGGAAATGCAGATGGCGATTTTAAAATTTCGGATAAAACTTTTTCCGGTCTTTTTAAAGGGGAAATTTCAAAATTGGAAGCCTGGCAACATGTTTATAAAAATGTGAAACTTGATGGTTATTACAAAGACAAAATGTTTGATGGGATGGTGAGCGTAAACGACTCGAACCTGCAATTTGAATTTTTAGGGAGATGGGATGCAAGCACCGAATTGCCCAATTTCGATTTCAATTTACATGTTGACAAAATGGTGCCTGGCAAACTGAATATAGCGGCAAATAAATTTCAGTCGGAGATTGCTTTTAATATGAAAGCCAAATTTACCGGAAATAAAATCGACAACCTGACAGGCGTAATTATTGTTGACGATGGATATTACAAAAACAAAAACGGACAGTTTAGCCTGGATGGTATCCAACTGATTTCTGTCCCGAAAGAATCATCAACAGAACTTTCATTCAATTCCAACTATTTCGATATTCGGGTAGATGGTATTTACCAGTTCCAGGACATTTGGAATTCGCTGAAAAGTACGATGAACAAATATGTGCCGGCATTAAACTTTGAGACTTCGAAAATCCAAAAGCCAAATTTGTTTGAATACAGGATCATCTTTAAAAACCTTGATGATTTGACAAGTGTTTTCAACTCTGATATAAAAGTTGAAACACCTTTCTTTTTATATGGAAAAATGGATTCGGAACATTCTGATATACAACTTGAAGGAAGCATACCCGGTTTTCATTATAAAAATATTTGGTTCAGGAATATTTTTATCAGCAACAAGGTGGTTGACGAACAATATGTTTCGAAAATTAAAATTATGGAATTGCAGCATAAAGGCGGTGTTTCGATACATAATCTGGCCATTGAATCGGAGATCGAGGATAATACCTTGCGCAATAATATCGATTGGTACGCACAAAACGACTCAATGGGTTACAGTTCAATTAAAAGCAGATCGGTTTTCAGCGAATCAGTAAATACTTTGCTGCCAAAGGTAAAAGTGAATTTTTTACCTTCGGATATTTTTCTTACCGATACAGTTTGGCAACTTGATCCTTTTACTGCTGTTATCGATTCAACAAATATTGAATTGCAAAATTTTATTCTGCATAATAAAAACCAAAATGTTGCTATCAACGGAAATATTTCGAAGGACAGCACTGAATCGTTGACAGTACGAATTAATAATATAGATCTGGCTTATGTACAAAAATATTTTTCAGGATCCAATTCATTAAAAGGTGTATTAAATTGTGGTGTAAATGTATCCCGGGTGTATAGCCAACCCGTGTTTTTAGCCAACGCGACAATCAACAGTTTCGAGTATAAGAATCAGGTGATCGGTGATGTAGCACTCGTAAGTAGCTGGGATCGGGTTAATTCGGAAATTGATTCCAAACTTGAAATTACAAACAACAGGAAGCGCAGCCTTTCAGCAAATGGATCGTTCAACCCTTATACAAAAGCATTGGATTATATTGTGAGAGCCGATAGTTTACCCCTGAAATTATTGGAAACAGTTATCTCAAACCAGTTTTCAAATTTTAAAGGAACTACAACCGCAACAATTAAAATTGGTGGAACTACAAAAAAAGTGTTACTTGACGGTGTGGCAAAAGTTTCGAATGGCGGTTTAAGGATTGATTACATCCAAACCAACTATCTGGTTGACGATGTAATTTATTTTAAATCAGACACCATTCAGTTTAAAAATATGGCGTTTACAGATGTCAATAAAAACTCTGGCCATTTGGACGGAATTCTTGTGCATGATAATTTTTCGAACATGCTTTACGACTTGACCATAAACTCGCAGAAAATTAAAGTATTGAACACAACAATGCGTTTTAACGAACAGTTTTACGGAGAAGCATATGCCAATTGCAGGTTAAGAGTTACCGGACGGGGACTGAAAATAAGGCTGGGTGGGTCATTGACAACCTTGCCCGGAACTGCTGTTAATATATCAATGGAATATAAAAACGACATTGGACAATATGATTTTCTTGAATTTGTAAACACAAGCGATGTAGAGGTGGAGGATATGTATTTTTACAATACGCCCAAAACCGATTTCTCAATAAGTTTTAATATTGAAGTTACGCCCGACGCTAAAATCCAACTCATTTACAATTCGCAAATCGGGGATGTTATCAAAGGCGAAGGTGAAGGAATACTTCTTTTTGAAATGAACAAATACGGAGATATTTCGCTTGCAGGGGATTATACTGTTACAAAGGGCGATTATTTATTTACCCTGCAAAGCATTCTGAATAAGCGATTTACAATTGCACCGGGCGGAACTATTGTCTGGTCGGGCGATCCGTACAATGCAATTATTGATTTATCGGCAATTTATAGTTTAAAAACATCATTGGATAACCTTGATATATATGGGAATGACAATTTTCTGTATCAAAGAATTCCGGTTGATTGTATTATTGTTTTAACCGATGAATTAATAAACCCAACTATTAATTTTAAAATTGATTTCCCTGATGAAAACGAAGACTTGAAAACGAAATTGCTACAATATATCAATACCGAAGAAGAGCTAAACAAGCAAATACTTTCATTAATTGTATTGGGAAAATTCTATACTCCCGAATATATGAGAGGTAATTATCAATCGCAAAATCCAAACATGCTTGGCTCAACTGCCAGCGAATTATTTTCAAACCAACTGAGCAACTGGCTTTCGCAATTGAGTAAAAATGTTGATGTTGGCTTTAAATACAGGCCTGGTAATTCCATCACCAACGATGAACTGGAGCTGGCATTAACCACCCAAATTTTTAACGATCGTGTGACATTAAACGGAAATATTGGAAATAATGTAAATCCCGAATCAAACAACAGCAGCCAGATTGTTGGTGATTTTGATATGCGTGTAAAAATAACACCTAATGGTAAAATTCAACTAAAAGCGTACAACCACTCAAACAACGATTTAATTTATGAAACAGCGCCCTATACGCAGGGAGTGGGTCTTTCTTTTAAAGAAGAATACAACACTTTTCAGGAGTTGTTGCACAAAATAGGTTCCATTTTCACCGGTAATAAGAAGTAATTTTTTAGTCTCTCAGTAAATCAAATCCGCGAAATCGGGTAAAACTATTAAACCCTTGTTGTTCATAACTAAATCAATTGACCACGACTTGGGTTTAAATCAATAATATTTATTCCTTATTTTTGCGCAATATAATAATAGCGTTTAAAAGACGTTTTGAATATTGTAAAATACAGGTAAAACAAAAAATCACATGCTGAAATTATTATTGATCCAGAGCGATTTACCCAACGAAGTGGGTTCAATGGCTGCCGAGCCAGATGGCATTTCCATGAAATTCATTGATCTTGCCATGAAGGGGGGATGGATTATGATCCCCATTCTTTTGCTGTCAGTTGTTGCAGTTTACATTTTTTTCGACAGATATTTTGCGATTAAAAAAGCTGGTCATTTCGACACCTCTTTGTTGGAAAAAGTGAAAGTATATATTTCAGGTGGTAAAATTGATGCTGCACTGGCTTTGTGCAAAAGCACAAATAATCCGGCAGCCAGAATGCTGGAAAAAGGAATATCGCGTATTGGACGACCACTTGCCGATGTAAACGGAGCTATCGAGATTGTGGGAAACCTCGAAATTTCTAAACTGGAAAAAGGGTTACCAGTTCTGGCTTCGGTTGCTGGTGGTGCTCCAATGATTGGGTTTCTTGGAACTGTAATGGGCATGATTCAGGCCTTTTATGATATGTCGAATGCAGGAAACAACATTGATGTAACCTTACTTTCAGCGGGTATTTACCAGGCAATGGTAACTACAGTTGCCGGATTGATAGTTGGTATTATTGCTTATTTTGCTTACAATATACTTGTTAGCAATGTAGAAAAAGTGGTTTTCAAAATGGAAGCTACAACTTCTGAATTTATGGATTTATTAAACGAACCGGCATAAAAAAAACGAAATGTCATTAAAACGAAGAAATAGGGTAAATGCCGAATTCAGTATGTCCTCGATGACTGACATCGTGTTTTTGCTGCTTATATTTTTCATGGTAACTTCTACTTTGGTTGCGCCAAATGCTTTGAAATTATTGTTGCCTCAAAGCAACAATCAAACTTCGGCAAAGCCAATTACCACAATTTCCATTACACAGGATTTAAAATATTATATAAACGACGAAGGTGCTTTAAAACGTGTTGCTTTTCAGGAAATTGAACCTTTTTTGCAAGATCGGTTTGGTGTTGGAAACGATGATATTTACATATCTCTTTATGCTGAAAAATCAGTTCCGTGGGAAGAAGTTGTTAAAATCATGAACATTGCCCGCAAAAATAAGTATAAAATGATAGCGGCAACTGCACCTGAAAAATAGAAAACTTCTGTTGACTGCTTGAAAATTCCCAAAAAGGAAAGTATGTCAAAAATATAGGGAACAGAAAAAATAAATGGAATATATCAAAGAACATAAAAGAGGCATTATAGGAACTGCTATTTTTCACATAATAGTTCTGCTGATCCTTCTTTTTCTTGGATTCTTCACTCCACTACCCTTACCGGGTGAAGAAGGAATTCTTGTAAACTTTGGTACAAGTGAAAATGGGTTTGGTGACATTGAACCAAGCCCTTCAAAAAGTGAAGCTGCTCCCGTCCAACCCCTTGAGCAGGAAGTAGAGGAAGAAGTACCACCTCCACCCGCTGCTACAGAGCAACCAAAACCTCAACCAAAACCTACTCCGGCAAAAGAAGTCGCAATCACTCAGGATTACGAAAAAACTGCTGCTATTGATGCTGCTGAAAACAAAAAACGTGTTGAAGAAAAAAAACAACGGGATTTGTTGGAAGAACAACGCAAAGCACAGGCCAGGGAAGCTGAACGAATTAAAAACGAGGAGTCCGAAAAAATTAGAAAAGCGGAAGCCGCAAAGATAGCAAAGGCAGAAGCCGATCGCAAAGCAAAAGAAGAACAGCAGCGAAAAATAAATGAAATAAATTCACGTGCACAGGGTGCATTTTCAAGCACAGGAAATGGTTCAGGAGGAAAAGGCACAGGCGAAGGCAAAAGTCAGGGGGCAACCTTCCCGGGAGGAAATCAGGGTGTACCAACTGGCGACCCAAATTCAAATAATTATGGAGATGGCGGAAGTGGAAATGGAAGCACAGGATCGGGTGTCTCTTTCAGCCTGAAGGGAAGAACAGCTTCAACACTGCCTAAACCCAAATATCCCGGAGATGACGAAGGTGTTGTGGTAGTTAAGGTAACGGTTGATAAATTTGGATCTGTAACCGCTGCCGAACCTGGCACACAGGGAACAACGATAATGAATAAAAAATTCTGGGAAGAAGCCAGACAAGCTGCTTTAAAAGCAAAATTCAATTCCGACAACAATGCCGCAGCATATCAGCAAGGTACAATTACCTATAAATTTATACTTGACTGATGGGAGGCGGACTTTCCAAGTCCGTCAAGGGAACTGAACTTTCCAAGTGCACCATTCATAATTCCAATTGAAAATCAATCTTTGACTTGGAAAGTCAAAGTCCCGTATCAACTCCATGATAATTATCACAAATTATTTTTATGATTTTTGTGTGCTTTGCTGAATAAAAATAATGACATGGCATTTCTAACAAAAGACAAATTATTCAGCAAAAAATGGTTAATCGATTACATGTTTATAATCATTGGATCGTTTATACTGGCAGTAGGTTTTGATTTTTTTATTTCTCCGCACCGAATTGTACCCGGAGGAGTATATGGAATCGCAATAGTTGTGCATTACCTCACCGCCGGAATGTTTTCGTTTTGGCCTGATGGAATTCCCATTGGCTTTTTTGGACTCATTTTAAACATTCCGCTTACAATTGCCGGAATAAAGATACTGGGACCAAAATTTGGAGTAAAAACCATTGTTGGCTTTGTTCTAACATCCATTTTTATTGATGGAATTACCTATTTACGTCCTTCAGGAGATACTCCACTTGTTGATGATATTTTACTTTCCTGTGTTTTTGGCGGAGTTTTGGCTGGATTTGGTTTGGGATTAATTTTTAAGTCGCGGGCAACTTCAGGAGGTTCGGATATTATTGCAATGATAATAGCAAAATACACAAAATTACCCTTGGGAAAATTGATGATTTATGTTGATTCAGCTATTGTACTGATTGCCCTTGTTGCTTTTCAGGACTGGCAAATCCCGCTCTATTCCTGGGTTGTAATTTACATAACAGGACGGGCAATTGACATTACAATTGAAGGTGCAGATTATAATAAAGCCTTACTTATTATTTCAAAAAAACATGCCGAAATAAAACACAAGTTGCTTTATGACCTTGAACGCGGAGGAACGTATTTGAAGGGCGAAGGAATGTTTACAGGAGAAGAAAAACAGGTAATTTATACTGTCGTCAGCCGCCGTGAGGTAACAATTCTTGAAGAATTTATCAATAAAATTGATCCTGATGCTTTTATCACAGTTATGGATGCGAAAGAAATTCTGGGAGAAGGATTTCAAAGCCTAAATACTAAAATGTCGGAAGGATAATTAAAAACGAAAGAAAATCGTCCGAAGTTTGACTATGAACAGATACTGTTATGAATATTCTACTTCCCCAACATTTTAACCAACCAGTCATTTTTCATTTTCTCCTGTTCCGGAAAAGTCCAGTGTTGTGTTTCCTGAAAAATGTGCAGTTCTTTTTTCCCGGGAATCACATTATAGGCTGAATAAGTTGAAGTTGGCGGACAAACGTTGTCATTGTAACCCCAACTGTACAAACCAGGCACATTTACAAACCGTGCAAAATTTACTACATCGAAATATTTTGAAACTTCTATTTTTTCAGGTTTGTTGGTAAAATCACTACGAAACATATGTGGCCAGCCACCGGCACGGTTGCTTAAATAACCTGTCAAATCAGAAAGCGCAGGATAAAATGCGGCCAAATAATCGATTCGCTTATCCAATCCGGCTATGATTATTGAAAGCGCCCCACCCTGGCTGCCTCCGGTAACAGCAATTGTTTTACCATCAAAGCATTCCAGTGTTTCAATAAAATCAAGCGAACGAACGCAACCCAAATAAACACGTTTGTAATAATAATTATCTCTGTCGTCTAAATTCATAGTCATATATCCATTTAAAGCCCCTTGCATTAAATCATCATAAACACCTTTATCAAGATTTACAGGAATTCCGTGAATCCCAATCTGGAATGTAATAATTCCTTTTTCCGCCATCCAGGGATCTCCATAATATGGTCGTATTCCGGCCCCCGGTACTTCTAAAATTGCAGGATATTTCCCCTCTGCTTTTGGTTTACAAAGAATCCCGTACATTTTTCCTTTAATATTGTTGATGCTTACGTGATATACATCCACTTTGTCCGTGCATCTTTCCGGAATTAAAGTCATTACCGGGCTGACCTGTATTTTTGAAAGTTCATCTTTTGCTTTGTCCCAAAACGCTTTAAAATCCTGAGGCAAAGTTGTAGTTGGTTCTATTTTTTCAGGAGAAAAGCCGGCTGTTGCATAGGATGAATAGGTATTTCCGTCAACTTCAACTGAAGCTGTGCAACGCAAAAAACCGGGATCTTTAAACTTTTCGGCTTTTATTGTGGCACTTCCTTTCTTCAAAGTAACAGTTCCTTCATCCCATACATCAACCAATTCAGGTTGAATTTTATATTTTACCTCTATTCCATCCAATGCAACATTATTGCGTAAAACCTGAATTGTAAACTCTGCCTTTTCGCCAGTTCTGTAAGTCCAGTCGGCTTTATCCGGCGTTACTATTACTTGAACCAACTTTTGGGCTGGCTGTGCAATTAATTGAATTGAAAGACTTAGTGCGAAAATCACTGTCAGATAAAATTGTTTAGTCATGATTCGAAATTTAAATTTTCTGGTGCCTTTACATTATTTAAAGCAGGTACAATTTCAAAAAAACTGAACAAAACACCCCGGCAATACCAGGACGTTTTGTTCTATTAGCAAGCCAATTAGTGTATTCTTTTTACAATTTATAATATTCTTCCCAACCCCTGCGAGGTGGTTCACCAGCCAGGAGTTGATTAGCAAGTGCGTTATTTGTAATTTTTTTTGTCTTTCGATCGAATTCCAATTTAGTATTTAAGCGTTGTGCCAGTGTTCCCAATGTAAATACCTGACTTAGAGGGCCAGCAATATCAAATGATGAACGACATTTTTCCTCACCTTTACATGCTTTCAGAAAGTTTTCAAAATGATTTGAAGGACTCTTTGGAACCTCAGGTAATTTTGACGCCATTTCTTTGGCTTTTTCCTCCGGAATAATCGTTAAAGTACTTCCATGTGATCCACCTTTAAAAGTAAGTTCTTTTGAATAAATAATTTTACCTGCTCCCAGTTTTGCCGGTTGAACTGCACCATTACTGGCAGGTGGAATATTTGGATCAACTTCCAGTTCTCCGTAACCCGCAGGAACCTGCGGAATATTGTTCATACCATCATACCAGTTAATAACTAAAGGTGGCATTTCCCCACGTTGTGGAAATTTAAAAGCAAGCGTTGTTTCCTGCGGAAAAAACAGCGTATTATGCCCCTCAATTCTAACCGGATCCACTTCGTAAGGCAAACCCAAATCCAGAAACTGGTGGGCAGTATCAATAATGTGAGCTCCCCAATCGCCCAGCGCACCCATTCCGAAATCATACCAGCAGCGCCACTGTCCATTTACAAAATCCTTTTGATACTCATGATGTTGGGCTGTCATTAACCAGGTATTCCAATCCATAGTTTCCGGTATTGGTTCGCCATTTGGAAATTTCGTCATGCTGGTATCCCAACCATGCCAGCGGCGGCGACCGTTCATGTGTGCTGTTATCTCTGTAACATCTTTTATTATTCCGGCTTCAACCCAGGCTTTAAATTGAAAATAATTTCCTTCAGAATGGCCTTGATTACCCATTTGTGTGGCGACTTTGTATTTCTCAGCGCCATCCATCATCAATTGAACTTCTCTAAAAGTTCTTGCCATGGGTTTTTCAACATAAACATGTTTTCCTTTCGACATTGCCAACATGGTTATGGGGAAATGTGAAAAATCTGGAACCCCTGCAGTTATGGCATCAAATTCATTTTCAATTTTGTCAAACATTACCCGAAAATCCTGAAAACGTTTTGCATTTGGATGCGCTTCAATATTTTTAACAGTATGAGGAGCCCCCATGTCAACATCGCAAAGTGCGATAAAATTTACCAACCCCGTGTCATACAATGCACGCATTATTTCTCCGCCACGATTACCAATACCGCAACAAGCCATATTAACTTTGTCGCTGGGTGCAACAACTCTTTTTTGAATTATTTCTCCAGCCGCATTTCTTATTTCATCCTTTGCAAATAAAACGTGTGCGGGTAAAATAGTAATGGCACCAATTGATGTGGCTGTCTTTTGTAAAAATTTTCTTCTTGAAGTCATCAGGTTTAATGTTTAAAATGGAAAGTTAAAGAAGTGATTTTTGTAAATTTATTTATTCAATAAAAAGAAAAAAGTTCAAGGAATCTCTTTCAACCTTGAACTTTAAACTTTTGACTTATACAGTTGGTTCCCAACCTGGTGCATAATCGCGGCTCCACAATTTCATCGCTTCGCGATCGAACATGCGACCTGTTTTATCATCAATATCAAAACCTTTTCCAATGCGGTAGGCAATGTTTGAATAATGCACCATTGCCTGACTTTTTGTGGCATCTTCAATTGGTGCATTCAGCTTTTGTTTTCCGCGAATGGTTTCGAAGAAATTAATGACATGGCCTGTAGTCATATCACCGCCACCGCCAAGTGCTGTGCCGGCTTCATTTGAACTCCCTTTGCTTTCTTTTAAAATCTTACCGGCACGATCGTATAGAATATATTTACTGCGATCAACAAAAACAGTTCCTTCACTGCCATAAATAATTGTACCTCGGTCGCCAAGCCCGTATGTATTCTGACCGGAGCGACTTCTTCCATCCCAGTTAATTACTTTATCGCCCTGAAAGCGAAGTGTTGAATACATGGAGTCATACATTTCCCAACCATCATTAAAGAAATGACGTTTCCCGGCTTCAACATCCACACTCACCGGTAACCCAACATTTAGCGCCCAGCGTGCAACGTCGAGTTCGTGTGTTGCATTGTTACCTGCTTCGGCAGTCCCGTAATCCCAGCCATACCAGTGCCAGTTGTAATCCCATGTTTCCGAAGTGTATTCCCGTCGTGGTGCAGGTCCTTGAAATAGTTCCCAGTCAAGTCCTTCAGGTACAGGAGCTTTTTGCTGTATTGGCACTTCACCCCGACTGTTCAAATAAAAAGCAACTGCGCGGTAAGGTACACCTATTATACCTTCATGAATATCCTTTACAATTTCTTGTGTATGACCTGATGAACGCTGCTGATTGCCCATTTGTACCACCTTATTGTACTTTTTGGCTGCTGCAACAACAAGTTCATTTTCATTCATATTGTGGCTGCATGGTTTTTCCAGATAAACATGTTTGTCACCTTTCAACGCCAAAATCGCGCCCGGTGTATGCCAGTGATCGGGCGTAGCGTTAAATATTAAATCCACATTTTGATCGTCAATTACTTTGCGGATATCGTTTTCAAGTTTCGGTTTATAATCGATAAACTTTGAAAACTTTTCAGCTGCTGATTCACGCTGGCTTTTCTTTACATCGCATAAATAAAGCAATTCAACATTATTTTGTTTCATCGAAACGGGTTCGTAATACGCACCCAAACGGCGACCAAGGCCAATAATCGCCACGTTTAGCTTTTCATTAGCACCAATAATGCGGCTATAGCTTTTTGCCGACATTCCCATGGCCGAGCCACCCACTGCAATACCTGCAGCGCCGGCAGTAACTTTTTTCAGAAAATCTCTTCTGTTAGCACTCATGTTTTTATTTTTAATTATATTTTTTATCTATAAAATTTATTTCGCTCTCATTTACAAAGTTGGTAGGAAGCTGGAAAATAAATACTCTCACTTCAACAATCCAAAATTCAACAATCAGAATCAAGTAATCAGTTTCTATAATCCGACATGCATAATATCATCGATCACTATTTCGATACCTACATTGTCGCCAAAATCCCCTTAACATAGCCAAAAGATTCCATCATTCCCGGTAATGGATCTTTACCTTCGGCTTCATACTCCAAAGCAAGTGTTCCTTTGTAGCCAAGTTTGTTCACAGCTTTCAGAAACGAAGGAAAATCAATAACACCACGTCCGATTATACAAGTTGCACCATCCTTTTCAGCTTTTGTAACATCTTTTATGTGCATATCAAACACCCTGTCAAAATAGTCTTTCAAATCCTGTTCCGGGTCACGGCCAATGCGCTTTGTATGGCCAATGTCAATGCACAATCCCATACGTTTATCGCGGTTTTTTATCAGTACAAATGCGCTTTCGGCACTTGGGTAAACCAAATCGCCCGGACCGTGATTGTGTATAGCCAGTTTGATATTATATTCCTTTACTTTTCCTTCAACGTAATCAAGTAATTCATGATTTGGCACTCCGATAATCATTTCCATTCCTGCCATTTTTGCGTATTCAAAAGCCTGGTCAACTTCCTCTTTTGTTTTCATGTATATTACACCACCACCATAAAGTGTAATGCCTTTTTGTTTACAAAGTGCAACTGTTTTTTGGATTGTCGCTTTATCAGAATCAAGCGGAAGATGCATACTTTTAAGGGTAATTCGGTTAACACCGCAACGCAAAGTCATATCCAAAGCCTCTTCCAGAGAAAATTCGCGCAATGAATAAGATGCTACTCCCAATTGAAAACTAAACTTCGGTTTTATTTCATCAGAATTTAAAACCGATGCATTTGTTAAACCAGGGACAGTTACTGCAGCCAATGCAAGTCCAGATGCTTTTAAAAAATTTCTCCTGTTTGCCATGATTATAATTCCCTAATTTTAATACTTCTGAAAAATACCTGATCGTGATGGTCAGTGAGGAGAATTGGTGTTGGTGAAGCCATTCCAAAACCTTCATATTCGGCATATTTGCTGCGGGCTACAAGGGCTTTGTAAATATTGCCACCCCGTTTATATTCAACAACTTTTCTTCCATTCAACCAATGTTGAACTGTATTATCAGGAAAAACAACTATTCTTCCACGATTCCACTCTCCTATTTTATTTATAAACCGACCTTCCTTATCAGCTGGAATTAAATCATAAAGTGAAGCTAAAGTGCGGTTACCGACAACTCCTTGTTTTGCATCTGGGTGTTTTACATCGTCAAGTATTTGGTATTCAAGACCTACATGTGGTCCGTTATTTCCTATTCCATATTTAACACCATTATTTGCGCCTTCAGTAAGTTTAAAATCGAACTTCAACTCAAAAGGGCCATATTCTTTTCTGGTAAGAATGTCACCATCACCTTTAACATCTTTGTTTGCATTTAAGGTAAGTTCATTGTTAACCACTTCCCAACCTTTTTTTACAGGTTCGCCAGTCTCCGCAATCTTCCAGTTTTCAAGATTTTTTCCATTGAAAAGTAATTCGAATCCCTGTTCCTTTTCAGCGTCACTTAAGTTATTAGGCAACAGGTTTACAACGTAAATACCTTCTGATGGAGATGGTTTCAGGTTTTCAGTTTTGATTCGGATATTTCTCCATTTTATTTGGTGACCTACCTTATCTTTGGAATCGCCAATGCTGTGTACCTGTAAAGCAATAAAACCTGTTGGCGTCATATCATCGATAACATGAGCACATGCCACTCCATTTAGCCATGTTTTTATTGAAGTTCCAATACATTCAATCCTGTATTTATTCCATTCGCCCATTTTTAAAGCTGACTGTGCATCCGGATTTAAATCGAGCGGATACAGCCAACCTCTGCGGGCTTCATCGTAAATACCCCCACTCCATGCACGATCCGAAGGATCTACTTCACACTGGTAACCATGAACACGACCATTGTTATAATCGGGCTTACTTTCACTGCGGAACTGAATGCCTGAATTCATATTCTCTTCAACAAGCAATTCAACTTCAAAAATGAAATCGGAATAATTTTTCTCAGTGCATAGGAATGAATTTGGTGTGTTAAGTACAGTTGTACCGACAATAACACCATCAACAACTTCATATTTTGCCTCACCGTTTAATTGTTTCCAGCCTGATAGATCTTTGCCATTAAAAAGATTTTTCCAACCGTCATTTTGACTGTAAGCATTTCCGAAAAGCAATATTATTGCTATAACTACAATTGATAATTTTCTCATCCTGAAGTTCATTAAGTTATTAAATATTGGTTTAAAAATTTCCGTGTACGAACACGATGCACAAATTTAATTAATTTTTGGAGTGATGGGCAAAATAGAAAAATAAAAACTCATCAGTGGAAAATACATAAGTGAAAACGTTCAACCTTTTCCAGTCATCCAAAGATGTGAACTTCCGAGTTAAAGCTTCGATCATCTGTCTTCTGCCTTTTCAATCTTCACCCTTGCATCAACTGCCAGAATCTCTTTTTCATTTCCCAGCAACGGATTAATATCCAATTCTTTGATTTCGGTGGCAAAACGTAACAGACTTGAAAGCCGTACAATAATATCAGCAAACTTGTCAATATTTACTCCGCTTTGTTTGCGATAACCTTTCAGTATTTTGTATGATTTCAGGCTTTTAATCATTGATTTTGCATCTTTGTGTGAAAGTGGCGCAAGCCCTGATGCTACATCCTTTAAAACTTCCACATAAATTCCACCCATTCCGCAAAGCACAATATGACCGAATTTCTCCTCATATTTTGCCCCAAGAAACAACTCAATTCCATTTGCCATTTGTGCTATCAAAACTCCTTCAGCTCCTATAATTCCGATTAAATGATGAAACTCTTTTCTAACCTGTTCTGTATTTCGAACATTTAAAACTACGCCGCCAACTTCAGTTTTGTGAATAGGTCCCACCACTTTCATCACAACCGGGAAACCAATTTTGGTTGAAGCCAACACGGCTTCGGTTTCAGTGTTTGCAACGATTTCATTTACTCTTGAAATTCCGGCTGCATCCAACAAATTATGGATTATTTCATGAGATTGGTAACCATTTTTTGCGTTATCAATTATCTTTCTGATTACTTTTTTATCAATTCCCTTAACAACTTTGTTTTCAGATGGAAGCTGAGTATTCTTCACTTTTGTCAAAGCACGCCCAAGCAACACTTCGTCTGGGAAATTTACATTTCCCTGTGCCAGAAAAACAGCAACATCATCTTTTACATTTATCAACGACGGTAAAATTGGGTAAATTGGTTTATTGCATGATTTCATTTTATGGTTTAACAACTCATAAACATCGCCAATGGGAAACAAACCCGGACTACCAAAAATTACAGCCATTCCATCTACATCAAAATCATTTTCGCAGGCATCGATAATTTCACCAAGTTGATTCGCTGTTCCTGTTGCCAAAAAATCGATTGGATTTTCTACCGATGAACCCAAAAACAATTTTTCTTTTAGTTCCTGTTTTGCCTGAGAATCTTCAATTTGAGGAATTTTTAAACCACCATCTTCCAAAGCATCGGTGAGCATAACTCCGGGGCCACCGGCGTGGGTAATAATTGCTAATTTGCGTCCCTTAAGTTCCTTGCACATAAAAATACATGCAACTGTTGTCAGCTCCTCCCGTCCGTAACATCTAACTATACCAGCCTTGCGGAAAAGCGCATCCACAGCGGCATCGGAACTGGTAAGTGCACCTGTGTGTGATGAAGCTGCCCGGCTTCCGGCATTTGAACTCCCTGCTTTTATAGCAGCAATCTTACACCCTTTTCTGATGAGTGACGATGCATGAGAAAGCAGTTTATCAGGGTTTTCAATATTTTCGATATACAGTAATTTTACTTTTGGACTAATTCCCTCAATATAGTTTTCATCCATATAAGCCAAAACATCCTCTACCCCGGTTTGAGCGCTGTTACCAACTGAAAAAACATTGGCAAAACGTAAACCTTTTGGAATTGCGGATTCGATAATAAAAACTGCTGTAGCTCCAGACCCTGATATAAAATCGCACCCATCGGACGTAAGTTTTGGAATGGGTGTGGTAAAAACACTTGCATGTTCGGGAGTCATTACACCAATACAATTTGGACCAATTAAGCAGGCTTTGTGTTTGTTTACAACTTCTACAATCTCCTTTTCAAGCAACTTTCCGGCGTCGTTTAATTCGCCAAAACCCGCAGAAATAATGATAAATGCTTTAGTATCATTTTGCTCAGTAAGCATTTTAACGGCAGCCAAACAAAATTGCGATGGTATTGCCAAAACAGCCAAATCAACCTCGGGCAATTCTTCAACAGATGAAAATGAAGGTATTCCCTGAATAACAGATTCATTGGGATTCACAGCATATAATTTTCCTTTGAATTGATTGTCAATTAAATTTTTAACGATTTTGCCACCCGGTTTTGAAATATTGTTTGAAGCACCAACAATTGCAATACTTTTGGGGTGAAGCAATTTTTCATTTATCATGTATCTGATTTTTTGAACCGTTAAAATTAACCATTTTTGTACCAACCAATAATGACAAAGTTCAATTAATCGTTGTTTTGTCGCAAAAATTATAAGTTTGAATGGAAGAAGTCAAACAACAAAAAATAGTAGTTCTGTTATCGCTTTCTGAAACCGATAAAAACCTGATATTAAATGGTATTCGGCTTGCCAGTATCTTTAATAAAGAACTTTGCCTGTGTTATAATTTTTCGAAAAAAGAGAAGGAAGAAAAACCTGAAATAAAAGAAAAACTTTCAGGTTATTTAAAGTCTGTCAAAAGCGAAATATCTAACTTTAAAATATCAACTCTTTTAATTTCAGAAAAGTTAAGTTATTTGCCTGAAAAACTTGCTGATAATTTTGAAGCAATTTTATTGATTTCAGGGGCAGGTGAATTTAAAAAATATTCCACATCGGTTTCAGAAAGTCCTGTACCGTTTCTTTTTGTTGATGAAAAAGAAAATCAACTGTCGGAGTTTAAAAAAATAATTTTACCTGTTGATTTGCGGCGTGAAAACAGTGACACTGTATTGTGGAGTTCCTATTTCGGCAGGTTTAATGCTTCAACAATTGTTGTGGTTGCTGCGTCCGATAAAGGAAAAGATGAACAAAGACAGGTTTCTGTAAATGTAGCGTTAGGTCGAAAGCTTTTTCAAAAATTCAGAATTGAACACAAAATTTTCAGGGGCTCTAAATCCAGTTTTACAAATTCATTTGAAGCGCTTGATTTAGCACTTTCGTCGAATAGCGATTTGCTGATAATTTTAGGAAGTTCGGTAATTACACCAATAGATTTGTTGATTGGTTTACCTGAAAAAAAAATTATTAAAAGGGCAGGTAAACTCCCGGTTTTAGTAATAAATCCACAAAAAGACAATTATATTTTGTGCGATTAAATTCAAATCAATTCAAGTTAAAATAAAAAATCAGCAATAAAAGGTTGGAAAAATCAATCAAAATAATTTATCTTAGTAATCAGTATATTAACTTTATTTTAAACGTTTCGCTTAAAAGATGAGTTTATAAGCTATTGTAAATTAAGTATGTAAAAAAGTATTATTCTTGCAATGAATTTTAACAACAATTAAACATTAAGATTATGGCAACAAAGAAAGTTACTCCGGACGCGACAAAAACCAATACAAAGAAAGTCGCTGAAAAAAAGGCTCCGGCAAAAAAAACATCAACAACGACTAAAGCTAAACCAGCAATTACTGATGAAGATATACGCAAAAAAGCAGAAGAAATCTACAATGCAAGAGTGGCTTCCGGAGAAGAAGGTAATCACGAAAGCGATTGGTTGAATGCTGAAAAAGCGTTAAAAGCTGGTAAATAGTAATTCGTTATACTTTTGAACTTAAAACCTTTTAGGTTTTTATCTTTCAAAAAAGAGTCCTGTCATTTACAATATGGCAGGACTTTTTTTTACCGTCAAATTCTCCTAAAAAATTTTACTTTTGAAAGTCACCTATTTTTAAAAACTATGAACATTAAATTACATTTCTGTGAAGTGCTTATTTTAATTCTGATATTTTCTTCTTCAATTGTTTTTTCACAGGAACCTGAAGAATTTTATCGCGAAAGTTGCACAAGTATTATGGCTGGACGAATGGCTACCGATGATGGTTCTGTAATTACCGCCCACACCTGCGATGCATATTACCGTACATGGCTGCAATTTGTTCCTGCCCAAAAATTTGAACGGGATACAACCCATAAAGTTTACTGGGGAACAATGCACACACACACAGCATGGAGCATGGATAAAGTAGAATTAAAAGGCGAAATACCTGAAGCAGACAGCACTTATGCTTATTTAAATACTGCTTATCCGTGCATTAACGAAAAGCAACTGGCAATTGGTGAAACGACAATCAGTGGACGAAAAGAACTTGAAAATAACAAAGGCTTATTTTTAATTGAAGAACTGGAGCGAATTGCACTGCAGCGATGTACTTCTGCACGGCAGGCAATTAGCTTAATTGGAAATTTAATTAAAGAATATGGTTATGGTGATGCAGGTGAATGCATTAC
This sequence comes from uncultured Prolixibacteraceae bacterium, assembly GCA_963800345.1. Lineage (GTDB taxonomy): Bacteria > Bacteroidota > Bacteroidia > Bacteroidales > Prolixibacteraceae > Draconibacterium. The sequence goes on along the minus strand of CAWDAW010000006.1, from coordinate 244,791 downwards.
AATTGCGGATAAACGTGAAGTGTGGCAAATGGAGATTTTTGGTGAAGGACCTGGTAAAATCGGTGGTGTGTGGGCTGCTCAACGTATTCCGGATGAAAATGTGGGGATTTCGGCTAATATTTGCCGGATTGCTGAAATAAAAACCAATCAACCTGATTATTACATGTTTTCTGAAAATATTTTTGAAGTTGCAAAGAAACTGGGATTCTGGGATGGCAATAAAAATTTTAAATTTTGGGAAGCTTACGGCGGAAATGAAAAACCTTTTAACATCCGTGAATATTTTGTTTTCAATACACTTGCCCCGGGATTAAACTTAAAATATGACAGTGCTGAACTCCCGTTTTCGATAAAACCTGAAAAGAAAATTAATGTAAGACAGGTATTGGATTTGTATCGCACAACATACGATGGCACAGAATGGGAAATGATAAGAAATTTAAAAGTACCGTCAAAACGAAAAGATAGCGAAGGGAACATGGTTGTTGACACTATAATAAGTCCGGCTTCACATCCTTTTATGTCAACCGAAAAAAGAGATTTGCTGAATGCATTACAAAAAGAAATTGTGGCATGGAATCGTCCAATTTCAGTTCAGTATTGTGCTTATTCATGGGTTGCACAGTTGCGTGATGGTATGCCCGATGAAATTGGAGGACGTTTGTTTTTTGGGTTTGATGTGCCACAATTAAGTCCGCGGTTCCCTATTTATTGTGGTAATCTGAGCCTGCCCGAAAGTTTCAATATTTGCGGACAAGACCATTTCAGCCGTGAATCGGCTTTGTGGGCTTTTCGACGTACCAACCGACTTGCAATGGTAAACTGGAAAATTGGAAAAGAAACACTTGAACCAGAAGTTACAAAAGAAGAAAACAAACTTTTTGACGAACTTAATTTTGTTGAAAACCATGCTTTGGAGTTACTTAATCAAGATACCGAAAACCTGAAAAACGGTAAGAGAACTCAAATGAGCCGGGAATATTTAACCGACTATTCAAACTCTGTTGCCCGCTCTCTTGTTGATAAATGGTGGGAACTGGGCGATGATTTGTGGGTTAAAATGCGGTGGAAGTTTTAAATATGGCCAGTAAAAATTATGAATAAATATATCGAATTATTAAAGACACTGATTTCAACACCATCTTTTAGTAAGGAAGAAGAAAATGCGGCTCAGGTGATGCGGAATTTTCTACGTGCAGAGAATATTCCTTTCGAAACAAAAGAGAACAATACATGGGCATTTTGTAAACATTATACTAAAGAAAAACCAACAATTCTTTTGGATTCGCATATTGACACAGTTCAACCAGCCAAAGGTTATACAAAAGATCCGTTTTCACCGGTTGAAGAAGGGGATAAACTTTTTGGTTTGGGAAGCAATGATGCCGGCGGTCCGTTGGTTGCCCTGCTTGCCGCTTTTATACATTTTTATGAACGTGCGGATTTACCGTTCAATCTAGTATTTGCAGCATCGGCAGAAGAAGAAATTTCAGGATTACACGGCATGCAAATCGTTATGCCCGAAGTATGCCCCGGTTGATTTTGCAATTATTGGCGAACCCACAAAAATGGAACTTGCTGTTGCTGAGAAAGGATTATTGGTTTTGGATTGTTACGCCTACGGAAAATCGGGTCATGCAGCACGAAATGAAGGTGATAATGCGCTTTACAAAGCTATTGACGATATTCAAATCCTGCGCGATTTCAAATTTGAAAAATCATCGGATGTTTTAGGTGACGTGAAAATTTCAGTAACTCAAATTGAAGCAGGAACACAACACAATGTTGTTCCGGATAATTGCCATTTTGTAGTTGATGTGCGCACAAACGAACATTATCTTAACAAAGAAGCTGCAGAAATCATTGACAGATTGATTAAATCAGAAGTAAAACCCAGATCGCTTCGTTTAAATTCATCGGGAATTTCTGAAGATCACCCATTTGCAAAACTGGCAAAAAGCAAAGGGATCAAAATTTATGGTTCACCAACCACATCTGATCAGGCTATAATATCCTGCCCATCAATTAAAATAGGACCGGGTGACTCGGCACGATCCCACACTGCCGATGAGTTTATTTATAAAAGTGAAATCATTTCCGGTATCGACAAATTGGTGGAATTACTGGGTGAATTGGAATTGTGAAATTACAACATTCACGTGGGTTAGTGTTTTGAAAATGGAAATACCAAAACATACTTCATTTTGAAGGTTTTGGTAAAACAGTAAAAAGTATTTTATGGATATTCATGAACAAATAGTTACCCGATATGACAATCTCAAATCGATCTGTCAACCTGCCTGGGAATCAAAAGATTTGGAAAGAATTGAAAAAGCCTTTCTGTTTGCAAGCACTATTGTTGGAGAAAACAGATTTAAGCATGGCGAAGTAATAATAGCTCACTCACTTGAGGTGGCCACAATTATTGCGCAGGAAATTGGAATGGGGCCAGATTCAATTGTTGCCGGATTGTTGCACAATGTTATGTATGCAGGTTTGGAAAAAAAAGCCATTCAAAAAGACATTGAAGAAGAATTTGGTAAAACTATCTATTCGATTTTGGAGGGAATGTCCAAAATAAATGCTTTGGGAACAGATACTGTTGATTTACATTCAGAAAATTACAGAAAACTTCTTTTGGCCCTGGCCGGGGATGTTCGGGTAATCATTCTTAAAATAGCTGATCGGTTACAGGTTTTGAGAAACTTAAGTGCCTACGATACCGATAGTCAAAAACGACTTGTTACCGAAACAGCATATTTGTATGCTCCACTTGCCCACAGGTTGGGATTATATGCCGTCAACTCCGAACTTCTGGATTTATGTTTAAAACATCAACAAACTGAAGCCTACAACTATGTGGTAAACAGGTTAAAAGAAACAGAAAATGAGCGTGCCAATTTTGTTGCCGAGTTTGTAAAACCAGTGGAAAAGAAACTTCAAAATAAAGGATTTGTGTTTTCAATGAAGGCACGTACAAAATCGATCTCTTCCATATTCAACAAAATGAATAAAAAGGATGTTTCTTTTGACGAAGTCATGGATTTGTTTGCCATTCGCATAATTTTAGATTCAAAACCCGAAAACGAAAAATCTGACTGTTGGACTGCCTACTCTTTTGTAACCGAGGAATACCAAACAAATCCAAACCGTTTGCGCGATTGGATTACAATACCAAAATCAAATGGTTATGAATCTCTCCATACTACAGTTTTGGGCCCGCAAGGCAAGTGGGTCGAAATTCAAATCCGCACAAAAAGAATGGATGAAGTTGCTGAAAAAGGACTAGCAGCACACTGGAAATATAAAGGAGGAAAAGAAAAATCGGGCTATGATGCCTGGCTGGCAGAAATCAGGAATATTCTGGAAAATCCTGAATTAAATGTAGTTGATTTTATCGACCATTTCAGCACCGATATTTATAACGATGAAATTTTTGTTTTCACACCAAAAGGAGATTTGAAAAAATTGCCGAATGGAGCTACAATGCTGGATTTCGCCTACGAAATACATTCCCGCTTAGGCGATACTTGCGTGGGAGGGAAAGTGAATGGTATTAAAGTAACTTTAAAACACAAACTTAAAAACGGTGATCATATTGAAATTGATACATCAAACAACCAAAAACCTAAGTTAGACTGGCTTGAGTTTCTTGTAACTTCAAAAGCTAAAAACCGGGTAAAAGCCAGTTTAAATGAAGAGCGAAAAGTAATGGGCGCGCAGGGAAGAGAAATACTTATACGAAAATTCAAAAACTGGAAAATTGAATTAACCGATGAAGGAATCCGCAAAATGCTGAAGAAATACGGTTTCAAACTGGCCCTGGATTTTTATTACGATGTTGCAACCGGGAAAATAGATCCGTTGGATATTAAATCAATTTTCACCGAAAAAGAAGAAGTTAATTCAAAACAACGATTAGAGGAACTCTTACCTAAAAAAGAGTTAAAGGAATTGACTTTTGAAGGTGGCGACGATTTTCTTGTAATCGACAACAATCTTAAAAATGTAAACTACAAACTGGCACAATGTTGCAATCCGGTTTTTGGTGATTCCATTTATGGTTTTGTTACAATCAGGGAAGGAATAAAAATCCATCGGAAAAATTGCCCCAATGCGCCACAAATGAAAGAACGTTTTCCATATCGCATTATAAATGCAAAATGGCGCGAAACTACTAACAAAAGCTCGTTTTTAACATCCTTGCACATTTCGGGTTTGGATGAAGAAGGAATTGTGTCGGAAATAACACATATCATTGCGAAAGACCTGGGCACTCACATGCGTTCGATAAACATCGAATCTGATAAAGGAAAATTTGAAGGAAAGTTGAAAATACTTGTTTACAGTCTCGATCATCTTGAATTTTTAATTCAAAAACTAAAAAAAGCAAAAGGTGTAATATCTGTAACCCGTGGTGAAAAATGAAAATCCTGATAGCACCAAATTCGATGAAAGGGAGTTTAAGCGCATTCGAATTTGCAGATATAGTTGAAAAGGCGCTGTTGGATTTTTCATCAACATTTCAGGTACGCAAAATACCTGTTGCCGACGGAGGCGACTTAACGGGCGAAATACTTGCGAAGGCGTTAAATGCTGAAAAGGTAAAAGTTGAAGTTCGAAATCCGTTAAATAAAAAAATAAATTCCCGTTATTTTGTGTCAGGTAAAACCGCAATCATTGAAATGGCTGATGCCTCTGGCATGAAACTCATTGAAAAAAACGACCTGAACCCACTGAAAACTTCATCGTTTGGTACAGGTGAATTAATTGCTGATGCTATAAACCGGGGATGCAATGAAATTTTACTGGCAATTGGAGGAAGTGCGACGGTTGATGGTGGAATGGGAATGGCAGAGGCACTTGGATTTCATTTTTATGATGAGAATGGAACTGAGCTGCAGGGCAATGGAAATAGTTTGGGAAAAATTACTGATATTTCAATTCCTGAAAATATTTCAAATATTTCGATTAAAATAATCTGTGATGTTGACAATCCACTTCTTGGTAAAAATGGAGCTGCTGCAGTTTTTGGTCCACAAAAAGGAGCCACGCCCGAAATGGCTGTTCAATTGGAAAACGGTTTGAAAAACTGGGCTAAAATTATGCGTTTAAAGTCGGGAAGAAATATTTCCAACATTAATGGAACCGGTGCTGCAGGTGGAATTTCAGTTCCATTGTTATCATTTTTTTCTGCAAGAATTGTTCCCGGTGCTGATTATATTTTATCACTCTTAAATTTTGACGAACATGTAAAATGGGCTGATGTGGTAATTACGGGCGAAGGAAAATTAGATGCGCAAACCTTAAACAATAAAGCCCCGTTTGCAGTTGCTCAGTGGTCAAAAAAACAACATAAACCGGTTTTTGCAATTGGTGGTTCGGTAGAAAAGGAAGCTATTGTTGCATTTGATAAAGTTTTCAGCATTTCAGAACAATCGATGAGTCTTGAATATGCCATAAAAAATGCTGGCAAATTACTTTACGATTTCGTCTCCAGGTTTGCAGGGCAATTGGACAAGATTTGAATGTTTGGTATCATTTATGTAGTTTGAGCACTGAGATAAAGAATGAGCAAAAATAAATTAAATCAGGTATTGGAACTTTTAAGAGCTGAGAAATCAAATGAAGCAAGAAATGTTTTTAATGAAATTGTTCCTGAGCAAACTGTTGAATATTTTATGGTTTCAGGAAATTTGGAACAGAAATTTCAGAATTGGGGTAAAGCCATGAATGCCTATACAAAAATCATAGAAATTGATCCGGAAAATAGTGAAGCTAAAAACCGTATCAAAATGATTCAAAGCATTTTAAACTTTTGGAACCCTGAAATGTTTAATCCTTAGTTTGATAAAATATTTTAATAAAAACTATTATGCGCATAATTATTTTTTTTAACTTTTTGTCAATCAAGTTCTTAAAGTTTACAGTTAAGTTTTAGGAAATTAAGTCATAATTGCTATTTTTGGAAACTGAAAAAAAATAAAGTAAAAAGTATATAAAAAAATTAATTAAATGAAAAATTTAAAAATGAAAAAGGTGTTATTATTAGTATTGGCGGTTGTTTTCTCAGTATTTACTTATGCTCAGGATGCGGCAGAGAAACTGAGTCAGGCACAGGAAGCCATGAAAGCGCAGGATTACGAAAAGGCTTATAAGTTGTATGATGAAGCAATGAGTAATCTTGGTGATGTACAGGTTGATGCGTCAATAAATTTCAACATTGGTTATGCGGCTTATAAAGCTGAAAACCTTGATGGAGCAGTGAAATATTTAGACAAAGCCATTGAATCAGGAACTAATGTTTCAAAAAGCTACGAATATAAAGCATTGGCTTACAACGATAAAAAAGATTATGAAAATGCTGTAGCAAGTTTTGAAAAAGCAATTGCAACTTCAGAAGAAGGAACTGAAGCATTGGTTTATAACGCAGCCATAGCTGCTTACCGGGGAAATATGCTTGACAAAGCAGTTGAACTCTTTGGGAAATCGGTAGAAAACGGTTACAAAGGCGAAACAGCACTTTATTATAAAGCGGCAGTATTGAAAAAGCAAGGTAAAGATGATGAGTACAAATCAACTTTGGAAGATGGTGTTGTTAAATTCCCTGGCGATGACAAAATTGGCCCAGCCCTTGCAAATGTTTATGTTTCTGAAGGTAATGAATTTTACAAAGCAGGTGCTGCTATACTTGGCGAGGCAAATAAAAAAGTGAATGCCGGAACCTTGAAAACTGACGAACCTGCCTACACTTCAGAAGTTGAGAAAGCTCAGGTAGAATTTAAAAAAGCAGTTGAAGTTTTGGAAAAAGCAAAAGCGTTGGATGCTTCAAATAAAAATGTTCAGGCTTTGCTTGATGCCTGTAATGCTGTTTTGTAATTGATTGAATTGATGAAAATTAAAAAACCGCTCCAGAAAACTGAAGCGGTTTTTTTATTTTAAATACAAGGGATGAACTACATCAATTTTTTATATTTTATTCGTTTTGGGGCCTCATTACCCAATCGCTTTTTTCTGTTTTCCTCGTAGTCAGAAAAAGAGCCTTCGAAAAAATAAACTTCTGAGTTTCCTTCGAAAGCCAGGATATGTGTTGCAATCCGGTCTAAAAACCAGCGGTCATGAGAAATAACAACTGCACAACCTGCAAAGCCATCTAAGCCTTCTTCCAAAGCCCGTAGTGTGTTTACATCAATGTCGTTGGTTGGTTCATCAAGTAAAAGCACATTACCCTCGGCTTTTAACGCCAGTGCCAAATGAAGCCTGTTTTTTTCTCCCCCCGAAAGCACACCGCATTTTTTCTCCTGATCGGAACCAGTAAAATTAAACCTGCCAACATAAGCCCTCGAATTGGTGAGTTTATTACCAAGCATAATCGATTCAGTCCCACCTGTTATAACTTCAAAAACTGATTTACCCGGGTCAATTGCTTTATGGGTTTGGTCAACATAACTGATTTTAACAGTTTCGCCAATTTCAATTTTCCCTGAATCGGCTTCCAATTGGTTCATAATTAATTTAAACAAAGTGGTTTTCCCTGCACCATTCGGTCCAATTACTCCAATGATCCCGGCAGGTGGAAGGTTAAAAGTCAGATTTTCAAATAAAATACGTTCACCATATCCTTTTGAAACTCCATTCATTTCAATCACTTTATCTCCAAGCCGGGGTCCATTTGGAATATATATTTCGAGTTTTTCTTCTTTCTGTTTTACATCTTCATTCAGCATTTTATCATAAGCACCCAAACGTGCTTTCGATTTTGCCTGTCTCGCTTTTGGCGACATCCGTACCCATTCAAGCTCGCGCTCTAGTGTTTTACGGCGTTTCGAGTGTGTTTTTTCTTCCTGCTCCAATCGCTTTGATTTTTGCTCCAACCACGAAGTATAATTTCCTTTCCATGGAATTCCCTGTCCACGGTCGAGTTCGAGTATCCAGCCTGCCACATTATCAAGAAAATAACGGTCGTGAGTAATACATATTACTGTCCCTTTGTATTGTGCAAGGTGCATCTCCAACCACAAAATGCTTTCAGCATCCAAATGGTTGGTTGGTTCATCCAGGAGCAGTACATCTGGTTCACGGAGTAAAAGTCGGCAAAGCGCAACCCTGCGGCGCTCTCCACCGGAAAGTTCATGAACGGGCTGATCATCGGGAGGACACTGCAGCGCATCCATTGCACGTTCCAGTTTGCTATCAAGGTTCCATGCATCCAGCTGATCTATTTTTTCCTGCAAATTTGCCTGCTCCGCCATTAATTTATCCATTTCATCAGGATTCTCATATACTTCAGGTAAACCGAATTTCAGGTTGATTTCTTCGTATGCTCTTAACACTTCAACAGTTTCCTGTACGCCTTCCTGCACAATTTCCTTCACCGTTTTTGATTCGTCCAGTTGTGGATCCTGATCAAGTAGTCCAACAGAATATCCGGGAGAAAAAACAAGCTCACCATTAAACGATTTGTCCTGCCCTGCAATGATTCTTAGTAAAGTAGATTTACCAGACCCATTTAATCCTATTATTCCTATTTTGGCACCGAGAAAAAAGGAAAGTGAAATGTCTTTGATTACTGTTTTATTGGGAGGATAAGTTTTACTCACCTTGTACATCGAAAATATAATCTTTTCGTCACTCATTTTTTTGATTTTTAATTTGGTTCAAAAATACAACAGATTGTCATAATTTATGATATTCAATTTGAGATTATTTTTCCAGTAAAATCAAAGGAAATAATAACACCAAAATTGTTAATGATGTTTATAAACCTGCAAACACATAATGCTTTGAGATTTACTATTATATCAAAAACATAATCAGCTTATACCTCAGCACATGATTGCAGGGTATTTTAATTTTGATTCAAAACCTGAGTTTTTAAACCGGATATGAGATGATTGGTTAAAAGAATGATATTGGATCCCAAAATCAGTACAAAATGCTTTTTTTAGACGTTTATAAAATTTAACCACGAGCTATTTTCATTGTAATCTTCAACAACATCAGTGTTATTACTAAACGTAAATGTGGAAATCAACTTTGAAATGTCTTGCTTTAACATTGTAATTCCGCCTTCGATTAAATCTTCGCGAAATCCTTTTTTTGCTAAATCTATTACCTGGTTCAATGAAATTACACGGCCTACCACCCTACCAAGTTCAACGAGTTTTCTTTGCTGCATCTGAAAATCAAGGTTGAAATTGGTTATTTCCTTGATATATTCCGAAGCTTTGTCTGAGAGGTCGAAATTTTTTAAAAACTGGTAAAGGTTATTTTCTTTGGCACGTTTCATCAGCTTTATCAAACCTTCAGAAATTTGTGCATATAAAATATCATTTGAACCTTCAAAAATCTGAAAGGGGCGGCTGTCAGCAGTTCCGCGTCCGCCGATATGGTTTATGCGATACGCTTTTGCTCCAACAAGTTGTACTAATGATTGGGCGGCTTCCTGCATTAAATCGGTAATCACACTTTTAACAGCGTTTGCTTCCATTCCATGTGGTACAAGATCGACATCAATGCCGGCTTTTTCGCTACTATTGGCGCACATGGCTGAACACACAGTATATGAAGCCTGCAATTTCGACAACCGCTGTTGAACCTGGTCATAACCAAACAAACTTTTACCTCCGACAAAGCGCTGCTGGCAATGTGCAATGGCTTCATCAAGCATTCTTTGAATAAAACCCATCCCCATTCCGGGAAACTGCATTCGGCTGCGGTGAAGTAAATCAAGCATCATTTTTACTCCTGTTGAATGTGGCTGTAATTTATAACCAACAGGAATTTTAACATCAATTGCATTGCGGCCGTAAGGAATCATATAAAGCCCCAGATTTTCATAGAACTCCTCTACTACAATCTGTTGACCAGGAGCATTTACATCACAAATAAAGAAATCGATGTCACGTTGTAAATTTCCTGATTCTGTTTGCTGACGGGCTGTCAACAACCAAAATTCGGCCCAACCTGTTAACCCTGCCCAATGTTTTTTACCTTTTAAATAAGCATATCTGTTATCTTCAGTATAGAAAGTTTGCATGTTCAACGCATCACTGCCATAATCAGGTTCGGTTATCATTAAACCGCCCATGGTTTTTTCTTCCATGAATCTTTTGAAAACAGCCTTTTTTGCCTCTTCTTGTCCATATTTTCCCACAGGCTGTAAAAATAAAGCTGAGTTAATTCCAAAAGTGAGCGAAAGAGCAAGAGATTCATATGAGGCAGCAGCCAGAAGGCCAATATTTTCGTGCATTAAACCACCACGGCCACCATATTTTTTTGGAATTCCGGTAGAAAGTGGATTTACTGACATAATTTCGCGCAAAGCAAAAGGTGGTAAACCCCGTTTCAAGCTTAAATCATCAATATTTGCACGATTGTGAAAAACCAATTTCATTTTGGATTTCAGCTCATCAATAAATGCTGTAAAAGATTGTTGCTTATTTTCAATTTCCATTTCTACAATAGATTCCTGGTTTTCTATATAACTCATATAAACAATTAGTTTAAACTGACTTGTAGCACTGGTTACAAATCAGTTTAATTAAACGCTTTCTATTGAAATATGTTCTTGTAATTTTTTTCTTTATTTATAAAACGCTCATTTTCTGAATTTTATAAAATAAATTTAATTTACTTCAAATTTTGTTTCTTTCTGATTTTCAGAAATTATTATATTCCCCAAAAAAACAATAATGAAAATAATTTCGTGGAATGTGAATGGTATACGGGCTGTTGCCAAAAAGAATTTCTTTAATGACTTAAAACAAATGGATCCTGACATTTTGTGCCTTCAGGAGACCAAAGCACAGGACGATCAGGTTGCTGAAACACTCGCTGAAATTAGTGATTATCATATATTCTCGAATTCAGCTGAAAAAAGAGGTTATTCAGGAACAACAATCCTTTCAAAGGAAATTCCTGTAAATATTTTCCGCAATATTGGGATTTCAGAACACGATAATGAAGGACGCGTTTTGTGTATTGAATATGATAAGTTTTTCCTTGTGAATGTTTATGTACCAAATTCAGGCAGCGAGCTTAAACGGCTTGAATACAGGCAACAATGGGATTTAGCCTTTTTAAATTTTCTAAAAAACCTTGAAAAGGTAAAACCAGTTATTGTATGCGGCGATTTTAATGTGGCACACAAACCTATAGATCTAAAACACCCAAAGGCCAATTACAATAAATATGCAGGTTATATGCAAGCCGAGATTGACGGAATGGATCGCTTTATGCAAAATGGGCTTGTGGATACTTTCAGGCATTTTTATCCTGATAAGATAGAAGTTTATTCGTGGTGGAGTTATCGCGCAGGAGCAAGAGAAAAAAATGTAGGCTGGAGAATTGATTACTTTCTTGTCAGCGAATCATTTATTCAGTCTGTTAAAAATGCCTTTATTCTTTGTGAGATCATGGGATCAGATCATTGCCCGGTGGGAGTTGAAATAATTATCTAATGCCTGTTTGTTCATGATTGAATTTCATATTTATTTTTTTCGAAAACATGATCAACGAAGATAGAACCCTTAAAATTTATTTCAATAAGGAATTAAACTGAGTGCAATTGCAGTAATTCAGATTGAACTCAAAAAAAGGTTTTAAAAAATCTATACTGCAACAGAACTTCTAACTTGATTTAAAATAGCTTTTTTGGTTTTCACGCCTACAATCCTGCCTACTTCAACCCCATTTTTAAAAATTAGCATTGTAGGAATGTTGCGGACTTTGTATTTTTTTGCCAAATCCTGGTTGTTATCCACATTTACCTTACCAATTATAATATCTTCTTCAGTTTCGGCAATTTCGTTTAATGTTGGGGCAATCATTTTACAGGGCCCACACCATGGTGCCCAGAAATCTACAAGTAAAACCTCCTTTTTAAGTGCAAGCTTAAAATTTTTGTTGCCAAGCGTAACGATTTTTTTGCTGGTTTCAACTGGTTTTACATTTTTCATCCTGAAGTAGTTAACTGTGATCAAAACCACGAGTAAACCCACCACTGCTAAAATAATAATAAGTGTAACTGACATATTTCTGATTTTATTCTATTATCCTGATTTGAGTAGTAATTCCTACAGCTTTTTTATACATGGCACTTACTCCGCAATATCTTTCTTCCGATAAATTAACTGCTTTTTGGAGTTTGTCCAGGGGCAAATCCTTGCCTTTAAATTCATAAATAACCCTCATTTGCGAAAATTGTTTTGGGTGTTCTTCCGTCAAATCACCTTCTACCAACACATTGAAAGTTTCAACTTCGATCTTCATTTTTTTGAGAATTGAAATCACATCCATTCCTGTGCAACCGGCCAAAGCAACCAGCATCAGAGGTTTTGGGCGTGGACCACGATTTTCGCCACCTACAGCATCCGAAGCATCTATTGTTAATTTATGTCCGTTTACTTCGGCTTCGAATGCCAAATTTTCTAACCAATTTACCGATACCTTTTCAGTAGCCATAATCTTACTTTTTAAAAAGTGTGCAAAGTTAATCCAGTTTTTGAGTAATAAAAGTTTTTAAATTTCTTGATAATTTGAGATTATCAAATGAAATCACTAAGGCAAATCACACCAAACAAATTAGTTACACAATCCAATTATAAAACTCAAAACATATTAAGAATTAAAGGTTTAATTTTATTTCTTCTTTATTTAAATTGTGTATCCAGTATTCCTTTTATCTGTTGCATATTTTGAATACTGCTCGTGGCATGCACAACATTTCCGTTCTTGTAGTACATTGTAAACGGCAAACCCATAAAACCACGACATTCAGGCGTATTTTTGATTACAGTCGCCTCCGGGTTATCAAATGCCATAACTTTAAATTTCACGTCACTGCGTTCTTCCTCAAGTTCTTCCATAACATTGTAAACGGGCAAACACATTGGTCCCATCCGGCCGCAACAAACCATAACATTTTCGTTTTCCGAAATCAATTTTTCCAATTCCTGTGCTGTTTCAATTTCCTGTAATCCTGTCTTTAATAATTTCATGATTTCAATTTTTATCTGTTTGTACAATATTTTAAGTTGTCAATTCTTCTATAATTTTTTTGTCGGAAACTAGTTTCCCCTGTAAATAATCGTCTATAATATTCTCCGGCGAATCAATTGAAATTCCCAGAAAAAGATTGATTTTTTCGGCTACAAAAAGGTTAACAATCTGCCGATTGATTCTATGTGTAACCACATCGGTAACGCCTTCGCCCTTTAACCATCGGGGTATGTCGACAGAATTGATTCCGTCTGGCAAAAATGTAGTTCTGGTTGAATTTATTTTTTTATCGACCTCGAAAATTGAATAAAAATTACATTCGCCAAAATTTTCACTCAACAATTTATTTTCTATAGGTATTGCTACACGCTTCATTCGATTTTTTTGTTGTTGTAAAGATATGATTTGTCCAACTTCCATCATAGAAAATACTGTTGTTGTTCAACAGTGAGGAAACTGTTTTATTTTAGTTTTTTTCCTGTCAAATGGTATAATATTAATATTGAAAATTGAATGACTGTTTTCCGATACTTATTGCTGGAGGTCGGAAACGTTATTTTTAATAAATAAAGCTTGAATAACGAGCAACATATGGTTCACATATCAATACTTATTTAACAAATTCTCATTATTATTGAATGAATTGATAATTTTGCAAAGCACAAAGAACAACGGATATGGCAGAATTGAAAAAAAACGAAATAAATTTTGGACAAATTATTCCGGATGATCTGAAAATATTGGAAGGAAACAGAACAAAAATTACATACTTGAGGGGTGAAAATATTTTCAAACAGGGCGCTTTTGCTCCTTATGTAATATTTATTGTTTCTGGATTAATAAAGGTGTATGTACAAACCGGTTATGATAAACAGATAAATATTGGAATAGCGCGGACAGGAGAATTTTTGGCATTTTCATCGGTATTTGGAGAAAGGGTACACAGTTATTCAACACAGGCAATTACAGATGCTGAAGTTTGCATGGTTGAAAAAGAAAGTCTTAAAAATGCACTTTTGAAAAACCCTGAATTTGCGCTTCAGATTACCTCAAAAAACTACCGAAATGAACGTCTTTTGATAGAAATAATAAAAAATCTTTCATACAAACAAATGCGTGGTAAACTTGCCGCAGCAATTGTTTATTTGTCACAGGATGAATTTTTAAATGAAAATATCTTTGAAAATTTATCGCGACAGGAAATAGCTGATTTTGCTTCAATTTCAACCGAAAGTGCAATTAAATTTCTGAAGGAACTGGAAAGAGAAGGAATTATTATATTGAACGGTAAAAATATTGAAATTATTCACAAGGAAAAACTTGAACAGCTGAGCAAAAACGGATAAAAATGAAACTAGATGACGTCTTAAAAAAACAACTTGAGCAGGAAATCATTTATTCCGCCACACGCAGCAGTGGACCGGGCGGGCAAAATGTGAATAAAGTAAATACACAGGTTGAATTGCGCTTTTCGGTTAAAAATTCGGGTTTGTTTTCTGGAGAAGAAAAGGATCGCATTTTTTTAAAACTCAAAAACCGGATTAACACTGAGGGCGAATTAATCATCACCTCACAATCTGGTCGCACTCAGCTCGATAACAAAGAAAAAGCCCGTGAAAAATTCTTTGAATTGTTGGAGAAGGCTTTAACTGTGAGAAAAAAACGAATAAAGTCAACACCAACACTTGCATCAAGATTAAAGCGCCTTGAATCAAAAAAAAACCAGGCGCAAAAAAAACTGCTTCGTAAACCGCCTGATTCATAAATCTTTTTTCAGTTTGTTTTAAAAATTTGTTTCTTTACAATACAAAAAGCAACAGACATTTTTTAATGATTCAATTTCTTCGAAATATCCGGGATCTTATTATCCGTACTATTGATTGGTTTTACTTTCCTTTTCTGCATTTTATTCCGCGCGAAGTGTTTAGATATGCTGTAACCGGAGGTTTGAATACAGTTTTAGATTTGACGCTTTATTTTGTTTTTTACCGGTATTTATTGGATATGCAGATTGTTGATATCGGTTTTATTGCAATCAGTGCTTATATTGCAGCGTTTTTAATGGTTTTTCCGATTACATTCTTAACAGGTTTTATTCTGGCAAAATATGTTACGTTCAATGCTTCTGAACTGAAAGGACGAATCCAGCTTTTACGCTATGGCCTTACTGTTTTCGGAGCCATAATTCTAAATTACATTTTTCTGAAAATTTTTGTTGAATATTTTGGATGGTATGCAACCTTTTCAAAAGGAATTACCACTGTAATTGTCGTTATTTACAGTTACATCTCTCAACGTTATTTTTCATTTAAAACTGCACAACTGGTGGTTTCTGAAGAGTAATTTTTTTCTAATATTTCCCTCTGTGAGAGGTACAGGGCTTCACAACATTTTTACGCGATGTGCATCCCATCATAATATCCTGCCTGCATCCACGGCAGTTTTTTGCTTTTGTAAAACGGGTCGAGTTCAACGTGTAATTCCTTCATTCTTTCATCGCTTAGTGGTTTGAACGATTTTATTGTTTCAATGTTTTTCTGAAGCACTTCAACACTGTCTGTCCCAACAACCGCGGCAGTTACACCTTTTAATGAAAGAGCATATTTTATTAAATCATCGGGACTTAAACCGTTAACAGTTTCGCGCGGGCGAATAACTTTCATTGCCAAAACGCCCATCCCTTTTCCGGCTGCAAACGGAACCGGTTGTTCCTCAAAAGCCTGATCTTTTTGCTGGTGATTCATCGCAATCAGCATTGTATCGAAATCGTACATTTCAGCAGCCAGTTTCATTGCACTGGCAGAAGTGTGGCCTGTAAATCCAATATTTCTGATAACTCCTTCTTCCTTAAATTTCTGTAAAACCGGGAGCACACCATCTGCAGCACCAAATTGTTTTACTTCATCTTCGTTGGTAATGCTGTGAATCTGGTACAAATCAATGTAATCTGTGTTCAGGCGTTTCAAACTTGTTTCAACTGTTCTTTTCGCGTCATCAGCATTTCTGTCGCTTACCTTTGTGGAAAGGAATATTTTATTTCGAATCGGATTTAAAATTTTCCCAATCCTTTCTTCGCTGTATTGTTGGTCGTTTTTATAAATAGCGGCTGTGTCCCAATAATAAAGACCACTGTTTAATGCAGTTTCAAGAACTTGCAACCCTTTATCTTCGTCAATTGCCATAAAACGACTTCCTAGACCCAAAACCATAATAGGGATTCGGGCACCTGTTTTACCAAGGATAGTTGTTGGCAAACCTTTCGAATCATAAGGTGAATTTGAACATGCAATTGTTGGAGCCAATATAACGCCTGCTGTAACTGCGCCGGTTGTTTTAATAAAATCACGTCGGGTAAAATCTTTTGCTTTCATCGTAACAGGTTTAATTAATGTAACTTAACTTCTTAAACAATAAAATTAAAAAATAGTTTTATGGTATTAACTTTCAATTAAAAATACAGTTAATTTTCAACTACATTTCTTTTTGTAAGATTTTTCGTTTTTCAGCTAATCAAACTCCAGTCGAATTCTGTTTGTTTTGTGGCCAATAAAGTGTGCAGCAATATCTTGTTTTCGCCATTTTGCAATGAAGGATCTTTTTCCAAAACGTCAATTGCAACATTTCGGGCCAATTGAAGGATTTCGCCATCTTTGGCCAGGTTCGAAATTTTAAGGTCGAACCCGATTCCACTTTGCTGGGTCCCTTCAATATCACCTGGGCCACGCAGTTTCATATCAACTTCAGCAATTTCAAAACCATCATTTGTTCGAACCATTGTTTCCAAACGTTTGCGGCTTTCCTGACCAATTTTGTATGATGACATTAAAATGCAATACGATTGTTCAGCTCCCCGCCCTACCCTGCCGCGCAACTGGTGCAATTGCGAAAGGCCAAATCTTTCGGCGCTTTCAATAACCATAACTGCTGCATTTGGCACGTCAACACCAACTTCGATAACCGTTGTGGCCACCATAATTTTAGTTTCGCCGTTTTTAAAAGCCTGCATAGCATTTTCTTTAATTACCGGTTTCATTTTGCCATGAACCATGCTCACCTTTACATCCGGAAATGTTTCTGTAATATGCCGGAAACCTTCTTCAAGGTTCTTCAAATCCATTTTTTCAGATTCTGTAATCAACGGAAAAACAATATAAATCTGTGTACCCTTTTCAATTTGTAGACGCAGAAAATTGTTTAACTGTTGCCGGCGGTTTTCAAAATAGTGCATGGTTTGTATTGGCTTTCTTCCCGGCGGCAATTCGTCGATTACAGAATACATCCAAATCACCATAAACTGTCATTGCCAGTGTTCGAGGAATTGGCGTGGCTGTCATCACCAAAATATGTGGTGGAATCATATCATTTTTTTGCCAGAGTTTTGCACGTTGTGCCACTCCAAAACGGTGTTGCTCGTCAATAACAACAAGTCCCAGGTTTTTGAAAACCACCACATCTTCAATTAATGCGTGTGTGCCAATTAAAATTTGAATTTTCCCCGATTCGAGCGCTTCATGCAAAACTACGCGATCCTTCTTTTTTGTTGATCCTGTTAACAATGCAACAGCCACATCCATTCCTTTCAGGAATTTAGAAATTGAGTTAAAATGTTGTTGTGCAAGTATTTCCGTTGGCGCCATTAAAGCACATTGATATTCATTGTCGATGGCAATCAGCATCGTCATTAAAGCAACCAACGTTTTTCCGCTTCCCACATCGCCCTGTAACAGCCGGTTCATCTGAATATTCCGGTTTACATCGCGCCTGATTTCCTTTATTACTTTTTTTTGCGCATTTGTTAATTCAAATGGCAAAAATTTCGAAAAGAAAGTGTTGAAATTGAAACCCACATTTTCAAATCTGAAACCTTTGTTTTTATTCTCGCGGTGGTGTTTTAGTGCAAGAATTTTCAGCTGAATAAAAAACAGTTCCTCAAATTTCAGCCTGAACGTTGCATTTTTTAAATCGTGGGTATTTTCAGGTTTATGAATCGTGATTAATGCTTCTTCCAGCGAAACAAGTTTTAACTTTTCTATTAAATATTCGGGCAGCGTTTCCGGGATTTTTCCTTTGGCCAGACTGGCAAGTGTTAATTGTAATTTATTGATTGTTTTGGTGTTTACATACGTGTTTTTCATTTTTTCAGAAGTAATGTAATACCCCTGAAAAAGTCCTGATGGTTTTAGCTGCTTTTCAGCTTCGGTTTCCAAATCGGGATGCACAACACTAATTCTGTTACCAAATTCCGACGGTTTACCAAATAAAATATATTCAGTATTGATTTTGAGGTTTTCCTTTTGCCATTTTATTCCGCTGAACCAAACCAACTCAATGCTACCTGTTTCGTCTGAAAATTTTGCTGTTAATCGTTGTTTATTTCCAGCACCAACCATTTCAAATGATTGAATTTTTCCTTTGATTTGAATGAGTGGCATTTGCGCATGAATTTCAGAAATTTTATAAAATTTCGTGCGATCAATGTATTTGAATGGAAAGTAATAAATTAAATCTTTGAAAGTTTTAATTTTCAACTCCTTGTACAGCAATTCAGCCCTTTTGGGACCGACACCGGGGAGATATTTTATTTCCTGATCAAGAAATTCGGACATAGGGCAAATATACTTAAAAATGAAAATACAGAATTTTGAATTTCCTTTTCAATGTGGATTAATGGATTTTAAAATTCAATTTTATAATGATTAATAAATCAGACAAATCGTGAATAAATCAGAAACATCGTGGTGCATATTCTATTTCGGTCTCCACATAAAATCGGGTTTTCACTTTCCATAATAATTGGTTAAAATTCTTAAAAAACGAAATAAAATCAGGTTTTCTGTGAGAGATTAAAAATATTTAAACGATTTTTACGTCTGGTAATAACTGGTTCAAATTTAATTACACTTGTATCGGTTTTAATTTTTATTTGCATGAAACACAAAATTATCCATTTAGAGTCTATCGTAAAAAATTATAAGGTAGGAACCCAGATTGTACGCGCGTTACGTTCTGTTTCCATCGATATTTACAAAGGTGAATATGTTGCTATTATGGGCGCTTCCGGTTCAGGTAAATCAACATTAATGAATATTATCGGCTGTTTGGACACACCCACCAGTGGAACATATGTGTTAAACGGAAAAGATGTCAGCAGGATGTCAGACGATTCACTGGCCGAAATCAGAAACTCTGAAATTGGTTTTGTATTCCAGGTATTTAATTTGCTACCACGGAATACAGCACTTGAAAACGTGATGCTGCCCTTAATTTACGCAGGAAAAAGAAAAACCGAACGCAAAGAAATGGCAGAAAACACATTGAAAGAAGTGGGGCTGGAAGACAGAATGACACACCGTCCCAACGAACTTTCGGGCGGGCAACGGCAAAGGGTAGCAATTGCACGCGCGCTTGTAAATAGTCCTGCACTTTTACTGGCGGATGAACCCACAGGAAACTTAGACTCCAAAATTTCGGAAGAGATAATGAAACTTTTTGCTGAAATTCACCGAAAAGGAAATACATTGGTGATGGTTACCCATGAAAATGATATTGCTATGCACGCCCACCGCATCATTCATTTAAAAGACGGCGAGGTTGAATCGGATGAAATAAACCCAAATCCAATTTATTAATTTTATTAAAGACAAAAGTTGAAGATTTACACAAAAACCGGCGATGACGGAACCACAGGCCTGGTAGGAGGAAACCGAGTTAAAAAGTATGATTTGCGGCTCGAAGCATACGGTACAATTGATGAGTTAAATGCTGCAATTGGTGTTTTGCTTTCATCAGAATTGCCTGAAAATGTAGCAGAAATACTGTACAAAATACAAAACAAACTATTTAATATCGGATCAATGCTGGCTTCCGATGAAAAAGGCGAAGCTTTTACTGCAAATCTTTCAATTACAGCGGAAAACATAAAAGAAGTTGAAGTTGCAATTGATGAATATCAAAGTCAATTAACCGAATTAAGTCAATTTGTTTTGCCTGGTGGTAACTTTTCAGCAGC
This sequence comes from uncultured Prolixibacteraceae bacterium, assembly GCA_963800345.1. Lineage (GTDB taxonomy): Bacteria > Bacteroidota > Bacteroidia > Bacteroidales > Prolixibacteraceae > Draconibacterium. Next base: position 224,780 of record CAWDAW010000006.1, on the reverse strand, counting down.
ACAATGTCATGTTGCACGTACAGTTTGCCGCAGAGCCGAACGAAGAATTTTGCAATTTGCTGAACACTCAAAAGTAAGTGCTGAAACAATAATTTACATCAACCGTTTGTCTGATTTCTTTTTTGTTTTGGCGCGAAAACTAACTTTCGACAGCGGATTGGAAGAGGTTGTGTGGAATAAAGGGTAAAATGGCTGCCTTAAACCTGTCATTAACCTGCAATGTAAACAACATTAAATCTGACCGCGTTAATATCTTTACAATCGTAATGGAGAGCTGAATAAAAAATATGAATAATTCAAACAACAAATAAATATGAAAAAGATTTTACTCGCATTAACATTGATAATTATTTTCGCTTTTTCAGGCGAAGCAAAAAAAATAAAAGTGCTGATTGTTGATGGGCAAAACAACCACGAAGTGTGGCCAAAATCGACAATTATGATGAAGCAATACCTCGAAGAAACAGGCTTGTTTACTGTTGATATCGACCGCACCGCTTTCACCTGGAAAGCAGAACGTGAAAAAGCTTTTCTACCATTGGCCGGAGTTGGAGAAACACAGGATTTACAGGAGCCCAAAACTGACCCTGATTTTGCACCAAAATTTAAGAAATACGATGTTGTGGTTTCAAATTTCGGTTGGAAAGCAGCTGATTGGCCTGTTTCAACACAAAAAGCGCTTGAAGATTTTATGAAAGCCGGCGGTGGTTTTGTTTCGGTGCATGCAGCCGATAACTCTTTTCCTGACTGGCTCGAATACAATAAAATGATAGGACTTGGTGGCTGGGGCGACCGCAATGAAAAAAACGGACCTTATGTTTATTACACAAACGAAGGTGAACTAAGGCGTGATGATTCTCCCGGAAGTGCCGGGTCGCATGGCCCGCAACATATTATTCCAATAACAGTGCGTGTTCCCGATCACCCGATTACCAAAGGAATGCCTGAGGTTTGGTTGTCGGCAAAAGATGAATGTTATGCAAAATTGCGTGGTCCGGGCGAAAACATGATCATTCTGGCAACAGGAAAAGATATGTCGGGGAAAGCGCCAACCGACCGGCACGAACCAATGTTAATGGTACTCACTTATGGCAACGGCCGAATTTTTCATACCACACTTGGCCACGACGATTATTCGTGCGAAAGTGTGGGTTTTATTATTTCGTTTTTGCGTGGAGTTGAGTGGGCAGCAACAGGTAAAGTTACCATCCCCATTCCCGAAGATTTTCCCACGGCTGATGAATCAAAAAGCAGGGCATTTGTGATAAAGAAATAATATTGGGATGTAGAATTGAAGCTTTGCAAAAGCACCAACTATTTGTTTAACAGGGCGAGGCACAAATCCTCTCTCGCCCAATTCATCTGATATTTTAACAAAAAAACCAAAAAAATAAACATCAACCTATACAAAACCTAAACATTAGGAAAATTCATAAATCAACACAACACAAACCGAGACAGTAACGGGTTACAGCGAAATCAGCAAGTACATGACCGAATCAGCAAAATGGGGCAATCTGCTTGCCATTATAGGTTTCGTTTTTATGGGTATATTTTCGGTAATAATGATCATTGGCTTTTCGCTTATCAACAAAAATGCAGGTTTCCCCATGTGGATTTCTGGATTGGTTTACCTGCTTCTGACGGGCGTGTATTAATTTTCTTTAACCTACTTTTACCGCTTTTCGCAATAAATAATACTGGCAGTGAAACAGCAGGACGAAAATCTTTATACAAAAGGATTTACCAACTTAAAATCGCTGTTTAATTTTGAAGGTGACCTTATATCTGTGTTTCGAAACCCTAATACAAAACCAGCCTTATGGCCAAAGTGCTGCAGAATCGAACAGCTCGAATCGCTGTCCGAAAGCATTTTCACAAGGAAATCCCTACCCCTATTCAATTTCCTGCAGTTGAATGAATTGTATAACATAAACCAACAAAAACACAGTATTGACTGTTAAATAAAAAATCAAATTATACAAAATGTAATGAAAAAGATAATAGTATCAATGCACACATCATTGGATGGTTATGTTGCCGGTCCAAACGGAGAAATGAACTGGATTAAATTAGATAATGAATTGTTTGATTTTGTTGGTAAAATGACAGACAAAGCCGACACAGCGCTTTATGGCCGGAAAACCTATGAAATGATGCACAACTACTGGCCAACAGCCGACCAAAAACCAAATGCATCAAAACATGACATTGAACACGCCCGCTGGTATAAACAATCATTAAAGGTTGTAATTTCAACTACTTTAAATGAAACCGGACTTGACAAAACAAGGATTATCAGCAGTAATCCTACCGAAAATATTAAAAAACTAAAGCAGGAAAACGGGACAAATATTCTGATTTTTGGAAGTGCATCTGTTACTCATTTGTTATTTAACGAAGGATTAATTGATGAACTCTGGCTTTTTGTAAATCCTGTCGTTATTGGTAACGGAATCCCTTTTTTCAAAGGAATAAATAACAGGGTTGACTTGATTTTTGCCGAAAGCAAACCATTTTCATGCGGAGTGATTGGTCTTCATTATCTGAAAAATCAGGAGAATTAAAACAAATAAAAACATTTTATAAAATGGCAAATAAAAAAGAATTACCCCGGGAACAAAGTGATGAACTGATAAAGACATTAAAGACACGTTTTGAGAAAAACATGGAACGTCACAAAGGTTTTGAATGGGATAAAATTCAGGCAAAGCTGGAGTTAAACCCTGAAAAACTGTGGTCGCTTAATGAAATGGAAAGTACAGGCGGTGAACCCGACATTATTGGTACAGATAAAAATACAGGCGAATATATTTTTTATGATTGCTGTGCCGAAAGCCCAAAAGGCCGCAGAAGTCTTTGTTATGACCGTGAAGCGCTTGATTCGAGAAAAGAGTTTAAACCCAAAAACAGCGCAGTTGATATGGCCGGTGAAATGGGGATTGAGCTTTTATCGGAAGAACAATACAGGGAGCTACAAAAACTGGGAAAATTTGATACAAAAACTTCGAGCTGGATAAAAACACCCGAAGAAATCAGAAAATTCGGCGGCGCTGTGTTTTGTGATTTTCGCTACAACACTGTGTTTCTTTATCACAATGGCGCTGAATCATATTATGCTGCCAGAGGATTTCGCGGATCATTAAAAGTTTGATAAAAAAGATTAACCAATAGTGGTAGAAATCACAGTTTTGAGGTGTTTGCAATATGTTTCAAATGCAAAAAATTCATCAGATCATGCTATTGAAAGATGGTCACGGTTTCCTTTTTCAGGAATAATCTGAATATCCTGTGGTTTTGCTGAAAGCTGTGTTTTTGCCTTTTTGTTAAGGAGTACAAATGCCTCGGCCAGCGAATTGATTTCCCTGTTAACCCTTAAAATTTTAAACTTTGGATTTTGTTTATCAACTTGTTCAGAATAAACAGGCTTTTTTGAATCCATATTTCCGTGTAAAATCAATTTTTCTTCGGCGTAATTGTACGAAAATTCAAGATGTTCTGCTGTAACAAACTCAATACCTGAACGCTGATACTTAATCTCATACAAACGTGCAAAAAGAATATAAACTTTGCCATCGGGCAAACCATAAAATTGGGCAGGAAAGTTCGTGGGTAAGTAGGTAATATGTGTTTTGTGGATTAGTTTGGCATAATTTTCCATAAAATCCTTGTATGTTTTTATTTCTACTAGACTGGTAAAAGTAAATAAAAAATAGTTATTAACAATAGCGTAATAGTTGTTCATAATAAATCATTAAGGTTTCTGGATTTCAATCGTTTGATATATTGGGTTTCAATGCTGTAAAATCCGTATTCCTCAACTACTTTGCCGCAAATGAGGTAACAACCGGGGCCTGTAAATGGATTCCGGTTGTTGGCATCGGGGAAATGAACCGTATCGAGCCACTCCCCTCCCGAATCGAGCCAGGTACCGAAATACATAATTTTGCTGTTACTTGTACGGGTTGATTTGCGGTGTACCAAATACCCCACAATTTCAATATTTTTACCAACAATCTCCGGCAATTGCGATGCTTTTAGGTTTGAAGGCATGTCTGATTCAAGCATTTTGAATGGTGAACGGATTGGGAAACCGAGCAGTTCAATCTCGTCAAAAGTATCTTCTAATTCATGTTTCCACAAATCCGGCAGTTTAAAATCCTTTGTCTTTGTTTCGAAAAGTGTTTTCCCGGGAACAGTTTTTTTCGAATGGCCCAGTAAATAATGTGCATCCCAAAGTAATTCTTTCTTGCTTTTCCCTGTAAAACGGAACGCTCCCACACGGATAAGAATTATTAGTTGTTCCAATGAAATTTGTATCCGTTTCACAAAATCATTTATGCTTTTGAATTTGCCACTTTTTTCACGTTCAACGAGTAAATTTTGAGCAACCGCATGTTCAAGTTCATGAATAATGTAAAATCCAATATGAATAATTTCTTGTTGAATAGAATTCATCCACTGGCTTTTGTTAACACATGGGAGTTCAATTTTTGCACCGTGCATTTTTGCTTCATGAAAATAAAGTTCCGACGAATAAAAACCTCCCCCGTTATTCAAAGTGGCTACCATATATTCCATTGGATAATAGGCTTTTAAATAAAGTGCCTGAAAACTTTCGACTGCATAACTTGCCGAATGACCCTTTGAAAAAGCATAATTGGCAAAACTTTCAATTTGTGTCCATATTTCAGAAATGGTGTTTTCGGCATATCCTTTTTTTCTGCAATTGGTGAAAAATTTCTCCTGAACAACCTGAAAATCATTTCTCTCCCTGAATTTCCATGACATTCCCCGTCGCAAAACATCAGCTTCGCTTAATGTCAGTCCTGCAAAATAATGCGCTACTTTTATCACATCTTCCTGGTAAACCATCACGCCAAAAGTTTCTTCAAGGATTTTGTAAAGTTCAGGTAAATCATTTCTGGCTTTTTCGCGCCGTTTTTCGTCCTGAAATCGGAGAATATATTCACGCATCATTCCGCTTTTTGCCACTCCCGGCCTGATAATAGAACTGGCCGCAACCAACCGTTTATAATCTTCAGCTTTAAGTTTTGTCAGCAACATTCGCATGGCCGGAGATTCTACATAAAAACAGGCAATTGCCTTTCCATTTTTCAAAAGGTTTTTTACCCGTGCATCTTCTTTAAACAGGTTGATATTATTAATATCAATCTTTTTATTTTTATTGGTTTTTATAATCTCAAGCGCATCCTTTATTTTCCCCAAGCCACGTTGGCTTAAAATATCGAATTTATATAAACCAATATCTTCTGCAACGTGCATGTCAAAATGAGTTGTGGGAAATCCTTTGGGCAAAATGTGTGTTGCCGAATAATAACTAATTGGGTTCTCTGAAATTAAAATTCCACTGGCGTGAATACTCAGGTGACTAGGCATGCCAGTGAAAAGCCTGCTGTATTGAAGCACCAATTTTCCATACTCATCATTTTCCTGAAGCACTGGATTTTTTTGCAAACGTGTAATTTCATCGGCAGGTAAACCAAAAACTTTCCCAATTTCACGAAGCGCCGACTTATGTTCAAAAGTGACATACGACCCCAGCAAAGCAGTTCTCTCCCAACCATATTTATTAAATATATAATCGGTAATATCATCACGGTCGGTCCACGAAAAATCAATATCAAAATCAGGCGGGTTCGAACGAAAGGGATTGATAAACCTTTCGAAATACAAATCTAGTTCAATGGGGTCTACATTTGTAATCCGCAAAAGATAGGCAACCATACTATTTGCACCACTTCCGCGTCCCACATAGGGATAATCCTTGCTGCGTGCGTAGTTTACAATATCCCAATTGATTAAAAAATAGGAACTGAAACCCAACTCATCAATCATTTTCAGCTCTTTTTCCATTCTTTCAATAACTTCTTTTGATGGTTTCCCAAACCTGTATTTCAACCCTTTTTTACATTCCTGACGTAACAATTTTATATCTTCTTCATGCGATTGCAAAAAGCATTTTTTGTTTTTGTTGGTGCGGTATTCAAATTCCATATTACAATCAGCAAGTATTTTGCGTGTATTTTGAATGATTTCAGGATATTCTTTGAAAGCATTCATCAGTTCCTGTTTAGAACCAATTATTTCAGAAGCTGATGTTTGCTCAGAAAGTGGTAATCTACTAAGCAGAATATTATTTTCCATAGCACGCAACAACCTGTGAATGTTATAGTCACGTTTATGTCGAAATGTTGCTGGCTGAAGGACTACAAGTTTATGAAGTTGTTTTTGCCATTCTGAAAACGGGAGTTTTACCAATTCTGATGATTTTATCCCAATGAATTCATTGTCACTTAACTGACAGAATTTTTTGCTTCTAAACGGATAAACAATAAATGTATCCTTCATTTGTGGGGCTGAATCTTCAAATTGAGTTTTATCTTGCAGAGAGTTTGTTAAATGCTCATTTAATGTCCTGAAACCTTCCATATTTTTTGCCAAACCAATATATTTTTGGTCAATTCCATTTCTGAAATCAATCCCCAAAACAGGTTTTATTTTGAATTGTTCAGCCAAACGTACAAAATCAATACATGCTGATGTATTGTTGATATCAGTAAGTGTTACATTTGTAAATCCCTTAGCAGACAACTCTTCCAAAAGATTTTCAGGCGATATTGTACCGTATTTTAAACTAAACCAGGAATGACAATTTATTAACATGATATAATTTAGCCTCTCTTTTCCCCTCCAAAAGAGGGGAAAAGAATGCCTGTTTTAAAAATTGTATAATAATGTAAACGCGTTAAATCCATTTCTAAACAGTACCCTTTCAACTCTAAACTCTGAACTCTAAACTCTAAACTCTAAACCCTGAACTCCCTAAACCCTGAACCCTAAACTCTGAACCCTGAACTCCTGAACTCTGAACTCCTGAACTCTGAACCCTAAACCCTGAACTCTAAACTCTGAACTCTAAACTCTATTCTCTTTCACCCCCTCCTGTGTGCCGGAATTACAGGCGGCTGGCCATTAAATGGATTGGTCATGCTGCCAATACTTTTCACGCCCATTGTAACAGCCCGTTTTACCGCCTGATCACCAAATCGGTTCCGAATAATATCCATTGTCTGATAAAGTTTAATCAGTTTTTCAGAATCTTCAAAAAGCCGCATTTGGTAACTTCCACCCACCAAATGACTAAACCTGACTCCAATTAACCTTATCAAAACCCTTCGTTGGTAAAGCTGTTCAAACAAATCAAGGGTGGTTTGTATTAAAGTGTGATCGAGAGAAGTGTATGGAATTATCCGCTGTTTGCTGTATGTTTGAAAATCGGAATACCTGATTTTAATTGAAACACAAGCCGTTAACTTATTACCACCGCGGAGTTGGTAAGCCAGGTTTTCGGCCATTGAAGTGAGGATGCTCTTCATTTTTTGAACATCAGTTGAATCTTTTTCAAAAGTGCGTTCCATTGAAATTGATTTTCGTTCATTCCATGCCACAACCGGTGAATTGTCAATTCCCTGTGCCTTTTTCCATAGCGAAATGCCATTTTTCCCCATCACACTTTCCATCAGTTCAACCGGCATTTCCTGCACGGTTTTCACCTTTTCAATGCCCATACTCCGCAATAAGTGGTATGTTTGAGTGCCAACCATCGGGATTTTCTTTACCGACAGCGGTGACAAAAAACTTTTTTCATCACCATCGGGGATATTGATAAAATTATTTGGTTTCGCCTCCGAAGTACCAACTTTCGAAACAGTTTTGTTGATGGAAAGCCCGAACGAAATAGGCAACATGGTTTCATGTATAATTTTTTCCCGCAGTTCTTTTGCCCATTGGTAGGTACCAAAAAACTTATCCATGCCGGTAACGTCAACATAAAACTCATCGATAGAAGATTTTTCAAAAAGCGGTGATTGCTCTTTGATAATATCGGTTACCATATCAGAAAACTTTGAATAAACACTACTGTTACCACGAATTACAATTGCATCGGGGCATAAAACCTTAGCCATTTTCATTGGCATTCCTGAGTGAATTCCAAATTGCCGGGTTTCATAACTGCAAGAGGCAACTACTCCCCTGTCGCCAGTACCACCAATAAGCACCGGAAACTGTTTTAACCTTCTGTCCAACAACCTTTCACACGAAACAAAAAAAGTATCTAAATCAAGATGTACAATATGTCTGTTCATAAAATGACAATATTATCGTCAATTAATTGTTGATAATATAGTCAATTTGTGTTATATTTGGAAAAAAAAGAATAAAAAAAAGCCGGAAGACCGAAGTCGGAAAAACAAAACTTCAAACTAGTTCTTACTTCGGACTCCCAGCTTCAAACTAAATTTTTTAATTATGAACTTTGCAGAAAACTTAAAATACCTGAGAACCAGAAAGAAAAAATCGCAGACAGATTTAGCCGCTGAACTTGAAATTACAAGAACTACACTTTCGGGTTATGAAAGAAATGTACAACCACCGTTTCATGTTTTGATTAAAATTTCGGAATATTTCAATGTTTCACTTGATGCCCTTATAAAATACAAACTTGATGTACTTTCTGAGTTTCAACTTTCGCAAATTGAAAAAGGTTTAGATGTTGATGTTACCGGGAATAAACTCCGCCTGCTCACTATTTCAGTTGACAGAAAAGGAAAGGAAAACATTGAAATGGTGCCGGTAAAAGCACAGGCCGGGTATACAAACAGTTATGGCGATTTGGAATTTGTAGCTAAACTTTCGAAATTCCAGTTGCCTTTTTTACCTGAGAATAAAACATACAGGTCATTTCAGATTAAAGGAGATTCGATGTTGCCAATTTCAGAAAATTCATGGGTAACCTGTTCGTATGTCGAAAACTGGGAAAATATTAAAGATGGTAAAGCTTGTATTATCGTTACAAGAAATGAAGGAATTGTTTTTAAACTTGTTTACAATCGGTTAAATAATGGCATATTGTTGCTTGTTTCTTCGAATCGGAATTATACGCCTTATGAAATTCAAATTTCACAGGTTTTGGAAATATGGCAATTTGAAACCTGGAATAGTTTTGAAATTGATTCTTAAAAAAAAGGGACCATCTGTTTTTAAGAAAGTCCCATTTAATATTAACATCTGTTTATCAATATTTTAATCCTCCATTTCGTCGATAACCCTGATTTTTTCTTTTAAAGATTCTATTTTTTGACGGGTATCTTCAATTTTCTTATTAACATCTTCGATTAAAGCTTTGGCATTTTTCGACATTGTAAAAAATCCGATATTATTTTCAAGTAATACCAAATCATTTTCAAGTTGTTTTAGTTTGCTCATGTACTTTTCGCGCTCCATTCGCATTTTACTTTGTCCGCGCGATGATTCAGAAAATGTTGACATTTTGGTTTTGAATTTAAGCAAGTTCCGCTTATCTTCATTTATGTTTAACTGGTCGAAAAGCTTCCCAATTTCTTCCCTGAATTTATTTTGAAGTGCATCTTTCTTTTTAAATGGTACATGACCAATTTCTGTCCAGCGGCGTTGGATATCCTTTAGTATTTTAAGATTCTCAGATACATCACCTGTTGATTTAAAATTCTCCAGTTCAGCAATTAACGCTTCTTTTAGTTTTAGGTTATCGATTTGCCCGGAATCAACATCTGAAAAATGTTCCGATTTTTTATCAAAAAAGTGATCACAGGCTGCCCTGAAACGCTTCCAAATGATATCAGAATGTTTCCGTGGAATTGGGCCAATTTCTTTCCATTGCTTTTGAATATTAATGAAATCCTGTGTGGCTTTTTTCCAATCAGTATTATCCATCAATGATTCGGCCTGTACACACAAATCAATTTTTTGCTGCAGATTATTTTGTTGAATCTCCTTGTTCTTTGAATAAAACTCACGTTTTTTATTGAAGAAATCATCACATGCTGTCCTGAAACGATCGTAAATCCTGTTATTATCTTTTTTAGGAGCAAAACCAATTGTTCTCCAAATTTTTTGAAGCTCGACAAGTTCTTTTGATCTTGTATCCCAGTCCCTGTAATTTTCTATTTCAGCATTACATATTTCTTCAACTTTTTCACAAAGGGCAGTCTTGGCCTCAAAATTTTTCTTTTGTTCATCTTTTTTTGACTCAAAAAACTCCTGGTGCTTTTTGTTGATTATTGAAGTAATGTGTTTGAACCTTTCCCAAACATCGTCTTTATTCTCGCGTGGAACCGGACCAATTTCGCGCCATTGCTCGTGGTACTTTTGAAGCGTATTAAAAGCTTTCAAAATGGATGGCTCAACCATCAGTTCTTCAGCGTTTTCACATAGTTCAATTTTTAACTCGAGGTTCTTTTTTAAATCCAAATCGCGGAGTTCGCGGTTTATTTTAATGTAATCGTAAAAATTTTCAACGTGAAAATGATAAGTATCCCATAAATTCTTCATTTTCGATTGCGGAACGAGGCCAATTTCACGCCACTCGCGCTGCAAATCACGAAATTCGTTAAATGTTTTGTTTATAGATTCCTCATTATTGATAAGTCCTTTTATTTTTTCAATTATCTCAAACTTTTTTGCAAGATTGACTTCCTTTTCCGTATCAAGTTGTTTGTTTAGTTCTTTTCTGAGATGACCAAATCTTTTAAGTTGTTCCCTTATATCGTTTTCGTATGGATCATCCTCAGCAACAAATTCTTCTTCCATTCCACCTGCTTCAATAAATTCGGTGCGGGCTTGCTCAATTTTTTCGTTTCGTTGTTTATAAAAAATTGATTTGATGACTTCTATTTCCGATTTTATGTCATTATCGTCAGCGTTGTCAATTAATTCGCGCAGAGCATTTACCAACTCTACCTGATTGTATTTTGAATAATCTGTTTTTTCCTTTTTATCTTCCTGCGGTTCAACTTTAGTTTCTTCCTTTAGTTCTTTTTCTACCTCTACTTTTTGTGCTTTTTTTGTTGTGGTTTTATTGGGAACAACAGCTTCTTCGGTAGTTTCTAAATTTGATTCCTCCGGTTTTTCAACATTCACAGCTTCAGTATCTTTTGCTTCAACTTGTTGTTCTTCAACATTATCAACTTCCGGTATTTCAATTTCAAGTGTTTCTTCATTTACCTCAGTTGCTACTGTCGCATCTTTAGCTGGCTCATTTACCAAATCAGGTTCTTCAACTTCTTCCGGTTCATCAGAATTTTTTTCAATTTTTTCATCAACTGTTTCCTTTTTATTGGGAACCTTTTTTTCCTCTGGATTTTCTGCTTTTTCGATATTTTCTTCAGCAGTTTCATTAGTCAAATCAACTGACTTGGAATTCTCAGAATCAACAATTAACTCCGATTTCTCAATTTCAGGATTTTCAGTTTTTTCTAACTCTTTCGAGTTTTCAAGATCTTTGGATACCATTTTAATTCAATTTATACCATTAACCAATGGTGTGCGTATTTTTATGTCGCTACGAAAATAGATATTACACCCTAATAGTCAAAGTTTTTAGGTTAAAATATAAAAGGAAATGCAATATTGATTAAGCTTTATTAATACTGAACAGGTTGATTTACCTTACTTAATATTAACCAACTTTTAAATTAATGTTGATTAAAATAAATAAATTATTTGTATTTAAAATTGAAATATGTTTTAAAACCATGTTGAATAACATCTATAACTTATTCATATACAACCATAAAAGTAACATTTACTATTTTTCCTTAACTTCGAATTGGTTAAATTGTCAAACTTTTCAAAACGAAAATAAATATTAAATAATCAATAAAATCAATTAACAATGGGATAAGTATTTTCTTTTTAAGCAATCAGAACTCGTGCAGGAGCCAAATGGCAGAAGCAATTTTAAGAAGTTTCGACAAAGATTTGGAGATTTATTCGGCAGGAATTGAACCTGCTGATCATATCAGCCCGGTAGCAATTGAGGTATTGGCAGAAATTTTGATTAAACTGAAGCCCACTGTTCCGCAACATTACTCAAAATTTGAAAACATTGAATTTGACTACCTGATAACCGTTGGCGACGGGACGATTGAAACCTTGACGATTCCGCCAACTGTTAAATATAAACGAAAAATGCACCTTGGTTTCCAAAACCCTTACAAACACTTTAAAGGCAGAAATGAACTTAAAGAAAAGTGCTGTGAAATCAGGGATGAAATTTATACGGAACTGAATTATTTTTATCATAGGATTATAAAAAAAGAAGGGGTTTAAAACCCCTCCTATTTTCTATCCTTTTACAATTGCTTCAATTTCATCGGGATTGATCGGAACTCGATCTCCAATTATTTTGCTCCCGGTTTCGGTTACTAAAATATCATCTTCCAACCTGATTCCACCAAAATTTCGATATTCATTTACCTTTTCAAAGTTGATAAAATCAGTATTTATTTTTTCATTTTTCCATTTGTCAATCAATGCAGGTATAAAATATATGCCTGGTTCATTTGTAATTACAAAACCGGGCTGAAGTTTTCGTCCAAGCCTTAAATAGGCAGTACCAAACTGATCAACAGGGCGTATTTCATTATCATATCCCACATAAATCTGCCCAAGATCTTCCATATCGTGAACGTCCAGGCCCATCATGTGGCCAAGTCCGTGCGGGAAAAACAAGGCATGAGCACCATTTCTTACGGCTTCCTTTACATCACCCTTCATTAAGCCAATATCTTTTAAACCTGATGCAATAACTTCGGCAACAGCCAAATGCACCGATAAATAGGTAACACCAGGTTTTGTTAATGCTGTTCCATGATTGTTTGCAGCAAGCACAATTTCATATATTTCGCGTTGTTTTTCTGTGAATTTACCACCAACGGGAACAGTACGTGTAAAATCGGAAGCGTAATGTAATAATGATTCTGCACCAGCATCAGTTACCATTAAATTACCTTCTTTCAATATTTTTGAATGGTCGTGATTGTGCAAGGTTTCGCCGTTTTGAGACAGGATTATTGGAAAAGAAGTCATGCCGCCTCCAGCAAGCGCAATCCCTTCTATTGTTCCTGCAATTTTCTGTTCCCAAACACCGGGTTGCGCCATTTTCATTGCTGTAACATGCATTTGGTAACCAACAGCACAAGCTTTTTCAATTTCGGCAATTTCGACAGGTTCTTTAATTGAACGGATATCGACAACTGCTTTTATCAATGAAACTGAAGCATTTTCCTGAAGTTGTTGAATTGGAATGCCAAGCAACTTTTCAAGTGTGATTTTATTATCCCCACGGTATGGAGGTAAATAATGTATTTTTCTTCCTTTATTTATGGCGTTTGAAAGAAATTCAAGAAGTTTTGAATAACCAGCACAGTTTTCAATACCGACTTTTGCAGCATTCTCTTTCAATGACACCTGAGGCCCCATCCATATTATGTCGGCGATATCAAAATCATCGCCAAACAAATAATCTTCTCCACTATCAAAATCAATTAGCCCCTGCCAGCCGCTGAATATTAAGTCCAAAAAAATAAAGAAATGAACTATCCTGTCTGAAATGATAAGTATTATCAGTATAATTCATTGGTGAATCAATGTTTCCAATAAAAAGCCCCACTCCATTTAATCCTTTATTTTTTAGTTTTTTACGTCGGTTTTTGTATGTGCTTTTTTCAAACATATCGTTTTTAATTTAACATGATTTATGTAATAATTTGCTAATGTAATACTTATCTTTTTCTGATAAAAGGAAATCAATTTTATTGTTTAATTGTTGTAATGAGTACATAAAAATAAAAATACCATGAGCAATTTGTTGTTGAATTATTTAAAAGAAAGAGATGCAGCGAGAGATGCTTTAGAAAATAAATCAAATCTGGGTGGCCCTTTAATTACCATTTCCCGCGAAGCTGGTTGTGATGCAGTAGGTTTGGCCGAACAAATTGCCACGCGGTTAAATTCAAGGCAAAATAAAACAAAATGGAAAGTAATCAGCAAGGAAATTTACCAGGAAACCGCTGAAGAATTGCAAATGGATACGAAAGAGGTTTTTAATGTATTGCATAAATCAGAAAAATTTGCTTTTGAGAAGGTGTTGAAAGCTTTTAGCGATAAACATTATGTAAGCGACGTCAAAATTGAAAAAACAATTAGAGAAGTCATTTTGCACAATGCATTCGATGGCCACTGCATCATGGTAGGAAGAGCCGTAAACATTATTGCCAAAGACATAAAAAAGGCACTTCACCTTCGCCTGGTTGCCCCACCTGATTATCGGGTAATTTCAATAATGGAAAATAATCATTTGAATAAAGAAGAGGCAATTGAATATTTACAAAAGGTTGATGAAGAGAGAAAGGCACATATAAAAACTTTGCTCAAGGATAATCCGCAATGTAAATTATTCAATTTAACTTTTGACAGGTCAGTATTTACGAATGACGAAATGGTTGATATTATTGAATTTAGTGCTTTGAAAAAAGGTTTATTATCTTAATTCAAATTTGTCGATCCCATTTTTTCAATAAATGAGGCACATAAATTCACAAGCACAATATGTTTTGAAATATATAACCTGCTTTTAATATTTGTCGTAAATAAAACAAAACAAAGATCATGAGCAATCTATTACTGTCATACCTCAACAAAAGATTGTTGGAAACCGAGGCAGATAAAAAAAGAACTGATTCAGTTTACGGGCCTGTAATTACAATATCACGGGAAGTTGGCTGCAATGGGGTAAAACTCGCAAATCTCATTGTATCACATTTAAATTCAAAAAACCCGAATGTTAATTGGAAGGTTATCAGCAAAGAAGTTTTCTATAAGAGTGCAAAAGAGCTGAAAATGCAACCCGAAGAAGTCAGAAAAATTTTGCATCAAACTGAAAAATTTACTTTTGATGATATACTGAAAGCGTTTGGTGATAAAAATTATAAAACTGATATAACTATCAGAAAAACAATGAAAAGATTTATCCATCAAATTGCAGCTGATGGATATTGTATCATTGTAGGAAGAGCTGGCCACATTATTGCAAATAACATTAAAGCTTCGCTGCACATCAGATTAATAGCACCACTTGAATTCAGGATTGATACCATAATGCACAACAATAATCTAAACAGAGAAGAGGCTATTGATTTTATTGAAAGGGTAGAAAAGGAAAGAAAACAGTTTAGAAAGTCAATACTGAAAGATGATCCATCTCAGGAAATATTTGACATTACTTTTAACAGGGCTGCTTTTAACAATGAAGAAATTATTGAATTAATTGAATATGCAGCCATAAAGAAGAATTTGTATCGTCGTGAGTTGACACTGCAGGGAGTTTAACAAAATGGAAGATTGCAATAAACTTGTTATTTCTGCAAAATTCAGCGGACGTACAACTGAAATAAAAAACACCGGTTTAAAAATTTAAACCGGTGTTTTTTTTTAATTCATATTACGGATTCACTTATCCAGTAATTTTTGCAGGTAACCCTTTAACAATTACAGGTTTTAAACTATCAGGCTTAATTTCGAACATGTCGTTTGGAGTGAGGCCACATTCTTCAATCATTTGGATGCAGTATTCGAGCCTGCCCAAATCATTTCCTGTGTTATTTGTGCCAAAAGAAAATTTAACACCAGCCTCTTTAGCCATTTTAATCATATCCGCTTTTGGTACTTTGTAACGGGCATTAATTTCGAGGGCAATGTTATTGTCTGCCAAAACTTTTATAACTTTTTCCATTCTTTCTTTGGTCCACAAAGCATCATATTCTTCCATTAATTGTGCGGGTAAAACAGTTGGGTTTACATAAATATCAACAGGTTCCTGTGAAAAAATTGCTTCTATTTTTGCCACCAAATCATCCATAAATTGCTGTTTATCATCAACCCAAACTTCTTCGGGAATCCATATCCGGTTACGCCTGCCTTTTGCGTCGGTAAAAGTCATGGCATCAGTAAAAACATAATCGAATTTTGCTACAGCTTCGGGAGAAAATAAGGTAACCCATTCACGACCTTCGGCTTGCATTCCTTTAAACGTTGGACTTCCTTTCACTACGTCCATATAAGCATAAAGTGATGAATCATTTGTTACAGGAAAATGTAAACCACAATTTGGTGCTACGCCATAATTTATGCCCAATTTCTGAGAATTGTGTAAAATACTGTCGATGGTTAAAGTACCTTTTAAATGAACGTGGTAATCAACAAGTGGAAATCCGGGCTGCATTAATTTTGTAACCGTAGCATCCCAGTTTTCATCGGGTACAACAGATTTTGTTCCCTCGGGCAGTTCCCTCACTTTTATATTTCTGAAATAAACTGTACTTTTTGGATCGTGAGCCTGCAACGCAAAAGTTCCCTTTCCAAGTTTCAAGCCTTCTCCCCCCTCCCAACGCCAGGGATTTTCGGGCTGAATATATTCGTTTACTTTTATGTCGTTTACAAAAATTTCAACAAGGTTTTCAACTACTTTAATGCGCATTTTAAACCACTCATTGTCGTTTGCCACCGGAAAATAAATGTTTCTCACGCTGTAAACACTGGCGGTCTTTTTGCGTTCGGGATATTTTTCTGATCCTCTGTAAGAATTATTGACCTGTATTTCATAACCCTGCGAAGGCCAACCTTCTTTCTGATATTTTGTACATATAAATATTCCGGAATTTGAATGTTCCAATGTTTTAACTTCTGTTTCAAATTCAAAATTTTTGAATTCTCCTTCATAAAAAAGATGGCTGCGTTCGCCATTACACTTGATTGTCCCATCTTCAACTGAAATACTTTCAGGATTTTCTGCAGCTTTTTTCCAGCCATCGAGATTTTCGCCATTAAAAATGGTTTGCCATTCAGTGTTGATTGTTTTTGGCTGACACGAAATCAGTAAAGAAATAACAGCCAAAAGAAAAAGGGAAGAAATTTGTTTCATATTATCAGGTTTAGAATTTATAATGGATTCAAAACTAAAGAAATTTATTGAGAAATTTCATATTTGTTTTGTGGGTTGTCTGCTTTAAAACTGAACAATATGATTGTCGCAACAATCGCTGCCAATCCGAAAATAGCGATACTGTAACTGCCTAATTTTGTAGCTGAAAGACTGAATAAAGTTGGTCCCAACGCACTTGCAAAAACAATGATTGCCATTACAAATCCTGTGATTCGGCCCAGATTTTCCCTCCCGTAAAAACGGGGCCAGGTAACAGCCATTAAAACATTGTACAATCCACTTACAACACCATTTCCTATAATATATCCATAATAAAAAAAGCCGTCGTTTAAAAATGCAAGGCTGAAAAGAGCAATGATTTGGCCAATCAGCATCACAATTAGTAAAATTTTTAACCTGATTTTATCACTGATGTAACCACCAATTAATGACACAATAACCGAAATAACTGAAACAGGGATAAACACTGCAAGTGCTTTTTCACGGCCCATTCCGGCATGTTCAAAAATAGAAACAAGATGAAATGTAAAACCTGTAATATACAGGGCATACATGGCAAGCGGAATAGAGAACAACCAAAAGCTTAATGTTTTACGTGCTTCAACTAATGTGAATTGTTTAAACGGTTTTATTATTACATTCTTTTCTTTGTTTCCATGTACTTCACCATCGGGTATCATTCCAAAATC
Source organism: uncultured Prolixibacteraceae bacterium (assembly GCA_963800345.1). Lineage (GTDB taxonomy): Bacteria > Bacteroidota > Bacteroidia > Bacteroidales > Prolixibacteraceae > Draconibacterium. The sequence goes on along the minus strand of CAWDAW010000006.1, from coordinate 207,245 downwards.
TTCGGGATTATCCCTGTAAAAAAGGAAAACAAACAGTGTAAAAAACACGCCTATCCCAATGGCCATAATTATCCATGCCCAGCGCCACGAAGTTTCCTGTATAAAAGTATCGAAAGTTAATGGTGCCATTGAAAAACCAAAAGCCACAAAAACCGAAGAAATTCCGTTTACCAAACCACGACGGGCTACAAACCATTTCATCAGCATGTTTCGTGATACCATTGTTAAAACTCCCTGACCTGAAAAACGAAGGGCAAAAAACAGAAACATTAGTACTGCCATTGCAAGGGGAACATATATTACTGAAGACCCTGACCTGATAAACAGGTGAATTATCCTGTCGGATTGACTGAGTAAAATCAACACAAAACCAAGCGCCACAGAAATTACCATTCCAATCCAGCGTGCTCCGTATTTATCGTACATTTTTCCGGCGTAAGTAAGTAAAAGAGAGCTTGCAATAGTTCCAATCATGTATGCAATGCTCAGTTGATTCCGACTGATATGAATGTTTTCCAGCAGGTAATCGGTAAAAGTTGCGATTCCCATCGTTTGCCCGGGTGCACTTGCCAAAACCCCGATAGTTGCTGCAAATAAGATTATCCAACCATAAAAAAACGGGATTTTTTCAGGCCTGATGGGAAAATTGTTCCACCGTTGTTTGATATTCATTTTGCAACTTTTTGCAAAGCTACCTGAACTATTCCGGTTTAAAGTAATTTGTAGCTGCCAAAAATTAAAAGTAAGAAATGGTTAATGTGTGGAAGGTGATCAAAGAGACTCGATTTTTGCCATCCGTAACATGCAACAACCTATACCACTGAATCAACAATTGACATGGTTACATCGTAAATATAATCGCCTATTTTTTCTGATTCCGAGAAAATATCTTTGTACAATGTTCCAATTTGATAGGGATAGACTTCATTTTCTATATCATGCACATGCTGGCTGCGGAGTTTGTTCCTGAATTCGTTAATCTTCTTCTCGATAGTTTCAGTACCTTTTCTGTCAACTTCTTTATACTGCTTGTTCAAATTTTCAATCATCACATCCAAAGCCTTTTCTACCAAAGCAAACATTTCAAGGATATTCACTTTCATTTCAGGGGTAAGATTTTTGTCTTTTTCGCGGGCACGCAGCATTGCGCGTGAAATATTTAAACAGGAATCACCTACACTTTCAATTTCGTCGATGATGCGAAGCATTGCGCTGATACCTTTTGACGATTCCTTGCTTAATTCCCCTTCAGCAACTTTCGTCAGATATCTTGCAATCGACACTTCCATTTCATCGCTCTTATCTTCGCCAGTTTCAATTTTATCAAATTGCTTCTGAAACTTACGGTCGTTGGTTTCGTTAAGCATATTTTTGAGTCTGTAGAAAAGTTTTTTTGTTTGCTGGGCATACACAATAATTTCTTTTTTAGCCTGAAGTATCGACAATTCGCTTGTGCTAAGCATTCCAAACTTGATATATTTAAGTTTAAATTCCTGTTCATCTTCCCTTTCCGGAACAATTTTCTGAACCAAAATCACCAAATATTTTATAAACCATATCTGTAGCAAAACATTAAATACATTAAATAAAGTATGAAAAAAGGATAAGGCAATCGGCACCGCACCTGCATCAGTAAAAGCAGATTTCCCTGAAACCGATATGGTTAATGAATTTACCCCTTTCAAGAAAAACGGAAGTATTAAAATGACCCAGATTACACCTACTACATTAAACAAAAAATGCAGTCGGGCAGCACGTTTTGCCGAGGCATTTGCAACCATTGCCGCAAGATTTGCTGTAATTGTGGTGCCAATATTTTCGCCCAGAACCATGGCAGCCGCACTTTCAAAACTAATCCATCCGTTGTTGCACATCACAAGAGTTAAAGCCATGGTTGCACTCGACGACTGAATTACAACAGTTAATAATGTCCCAATTAAAAGAAATATCAATGTTGACCCCAAACCCATTCCAGTAAAGTTTTTCAGAAATTCAAGCATCTCAGGATTTTCTCCAATATTTGGGACACTTGATTTTAAACTTTCCAACCCAATAAACAACAAGGCAAAGCCTACCAAAACTTCGCCCCAGGATTGGTTTCGGGTTCTTTTTGAAAAAATTAACGGAAAACCGATGCCAATTATCGGATAGGCAAGAAAACTCATTTTAACCTTAAAACCAAGAATTGCAATAATCCAGGCTGTGACTGTGGTCCCAATATTTGCTCCCATGATTACCCCTGCCGATTCGGTTAAAGTGAGTAATCCGGCATTTACAAAACTAACAATCATAACAGTTGTAGCGCTGGAGGACTGTATGATTGCAGTAATTGATATTCCTGTAATTACTCCTGTAACCCGGTTGGAAGTCATGGCGGCCAAAAAATTCCTGAGTTTGCTGCCTGCTACTTTTTGCAGTGCTTCGCTCATCAGTTTCATTCCATATAGAAACAATCCCAGGGCACCAATCAATGTTAAGAAGTCAAGCAAAGTGTAATTCATAATTTGGTTTATTTGGGTGGCTAAAATAACTATTATTGGAAATACTGAAAAGAAAAAATTCACGCTATACAAATATCTCCTGCCAAACGAAGTGCAAACGGTATAAATTCAGCAGTTGAGAAAAAGTATACAAAGCAATTTTGGAGGAGGAGAATTTAAGAACCCATCAAACGATTTGTTAAAAGCAAAAATCAGTTGTTGCTCAATCTTTTCAACAAAAATATTGTTTAGAATTAGCTTTATAAATTTGCCATTTATTAGTGTACCAATATGGTTATGAATAAATAACCGGCAAACATGTAATTATTGTTTTGAAATAAAACAGCAAACTGCCATATCTTAATATATTAATAATTTATAATTTGGCATTTTGCGGAATGTCTACATTTTAAAAATTATAAATTTGGCATTTTGCGATACTTAAATATATTTATATTTATACAATTGGCATATTGCGAAAATTATAAATATTAATATTTTTATTGATGGCATTATGCTATATTAATAATTATTTATTACTTTGATATTGGCAATATGCCATACAAATAAATAAGAATGTATTGTAGCAAACGGGAATAATTTGATGTCCTCTGGTGAAAAACAAATAAACAAACAGAAAATGCATGGTCAGAATTATGTCAAAAAGCCGAAATACAGAAATAGGAGATGCTTCGAAGCAAATCATTGGGGCATATAATTTAAGCGGATTATACAACGATTCATTTCTGGCCGCTCTGCTTTCAACTCTCGAAACTGAAACAACAAAGTTAACTACCTCTGTAAAAAGAATGAAAACCGAATCGGAACTGAAGGAAAAAGATGCTGCACGTTTCCAAAAAGTACGCTCTGTTTATTATATGTTACTTGGGTTTCTTTACCACCCTAGCCCTGAAATAAACGAATCGGCACGCGTGGTAAAAAAGGTGTTTGATAAATATGGCATGTCGATGGTGAAAGAAAGTTACGCTACTAAGTCGGCGTTAATCATGTCAATGCTAACGGATTTCGGGGATCTAAAAATTCAGGAATTAATTGCCTCACTTTCGGGGCTTGGCGAATTAATTGCCGCTTTGAAGCAAGCTCAAACCGATTTTGAAGTCTGTCGTGTTCATTATGAAGGCGACAAAGCGAAAGAAGGCATGCTTGAAAATGCCACTGCCTTAAAAAAAGTGGTTGTTAATATTATTAACGAAAAACTGATTGTGTATCTTATAGCGATGCAGCAGGTAAATGAACCTGTATTTGGCGAACTTGCCCGTACTGTAGCCCAGATTATTGCCGATAACAACAAAACAGTAAAAAAACGGGCTAAAAAACCGAAAGCAGAATCTGGTGTCCAACAGTAAAATCCAATTTCTTCTTTGTTAAAATCTAAATTCTGATAAATTTTTTAATCAAGATGAATTAACCCATTTTTTAATGCGTATTTAATGATATCAGCATTTGATTTTAATTGAAGTTTCTCTAGAATATTTTGCTTGTGCGTGTTTACAGTTTTTACGCTAATGAATAAAGTTTCACTAATTTCACGTGTTGATTTACCTTCAGTAATCATTAGGAAAATTTCCTTTTCACGGTCCGATAATTTTTCATAATCGTTTGCTATCAAAGATGAAGGTGTCAAATATCCGCTTATAACCTGATCTGTAATGTCCTGGCTGAGATATTTTTTACCGCTGTAAACCGATTGTATAGCATCTGTCAGCTGATGATACGTGCAATTTTTCACAAGGTAACCATCGGCGCCTGCTTCAAGTACGCCTTTTACATATTCCTTCTCCAAATGCATTGACAATATTATTATTTTGATTTCAGGCATCTGGGCTTTTATTTTTTTTGTGGCTTCAATGCCGTTCATTCGCGGCATTGCAATATCAATAAGCACAACGTCAGGTTGAAAATGTTTAACTTTTTCAACAGCATCTAGTCCATCTTCAGCCTGCGCAATAACCTCAATGTTTTCAGCTGCGGAAAGCAAGTTTACAACACCTTCTCTAAATAACTGGTGATCATCGACAATTAAAACTTTAATTTTCATGAGATTTTATTTTTATGGGTTTTACTGGAATTTCAATCGTGGCTGATGTTCCAAATCCAGGCTCCGATTTTATATACATATGGCCTTTAAAACTTTCAAGCCTCTCCTTTATACTAATTAATCCAAAACCATCCGGTTTTTCCTTTTTACTGAGTTTTTCCTTTTTAAATCCTACCCCGTTATCTTTTACTGAAATAAGATACTTATTCTTTTTTTCAGCAATTTCAAGAATAATCAGGCTGGCACGGGCATGTTTCAATACATTTTGTAAAAGTTCATTTACAATCCTGTATACAAAGATTGTAATTTCCTTTTTCACAATAATATTTATTTCTTCCCCTTTCAGTTGAGTTTCAATCTTATTCATGGTTTTAATCTGTTCAAGCCGCCATTTAAAAGTTGGCGTTAAACCGAGTTCATATAAAATCGGCGGGCTCAAATCGTACGTTAAAACCCGCGATTCGTTGATTGCTTTTGTAAGTAAAATATATATTTCATCAATTTTTTTGCGCACTTCGGGTTCAAAATCATGGTTATCTATAGATGATAATTTCATGAAAGCCAATGAAAGTGTTTGCCCCAGGCTGTCGTGCAAATATTCAGCAATCCTGCGTCTTTCGCGCTCTTCAATTGTTGTAATTTCATTGTTAACTTTTTTAAGGATTTTTTGATATTGCTGAATTCTTTTCATGTTTTTCAGAAGCGCCAAATCAGCAATTTTACGTTTCGTTATATCAAAACAAATTCCCCTTGTCCCTGCGTAATTTCCATTATTTTCGAAAAAAGGGAAGCTGCTGAAAGTAAGCCATAGTTTTGATTTACCTACCGTCAGTTCTATCTCTGCTTCTTTAATTGCCGAATCCTGAGTCAACTGGATATGGCTGTTTTTCTTATCGGTTTGAAAAAGTTGAGTAAATTTTACTTTCCCCATAATATCAAGGGGATACATCTTTAAGATGGATTTAATTACCGGACTGACATACACAATAATGCCTTTACTGTCAGTCTCCCAATAAAATTGCCTTGCATGTTCCGAAATTTGGATTGTTCTTTCCTCCTCCTTCAAATACCTGCTTGTTTCTGTTTTAATGGAAAGCTCCAATCTTTCGTTCCGTTTTTTAAGAAGATCTTCAACACCTTTAATTCTTAGTAACACATTTATCTGTGCTTGCAGTTCGCTTACTGCAAAAGGTTTGGAAACAAAAGCATCAGCACCGGCATTTAAACCCTTGGTACGTTCTTCTGAATTGCTTCCAAGTGCTGAAATCATCAACACAGGAATATGTTTTACGTTTGAATCATTTTTTAGAATTTCGCAAACCTCGTAACCATTAAGTCCTGGCATTAAAATGTCAAGCAAAATAATTTCAGGAATTTCTTTTCTGGCAATTTCAAGTCCTGTGGTTCCGTTAGTGGCTTGCAAAAATTGAAATTCAGGATAATATTTTTTCACAATCTGAAAGAGAAGTTTGAGGTTCAGTTCATTGTCATCTATAGCCAATATTTTTTTCATGTGTATTTATATCGAATCAAACAAAGGAATTATCAAAGGTTTTATAAATCAATTCTGTTGTCAAGTTAGTAAATTTCCATCAGTATTTGAAATTATCGGATTTTAGCCAATTTTTTGCTTTGATTTCGAAATTGTCAATTCAAATAATTCAACTCGAATTTTATGTTATTTGAATTATAAGTCATTTTGCATAAAATTCCAAAGAAGTTTCAATCCTAAATTCTACTTCAATAATTAAAATTTGTTAAATAAAGTCAAACACAACAAATAAAGACATAATTGTCGTAAATTGTTTAACGAGATTTTTGATAATCTCTTCAATTTGTAAAATAATGCTTAAATAAACCTCATTATGGAAATTAATCAAATCACTGCTCAATTAGCAATGTTAACCGGGCATTTACACTCCTCCTCAGCTGATGACGAAAAGAATCTCGAAAAACTCCAGGCACAAATTGCCATGGCCATTCTAAACCAGGATCCGGCAACAATTAAAAGTAAGGAGTTTGTTTTTGAGAAAAGTGATTTATTCCTTTCTGCGAATATTCAAAGTAACCGACTTAAAAAAATCAGTGAACTGGCAGAACTTGTTGGGAAGGGTGAAAAAACGAGTGAATCAAATGTATTTGTTCGTACTGTTCCCATCAGAACAACACAAATTATGGGAAGCATAACTGCTGCCTCTGCTGGTGTGCGCGTCACTACAATCGGGCCGGTTTTCGACAAACTTAAAAGGCCAAACTACTTTGATTTTGTGAATGTAAAAAAACTGATTTCTTTATACATTCAGGGGCAGAATTTGCCTGTAATTATGTTTGATGCTACTTTTCAACAAACCAAGTTTCAACTGCCAAATTCAAAAGCTGTAGAACTTACAAAAACATATACAATTGTTCCTGAAACAGTATGGATTCACAGTAAAATATTTGCAAATGATGTTCCCGATGAATACTATTGTGGGTTGCGTGTTAAAAGCGGGACAATAACACTGGATGCAGATCCATTTATGTTGAACAACCATGTTACTGTAAGCGCTGCAACAAAGATTACAGTTAATTTAAATCTTGAACAAAATGATGTTTTTGATACTGATGCAACTAGTCAGTACGGAATTGATGCAAGAAATTCAGAATATCATTTGCCTGACAACTTTCAATTTACTTTCAAGAACAACATTAAAACAATAACTGCATTAAGCCCATCCAACTGGAAAGTTTATGGACAAAAAAACAATTTCATTTATCAGAATGTACAGAATTGTGTTTATAATGCATTTATAGGAAGAATTGCAATCCCTATTCATTGCAATGAAACCGATTTTGTTGTTGCGGATTGCCAATCGCCTTTCTTTAATTTATCAGGTTCAACCAAAATAAAAAACAGTTGGTGGGCGCTGGCAGTAACAAAACTCGACATTGCCAATCCGCTTGAAGCCGATGGAAATGGTGCTATAATTATTGAAGGTGATAAAGGACTGGATGCAAAATGGAGTAATCTTCAAAATAGATCAATTTCTTTTACAAACCCCTTTATTCTTGGCGAACCAGGACGAATCAGCATTACCGATTTAATAAGTAACGGAAGTGGTGCATTTCAAAAATTTGAAGGTTGGAATGACGAACAAAATACATTTGGAACCACACTGGAATGTAAGTACAACAAGGACTCACTTCTCATTTTCAATACAGCAGCAAAAGGCGATGAATTGATTTTTGGTTTGAGCGACTGGGATATAAAAACCGACCGCCCTGTAAAAGTAAACGGTGAAGCAGTAACTGTGAAAACAAAAAACTCTGCATTCATTATTGCTGTCAGCAAGATAAAAACCTTGTTGATGGTTATGGATGAAAACATGTTGTGGGACAACAAACTTCCTGCAGACAAAATCCCAAAAGTCAAACCATATGCTTTGGCAATGCATAACGCCCTTTTCACGGTTACCCCGCCAAATAGCCTTGTTTTGTTTGCCGAAGCAACAACTGATTTAAAAAGTCTTACTCATGGTCAAATGTACCTTGGATTTGGGCTGTATTCTTATCTTCCTACCCTCCCCGACCCTTATGCTGCCAATCTTGGTATTTTGCAAAGGCAATTTGAAATCGATAATTCGATACCGGGAGCTGTTGCCAGCGTTCCCAAAAGAGGCAGCAACGTTTGGATGTGGCTGATTGGGTTGGTTAAATGGGAACCCGTTGACGAGGAAACTATAAAAGTGGGTGTTTCATTTCATTTTGCACCGTTAACAACAAACCTTCAAATTGAAAAAGATACTGAAACTACGGAAGAATCAAATTTGGAAAGAGTTAACCCGGATGTTTTCAGCCGTTTTTCAGATACCGGAAATTTAACAGGTGCTTCATCTGTGACTTTAGATGCAAATATGACAAAAGCCAGGCTGTCATCACGAAATCCAATAGCTGGTTTATATTTAACCGATTTCTCGTTGGTTGATGTTAGCAGCAAAGCCAATCAAATGGGGATTTCCTATGCAAAACAGAACAACCTTTTACAGGCGACTATTGCCCAAAAATATAAAATTGACATTACCGGCGAGAATAACGCCTCAGTTTTTCCTATCCAGGTGAGCGGCCTGGATATGATTACTGCTGGTATGAACGCGCAGGCTTTTACTGTTCCGGCCATTTCATGGGAACCTGTATTCAACCTCACAAATCCTGAACTCAAAAAAGGAGATGTTGACGATAACAATGTACCTCTTCCGCCACCCTACGACCCACCTGTTGGTTTTAATTATTATCAAAACGATGGCATTGCTACCCGGGTGGGAAATCTGAGTAAAAAACAGGTAACCCTTTCGCCAATCCCAATGTCGAAATTTTTGGTTGAAACGTATAAAACAAAGGAAGATGGGAAAACTTTTGCCATTTTTAACCTGCCCTTTGGAATGCTGGGAATTACGATTCTTGACAATAAATCGACCCAGAAGAAATTGCCAAATATTGATAATCCGAAACCCATTTTTGAAAATTATATCAATGGCGGGCTTCAACTTGAATTAACAGCCGGAACCTCTTTCGCACCCGATGACGAAGGAAATATGTTTGAAGGTTATACAATTCAACTTGTAAATATCAATGATGTCAGTGGTAACAATACAGATGCAAGTACGCTGGCAGGAACTCCAACACAGATATTCAACAACGAATTTTTCACAAACAGCGGTAACCTTCCTGCCCGACCCGGTGTACCAATAACAGGCATCGGCTTGAGTGGTTATGGCGCAAGTATGCACAGTGAATGGATTAACAAAGAAGCACTTTTTGCACAAACCAGCCAGGCCCAGTTTAATGTGGTTACCGGACGAACAAACCATGAAGTTGTGCAGGTAAAGAGCATGCTCTACCCTTGGGGAATCCGTGTAGTCAGGACTATTACATTGTTCAGGCTGGCAAATGGTTATGTGGCCAGGATAGATAGTGGCTGGCAGGCTGAAAGCGATGGTAAATATGACTTTAGCTATAACAAACCAATTTTAGGTCCTGATGGAAAAACAGTTATTGGGAAAGAGCCAAAACCCAATCCATTCGAGTTTCACCCCGGAATTGTGAGGGGACTATTTAATGTTCGAAATATTAAAGAGCAACCAAAGATTTTCAGTAATGGAGATGCAAAAATGTATGCCGCGACTTTTGATGCTGATGTGGAACTTGAAAACGTTTCTGAAGGCGGGCAAAACAACCGTGTTCCTTCTAAAGGAATACTTTCATATGTGCAGATTTCACCTCCTGGCAGACCCATTACAAAAGAACAGTTAACTGCATTGTTGAATTCAGAAAATAATTCAATTGGAGGACCTGTGAACTGCATCCTCAAAATTGCGGGAAGTCCGCAACGCATGAAAATCAGCCGGTTTGATGTTAGCGCAACAGTAGATTCTGCAAACAAGGATATTTTTGTAAGTGCATCACGGGGTTCAGTAATCATGCCAAAAGACGGCAGTTGGACAATGGTGCAGCACAACCGCGGAACAGGTGACGTTTCGCCATTGCCTGAACAGTTGAGCGTTCCTTTAATTCGTGCAGGTAAATGGGTAAAGAACAAAGTTGTAAGCGATGCCGATGTATTAAACTTTATACGTATTGCCCACCCTGCGGATTTACTAAAATCCCCAGATTCCGATACAATAAATTTTGGCTTTCTTCAAAATATGGGCACTCAAAAAGTGCTTTTTATGACTCCCGGGTTCAAAAATGGTGTTGAATCATTATTAAGCAAAACGCCTCCGCTACTTGCCGATTCTTCCCGTCTGTTAAACAGCAAGGGGATTTTTCCGAATATTGGGGATGCCGACAGTAATTTTGGACAAGCCATTTCATTGTTAAAAGGAATTGGTGGAGGAAATAATCCCGTAGATGCATTCAATAAAATAAACCTGCCGGATGCCGGAGATGTGTTTAATGTACTCCAACTGAAAGCAAAAGAGGAAGCTGGCAAAATACTGGATCAGGGATATGAACTGGCAAAAGGAGCTGTTAATGGTATTGCTGACAAAGCTATAAAATTTGACCTGCCTGCATTCGATTATCCATTGATTAATTTCCCCGGCAAGTTGGTAATTGCTGCTCAATACAAAGCGAGCAGTAAACCAAAAGGACAGCCGCAAAAAGATTATGTGGGAAAATTTGATTTTGACGTTGATTCGTTTGCAGGCGATTTGGCCGATACATGGAAAGGAAGAATGAACAATCTGGCAATGGTTGTGTCAATTGGACCTTTAACTGAGGTCATGAAAATCAAAGGGAACTTCAATTCGCAAAAGGGAAAAGAGGTCGATTTGGGCAGCAGCAATGCAAGCGACGCACCAGGTTTAAACTTACCAACTCCTGAAATTGAATTCAGCGATGCGTTGGAACCTGTAATAAAAATACTTGAAATCCTGTCTTCTTTAAGTTCCGGCGAATATGGCGATGCCCTTAAAAAAGGGTTAAAAGTGGCTATGAGCAACAGCGCGAATATCTGGGAATATAAATTCGAAGCCAGCAAAGATATTCCGCTTGTCCGCTTTCCGCCAACAAAAGAATTGTATGAAAGTCCGCAAACGCCCTTGAAACTGGAGGCAAGTTTAGGGATTGGTATATCTTTTAATGCAGCATTGAAAGTTACATCCGACCCAAGTCAATTGTTGCCAACCGCAGGTGGTTTTTTCAATTTTCATGGGGGTTTGCAGGTAATGTGCGTTTCGGTGGGCGTTGGGACAATTTTTGCAGTTGGAAATGTAGATTTAAAACTCGAAGCCGATACAAGTCCTAAAGTAGGCGTTACCCTTGCATTCGGTTTTGGTGCGCAAATTACTGTTGGATTGCCTGTTGTGGGCCATGCCAGTGTGCTGTTTATGGTAGGTATTGAAATTTATGCCGATAGCGGATCGGTTGTAAAAATAACAGCCTTTATGTTGTTTAAAGGCCAGGCTGAACTTTTGGGAGGAATAGTAAGCGTTACAATTACCATAGAAGCAAAGGGTTCCGTTGAAAAAACAGGTGCAGGCGCACCCGCCAATTGCATAGCACAAGTGACTTTTGCAATAGATATCAGTATTTGCTTTATTATCGATATCAGTTTCAGCGAAAGCTGGGAAGAATCAAGGCAGATTGCATAATACAAACCATTTAATCACATTTTAAAACCTAAAAATATGTCATTCGAACAAACAAGGTTTTCAATCATGGCACTTCCTCAAAGCGTTGATGCCAACGGCATTTTATCACTTAACATCGTTTTTGTTCCACGAAATATAAATCCGTTAAATGAAGTAAATACAAACTACGGTGTGGGTAACAAAGCGAAAGCATTTGTGGAAGTGAAACCACAATTCGCAATTAAAGTCGTAAATAATCCTGATGAATTTCCTGGCAAAATCCCTGCAAATGAAAAGACTGTTAACCCCGTTACCCCGTTTATATATTCAGATATAATGGGTGAAATTTATAAAACTTTGCGCGATGCAGTTGATGAAAACGGAAATCCCAAATATTTCGATATCGATGAAGCAAGAAGCACCGATGTCAATCCGAATTCAAAACATACAATGCCAAAAGCTGAAATGGATCGTGATCTGGCCATCCGTAAATATTTGCCGGTGAGCTATCGGAATTCATTCAATTTTACAGCACCAAGATTAAGAAATGCAGTAACCGACAACAGCTATTTTTGTGCCTTACGCGACCAAAAACCACCCATTAATTTTGTTAAAGACGATAAAGTAAGCTGGGGAAAAGTTTATGCCCACTTGCTGCGTCAACCACTGATGGCTAAACAGGCAGGTTTGATATACGAAACTAAAATTCAACTGGCAGCCGACGATTTCAAAAAGGGTGGTTGGTTGTATGTTGACATTCAAGCCGGAACTGATTACGCACAGGAACAAATCAATTCCTTGCCCGATACAAAAGGGCCATTTATAAAAAGGTACGCCGCGAGAATTCCTGTTCTTGAACAAAATGAAGCACGGACATTGTTTGCAGCTGTACTTTTTCCAGTAGTGAAAGCCGGTGAATCTCCGGTAGGCATTTATGATGATCTATATATTGAAGCATCCCGGTTTAATGAAGGATTTGCAACGATAGTACATGCCAATCAGCCTGTTAGCGGAAATATTCTAAGAGAACAACAAGATGGTTTTCATCCGCAAAAAGAAGTTGGAATCCGCTTAGGTTGGGAAGATGAACAAATTCTGATTTGGTATCTCCGGCAAATGGCTGTCGATAAAAATACAAATGAACGATTGGATGCACCACTTGGTGTAATGGGTTATCAGGTTGACATTAAAACCAGCACTGCAGCCGACAACGAGTGGGAATCGCTGAACGCAGTAAAAAGCAACGGCAACCTGCAATTGGAAAACATTGAAATTGGCGGATATGATGGCGAATTGCCATACCAGGTATATCCCACAAAAGTTTATGATGGAACACAAGATGCCAACAATTACTGGTTGCCCATGTATTTTGCCAATTGGAACAACACTTCCATTGTTCTGCCCGATAAAACTGCAGCGCGGATTTATCAAAATGATGCTGAAAAAAATACACCTGTAAAAATCAGCGAAACCTATTCGGCAATCGAAACAAATACTCAACTTGAATATGGAAATGAATACCACTTCCGCATAAGGCTTTCTGATATTAGCGGCGGTACTCCTTCTCCAACGACGCCAACACTTCAGGGATTTTCTGTCAGCCACATTGGTAAAACCCAATTTAAAAGATATGTTGCGCCACATGCCGTAACCATTCAAAATGAAGATGAAATAAAATCGAATACAGATGACAACAATTTTGCGGGAAGTTCATTGAAACTTTCTCGTCCGTTGCTGGGATATCCGGCTGCTGTTTATACCGGAAGATATTCAAATGCAGTTGACAGGCTGGCTGCTTCGGTGCAGGATATTTTAAATGCACAGCAGGCATCTGGCGGAACTTCGGGAGCAAAAGCATTTGGTATTCCTGATCCTGATGTTTTTGCAGTTGAAATAAAAGTAGAAGTTGAAACGCTTAAAATGGACAACCTTGCCAGTGACAATGGTCGCGAACATTATATTACTTTATACAAAACAACACGCTCGTTCAATTCTTTTGATGAAAACTCTGCTGAAGGTGAAATTGAAGTGCCAATTACGTATAAGGATGTAAATGTATTGAACCTCGGAAATACAGCAGCACCTTTTCCAACTCCTGCTGACAATGATTTTATTCTTAGTACCGAGGGCGAAATCATTGTACCGACTGCAAGAAATATTCGTTTGACAATGAGAGCCGTTGGCGAAGAAAAGGCAAATTACTGGGGGCATTTGAATCCTAAAGATTCAAATTTGGATTCACGGTTTGGTAAAACTACCGTAATTAATATACGGCAGGAATCTGAAAATGAACAAGATATTTTTACCGATACAGAAAATGCAAAAGCCTTGCAAGGTATTTACCTTCAACCCGACCCCATTACGATTCATCTTGATCCAATTCTGTTTAAAACATTACAGGGGGGTAACGACGGAATGCCCGACATTGTGCACCGGTTGGGCGACCAATTGGATGTAAAAGTAAAAGAGTTGTCTTTGCTTTCTGAAAATGGCGAACGTTTGCAATTCTGGTGCAGCAGCATGATCCGGCACAGTATGTCGCCTGATAACAGCAGCATTACTTTTGCCAATAAACACGAATTACATGACCACTGGCTTGTATGCACAACACTGTATATTGGTCGCGATTGGAGTTGGGATAGCCTCGCACCAAGCAGTTTTCACATCAGGCGAAGAAGACGGATGGGCAATGATATTGATCCAATTGAAAATAAAAACTACGATTTTATTGGCGATTTGGAACTGAAAAAAGTAGCTTCATTCCAGGCCATCCAAAAGGGAAAAGATGGACTTGTTCACAGGGAATATACGAGGATTGTATTTATTGATGTAATTGACAATAAACCTGCGGAAGGCCAGTTTCCTGAAACAATTGAAGTGCAATATTTAATTGAACCACAGTTTAAAGAAGATCTTAACCCACTTGCAGATGCTGCTTTGGAAACCCAAGCCATCGAGTTACCTACCACCATCAACCCTTCACAAACGCCTAAATTGATTGGTGCAGGAGTAGCATTAAGTCCTTACAATCGAAATGAAAAATACTCTGCAACCGAAGCACGAACCCGTTATTTATGGTTAGAATTCGATAAAGCACCAAAAGACAAGAGTGATGCGCTTTTCTGCCGGGTACTGGCATATAGCCCCGACCAGTTAATCAGCAACAATCATCCCTCACTGATGGATTTGCCCAAAGAAAAACCACTTTCGCTTAACCCGGAATATATTAGAGTTGTAACGCCTGAAAGTGCTCATGATCATGCCGGTTTGGATGCCATGCAAAAAATGGAAAAATCCATAGATACCAACAGGCATTATTATATTCTTCCATTGCCACCGGGTTTGCATCACGAAAGCCCTGAGCTTTTTGGTATGTACACTTACGAATTCAGGTACGGACATACCGATAAATTGTGGAGCACCGCGCAAGGCAGATTTGGCAGGGCTTTGCGTGTTTCAGGATTACAGCATCCGGCACCAACTCTTACATGCATGTTGAATCGAAACGAAAAAGTAATTTCGGTAAATTCACCTTATGCAGCCGCAGTTTATAACGGTAAAAATGTTACTGCCTCTCCACCACACACGAGCATATGGGCATTGCTGTACGCGCAGGTAAAACAAGCGGATGGGTTGGATTACAGAAATATTTTACTGAATGAAATGGAACTCAAACCCTTACCACAGAGAAGCGAAAAAGAAATGATACCGGCAATACTGAACTCTTTGGAAGAAAAAAACCTTTACCTGAAAGAAAGAGGGCTTCCAACAGTAAATATTACAAACGAATTACTAATTACAAACGCTTTTCAACAAATTGCATGGGAAAAAGAAAGCACAAAACAAGCCTTTGGCGTTTGGAAAAATTCTGATGTAAGACAAATGCTCGACTTGTATGGCTTACCCCGTGATTCATCGCTAAGTGTTTTGACTGTGGAAGTTTTCGGACATATTACAAATGCTTTTGAACACATCGACAATTTCAGGAACAATGCTCGCAAATTATTAGATAAAACAGCTGTGGTTTTTAATGAAACTGTTGCAAATGAAATGATACATAATGTTCTTGATGTTCAAAATCCACCGGAAAAAGGTTCTACCGACCCATTAAAAAGCCAGTTGGGAATGTTCAGGATATTAAGGACTTCGCCACTTGTGGAAGTACCATTTATTTGTAAAACATGAAATTCTGAAGGAAAAGGAATTTGGCTTATTTAAGGATACTATCCGTATTTCTGAAATTGAGATCGGATGGTATCCTTTTTTTCTTCCGTTAATAACTGATTTTGTAATCAATTATTTACCGTAAACTAACCTTTCGTCAACAACAGGTATTTTACTGCTTTTTAACCGCTGTATAGCTTCAATATAATCAGGCACTTCAAGTAATAATATTGCTATCTTGTCATCTGTAATCAATCGCGTATATGCACTTTCAATGTGAATTCCAGCTTTTGACAGTTTTAAAAGGAGCTCATCAAGCCCTCCCGCTTCGTCTTTCATTTCAAGTGCAATAACTTCACGTAAAACCACAGAATTTCCTGAAGTTGTTAAAACCTGATATGCTTTCTCCGGTTCATCAACCAAAAGATTTAATACACCCCAGCCATGATTGATGTTGGTTAATGTCAAACAGCGAATGTTTATATCCTGCTTCTCTTAAATTTCGCGTGATTTCCTCAAAATGGGCAATTTTGTTTTTTAGGAAAACTGATATTTCGAATGCCATATTTTTTTAGTTAAAATTAAATCATAAGTTACTTAAAAAAATTTCAAATTTTAACACCACATCAAAATTTATATGCAACAGAAATCATATTTCTAAAGTTGGTCACATTATCAGTATCTTTTACCTTTCCTTTGTTGCCAATATCTGTAGTGCCATATGCAGCAGTTGTCCAGCTTATTTCAGCACCAAACATAAAATTTTTGTATGTGTATGTCAGTTGGGGAGAAATTTTATACATAAAAGCAATTTCCGAAGAATATGGCATTCCATAAAAGGGGCCAACAGGATTTTCTGAAGTACCTAAATTTTTTAAATATCCTGCAAACAATCCAACTTTCCACGCATTTCCATAAGTTAAATTTAACCAGTTATAAACATGGTTCAGAGGAGTATAAGTTTCTGCGCCTGTTAATGTATCCAAAGAAGCGACGGCATAACCACTGGGCAAAAGACTTTCACACATGTTTTGGCCAAGCATTGATTTTGCCATAACCATAAACTTTTCTTTTGAATACTTTATATAAGCCAAAGCAGCCCATGTTTTCAGCTTTTCACTTGTAACAAATGTGCCTGATGTACCAGTAGTTGAAGTACGTGGCTGTATAGATTTCCAATCGAATGCAGCTCCCAACACCCAATTTTTATCGTAATACTGAATCTGTCCGTGAAGGTTTGGAATTAATGCATCACGCTGATATTGGTAAGTTTTCCCCGATGGGCCGGTGTTGCTGTAATCGTACTGATATACTGCAGCTGCAATAAAATCAAATCCTTTTGCGAAAGTATGTGTTAAACGCACCTGGGGGCTTCGGTTAAATACCTGGAATGGAAGTCCGGTGTTTTCATTTAATGTAGCCGGATATACTTTTTCGATAAAAGTTGGATGCCAGGTTCTTCCAATCAATAGTTTTGATTTTGGCCAGTCAATAACGGTATAAGCATGTCGCAATCTTACAGTTGGAGTCATTGTTCCTCCTGTAAAATCAAATTCGATAAAAGCACTTACTTTTGTTTTACCCATTTCAAGACCCGAGAAACTTGTCCCAATTCTTGAAAATGTATTCAAAAACTGAGCACTGGGCTGAGCATTAATATCCTTTCCGTTTGAATCGTAAACCGGTTCCAGCGGGTACATTTCCAGCAGATGATCACACGCATCAAAATTGCGACGTGAATCTAAGATAAAATCGTTGCGCACAAAGCCCGCCAAATCAACCTTTACCTTTTTTGCAGTTACAAAACCCTGTGAAAAAGAATGTAATGAAAATACAATCAGCAATGAAAACAAGACTATTTTATTCATTGTTAGCTATTTTTGGTTCGCAAATGTCAAATGTTTGGTTTGGTTAAAGCTGTTGACTTAATTTCCAACAACAAAATTAACAATATTGAAATGTTATGATTATTAGAATGTATAGCTGAAAAACATAAAAACCTTATTTATTCTGATTTTAAATAACTTTTCAAAAGATACACGTATTGTGCAAAATGTAACATTCGTTACAAAATGAATATACAAACAACAACATATTTGTGTCCTTATTAAAACCTATTTTAAAATGTTGAAAAAACTACTTCCTTCGCCAAAATGGAGATTTCCTGTGATGCTGATTTTCGCGATTTTATTGGGGATATTATTAGGTGCTGGTTGGTCAACCATGTTTGCATCAGAAAGAATGGAACTGATAAAAAGTGGCGATAGTAAAAAAGGAATTCACTGGGCATACATAATGCTTTCAGTTAACCCTGCGTTTATAAATGGTATATTTGCGGACATTTTTGTATTTAATTGACTTTAATCCTTTTGTAAAATAGAGTAAAGTTCTTGTTGTTATGTTGTTATGAAAAAAAATTTGGGAATTAAAATATTTAAAAAACTGCATAAATGGCCGGCAATTATTATTGCATTTTTCGCCATAGTTTTTGCCTTTTCAGGAATAATAATGAACCACCGGCAACTGTTTTCGCCAATTGATGTTTCAAGAAAATTATTACCATCAAATTATACCTACAGCAATTGGAATCTTGCGGCAGTGCGCGGTTCTGTTGAAATTGACAGTATTACAAACCTCATGTACGGCAACATTGGTATCTGGAAAACTGATGATGATTTTAAGACTTTCGATGATTTCAATCAGGGATTTCCAAAAGGAATTGACAACCGTAAGATTTACACGGTGATTCAGTATAAAAACATGTTATTTGCCGGAACCCAATTAGGACTTTACAAAAGAAAAAAAGGAAGTGAATGGGAGAAAATAAAACTTGCAGTTCACGAAGACAGGATTGCTGATGTAGCTTTAAAAGATGATACTTTATTGGTTTTAACACGCCACTATTTGTTAAAAAGCTCGAACGGTATCGATTTTGAAATTATACAACTTCCTGAACCTGTTGGTTACAAGCGACTAACCGGTTTATTTGAAACATTTTGGCAATTGCACAGCGGGGAATTGCTGGGTTTGCCCGGAAAATTGTTGGTTGACTTGCTGGGATTGGTTACCATTTTGTTATCGGTTACAGGTTTGCTGCATTTCTTTTTTCCAAAAATTATCCGAAGACGGAAAAAGAAAGCTAAAGAAATTGCTGCATTTGTTTCGGTAAAAAAAACCAATTTACACTGGCACAATGTGGTGGGTTATGTTTTTGTTTTATTTCTCATTATCAACACATTTGCAGGAATGCACCTGCGGCCCCCGCTTTTAATTGCCATTGCCGGTAAACAAATAGGCATTATTCCCGGAACCCACATGGATAGCCCAAATCCGTGGTTTGATAAAATGCGGAGAGTTCAGTGGGATGATGATACAAAACAGTATATATTTTCTACTGCCGACGGTTTTTATTTTGCTGAAGAAACACTAAGCAAAAAAATGAAACCCGCGTTTTCACAACCTCCGGTAAGTGTTATGGGCCTTAATGTTTTTAATCCAATAGGCGATAAAATTTACCTGGTAGGTTCTTTTAGCGGAATGTTTTTATGGAATATAGAAAACGGGGCTGTTGCCGACTTCTTCACAAAAAAAGCTTATGTTGAACCTGAAGGAATGCAAAGTCCAATTGGTGCAAATATGGCAGCCGGTCTGGTTACAGGAAAAGAAAATGCATTTTGGTTCGACTATAATAATGGTGTACAAAGTTTGGTGCTCACTGATAATATTTCTTCATTGCCTGAAATGACAGATGAAATAAGAAAAGCTTCGCCAATGTCGTTGTGGAATGTAGCGCTTGAAATGCATACCGGTCGTATTTTTGAAAAATGGCTCGGAGCCTTTTATATTTTGATTGTCCCCCTTGCGGGAATTTGTATTTTGCTTGTTTTAATCAGTGGTTTCATGCTTTGGTGGAAGTTGCACCGGAAAAAGAAGATTGTAAAATCGGTTTAATTTTTTTACAGAATACATGGATTGAACAATTTAGAAACCATTTTTTATTTCCCAGCCAAACGAAAATAAGTGGCCATTACCGATCATGTGTTTAGATGTAAGTGGATTTTCTGATGTATATGCAAAATAGAAATCATTAAAAGGTATTTTGGTAAAAATAAAAATTGATTTTTCACTGCGATAACCCGTTCCAAATGTAAACCACTTAAAATCAATGGCAGAAATTGCATCGTAATTAAAGTTGTTTATTCGCGAATTTCGCAAAGTAAAGGCAGGTTGTAAATATATATTTTTCCCAAGTTTAAAGCTGTAGTTACCTGATAAATAAAACTTTCTGTAGTTTTGGATTTCTGCTGCCGAATTATTGTTAAAATTAAAATCACCGGCAGCCAAATTCATGGCCGAAAAAGAAACAAGATATTTTTCACCATGAACCGCAACACCAAAACCACCATCAATTAAAAACGCATTGTTGTTGCCCATTATAATTCGCGGATCATCGGGATAAAGAGGCGAAAGTGAATTAACATCAATATTAAGATTTTCCACCGCCCCACAAATACCAAGCGAAAGGAAAGATGATTTGTCGAGCGGAATGTGATAAGCATAGATTAACTGGAAGATATTCTGCGAAAAATGTCCAACTTTTTCATTCAAAAAAATAGCTCCCAATCCGACCCTGGAATCATATGACGAACGCTTTCTTTTCTTTCCAAAATCAGGTGAAATTGAAAAACTGACCATATAATCATTAAGTGGATTAAACCCGCCTGCCCATAAATTGTAGCTTCCTGCATCAGCTTTTATTTCATTTTCAGCTGCAGCAAATGACGGGTTGTTTATCATTGGATTTGAGGCCGAGAAATAATGGTACGGAAAATCCTGTGCACTAATTTTTTGTGTAGCGAACAGAAAGACAATCACAAATACGCTTATTGTATTATTCATTGTAAAATTGTAAGTTGTCCGTATCTCACTGATTCACCCTCGAAAGCAATTTGATAAAAATAGGTCCCCTGAAAAATCTCTCCTTTTATTTTCCCATTCCACGGAATGTATTCGTTTTTACACTCAAAGACTTTTTCCCCATATTTATTAAAGACAGTAGCATGCTTAAAGGGGTGGAAATAAATATTTTTGATTTCCCACTCATCATTTATTCCGTCGCCGTTTGGTGTAAAAACATCGGGAATCATTAAGTCATCTTTAACTTCAATTTTAATTGTGTTCGACCATGATTCAAGGTTTTTATCGTTGTTGATTTCATTTATCCTGAAAAAATGAGTCAGCGACAATTCTTTTATTTGAAATATAAATTCGGTTTCCAATCCAATTTTTTCCATCCTTTTCCATCCATCAATCCCGTTTACTGAATGCCAGATTTCATGTTCAAGATTGTCATTTTCCCAAAATTGATTGATGTTCCAGTTTAGTTCAATTTGATTTTTAAATTCATCGTTAAAACCATTTAAAACGATTGTTTGCAATTGGTTGGATAAAAAAGTTTCGCCGCACGAATTAGTAACCTTCAGACTAACTACTTCAGTATAAAATGTATTTGAAGTTGGTGAAACAGTTACATCTCCGTCGTATAAATCCGAAATATTTATTTCTGTTGCATTGCCTGATTCATTTTGTTTGATAAGATATAATGCATGTTTATGGTCTTGAAGTTTATCTGAAGAATAATTCAGGATTAAATTATTCTGAAGATTGAATGAAACATTTTGTAAAACTATGTCCAAACTATCATTTACAATTTCAACAAAAAAGGGTTCAGATTCACCAAAACAAATGGTGTCGATTGTAACACTTGTTTCTTCAACTGTAATTTTATGTTGGCCGGCACCATTCCATTTCACAGCAATTCTGTTTGTACCCTGTCCCGCAACAACTTCCCCTGCATCCGGAAACCATTCATAAACCGAACCGTTTGTATTTCTGATTTGATATTCGACATTTGAGCTTTCGGCAATGCAAATTTTTGCCGGACCTTTTGGGGTTTCGGTAATCAATTCAACATTGATCCGTACCGGAAAAACCGAAGTATCGGAAATGCAGCCATATTTATTTGTTGAGAAAACACTTGCAGAAGCGGTTGAGTTGGTTTCCCCCCAGTTAATTTTTACTCTTTCAGTTGAAGGATTTGAAACAATTTCGCCGCCATTCACAAGCCATTGCAATTTATTCCCATCTTTCACTGTCCAGTAATCCACCGCTTCAACAAACGGGCAAACTGACCAACTACCATCAATGGGCAATTTTTTAGGAATGGGCGATATACTAATTTTTATATCATCGAAATTTACCCAGCAATTTTCGTCGGTTACACGCAAAGTTTTATTATGTGTTTCAGATGTATTATTGTTTCGAGGGGCAACAATAGTCGTAACAGCAGTAAATGGATCTTCAATATCCGCTTCAGGATACCAGTGATAAAACGCATTGAAATTAGTGTTTGCACCTATTTTACCGGATGATTTTGGACACAACACAAGGTCAGGTCCGGCCTCTGCATTAATTTCATCTAAAACTAAATCTTTATTATCCCTAAAGAAACTTGTAACAAACTTCGGCAGGAACGGATACCCCGAATTTACTGTTTGCAAATTTAATTCCACATCACAGTCATCACCAGCTGTATTAGGATTATTGATTCTGCCGAGTTTAGTTGTTTTTGCATGAATGTCATAATAATAAAAATATATTTTCCCATCCGGGGCAATTTGCATATATCCGCCCGGATAAAGATCATTTTCATCGCTTTCCAGCACTTTAACAATCTTTTTCGATTTCTCAATTAAACCTGAACTTCTGTAATCAACTTTAACCTGAATCAAATTTGCCCTGGAAAAAAAATAGAACATTTTACTGTCAGGAGAAAACTCATTTTGATTGTTTAAGTCGCTGCCAATTTGCCTTATGTTGTACATTTCTCCTGTGGTAAAATTGAAGTCAGCCATTGCATTTACCAAACCGTTTCCGGTATTTTCCTGGTAAACGAAATTGAATTTATCTCCATTTGGCGAAAATTTATATCCGTTGGAATTACCAATATTAATATCCTCATTAATTTTTGGTATAAGGTTAACTCCGTTTTCGTCAATTTTGTAAAAAAATATGCGATCTCGTTTTACATTATTATTCACATTGTCATTGGAATCAATAAGCAGCCAATAATAACTGTTGTTACAGTAACCTGCAACAGTAATTGTTGAATGATAATCTCCATGAATTTTAATATTTTTTGAAATCACCTCGCCCCTTCCCGCATATGCATTTACATTAATTTCTGCATATACAACTTTTTTGTCTTTAATTGAGTAAAGAGAGGGATTGGAAACAGATTCATAAATTAACAGATAATGGCCTTCTTTTTGGGGATAAGGAATAAAAACGGGTTGTGCTCCGGGAATAAGAACACTGTTTTCTTCAATAAGATTTTCACCATTGATTAACAATTCGTTTTTTCCGTTCGAAACCGAATATCCATCGCTAAACAAAATCAAATTCCCTTCTTTGTCGCATATTGTAGCGTTAACATCTTTGTTTTGGTCGAAAGTTTTTAATTCAAAACTACCTGATTTAAAATTAATTTGAAATCCTCCCCCAACAGACCAAACTGCTGCTTCCATTTGAGCTTTTGATTTAAGTGGAATATATAAAAGAAGGTACAGAAAAATCAGGTTAAAGATTTTCATTCAATTGGTTTTTAGTTTTAGATGGAATTGGCAGATTAAAGGTTGCGCACAATTTATAAAATTACAGCGCGCCTTTCATTATTACTTATTACACAAGCTTCTAATATTTTTAAAACTTCAAGCGTTTCTTCCGGTTTTACAAAAAGTTCTGCACCGTTTCTGATTGCATCGTAAACATTGTTGTAAAATAGATTGTAATTTCCGGGAAGGGTTTCAATTTTCTCATTGTAATCGACACCATTTTTTTCGTAGAAAAGAGTTCCCCAGTCCGTTTCCGGTTCTGTTCCCCAATTCTCTCCAACTGGCAATTTCCCCGTTTTCAACATCTCTTCCTGCGGATCAATCCCATATTTATGAAATGTACCATATTCGCCATAAACACTATAACGCGGCCCGGGGCTTTTTACCAAATACGAACATTTGAGGATTGCAGAAAACTTCTCATATTCAAGCCTGATATCATAATAGTCGGATACTTCCCCTCCCGTTCTAACAATTTTTAAATGAGCCGAAACTGACTTTGGTTTTCCAAACAACACATAAACCTGATCGACCATATGAGAACCGAGATTGTACAGCACGCCTCCAAATTCATCCGCTTCCTCTTTCCATGTATTTGGAGTAATTGCAGTCCGATAACGATCATAATGTGATTCAAATTCAATAATTCGACCTAATTTTTTTTCAGCCAACACCTTTTGCACTGTTCTGAAATCGCCATCCCAACGCCGGTTTTGAAATACAGTAAAAATCAACTCATTTGCTTTTGCCAATTGAATAAGTTCTTCTGCTTCACCACTTTTCTGCGTAATTGGCTTTTCCACCACCACATGTTTTCCACTGCGTAATGCTTTTTTAACCATCTCAAAGTGAAACTGATCTGGTGTATTCACAATCACCAGTTCTATTTCAGGATTTTCAAGAATATCATTATAGCTTCTGGCAATGTTTGCCTCGGAAAACATTTTGTTGGAAATGTTTTTTGTGCGTTCCAAAATACTAACTACTTCAAATCCTTTATTCACTTTTAATAACGGACCATGAAATACGAGTCCTGACATGCCAAAAGAGGCAATTGCTGTTTTAATAGGGTAGTTCATTATATACTTTTTCAATTTTTACCATATGATTTTCAACTTTTCTACAAAAACTTGTTGAATAACATCTAAATTAATTGAATTTGGTTTATACATCATAACAAAAAAACAATATTTGATTGTAATTTCGAAATTAATTTATTGATTCATAAAATCTTCATAAAAATGGAAAATCTTGTAAACAACTATTTGCATACTTTCTCGAGTTACAATCTTGAAACCGGTGATTTTCCGGGACCGGTAGTTACAATCTCACGACAGGCTGGCTGCTCTGCACAGAGACTTGCCATAAAGCTTTCCAAGATTTTAACGGGTTACAGTTACATGTCGGAAACAAAAACTGATGCAGAATGGGAATGGGTTGATAAAAAAGTTTTTGCAAAATCTGTCAAGGAAATGATTCGCGAAATTGAAGCAGGAGATTATGATGACAAAAAAGAAGCTGTTTCAATGTTGAATGAAGTTTCAAAAGCGTTTACAGAGGAAAAGGTTTACGACATATTAGATGAAAAACTAATTCAGATTTTGAAAGGAATTGTTTGTCGTTTAGCTTTTGATGGACGAAAAATTATTGTAGGTCGTTCGGCAGGTGTAATTTTGAAAAATATTCCAAATAAATTAAATATTAGGTTGGAAGCACCGGTCGAATGGAGAATAAGCCGGGTTATGCAGATCAATGATTGCAGCCAGGCGGAAGCTTCGGATTATATCAATGAAATGGATAAAAAGCGAGATTCTTTTATAGAAAAGATAATTGGAAGAAAAGCTGAGAACAACGATTTTGACGTAATTTTTAATTATGCTTCACTTGAAGATGATGAAATTGTAGATGCAGTTGTGAATATTCTTCGAAATAAAAATATAATTTCGCAGCACTCTGGTTATTAAAATCGCATTTTTTTTAAATACCTGAAGAATTAGGGTTTTTACCCTTATTTATAAATCCAAATCTCACCTTACAAAACCTTCCTTTGGGAAGGTTTTTTTATTTATAAATATGAATAATTTGCTGTGTAACCTGACATACAGAATCCATTTATTAAATACAACCTAACTTTTTATAAAATCATAATTTACATGCATTTATAACGGTTAAAAAAAATATATTCAAATAAAAATTAAAAAATAACCTCAAAGTGTAGTGAATTTGCCAAATAGTCCTTTTATTTGCATTAAGAAGTTTAAAAGTTTTATTGTTAGGGGTTTAACTTGGTTTTAAAATTTTAATTTATTTATTGAAAACTTAATCATGAAAAATCAAATCTCCAATAAGAAACCCTTCCAAATTATTATTTTTTATTATTCATTATTGTTTAAATTTTTATGAATTTATTTGTTGCAAAGTTAAGCTCATCTACAACAGGTGACGAATTACAAGAACTCTTCTCTGCACATGGAGAAGTAACATCTGCCAAAGTTATTATTGACAGAGAAACCGGTAACTCAAAAGGTTTTGGTTTTGTTGAAATGCCAAACGATGAAGAAGCGAAGGCTGCTATTGCCGCCATTAATGAAACTGAATTGGATGGTAAAGAAATTGTGGTAAAGGAAGCCAATGATCGTGAAGAACGCCCACGCAGAAGCGGTGGCGGCGGCGGCGGTGGATACCAAAGCAGAGGCGGCGGTGGCGGTGGCTACCAGGGCAGAAGCGGTGGTAGTGGCGGTGGCGGTGGATTCCAACGCCGTGACGACAACCGTGGCGGTGGTGGTGGATTCCAACGCCGTGATGACCGTGGCGGTGGCGGACGCAGAGACGACAGCCGTGGCGGCGGCGGTGGAAACCGTTGGTAAGCTAAAACGTAAGAGATTTAAGAAGGCTGTTCATCCATTGATGAATGGCTTTTTTTATGCTTTTTAACATATTTCTACCGGATTTTACACAATATATTTTTGTTATTTTTACTTCCTCTAAACAGAATTGGATTTTCATTTAGTAAAGTTGATAAATAACAAAACATCAAAAAAACCTATCATGAACCTCAAATGTTTCATTTTCACAATCAGTATGTTATGTTTTATAGTAATCGACTCAAACGCACAAAATACTTTTGTACCCGATGACAATTTTGAACAGGCTTTAATTGATTTGGGGTATGATTCAGGGGAACCTAATGATTCAATCTTTACCAGCGCAATACAAGAAATAACCAGCCTTGATGTAAGTGATAAAAATATTTCAAGTCTGCAGGGAATTGAAGATTTTATTAATCTTAAGTCGCTTTATTGTCAAAACAATACTATTACACAGCTAAATTTGAACAATAACAAACAATTAACTACTGTTGGTTGCAGACAGAATCAGATATCTGATCTCGCTGTTGATTCCCTTGCTAATCTTAAAACATTAGATTGTGCTGAGAATCAATTAAACTCCATTGACCTTAGTCATAATCCGGTTCTATCATACTTTGATTGTTCAATTAACCAACTTGCATATATTGATGTCACCTCAAATTTGGAGCTTGCCAACCTTTTCTGCCCGTATAACAAATTAACAAAATTGGATTTACACTTAAACCATCAGTTAATTGTACTCCATTGTGGTAATAATCAGATCCTTTCTCTTGATTTAAGCAATAATATACAACTTAATACCTTGTACTGCTATACTAATAATTTATCAGAGTTAAATTTAAAAACAGGAAACAACTGGCAAATGACAAGTGACGGACATGAAATGAAAGCACAAAATAATCCAAATCTTACCTGTATTCAGGTTGATGATTTTGCCGCTTCAAACGGATACCTTGAATGGCACAAAGATGAGTGGGTCAGATATTCAGAAGATTGCAGTCAGCCTGCGGGAAGTATTCCAATTTCAGAATACAATGCTTTAGTAGAGTTATATCATTCTACGGATGGAAATAACTGGTCATTTAAAACCAATTGGTTGGATACTACAAATTTTGAAGTTAACGATTGGTACGGAATTACAGTTGAAAATAACCATGTTACAGCTATTCGGCTTCAAAATAATTTTTTAACCGGGTATATTCCGGCAGAACTAAGAAACTTAAAATCATTATCCATATTGAATCTTTCATCGAATCGTTTAGGGCCAAGATTTATCAACGGTATTCCGGTCCATGAAAGATGTATACCAAATGAACTTTCTGAAATAAAGTCATTACGGTATTTTAACGTTAGAAGAGAATCTATTCATGTTTAACGATATTGAATCAGTTTTCAAATGGAGTAATTTCAGTAGTATTGAAAATTATATTTACGGACAACAATATCCTTTGTATGTGCAAACCGAGCTTTGGACTGAACCAAATAAAAGTTTTACAATATCAAATCTGAATTATCTGCCCGGTGATTCGGATATTTATCGGTGGGAAAAAAATTATGTCCCAATCCCCGGCGCAAACGGCAGAGATTTGGTGATACCCAATCCACAACTGTCTGACGAAGGGACTTATATTTGTAGAATTTCAAATTCATTTGCTACTGGTTATGAGATTAAAACAAGTATAATTAATTTGAAAGTTAATGACGTACACGGAGCAGGAGTGCCACTTTCAGAATATTTGGCATTAAAAAAATTCTATGAAACAAACAATGGAAAAAATTGGTTTCAAAAAGAAAATTGGCTAGACACAATTACTTGCACAGTTGGCGATTGGTATGGAATTCAAGTGAAAAATAATCATGTTCAATGGATAGCATTGGATTCATGCAATATTTCGGGTACATTACCAAAGGAATTGACTGATTTAAAGATCTTAGAAGAAATTCATTTTCATGCAAACAATATTTCTGGAAGTCTTCCTACCTGGATAAATAAACTTTCAAAGTTGAGCTGCATAATTATGACTAAAAACAACTTAACAGGTGTAATACCAAGCGAAATCGGACAACTTTCGAACCTTAAGGTATTTAGAATTAGACGAAAACGAACTTGAAGGATCAATTCCCTTGGAATTAAAAAATAATACGAATTTGAATTTCTTGTCCCTTAGCGACAATAAGCTAACTGGTTCTATTCCAGCTGAACTAGCCAATCTTGAAGCCCTATGGTCTCTAAATCTTGAACATAACTCATTATCAGGAACAGTACCTGCAAGTTTTGGCGATTTTATTAATTTAAGAATTTTGGATTTAAGTCATAACCAACTGGTTGGCCCCCTGCCTGTGGAACTTCAAAAACTTCAAAACATCAACCGTTTTGATATCGACAACAATTTTATCGGTCAAATCGAATGGAATAAATCTTCACTTATAACTCAAAACGAACAGACTGATAACAATCGCCAAATACCAGATGAAATGGCAGATTTACTTGAGTTGGATACTTTGTATTTAGGTGGTAACAAGCTTCAGTTTAATGATATTGAAGCCATTTTTTCCTGGAGTAACTTCAACGATTTTAAAGATTTCATTTATTACCCACAGGATTCGATTGGAGAAAGCAAAACAGAGATTGCATATACAAATGATTCGATTATTTTTTCGATACAAAACTATTACCCCGCCCCTTCCGATAAATATCAGTGGTACAAAAACAATTCAGCAATACACGGAGCAATAAATTCAACCTTAAAGATTTCGAATCTGCAACTTTCCGATGCCGGTAAATATTTTTGTAAAGTTACAAATCCGGTTGCCAAAGAATTAACGTTGAAAAGTAAACTTATCTCACTCAGTGTAACTGATAAAATAAAAGGTGCGGGAGTTCCGGTTTCAGAATTTCTTGCCCTGTCAAAACTTTATAATTTAAACGAAGGCGACAAATGGAATGAACGTGAAAACTGGCTTGATACCATTTCATATTCGGTAAAAGATTGGGACAGGATTTTTGTTGAAAACGGGCATGTAGCAGCATTAAATCTTTCAGGTTTAAATCTAAGTGGAAATGCCGCAGGTTTTATTGTAGATTTTGATTCACTAAATTGGCTAAATTTATCGAACAATAAATTCACTTTCAGTGATTTAGAAACTTTGTCTATGAAATTGAATTCGATTGATGAATTTATTTACTCCCCTCAAGCCATGATTGGAGATAAAATAGATACAGCAATTTACAAATATGATTCGATTACTCTTGAATTCCATAATTATACTCAGGGCAGCAACGATTCTTACATCTGGCATAAAAACGGTGCAATCCTTGAGAATACGAATAAACCTTCATTTATCATTGAAAATGCTGCTTTATCTGACAGTGGGTTTTACACACTTTCTGTTTCGAATCCACTTTTCCCTGAATTAACATTGGAGTCCGATACAATTACTTTGGAAGTATTGATTCCGGTTAAAACCAATGATATTTCATTATCTAATATCACAATCTATCCAAATCCTGCCAGCAATAAAATTTTTATCGATTTACAACATCAAACTGCCGATTTAAAAATATTTAATATCGCAGGTATTACAGTTTTTGAAGGAAAAGGTTTTGCTACAAGTTGGCTTGATTTAAAAGGTTATTTACCGGGGATTTATTTTTTCAGATTTGAAATTGCAAATTCAGGAGTGTTAAACAAAAAGGTGATTATTGAATAGAAAATACGTTACAAGGTTTTCATCCACGTTTCAGCATTTTCCAAAGCTGTTTTGTTTTCAGTTTTTACGGCAAAATTGAACCCCGGCTGAATACAATAAGAACCATATTCAGCTGGATTTGTTTATTGCAATAAATCCAACCTGGTGTTGCTGGTAGTGCAGGTATTTTTTTGGCGATACGATGAACTGCTTCTTCACATGCCTCGGTGGGCGACATCCCGTTACGCATTAATTCAACCACCAGAAATGAGCCAACTGTTTTCATTACCAATTCGCCAGATCCTGTTGCTGCAGCACCTCCCACTTCGCCATCAACAAACAAACCTGCGCCAATAATTGGAGAATCCCCTACTCTGCCCGGCATTTTAAAACCCATTCCGCTTGTTGTGCAAGCCCCTGAAATCCGGCCATCTTTATCAATTGCCAGCATCCCAATTGTATCATGGTTTTCAAGCACCTGGTTCTCAATATTTATTTTTGTATTGAACTCCTTTTTTTCCTTTTTCCATTTTTTCCATGCTTTTTTCATTTGCGGAGTCAACAGGTTTTCTTTTTCAAAACCATTATCCAGTGCAAATTGCAGCGCACCTTTTCCTGTCAGCATAACATGCGGCGTTTTTTCCATGACCAAACGGGCTACTGAAACCGGATGTTTAATGTGTTCCAAAAAAGCAACACTTCCTGCCCTGCCTTTTTCATCCATAATGCAGGCATCAAGGGTAACTTTTCCACTTGAATCAGGTATTCCGCCATAACCAACAGTTATAACATTGGGATCAGCTTCCGGAATTCTAACTCCGGCTTCAACTGCATCCAATGAATTTCCACCTTTTGAAAGTATTTCCCATGCAGCTTCGTTGGCAGGCAAACCATGATTCCAGGTTGAAATAACTATTGGTAAACTATTTTTATGCTCAGAAATAATTGCAGTAGAACTTTTTTTTGAAATAGAAAATCCTGCAAGTGCAAGTGCACTTTTTGAAACAAATGAACGTCGGGTAATCATTTTTATATTTTAGTTTTAAATCATCAATATATTAAACATTCAGACCGAAAATAATGAAAAGGTTATTCTCATGACATTTTAATAAAAAGTTTGTCAGCGGTTGAGACCTCAATAAATGACGCACTGGCAGCCTCTCCAAATCTTCCGCCAACATAAACAAGCAAATCATTTAAATTAATCGTATTATCATTTAAAAGTGATTGAACAGCAGCCTTTTGAATTTGCATTTTGTTCTTTTTAATTTCAAGAAATGATGGTTTAATACCAAACGAAAGAGCCAATTCGCGCACCACCCTGTGAGAATGGCATTTTGCATAAACCGGAATGTTTGATCGGTAAGCAGCAAGGTAACGTGCAGTTTTACCTGTAGTAGTTGAAGTGACAATAACGCAGTTTTCAAGTTCTTTGGCAGCTCTGATAGCCGATTGTGCAAGGTAAGCCGGAATTTCATTTTTTATTGGAGGGAGTATCACATCGTATCTTTTATCCCGATCAGGTTCCACTTCTTTGGCAATCTTTACCATCGTTTCAATAGCTTCAACCGGATATTTTCCATAAGCAGTTTCACCACTTAACATTATTGCATCGGTACGCGAATATATGGCGCCGGCAACATCACTTACTTCGGCACGTGTTGGCCGCGGATGTTCTATCATAGAGTGAAGCATTTGAGTAGCAATTATCACCGGCTTTTTCTGCAGAATTGATTTGCGAATTAAATTTCGCTGTACTGTTGGAATTTTTTCGCCTGAAAGTTCTATACCAAGATCTCCGCGGGCAACCATGATTCCATATGCTTCTTCTAAAATTTCATCAATGTTTTTAACACCTTCCAGATTTTCAATTTTGGCAATTATTTTAATTTGGCTTTTGTGTTTATTCAGTAACTTCTGAACATCCTGAACATCTTTTCGGTTACGCACAAATGAATGTGCTATAAAATCGAGTTCCTGCTCGGCGGCAAATGCTATAAACTCCTTATCTTTTTCTGATATTGAAGGAAGTTTTATTTTAATACCAGGAACATTTACACTTTTGTTATTTTTTATGATTCCACTGTTATCGACTTTACAAAGTAAGTATTCGGCAAATTTTTCTAATACAGTGAATTTAATATCGCCATCATCAATAAAAATATTGTCCCCAACATTTAAGTCATCAACAAACTTCTTGTAATTTACACAAATGTTGGTTATTTCGGAATTCATTTTCCGAAATGAAAAAACTACTTTCTGATCCTTTTTTAATTCCGTGTGAACCTGCATTTTACAGGTGCGTATTTCCGGTCCTTTGGTATCAATCATTATCGCGATAGTTCTTGATACTGCCCGTATATTTTTTATTAGTTTGATTCCACTTTCTTTTGTAACATGTGCAGTATTTATGCGTGCAACATTCATCCCTGCTTTATACAATGCTTCAATAAAAGGCACATCGCATCGTTGATCTGAAATTGTTGCAACAATTTTTGTTTGTCTCATTTTGATCTGTTTTAACCTTCAAAATTAGAATTAAAAACTGCTTTAAATTGATATTGAACTGAATATGAAATTAAGATTAAACCTAACTGAATGTCGTTGGATTCAAAATAATCAAATCTGACAGATTTGAAAATATTGAATTTGACAACTATTTCAGCAAACTCAGAATTGCCAATCGATATGAATCAAGGCCAAAACCCATAATACAACCTTTACATACAGGACCAATCAGCGATTTATGCCTGAATTCCTCACGTGTTAAAGTATTCGAAATATGAACTTCTACAACTGCAGTTTTGACACCTGCAATAGCATCACGTATTGCTACTGAAGTGTGAGTGTATGCACCTGCATTTAGAATAATTCCACCGGTATTAAACCCAAACTGATGAATTGTATTTACAATTTCTCCTTCAATATTCGACTGGTAATAATAGAAATCTATATCCGGAAAATTTACTTTAAGTGTTTCGAAATATAATTCAAAACTTTCGGATCCATATATACTCGTTTCACGTAATCCCAATAAATTGAGGTTAGGACCGTTTATAATTATAATTTTCATGTTAAAATTGATTTTATTATTTGCATTAAATAAATATAGTAATTTTTTACAAACTCCTTTTTATCAGTAAAAACAGGGTTTGGAGACATTTCGAAATTAATATTTTTTATAGTAACTTTATAAAATGCTAAACGTAATGAAACATACTATTGCTTACGTTAACAAGAATAATATTTTAAAGCCATAAAAAGTAATAAAAGAACAATTAAAAAAAGAAAGCTATGAACTGGGAGGAAGGGAAAAAAGGTTTTGAAAACTATTTAAAACTTGAAAAATCATTGTCACAAAATTCTGTATCTGCTTATATTAATGATATTAATAAGCTGATTAATTATTTGAAAAAGAACCACAGTAAAATTACTCCATTGAAGGTAAAACTCGAACATCTAAAAGGGTTTATTGAATGGTTAAATCAACGGGAAATTAGTCCGCGGACACAGGCACGTACAATTTCGGGAATAAAATCTTTTTATAAATATTTATTGATTGAAGGTAAAATAACAAGTGATCCGACGGCACTTATGGAATCTCCTAAAATCGGAAGAAAATTACCTGATGTATTATCGATGGAAGAGATTGACAGTTTGATTGATGCTGTTGATTTGAGCAAAGCCGAAGGTCAGAGAAATAAAGCCATGCTTGAAACTTTATATAGTTGTGGCTTAAGAGTTTCTGAACTTGTTGGATTAAAAATTACAAACCTGTTTTTTGAACAGGGATTTATAAAGGTTGAAGGAAAAGCAGGAAAGGAACGTCTGGTACCTGTGAGTGGAAAGGCAATTGAAGAAATAGGAAAATATTTAAATGAATACCGGAAAAAATTAAATGTTGCCAAAGACAGCGAAAATATCCTGTTTTTGAATCGGCGTGGAAGGAAATTGAGCAGGGTAATGATTTTTACCATTATTAAAAACCTCGCAGAGAGTATTGACCTGCAAAAAAGCATCAGTCCGCATACATTCAGACATTCTTTTGCATCCCATTTGATAAATGGCGGGGCAGATTTACGCGCAGTTCAGGAAATGTTAGGACATGAATCGATTTTAACTACAGAAATTTATACTCATTTGGACAAGGATTATCTGAAAAGTACAATACAGCAGTTTCATCCGCGTTCATAATCTGTAAATTGAAAATCTTTAAATATCAGGGAATGAATATTAATTAAAATTTAACATTTCCTGATTTCGTTTAAACAAGTTCAAATATCAATCAATCAATTCATTAGATATCAATGGTATTGGTGATTTTAAAAATCAAATTGTACCCCAACACCTCAATTTAACCAGTATTATCAATAGCATAATAAAAATTTTACTATTTAGATTGATACTGAATAACTTATACATACACGCAACTGTATTTCAGTATTTTAGCTTGTTTTAAGAATCAAAAATATTTAAAAAATATAAATTTAAATATTTCAAACTTATGATAAACAGGAATTGCTTTTAAGCATATCATGACCCTAATCAGTCATAAAGATATTTTTTAAAATTATATTTGTAATGTTTGATAAATGAATTATAATCTATTGATTGATAACAAATTAAATTATTATGACTACTAACAAAAAATTATTGGCCTGGGTAGAAGAATGGAAACAACTTTGCCAGCCTGACAGTGTACATTGGTGTGACGGTTCGGAAGCAGAAAACCAACAGCTTTTAGATGAAATGGAGGCATCAGGCGTTGCAATAAAATTAAATGAAGAAAAACAACCCGGCAGCTATTCTTTCAATAGTGATCCTTCGGATGTTGCTCGTGTTGAAAACCGTACTTTCATTTGTACCAATACAAAGGAAGAAGCAGGTTTTTCAAACAACTGGATGGCTCCTGAAAAAATGAAAGCTGAACTTACAGAAAAATTCAGAGGCTGTATGAAGGGTCGTACGATGTACGTTATTCCTTTTAGCATGGGACCGTTAGGTTCTGACATTGCCAAAATTGGAGTTGAAATTACCGATTCTGCTTATGTGGTTGTTAATATGAAGATTATGACGCGCATGGGGAAAGCCATTTTGGATGTTCTTGGTGACGATGATTTTATTCCCTGCATTCATTCAGTTGGTGCTCCTTTGTCTGAAGGACAAAAAGATGTTAGCTGGCCTTGTGCTTCAAATATTGATGACAAATACATTAGTCATTTTCCTGATACACAGGAAATCTGGTCATTTGGCTCAGGTTATGGCGGTAATGCCTTGTTAGGCAAAAAATGTTTGGCGTTGCGTATTGCGTCTTCAACTGCCAAAAAAGAAGGTTGGTTGGCCGAACACATGTTAATAATGGGTATTACAAATCCAAAAGGAGAGAAAAAATATATTGCAGCGGCTTTCCCGAGCGCTTGCGGAAAAACAAACCTCGCCATGTTGATTCCAACTATTCCGGGATGGAAAGTTGAAACAGTAGGTGATGATATTGCATGGATGAAATTTGGTGCCGATGGCCGTTTATATGCTATCAATCCTGAAGCTGGTTTTTTTGGTGTCGCTCCAATGACATCAATGGACACCAACCCAAATGCAATGATTTCAGCAAAATCAAATACTATTTTCACCAACGTAGGAGTAACTCCTGACGGTGATATTTGGTGGGAAGGAATAGGACATGATTGTCCAGCCGGAACAATAAACTGGAAAAATAAGGTGCACGATCCGGCTTCCGGCGAACCTGTTGCACATCCTAATGCACGTTTTACAGCACCTGCAAGTCAATGTCCTTGTATCGATAAGGATTGGGAAAACCCAGAAGGAGTTCCAATTTCAGCATTCCTGTTTGGTGGACGCCGTCCGTCAACTGTACCATTGGTTTACCAGGCACGCAGCTGGAACCACGGAGTATTTATGGGATCGATTGTAGGTTCTGAAGTTACTGCAGCCGCTATTGGTTTGAAAGCTGGTGTTCGTCGTGACCCGTTTGCAATGTTGCCATTCTGCGGTTACAATATGGGCGATTACTTCGGACATTGGGTAACCATTGGCGAAAATGCACCGGTAAAAGAAAATCTTCCGAAAATTTTCAATGTAAACTGGTTCCGCAAA
This sequence comes from uncultured Prolixibacteraceae bacterium, assembly GCA_963800345.1. Taxonomy (GTDB): domain Bacteria; phylum Bacteroidota; class Bacteroidia; order Bacteroidales; family Prolixibacteraceae; genus Draconibacterium. Next base: position 171,086 of record CAWDAW010000006.1, on the reverse strand, counting down.
GACGAAAACGGAAAATGGCTGTGGCCGGGTTATGGTGAAAACATGCGCGTTCTGGAGTGGATTTTTAATGCTTGTGATAATGCAGTTGAAACCATTGATACACCAATTGGTTTGGTTCCAAATAAAAAAGATATTAATGTTAAAGGAATCGATGAAGTTGCAGAAAACCTTGACGAATTGTTAAGCGTTAATACAGCAAAATGGCTTGACGAATGCGAATTAATTGAAGAACATTACAAAAACTTTGGAAGCCATCTGCCAAAAGAACTGGCAGAAGAATTTGAAGCGCTGAAAAGTCGTTTGAAATAAAGATTAAACATGAAAAATAATTTGAGGCTATCCAATTTGGGTAGCCTCTTTTGTTACCTTGTTTTTCTTGTATATTCTTTTATGAGAATTACATAGACTGATAATCATTCTTTTTATTCCACATAAAACGGCACATTCGCAGTTCCCACCTTTCCTTTTCCATCAAAAACATAGGAAAACAAACGGTATTCACCTTTTTCTTTTGGCGTAACAAAACGGAGTTCACCGTTAAGGTCAGAAATGGTTTCAAATGAAATTTTGGCAGGTTCATTTTCATGTGCTCCCCCTTGACTGCGTTCTGCAACTTCGCCAAGTAATTCCCATGTAAAAGTCATTTCGTCGCCATTTGGTTCCGATGCAAACACTTTTGCTGTGTATTCTTTTCCAGGTTTAAGATAAATATTGTCAACTGCATTTTTGCCGTCTATTTTCATTGAATCTAATTGAGGAGCACGGTTTTGAGGGTATTCGTCCGTCCAGTAATGTGTCAGTTCATCAACAATTGCAGTTGCTTCGCCGGTTTTCAGGAACATGCCATACCAGGTTGGTGTACGTTCCTGCTTTTGTCCCCACAAAAATGCATAACCACCAAGGCACAAACCGGTTGGGTCGTTTACAATTCCGTTTTGTATGCGATTATATAATCCGGAAGCTTTTTTCGCACTTGTTTCTTCAATCTCTCGTCCCCAGGCAGTTTGCGGCCTTTCCCAATGCCCGATTGGACCATATTCGGTTATGGCAAATGGGATTGTGATTCCGGCAGTTTTTACCATTTCGCCCATATTACCCAGCCCGCCATAAACCTGTACTGAAATAAAATCGAGGTTTGGGCAACCTTCAAGCGCCACTTTAACCTGCTCTTTCTGAGCTCCGGCCATTGGTGTTGTTACAGGATGATTTGGGTCATTGGCATGAATATAATCCACAATATCGCTAACAGCATCATAAACTTTCGGGTTAACCGGTTCACCTTGTTTTGGGCTAAGATTTAACTCGTTGCCCACCACCCAGCACAAAAGATTCGGATGATTCTTCAATTCTTCAATTGCAGCAATATTTCGACGGTATTGTTTTGCTACAGCAGCCGTATCGTTGTAATCAAAACCATGTAACTCCTGCCCCATTCCCAAACCCATGGCAATCATTATATTGTATTTATAAGCTGAATCAAGTAATTGCAACCCATTTCTTGAACCCCAGGTTCGCAACGAATTTCCACCTGCCTCATGTAAAGCTGCTAAATTGTTGCCGCCTCCTGCACCCTTTAGTAAAAAGAGTTCGTCATTTACGTAAAAGTTGTATTTGCCGTCAATCGCTTTGATTTCCACTTTTGAAGGTGTTTGCATCGGATTGTCATTTTTTTTCACTGAAGAGCAAGCAATAAATGCCAGCACAATAATTAAAAAAGTTACAAATTTTTTTAGATAGTTGTTCATAGTCGAACGTAATTTTTGATTTGTTCAAACTTACAAAAAAATCAAACTATTTCTTCCAAAGCACTATTTATGTCAGGATATTGAAATTCAAAACCAGCATCTGTTAATTTTCGGGGTATAACTGCCGCACCTTCAGTCAGTAAACCTGATGCTTCGCCCAAAACTGCTTTTAACACAAATTCAGGAATTGAAAAAAAAGCCGGTCTGCCCAATGATTTTGCCAAAGCTTTTGTAAAATCTTTGTTTGAAATATTTTCAGGAGCAACCAAATTGAAAACTCCGCTTGCATTTAAATCTTCGATACACCACTTAAAAGCACGTGTTACATCATGTATGTGTACAAATGGAAACGATTGTTTCCCATTTCCAAGTGTTGCACCTAAACCAAGTTTAAAAGGCAACAATAAATTGGTTATTGTTTTTGCTTCCTTACCCAAAACCAAACCTATCCTCAAAATATTTCGCTGTACGCTTGAAGACAAATCACTGCTGGCTGCTTCCCATTGTTTTACTACATTTCCAATAAAACCTTCATCATAATTCTGACTATCTTCGTCGTGTTTGAAAGGAGCTTTATAAATACCTATAGCAGAGGCTGATACAAATTTAGCAGGTCGTTCTTCATCTGGAAGTTCATTGATAGCCTGAACTAATTTTTGCGTAGTTTTTACCCGACTTTCAATAATTATAGCTTTATTTTTTTCTGTCCAGCGCTGTAAAATTGGAGCACCTGCAAGATTTATTATTGCATCACAATTCCTGATTTCCTCTTGCAAATTGTTAGTTGCACCATACAAAATTTTACGTTCTATCCCTGAAACCTCATGCCCATTTTCTGTTAAAAAATTAGCGATGTTTGTTCCTAAATAACCTGATGCTCCGGTAATTTTTATTTTCAATGTTTTATGTTTTAAGTATTTGATTGTCAGAACTATAATTCAAAATAAATCGGAAAATTAAATAATTAAGCAATTTGAATATAATTGTAACATAAAATAAAGAGGTTTTGTTGAATTAATGCTGCGTGTAAAATATTGCTTTTGTTACTTTTACAAACTGAAATGAGTAAACACATCCACATAATTGCACGTTTTCACCGGTGGCGACTGCGGAATATGAGCGAGCGCGGATTCATTACTGCACTAAGTGTCATTATTGGAGTTTTGTCAGGAATGGCGGCTGTAGTAATCAAAAATTCTGTTCGGCTTACACAGCATTTGGTGCATACTATGGTTTCAACTGAAATGCATAATTATGTTTATTTTGCTTTTCCTTTGGTGGGAATAATTTTAACTGTTTTGGTAATCAAATATGTTATAAGAAGTGAAGTACGGCACGGTATCCCAAATGTTTTATATAGTATTTCAAAACGAAAAGGACGAATAAGCAACCATAATCTTTTTTCATCGGTGATAGCCAGTTCACTTACTGTTGGCTTTGGAGGTTCTGTGGGGTTGGAAGGACCAACAGTGGCCACCGGAACTGCATGGGGATCATGGCTGGCGAAGTTTTTTAGGCTCAGCTACAAAAACACCATACTTGTTCTTGCATGCGCATGCGCAGGAGCAATGGCGGCAATTTTTAAGGCTCCAATCGCAGCCATTGTTTTTGCCGTTGAAGTGATAATGATCGACCTTACAGTTTTTTCACTTGTACCACTTTTACTTGCTTCCGCAACTGCAGTGGTTACTTCCTACTTTTTCCTTGGTCAGAATGTTTTATATCCATTTGAGGTACAACAGGCATTTGAATTGGCTGATCTTCCATATTATATTATTCTTGGGATTGTAGCCGGTTTTGTTTCTGTTTATTTCACAAAAATGTACATGCTAATTGGTAGTTGGTTTGATAGAATGGAAAAACAAATTACGCGAATTATTGTTGGCGGTGCTGGTTTGGGTGCTCTCATTTTTTTATTTCCTTCACTGTATGGCGAAGGATATGAATCCATAAACGAATGTTTGGCAGGCAATGTAGAATACCTTTTTAACAATAGCTTTTTTTATGGCTTGCGAGAAGAAATGTGGGCTGCTTTAATTTTGATTGCCGCTGTAATTCTATTAAAAATTGTAGCTACGTCATTCACTTTCGGCGCTGGGGGTATTGGTGGAATTTTCGCCCCAACACTTTTTATGGGCGCAAATACGGGTATGCTTTTTTCACAAATAATGAATTTAATTGGAATCAGACAACTGAATACGAACAACTTTGCCTTAATAGGAATGGCAGGACTGATTGCGGGCGTTTTACATGCACCACTAACAGGTATATTTTTAATTGCTGATATTTCTGGTGGGTATAAACTTTTTGTACCGTTGATGGTAACTTCAACTGTTGCCTTTATTATTGTGCGAACATTTACGCCCAACTCAGTATATCACTACCAGTTGGCTGGCCGGAAAGAATTGCTGACACACGATAAAGATGCCAATGCGTTGCAAATGCTCGAAGCAAAAAAACTAATTGAAACTGATTTTGAAGTACTTTCGCCGGATGCAACTTTACGTGATTTAACGATTGCAATTTCGCACAACCACCGGAACCTGTTTCCTGTGGTAGATAAAAATGGAATAATGGTTGGAATGGTAAAAATGGATGATGTTCGTGACATTATTTTTAGTCATGATTTGTATGACACTGTAAAAATCAGTGAATTAATGTATATGCCCACCGACCATATCAATCCAAATGACAATATGGAAACTGTTGCGCATAAATTCGAATCATCAGGCAGGTACAATCTGGCTGTAATCGAAAATGGAAAATATATAGGATTTATTTCCCGCGCAAGGGTTTTTACAACTTACAGAAAACAAATTATTGATGTTTCGCACGTTTAAAATAATTTGGCTCCGCAACTCGAAAAACTGGATAAATAAAGCAGTTGCGTGGAGGATAGCCAAAATTCCGGAAAAGAACTTTATTTATCTGCTGAGTTTATTTATCGGATTATTAACCGGTTTGGCAGCACTAACCTTAAAAAATCTAATTCATTTTGTTGAAATAAAAATTACAAAATGGGTAAGTGTTGATTCAATTAGTTACTGGTACCTGATTTACCCCATGATTGGGATTTTTCTGACTGTGCTATTTGTAAAGTACATAGTAAAAGATAATATCGGGCATGGAGTGGCTAAAATACTGTTTTCAATTTCGCGAAAAAACAGCAAATTGAAACCTCACAACTCTTATACTTCTATGATTGCCAGTTCGTTAACTATTGGACTAGGGGGTTCTGTTGGTGCAGAAGCTCCCATTGTATTGACAGGTGCCTCAATCGGTTCCAATCTTGCAAGGATTTTTAAACTCAATTACAAATATGTAACATTAATGGTGGGTTGTGGTGCCGCGGGTGCAATTGCCGGTATTTTCAACGCACCCATTGCAGGAATAGTTTTTACCCTCGAAGTGCTGATGATCGACTTGACCATGGCGTATTTGGTACCGCTCCTAATTTCTGCAGTTTCTGCTACGGCATTAACATCTTTTTTTATGGGAGAAGGTGTTCTGATGCGTTTTACAAATGTTTCACCATTCCAAATCGGCAATATCTGGTATTATATTTTATTAGGGATATTTACAGGTTTTTTGGGGTTCTATTTTACCCGATCGGCAATGTATCTCGAATCGAAATTTTCAAATATTAAAAACTGGATAGTCCGACTTTTAATCGGAGGTTTTATTCTTGGCTTGCTCATTTTTATTTTTCCTCCACTTTGGGGTGAAGGTTATACAAGTATAATTACCATTTTTAGCGGTACCGGTAAAAATTTACTGAACAATTCAATGTTTTTTGAATGGAAAAATAATCCATATGTTTTACTTGCATTTTTAGGAGCAATTCTAATTTTTAAGGTATTTGCAATGTCTGCAACAACTGGTTCTGGCGGAATTGGTGGAATTTTTGCACCTACACTTTTTCTGGGTGCTGTTGGAGGATATTTTTTGGTGAAAATATTAAATACTGTTTATTCATTGGGCTTACCTGAAGATAATTTTGCACTTGCCGGAATGGCCGGAATGATGGCCGCAGTAATGCACGCACCATTAACTGGAATTTTTTTAACTGCTGAAATTACAAATGGCTACGGAATGTTTGTTCCGCTAATAATTACTTCAACAGTTGCGTATCTTACAATTATGAGGTTTGAACCACATTCGGTTTACACAAAACGGCTGGCACAAAGTGGTGAATTGATTACGCACCATAAAGACAAAGCTGTGCTTTTGTTAATGGAATTGAAACAATTAATTGAAACTGACTTTGAAGTTCTTTTACCATCAGCAAGTTTAAGAGATTTGGTAAAGGCAATTTCCCGATCAGACAGGAACCTGTTTCCGGTTGTTGATGAAAACGGTATTTTGAAAGGAATGGTAAAACTTTCAGAAGTGAAAAATCTGATTTTTGAACCCGATTTGTACGACTCAGTAAAAGTGAAAGATATTATGTATATGCCCGAATTCTTTATTTCACCTTATGACAGCATGGAAATAGTGGCTGAAAAATTTGAATCGTCAGGAAGATATAATTTGGCTGTAATTGATAATGGAAAATACCTTGGGTTTATTTCGCGGGCAGTGGTTTTTTCAAAGTACCGTAAAACTCTGCAAAACGTTTCAAATGAATAGCAACTGATTACTGGTTATTCGATATTAAGTATTAGTATTAAGTATTGGATTCCGGATAATGGGTGACAGAAACCTGAAACTGTGAACTCTCTTGAACTCTGAACTCTGAACTCTCTTTGAACTCTGAACTCTTTCTCTCCCCATCTACCTCAAATCAATAACTTCAATATCCGGAAATTTCTTTGCATCGAAAACAAAATCAGAATCAGGAAAATCTTTATTGGTTTCCATTTTTTTAACAACAATTCCATATACATTTTCATCGATGTCAAACAATTGAGCTGATTTAATCATCATTGTTGCCTTATCTATATCGATTGTGATTTTCGAGACGTCAAATTCTTTTTTATCGGGGAACAAATCAATTTGATAAACCTGTTTTCCTCCCACATTTTTCTCTGCTACAAATTTCGAAATAAACCCTTTTTCGTAAATACTAAAAAGTGACGATGGATCCATAAGGTCGCTGCCTGAATCATCAATAGATGAAATTGTAACCTGATTGCCTTGTTTCATATAACTCCAACTATTTTTTCCATCGGAATAAACTTTAATTCCGGCATCCGGAAGATCAACCACATATTTTTGTCCTTTCAGTTTAATTGTACCTTCGTTTTTCTCGTTAATCGACATAGCCTTATTTTCCAGGGAAAATGTGAAATCGGCTAAAATTGTTTCAAAAGTCTTTGTTTTTCTGCTCACTTCATCCAAAATGCTTTTTGCCTTTGAATCCTGCTGGGCTTCTGAAAAAACGGCAATTAATATAATTGCACATGTTAAAACAATGCTTCTCATTATAAATTTTTAGTTTAATCTATTCAATAATTGTTCCAAACTGTATTCATCCTGAATTAGCACCTGACGTGCTTTGCTTCCTTCACTTGGACCAACAACACCGGCTTTTTCCAACTGATCCATTATACGTCCGGCCCTGTTGTACCCGATGGAGAATTTTCGCTGAATCATTGAAGTTGAACCAATTTGGCTCATCACAACAACACGCGCACAATCTTCAAACATATCATCTTTGTTGTTTAAATCAACATCGCCGGGACTTGTGCTTTCTTCGTCGCCCTCAAACTCGGGAAGTAAAAATGCAGTCGGGAAACCCCGTTGTTCAGCTATGAATGAGCATATTTTTTCAACTTCAGGAGTATCAACAAAAGCACACTGCACACGGGTAATATCGCTGTTGGCCGAGATTAGCATATCGCCTTTTCCTATCAGCTGGTTTGCACCGGGTTGATCGAGAATTGTCCGTGAGTCAATCATCGAAGCCACTTTAAATGCAATTCGTGCGGGGAAATTGGCTTTAATTACACCTGTAATAATTGTGACTGACGGACGTTGTGTGGCAATAATCATGTGAATTCCGACGGCTCGTGCCAACTGTGCAATACGTGCAATTGGCAATTCTATTTCCTTGCCTGCAGTCATAATTAAATCGGCAAACTCGTCGATAATTACAACAATGTATGGCATGAATTTGTGGCCTTTCATTGGATTCAAGCGACGGCTTGTGAACTTCTTGTTATATTCTTTAATGTTACGGGTGTGTGCTTTTTTCAGTAAATCATACCGACTGTCCATTTCAATATTTATGGACGAAAGCGTGTATTTTACCTTTTGAATGTTCGTGATTACCGGTTCTTCCTCGTTTGGCAACTTGGCGAGATAATGTTTTTCGATAATCGAGTAGAGGTTTAGTTCAACCTTTTTAGGGTCGATAAAAACAAACTTTAATTCAGCCGGGTGCTTTTTATACAGCAGCGAAGTAATTATTACGTTTACCCCAACAGATTTACCTTGTCCAGTTGCACCTGCAACCAAAATATGTGGCATTTTTGCCAAATCAAACAGGTATGTTTCGTTCGAAATGGTTTTTCCCAAAGCAATCGGAAGTTCGGCTGTTGATTCCTGGAATTTTTTTGAAGAAATTATCGAACGCATCGAAACAACCTCAGGATTTTGATTTGGTACTTCAATACCAATCGTTCCACGTCCCGGAATTGGCGCTATTATCCTGATTCCCAGAGCAGAAAGACTCAATGCAATATCATCTTCAAGGTTTTTGATTTTGGCAATCCGAATACCAGGTGCCGGCACAATTTCATACAACGTAATTGTAGGCCCAATTGTAGCCCTGATTTTTGTAATCTCAATTTTATAGTGCCTCAGTGTTTCAACAATTTTATTTTTGTTCGAAATCAGTTCTTCGTTTGTAACCTCCGCATTTCCCGATTTGTGGTCCTCCAACAACTCGATTGTAGGAAATCTGAACCCGGATAAATCCAAAGTAGGGTCATATTCTTCCATGCCCTGGCCATAAGTTTCATCTGTATCATCATCACTTTGCCTTGAAACCACTGCTATTTCCAAATCTTCATCCTCCTCATCCGATTTAGGAATTACATTCGAATCAACTTCTTTTACCTTTATTTCGCGTTCAATTTCCATGTCCATTTCAACATCATCAGGCTCAAAAATTGCTTTAACAACATCTCCTTCCTCAATAACTTTCGAAATAGATTTCTCCGGAATTACTATTTTTTTTCCTTTTTCAAAAACATCATCATCATCATCATCTTCTGCTTTTACTTTCTCTTTTTTAATCCGCGGTTTCTGACTCAGCAATTTTTTAAAGGTTGAATAAGAGTTTTCAAACCTGACGATGACCAATGAAATTCCGGTTATCAGCAAAAAGAAAATCATACCTACAAAACCAATCATCGAACTCATCCAGGTGCTTAAAACGTAACCGTAACGACCACCCCAGTAAATAAATGAACCTTCTTCTGATTTTGTAAAAATTAAACCCAAAGCCAGTGAAAACCAGATTAAAGTTAAAAGGCTGTACACAAAATTGCGGCGAAACCGAACAATATTGCGGCTAATAATTCGCAATCCGGCGACTGCCAAAATGTAAACAATCAGAAACGAAGATACTCCGAACCCTTTATTGATAATTAATTCTGAAAGATAAGCACCTGTTTTTCCAGCCTTATTCTGTACATTAATTTCTCTGTTTAAAACAAGTTCTTTTAAGCTTAAATCAAGTTTACTTTGGTCAGCAGCACCAAAAAACAGGAATGAAACAAAAGCTATCAAAAGATAAATGGCAACAATAAAAATGATAAATCCCAGGATAAACCTCAATTTTTCATTTCTAAAAAAAGGAACTTTAGCTGCTTTCTTTTTTTGTGTTGATTCAGCCGGCTTTTTGTTTTTTGATACCATTTATTTATAATTATTGCAAATCAAGGCGCAAATTTAACTAAAAAAACTAAGGTTTATTGCCCGAACACTGTCCTCTTCAACAAACCTTTAAAGAAAAAATTGTTAATAAACAACCTCATTCAATGTCAATTTGAAAGCATACTCATCTTGTTTCAGTAAAATTAAACAAACATAATTTAACCTACTGTTTTTTAACCACATACACAATGTAAAAAGCTGACAAATACACAGAAATTTTATCAATGTTAATTTTTATGTTTGTTTTTTTCTTTATTGATTGTGTTAAAAAAATGAACGCTGTTTATATATCGAACGAATATTAATCTGTAACAGATATACTTTGTAAATATTATTTTTATATGAGAAAGCTTGCAGTAATTGCTTTTGGCGGGAATGCTATTTTGAGAGAGAACGAAACGGGAACCATTGAACAGCAGGAGAAAAATGCTACTGAAACATTGGAGAATCTTGTTCATTTAATTAATTCAGGATACGAACTTGTAATTACACACGGAAATGGACCTCAGGTTGGTAATATTTTGCTTCGAAATGATGCGGGTTCTCAGTTGTACAATATTCCGGCCATGCCCCTCGATATTTGTGTAGCCGATTCGCAGGGAGGAATTGGATATATGATTGAACGAATGATGCGAAATGTGCTGAACAAACATGGTATCAAAAAAAATGTGATTACAATGGTTACCCTGGTTGAGGTAGATCAAAACGACACTGCCTTTAAAAATCCATCAAAAAGAATCGGAAAAATTTATACAAAAACTGAAGCAGAAAGACTTGAAAAAGAACACAAATGGAAGTTTAAAACTTCTGTAAAACACCAAAACAGCTTTCAGAGAGTTGTTCCTTCACCAATTCCATTGCAAATTATAAACCGAGAAACCATACAATTGCTTGTTCAAAACGGAAATATAGTAATTGCAGCTGGCGGAGGAGGAATCCCGGTTTATTTCGATGATGAAAAAAATGTGAGAACTGTGGATGCCGTTATTGATAAAGACATGGCTTCAAGCCTTTTGGCAACAAATATTAATGCCGATGAATTTTATGTTTTAACCGATGTGTCATTTATATACAAGAATTTTGGATTACCAAACCAGGAAAAACTTGAATTTCTGAATTATGCCGATACTGTTAAATATTTGGCTGAAGGCACTTTTGCTGAAGGTACAATGGAACCAAAAATTAAAGCTTGTTTAAATTTTATAAAGAACGGAGGCAAAAAAAGTGTTATAACCGAAGCTAAAAAACTTGAAGATAAAACGTATGGATCAAAAATTACTTTGGAGTATGAGAATTAAAAAAATGCCTGATTGCATAAATGATAAAATGCTTGAATGAAGAAAATCAAAAATTATAATTGGGGACCAGAAATGCCTAATATCCTAATTATCCTGCAAAGAGAAATAAATAATAAACACTAAAAAATAAAACAATGAAAATCAATTTACAAAACCGCAACTTTTTAAAACTTCTTGATTTTACACCAGAAGAAATAAACTATTTGCTTGAACTTTCTGCCTCCCTGAAAAAAGAAAAGAAAGATGGCACTGAAAAACTTCTGCTGAATGGAAGAAATATTGCCCTGATATTTGAAAAAACTTCAACCCGCACACGCTGTGCATTTGAAGTAGCCGCTTTTGATCAGGGTGCAAATATTACTTACCTGGGACCATCGGGTTCACAAATTGGGCTTAAAGAATCGATGAAAGACACAGCCCGGGTTTTAGGACGAATGTATGATGCAATTGAATATCGTGGATATGGGCAGGTGGTTGTTGAAGAACTTGGGAAATATGCCGGAGTGCCGGTTTGGAATGGGTTAACAAATGAATTTCATCCCTACACAAATCCTTGCCGACTTTTTAACAATGAAAGAAAATTCAAATAAGCCGTTATCAGAAATTAAATTCTGCTACCTCGGTGATGCACATAACAATATTGGAAATTCATTAATGGTTGGGGCAGCCAAAATGGGCATGGATTTTAGGGCAGCTGCACCAAAACAATGCCAGCCTGCTGATGAACTTCAAATTCTATGCAAGGAAATTTCAAAACAAACAGGAGCAAAAATCACTGTAACTGAAAATGTGTTGGAAGCAGTAAAGGATTGTGACTTTTTATACACTGATGTGTGGGTTTCCATGGGCGAACCCAACGAAGTTTGGGCAGAAAGGATTAATCAGCTTTTGCCTTACCAGATAAATCAACATGTAATGGAACTCACCGGAAATCCAAATGTTAAATTCCTACACTGCCTGCCTGCATATCACAATCGAGAAACCAAAGTTGGTGAAGAAATTTATCAACAATTTGGCATTGATGCAATGGAAGTAACTAACGAAGTTTTTGAATGTGAATCATCCATAGTTTTCGATCAGGCTGAAAACCGGCTACATACGATTAAGGCTGTAATGGTGGCTACTTTGGGTTAAAACAAAAGAGGCTGTCCAATTTTAACGGACAGCCTCTTCTAAATATAAAAATCAACAATATTCTACTCTGTTTTTGTTACGATTCCCTTAATCTGTAAAACCACTTCTGAATTTTTAGCATTTGAACTTACTGTAATAGTTTTGTTGAAATTGCCAACGTTATGTGTGTTATAAACCACTTTTATGGTGCCATCCTTACCGGGTGCAACCGGTTCTTTTGTCCAACTTGGCACTGTACAGCCACATGATGAACGAACATTACTAAGAATCAGTGGTGTTTTTCCTTCGTTCGTAAATTTGAATTCATAAGTACCATCACTCCCCTGCTCTATTGTTCCGTAATCGTGGACAGTGCTTTCAAAATTTATCACAAGGGTTGAATCGGCTGTTTGTGCCTTACCATTTAAAGCAACTGCAACCAACAGAATTGCTGAAAAAAGAAATGTCTTCATAATTTTTTATTTAATTTTATTATTTAATGAACGTAAACCTATTTCATCTTCAATAGATTGCAAATGTATATGCAAAACTTTTTTATTATTCTCAATTTGACTGATTTTTTTTCAATATTAACAAAATGTTTTAGCCATTAACCATTCTTTTAATCCACATCCTGCTTTTTATTAAAGTTTTTGTCTTTAAAAAGCAAAGCAACATTAACAAGTGCTATCATTACCGGAACTTCAACCAACGGACCGATTACACCGGCAAATGCCTCACCCGAGTTAATTCCGAAAACAGCAATTGAAACAGCAATTGCCAGTTCAAAATTATTGCTTGCTGCTGTAAATGCCAGTGTTGTTGATTGCTGATAATCAGCGCCAATTTTTTTACTCATAAAAAATGAAGTAAAGAACATTATTACAAAATAAAGCAGCAAAGGCAACGCAATTAAAACAACATCCATCGGAATTTTAATTATATAATCACCTTTTAATGAAAACATAACCACGATTGTAAAAAGCAGTGCGATAAGTGTAAGCGGGCTGATTTTGGGTATAAACCGGGTTTCGTACCAGTTTTTGCCTTTAATGCGTGTAAGCACAAACCTTGTAAAAAATCCGGCAATCATTGGTATTCCCAAATAAATAAAAACACTTTTTGCAATAGCGCCCATTGTAATTTGCGAAACAGTTTCATTAACTGGTACGCCAAACCAGGCTGGCAGAACAGCAATAAAAACGTACGCATAAACAGCAAAAAACAATACCTGAAAAACCGAATTAAATGCAACTAATCCGGCGGCATACTGAGTATCACCTTTGGCCAAATCATTCCAAACAATTACCATGGCAATACATCGAGCCAAACCAATTATAATAATACCATACATATATGGTAAGTTGGCATTGTTTTCTCCCGGAAATAATTTAAAAAAAATGATGGCAAGCGTAAACATAAGAACCGGTCCGAGAACCCAGTTTTGAAACAACGAAAGACCAAGAACTTTTGTATTGCGAAAAACATCTCCCAATTCTTCGTATTTAACTTTTGCCAGCGGCGGATACATCATCACAATCAATCCAATTGCAATAGGAATATTTGTTGTTCCACTCGACATTTTATTCCAGAATTCAGCTACTTGCGGACTCGCCCAGCCCATAAAAACACCAATAAACATGGCAAGGAAAATCCACAATGTGAGATATCTGTCCAAAAATTTTAATCGTTTTTTTGACGGCATAAAAGTTTGAATTATAATAGTTTATCTGCAGAAACTGTAATACTAAAAATTCCTGTTTCCTGCTGTTTAAAATCATTAATTTCTTCTGAATTCAAATATTTAGAAAGAATATCTGCAGGAATAGCTATTTCTTTTTGCTTGTGAATAACGATATTCTCAAAACCTGTCGTTTTTATTATTTGCAGATATTCCTCAATTTCTACAGCTCCTGAAACACAACCTGCATACATTTCCGCATCTTTTTGAAGTTTATCGGGTAACTTTCCTTTCAATACAACATCGGAAACACAAAAATGACCTCCGTACTTTAAAACCCGCATTATTTCTTTAAATGCTTTTGTTTTATTGGGAACCAGGTTTAACACACAGTTTGAAAGTACAACATCAAAATTATTGTCTGGCAAAGGCATTTCTTCTATGTCGCCTTTTACAAATTCAATGTTCGAAAAACCAAGTTTTTTGTTGTTGTCGATGGCTTTGGTAATCATTTCATCGGTAAAATCCAAACCTGTAACATTTCCCGATTCACCAACAATGGATCTTGCCACAAAACAGTCGTTTCCTGCACCACTTCCCAAATCAAGCACGTGGTCACCCGGTTTTATTTCGGCAAACTGTGTGGGAATACCGCAACCTAAACCCAAATCAGCATCTTTATTATAACCTTTTATGTTTTTATAATCATCACCAATCATACTGATTCCCAGTTCATCGCAACAATTATCGGTGCCACAGCAACCTTGTTTTTGTAACAGAAAACTTTGACCTGCAATTGAACCATATTTTTCTCTCACTACCTTTTTTAAATCATTTGCATTCATAATTGTGGTTTTATTTGTTCAACATAAAATTTCCAAAATCCATCTTTTATCTCATCCCGAACCCGGTAATATTCACTTTCAATAAATTCGGCTGTACCAACAGCGTGCGACGGGTCATCGAATCCAATGTGCAACCGGTGTTTTACATTTCCAAAAAAAGCCGGACAGTTTTCATTGGCGCCACCACAAACTGTAATTACATAATCCCATTCCTGATCGAGATATAAATCAACCGAATCCGAAGTGTGTTGACTGATATCGATGCCAATTTCATTCATCACTTCCACAGCTTTGTGGTTTAATTTTCCTGATGCTTCTGTTCCTGCAGAAAAAACATCCAAACGCTTGTCAAATGACTGTAAAAAACCATGTGCCATCTGGCTGCGACAACTGTTTCCAGTACAAAGAATTAGTATTTTCATTTCTTTTAAATTGATAAATTGTTGAATTGATAAATTGTTAAATTGTTAAATTGTCAAATTGAGGAATTGTCAAATTGGTAAATTGCTCTTTTCCTTCATTCCTGCATTTCTTCACCCACAAACATATCCATCTTCGGGTTGAATTTCCTCCAAAAACGATCCGAGCAATTGTTTCACCTCTCTCATTCGCAAAGGCTCGAGGCAATACATTGTTTTAACGCCTTCAATGTGGCCCTGGATTAAACCTGCATTTTTCAACTCTTTTAAATGCTGATTAACCGTTGTTCGACTCAATGGTAATTCGTCCGAAATATCTCCTGTAATACAATTACTGGTTTGAGATAAAAATTTTAAAATCTGTAAACGTGCCGGATGAGCAAGTACTTTAAAAAGCTCTGCCTTGTCAGCAAGTTCCTTGTCAAATAATTCAATTTTTGATTGTACCATATTCAAATAATTATGACGCAAATATACGTCATATTTTAATATAACGTATATATACGTTTCAATTTTTATAATTTTTTATAAGATTTAAAACTTGAGAATATCAATAATACACTTTCTTAGTAAGCTAATGTTTCTAAATTTGCGTTCTGTTATTTTTCTCCGAGCCATTTCACCTTCGATTCAAAATCTGGTGTTCTGGCCGATGGGATAACCCGGAAACAGGTTATCCTCCCACATCCCGATTAAGTCGGGATGAATTGGAAAGGAGAAAGAGCTTATTCAAAATTCAGGTTTGATAAGTTTCATTCAACTTTCCTTTTAATTTTAATTGAAATTAAATATGGAAATTCTATTTCTGGGGTTGATATTTCTGATGGCTGTTTTGTACTCATCGGTCGGTCACGGCGGTGCCAGTGGCTATTTGGCATTAATGGCTATTTTTAGTTTCTCTCCCGGATTTATGCGCCCATCTGCGTTAGTTCTCAACATTTTTGTTTCGTCAATTGCACTTTTTTCGTTTTACAGAAATGGCCATTTACGAATAAATTTATTAATTCCATTTATTATTACGTCAGTACCACTTGCATTTTTGGGTGGCTTAATAACTGTCAATCCAAAAATTTATAAAATCATCCTTGGCATTTTTCTAATCGTTGCAATTGCCAGAATGCTATATCGTCCAAAAAATCAGAAAAATGAAATTCAGTATGTTAATAAATACGCAGCCTATTTAATTGGAAGTTCACTTGGTTTCCTCAGTGGTTTAATCGGAATTGGTGGCGGGATTATTCTCAGTCCGATTATAATTTTGCTGAAATGGGGAACCATGAAAGAAACAGCAGCAGTGTCGGCTGCATTTATTTTAGTGAACTCAACTGCAGGTTTGATTGGCCAGTTCACCCAGGGAATTCAACTGGCACCTGAAATCGGATATATGCTTGCTGCAGCAATCACCGGAGGCATAATCGGCTCATATATGGGTAGTTATAAAATCTCTGAAAAAGCTTTAAAATATTCCTTATCTGTGGTTTTGACCTTTGCCAGCTATAAATTATTGTTTTTATAAATATGGAGAATCCTATAAAAATTAAATCAATTAAAATGCCCAATCTTTTATTGATAGCGGGGAATGGACGAAATGTTGGTAAAACCACGCTGGCATGTAGTATCATATCATTGTTTTCTCCTAAAACTGAGGTGACGGGGTTGAAAATTTCAAGTCACAAACATTCATTTAATGAAGATGAAGTTTTGTTTAAAAACGAAAAGATAATCATACTTGATGAAAAACAAAACAGTTTAAAAGACAGTTCTTTAATGTTAAAATCCGGAGCGAAAAGGGTGTATTTCGTGATGGTAAAACCAGAACATTTAAAGGAATCAATTGACATATTAATTGATTTGTTACCTGGCAATTTAATTGTTTGCGAATCGGGTGGATTGCATGAATTTGTTTCTCCCGGATTATTTTTGATGGTTAAACGAAAAGACGAGGTAATCGTAAAAAAACATTTACTGCAATTCTCACCTGTCATTGTAAATAACGATGGTAAAAGCTTTGATTTAGATATTCAAAAACTTGAATTTAAATACCACCAAATCAAATTAAAAGAGTGATTATGGGAAAATTTAATGAAATACAGGAAATAATTAATTCCCTGCCACCCGACTTTAAAACTGAAGAAATTGAATTACGGGATGCTTATAACAGGATACTTCAGGAAGATATTTTTGCAGATGCTGATATGCCGCCTTTTCATAAATCGGCGATGGACGGTTTTGCTTGTCATCTGGAAGATACAGGAAACAAACTTGAAGTTTTGGAAACCATTCAGGCAGGAATGATTGCCACAAAAACTGTAGGTAAAAATCAGTGTTCAAAAATTATGACAGGCGCGCCGGTTCCTGAAGGATGCGACATTGTTTTTAAGGTAGAAGAATCCGAAAAAATTGACGAAACCCATGTTCGGTGTACTAATCACGGCACTCAAAAAAATATCTGTTATCAGGGTGAAGATTATAAAAAAGGAGAACTTTTAATAAAAAAAGGGACAATTATTAACGTTTCACAAATGGCAGTATTGGCGGGAGTTGGTAAAGTAAAAATAAAAGTATCAGCCCTGCCAAAAATTTCGCTCATCGCTACCGGCAGTGAATTGGTTGAACCCTACGAAAAACCTGAAAATGGTAAAATCCGCAACAGCAATGCCTGCCAGGTAATTTCGCAACTTCAGAAAATGAATATGGAGGTGAATTATATTGGCCTGGCTACAGACGATTACGAAAGCCTTACCCAAATTTTCAATAAAACTTTTGAAACGAGTGACTATGTAATATTTACGGGCGGGGCTTCAGTTGGCGATTTTGATTTTATTCCTGAAATACTAAAAAGCCAGGGCTTCAATATTTTTTGGGACCACACAGGAATTAAACCCGGAAACCCCATGACATTTTCGCAAAAGGAAAACAAATATTGTTTTGGATTATCAGGCAACCCGGTTTCTTCCATGGTACAATTTGAAATGATTGCCAAACCTGCAATTTATAAGCTTTTGGGCGCCGATTTTAAACCGTTCAGAATAAAAGCAGCCTTGTCGTTCGATTTTAAACAAAAAATAGCCGATCGATTAATTTTGAAACCCGTAGTTATTAATGAAAATGGATTGGTGCAAGCGATTCCTTTTAATGGATCGGCACATATAAACGCACTTGTTTTTGCTAACGCGTTAATGGAAATACAAGTTGGGCAAACTGAAATTAGGAAAGGAGAATTGGTATATGTTAGACCGCTTTAACCGACAAATAAATTACCTCAGAATATCTGTTACCGATCGGTGTAATTTCCGCTGTACTTATTGTATGCCGGCGGAAGGTGTACAGTTGAAAAAACACGAAGATATTTTGTCTTTTGATGAAATTACTGAAATTGTAAAAGTTGGCGCACAGTTAGGTTTGAAAAAAATACGGTTAACAGGTGGGGAACCTTTGGTGCGGAAAGATTTGCCGAAACTTGTGAAAATGATTGCCGAAACCGAAGGCATTGAAGATATCGGATTAACTACCAATGGTGTTTATTTGCCACTTTTTGCAACACAATTAAAAGAAGCGGGATTGAATCGTGTTAACATCAGTCTGGATACTTTGAACCCGGAAAAATTCAAAAAGATTACACGATTTGGGAATGTTGTGGATGTTTTGAAGGGAATTGATGCCGCTATTGAGGCTGAACTTTTGCCGGTTAAAATCAACTTCGTACGCATTCCCGGCGAAAATGAAGAAGATGAAAATGAGGTTCGAAAATATTGTGAAGAGAAAAATCTTCAATTGAGGTTTATTCGTCAAATGAACCTGAAAACAGGTGAGTTTGATGCAGTTGAAGGTGGAAAAGGAGGAATTTGCGAAATATGCAACCGGCTAAGGTTAACTGCAGATGGATTTATTGTTCCCTGTTTGCATTCAGAACTTCGTTATAACGTGCGGGAACTGGGGATTATAGAGGCTTTTCGAAGGGCAGTGAACTTTAAACCTGAAAAAGGCATGGGAACTGAATCACATGAATTTTCAAATATCGGAGGATAAATATTATGAGTAAATTATCACATATCAACAACGAAGGAAAAGCAAATATGGTTGACGTAGGCGGCAAACCTGAACAAACAAGAATTGCGAAGGCATCAGGTTTCATCCAACTGCAACCTGAAACGGTGAAATTAATAAACGAAAACCTGATTAAAAAAGGCGATGTTTTAACCATTGCAGAAATCGCAGGAATTCAGGCTGCAAAAGAAACTTCGCGGTTAATTCCTTTGTGCCACACTTTGATGCTCACAAAAGTTGAGGTAAAAACCACTGTAAAAGGAAATGGGATTTTTGTGGAAAGTATGGTAAAATGCAAAGGTCAAACTGGTGTGGAAATGGAAGCGTTGACAGCTGTAAACATTGCATTACTAACCATTTACGACATGTGTAAGGCAGTTGACAAACAAATGACATTGAGTGATATAAAACTGGATTTTAAGGAAAAGACTTAACAAGTATGCAAACAAAAACCAAATTACAATTTTCAAATATGTTCCAACGTTCAAAGACTTCAAATTCAAAAAAGAAAAAATTGTTTCGGAAATTGGATTTTAGCTTTTGGTATTTGTTTGTAATTTGATTTTTGCTGTTTGGATTTTAAAGTCATCTAAATCTGAAAAATTTTTACCAAAAATGATAAATAATACCTGTATCGTAAAATCTCTGAATATTTCAGAAAAGAAGGGGACAATAAAAACACCCCGCAAACAGATTAACCTTACTCCGCTGGGCATTGAAGGCGATGCCCATGCAGGGAAATGGCACAGGCAGGTTAGTTTACTTGCCGAAGAAAGTATTCTGAGTTTTGAAAGTGAACTTGGACGAAAAATAGGTTTTGGTGAATTTGCTGAAAACATTACTACAAATGGTTTTGCTATTCATAAAACCAAACCTTTCGACAGATTTGTTACTCCTGATATTGAATTGGAAGTTACACAGATTGGTAAAAAATGCCATGGAACCAACTGTGAAATATTTCAGCAAACAGGGAATTGTGTGATGCCAAAAGAAGGGATTTTTTGCAGGGTAATTAAAACTGGAATACTAACTGAAAATGATATACTCACGCACATTCCAAAAGTTTTCAAAATAAAAGTTATTACACTGAGCGACCGTGCTTTCGAAGGGATTTACCAGGACAAAAGTGGACCACAAATCGAAAAACTTTCAAAAGAATGGTTTCAAAACCAGAATTACTTGAGTGAAACCAATCGCGTTGTAATACCCGATGAAAAAGAGTTTTTAGAAAAAGAACTTCAAAACGCAGTAGATGAAAATTACGACATAGTATATACAACCGGCAGCACAGGAATTGGTCCGCGTGATATTGCACCTGAAATTATTAAACAATTTATTGATTTGGAAATCCCTGGAATAATGGACCTCATTCGAATAAAATACGGCATGGAAAAACCAAATGCTCTACTCAGTCGTTCGGTTGCAGGGGTTAAAAACAATACGCTCGTTTTCTCGCTTCCCGGCAGTACAAAAGCTGTAAATGAATATCTTACCGAAATTCATAAAATACTGATGCACTCGTTTTTAATGTTGTATGGAATTGACAGTCATTAGTTTTGTAAAACTAATTCAGAATTAATGAGTAAATAATATTTAGTTGTTTCCATGAAAGTAAGAAAATTATATTTGTATATTACTTTTTTCCAGTGCCTTTCCAATCAATTCATCTGCTGATATAAAACCATAATTTCTGAAAATTTCATTTCCTTGCTTATCAAGCAGAATTTGCATTGGTACTGCGGAAATACCATAATATTTCATCAAAGGCAAATTTTCCTGTTTCATAATATGTAGAAAAACCACGTTTGCAGGTATTTTTTCATTGCTGCGTATTTCGTCAAGAACGGGCTCCATTTTTTTGCAAATTACACAACCTGTCGATCCAAATTCAAGTAATGTAACTTCATAAAATTTACCATTTTTTGAATAATTATACATCGAATCAACCAAGGATTTTCCAAATAACTCAATATCAGGAGATATTTCAAGCTTTATTAACCTGGAAATATACCGGTTCATGCTGTCTTTATTAGCAACCCCGACAACCATCAAAACAGACATTCCACCAAATACAATCCATAAAATGATTTTCCTTGTCATGATTTTTAGTTTTTTCAGTATTAAAAATATTTTAAATAATCAATTCGAAAATCTACACTACCGAAACTCTTAATATTTCTAATCTGCATTCCATGTATTTATAAAAACGACTAAGTAATAATATTTGATTCAAAAAGGAACAAAAATTTCACGAGATTATTTTACTAACTATGAATTTGAATGACAATTAATGTTAAAATAATCAGGCACTTTTTTAATATTCAATTCACGAATGATTTATTACTTTCGTCGCTGAAATATCAAAAAATGAAAAAATTAGCATTTATCTTTTTTCTTTTAACATCAATTTTAGTGAAATCGCAGGATTTTGAATATAAAGTTTTGTTTGAAGGAATTGGAGATAACCGTGAATATTTTTACGATGGTGCATATCCGCAAACGATTCTAGGTGCACGCGGTGCATTTGAAACCGGGGTTAAATTTGATAATCACAGATTGCGTGTTGGTTTGAGCCAACTGTTTGAATTTGGCAGCGATATTGATGCACAAAAGCCAAAAATCATAATGTATTACCAGTTTAAAAACGAGCGAAATGAGTTCATTTTTGGAGCTTTTCCGAGAAGAGATAAAATTGATTTTCCGCTTGCCATGTTAACCGACACCTTGTTGTATTACCGCCCAAATATTGAAGGGATGTTTGGAGAGTTGCACTGGGAATGGGGTCATCAGAATGGTTTTGTTGATTGGATTGGCAGGCAAACTGAAATCGTAAGTGAGATTTTTACTGCGGGTTCATCCGGAGAAATTTTTGCACAAAACCTGTTTTTGCAAAACTATATTTTACTCACGCATCATGCTGTACCAATTATCAAGGGTACTGATGACCATATTGAAGATTATTTTGGATTTGCCGTTCAGGCTGGAATCAGGACTTTGGAAAATTCTCAACTAAAAGGCTCAGTAAAAGCGGGTGTTTTGGGTTCATCTTTCCGTCAGCGCAGTGTTACAGATGATTTTCAGAATGCCTTCGGTTTACTACTGGAAGCAAACGGGAAATATAAAAATTTTGGTATGAAATCGGTGCTAAAATTGGGTGGTAATCATCAATTTGCTTACGGAGATCTTTTTTACAGGGCAAAAAACTACTCGCGAACTGACATTATATGGTATTTTATTAACCACGAAAAGGTAAAAGGCACGTTTAATCTTTCGTTTCATATAATAGATTGGGAAGAACTAAATCAGCAACAGCAATTATCGGTAATTTATGTTTTCGGGAAGTAGAAGGAAGATGGAAAGGAAAAAGTAAAAAGGTAAAAGGTAAAAAGTAAAAGGTAAAATCTATATTTAACACTAAACTCTGAACCCTGTCCCGATAGCTATCGGGATTGAACTCATAACCCTGAACTCTAAACTAAATTCTTACTCCACAATCTCCATCTCATCAAGTAAATAGCCGGCTCCGGCAAACTTATCTATAATAAAAAGTGCGTAACGGACATCAAGCGAAATATTACGGCACATTTCAGGGTCGAACATAATATCGCTCATCGTCCCTTCCCAAACACGGTCAAAGTTAATTCCAATTAATTCACCTGTTGCGTTGATAACCGGACTGCCTGAATTTCCGCCAGAAGTGTGGTTTGATGCTAAAAAGCAAACCGGTACATCACCATTGAATTCATACCGGCCAAATTCTTTTGTTGCATATAATTTTTTTAAACGTTCAGGAACATCGTAGTCATAAATTGCAGGATTGTCCTTTTCAATAATTCCTGATAAAGTGGTGTAATATTTATAAATCACTCCATCCAATGGTTTGTATCCTTCAACTTTTCCGTAAGTTACACGCATGGTAAGATTTGCATCGGCATACAGTGGCTGACCATTTTTCATTTCCATGATGCCAGCCATATACAGTTTCATATTCTTTTCAATTTTACTGTTTAACGAATCAACAACAGGCTTAATATTAACCTCATAATGAAAACTCAGGCTTTTGTACAGTTTTATCAAGGGATCGTTTCGCAGCTGTTTTAATATATCATCTCTATCAGACATGAAGTATGTTATTGAGTTTTTGTGGATTTGTCAGAATAGATTTCCTGTAAACTTTTTCCAATAATTTTATACTGTCCGTTTTTTCCATCAATTCCTGAAAATCATTGGGCAGGAACTGTTTGTCAATATCCGACATCAAAACAGGAAGCAACTCAGTAAATAGTTTCTCGTCAGTAGGCTGGTTGAAATCCTTATAAAAATCTGGCAAACTTTTCAACATTTCCCCAAGTTGATCAATTACTTTATCTGTTTGTTTATTTTCAATTTTGTTGATGATATTGCCTGATTTGGCAGCCAAACTGAAAATATCAATCCCCCGCAAAACAATTTCTGAATAATAGTCGGAGGCTTTTATATATGGAGCATATACCTTAAAAATTTCATCGAAGTTCTCAAAAACCGTTTTGTATTTTGCTTCCCATGTTCCGTTTTCAATTGCCCAATTTTTAAATTCTTTTTCAAATTCAACTTTCTTATCCACCGCGTTAAGTCTTTTAAGACCCAACATTTCACCCTGCCATTTTTTCCAGGCATTACTTATTCCCTGATATTTAGCTGAATATTGAATCCGAACACCTGGGTCAGCTTCCATATCAGCACCAATAATTTCTAATTTTTTGTCCCTGATTTTTATCCTGTCCGGATCGCGCTGGCTCATTATGATATCAACTTCATTTGATGTGATGTACTGCTGTGTGCTTCCCGGATAACCAAAAACCATTGTAAAATCATTTTTATCGATACCTTTCAGCGAAATTGGAAAATGTTTTTTAGGTTTAAATGGAACATTGTCAGGCGAATAATCAGCAGGTTCATTGTTTGCATCGGCATAAATCCTGAAAATCGAAAAATCACCTGTATGGCGTGGCCACATCCAGTTGTCGGTATCACCGCCAAATTTCCCGATTGACGAAGGCGGTGCGCCTACCAAACGTATATCCCTGTAAATTTTATAGACATACAGAAAATATTGGTTGCCATAAAACAATGGTTTAATCTGGGCGCTGTATTTCCCGTTTTCCGATGCCTGTTTTTTAATTTCCGAGGAATTTTTTTCTATTATTTTATCTTTCTCTTCATTTGAAAGTCCTTCAGTATTTTCAAAAACCTTATCGGTGACATCTTCCATATATTCAAGAAAACTTACAGTTAACCCGGGATTTTGTAATTCATCGTTTTTGCTCATCGCCCAAAATCCATTGGTCAGATAATCATGTTCTAAAGTGCTGTGTGATTGAATTTGCCGATAACCACAATGGTGGTTTGTAATAAGCAAACCTTCGTCAGATATGAGTTCACCAGTGCAACCTCCGCCAAAAATTACAATTGCATCTTTCATGCTGGCATTGTTTACATCATAAATATCGCTTGCCGAAAGTTTAAATCCCATTTGCTGCATTTCAGCAATGTTGTATTTTTCGAGAAGGATGGGAATCCACATTCCCTCTTTGGCTGCCAAGTTTAAAACAACCAGGATTACAGCAAGCAAAATAACTAATTTACGTATCATTATATTTTCAATTGTCGTTTTAAATTTCAAAGTTCAAAAGAAGTAGAAATTAAAACAGTAAAAATGATTTTTGACAATAAAATGAAATTCAGGATAAAAAAAAATGGATTGAAAAAATTTCAACCCATTATTTTGGCATGGTTAAATTAAGCAATGAATTCAGTATATTTTTAAATTTTTGGCCAGCAAATCATATTCATACAAATTATTTCGTCTTTAATTTTTCACTAATTTGCCTGAATGTACTATTTCTTTACCATCCATAATTTTGTAAAAATAAACGCCACTTTCCAAACGGGATAAAGAAACCGATTTACCCGACAATATAGTTTGTTCTAAAACCCTGGATCCGTTAATCTGGTACATCTCCAGTGTCAGTTCTTCAAAATTTACATTCCATTTAAAACTTACAAATTCAGTGGCAGGATTGGGATAAACATTAAAAAGTGAAGTTTGTGTTTCCTCGATTTTTGTTGAAGTGCCTTCTGAATAGTAAACAGTTGATTTACCTGTATTTTTCCACTCTCCATTTATCTTTTCAGAAGTATTTACACCTGTTATTTGTTTGTTAAAATTAATCTCTTCTGCGTTTTCCATTTCTACTAAAAACACTAAATCAAATGAATTAAAAAAATATGGAACCACTATCCCTGAAAAACTATTCGAACTGTACAAATATTCATCTTTATCCACTTCTGTCCAATCGGCACCATTTTTTTCCGAATAAATACTTCTGAAAACATCGCCGGCTGCGTTATATTCAGATTCGTTTTTATCTTGTTCAACCCAATTTCCATCTTCCCATATTGAAGAAATTTCAACCGTAACTTTTCCTGATGCATTATACTCATATGTAGTTAGGTCGGTATTTGCCATTCCCATTGTAAAAAAGTCATAAGTTGAATTTACCTTCGAGGTTAAGTTTCCCGACCCGTCATAGTTGTATACAACTTTTGAAAAGGGTATTTCTTCTCCTTCTAAAATAATGTTTGTGCTTGAAGTTTCTATTTTACCTGATTCGGTATAAGTGTTAACTATGGTTTGGGCTAAAATCAAATCTCCGCCTTCTTCATCGTTAACCCATATATCTGTTTTTATCAATTGGTTAGCAGCATTATAATGCCGATACTGTTTCATTGTTAAAACCATTGAACCTCCCATCGTCTCCACAGTATATATTAATGCTGAATCCTGTAATCCTTCCGGATTATAATAAATCATGAATTTGCTTGATTGTGAAAGCTCTCCGGATTCTTGATCCTTGTAAAAAAACAACATTGATGATATGAAACCATTGTTGTAAAATTCCAGTTCGGTTTTACCTTCAATGTCCCATTTTTCTAAATCAAGGTTCCACTCCTTGTTTATCCAGGAGGTATTATTTAATACCGAATTGTAAAAATATTCATCTTTGTAATCATAATTCCAGGTTTCGGTTTCAAGATTCAAACTCCAAGAGACAATGCTGTCGAGTTTTAATGTAGCAGCGGTACTTTTTAATAAATTTTGCTCATTTGATGATTGTAAGTCCAAAAACTTAGTCATTTCAGAAATTTTCAGATATTTTTCATGAATCTGTTTTGTTTTACTTTGAAGATTTCTACTGTTTTGTGAAAATGCCACAACTGCAATCGCAAAAAAAGCGAGAAATAAGGTAAATTTTTTCATATTTGGTAATTTTTGAAATAAGTAATTAAATATTCAATTATCTGTAAATTTATGATATTTGTAAACATCAAACAACAATATTTTCTCAAATAAAACAGTGTTTAAAGTGAAAAAAGATTGTGTGTTTCTTAAAATTAAATACAATTTGGTTTTATTTGTTGTTTTTTTTAGCTAAATAGATTACATGAAAGTCACACGATTTATTTATATATCTTTTCTTCTTGTAATTATTGAACTTCAAGTTGATGCACAAATTTGCCTGAATGATGTAGATTTTGAGAGGATTGGGCAGGAAAAAGTTCAGGAATTCATTGTAAATCAACAGGAAAATGGTATCGAAACTTTTGATGAGATAAAACCATCAGTGAAACCCGATGCCAATTTAAAGGGATATTTTACCCGTGAAAACGAGTATCAGGTCAAAAGAAGTCTTGAAGAAGTATGGCAACATTATTTAACTACAAATCCAGAAAAGCTTTGGAGCGGCAAAAGGGTTTCTTTTGGTTTTCTGTTTTCAAAAAAAGACGAAAAGATTTTTTATTGCGATGAGAATTTCTCAAAAATTGATACAGGAGTAGTCGTTTATGTCAATCTGAGATTAATGAGTGGCTTAAAAAACCTGGCAACTGCTTTTGAATTCACTTCAGTTGATGAAGAAAATAAAATCATTGAATTCAGCTATTTAAAAGGAAATGTTTCGGTGGGTAAACAGCAGATTCAGTTTTATGAAACCCCAAAAGGATACACACGCATACTGCATACGAGTTATTACAAGAATAACAACATACTCAGAAACTACCTTTTATATCCCTATTTTCATACGCGAACAACACATGAATTTCACAGGAACAACAAAAGGCAAATACTTGCAGGGAATTGAGAAGGGAGTTCAGAGTTCAGAGTTCAAAGTTCGAAGCGCGGTTGAATGATGAAGTTGGGCAGCTTCAGAGTTGTCTTTGTTTTCGTAGTTGTCTTTGTTTTCATAGAAAGCTTTTACCTCACCTATTTCTCTTTGCAAACAAAGGGAAGTCAATAAAATAATTCTTTATTCCAAAGAAACCGTTTAGCAACGATTTACATTCCTTATCAACCTTGAAACTGTGAAATCCTTTGAACCAGGAACTCTGAACTCTGAACTTTAAACTTTAAACTTTCCCTCCCCCCACTCCAACAGATTATCCACCCGATAGATTATTTTTTCATTGTCGAGGAGCCATTTTATTACCTGCCGCAATTTTTGCTGGTCACCTTCAAGATTCAAAAGTAGTTTTTCATAAGAACATGGAATTTCAATGATTTTTTTAACCCCATCAGCAATTTTACCAAACTCAAAAGTTGTTAGACCTATAGTTTCCAATGATTTGCAAACGTCGCAGTTACCGCAAGGAGCAGAATCCATTTCGCCAAAATATTCCAAAAGAATCTGGCTCCTGCATTTTGTTGTGCTCGTTGCATAATGTATAACTGCTTCAATGCGGTTTATCAACTCTTTTTTTCGCTGGCCGTACGTTTCTTTCGATATTTTAAGCCGTTCTATATTAAGTCTTTCCTTACTGAAATAAATATAAGGAGTCCGGTTTTTTGGCACATAATCTATTATTTTTGATTTACGCAATTGCTTTAAATATTCATAAACTTTTTCAGATGTAACACCCGAACGTTTGGCAAGCATTTCTTCATCAATTATAACGAACCCTGTAAAAAGTCCTGTGTATGAACGCAGCAGCAATTTTATAAAGCCATCCATTTCGGCATTTGAAACCTGAAACTTGTATAAATCATCGCGCGAAACTGTAAAATAAACCCGCGATGCGCTGTCAACTTCTTCAGTAAATTCAAGATATCCTTCGCGCTGCAAAATTTTCAGGCTGTTAAAAACCATGGCTTGTTGAAACTTGAAAGCCTGTGCAAAACTTTGAAGATTGAATTCAAATATCCGATCTTTTCCAAATCCTTCGGCAATTTGCAGATAATTGCAAAGTGCCTGGTATATTCGTTTTATGGCAGCAATTTCAGGAAAGGCAACCGAAATATATTTTTTGAGTTTTGTTTTTTCAGCATTATTGAAAAGTAAAACCGCAGCCGATTTTTTTCCGTCGCGACCAGCCCTGCCAGCTTCCTGATAATACGCTTCCAATGAATCGGGCGGGGCAAAATGAATAACAAATCGCACATCAGGCTTGTCTATTCCCATTCCAAATGCATTTGTAGCAACAATTACACGGGTTTTGCCGCTTATCCATAAATCCTGTTTTGAACTGCGCACATTGTTGCTCAATCCCGCATTATAAAAATCGGCGTTCACTTTGTTTTTTCTCAATTCATCAGCAATTTCGCGGGTTGCACGACGACTGCGGACGTAAACAATTCCTGAACCCTTTACTTTTTGAAGTGTTTCAAGCAAATAACCCATTTTGTTTTCTTTTGTCCTTACCAGATAGTTCAGGTTTTCCCGCTGAAATGAAACCTGCAATACATTTTTTCTGGCAAATTCAAGTTTATTCTGAATGTCATCGGCAACTTTAACTGTTGCAGTGGCTGTTAATGCAAGGAATTTAACATCTGGCAATAATTTTCTAATCTGTACAATATTTAAATAACTGGGTCTGAAATCATAACCCCATTGCGAAATACAATGTGCCTCGTCAACAGTAATCAAATTTACATCCATTGCTGTCAATCGTTCTTTAAAATGCTCTGAATTTAACCTTTCCGGCGAAACATACAGGAATTTATATTCACCCCAGACTGCATTGTCAAGTGTTAATTTTATCTCATTTGGCGACATTCCGCTGTGGATTGCAAGTGCCTTAATACCTCGTCTATTAAGGTTTTCCACCTGGTCTTTCATTAATGCGATTAGAGGTGTAATTACAATACAAATACCTTTTTGCGAAAGCGAATAAATCTGGAAGATAACAGATTTACCACCACCTGTCGGCATCAAACCAAGCGTATCTTTTCCGCTTGCAACGGATTCAATAATTTCCAGTTGCATTGGGCGAAAATCGGGGTAGCCCCAATATCGGGTCAATATCTGTCTGTAATTTACCATGATTACAAATTAAGAAATCATTTCAGGATATAACAAAAACTAAAAAAACAAAACACTAAAAAACCAACAAACTCAAAATTTAAAATATGAAATAAAATATGGTATTCGTTAAACAATATGATTTTAAATAATATTTACCCAACTGTTTATTCTTCCCTGTTTGTTTTTTGTTTTTTGTCATTTGTATTTTCTGCTTCTTTCGACAAATGGTTTAACAATTTTTATAGCTCATATCGTTGACACGCTTAAAAATATTCGGTTATAATTCACTAAAATTCGTAGTTTTGCGCATTATTTTAAAACTTAAAACAGATAAACATGTCGTTTTTGATTGACAAAGTAGAATTTGAAGGCTTAACATACGATGACGTTCTTTTAATTCCTTCATATTCAGAAGTTTTGCCCCGTGAAGTTGATCTGAGTTCAAAATTTACCCGTTCAATTATTATAAATACTCCCATTGTTAGCGCGGCTATGGATACAGTTACCGAATATAAAATGGCGATTGCTATTGCGCGTGAAGGTGGTATTGGCGTAATTCATAAAAACATGGGAATAGAGGCACAGGCGCATCAGGTAACAACTGTTAAACGAGCGGAAAATGGGATGATTTACGATCCAATAACAATTACCCGTGAAAAGAAAGTAATTGATGCCTTAAACTTAATGGCACAATTCAAAATTGGGGGAATTCCGGTAGTTGATAATCAAGGATATTTGGTAGGGATAGTTACAAACCGCGATTTACGTTTCGAAAAAGACATGAATCGCCCGATTGTGGATGTAATGACAAAAGATAATCTGATTTCGACAACTGAATCGACTGATTTGGAAAAAGCTGCCGACATACTTCAAAAATATAAAATTGAAAAACTACCTGTTGTTGACAAAAACAACAAATTGATTGGATTGGTAACATATAAAGATATTACTAAAGCCAAAGACAAACCTTTGGCTTGTAAAGATGAGAAAGGCCGCTTACGTGTTGCAGCAGGAATCGGTATTGCCGGTGACACCATGGATCGTGTTGATGCTTTGGTGAGAGCGCAGGTTGATGCACTTGTTATTGATACTGCACATGCACATTCGTATGGTGTGATTGAAATGTTGAAAAAAATAAAAGCAAAATATCCTGAGAAAGATATAGTTGCAGGAAATATTGGTACTGCAGAAGCGGCAATCGCTCTTGTAAAAGCCGGAGCAGATGCGGTAAAAGTGGGGATTGGTCCAGGTTCAATTTGTACTACCCGTGTAATTGCAGGAGTTGGCATTCCGCAACTTTCAGCAGTTTACAGCGTTGCAAAAGCCATAAAAGATTCTGGTGTTCCGGTAATTGCAGATGGAGGAATACGTTATTCGGGTGACATTGTTAAGGGTCTTGCAGCAGGCGCCAGTTCAATTATGGCAGGCGGCATGTTTGCAGGAGTTGAAGAATCTCCGGGCGAAACAATACTTTTCCAGGGAAGAAAATTCAAATCATACCGCGGAATGGGTTCAATCGAAGCAATGCAGCAAGGTTCAAAAGACCGCTATTTTCAGGACATGGAAGAAGATATTAAAAAGCTTGTTCCTGAAGGAATTGCAGCACGTGTTCCGTATAAAGGAAACCTTGATGAAGTGCTTTTCCAGCTTACAGGAGGTTTGCGGGCAGGTATGGGATATTGTGGGGCAAAAAATATTGAAACATTGCAGCAGGCAAAATTTACACGTATTTCAAGTGCCGGTGTAAATGAAAGTCATCCGCATGATGTAACAATAACTCGTGAAGCACCCAATTACAGTGCTCGTCAATAGCTAATGTATCAACAGTATTAATGTACCTAAAGAATTTGAACTTTTAAATAATGATAAATTGACAACTCATTGTTCAAATTGAAATGTTGTTTCAAACAAATTATATTAAAGTTAGTTATGAATCGAATAAATTTTTTACTCTTCTTTTTAAGCATTTTTGCTTTTAATGCCTTTTCGCAGTCGGACGAAACTCTTATCACCATTGGTAAAACGAAAGTAAGTAAAGGTGAATTTGAACGTATCTATCAAAAAAACAACAATAACCTTTATAACGAAACCGAGAAAAAAAATCCTGAAGAATATTTGGATTTATTTATCAATTTTAAACTTAAGGTACTCGAAGCTGAAGATTTAAAAATGGATACAAGTTCAGTGTTCATTAATGAACTGGCGGGGTACAGAAAGGAATTGGCAGCTCCATATTTAACTGATGTTAAATACAATGAGCAAATGATTCGCGACTTGTACGAAAGGACTACAAAGGAAGTAAATGCAAGCCATATATTACTGACAGTGCCTAAAAATGCCTCTCCCGACCAGGATGCGGCAGTTTTAAAACGTATAAAGGAAATTCGTCAGGAAATTGTTGATGGCAAAGATTTTAATGAAGCAGCGATGCAGTATTCTGAAGATCCATCGGCAAAAACAAACAAAGGGAAATTGGGCTATTTTACAGCTTTTCAAATGGTTGTTCCTTTCGAAAATGCAGCATTTACAACTCCTGTCGGCGAAGTATCCCAGCCAATTAAAAGTTCTTTTGGTTATCACCTTTTAAAAGTTCATGATATTCGTGAAAATCAGGGCGAAATTTTGGTTGCACACATCATGAAAATGTTTCCCCAGGAAGTTACTCCTGAAATAAAAGCGCAATTGAAGGAGCAAATTGATTCAATTTACACGGTTCTAAAAAATGGTGCTGATTTTGCAGAACTTGCAAAAGCTGCATCAGATGACAAACGCTCGGCTGTGCAAGGTGGAGAAATGGCATGGTTTTCTTCAGGCAGAATGATACCTGAATTTGCAAATGCTGCCTTTGCCATTAAAAATGTGGGAGATTATACTGAACCTATTGAAACTCCTTACGGTTACCACATCATAAAAAAGCTTGATACGCGACCGGTTGCATCATTTGAAGAATCAAAAGCAAATCTTGAAACCCGCATCAAACAAGACCCGGAAAGGAGTATAACAAGCAAACAGGTTTTTATAGATAAATTAAAAACACAATATAATTATAAAGAGAATCTGGAAGTTAAAAAATAAACTTTACAATAAAAACAGCAACGATACACTTGATTTTGTCAATAACGAATTATTTACAATCGATAATAAAAAATACTCAGTAGCTCAATTTCAGAAATATTTGAAAGAAAAACATACTGAACCTGTATCATTTCTCAGCCAATTTAACAATTGGGTTGAATATGAAATAACAGAACTTGAAAATTCAAAACTTGAAATGAAATACCCTGAATTTAGATATTTGGTGCAAGAGTATCATGATGGAATTTTGCTTTTTAATATTTCGGAAGAAAAAATCTGGAATTTTGCATCTAAGGACACTGTTGGACTTGAGGAATATTACAGGAAAAATAAAAATAAATATTTGTGGGAAGAACGTTTCAAAGGAATGGTTGTTAATTGTAAAAATGATTCAACAAGAGAGGAAGCTGATAAATTTTTTGCAGCCGAAATGACAGTTGCAGAAATTACAGACCTGCTAAATGAAAAAGAAAATTTAATATCAATAAATGAAGGTGCCTGGGAAAAAGGCGCAAACCCTGTTGTTGATTACTATGTTTGGAATGGCCCCAAACCAAATAATTTCAACAGTGAACTTAGTTTTGTCAGGGGCGACAAAATTCCGCCTGAACCTAAAACACTTGATGAATCCCGTGGACTTTATGTATCGGATTATCAGAAATACCTTGAGGATAAATGGATTAAAGAATTACGTGCCAAATATAAAATTACTGTCAACAAAAAATTACTGAAATCAATTAATGGTGTTTAAGGTTCAGGTAAAATATATTGTTGTTTTAGTCATTTCGGTTTTATTGCAGCAATGCACAAAAACAGATGTTATCGATGATAAAATCATTGCACAGGTGGGAGAGAAAAAGCTTTTCCAAAATGAAATTGCCAAAATAATCCCAAAAAATATAGAGGTAGAAGACAGTACTGTGATGGCGAATGATTATATAAGAAAGTGGGTAAAACAGGAGCTTCTTATTCAAAAAGCAAATGAAAACCTTACGTTGGAACAAAAAAATTTATCAAAGGAAATTGAGGAATACCGCAATTCATTGATTATTTACAAATACAAAAACGAATTGATGAACCAACAAATGGACACGTTGGTTACAAAAACACAAATTGGGCAGTATTACAATGAAAATCCTGATAATTTTAAACTAAACACAAATATTGTAAAAGCTGTTTTTATCAAAATACCTTTGCAGGTTGCCAACACTAAATTAATCAAAGAGTTAGTTGATGATGATTCGGAAGAAGGAAAAAATGCACTGCGTGAATACAGCATTCAATATGCAAAAAGTTTTGATTTTTTCAACGATAACTGGGTAGATTTTGAAGTTGTAAAAAACAATATACCCGGTAATATTACCGATGAAAAACAGTTCCTTGACAGAAATAACCAGATTGAACTTAAAGATTCTATTTATTATTATCTTGTCACAATTCAGGATTACAAATTAAAAAACGAACTGGCACCTGTTGAATATGTTGAGAACAACATAAAAAATCTAATTCTCAACAAACGTAAAATTGAATTTCTGAAACAGGTGGAAGAAAACATTTATAAAGAAGGAGTAAGACAAAATAAATTTAAAATATTTAGCTGAAGAAAGATAACAATTTAGCTTTTATTTGAAAATCACAATTACAATTTAAATTGTTGCTGAACATATATGACAGAAAAATTGAAACACAAAAAATACATTGAAATGAAAACATACAAAATTATAAAACTGACAGGTTTGTTTTAATTGAAGCCGCATTGTTTACAACATCGGCACCAGCTCAGGATAAAGTTGTTGACCAGATTGTGGCTATTGTTGGTGGCAACATCATTCTGAAAAGTGAGATTGAAAAGATGAATATTGAACAACAAGCGCAGGGAATTACTTCAGAAGGCGATATGAAATGTGAAATACTTGAAAATTTTCTTGTAGATAAATTGCTTGTTGCCGAAGCAGAATTAGATACTTTAATCGAAGTTACACCCAGCCAGGTTAATCAGAGGATGGACCAGCAATTGGCCATGTATGTTTCGTATATGGGAAGTGAAAAAGCTGTTGAAGAATATTTCAAGAAACCGTTTGTCGAAATAAAATCTGAAATGAAGGAAGGAATCCGGAATCAGCTTCTGAGCCAGCAAATGCGTGAAAAAATTGTTAAAGATGTAACTGTAACGCCATCTGAAGTGAGGTACAATTTCAGAAATTTAAAAAACGATGAAATCCCTACACTTCCAACACAATATGAATATGCTCAAATAACATTTCAGCCAACCATTGATTTGGAAGAAGACAACCGCATAAAATCGAAATTGCGCGACATAAAAAAACGCATTGAAGACGGTTCGAGTTTTGCAACAATGGCTGTACTTTATTCCGAAGACGGGTCGGCAAAAGATGGCGGTGTAATTGGTTATTTGGGCCGTGCCGAACTTGACCCAACTTATGCTTCGGCGGCATTCAACCTGAAAGACGATAAAGTTTCAAATGTTGTTCGAAGTGCCTTTGGTTATCATATAATTCAACTGGTTGACAAAAAAGGCGACAAAGTGAATACAAGACATATTCTTATAAAACCCAAGGTTTCCATTGAAGCAAAGGAAAAAGCCCAAGCCAGGTTAGACAGCCTGGCAAACCTGATAAGAAAAAACGAAATCCCGTTTGAAGAAGCAGCCACTATATTTTCTTCTGATAAAAACTCAAGGAACAATGCAGGTATCGTAATCAATCCAAATACGATGTCATCAAAGTTTGCAGTTGAAGATTTGGATCCGGACGTTAGTAAAATCATCACAAAAATGAATATCAACGAAGTTTCCAATCCATTTGAATCAATTGACAAAGAAACCCAGCTGCCGGTATTTAAAATCATTAAAGTGATCAAGAAAACTGATTCTCACAAGGCAAATTTGCAAAACGACTACCAGCAACTTGCTGAAATGTACCTTGCGAAAAAGAAAGAAACTGTATTTAATGAATGGATCAGCAAGCAACAATCGGAAACCTATATCCGGATTGATCAGACTTACGCAAATTGCAACTTTAATTTTGAAAACTGGATTAAATAAAACACACAGTAATAATTCAATATTTACCCGATGAATTTTAAAAATGACGTGGAAGCGCTTGATGCACTTCAAAAAAAATTCGATGAACTAAAAAACGAAATAACCCGTGTAATTTACGGTCAGGATGAAATCGTTACGCAAGTACTCATTTCCCTGTTTAGCCAGGGACATGTTTTACTGATTGGAGTTCCCGGCCTTGCAAAAACTCTTTTGGTTACAACTATTGCAAAAATACTTGGTTTAAAATATAACCGAATCCAGTTTACACCCGATTTGATGCCATCTGATATCATTGGCACAGAAATATTGGACCATGAACGTAATTTTAAATTTATCCAGGGACCCCTTTTTGCAAATATTATTCTTGCCGATGAGATAAACAGGACACCGCCAAAAACTCAATCGGCACTTTTGGAAGCCATGCAGGAAAGGGCCATCACTACAGCCGGACAACGGTTTAAACTCGAAGATCCATTTTTTGTTTTGGCTACACAAAACCCTATTGAGCAGGAAGGAACATACCCTTTACCCGAAGCTCAGCTCGACAGGTTTATGTTTTCAGTGTGGTTGGATTATCCAAAATTTGAAGATGAATTGACAATTGTAAAAAACACAACTTCAAATTTGAAAATTGATTTAAAACCTGTTATCTCCGGTCAGGAAATAATGTATTACCAGAACCTGATCCGTAAAATCCCCATCAACGACAGCGTACTTGAATATGCAGTAAAACTTGCAGCCAAAACAAGGCCAAATACATCGCAGGCTGCTGAAATTTCAAACCAGTTTCTGAAATGGGGAGCCGGCCCGCGGGCATCTCAGTACCTTGTGTTGGGAGCAAAAACCCACGCAGCTTTGCATGGGAAATATTCACCCGATATTGAAGATGTAAAAGCAATTGCACACGCAATTCTGAGACATCGCATCATTAAAAACTACAAAGCCGAAGCCGAAGGAATTTCGGTGGACAGTATTATCGAAAAACTGCTTTAATGACTTCAACCGTATTTCATATTATTCCGAACTTCCGGAATGTGAAATGGAAGTTACTCGTCTTTTTACTGTTTGTTTCTTCCCTCACTTTTTCTCAGGAAAAGAAACCAATTGAAATAATTCGTGCCGGTTCTCTTGAAGCCAATGAAAATATTGTTGCCAACGCACAAAGGCTGATCGATTCTGTTATTATTGGCCATAAAAATATACTGATGTGGTGCGACAGTGCGTACAACTACAATGGAACAAACCGTGTTGACGCGTTTGGTCATGTTCATATTAAACAGGACGACACGTTAAACTTGTACGCAAACCGTGTTTTTTATGATGGTGACATTAGTTTCGCCAGAGCCTGGGGAAACGTCAAACTAATCAACAAATCAACAACTATTTATACCGATACACTTGATTATGATCTGGCCGCCAACATCAGTTATTACGATGACAATGGAAAAATAATCGACAGTACCACAACCATTACAAGCGTTATCGGGAGATATCATGTTAACGATGATATTTTACATCTTTTTAAAGATGTGGTTGCAGTAAATGAAAAATTTACCTTATACAGTGATACTGTTAGTTACAACACCGAAACAAAACGCATATTTATCACAGGACCAACAACAATTAAGGATTCGGCAAACACGCTTTATGCTGAAAATGGTTGGTACGATTCGAATACAGGCGAAGCTGAACTGCTAAAAAAGCCTGTTATTTCAAACGAATCGCAAAACATTGCTGCAAATTATATTCGGTACAATAAGGAAAATAAATCAGGGAAAGCACTCGGTTCAGTAAGAATAACTGATTTGGAAAACAATTCGATAATTACTGGAAACATTGCCGAATACAATGATTTTCTTGAAACAGCTTTGGTTACCGACTCGGCAATTTATATGAACTATGATGAAAAGGACACACTTTTTTTACATGCCGACACTTTAAGAACAATACCTGATACTATCCCTAAAGAGAAAATTGTTTTTGGTTACCATAAAGTCAGGTTCTTCCGTACCGACCTTCAGGGCGTTTGCGATTCAATGGTTTATTTCACACGCGATTCATTAATTCAACTTTATAGTTCCCCAGTGATTTGGTCTGATATACACCAACTCACAGCCGATTTAATCGAGATGAAACAATTTCAAAATGCACCCGATGAACTGCATCTCACCAAAAACAGTTTTATCATCTCGAAACAGGACTCAAATATGTACGACCAGATAAAAGGCAAGGAAATGGTTGGATATATTGTGAATAACAAACTGAACAACATTGAAGTAGATGGAAATGGACAGACACTTTATTATGCCCGTGAAAAAGAAGAAATAATTGGACTGAACCGGGCTGAAAGCAGCAAAATATCCATCCGCTTCAAGGAAGGGAAAATTAATACAATTTCATTTTTGTCGGCCCCGGAAGGAGAGTTAAAGCCAATGCAGGAATTAACTGAGGAAGACAAAAAACTCAAAGGGTTCGATTGGAAAATCTATCTTCGCCCACTTTCAAAATATGATATTTTTGAGCGGAAAATTGTAAAAGAAGAGGATTCTGTGCAAGAAACAACAGAGAAAGAAGAAAAGTAAGGGTAGAATAAAGTTGTCTTTGCTTTGTTGTGTTCAAAATTAGTATGGATTTTTCCCCGCTCCCGATTGATTGCATCGCATGGCACCATTTAACTACAATAACATTTTCAAATTTTTTTCATCGATGTACAGTTCCCCAAAAGGGAAAGCTCCAAATCTTGATATTTATGCAGTTCCCCAAAAGGGGAAAGCACATTTACAGGATATTTAGACCATTCCCGAAAGGGGAAAGCATATTTACAGGATATTTAGACCATTCCCGAAAGGGGAAAGCACATTTACAGGATATTTATATCGTTCCCCAACAGGGAAAGCTCCAAAACTGTATATTTATACAGTTCCCAAAAGGGGAAAGCACTAAAACTGCATATTTATACAGTTCCCGAAACGGGAAAGCTCCAAAACTGTATATTTTCATCGCTCCCGAAAGGGGAATGCTCCAAAACAAGATATTTATACAGTTCCCAGAAAGGGGAATGCTCCAAAACAAAAGATATTTACCATTCCCCAAAAGGGAAAGCGCCAAATCTGGATATTTATGCAGTTCTCCAAAAGGGGAAAGCACATTTACAGGATATTTACATCGTTCCACAAAAGGGAATGCTCTAAAACTGGATATTTATACATTTCCTTTGACACGAATTCATCAAGTGTGGCAGCCACGAACTCGCGGGTTGGTATGTTTATAGAAAAGAACTTTGTGAAATGCAGGTGCGAATAAGGATGATATCGAATGGTGCATTGCTGATGGATTTGTTACAAACATATAATGCCGCTGGTATCTGTTCCATCTGAACGAAAAAGTAAAATTCCATCCACTATTATGCCTTTCTTCCAACCTGCGCATTGACATTCTTAAAATTTACTTTAGTGCTTTGTTCCGGGTATAAGTTGTTTGCCTGACTCCCGAATTTCTACTCCCGAATTTCTCCAATTTCATACAAAAACCTCCTAATATTAATTTTCATCAACAAAACAGGGCTATTTATTTTCATTTTAAAAAATAATTTTCATATTTGCATCCAAATTGTAAGTAAAAATGAATTTAAAGTTCAACATATCTATTCTTAACCTTCTATTAGGTATTATTCTTCTCATTGAGAAGAACTGAGAATGGTATGTAGAAAAAAGATATTTTTAAAACAAATAGGGCCATTCTCAGTTAAAGAGAGTGGCTTTTTTTGTAGATGAAAATGAAAGTCTGGATTTTGAAAGACAGTTTGGTTTAGCGATTAAAAAGTAGCATTGAATACAAAAATGGAACACAAAAAAATAATCAATATGGAATTTTTATTCTGCCCGGGATTCCGACTTCAGGAAACATGCATCACTTAATGTGCTTCCTCACACCAAATAATAAATAATCAATAATAAATAATAATTCAAAATGAGTAACAGACTTTTTATTTTCGACACAACATTGAGGGACGGCGAGCAAGTCCCCGGTTGTCAGTTGAATACTGTCGAAAAAATTGAGGTTGCCAAAGCCTTGCAGGATTTGGGAGTTGATGTAATTGAGGCAGGATTCCCCATTTCAAGTCCCGGTGATTTCGAATCGGTGGTAGAAATTTCAAAAGCGGTTACATGGCCAACCATTTGTGCCTTAACCCGCGCAGTTCAGAAAGATATCGATGTTGCCGCTGAATCACTAAAATACGCGAAAAAAGGGCGCATTCACACAGGTATCGGAACTTCGTATTTTCATATTCACCATAAACTCAATTCAAATCCTGAAGCCATTATCGAGCGTGCTGTGGAAGCAGTAAAATATGCAAAGAAATATGTTGAGGATGTTGAGTTTTATGCCGAGGATGCAGGACGCACCGAAAACGAATACCTTGCACGTGTGATTGAAGCGGTTATCAAAGCCGGTGCAACTGTTGTAAATATTCCTGACACAACTGGTTATACTTTGCCACATGAATATGGCGAAAAAATAAAATATCTTGTGGATAATGTGAAGGGTATTCATAAAGCTACTATTTCGACCCACTGCCATAATGATTTGGGAATGGCAACTGCAAATTCAATTGCCGGAGTTATAAATGGTGCCCGCCAGGTTGAAGTTACCATCAACGGTATTGGCGAACGTGCCGGAAATACTTCGCTTGAAGAAGTTGTTATGATCCTCAAAAGCCGTTATGCAGTATTGGGGATTGATACAGGTGTAAATACAAAAAACATTTATGGAACAAGCCGGTTGGTTTCAACATTGATGAACATGCCGGTGCAACCCAATAAAGCAATTGTTGGTCGAAATGCTTTTGCACATTCTTCAGGAATTCATCAGGATGGAGTATTGAAAAACCGTGAAAACTATGAAATCATGGATCCAACCGATGTTGGTATTAATGAATCGGCCATTTTACTTACTGCCAGAAGTGGACGGGCAGCATTAAAACACAGGCTTGAGATACTTGGATTTGAATTAACAAAGGAGAAACTTGACGATGTTTACGAGGAATTTGTAAAACTTGCTGATAAGAAAAAAGATCTTCGCGATGACGATATCGCTTTACTTGTTGGCGATGCAACACGTCAGGAACGCCGCATAAAACTTGATTTTTTACAGGTAGTTACAGGCAAAAATCTGAAACCAATGGCTTCAGTAAGGTTGGATATAGCAGGCGAAAAATTTGATGCAACTGCTTCAGGAAACGGTCCGGTGGATGCAGCAATAAAAGCTGTAAAACAAATTATTCACAGGCAGGTAACTATCGAAGAATTTCTTGTTCAGGCAATAACCCGTGGTAGCGATGATGTTGGAAAAGTGCACATGCAAATTGAATACGACAAAACAATTTTCCACGGATTTGGTGCAAATACCGATATTATTACGGCTTCGGTTGAAGCATTTTTAGATGCTGTAAATAAATTACCTGTTGCAGAATAGCGAAGAGTTTAAAGTTTAAAGTTTAAAGTAGAGACGTTGTACACAACGTCTATTGTACACAACGTCTAGGATAAACGTTGTACACAACGTCCCGGATAAACGTTGAACACAACGTCTCTATACAAATAAAATAAAGAAAATTATGCAAAAAACATTGTTTGATAAAATCTGGGATGCCCATGTGGTAAAACAGGTTGAAGAAGGTCCTGATGTTTTATATATCGACCGTCATTTGATACACGAAGTAACAAGTCCTGTGGCATTTTTGGGACTAAAAAAGCGCGGTTTGAAGGTTTTCCGCCCCGAAAAAACAACGGCAACACCTGACCATAATGTGCCGACAATTAATCAGCATCTTTCAATAATTGACGAACTTTCGCGTCACCAGGTTGAAATGCTGAAAATGAATTGTATTGAACATGATATTGTATACCATGGTTTGGGAAGCGAAGGACACGGTGTTGTGCACATTATCGGGCCTGAAATGGGTTTAACACAACCCGGAATGACAATTGTCTGTGGCGACAGTCATACCTCAACGCACGGTGCTTTTGGTGCAATTGCTTTTGGAATTGGCACCAGCGAAGTTGAAATGGTTTTGGCCAGCCAGTGCATTATGCAGCCAAAACCAAAAAAGATGCGCATAACCATCAACGGTAAATTAAACAAAGGTGTAACTGCCAAGGATATCGCGCTTTATATCATTTCGAAAATTTCAACAAGTGGCGGAACCGGCCATTTTATTGAATATGCTGGTTCAGCTATTACAAGCCTTTCAATGGAAGGTCGCATGACACTGTGCAACCTCAGTATCGAAAGTGGCGCCCGTGGTGGAATGATTGCACCCGATGAAACTACTTTCAATTATATTAAAGGCCGTGAATTTGCACCTGCAGGCAATGAGTGGGATAAAGCCGTTGAACGCTGGAAAGCTTTGAAATCAGAAGAGAATGCAGTTTTCGATACAGAATATGTTTATGATGCGGCTGACATTGAGCCAATGATAACGTATGGTACAAATCCCGGCA
The DNA here is from genome assembly GCA_963800345.1 of uncultured Prolixibacteraceae bacterium. Lineage (GTDB taxonomy): Bacteria > Bacteroidota > Bacteroidia > Bacteroidales > Prolixibacteraceae > Draconibacterium. The sequence continues at coordinate 129,075 of CAWDAW010000006.1, read as the reverse complement.
TGGGAATAGGTATTTCGCAAACTATTCCAACCACAAACGGAATGCAGGGAAGTGACAAATCAACTTACGAAAAATCGCTGAATTACATGGGGTACGCACCGGGCGAAAAAATGACAGGAAAAACGATAGATTTTGTTTTCCTCGGAAGCTGTACAAATGGTAGAATTGAAGATTTCAGGCAATTTACTTCGTTTGTGAAAGGGAAGAAAAAAGCAGACAATGTAACAGCGTGGTTGGTTCCGGGCTCAAAACAGGTTGAAAACCAAATTCGCGAAGAGGGTTTGGTGGAAATTCTGGAAGAAGCAGGATTCGAACTGCGTCAGCCTGGTTGTTCCGCATGTCTGGCAATGAATGACGATAAAATACCTGAAGGAAAATATTCAGTTTCAACTTCAAACCGAAACTTTGAAGGCCGCCAGGGACCAGGAGCCAGAACTTTACTTGCAAGCCCGCTAACTGCGGCAGCGGCAGCAATAACTGGAGTTATAACTGATCCGAGGGAGCTATTAGCCCCCTAACCCCCGAAGGGGGAACAAGGAAACAAAAACAAGTAATGAAATTTATTAATAATTAAAAAATGTTCCTATCTCCTCCCCTTCGGGGAGGATGGGTGGGGCTACTAAACAAGATGGCATACGATAAATTCTCAATAATAACATCGCCGGCGGTTCCGTTGGAAATTGAAAACGTGGACACCGACCAGATTATTCCGGCACGATTTTTAAAAGCAGTTGAACGCAAAGGATTTGGTGATAATCTTTTCCGCGACTGGCGGTACAACAAAGACGGAAGTCCCAAAGCGGATTTTCCTTTGAACAACAAAAAATATTCAGGAAAAATATTGGTTGGAGCCAAAAATTTTGGAAGTGGTTCAAGCCGCGAACATGCAGCCTGGGCAATTTACGATTATGGGTTCAGGGTGGTAGTTTCAAGCTTTTTTGCCGATATTTTTAAAGGAAATGCACTAAACAACGGACTACTTCCTGTTGTTGTAACTCCTGAATTTCTTCAGAAAATATTCGATGCAATTGAAAAAGATGCAACAACCGAATTTGAAGTTAACCTGGAGGACCAAAAATTTACGATTCTTTCTACAGGTGATAGTATCAATTTCGAAATCAATCCTTATAAAAAACACTGTTTGCAAAACGGACTTGATGATATTGATTATTTAGTGGAAATGAAGGATAAAATTACAGAATTTGAAGCCCGCTAAAATCTTCCAGGGGGGGACTTTAACAAGTTTGAATATGGCTTAAAATGTTCAAAACAAACGATTAAAATGAATTTGAAAATACAATATTATTTACGCCTCCCCATTGGGGAGGTCGGGAGGGGCTTATCATGACAGGCAAAACAGTTGAAGTACAAGGTAAACTTCTTACAATAATGGACACTACGCTCCGCGATGGTGAACAAACTTCTGGAGTCGCATTTCGTGAAGGAGAAAAACTGAGTGTTGCAAAAGTATTGCTGGAAGACGTAAATGTTGACCGAATTGAGATTGCATCTGCACGCGTTTCTGAAGGCGAATTTAAAGGTGCAAAACGCGTAATGCAATGGGCGGCGCAAAAAGGATATCTCGAAAGAATAGAAGTACTTGGTTTTGTTGATGACAGGATTTCATTACAATGGATTGCCGATGCCGGTGGAAAAGTAGTCAATTTGCTTTGTAAAGGTTCGTTAAAACATGTCACTGAACAGCTGCGAAAAACTCCCGGGCAGCATGTTTCCGACATAAAAAAAGTTCTTGCCAACGCTCAGGAAATGGGAATCAGAGTTAATATTTATCTTGAGGACTGGTCAAACGGGATGCGCAACTCAAAAGAGTATGTGCATTTTATGGTTGAAAATTTAAAAGATGAAAATATTGACAGGATCATGCTTCCCGACACATTGGGAATTTTAGATCCCGATGAATCATACAATTTTTGCAAAGAAATGATTGACGCTTTTCCAGATGTCAAATTTGATTTTCATGCACACAACGATTACGATCTCGCCATTGCCAATGTGTTCAGTGCCATAAAAGCAGGAATTTTGTGTGTGCATACTACTGTAAACGGCCTTGGTGAAAGAGCAGGTAATGCGCCACTTTCAAGTGTAATTGCAATAATTACCGACCACCTGAAAATGAAATCGAACGTAAAAGAAAGTGAATTAAATAAGGTTTCACGTTTGGTTGAGTCGTTTTCCGGTATACGTATTCCATCGAATAAACCACTTATCGGAGATTTTGTTTTCACTCAATGTAGCGGGATTCATGCTGATGGCGACAGTAAAAACAATTTATATTTCAATGAATTGTTGCCTGAAAGGTTTGGAAGAATAAGGAGTTATGCACTGGGGAAAACATCAGGAAAAGCCAATATCAGGAAAAATCTTGAGGAACTTGGCATTGAGCTTGATTCAATTTCACTGAAAAAAGTAACAGATAGAATAATACAGCTCAGCGACCTTAAGGAAAACGTTACAAGTGATGACTTACCTTACATTGTATCAGATGTTTTAGACAGCGATGTTGTTGAACAGAAGGTAAACGTTATAAATTACACAGTTACGCATACAATGGGCTTGCGTCCGGTTGCTAATCTTGCAATTCAAATTGACGGAAAACTATACGAAGAGTTTTGTGATGGCGATGGTCAATATGATGCTTTTGTAAAATCTTTAAAGAAAATTTACAAAAAGAGGGGAAAAACCCTGCCCAAACTGATTGATTATGTAGTTACCATACCCCCGGGAGGTAAGACAGATGCCCTGGTAGAAACTGTCATCACATGGAAAGATACACGTGAGTTTAAAACAAAGGGTTTGGATTTGGATCAGAATGCTGCCGCGATAAAAGCAACCATCAGGATGTTGAATATTATTGAAAATGAATTTATACCAATTGGTCAGGATTAAGTATCTTGTCTGTAACAGATTTGTCAATCTTTGCTTTTTAATGTAATTTTGATAAAAATATTTTGAAATGAATTTCATTGAAAGAATTACAATCGCCCCGGAAATCTGCCATGGAAAGCCATGTATTAGGGGGATGCGTTGGCCAGTAGAAGCGATAATAGACATGCTCGGATCAGGAATGTCAAATGAACAAATATTGGAAGATCATCCTGAATTGGTAATTGAAGATATTTTTGCCAGTCTGCATTATGCTAAACTGAATTTATCGGGAAAACCTATAAAAGAAGTCGCTTAATGAAGTTTCTTTGCGATGTTCATATTTCTTACAAATTGGTAAAACATTTGAGATTATTGGGATTTGAGGTAATTCATGTGAATGAGATACTGGACAAATGGATCACTTTAGACAGTAAAATATGTAATTTTGCAGACCAAAACGACTTAGTTGTAATTACCAAAGATTCTGATTTTAGAAATAGCTTTTATATAAAGAAATCTCCTAAAAAATTGATAAAAATTAATTTGGGAAACATTTCAAATCAAGAACTTATTCAAATATTTTCAGCAAATCTGCAGCATTTTAGGGTATTGAATAATAATGAGATGTTTATTGTTGAAATTGACAAATCTTCTATACAATATAACATTTGAGAAAAAATATAATAATCTGAAAATCAAAATAAAAAACAATTAATGAAACTCAATCTTGCAATTCTTCCCGGCGACGGGATTGGGCCTGAAATTATCGAACAGGCCATGAAAGTAGTAAAAGCGGTTGCCAAAAAGTACAACCATGAATTAACTTATGAATATGGCTTAACAGGTGCGGTTGCCATTGACAAAGTTGGAGACCCCTACCCTGCCAAAACACACGAATTGTGCATGAAAGCAGATGCTGTGTTGTTTGGTGCCATTGGCGATCCAAAATTCGACAACAATCCAAAAGCACCGGTTCGCCCTGAACAGGGACTACTTGCAATGCGCAAAAAATTAGGTCTTTATGCCAATATTCGCCCGGTGGAAACTTTTGAATCGCTTTTGCACAAATCACCTTTGCGAAGGGAGTTGGTTGAAGGTGCTGATTTTGTGTGCATCCGCGAGTTAACAGGAGGAATCTATTTCGGCGAAAAAGGCCGTAAAGATAACGGGAACACTGCTTTTGATACAAATACCTACACTCGCCCTGAAATTGAACGTATCCTTGAATTGGCATATCAGTTTGCAGCAAAACGTAACAAAAAACTTACTGTAGTTGACAAAGCCAATGTTTTGGAGACCTCTCGTTTGTGGCGTGAAATTGCCCAGGAAATGGCTCCCAATTACCCCGACATTAAAACAGAATTTATGTTTGTTGACAATGCAGCCATGCAAATTATTCAGTGGCCTAAAAATTTCGATGTTATGGTAACAGAAAACATGTTTGGTGATATTTTAACCGATGAAGCCAGTGTGATAACAGGTTCTTTGGGCCTTTTACCATCAGCTTCCATAGGAATTCATACTTCAGTTTTTGAGCCTATTCATGGTTCTTACCCGCAAGCTGCCGGAAAGGATATAGCCAATCCTGTTGCAACAATCCTTTCTGCGGCAATGATGTTTGAATATGCATTTAGTTTAATGGCAGAAGGTAAAGAAATTCGGGATGCCGTTACAGCCTCGCTAAAAGAAGGTTATGTAACTGAAGATATAGCCGAAGGTAAATCATACAAAACGTCACAAGTGGGTGATTGGATTGCTGATTATATTACAAAAAATTAAATAGAGTTTATTTCATAAAATCTATCAGGAAAATAAAAAACAGAAGCCGTTTAAATACTAATTTGAACGGCTTCTGTTTTATAAAACCCTCCATAACTGTTTTAATTCAGAAATTTCCTTTGTTCTTTTTTTGTCATTTCCAAACCCCTGACTTCATTTGGATGAACTACTTCTATATTTAAAGCAGAGTTTAGTATTTCAGTTTTACCGGGAGAAGTAACAAATACTGGTATAATAAATTGTAAATCATTTGATTTCAATAAATTATGATAAATCATAAGGATTACTTCCGATGAGTTTGGTGCTACTTTACCAAGTATATCACCAGCCTGAATTATTTGATTTAATTTCAATTTTTTCTCCTTATCAACAACATTTTTGTAGGTTATTAAAGTTCCGTCTGGTTGTAAAAGTGTTATCACATTTGTCCATGTGTTATACCAGGTTTTTGGGTCTCCTCCCCTGTTTTCGCCGGCAATTTCAACTATTTGCCCTTGCCTAGCTGCATATACAATATCGCCTGGAGTCGCTTCAAAACCTGTTGCTTTCCACGATTTTGGTTCGTCTGATCCCCAAAAGCCATTTATATTTTCAACATTTACCGGTTTCACCATTGTTCCCGGCGCAAATGGTATCAGGTATGGGAAATCAAGATTAATTTCAGGAATTGGATTTGAGCGGAAAGTTTTTATTTCGAAAATAAAAAAAGGTGCACCTGCATCAGGTTCTCTAAGCAGTGTAAACAAAGCATTGTAACCAGGTTCGAGTTTTTTAACGTATGGCATATTCTCGGTAAATCTTGTGTTTTCAAGACTTGTAAATATCAGGTTCAGATAAATAGGTGTTTTCGAATTGTTACCGGCACCAAAAATGCAGTCACCAACATTGTTGTAGTCGTATTGCACTTCAACAAGTTGAGCACTATTTTCAAGCCAAATGAAACTTAAAATCACAATTGCAAAAAATTTAACCATCACTAAATATGTATTTTAATGTTCATTATTGGAACATACGAAATCTCTCAAAAGTAAATAAATTTGATTTTCTTGCAGCCCTGTTTTAAGTATAATATTGAAAGATGTTTTCAAAAGAAGAAAAAAAAGAATTGTGGCAAAAGTTCTGGCATGATTTTAAAAAACATTGCGAAACACATACAGCCTTGAATTTCACAAAGAAACGATGGATACTGAATGAAACACAAATACGTGGAGTTGCTTTGCGATTTGAAGTTAATCGTGAAAATGCAAAAGTCATACTTGAATTACAAAATAAAAGTGAAGATCGGCGACTACAGATTTTTGAAATTCTTGAACGTTACAAAGTTGTAATTGAAGAAGGTTTTTCCAAAGATTTGATTTGGGAGTTTTATCATCAGCGTGAAGACAACAAACAGGAAATTTGCCGCATTTACACGCAGTTGAACAATGTTGACTGGCATCGGATAAATGACTGGACAGACATTTATAACTTCTTTATTGAAAATATGTTACAAATGGAAGAGAATTTTCTGATGGTAAAAGACAGCTTAAAAGAAGAGTTGAAATCGTAATTTTGCAATAAAATTGATGTTCAAATTAATCTTTCTTTTTATTAATTCATTCTAAATAAGCACAACAACATTTACACATATTCAATAATCTATATATTTAACGCTTTAAAAATCGAAAATCTTTTAAAATGACTCAACTTTTAGCCATTTTTGTTGTTAGTTTTTGCAACCAACCTTTGATAATTCAATTAATAAAAAAAAGATAATATGTTTGATTTAGAACTCATTAAAAAAGTATATGCAGAATTGCCTGAAAAGGTTGAAAGAGCAAAAAAGAAACTCAACAGGCCATTAACATATGCCGAAAAAATACTCTATGCACATCTTTTTGACTCCAAGGCAATTGAAGTATATGAACGTGGAAAAGCATATGTTGATTTTGCTCCGGACAGAGTTGCCATGCAGGATGCAACTGCTCAAATGGCACTTCTGCAGTTTATGAATTCTGGCAAAAAAACAACTGCGGTTCCATCAACAGTGCATTGCGACCATCTTATTCAGGCTCAAATTGACGGCAAAACCGATTTGGGAGTTGCACAAACAGCAAATAAAGAAGTCTACGATTTTTTGGAATCGGTTTCAAATAAATATGGTATTGGCTTTTGGAAACCAGGTGCCGGAATTATCCATCAGGTTGTTTTGGAAAATTATGCCTTCCCGGGTGGAATGATGATTGGTACTGACTCGCATACTGTAAATGCCGGTGGTTTAGGAATGGTTGCGATTGGCGTTGGCGGTGCCGATGCAGTGGACGTAATGGCAGGAATGGCATGGGAACTTAAAATGCCAAAATTAATTGGCGTAAAACTCACAGGAAAACTAAATGGCTGGTCAGCTTCAAAAGACGTAATATTGAAAGTGGCCGGAATCCTTACAGTAAAAGGCGGAACAGGCGCCATAATTGAATATTTTGGCGAAGGTGCCAAATCGCTTTCGGCAACCGGCAAGGGCACAATTTGTAACATGGGCGCTGAAGTTGGTGCAACCACAAGTATTTTTGCCTACGACGAAAGCATGGAACGCTATCTTAAAGCAACCGGCCGCGAAGAAGTTGCAAAATCTGCAAATGCGATTAAAGAATATTTGGATGCCGATCCGGAAGTTTACGAAAATCCTGATATCTATTATGACCAGGTAATTGAAATAGATCTATCTAAATTAGAACCACATATTAACGGTCCATTTACGCCGGATCGTGCTACACCAATTTCAATGATTGGTAAAGTTGCCAAAGAAAATGGCTGGCCAATAGACATTTCAGTAGGATTAATTGGAAGCTGTACAAACTCCTCCTATGAAGATATATCAAGGGCCGCGTCAATTGCCCAACAGGCAGTTGAAAAAAACCTGAAAACCAATTCTGAATTCACAATTACGCCGGGTTCGGAACAGGTGCGTTATACTATTGAGCGTGATGGTTTTATTTCCACCTTCGAAAAAATGGGTGGTAAAGTTTTTGCAAACGCCTGTGGCCCCTGCATTGGCCAGTGGTCGCGCGAAGGTGCTGAAAAAGGAGAGAAAAACACTATTGTACATTCTTTCAACAGGAATTTCTCGAAACGTGCTGATGGAAATCCAAATACGCATGCTTTTGTAACATCCCCTGAGTTGGTAACTGCTCTTGCAATTGCCGGACGATTGGATTTTAATCCGATAACCGATTTACTGATCAATACAAACGGTGAACAAATAAAATTAACTCCTCCAGTTGGTGAGGAATTACCGTCAAAAGGATTTGCTGTTGAAGATGCAGGTTATCAAGCACCTGCCGCCGATGGATCAAAAGTTCAGGTTTCAGTTTCCCCCGATTCAAAAAGACTGCAGTTGTTATATCCATTTGCTCCCTGGGATGGTAGAAATATCAGCGGAGCAAAATTGCTGATTAAAGCACTGGGTAAATGTACAACCGACCACATTTCAATGGCAGGCCCATGGTTACGATTCCGCGGTCATCTTGATAATATTTCAAATAATATGCTGATAGGGGCTATAAATGCATTCAATAATGAAACAAATAATGTAAAAAACCAGCTTACTGGCGAATATGATGCTGTTCCGGCAGTTCAACGCAGATACAAAGATGCTGGAATACCAACAGTTGTAATTGGCGACCAGAATTATGGTGAAGGTTCTTCGCGCGAACACGCTGCTATGGAACCCCGTCATCTTGGTGTGATTGCTGTAATTGTAAAATCATTTGCACGAATACACGAAACCAACCTTAAAAAACAGGGAATGCTTGGTTTAACTTTTGTAAATGAAGAAGATTATGATTTGATCCAGGAAGATGACACTTTTAATTTTATTGATTTAGTGGAATTTGCTCCCGGAAAAACACTCACTATTGAAGTAGTTCATGTGGATGGAACAACAGATAAAATAAAATTGAACCATACATATAACGACCAGCAAATTGAATGGTTTAGAGCCGGTTCAGCGTTGAATCTGATACGAAGACAAAATATACATGAGAAAAATTAATGAAGATTGCTGGTGAATAGGAGAAAGAAATAATGTGAGACAGACTTGTCAGATTGCGGAGCTCCTGACAATGTCCTGGCAACATAATTAAATCAACTGTTTACCACTTTCCATTAATTGTACTGGTTACTGTTTAATAAAAAATAATTCAAAAATTAAAGAATACAAACTATGCAAAAAATTAAAGTTCAAAACCCTGTAGTAGAGCTCGATGGTGATGAAATGACCAGGGTAATCTGGAATTTCATCAAACAAAAACTAATACTTCCATATCTGGAAATCGATTTGAAATATTACGATTTGGGAATGGAAAACCGCGATGCTACAAACGATCAGGTAACAATCGACTCGGCGCTCGCAATCCGGAAATATGGTGTAGGAGTAAAATGTGCAACAATAACTCCCGACGAAGCCCGTGTTGAAGAATTTGGACTTAAAAGTATGTGGAAATCACCAAACGGAACCATCCGTAATATTTTGGGTGGAACTGTTTTTCGCGAACCGATAATATGTAAAAATGTACCCCGCCTTGTTCCCGGCTGGACAAAACCAATTTGTATTGGCCGTCATGCCTATGGTGACCAGTACCGTGCCACCGACTTCCTTACAAAAGGAAAAGGGAAACTTACAATTACGTTTACTCCTGAAGATGGAAGCGAACCTGTTTCACATGAAGTATTTGATTTCGAAGGTGATGGTTTGGCGATGGCCATGTATAATACCGATGAATCAATACGTGGTTTTGCACGGTCGTGTATGAACCAGGCAATTGAGAAAAAATGGCCACTTTATCTATCCACAAAAAATACAATTCTTAAAAAATATGATGGCAGGTTTAAAGATATATTCCAGCAAATTTTCGACACTGAGTTTAAAGAAAAATTCAATGAAATTGGAATAACATATGAACACAGGTTGATAGACGATATGGTAGCTGCCTGTATGAAATGGGAAGGCGGTTATGTTTGGGCCTGCAAAAATTATGATGGTGACGTACAAAGTGATACGGTTGCACAAGGATTTGGCTCACTGGGTTTGATGACTTCAACTTTGGTAACTCCCGATGGAAAAATTATGGAAGCCGAAGCTGCACACGGTACTGTTACCCGCCACTATCGGGAACACCAGAAAAATCGGCCAACTTCTACAAACCCTATTGCATCAATTTTTGCATGGACGCGAGGTTTGGCATTCCGCGGGAAACTGGATGACAACCAAAGATTAGTGGATTTTGCCAATACTCTGGAACAAGTTTGCGTTGAAACAGTTGAAAGTGGCAAGATGACTAAAGATTTAGCGCTTATTATACACGAGAAAGATTTGAAACAGGAACATTATCTTACTACCGAAGGTTTTCTTGAAGCATTAAATGAAAATTTGAGCAAAAAATTAAATTAACAAAACAACTTGTTTCGTATAAAAAATTAATTATTTTGGCATTTACAGAATTGGAAAATGACAAATAAAGCACAAATAATCAACGGTCAAATTGTAGTTCCTGATTTTCCGACTATTCCATTTATTGAAGGAGATGGAATTGGCAGGGATATCACCGCTCCATCGCAAAAAGTTATTGATGCTGCTGTTGCCAAAGCATACGGCACATCAAAAAACATTACATGGAAAGAAGTTCTGGCCGGAGAAAAAGCTTTTGAAGAAACCGGAACACATCTTCCGGATGAAACACTTGAGGCATTTAAAGAATACTTAATTGGCATCAAAGGCCCGTTATCAACACCTGTTGGAGAAGGAATCCGATCATTAAATGTGGCTTTACGACAAACTTTGGATTTATTTGTTTGCCTTCGGCCAATCCGTTGGTTTAAAGGTGTCCCCTCTCCTATCCGCTACCCCTCGTTGGTTGATATGCACATCTTCAGAGAGAATACTGAAGATATTTACGCTGGAATCGAATACATGGTGGGAGCTGAAAACACTAAAAAATTGAAGGATTTTCTTATCAATGAAATGGGTGTCACTAAAATCCGTTTCCCCGAGAGTTCATCTTTTGGCGTAAAACCGATTTCAAAAGAAGGTTCCGAAAGATTAATTCGTGCAGCTATTGAATATGCAATTAAACGCGAATTGCCATCAGTAACACTTGTACACAAGGGCAATATCATGAAATATACTGAAGGTGCATTCAAAAACTGGGGTTACGATTTGGCAGAAAATGAGTATGCAAACAATACTTTTACATGGCGTCAATTCGATAAAATAAAATCGGAAAAAGGACTTTTAGATGCTGAAAAAGTATTAAGCAACGCAAAAAAAACAGGAAAAGTTATCATAAAAGACGTAATTACAGATGCCTTTTTGCAAGAATCATTATTACGTCCGTTCGATCATTCAGTAATTGCAACAATGAATTTGACTGGCGATTACATTTCAGATCAATTGGCGGCAATGGTTGGAGGAATTGGCATTTCGCCGGGTGCTAATATCAATTACAAAAACGGTTATGCTATTTTCGAAGCTACCCATGGTACAGCGCCAAATATAGCCGGAACAGGAAATGCCAATCCAAGTTCATTGTTGCTTTCGGCTGTTATGATGCTTGAATATATGGGTTGGGACGAAGCCGCAGAACATGTTTATGATGCAATGGAACATACATTTGCAAAACGACGGGTAACTTCAGATTTATTTGCTCACATGGAAGCAGCTACCTTACTTACAACTTCTGAATTTGCTGATGAGATTATTAAAAATATGCATTAAAAAAAACAAAATAAATCAATTAAAATGGAGTATATTAAAAACAGATTTTACGAAAAAGCCATCAAATGTAATGCTGAATTTCAGCGAATTAGAAAAGATCATGGTGATGTTGTCCTTGGTCAGGTTACAATCGATCAAGTGCTTTCAGGAATGAAAGGCATACCCGCACTTGTTACTGAAACATCAAAACTTGATGCAAACGAGGGTATTCGTTTTAAAGGGTACTCCATACAGGAATTACGGAAAAAACTGCCAAAAATTGAAGATGAAGGTGAACCACTTCCTGAAGGCTTATTTTATCTTATGTTAATAGGTGAAATACCCGATAAGGAAGATGTTCTAAACCTTTCAAAAGATTGGTCAACCCGATCGCATGTGCCACAGCATGTTTTTGATGTAATTGATGCACTGCCAAAAAACAGCCGTCCGATGACACAGTTTATTACTGCAATAACTGCGTTGGCACCTGAATCTGTTTTCCAAAAAGCTTATCGTGCAGGTGTTAACAAGAAATTCTATTGGGATTTTATGTATGAAGATGTGATGAATCTTATCGCACGTCTTCCGCGTATTGCAGCATATATATATCGGCGGATGTACCATAAAAGCAAACATATTGAACCAAACCACAATCTCGATTGGGCCGGAAACCTTGCCCACATGATGGGATTTGAATCAACTGAAGTAAAAAGATTGCTTCGTTTGTACATGGTTATTCATTCTGATCACGAAGGGGGTAATGTTTCTGCACATGCGACACATCTTGTGGGTTCAGCTTTAAGCAATGCTTACTATTCTTTTGCGGCAGGAATGGCCGGTTTGGCCGGACCGCTGCATGGATTTGCCAATCAGGAAGTAATTAACTGGATCAATGAAATGATTGAGCAATTAGAGACTGATGAGCCAAGCGATAAACAAATAGCTGCATACATTGAAGAAACCCTGCAACAGGGCCGCGTGGTTCCCGGTTATGGCCATGCAGTTCTGCGTATTACTGATCCGCGCTTTACTGTTCAACAGCAGTTTGCCGAAAAATATATAGCACACGATAAATTAATAAGTACAGTTAACGCCATTTACAGGGTTGCTCCTCCTATTCTTGAGGCAACAGGAAAAATAAAAAATCCTTGGCCAAACGTTGATGCTATTAGCGGTTCACTTCTAAATCATTATGGTATTACTGAACACAATTTTTACACAGTTTTATTTGGTGTATCGCGTTCTCTGGGAGTTCTTGCCTCATTGGTTTACGACCGCATTTATGGCCTCCCGCTGGAAAGACCTTCGTCATTTCCGCTCAGCTGGTTTCACGAAAAATCAGGTGGAGATACTGCTCCATGTTAAAAATATTTATATACTAACAAAAAAGTCAGCTGAAAAGCTGGCTTTTTTTATTAAAAATAATTCGAACTGCAACTCGTGTTTATGATGTAAATAGCAGAATCAAAATTTTATTGGTTCCGTTTTTTTCTGATTCCTCTGAAAAGTCTAAATAGTATTTCATTATCTATAATTAAACCCAATCAGACCATTCTAAAATTTTAATTCATTTAAAAATTCATTATTTAGTAAGCAACAGTTTTCAATTTATTTTTTCATAATTCATATATCTGAAATTATTTCAATAGTTGTTATTAATGGTGGATAATAAACTGAAAACTATGCTGTATAATTTAATGAATCTGGAATTTAAAACCAATCATTTTATTTGTAAAATGGAAATGTAAAAATCATCGATTTGCCTGTCTGACCTTTTAAAATATAATGAATTGATAAAATATTTTGTGGAAATCTGAAGCAATTTCCCGGAGTTGTTTATATAGAAACATTCATTATTTTAATAAAAAAAAGAAATAGTTAAACAATTTAAATTGTCTGTTGTTATTTTGAATTAGAAAAAAGATCAATTTTTAACAAAAACTGTTAAAAATCGTTGAATTCAAATATGATGCGAATACTTTTAAAAATATAGTATTAAGATTCCAACTGTTAATGTGACTATAGATAGTCAACTGTTACCTCACCCATACAATATATAATGTTGATTTTTAAGCTTTACCAACTATGTGATTTGCTTGAGTTGTTCCAACTAAAAAAACCTAATATTCAAATTCAAAATGATTTATTGAATTGACTGAATTTATAAATATTTAAAATTGAATTGAATTTATGGGAAAAAAGCATTCGAAAACGAAAACTGAAGTATGGTACATACTCATTTTTAAACCACATTTTTTTGAAATCGGATTTATTAACAAAACAAAACTATTATTATGAAGAAAAAAAGATTGTATCTCATTCTGGTTTTGCTTTTTGCTTCGTTTGCCAGTGCAATTGCGCAAACCAAAGTAAGTGGAACCGTAACAGAAGCCAATGGAAGTAGCATTCCCGGAGTCTCTATTGTTGAAAAAGGCACAACAAATGGTACAACGAGCGACATTGATGGTAAATATAGCCTGACTGTTGGGTCTAATGCTGTTTTGCAATTTTCATTTGTAGGTATGTTAACACTTGAAGAAGCAGTAAATGGACGATCCACCATTGATGTAGTGATGGAATCGGATGCCATCGGCCTTGATGAAGTTGTTGTTACAGCACTGGGTATTCAGCGCGAGAAGAAAACGCTGACATACGCATCTCAGCAGATTGATGGCAAAGGATTATTAAAATTGCCAGCTCAGGAACCAATTTTATGGAAAACCTTAGCTGGTAAAATTGCAGGACTTGACATAGAAAAAGCTCGTTCAGGGGCCGGTGGTTCCACTAAGAGTTATTTTAAGGGGTTTCAAATCACTTGGGCGGCTCCAGCGAACCATTATATGTTATTGATGGTATCCCTGTAATGTAACATTAAACGGGGACAGCCCGGAATGTGGGGAGGTGCTGATAATGGTGATGGCTTGTCGCAGCTAATCCCGACGATATTGAAAGCATCAATGTTCTGAAAGGATCAAATGCATCTATTCTATATGGAAGTCAGGGTGCCAATGGAGTTGTTCTTGTTACAACCAAAAAGGGAATTGCGGGCACTGCAAGAGTTACCTTAAACTCAACAACAACATTTGAAAGCGTTCTTGTTTGGCCTGAATTGCAATTTGATTACGGTGCATTAAATGGTGCAAAAGAAAGCTGGTCAACCACTAAGGGTGGGACTAAATATTCAGAGCAAATGATGAAGGACTTCTTTCAGACTGGAAATAATTTGGTAAACGGTGTTACTGTATCAGGTGGAAATAATGTTACAACTGCCTATTTCTCTTATAACAATACTTCTGCGAAAGGGATTATTCCAAATAATAAATATGGAAAGAACAATGTTTCGTTCAAACAGTCAACTAAACTTTTCAACGATAAACTAACATTGGGTTCAAATATTATATTAGCATCGGAATTGATAGAAAACCGTAACGTTGCCGGTTATTATCTTAACCCTTTGACAGGACTTTACAATTTCCCGCGTGAAAGAGATTGGGCTGACTATAGGGATAATTACAAGATTTTTAGTGAAACACGAAACATGTACCTTCAAAATGTATATGTTGTTGACCATCATTTGAGTAATCCCTACTGGATTGTAAACATGGAACCAAGGGAAGAGAGAATACAAAGAATGATAGCCAATGCATCTGCCGACTACAATTTTACCGAGCATTTATCGCTTGTAGTAAGAGGTACTTACGATTATGTTGACTATGCTTCGACTCAGAAAGATTATGCTGGTTCAAATGTTACCAACGTTTCACAAAACGGCAGATATTTTTTCGCTGACAGAACAGACACCAAAGCTTATGCCGATGCACTGTTAAAATATGACAATACTTTTGGTAAGCTAAATGTAACAGGTTTTATCGGTGGAAGTTACACCAAGAACAAGTGGAGTGGAAAAGGAGGAGATAATGGAACTAACAATTTGCTTTATCCTAATGTTTTTTCTACCCAAAACTACCCCACAAATGTTGTCATTAATGAATATGGTGGGGAAACAATATTACAATCGATTTACGGGAGCGTCAGTTTAGGTTACAACGATATGTTTTATCTTGATCTTTCAGGACGAAACGGCTGGTCATCAACACTTATCGGAACAGATGATGGTGCTTCTTACTTTTATCCTTCTGTGGGAGGTGTAGCACTTCTTAGCAACATGTTTACTTTACCGGAATTTATTTCATTCCTTAAAGTAAGGGGTTCAATTGCTCAGGCGGCAAAAGAAGTGCCCTGGAATGTAATACGTTCGGATAATTCAATTACAAATGCTACCGGTGGTATCACCAAGTCAACCATTCAGCCATGGACAGATTTAAAGCCAGAGTTGATTACAAGTAAAGAACTTGGAGCAGAATTTAAATTGTTAAAAGGTCGAATTGGCTTTGATTTTACGTATTATAATAACTCAAGTACCAACCAGTTTCTGAATGTAGATTTACCTGCCGAGGAAAAAGGGAGATATCAAACCAAGAATATAAATATTGGAGAAATTGTAAATAAAGGTGTTGAAATAACTCTCGATTTAACTCCTGTACAAAGCAACGCAATCACCTGGAAAACAGCATTTAACTTCCACAAGAATAACAATGAAATTATTGAATTGGATCCGGAAAATCCCAATCGTGTCATTGGGATGGGCTCTTCTGAAGGATATCAAACCTTCCTGAGGGCTGGTGGTTCTTATGGCGATTTGTATGGGTACAAATTCAGACGAAATGATGCTGGTCAAATAATGCTTGATGAAACAACCGGTCGTCCGTTGAAGACAGCAACACAGTATGATGTGAATGACTGGACTGTAGGTTATTTAGGAAATCTTGAACCGGATTGGAATCTTGGATGGAACAACAACATTCAGGTTGATCGCTTTAACATTGGACTCCTTATTTCAGGAAAATTTGGAGGAGAAGTTGTAAGCCAGACTGAATCAATGCTTGATGGATGGGGAGTTAGCAAAAGAAGTGGCGATGCAAGGGATTTAGGTTATGTTGAAATAAATGGTATTAAAGGAACTACACCTGTTACCCAGTTAAGTGCTTTTGATTATTATGCCGAAGGTGGTGGAATTGGTGGTAGAAACGGCATTATTGAACCTTATGTATACGACAGGACAAACATTAGGGTAAGTCAGTTATCACTTGCATATGATTTCGATGTAAAAAAACTTAATCATATAAACGGATTAACATTTTCGGTTGTAGGACAAAATTTATTTCTTTTATACAAGAAAGCACCTTATGATCCAGAGTTGGCAATGAGTACCAATAATTCATCGCAATCTCTAGATAACTTCAATACACCTGCAACCAGAACTTATGGTTTTAATATTAAAGTAACATTCTAAAACTGAAGAACGATGAAAAAGATAATTTTTATATTTATACTTACTCTCGGATTTTTCGCATGTACCGATAATTTCGAAGAGGCAAACAGAAATAATTACCTTATTTCGGACAAGGAACTAGAGCAGGACTTCAACCTTTTGGGGTCTCCTTTTCAGGGTTTTTTAAGCAATTTGTTTGGACACCAGATTGAAGAGGATCTTGTGCACGATAATTTTATGCGTAATTTAGGAACACCAACGCCTTTTGTAGGAGGTGTTAATAACACTACTTATTATATAAGGTGGAATGTATACTGGGGGCGCATTTATGGCAGTGTAATGTCTCCGTCACTTCAGGTAATTCAACAGGCAGATGAAGGAGGATACGATGTGTTCTCGGCTTGGGCAAAAATGATGCAGGTGCTTGCTATATCGAAGCTTACTGCTTGGCACGGACCTGTTATTTATTCAAATTATGGTGTGTCAGGTCAGGCTAATATTTATGACAAGGAAGATGTTTTGTATAATAAATTATTCGCTGACCTCGATGCTATTCAGGCTGTGTTTGCTGCAAATAAAGATTATAACGGTTTAACAAAGTTTGATGCCAGCTATGGTGGTGATATTGAAAAATGGAGCAAACTTGTTAATTCCATGCGTTTACGGTTGGCGATCAGAATTTCGAAAGTTGCTCCTGCACTTGCAAAAACTCAGGGAGAAAAAGCCATGAGTGATCCAGCCGGATTAATCTCAGCTAACAGTGAAAATTTTAATGTTTCACTTTACGGTGATAAATTGCCAATGAATGTGATTGCTTTTGAATGGGGTGATACCCGTATGGGAGCCGGCTACGAATCTTTTCTTGTAGGAATGAAAGATAACAGGGTTGCCAGTTATTTTGCACCTGTTGCAGATGCATCATTGGTCACAGATCATCCTGACTGGCCATATAAAGGTATTCACAGTGGGGCATTTTTAGATGCAAAAGATCAACGATTACCTTATTCAACACCCAACGAATCATT
Organism: uncultured Prolixibacteraceae bacterium; assembly: GCA_963800345.1. Lineage (GTDB taxonomy): Bacteria > Bacteroidota > Bacteroidia > Bacteroidales > Prolixibacteraceae > Draconibacterium. The sequence goes on along the minus strand of CAWDAW010000006.1, from coordinate 111,323 downwards.
TAAATCAGTTACTTCAAGACGGTATTTTACCTATTCAGAAGTTTTACTTCTGAAAGCCGAGGCTGCTCTTAGGGGTTGGGCAGGTGCAGGAAATGCAAAAACAAACTATGAAGATGGAGTCAGAGCTTCGTTTGCCGATTGGGGCGCTGGTGGAGTTGATGCTTACCTTGCTGATGATACCAGCAAACCTATAAATTATGTGGATCCTAAGGAAGCTTAGGAATAATTTTACTTCCCGCACTGACATTACACCTGCATGGAATGAATCTGACACTAACGAACGGAAGCTGGAAAAGATAATTACCCAGAAATGGATAAATAACTTTACCAATTCGCTCGAATCATGGACAGACTTTCAGCAGAACAGGTTATCCTAAAATACCAGTTAATGCCAAAAATGACAGTAACGTCCGACTGGGGTGTTATACCAGCTGGAGAATTTATTAAAAGGATGCCGTTTATTAATGGAGAACGGGACAATAACAAAGAAGGTGTTGCCGATGCCACAACCAAACTTGGCGGACCTGATTTAATCAGTACCCGTTTGTGGTGGGATACAGGTAATGCAAATAACTTCTAATTAAGGTTTTTTAATAATATAAAAAGGCCGCCCCGTAGTGTGGCGGCCTTTTTTTCTTTATTTTTATTCCACACTAAACCATTTAAAAACATGAAACTTTTTCAAAAATCCAAAGCATTATTTTTGTTGTTTGCGGTGAATATTCTGGCAGCTACAACAGTTTTTTCCCAAACTATTTCAGATTTTAAACTACCTGAGAATACTTCAGTTAAAGAATCCGAAATTGTAAATCAAACTCAGTTTAATGGTTACACAAATCATTGGCAAAACAGTTACACCGAATTGTACAGATATGGAAACTTGTTTAAAATGGCTGTACCCAACGTTCAGAAAACCATTTTACAAAGCAAATTGAATGTTGCTGAAGATTTAGGGATGCCGGGCTTGCTAATACAGGAAGGTTTTCTTTCAAAACTTCTGACGGTGAAATATCAGGTCCTGCAAAATCCGGCTTCACAGCAGGTAGAAGATGAAATTAAAACTGAAAATCTTCTTATAACAACAACTTCAAACTCTGAATTTGGTAAAAAAATGGAAGAAATTTCCGCCCCGATTTTTGAGTGGACAAAAGATTTGCATAGTTATCAGTATAATGATCCGGGTTTAAAAACCGTAAAAGCTTTTTACCTTGTCAATGGCGAAAAGCAAATATTCGTAATCTCTTCAAACTCGACCGAACTGTCGGATAAATTAATCAAACTTATTAATCAAACCCGCGAAATCCTGGCTGAATACCGCATTGAAAAAGGTTGGTTCGGTGCTGCAACATTATTAAAAAGTGTTACATGCACGCCTGGCCACCCGATAGAAGTGATTGGAAAGGGGATGAACGAAGGAAATTCATGGTTTATTTTCGATGGATATATGGATTTTCTTGCCAAAAGTGAATTGGAAAACTGGGTAAAAGAGGTAAATCTGCCCGTTGTTGCCGATGCAGGGTTTTCGCCCATTTACGGATGCCGCGATTACGAAGGGTTGCAGGTTCAGGATATGACTACAAACCAGGCCTGGATTGATTATGCTCATAAAAAAGGCGGATACGCATTTCGCCCGGTGTATGACCCTGCCAGTGATGCATTTGAATTTGACGGATACATTGCAGGCGAAGGAAATAAAAAACAGATTGACAACGAAAATGTACCATTTATCAGCAAAACTGGTACTTTACTGGAGAATGCAATTCCTTCAATGGTTTTGTTTGTTGAGAAGGATAAACCCTTGACAAACAAAGCGATCTGGGATGCTATAATGTCAAGAAAAAATGTAGCCGTTTTGGATGAAGCAAAAATGATGGGGGCTGCAAAATTCAGAAATACACTTGAATTATTATACCTTGATAAGAATTTTCTGGCTGATTATTTTGGTGATAATATTGATATTGAAGCAAAAACTGATGGATACAATTTAGTTTTAAACATTAAAAACTATTCAACCGACAATCTTTCAGGCGAAATTGAAATTATTACTTCATCGGCATTAAAAGTGGGAGGAAGTATTCCGGTGCAAATTTCGCTTTCTGCAAACGAAGCAAAACAAGTGGTAATTCCATTAATTCCATCTGAAAAAGCAATGGGAAAATCAAACCCAATTGCGATTCATTTTAAAGGAGATAAATATATTCAAAAAGTACAGTTGCCATGCTCGATTTACCACCCGCAATTTCTGTTCACCAGTTACTATATGGCAATGCACCTAAAGTTGAATTTCCGGTTACCCTGCACAACTTTTCTGCACAAACCAAATTTCCGGTGAATGTTTCGGTTTATAAAAATGACGATCTGAAAAAACCAGTTCTTCAGCAAACCCAAAATATAGAAATTCAAACCTCTGCATTTCAGCAAATTCATTTCGATTTGAAACTCAATCCGGGCGATTACACAGTTGAAGTAAAAGCGCTTGAAAGTACAGCCAAAACCCAATTGGGAGTTGGTGAAGCCAAAGGCAAAAACTATTTGTATGAAGTTGATTTAAACAGCGACGGAATAAATGAATACCGCATGGAAAATGATTCGGTTCAAATTACCTTGCTGCGAACCGGTGCCCGTGTTATTGAATACATTGTAAAAAGTAAAAATGACAATCTGTTTTTTAAAGCCTGGCCCGAAAAAACTTACAACGACAAAAAACCTTTCAGGGAACGTGGATATTATCCATATGGCGGATTTGAAGATTTTCTGGGGCAGGCAAGTATGGAAACCCACAAAATTTATGATGCAAAAATCATTAAAAGTGAAGGTGATTTTGTTCGAGTTGAAATGAATGCCGATTACTACGGAAACCACATTAAGAAAACTTTCACTTTGTATGGCAATTCGCCCCTACTCGAAGTCCGGTTTGAGCTGACTTTTAAAAATCCGGAAGCAAATGTGCTGGGGCCGCAACCCATTCTCGAACTTGGCAAAAAACATTGGACTGAAGATGTATTTACAGTTCCGACCATGGAAGGGTTAAAAGAATACAGAATGAAACCGGAAAAATATTACGGACAGGCAATTAATGTAAAGGAAGGCTGGAATGCCGGTTACGATACAATGGAGAATATTTCATTTGTTGGTGCTTTTCCCGTAACGCAGCCGCATTTCCTGCACATGTGGATGAATCATCCTGATAATGCTGAAGCGCCCCATTATTATGTCGAGTTTCAGCCCTGGACTCCTATTACCCAAAAAACTACAATGTATTTTAGTTACTATATTTGGGGAAGTGGCGGTGACTGGCAAAACGGAGTTGCTGAACTAAGAAAACGGAATCTAATTTCTGTTCGTTGAAATTGTTTTAAAAGCTATCAAGTCCAGAGACGTTGACAGGTTTGAAGAAACTGCTACTGACTTGTCAGCGTGCGAAGCTCCTGACAACGTCAAAAAAATATGAATTAATAAAAAATCAACACAACCAAAAATAAGATGAAAAACAAAACATTATTTAAAACAGCAGTTTTGCTCGCTTCAATTTTTGCTTTTATTTGTACAGATGCAAAAGATGTTTCAAAAGAACTGAACATTAAGCACATTGAACTTGGTCCACCTGTTCCGGCAATACCTTTTTATCATTTCATTGCCGACCTTGAGTTGCCATCACCTTCAATAATTGAAGTACATGCCGAAGTAAACGGGAAAGAATTACGAGCAACCGATTTGCATCGCGTTAAAGACGATACTGAATTGAATTATCCCCCGTTAACGCACCGTCCGCCTTCGGGTTACGGATTGTCGCAGGATGGTACTTTGTATCAGAATTTACATGTTACAGGTTGGGTGAAATGGAATCCCGGCGAAACCTATTCAATAAAATTAACAGTTAGGATAAAAAAAGACATAAAAGGGACAGACAAAGACGAATGGCTGTCAAAAACAGTAAATGTAAAAGCTCCCGAAAATCAACAGGTTTTTGATGTTGCCTGGAAAAACTATAAATCGGTGGTTGTAAGTGAAACTGCAGGGATTGAAAGAAAATCTGAACCGGTGGAAATGTTGCTTGCATTTTATCCGGATGAAGCCTTTGATTTAAAACGCGAAATAAGGGTTGTGGCAGTTGACCCCGAAACTTTTAATGTAACAGAAGTTCCGTGCCAGGTTTACGATTTGCAAAAATATTTGGTTGAAGATGATTTGGCTCCCGACGAAAATGGAAAACCAACACGCGAAGTTCCGCTTTGGTACCCAACTTTAAGTGCCCGTGTAGCTTTTACAGCTGACGTTGCCGCCAACAAAAGCAAAGTTTATCTCGTGTATTACAACAACGACAAAGCACTGGCACCAATTTACAACAGCGATTTAAAAGTTCAGGGAGAAATGCCGGGGTTAAATATCGACAATGGTGAAATGTCTATTGTGCTGCATCCAAATTCAGGTCACCTCGACCAGCTGACATTTAAAAAGAAACCAAATTTTCCGCTTTTTCACCGCATGGAAACCAACGGTGCAATACATTGGAATCCGGGAATATACACCCCTCCCCGACCATGGACACACACGGCGGACTGGAAACCGCCACAACATGTAAATTTAATTTCAGGACCGGTAACCGCAGTTACTGAATTATGGGGAAATTTGCGCGATATTCCTGAAGTGGATGCCTCGGTGAGATACCAATTTTTCCCTGATGTACCTTATTTTATTAGCTCTACAAACATGCGGATCAATGAAACTGTAAATTGTATTGCCTTGCGGAATGCTGAAATTGTGTTCAAACGCGAATTGATGACGCATGCGGCATGGTATGATGTAATTCGTGATAAAGTAATTACCTATGATGTAACCGACATGCCCGACCTGACTGATTTGATGATGGAGGCCGATGTTCCATGGATTACTTTTTACAACGAAAAAGAAAAAATAGGGTTTGCAGGCATTCAGTTGAGTTATTCAAACAGCGGACTCGAATCACGTGAACGACTTTTAAATCCTTTTATGTATATCACCGGTGGTCCCTGGATTTACTGGGCACGGGCTTTGTCGCTGCCTTTCCTTTCATCGAATATGCAGCAAATGGTGCCTGCCATGAAAGGGAATTATTTCAGTGAAAAATGGGCTTATCTTGTTTATGAACTTGAAGACGGTGCAAATCCTTACCAACCGGTTTTGGAATGGAAAAAACGATTACTTAATCCGTTAAGGGTTTATTTGGCTGAAGAAGTGGACGAACGCGTTTCGAAAACAGTTCAGGAATTGTTTATCGATGAAGGCAAAAGCGGCTGGGAAGAAAGGGAAACCGGAAAACATTAACTTTTTTGGTTAACGCTGACAGGTCTAAAGACGCTGTCAGATTTATTTGTATCAGAGACTTGTCAGCGTGCGTAGCTCCTGACAACGTCTCAAAACCTGAAAACAATAAAAATTTTAATAGATATTCAATATATGCAAAACTCACGGCGTGATTTTTTTAAGAAAGCATCTGTTACAGGAATTGCCGCAATGACAATTCCTTTTTCTTCAAATTCAGAAAAAATTGTTCAGTATGAAAACGAAGAAAAAATTGAAGATAAATTAATCGTTCCCAAAAGTGCAGGTTTGAAAATAACAGGGACTTTCCTTGATGAAATTTCGCACGATATTCCGCACCAAAACTGGGGAGAAAAAGAATGGGATATGGATTTCGCTTACATGAAAGCAATTGGAATTGACACAGTAATCATGATTCGTTCTGGCTACAGGAAATTTATAACCTATCCTTCAGAGTATTTGATGAAAACTTTCAACTGTTACAAACCGTCGGTTGATTTGCTTGAAATGTACCTGCGGCTGGCAGATAAACATGGCTTGAAGTTTTATTTCGGATTGTACGATTCAGGAAAATACTGGGACACCGGCGATTTGAGCTGGGAAATCGATTCAAATAAATATGTAATCGACGAGGTTTGGAAGAACTACGGAAGCAAGTACAAAAGTTTTCAGGGTTGGTACATAAGTGGCGAAATAAGCCGTAAAACAAAAGGTGCAATTGGCGCATTTTATGCCATGGGAAAACAGTGTAAAGACGTTTCGGGGGGTTTGCCAACCTTTATTTCGCCCTGGATTGACGGCAAAAAAGCAGTTGAAGCAGCGGGCAGCGATATTACAAAAGCAAATGCAGTTTCGGTGCAGGAACATGAACGCGAATGGAGCGAAATATTTGCAGGAATTCATGAAGTGGTTGATGCTGTTGCCTTCCAGGACGGACACATTGATTATGACGAACTGGATGCTTTCTTTTCAGTAAACAAAAAAATGGCCGATAAATACGGAATGAAATGCTGGACAAATGCCGAAACTTTTGACCGCGACATGCCCATCAAATTCTTTCCCATCAAATTCGATAAACTTCGTTTAAAACTCGAAGCTGCAGCCCGCGCCGGTTATGATAAAGGAATTACATTCGAGTTTTCACATTTTATGAGCCCGCAATCTTCCTACCTGCAGGCAGGGCATTTGTACGACCGTTATAAAAATTACTTCGATATCAGATAAAACTTTTATGAATAAAAAATACTCCGGCGAAAATCTCGCTTATGTAATATTCCTGTCAGCAGTTGCGGCTTTGGGCGGTTTCCTTTTTGGTTACGACACGGCTGTAATTTCAGGAACCATTGGAAATGTGGCTGCACAATTCGGGCTGAATGACGTTACAACCGGCTGGTATGTTGGTTGCGCACTTGTGGGCTCAATTGCCGGTGTTGCCGTTGCCGGAAAACTGAGCGACTATTTTGGACGGAAAATTGTATTGTTGCTTGCGGCTGTCATGTTTTCAGTTTCAGCTATCGGTTGTATGTTTTCAGGTTCAATTTCGGCATTGGTGGTTTATCGTATGATTGGTGGGTTCGGAATTGGTGTTGCTTCTGTTATTTCGCCCTTATATATCTCTGAAGTTTCAGTATGCTAAATACCGCGGAACACTTGTAACACTGTATCAACTGGCAATTACCATTGGGTTTGTGGTGGCTTATCTTGTTAACTATGCTATTAATGAATACACTGCCGGGGCGAAGGAAATTTCACTATCAACAGGTTGGTGGTGGAAAACTATGATCAGCGAAAATTGGCGCGGAATGCTGGGCGCTGAAACATTTCCTGCGCTTTTGTTTTTTATCATGCTTTTTTTTATTCCTGAAAGTCCGCGGTGGCTGGTTTTAAAAGCAAAGGATTTCAAAGCTCAAAATATTTTTAGCCGGATATATGGAAACGAAGAAGCAAAAACACAAATCGCGGATCTTAAAAACCTTGTTTTATCAGAAAAGGAAACAGATTGGAAAATCCTTTTTCTTCCGGGTTTCCGAATTGCGTTGTTCATTGGCGTAAGTCTTGCAATTCTCGGGCAGTTTATGGGAGTGAATGCTGTTTTGTATTACGGACCATCCATTTTTCAGCAAACAGGGTTATCTGAGGGCGACTCATTGTTCTACCAGGTAATTGTAGGAGCAGTAAATTTTGGCTCCACCATTCTCGCCATGGCCGTTATCGATAAAATCGGGCGGAAAAAACTTGTTTATTACGGCGTTTCCGGAATGTTCATTACGCTCATTCTCATTGCCGTTTATTTCACTTTGAATAAGATCGGGAAATATTGTTCCGCCGGTAACTTTGCTTGTGCTCATTCTGTTATACATATTTTCGTGTGCCATTTCAATTTGCGTTGTCATTTGGGTGTTGCTTTCCGAAATGTACCCGGCAAAAGTGCGTGGCCTGGCCATGTCGGCAGCAGGATTTTCGTTGTGGATTGGGACGTTTCTTATTGGGCAGCTCACTCCCTGGTTGATGACTACCCTTTCTTCCGCCGGAGTATTTCTGTTATTTGCAGTAATGTGCCTGCCCTATTTGTTTATCGTCTGGAAACTTGTTCCCGAAACTACAGGGGTTTCACTGGAGGACATTGAAAGGATGTGGCAGAAGAAAGATTTACATCGACCTTAAAACGTTACAGTGGTTGTTCCGGTTTATCGGGATCTATGGACACTGTCAGATTTTGGGCAGCTTGTTCAATCCTTTAATTCAAAAACAAAATCACTGATTTCTTTTCGCGTTTCCGACTGCTTTTTTCTTTGAATGTAATCTTCAGTTTGAGTTCTTTCTTCATCCGGAAAACCAACAGCGATAGCAGTAACAGGTTCGAAATTTTCATCGTCAAGTTTCAAATATTCCGATGCTTTATGCTTGTCAAACCCTTCCATTTGATGCACTTGCAAACCCATTTCAGATGCCTGAATGGCAATGGAAACATTGGCAGCCCCTATGTCATGCAGCGCTTTCCCGTTAGGACGGTTGTGATAATCGAAGTTCTTTTTCAATACCGAAATAACCAGAACCTGTGCTTCCTTTGCCCAGTTGGGATTATTCCCGGTTAAAATACCAAGGAAATCACCAAACACATTTTTGTTTTCGCGCCTGACAAAATAATAATTCCAGGGTTGCTCGTTTCGCGATGAAGGCGCCCGGCGCGCTGCTTCAAACAACAGATTCATTATTTCTTCGGTAACAGGTTTACCGGAAAACGCACGCGGACTCCAACGATTTTTTATAGCAGTATTGAGTTTCATATTTTATCTCTATGGTAATTTTTGTTTAACAATTCCAGGCTGTTATTGTTTGTTTTTGAAATTAAGAGCTGCAAACGGGAACCGCCCTCCAGTAACTTCGGGATATTAACCAGTTGTGCGTTATAAATCATTTACATTATGAACCATTCCTTTATTGATGAACTGATTCAAAACTGTTTGAAAATACTCAAACAATTGGATTTTAAAGAAAGTGTGATTAAACGCTATCGGCGACGGCTACTTAATTTGAAGACATTGCAACCACAATCAATTTACACAAAATGTTATCAACAGATAGTTATCAATGGTCGATATTGAATATCAAATAATTAGATAAGAAATAATGAAAAGACTTGTGATAATCTATAAGTATTGATAACTGCGGTTATCAAAAGCTTCTGATAACCGCAATTTGAAGAAGCTTTAAAAGAAAACAAAGCCCATTAATCTTCAAGGGGAGTATTTAATGTTGTAATAGTCTGGTTAATGGTTCCATTTGTTGTTGTAGTGAGCAATAATTTAAAATATTCATGATTCTGTGGTATAGTTAACGAAAGAACAGGTCCAACACCAATGTCCTTTACGGCAAGATAATTTCCGAATTTGTCGCATTTTATCAGCGCCCATTCAAAATCATAACCCTCAACCTGAGTCGCATTTTTCCAGCCATGTTGATTATCATAAATCATGGCATAATACTGGTACATTCCGTTTTCATAAATTAGCGCAGCGGGTCTGAGAATTTTGATTACAGCGTTGTCAACTTCAAGATTCGAATCCTGCAAGGCATTCAACAATTTTAAATAATCCTTTTTAACTCTCCCTTTTCTATCAGTTAAACCGTTAAACGTTAGCCTGTTGCTTTCATGCTGATCACGCCAGGAAGTAATAAAAAAAGAAGGATGCTTTTTAAACAATTCCTGTTGTAATAACGTATCAGCATCAATTTCACTGTAAAAATACTTCATCTTTTTACGGTTCAAAAATGCACTTAAGGTGTCTAAATGTAAATTCTCCTTAACCACCAGTCCAAGTCCGTCAATACCGTCTATGTTATCAGTGAGCATTTTAGAATGATATACTGAAAGCTGGTTAACTTCCAAATCAACAAAAACAGGTCTTGTTGAGTCAATTTTTTTAATTTCACCAATCAGGTCCTTTAACCAGATGAGATATGCCCTGTTCTGGTATAGCAAACGTGGTTTCAGGTAGAAATCTTTCTGATTGTATTGTACATCATTTTGTATATTCCACGATATTACCTGTTCATTTTCTTTGTATCGTTTTAATCTTATCAGAATTTCATTCTTAAGTTGAATGGCTTGCAACGAGTCATTGATAAAATCGAGATATGAAGGGATCCAGAATCCGAAGGCAACACTTAAATCATAATCCTTTGCCACGTTCAAAACATTATAGCAGTATATTGAGTTTCCCTCAAATTTTATTGTATTGACACCCAACCGCTTTATTTTTGCAAATTCAGTTTGAAGGTTTTGCAGGTTTAAAACATGATAATCCTTGCGCCAGTCATGTCCTTTTTGAAAATATACCCCCTTAACTTCTTTTATTTCGGCCGTGGCAACCTGGCCATCTTTATTTTTAGCCGGGTAGATTTCCGGCAATGCAGAGAATACGTAATCAGGTACTTCCTTGCTGCCAAAAGAATTCTTAATGAGTTGATTTTTGGTAATTGTCCAATCCAGATAACCCTTCTTTTGTAATCCGTTTGGCCAGTTTTTATCTACTTTGCTGTTAAAATAGATCACAGATTTTATTTCTTCGAATTCATTTTCTATCGCCTTAAAAGCGTCTGTAACCCATTCTTCCTGCTTTTGATCATCCTTTAAAGTACCAAACTCAGAAATAATTACAGGAGTTGAAGGCAGATTTTTTAATTCATTGTGAAAAGGCTTGTATAAGTTTGAAAAATCATGCCATTTTCCATCTTCATTTAAATTTCCGTAATTCAGTATATTAACCCCTACCCAATCCAGATATTCCCTTCCCGGATAAAACGATGTTATATTTTCAGATTTCCACGGGTTCCATACCCATATCACGTTGTTTGCTTCATGCTTCTTAAAAAGCTCATAGGTATGTATCCATGCATTTTTGAATTTTACTGTTGCATCATCACCTGAAATGTACCACGGATAGAACGGGTTGTCGAATTCGTGGGCGAATCTCAGAAATACAGGTCTGTCGAGACTTTTCAGGTTTTCGGCAAAACCGATTATAAAATCATCAAAAAACCCTTCATCAATGAGTTCAAATACATGTTTATCCTGACTTATTTCATCTTCAAATGAATTTAACCAGGGTTCCCATGTAATCATCGGAAGTGACCTTTGATGGTATATTGAATCCAGCAGTAAATGTGGAAAATTTGATTCAATATTTTTTTCCCATGGAACATACAGTGATATAATATCGAAACTTACATCGATTTGTTTCGCTAAATCCCGAACATTTTTCAGGTCTGAAATTCCATTATCAACAATAGGTGCAAAAACACCTATATAATTAATTACATTTTTATTTTCGATTTCCGGCTTTACCCCTCCCCACTTCACATATTCGGTATAATAATGAATACTTCCAAAAGTTGCCAAAAGAATCACAACCAAAGGAAGTGCGACTCTACGCCATATCTCAAAACTATGGTTTTGTATTGAACTGAGGATGGAATTTCCAGTATCTTTAACATCAAACCTGAACTTAACTGGTTTGGGTTTCTGGTAAGCAAATTTAAGGGTGTAAAACATAAATGAAGCGTTCAGTAAAGCAAAACCCGACATAAAAATCGAGAAAGGAGTAAAATCGATGGATAAACCATAAATTACCGAGAGGATGGATACAATACCCACGATCAGATTTGGAATCAGAATTTTCCAGCTTGTCCGATCTTTATCCTCCTTTGGTGTAGGCAGATAAGGAACTTTTTTGCGAACAACTGTATATATAAACCCGATAATGTATATCCACCAGGTGCAGGCTAATAAAACACCTCCCATCAGGTGTGAGCCCCGCTCACTTTTACCTGTCACCCATTGCTGCACATAAAATCGTATCGCCAAAATGCTAGTTAATAACGGAAGGAAAATCAGGCCAAAATTAATTACATTACCTTTCCAGGGAGTAGTAGCTGTAAAAAGTGAGATAATGGGTATTAAAAAACTGATCAGGTAAAAAATTCCTGAAAGATAGTGAAGTGGTAATACTCCAAAATGTAATTTCTGCCGCCATGTAAGTTTCCAAAAAAGTTTGGGAAAAACAGATACAAGCAATTCAAGGGTTCCTCTTGACCATTTTAACTGCTGTTTGTAATAGGATGTAAGCGAAGATGGTACAAGTCCTTTTGTAAAAATTTCAGGAACATAAACCGATTTCCAACCTTTGGCAAACAACCGCATTGCAGTATGCATATCTTCGGATAAACCCGGAGCATGACCTCCAATCGAATCAAGAGCTTTTCTTCTGAAAACACAATTTGCTCCAATGGCATTTACTGTGCCATAAGAATTCATTGTCATCATAATCGGACCGTAAAAATGAAAAGTTTGTTCAGCAGCGCCCTGGGCAACATCCGATTCCTCAATGTTATAATAAGCTTGAACCGATTGCACAAAACCTATCTTTTCATCCTCAAAATAGGGAATTATATCATCCAGAAAATTCTCTTTTGGTACATGGTCAGGATCGAGTATGAGACAAATTTCTCCCGAAGCCTGCTGCAATGCATTGTTTATGTTTCCAGCCTTGGCATTAATTCTGTTATTCCTTGTTACATGAATGATTCCATTCGCTTTGCAAAATTCCTTCAGGTGCGGATCGTTTGCTTCGTCACATAAATAAGTGGTGTGCGGATATTTTATTCCTTGAATGGCATAAAGTGTCTCCTTTACCATTTCATAGGGCTCACCGGGAAAATAAGTCGTAAAGACATCTGCTGTTAAATTTTTAGTGAGTTTTGGTTTTTCCGGAACTGAAATATTCCAGTAATGATACCAGATATAGATAATCCTTAAACTATCAAATATCATAGGCCCCATTAGTAACCAATAAAGCAGGTGATTATCAATTAATTCAGGTTGCAGAAACCAGTAAAAAAAATTGACAATTGTAATTAATCCAAGAAGAATGATAATTCTTAAAGTTATTCTTTCTTTTCTACCGGGAGGCTGAATTGCAGTGGTTTGATTCATTTGTTATTTAAAACGTAAAAGGGTGTGTTTGTAGTTGCAAAATTGCCCTGTTCATCATATACATTAACAAAAATTCTGTAAGGTCCTTCAACAGATGGCATTCTGATAGTCGCTATGGAATCCTCTATTTTTTCAAAACATCCTAAAATTTCATTTGGCAATTTATGTGCTGCCCCTTCTCCTCCGTAATTCCATTCTTCTTCATAAATTTCCCATTTATATTTCAGGGTTGAATCCACAGTATTCTCAAAAAGCAATTGAGCTACTGTAAGTTCATTTGGCTTAAATACCAAATTATCCATGGCTCCTTTGTTCGCAAGAATCATATATTTAATTTGTGGAGGGAAAACAGTTGTATCCATATTGTTTTTCCACAAGTTTTGAAGTTCATAAAATACCTGTGATTTTCTACCTTCCTTGTCAAAAATATTAAACCAGGTGTGTGTTCTTTCCTGTTTTTGTCCCCAATAAAAGACTACAGATCCAAGTGATTCACTGTAATAATTACTAAATATCAAATGATTATCCCTGTATTGTTTTTGTTTGTTGGTACTTGTAGTTTCAATGGGTGCACCCCATGTTGTTTTTTCCTGAGCCCATGGCCCCTCCATACCCCATTCGCTGATATAAAATGGCTTCTGCTTTATTAAATGAGAAAGTTTATGGAGTTGAGAAATAAATCTTTTTGGTGGTGCGAAAATATTATATCCAATTAAATCAATATCGGGCGAATAAAGATGAATATTTAGTAATCTTTTCCAAAATCTGTTGGTTGCAACACTTGTACTTACCGGATGGTTGGGATCCTCATTGTGCACAATATCAATTAAATCATTAAAAGTATTTATGAAACTTCTTCCTTGAAAAATTACCTTAATAATTTCAACCAAATCATCAAAGTTTTGAATGATTCTGTTTTTTTGAAAGACTACAGGATATTGCAGTTCGTTGCCAAGGTTCCAGATTAAAACAGCCGGATGATTTTTATATTTGCGTATGAAAATTTTGATATTCTCTTTTAAAATGATATTATCTTCTTTTTTTAAATATGGATTGTATTGTGTATTGAACCGGGGCAACGGTATATCAACAATTACAGCCAAATTATATTTTTGTGCTTCATTTAAAACTTCACTTAAATTGATAGTATCATACAACCTGATTGTGTTTCCTCCAATTTCTGCCAGCTCTTTAAATTGAGAATCTCCACCCGCTCCCTGAATATAAAATGGTTTACCATTTCTGTAAAGCTGATATCCAGTTTCCGTTTTTTTAATAAAAACTGATTGTGTTTCATCAACGATTTTTCCACTATCAAAATGTCTTATAATGAACAAGCCCATTATAAAAGCGATGAAAATCCCACACAGTATATATAAAAATGATGAAAAGTTTTTTCATATTCAACAGGGTAACATTTAAACAAACAGAAAATAATGATTTATACTATTGTTTACCATCGAGATTAGAGATTTGCTTAAAAGTTCAAAGAAATGATTTTTTAACTGGATAAAGATGGTAAAAAATTGAATATATTATTTATTTAAAACTAATTAGTCACCAGTTTATTTTTGGTATAGGGCTTCAATAAAACTATAAAATGAATTTGTGGTAATACTCCAGTCCGGCGGTTTAATTTCACCCCATGCCTGAGGTGTGTCTGACATATTAAAATAGTTTATTCCAGCAATTTGCGGATTTTTACGAATAACTCTGGCTGCTTCCACCAACCATTTTGTCTGATAATCTTGTGGTCCTTTAACGCCAAACTCTGTAATAAAAATTGGTTTGTCAACCAACCGCAACCGCCAGTATTTCCGGTGAAAAATGGTTTCGAATGATTCCTGCTTTTCAGGATCGGTTATATTTTTATCAGGTAAACCATAAATAGCAATACTTATAAAATCTACCACGTCATTTCCGGGCCACCACTCCAATGAGCCGCGATCACCTGCAGGTCCCCAAATCCGCTTGACATTTGATGGCAAGTTGTTTTGATATGTCATAAAATAGCGGTATGATTTTATATAAATAGCTGGATTCTGACTCTGCCAGGGATATCGATTAATCGGAATTTCCATTTCATGAGCATAACGCAAATAAATCTTTCGATTAGTAGACAAAATAATTTCATAAAGCTGATTTAATTCTTTGTCATAAAAACCATCTGTAATATTTTGTAACACATTCATATCTGTTTTAGCATCAGGGTTTCGGAAAGGTTCGAAAGTGACAATTACATCGTGCCCCCTGTCAATTACTTTATTAAAATCGATTTGAAATGTTCCATCCTGTAAACTGCCAAAATCAACAAAAAGGTGTTCAACTGTTACAGGTTTTTCTTTGTTCAGCAATGATTGAGGATCATACAGACCAATTTCGATTTTTTCCCGATTTCGTATTGGAATAATTGAATCCGGACGTTTGAAGTTATCAGAAGTATATATAAAATCTCTATCCTGATTTATTAGTTGCGATATTTTGGAGATCAAGTTCACATTTACTGAATCAGAATTGACCTGTGGAGAGCCAAAAATAAAAATAGGCTTGTCAATAAACCTAAGTCGGTGCAATCTTCTCATCAAATCATAGGCTAAAGTGTAATTTTTGGGATAAACATCAAGCAGCATTTCAGAATTACTTTTTATTGTTATTGAGGCAGCATCGACTTTATCGTCACCCGGATAAAATTCCATAGTTCCCGGATATCCTGCTGGTCCCCAAATCTGTTTAATTTGTGGTGCAAATGTTTTACACACCGAACTGAAATGACGAAAAGCCTTGATAAAAGCAGATCCTCCCAAATATTGCCATGGAAAGGTATGAACTGGAACCTCCATTTCGGGATTAAAACGAAAGTAAACATTTGGTCTGGTTCCGATGAGATGAACACACATTTGCTGAATAACATTATCAAACTTACCGTTTACTATGTCTTCCAGTGGATTATTTAAATATGACGATCCAACTTTACTCCCTAAAGTTTCAACAGTAACAATTACAGCAATACTATCATTTATCGAAGCTATCTCTTTCTTTTTTAACCCCAAATCGTCTTCATTATTAAGTTTGACTGTAAAATGTGGAATCGAATCAATTTTCTGATTTTTTGCCCCGGGTTTAAATGAAAAAACTGCAAGTATTGGCTCCGATAGATTTTCTTCGAGTAAATTATCCGTTTGATTTCCAATCACATAATTATAAATCTGAAAATGCCAAACGAAGTAGAAGCTAAATATGAAAAATACAATTAAAACAATACTATAAATTATCTTTTTCTTCATTCTTTTCAAACTATTGTAATTTCAAATTCAACTGTTTATAAATTAATGCAGGTTTTTTTATATCTATTTAGTTCTAATTTGTTTACTAAATGATGAAAAACTTACGTACCCGTCGGCAGACAAGAACAGTACTAAGCCTGATAGTTAAATTGCATACAGTGTGAAAGTGTTTAATATTGAGATTTTCTTTATTATAATTGCAAACAAAAAAACTGTTATTTCTTAAGTTTTTCTTTTACAAATTTGTTTTGAAACTGTACCCAGGCAGCCACTCTTGTGCGTGCATTTTCTAACTCTTCTTTCGATATGTTTTGAAATATATTTACCTTTTCGGCTGAGTCCAGATTTAAATCATAAACTTCTACTGTATTTTGAGTTTCGTTAAAAATATATTTCATATTGTTTTTTCGGTAGCCAAACAGATAGTCAGACCATGGAGCAAAATAAAAGGCTTCTTCCGATTTTGAATTGAGAAGATCCCTGCCTTGCCACTGTTCCGGTATATCGACACCCATAATTGCCAGGGTTGTTGTTGCAATATCTTTCATTCCAGCTATGTCATTTTTTCTATCTCCATGAAATAATGTTGAATTAATGAAATACAAGGGAACTTTTAAGTTTTCCTCATAAAGCGCTGTGCCATGTCCATATTGCTTATGTTGTCCAAAAGCTTCACCATGATCGCCCACCACTACCACCAAAGTACTGGATGCCAATCCCCTGATTTCCAGCTCACTCATTATTTTTCCAATTAATTCATCATTGTGTTTTAAGCAATTGAGGTATCGATTAAAATTAACGTCTGAAACGCCAAAATCATATTCATTTCCTTTGAAGAAATAGGGATAATGACCTTGAACTGTCCAAATCATTGAAAAGAAATTTTTTGTTAAATCCTCATCCAGCCAGGCAGTCAACCGATCAGCAAGGCACAAATCATCTATCCCATTTCCTTCTATATAATCATTGCTTTCCAACTGAAATTCATCAACACATTTAATGTCTGAAAAATCTTCAATAACATCGAATTCACGATGAGATAAAAAATTTATACAGTTCTGAAAACGGAGATCAGCAGAGGAGAAAAAAGAGGTTCTGTACCCTTTATTTTTAAGCACTGAAGAAAGTGTTGGATGCTCAATTTCAGGAGCTTCCTGTGTTAAACTTTTATAGGATAAATATGGATAAACAGACCCAAGAATAGAAACAAGAGAACGATTTGTTGCAGGTGCGTGCGCATACATATTTTCGAAAATCAAAGACTTGCCTGCATAATTGTTAAGATTTGGACTTAGTTGATATGTTCCTCCGTAAGCATCAAAATAGACAGCACCAGCTGATTCTAAAATGACTAACAATACATTTTTAATGTTTTTACCTTTTTCAGAATCATATAATGATTCTGTTTTTAAACTTTGAGCTGGATCAAATGGTTCTGCTCCATCCGGAATTTCTGCAGTAAAAAATGAAGCCTTCGTATTAACAGTTATTGCAGATTCAATCATTGAAGTAATGGCATTCAGCGATTGTCCTTCTGTCCACGTTGTTTTGATTCTGTATGTGTAAAAAGATAGAACCACCAGAGCCAAAGCAAAAAGCGAAAATGAAACGTATTTGATATTATTCCGAATTGTAAGTATTCTGTAAATCAATTGCAAAATTCCCGCAAAAAGTAACATCGAAATACAAATCGAGATCAAACTAACGACTATACCTGCAGATAAATTTTCCTGCAAAGCTGTTTTGGCCTCATTGCTACCAAGAAAATCGGAGTAATAAAGCCATTGATAAGTAAAAGGTTTTCCAAGATAAATTACAGTGGTTATATTGACGAATGCTGTAAGTGTTGAAAAAAAGGCAATAAAAAGAAATATCCCGTAAAATAATTTCCTGATTTTTATATTCTTAATTGAAACAAGAATTAAAATAAAAACTGTTACCAGTATTGAAACATATAAAAAATCATCAAAACTTCCCCTTACTATTTTTGCAATTAAACCAGGATGATAAAATGAGGTTAAAATGTTTACATTTATTATTTCAGCACGGGCAAGTGCATGAAAAACAGCAAGGCTGGCACCTGTAAATATAACTTTTTGAACAAAGGTGAACTTTTTATTATCTTGAGTTAATTTTTTTTGAAATAAAAGTAAAACTGCAAAAATACCTGAAAGAAGAAGAAACAACAACCATCCTTTTGAAAGCATCAGTGAAATTTTCTTTTCCTCAGCCTTTGAATAATTAGCCGTTTTATTTACTGGAACTGTATCATTAACAGTTATTTTTCCACTCGACTGTAAGTCCCAAAAATCCTGATATTGTCCTTGTTTGCTTTTCGTTATCCAAAAATAATAATCCAGTACAGAGCCAGCAGGAACTTTTAGTTTTATACTGAATGTGTCATTAATTGCCGCCATCTCAGAATACAGCAACCCTTCATTGAGTGTTGTCCTGTCATTCCACAGAACGGATTCTTCCTTATTGAAATTTTCGGAATTCCAAACCAGAAAAACTGAACCAGACTGAGGAGCGTAATAATTAATTTCCTGTACCACAAATAATTTTGCAGAATCATTGGGATGAAAAGAGATCTCAGTTGTTTCTGATTTATTTTGTACGGCAATATTCTTGCTTTCCAAATCAATATTAGCATTATTACATCCGAAAATAAAAAACAATCCGAAAATAAATAACCAAGAAAATGTCTTCATGAGTTTAAGCTGATCTGAAGAAAATTATGAATGACATTAATAATTACGACACATATATAATAAGATGTGTAATAAAAGTCACGGTTTTACACTAAAAAACTGCATTTGGCAGTTGAATTAATAAAATCTAAAAGAATATGAAAATTTAATTTATAATCAATTTTCAAGATACCATTTCAACATTCTTTCAATACCTTCCTGAATTTCAATTTGATGATGCCATCCCAGGGAATGTAATTTTGTAACATCGGTGAGTTTTCTCAGTGTTCCATCAGGTTTGTTTGAATTAAAATACAAATCACCCTTATATCCGATTTTTTCCTTTATCAATAATGCAAGATCCCTGATGCTGATTTCTTTTCCTGTTCCAATATTTATGTGTGTATTTCGAATCTCTTTTTGAGTCAATTCAGTCAAGTCCGAAAAATTCACATGCTCCATGATAAAAACACAGGCGTCAGCCAACTCTTCACTCCAGAGGAATTCACGCAACGGCTTACCGCTTCCCCAGATTTCAACTGTAACTTTGTTCGTACTCACACCAGTTGCTATTCCTTCATTTACATTTTGTTTTTCAAAGCTTATTCCATATTTGGATAATACATCAATCATTTGATCTTCTTGTGCAGAACCTCCAACACCTTCAACAGGTCTTTTAGAAAAATCTTCTCTAATGGCTTCCCAATTATTTTCTTCAATACATTTCCCCAAATAAATTTTACGAATCAAAGCAGGTAACACATGTGATTTTTCCAAATCATAATTATCGTTTGGCCCGTAAAGATTTGTTGGCATTACCGATAAAAAATTTGTACCGTACTGAATATTATAACTTTCGCACATTTTAATACCTGCAATTTTTGCAATGGCATACGGTTCATTTGTATATTCAAGCGGGCTTGTAAGCAAACTATCCTCAGGCATGGGCTGAGGGGCGTTTCCCGGGTAAATGCATGTACTTCCCAGAAAAAGCAATTTTTTCACATTGTGTTTATATGAATTATGAATAATGTTGTTTTGTATCATCAGGTTTTCATAAATAAATTGCCCCCTGTAAGTATTGTTTGCCACAATACCACCAACTTTAGCTGCAGCAAGAAATACATATTCAGGTTTTTCAATTTTAAAGAAATTATCAACAGCGGCAGTATCCATTAAATCAAGATCACCAATCGTTTTTCCCAGCAGATTGTTGTAATCCTTTGCTTAGCAGGTTTTTCCATATTGCTGAGCCTACAAGTCCTGTATGACCAGCTATATAAATTTTAGAGTTTTTATTCATATTCAAATAATTTTGTACTACAACTGATTTGTATTTCAATACGGATGACAGATAAATAAAATTAAATCTTACTATTCAAAATAATTCAATGTTCGATATCCACCATCCTGTAAATATGCATCCTTTTTCATTAATGCAATGTCGGACTGCATCATATCCGATACCAATCCTTTTAAATCATACCTGGGTTGCCATCCTAATTTTTCCCTGGCTTTTGTTGCATCTCCGATAAGCAACTCAACTTCAGTAGGTCGAAAATACTGGGGATCTACTGATACAATTGGCTCACCAACAGATTGTGAAGAAATATTTTTAATAATCCTACTTTTAAAATGTTCTGCATATTGCTCTCCAACTTTCGCTAAAAACACTTTTTCATCAATCCCTGTGAGATAACCTTTTTCATTTGAACCTTCTCCAGCAAAAGTAATCTCCAACCCTAATTCTTCTCCTGCCATTATAATAAAATCCCTAATCGATGTAGTTATCCCTGTGGCTATAACATAATCATCAGGAACTTCTTGCTGAAGAACCAAATGCATAGCCCTGACATAATCTTTTGCATGACCCCAATCCCTGCGTGATGATAAATTTCCAAGAAAAAGTGTTTGTTGCATTCCTAAAACAATTCTTGCCAAAGCCCGTGTAATTTTTCGGGTAACAAAAGTTTCACCCCTGATGGGAGATTCATGGTTAAATAAAATGCCGTTTGACGCATGCATTTTGTATGCTTCGCGGTAGTTCACTGTAATCCAGTATGCATATAGTTTTGCAACGCCATATGGAGAACGTGGATAAAAAGGAGTACCTTCTGTTTGAGGTACTTGCTGAACAAGTCCATATAACTCAGAAGTAGAAGCTTGATAAATGCGGGTTTTGTCAACCAAACCCAGCAACCGGATTGCTTCCAAAATACGCAAGGTTCCAATTCCATCAGCATTGGCGGTGTATTCAGGAGTATCAAAACTAACTTTAACATGACTCATAGCCGCAAGATTATAAATCTCATCGGGTTGTGCTTCCTGTATTATCCGTGTAAGATTCATACTGTCCGTCATATCGCCATAATGCAAAATCAGATTCCTGTTGTCAACATGTGGATCCTGATAAATATGATCTATCCTTTCCGTGTTAAACATTGAAGCTCTTCGTTTGATACCGTGAACGATGTAATCTTTTTTAATCAGGTATTCAGCCAGGTAAGCTCCATCCTGTCCGGTAATTCCGGTAATAAGTGCTATTTTTTTTGTCATTTTTGTGATTTAATTGTTTGCTTCATTTATTTTAGATATTGATTCATTACTTCTCTGTATCCACAATCAATTCATATATTTTCTCCCATTCAGGAATTCCTAAAATGTTTCGATCGTCAATATACATGTCGGCATAAATTTTTCTGCTATAAGTATTGTCAAATTCTTCTCCTTCAAAATCATTGTTTACAGCGTGAAATATTAACCCTCTTTTCTCACAGAATTCCACTGCTTCCTGCAGCTCCTTTCCCGATCGATAAGTCCAGAGAATAAGTTTGTGACCTTTTTTTTGTATGAGTTTTAAAGTTTTTATTGCATATGGTATTTCTTTCCCTATGGCAGGGAATTTATGTTCAACAATAGTTCCATCAAAATCAACTGCAATAATCATTTTTTACTTTTTAATAATCTAGTATCGAAATATACACAAATCTATTACAGGTCGCTTTAGACTTATAAAATTCAATTTTAGCTCCGCAAAATGTAATTGTGTTTTCGGTCCTTTTGCACAACAAACAATTAACCTTAAGATATTTGATTAACACAGGTGTTGGTAGCTCTTCAGAATGTCTGTTGACCAAATACTGAAATGAAAACACCATTCTTAAAAAAAATGGTGCATAAATTTTATCTCGAAAATATTTCTCAATTTCAAAATTCCATATCAACATAGAAATAGCAACTTTGTCAAATCAAGTTCTTATTTGAGGTGCAGTTCCTGTTCGTTGACTTCCTTATTAACTGAATCAACATCCTTGTTTTTTGTTGTGTGTGTATTTAAAATGGGTTCCGTAAAATTGTGCTTTTTAACCGGATTCCCATTTAATCCATTACTATAATACGAATTCATTGAAATAAACTCTGGAACTATATTCATCATTTTGTCCACCAGTTTATTACGCGTCAAGCTATCCATACCCGTAAGTAAGTCGATGATTTTGTCGTTCATATCTTCAAAATCATGTTTGCGATCTTTCCCAATCATAATTTTTTCATTATGGGTATTATGCAATACTTCTTCTTTATTGTCAAGCAGCTCTTCATAAAGCTTTTCTCCCGGTCTTAGTCCTGTTATTTTTATTTCAATATCCTGATTTGGAACAAAACCCGAGAGAGAAATCATTTTAGCCGCGAGATCATATATTCGAACAGGTTCACCCATGTCAAAAACAAATATTTCGCCTCCTCTACCCATGAATCCTGCCTCAAGAACCAATTGACAAGCTTCAGGAATGGTCATAAAATAACGGGTAATGTCTTTGTGTGTGATGGTTACCGGACCGCCTTTCTCGATTTGTTTTTTAAACAATGGCACCACCGAGCCATTTGAACCCAAAACATTTCCAAAACGTGTGATAATAAACTGTGTTGAAAATTTACCGGATTGAGCAAGTGACTGAATGTACATTTCGCTTATCCGTTTGGTTGTACCCATCACATTTGTTGGATTTACCGCTTTATCCGATGAAATAAAAACAAATTTTTCAACTCCAAATTCAATTGATAAATCCGCCATAATTTTATTTCCACCCACATTTACCCTTAATGCTTCACTCGGAAATTCTTCCATAAGGGGAACATGTTTATATGCTGCTGCATTAAACACAATGGTCGGTGAATATTCAGCAAAAATTTTTCTCAACTTTGATTTATTTGTAACGTCCCCAACAATTACTTCAAAATTTGTATGTTCACTGTTACCAAGAATTTCCTGTTGTAAATTGTATAAATCAGATTCTGCTTTATCGAGTAAAATTATTTTTTGAACTTTAAAGTTAATCAACTGGCGTACAATTTCAGAACCTATTGAGCCAGCTGCTCCCGTAACAAAAACCACAGATTCTTTTAATCCTTCTTCAATTTTGTTTCTATCTAGTTGAATTGAACTCCTTCCCAACAAGTCCTCTATTTTAATTGGTCGGATGGTCTTTGCCTGTAATTCGCCTTTTATCCAGTGTTTTACCGGCGGTATTTCTTTTAAAACAAGATGCAACTCCAAACACTTATCTGTTATCTCTCTTTTCCTTTTCAATGATATTTCAGAATTATCGATAGCAAAAATGATTTCGGCCACATTATTTTCAGGTATAATTTTATTAAAAGCAGTATTTACAGCATAAATTGGAACGCCTAATAAATATTTATTTTGAAGTGAAGCATTATCATCAATAAACCCAATTATTTTGATATTCACAGATGTATCTGTTAGAAGAGCATTTAGTGTAGCTTGTCCCAAAGTTCCTGCTCCAAAAATCATTAAATTTTTTACATTTTTTTTAGGAATAAACCAGCCTTGAAATATGGCCCTGACAACAAGTCTTGATAAGATTAACAATGTCGACAGCAAAATGGCAAAAATTACAATAACTGAAACAGGCATGATCATAAAGGAAGACTCACTAACCAACTTTGCAGTCAATGAAGTTACTGTGAGTAAAAAACCGGCACAAATAGTTGCAAGCAAAATGCGTAAAATATCCTGACTAGTGCTGTGCCGTAATATTCCGGAAAAAGATTTTGACTTCCAAAAACACAACAACATTACCGGAAAAACTACAACCAGATGCATTGAATTTACCATTTTTTCCATTCCTGAGAGATCAAAATTTAATCTAAGCAGAAAAGCAGTGTACCAGGAAAAAAATACTACACCTAAGTCAAAGAGTAAAACAATCCATCTTGGCACGTAATTCTTTGAAAAAAAATATGTAAAGTGTTTCATATTTTTATTTTGTTAAATTTTGTCGAACATTTTTTCAATTCTGTTTGCATATTTTACAAATTTCCTTATCTAATTTTTTTAGATGCTTATAACTATATTAGCACATTCAAATTTGATGCTAACTTCATTTTTTATGCAAATTATGGCATAATCAGATAAAAAACAAATAATTTATTGTGTTGGTCCAATCCATCTAATTTTATATTTAGTAAGTTTAGGATGGAATAACAATTACCATTCCTTACTCTATAATTTATTGATTATCAAATGATTTAAATTTTCATAAAATATACATTTTGTTTCATATTGGGACATTTATCTCTTTGTGATTAATTTTACCCATCCTGGTTTCGACAATTTTACTGTTGAAATAATTTGAAATGTCAGTTTAGATCCTACTTCTTTCCTGATAATTCAATTTAATTGTCATTCCATAGAGGGTTTACAACATAAATTCAATATATCTTTTCAATATTAAACCAATGATTATGGTTGTATTGACGCTATTGTCTTATACCTAACAATGAGATAAACCATACTCAACACAATTAAAATCAAGACAAAGACCGTTAAAGTCATGCGTTCCTGCGTTATTAGAAAAATTGTTGTTAAATTGATTACCAGTTGTAATGAACTAAAAATACAAGCTACCAAAATGTGAGACCATTTTATTTCATTGCTCAGATATTGATAAAGATGTGTACGATGTGCCTCAAAAATATTCTCACGCTTTAAAAGTCTGAAAAATATTGTAAAAACTGTTTCAATACCATAAACTGCAAAAAAAAGAATATACGCTATTTGCCCGGTTTTTATTATTAATGAAATCATAAACCAGGCCAGCAAAAAGGCCATGGTTACACTTCCAACGTCACCTGCAAAGGTTTTGGCGCGTTTTCTCGCATTAAAAAAAGTGAAAATTATTACAGAAAGGATAAGTAATTCAATTAAATGTTGCGAAACAAAGCCAATTGATCGGTTTAACCATCCAAAGGTAATCAATGAAACAAGTCCGTAAAAAGCGGTTATGCCATTGATGCCATCCATAAAATTAAAAGCATTAATCCAGCCAATGGTAAACAGGTAAGCAAGCACTATTCCATACCAGGGAAGTCCAAACACCTTTAATTGCCACAACAACAGCGATACAGCAACAAAGTGAAATAAAATTCTTATTTTGGATGATAAAGTTACAACATCATCAATAAAACTGACTGAAGCCATAATAAGCAATGCCAGTACAAACCATGGGCTGCCAAATCCATACATTACAAACCATAAAACAGCAGCTGCAGGAAATACTATACCTCCGCCACGAATTGTTACAGATGAGTGGGAACTCCGATAATTTGGTTTGTCAATAATGTTAAATTGATCGGCAAGCTTGAAATAACCCAGTAAAATAATGATTAGAAATATAAAAGCGATGATGTGTAGTAACATTTATAATCTATAATAATTGGATTCCTGAACAAGTTCATTTTTCGGTTTTGTTTTACTGAATAAAAGTAATTTTAAATGGAGGATTGCTTGTTTGTACATGTAATACAACAGACATTTCGTGTGTAAAAAGTTGCCTTGGTAAGCTCACACTTCCATCTACCGGTTTTTAGTTTTGTTCCTTACCTGCTCGAATGTCGGCTTTTCCCCCTTTACTCCTCACTCGGAATCTTCGTTGTCAGCAGGGAAGGATATAACTTAATGAGCTTTATTTAAATGACTTCAATGTTTTCTTCATGCCCTCTTCCGCGTTTACCGGCATCTTTTCAATTCCAAGGGCTTTTTTAATTTTTATATTGGAAACTACATATGATTCAGTTAGTTTTTTTAGCCGCTCGCTGTTTAAAGGGATACGCAGAACATCTCCAAGTTTTGCTATTCCCTGAATCATTTTTTTATTTATATACCAGATACTTGATTCTTTCCCTTTCGATTCTGCAATCAATTGTATTAACCGATTGGTAGACAGTACTTCATCATCAGCCATCTGATAAATTCCCGGTTCAATATCCCTTTCCAAAATCTCATTCATTACAAATGACAGATTTTCTATTGAAGTAAATGACCTTTTATTGTCATAACGTCCCAATGGCCAGGGAATACCTGACTTTACAAATTTGAAAAGCAAGTTTAAGTTGCCTTTATTACCGGGACCATGAATCATACAAGGTCTCAGAATGTATATTTTTTTACCTTCCGGTAAAATTTGATTTAAGATATAATTTTCAGCGGCCAACTTTGATTTTCCATATGCAGTTTCAGGATTTGGAGATTCATTTCCGGTGAGTTGTTCTCCAATAACTCTATCTGCAACAGCCTTAACCGAGCTAAAGAAAATAAATTTTGTTGCATTTGATTTTAGATAGAATTCAAATATTCTTTGTGTAAGACCTACATTAATGTCAAAATACTCCGTTTCTACAGTTGTATTTTTTGTGTCATGGGCTTTTCCTGCCAAATGAATGATTGCATCAATTTTAATATTTTCTGCTTTTCTTAGATCATCCCAGGCAAGATATTCATTGTAAGCATGTTCATTCGGTTCATTTATATCCACAGCAATAAATTCAGCACTATCAGATTTATGTATGGATGTTGAAAGATTTGTCCCAACAAAACCGAATGCACCTGTGATTAAAACATTTTTTGTCATGTCTTTCGAAGCGAAACAATTTTCGTTTTCTCCCAATTTATAATACCATCAGCTTCCAGCAGGCTTATTGGTTTAAAATCATCTATCCATTTGTCAAATTTTATAAAAGCTCCTTTTAGACCGTAATATGATTTAAGTTTGCGCATTAAAGGAAGTTGCGGTAACATTGGTTGTTCGTCATCAAAATCACGTGGATGAAAATAACTCATAACATAATTCGAATCCATTGTCCATTTTTTTATAAAATGGTATGGAAAGAACCTGAAAAAACCACCGCCAGAGAAAACTACATTACGATTAAACATTTCATGTGTATTCATAGGGAATTCCTTCATTTCAATACCATTATAACGTATACGTGCAGGTGCACTTTCACCAAAATCTAAAAATCCACCATAATCATGATCTGCCGGAAAAACAGAACAATCAATTTCAATTCCAAGTTGATGCAAAATTTCGAAAGCCCAAGGAGTCTTTTCTGTAATTGAAAAACCTGGAGCTCTATACAGTTTTACTTTTTCCCCAATTATATCTTCAATTGAATGAAGTGACTTTTGAGTGTCGTTCAAAAATTCATTTGGTTTCATTTGATGGACCAAATTATGATTTAAAGAATGACAGCCTATTTCATGTCCGTTAGTATAAATAGCTTTTACAACTTCCGGATAATTTTCAGATATCCAACCTAAAATAAAAAATGTACCTTTTATATTTTTTGAATCAAGTAACTGAAGAATTCTGTTGGTTGATTCATGTATCCGGGTTTCATATTTCGACCAGGTTGAATTGTCAGAAATAAAGTCACAATGAAACCAATCTTCAATATCAAAAGTTAATATGTTCATTTTAATTCATTTCTTTTTTAGCTGCCCTAAATTTCGGATTAAGTTGTTTTAAAAATCCTCCAATTGTACCAAACAGAAGTGGTTTTATATCGTCCCAACTGCCATCCTGCAAAAATTGCTTTGAGCTAAGTAAACCATTAAACCATTTAGAACTTGTTCTCAATCCATTCTTTGTACTTATAAGCCACAACAAATCTAATCCCAAATATCTTAGATAATTACCCGGAGTGTATTGATATTTTTGGGGTATATTTCCCATAGTGCCATTAACGATATTCTCAACAAAATCAACTCCCGCGTTAAATGATGCTTTGATACAGGCTGGTATTCTTGGGTTGATTTCCATAATTTTCACAACACCATCCCGTGTATCTTCTATCAAATCAAAATCAGCAAATCCAATCCATTTGATTTTTACAAGGACTTTGTAACATAGTTCAACCAAATCAGAACGTTCGACAGTTTGATTAAAACAGCTACTGCCACCTTTCTCTGGATAAAATCTTATTTTATGAATTACAGTTGAATTAATCAATTCGTTATTGAAAATGAATAATTCCACTTTAAATTGTTGTCCACCTGGAGGTATGAATTCCTGAAGATGGCATTCACCATAGTCCTTTTGAATAAACGGCAATTTCTCATAAATCTCCTGAATTGAATTAACAATTGCAAATCCTCTGGCACCAGTGGTTTCGTTGGGTTTTATTAATGCCGGAAACCCAACATAATCAGATACATCTTCTAATTTTTTTGTTGTTAAATTACCTGTTTTAGGATGAGCAAAATTATTATCATAACAAATTTTCATCAAACGGTTTTTGTCATAACCGGTCATGAAAATATCATAATCAGGAATAAGGAAATTAGTATGGTTTTTTAAAATATCTTTTTTGAAACTTAAATATTTCGCTGAATAATCATTCATAGGAATAATTATATCTATACTCTTTATTTTTAAGTATTCGATAAAGAAAAGATGGAATTCATCTGGTTTATCTTTTGTTGAAGGTGATATAATTTTTTCATCAGCAAACTTTGTTCTATAACCATAAGAACTTTTACTTTCACAAAAAAGGATTACGTAAAATCCTTGTTTTTTAAGACTCTTGGCAACAGGTAAGGCTTGAATAGTCTGGGCATCTATAATAGCGATTTTTTTCATTCAACTTCTGTATTTAAGAATTTTTGCTGGAACTCCACCCACTATTGCATTTTCTGGAACATCTTTATTTACTACTGCATTTGCAGCAACAACAGCACCTTTGCAGATTCTTACTCCTGGCAAAATAACACTTCCCGCCCCAATCCAAACATCGTCCTCGATAATAATTTCACCATCAAAATAATCTTGTTCTATCATTGGAATCTCATTTGAACGAGTTCCATGATTAAAAGCAAATATCATTACATTAGCTCCCGTTTGAACATAATTACCAATTGTTATCCTGCCATAAAATTTACCTGCTTGAAGTATATTGTTATGATTGATTAAGCAGTAATTTCCAATTGTAACTCTTTCTCCTTGTCTAATCAAAACAGTTGGATGAATCTTAGTATGTTTGCCTATTGTTGCTTTTTTTTGACCAATTACATAATTTACAATGTAATAAGCGATGAGCTTAAATAAATGGATAAACAAGGCTAAACTTAAAATTGCAAAAAGAATTTCGCCAAAATATTTTATTTTCGACGGCCTATTAAATTTACCTTTAACTAGATGCTTCATTTAAGTTTTGAATAATTCTTTCTCTGTAAACTTTTTACGATCCTTTAAAATTGCCTCATCATCTCGTCTATCTTTGCTCCGATCCTTTGTTATCCATTTTTCCCATTCTGAAAACCTCTTCATACCTTTTTGTTACCATTGCAATCATTCCAATCAAACCCTTAGTTCGTAATAAAAAAATGAGAGTACTAATTGTGTGTTGGAAAAGTTCTCTTTTATATTGCCTTTTAAAAAACCGGGAATAATCAACAGAATGTCGATTTAGTTTCATCGTTACCTTGCTCCAACTCTTTAATATTTGTTTTTCCACTTTACCACGAGCAGGTACAGTAACAAGCTCTAAATTTGTTATTACAGGTGTAATGGTATAATGCACTTTATAAATTCCTTTTACTATTTCAACATTTAATATTACTGATTGCCTTCTTCTATAAGATCCTCCATCCATTACAAAATCACCTAAGCTATGAAAGATTGGTTTCTCTTTGTAAAATTCCATACCTCCTACGCAATGTGAATGAGCTGTTATTATTAGGTCAGCTCCAATATCTATTTTTTCATGTAGTAATTTTCTAATTACTGGATTTACATATCTTGAAAAAAGAATTCTAACATGAGCATAAAGTATGACAAAGTAACCATCCTTTTTATAATGTGTTATTACTTCATTTAATTTAACATCGTCGATATATAATATTTTCAAATAACAATCATCTGTAAATGGAATATTCATCATGTCAGTACATGTAATAATTGCAATTTTTTGACTTCCTTCATTTACAATTATTGGAACATATTCACCCTCAAATAGCCCATTATAACCTATTTTATTATTTTCCAAAGAATTCATTGTTTCTTTCATCCCCAGTTCGCCACAATCGTTAATATGATTATTGGAAAGAGAAAAAAAGTCAATATAATTAAATTGTGCCAACATTTCAGGTGTACCTCGAAATGATAGATGATCTCCATCCGTTTGAGCTTCTGTACAAATTGGTGATTCTAAATTAGCTACAACACAGTCTGATGATTTTATCAAGGAAATAAGCTCCTTATCTACAATTTGATAATTCGATTTTCCAAATTTTGAAAATATTAATCTCGCGAGGCAAATATCTCCAATAAATGTAATTTTCATATATATATTTATTTTTGTGCTTTATTTTTGTAAAGTTTATAGATAATAAAGTTATTTATCAACACTTTAAGCATCCAGAAAAATGGTAAAATAAATCTCCTTGATTTTAATGGTTGTTGAAAACACCTAAAAAGCCATTCCATTTTTAATTCAGATATTATTTGAGGTGGAGGTAAAACTGTTCCTGCAAAATGTTCAAAAGCTAAACCTACTCCAATGCATATTGTAAATTGAAGTCTGGACTGTAACAAGCTTATTAATATTTCTTGTTTAGGTGCACCAAGTCCACACCAAAAAAAAGTAGGTTTCAAGTTATTTAATTCGTCAGCCAATTTATCAATATCAAAATGTTCTACTGGTTGGAAAGGAGGAGAAACTAATCCTTTTACATTAACCTCAGGATATGTTGATTTCAATTTAGTACCCATTTTTTCTAACACTTTTAGAGTGCTGCCAAAAAAGTAATGGGAATATTCCTTTTTCTTAGATATAGAAAGTATTTCAGTCATTAATTTTGGACCAGATACTCTTTCAACTTCTGTAAAATTCATATTATTAGCAATCCATACCAATGGAATTCCATCTGGCACTGTAAGCAAGGAATTATTTTGAATAATGCAATATTCATAATTATGGTTAGCCAAATAAGTAGTACGGGTATTTGTTACACAAATATAACCAGGTTTATTTTCCAATATGGCTTTCTCAATAACCTCTAAGGTGTTATTAAGGTTAGTTTTTGAAATTGCGATTTTACCAATATTGTATCGTTGCGTAATCATATAATATGAAAGTTTAAATTTTTATAAAGCTTTTTTCACCAGATTAAAGAAAATTATTTATTATGTAAGACCATTTTGATAAAGTTTGATGCTTATGAAATGGAATTTTTGTAGTCCCCATAACGATCTATAATATCAACATTTGCTAATTCCTGCGCTGAACCAAAAGGAGGAGAAATGGTATTAACAATATTAATTTTAGGATATTTTATCAATAGATTTTCTTTCATTTTCTTAATTATTTCAGGAGAACTACCATAAAAAAAATGCGTAAAATTATGATTTTTCAGATAATTGACAAATACGCTCAAATAAATCAGGACCTGACGTCTTTCTTACATTTTTAAATCCGGCAACATGTGCAAACCATTCAAGAGGTTTTCCGTCAGGTACTGTTAAAAAAGAATTATTCAGAATTCTACAATATTCCTTATCATGGTTTCCAATATACAAAGCCCTTACGTTGGTTACACAGATATATCCTGGTGATTTGCTTTTAGCTTTTGTTAATATCTTTTGCACAGTATCATCTAAATCCGTTATGCTGATTGAAACATTTTCAATATGGAATCTGTTGTTCATAATTTTTTGAAAATTTCTAATAACTTAATCGTGCGGCTTAATGATAATAATGGTAAAAATGTAAGTGAGGAATATCCTTAGCTCTTAAATTCCCCATATCCTTTTTTCCAGTATTTTTTCCTGTATCCATATCCATACGCATATCCACTTTCCGGCACATCGTTTAAAACAATAGCGGCACTTTCAATTTTATTAAAATCCACCATTTTATTGATTTGTTTAATTTCATCTTTATGGCTGTAGTTTATTCTTATGATAAAAAGACTGATATCTGAAAACTGACTTGTTAATATTGCATCAGGAATCAATAATAAAGGTGCATTGTCGAAAATTATATAATCAAACATCGTTCTGGCATAAACCATTAACTTTTCAAATTTTACGCTATCCATTAAATCTGAAGGATTCTCCGGAATACTTCCTGTTTGTATAAAAAATAAATTGGGAATAGAAGTGACTGAAATTATATCTTCAATACTTTTTTCGTTATTCAGGTAATTGCTTAAGCCAAAAGATTCTTTAACATTCAGGTAATTATGAAGCGTTGGTTTGTGAAGATCAGCCCCTATCAGTAAAACTTTTTTATTGGTTTTTGACAGAACAGCCGATAAATTGGATGAAATAAATGATTTCCCTTCACCGGGAATCAATGAATTGACAGAGATCACTTTTGAATCACTCCTCTCTACCAAAGCATTTATATTTGTTTTTAGTCCTCTGAAACTTTCAGCAATCCCTGATCGGGGGTGTTGGATTACAGGTAATTTCACTTTATATTTATGTCTCATAATGCCTTCAAAAACAGGTATTATGCTTCCATTTTCCACTTCATTAATGGTTTCAATTTTATTATTAAAAAAACTAATCAATGTAATAAACAAAAATGGAACAATTCCTCCACCTATAAATCCTGCAGCAATATTCATCATCAATTTTGGTCCCGTTTGTTTTGACGCTGCTACGATTGCCGGATCAATTATTTGTACTTCCGGTGCAATAGATGCTTTTGAAATAGAAGCTTCAGCTTTTTTCTGTAACATATAGGTGTAAAATTCATTATTCAAATCAAACTCTCTTTGAACACCTATTAATTTTTTCTCCGTATCAGGCAATTTTCTTAATTTTTGTTGAATTGAATTGTAACGTTCCTTCAAACTTTGCATTTTTAATTCTGTTGCCTGGATCTGATTTTTAAGTGTTGCTTCCAATCCTTCCCGCGCAACGTTGATTTCCTTTTCAACAATGATTAAAGTTGGATTTTTATCCTGAACGCTGTAAGAAAGTACTTCCCTTCTTTTATACAAATCCCTTAAATTTGTTAACATAGTTGTCAAATTCTCATCTGTAATACCTACGATTGAAGGATTTACCATCTCTTCAATCTTTTTAGCATCACCAATGTATTGCTGTAAATTAACATAGAAATCAATTTGTAACTGTACCAGATATTGTTCCTGTTCAATCTGGTGTAAATTATCAGAAACAGATTGTGCTTCCCTGCCCAAATCCATTACCTGGTTATTTTTACGGTAATTACTCACATTTTCTTCTGCTGTTACCAGTGAATTTTTTAATTTCTCCAGTTGTGAATCAATAAATTTAACTGAGTTCTCCGAGCTTTCGTATTTATTTTCCAACCAGAATTCAATAAGTACATTGTTTAATTCATTTAAAAAATCTGCCTCTTTTTGCTTTACTTCACCTTCAATCATTAAAGTTATGATGTCAGAATTTTCTTCTTCAGAATACACACTCGTTTTTGCTAAATATCTGCGTGTCAAAGCATCAAGATTGTTAAATTCCAATATATACGTTTCACCCAGGGCATCCTCTACCCTTATTAATTGAAAAATTGAAAAATTCATTTTTAAATTCTGCTCCAAACTTCAAATCCTCATCAATATCAATCATTTGAGCATAGCCATTTTTCCATGTTTCACCCTGAATTCTGATATTATATTCCTTATCACTTATCATCCTGATTTCAATTGGAATATTCTTTGCATTACTTTCGTCTGCTGTAATTATTAATTCAAAGGGATCGTTATTGTATAAATCAGCATTATACATCAATTTTTTCTGATACCAGGAATAGTTCCACCCAAGGTTGCTTAATGCTTTCCTATATAAAGTAAATGATCTTAAAATTCCAAAATTGTTTTTTATACTTGAGTTATCCTTCACATTTGAATTTCTGTTGTTAAAGGAGAGAACAGAATTTAATTCATTTCCTTCGCCTTTTACAAGTATTTTACTTGAAACCTGGTAGGTGTTTGGTGTATTTTTAAAAACAAAATAACCACATAAAATTCCAAATAAACAGAACCCAAGAAACCAAGGCCATCGTTTTGTATATTTTAAAATCAGATTTGTGGTCTTTTCTCCCTCTTTGGAATCCATTAATTTAATTATATCTTCTATCTTTTCCATTTTACCAGGTTTAAAATTTCAAAATAAAAGCAGCAGTTACAAGTAATGTTGAAATGGTTGCAAGTAACTTCCCATATGTATCGCTGTTAAAAGATCTTCTTTTTAAACCGCTTGGTGGTATATAAATCAAATCGTTGGGTTGCAGGTAAAACACTTCTGATGCATAAATACTGTTATCGGTGAGATCTACTTTATGGGTATAAATCCTGTTTTCCACCTGTCTTTTTACAATTACATTTTTCAGATCAGCGAAATCGGTAATCCCATTGGCCATACCAATTGCATTGAGCAAGTTAATGCCGCCCTCATAATTGTAATACATCCCCGGACTTCTTATTTCACCGGTAATATTTACCCTGTAATTTAATATTTTAACCTGAACCACAGGATCTTTCAGATACTCTTCCGCTCTTGTCCTTCAAATGTTCCTGAGCTTCTTCAAGGTTTAGCCCTACAAAATTTATTTTCCCCAGAATTGGAACTGTTACAGTTGAATCCGGAGACACTATATAACCATTGATATATTGACTGGATGGGTTCCCGAAATTCTGTGAAGTTCCCGAAGAGGATCCTGAACCGCTCTTATATGGATTTAATATTGAATTAACCTCAGGATCCAGTGTAGCTACACTGTATATACAGATTGTCATAAATCTTAATTTTATATTTCGGAGCAGGTGGTGGTGCATAATAGCTGGGGGAGTCCTTTTCCAAATCCTGAAACATAAGAATATCTTTTGTACTGATGCAAGAGGTTTGAATAAAGATGATAATGATTGACATGTAAAATAAATAAGTTTTTTTCATATTTATGTATATTTTAATTTTTATTCGCATATTTCAAAAATGGCTAGTGGTTAATCATTTGATTCAGTATTTCCGTCATCCTGAATTCAAATTTTTTAAGTGTAAAATTCTGTTCATATTTTTGCCTTCCGGCAGCACCCATTTTACATCTCATATCATAGCTTTTTATTAATATTTCTAATTTTTCTGCAAATGCCTGCACGTTTTTCTGTTGTACTAAAAATCCGGTTTTTCCATCTTCAACTATATCCAAAATACCCCCTTCAAAAGTAGATACAACCGGTAATTCATGCTGCAATGCTTCCAACAACACCAAGGGGAAACATTCGTAATAATAATAAGTGGGAAAAGCAAAAATATCGGCATCAATAAAAGCCTGATTCTTTTCTTCTCCATATTTTTTACCCAAATATTTGACATGCTTTGTCAATCCCAGCAATATCACCCTCTCCTGAAATTGAGTGGCATTTATATCACCTTCACCGCCAATAAAATTACATTCAAAAGATATCCCTTTTTGTTTTAAAATAGAACAAGCTTCAAGTAGAATAAAAACTCCCTTTGATTCAATTAAATTTGACAGAAACAGAATTTTTACTATCCCTTCCTTTTTTCTGCATTTAACACCCAGTGGTTTGCTCATTTCAGGAATACCATTCGGACAAATATGTATTTTAGCTTCAGGTAAATAAGATTTAACATCAGGATAAAGATATTTGGATAATAAAATGGCATTGGTATTTTTAAATACAAAACGGTATAGCAAATTATCCATAAATCGATGCTGTCTGATGTTTACTCCTTTGTTATGAAAATGGTAAACCAACTTTACCCTAAAAAACTTTATTAATAATATAACCAATAGTATCCTTATAAAATGCTATTTCCTTTTGCAGTTATTGCAAAATAACAAAGATGCGGGACGGTTGAATAGAAGATTCCTGAAGACTTTCCAAATTATTAATTACATACCTAAAAATCTTATTAATAGAGTTTTTTCCGATTTCATCAATAGATATGGATGTCCCTAGGTTAATGTAATAACTATCAAAATTTTCATTTATCAATTTACTTTCTTTGATCTGCAAACCAACCACAGATGAGCCATGAACAGGAGGTGGCCAATGCAAAATAAATAATATTCTTGATTTCACTTATTTGTAATTTTTTGTTTTCAATATTAAATCATACAGTTTATTTCCACACAATGAGTAAATGTAAAATATAACAAAGGAAAATTGACATATTTAAAACCAATTAAAACAAAATCTT
Organism: uncultured Prolixibacteraceae bacterium; assembly: GCA_963800345.1. GTDB lineage: Bacteria > Bacteroidota > Bacteroidia > Bacteroidales > Prolixibacteraceae > Draconibacterium. Next base: position 75,037 of record CAWDAW010000006.1, on the reverse strand, counting down.
TTTATAGAATATTAATATAAAAACACATATTCATACAGACGCCATTTAAGACATAAAAAAAAGTTTCCAAATATTACATCCATGTAAAAAAGACTCGAATTCCAGCTACTATTAATGTAATACCTAATTTAGATTTCACCAAGTATCATTCCAGTGAACTTTTAAGTAAAAGGTGAATTCTAGTTTGTTTATTTTTTAACATCCCTAACATATTTATTAAGACTTTTTTGTTTTATCATTATATCATCTATTACTTTTTGAGAAATCAAATTATAACTTAGTTTTTCCTTCAATTCTTTACAATGATTCACAAAATTATCGTTTGGAAAATTTTGCATACAGAAAACCATTTTTCTGTAAAGCTCATTGTATTCTTTAGATTCCAAAAATATTCCATTTTTTTCAATAAGATGTTCAGTTGTTCTGGTTTTTCTAATTAACAAAGGTGTATTAACAGAAATCGCATCTTCTATTAATGTTGTGTGATGAATGGGCCAAACAGCAACATCTGCTAATTTAAGCAAACGTAACGCAGTGTCATGGTCACACCAGCCTTTAAAGAAAATATACAAAGATTCATTCACCATAGTAAGAATTTTGATATCCTTAATTACACCAAATAAAACCAAATAAACATTTTTATAGTACTGGTTAATTTCATTTATGGCTTTAATCAGGTTAATTGTACCTTTGTCTTCTCCCATTTTGCCCCCGGAGACAAAAACAAAGGAATCAACAGGAATGTTAAACCTCTTTCTTAATACTGATTTTGATTCTATTATTTTATCTGCAGCTAAAACATCAGCGCCAATCGGAAGAAAATCAATTTTGCATTTTTTAACTCCATATACTTCATTTAAAAAGTCACATCGCATTAATGAAACTCCATAAAACTTATAAACAAATAGAGATGAAAATTTTGCTGTTAATCTAATCAATGTTTTATAATAAAATAATCGCCATAATTTATTTTTACTATAATTAATATAATCTGCATGGTTATCAACCAATAATATAACCTTTGAATTTAATATCCGGTATACTGTGCAAATTATAAGTGAAGTACAGTTTAAATTGTGGTGAAAGATAACATCAGGCTTTTCTTTATTCAACAGTTTAAATAAACCAAAAGTGATAACAAATTCGCTTGTCAATTTTATACACCTTATTCTAATTACTTTTTTCCCATGTTCAAAATAAGTACCGGTTTTTACTTTTTTAAACTTTAAATATTTAGGTAAAATATTGCTTCCAATAATTGTTGTTTCCAAACCTTTGTACTGGAAATAGTCTGTTAATAGATTTTCCTGATAAGACAATCCTTCCACATATGAAGCAGAAATACATATATTTATAATTTTCATATCACATTGTGCCCATATATATTAAACTAAATAATTATCTTATATAAAATAACTTAAAATATAATTTAATAATTTTTTTTTAGATCTTATATTGAATATAATGAAAATGGTAATCGTTATAAGTAAATAAGTTATATTTTATTTAGACCACTAATTTTCGTGAACGGTATAATTATCATTCTTTTCTTTATTAAAAATATAATTATACAAAACTTTCGGCCATCGATGAAAGCCTAAAAATATATTCACTTTTTCCTTATTAATAACAGAAATATACCAGAAGAATTCTTTTAATCCAAAACTGAAAGATTTTAAGACAGTTGCCATTAGATTAAAACGTAGATCTGGTCTACTAATTGAGGTCATGAATTTGTATTGTCGAATAGAAGCGCAAAATCGGGAACGAGAATTTTTTTTATTAATTAACCTGGTTAAAGAGCCTTTATTGGTAGTCATACAATAAACTGCAAAATCATCTGCCCATATTTTTTTTGCATAATGACCACTTTTTACTGAAAACATTAAATCATTGGAAGCAGGAATTTCTTCAAACAAAATAAGTTTTTCCTTTATTAATCCATTTCTTATTAATTTAGCACAAGGTGAGGTAAACCAATATCTTAAATTATCCTCTGCTTTCATTTTTCCTTCTATAAAATCAGAAACAAGCATAGCATAATATTTATGTCTTTCCGCTTTCTCTAGTGTATCGGAATATACACTAGTTGCTGAGAAAAAAACAATATCGTATTCAGAGTCAATATATTTATCAAAATGCTCAAAAGCTCCAGGATTAAAAAAATCATCTGCATCAAGAAAAAGCAACCATTTCCCAATTGCTTTATTTAACCCAATATTTCTAGCATGACCAGCACCTTTTTCAATATTTGAAAACAATAATATAATTTTGTTTTCCCTTATCTTTTCCAATGTACTGAAGCTTAGTTCACCTGGTGTATTGTCAATAACAATTATTTGAATATCATTTCTGTCCGGAATAGATAATAAAGCACGTTCTAGTAATACTAACGAGTCCCGATGAGGAATTATTATTGAATATGTAATTTGATTTTCTTTCATTGTTTCTTTAACCCATTTTTTTGAATATTCAAAATCCATTCAGCAATTTTCATTGTTACCTTTTCTCCTGATTCAATACTCAAATGATTACCATCCGTATAATTATATTGAGAATTATAACAAGTTAAGTCCAAGTAACCATCACTTTCAACTATTGCTTCTTTTAATTTTAAGTCAAAATCATTCATTAGTTGTATTTCTATTTTATAAATATTATGATGTACCGGAAGTCTCACCAAATAGACTTTACCAAACTGATTCAAATACAAAATTGTTTTAATTAAATATTTGAATCTAATCTCTGAATAATGATATTTATATAAAAGATCTAAATATTCACTTATTTTATTTTCTGTCCTTTTTTTAACTTCTGAATGATCCATACCTATGTTCGCTTCTAGCCAACCGTCATCGTGTAAAAACAACTTAGAATTAGTAAAAGTTTCCAGATACTTATAACTGTTAAAGTTGTTTATCAAATACATATAATTGGGATTCATATCTACTTTCTTTGTATTATCAACACATCGATTTTTTTCCCTAAAATGTGCAGTATCATTTGGATTCTCAGTAGTACTTGAAATACTCCATGGATCAATAGTAATAATAAATAATCCGTCTTTTGTATTTGGAATTATTTTCTTTTTGATACTTTCAAGATAAACTGGTCCAAAAGGACTATGGGCTAAAGTAAAAGAATAATTATAAATTTTTTTATTAAGCACTCTTTCTAACACCTTTGGATGTATACCTTGCGCACTTCTCGAAGTGCCTATTATCAAAGAGTTCTGTTTTGGTGTTGTAAATCTAAGATAAAAAGGATCAGTATAACCATTTGCCAGGTTAAATAATAGAAATACAGTAATTGCAACCCAGCAAGTAAATATTAATATTTTAAAAATAAATTTCTCATATATTCAAAACTGAAAATAAATGAATTGTGTTCTTTACCACCAAACAAAATATTGCAATATAACATAATACAAAGATCCAACTAAGACTCCACTTTTATTTTTTTCTAAATTGCAATTGCATATTGATCTTCTCTTCCTTACCATTCAATTAAAACAAATATAATAACAAGTATGATTGTTGTTAAAGCTCTTAATCCATTCCAGCAAATTTGGAATTGTAAAAAGTGAAGCCGAAAAAATTCCTGAGATATAACTTATTGCATGATCCAATATTATTCTGCTCTAAAAAATATCCAGGCAAAAACAGTCAAACCAAAAGTTAGAATATTAACGAAAATTCTTTTAATGCTTGGAAAATATTTTCCTTGAGCAACAATATCTAAATTATTTCGGTTATTTTTGGTTAATAATAGAGGTAAGAAATAAATTGCATTTAATGCTCCCCAAACTATAAATGTCCAATTAGCACCATGCCAAAAACCACTTACAATAAAAATAATAAAAGTATTTCTAACTTTCATCCAAGTTCCACCTCTGCTTCCACCTAATGGAATATAAAGATAATCTCTAAACCAAGTTGAAAGTGAAATATGCCAACGTCTCCAAAATTCTGCTATATCTCTTGAAAAATATGGAAAGTTAAAATTTTGCATTAAGTTAAAGCCAAATAGTCGTGATGTTCCAATTGCAATATCAGAATAACCTGAAAAATCACCATAAATTTGAAAAGTAAAAAATAATGCTCCTAAAACTAATGTACTTCCGAATAATCTGCAGAATTGTTGAAAATCATGATTTGCATATTCAGCACAATTATCTGCAATTACCATTTTCTTAAATAATCCCCAAAGAATTTGTCGCATCCATCAACTGCTTTTGAATAATCAAAAGTTCGTTTTTTATAAAACTGAGGTAAGTAAATGTGTTGCTCTTTCAATTGGGCCAGCAACCAATTGAGGAAAAAAACTTACAAATGCAGAAAATGCAATGAAATCTTTGGTTGGTTCAAGTTTTCGTCTATAAACATCTATTGAATAACTTAATGTTTGAAAAGTATAAAAACTAATTCCTACAGGTAAAATAATATTTAATGAATTTGCATTTATTTCTGTTCCAAAAAATGAAAAAGCAGTTACAAAATTATCAAGAAAGAAATTATAATATTTAAAAAAACCAAGAAATCCAAGATTTACTAATATACTTGTCCATAAGTAAAATTTTTCTTTTTGTCTGATTTTCTTGTTTTAATAAGTCCTACGTCCAACTAGAATAATCAACTAATGGTACTGAAAAAAATTAAGAGATAAAAATCGCCAATCCCACCAACCATAAAATAAATAACTTGCCACAACAATTAAGAAATTTTGAAGTTTTAAGTTCTTATTTGTTACAAACCAATAAAGTATAAATACTATTGGTAAGAAAATTGCAAAGTCGATTGAGTTAAAAAGCATATATTTTATAAATTATTAATTTTATTTACTTAGGTTATTCAACACAACAAGGCTACTCAACAAAGAGTTGATTTACTATTTTTGCTGGTCAATTTTTCATATAAGTAAAATCTTCTAAAAGATAATTATAAGAACTTCGAGCAGTAATATAAGGTTGATGTGAAAACGTTTTGTATGGGTATTTATACATGTGTTATTATATGATTCTTTATTGCAATTTTCAGTTTATCTTAAACAATTCTGTCTCGTTCAAGTACAAAAAAAATATTACGACTGTAAATCCTATACTTCATAACATTTGGTGCGTGGTAATAGCAAATTATTAACACTTTCTTATCAACTAGTACAACATTTATGTGTTAAATTTATTTTATAAAAACGATAAGCAATATTATTTAAAATATAGCGGATGCTTCAAGTCTATTAATGGTAACTCAATATGACATCTTTTTTTTGCAACACAGTTTGTTTTTATTTGCCACTTCACTTTATTATTTCAATTACGATATTTTAATAGTTCTCTTACTCCATACATTAAATTTTTTTACTACTCGAGAAATATTTTGAATTCTCCTTTCATATATTATTTCATTATATAATAACAACAAAAATATGAAAAGAGGAAAATTATTTGAAAAGTCTCCGCTAACCTGTGCACTTAAAAGATAATAAAAAATCACTATTATAAGAAAGGATTTCATGTTCATATAATATTTAACCGAATGTTTATCAAATAAATACCTAAATGATATAAATATGAAAAATAATAATCCCAATAATCCATTTTCATATAACAATTCAACGAAAATATTGTGGGGGTGAATTTTTACATCCATTTGTGTATATAAAAACCCATAATTCCCTGTTCCTTTTCCAAAAAACAATGATTTTTTTTCAATATCAGAGATCGCCAATTTATATTAGTGATGGCCTGGCCCCAGTTGTATAACTTTCATAGTTAAAAAAGCGGTCATGAAAATATGTCTGATATTGCTGAGGTATCATTTCAATAATTGTTTCAGGAAACAAAAGAACAAAACCAATTCCAATTATAGCTGTACCTAAAACTAAAGTTTTTTTCAAATTGTATTTTTGATAAAAAAATATAAAAATTAAGGGAGCCAATGATAACGAAAGAATAGGCCCTTTTGATCCAAACAGGATCATCATAAAAAATCCCAATGCAAATATAAAAACGCAAATATTAAATGTTTAAACCTGTATTCAAGGTTCTGTCGAAAAAACAAAAAGAATAAACTAATCAAATTAAACCCAATGTATTGGGAAGTGGCAATGGCTTTAAAAGCTTCACCACCCATTTCAAGCCGATCATCTTCACTTACAAATTTCAAAACATTTCCAAAACTTCCGTAAAATGCAAAATAGGCGATAAAAAAAAGAATAAAGAAAAATAGATTGGATTTTAAGAACAGGCTAAAATTTGAAATAACATATTTTCCTGAAATAATTGCCATCAAAATAAATATACATAGACTAAACGTTTTTGTGCGTCCATAATTGGGTGCATTTGAGTAGAATGTACCCACAAACAAATAGGCCATGAATAGAAGAAGGATGGTAAAATAAGAGTAGTTTTCGAATATTTTTCTTGTAGAAATAATGTTAAATACGGATAAAATCAATATTAAACCTATTGGAATCGCAATATTAATTATATGAAATGTTCCTCCAACGTTTCTAAGAAATAACGTAAAGGCAAACAAAAATGTAATAATCTGTGGTATCTTAAATCCTGACATTTTTCTCTCAATTACAACTTTTAAGCATCACCCAGCAAAATTTTAGAGAAATTAAAAGGAGTATGTTCTTCAATAAAATTTTTGGTATTTACATCTGGGTAATCTGTAATAAAACTTCTTTCAATGGCCTCTGCAATTTTATCAGGTTTAACAATATCAATCAGTTCACCTTTCCAGTTTGTTTTTATGATTTCACCAATCAAACCATGTTGAGTTGATATAACAGGCTTTCCGGCAATGATGGCATGCCCGATAACACCACTTGAAGCCAAAGCGTTTTTATAAGGCATCACAACAACATTGCATTGGTTAAAAAAAGATTTCATTTTTGAATTTGAAATAAATTCATTAACATACACTATCTGAACCTTTTTTACATTGTTTACAGCTTCATTAATTTTGGCTTCCACTTGCTCATTTAAAGGTGTTCCGGCGATAACAAGACAACATGTTGATGCAATTTCATCTGACAACAGATTTAGTGATTGTATCAATTCAACTGTTCCTTTTGATTCCCTTAACGATCCAAAATGCAATAAAATCTTCTTATTTGGTTCTATTCCAAATACTTTTCTGATTTCAAAATCTTTTTCTTCTTCAATTGCTGGAGTTGGATCCGGAAGATAAAAAAACACTTTTTTAAATACCTGTTTATTTAGGTTTATGACTCCGGTTTTATCGTTAAGCACAAATATTTTTTTTATTTTACTGTTTCGGGTATATAAAAATCTATTCCAGCGAAGTTTTATATATTTCAAAATGGAAATTAAATTATTTGTTAATGGTGGGTGAATAATTGGAGAAAACAGAATTCCTCGGATATTAAAATTTGGGTTTGCTCCTTATCAGTGGTTTGCACAACCTGTTAAAGTACATTATAATACAAATATCTGGATTAAATGTTTTTGCATATTTCATTAATAAATCATGGATTTTATTTGAATCCCAATCTTGAAATTCATTTGCTTTGTATTTCTTTAAATCATTGAGTTCGTTATTGGTTATTGCCATAAAATTGATTTTGGGGGCAGGCACTTTTTGAACAATATGAGGAAACCTGATACAAAAATCAGGATGGACAACAAAATCATAATTTTTCTCATTGTTCTTATCCTGAAAAATATAATTTACCAGGTGTTCTATGTATTCAGGGTGATGCCCTGTAATCTCAAAATCAAAAACCAATATTTTCATCAATTTTAAATCTTTATTGTTTTAATAAATCTGGCTGGATTTCCACCCCATATTTCATTGTCAGGAATATTTTTTGTTACAACACTTCCCGTGGCCACAATTGAATGGCTTCCAATTGTTACTCCTTTTAAAATAGTTGAACTACCACCAATAAATGCATAATTACCAATTGATATTGGTGTAGATTTTACTTTTAAATCTCCTTTGTGCATTCTCTCCATTGCTCCTAACGAATGAAAATCCGTATCCCAGATTTTACATCCACCGCCAATCAGCACAAAATCACCAATTTCAATTTCGTTTTTACATACAATTGTGGAATTGGAAATTCCAACATGTTTACCAATTTTCAGATTACCATTTTTTCTAACAATTAATCTTAACATTGTATCACCTCCAATGGGATTTGCATTCTTTCCTGAGTTTGCGCTAAAATTATTACCGATTTGAATTTTCCCCTCATTTATGATATAAATTCTACCGTATATTTTCCATGTATCATTAAACTTCAACCCTGCCATTCTAAAAGTGAATTTGTTGATGACAAGGTTGATCTTGTTTCTCATATACCTGTAGATTTTTTGTAAAAATTTTATTATTTTAATCATTGAATACAATTTTTATAGCAGTTCTCTGTTGAAGTTGTTCATTGAAACAATAGAGTAATGCTTTTCCTTATTATAATATGTTAATTAATAGATTAATCAGGATTGAGAAAAGTCAAACCTAACCTGTAATATCCTTGTAAATTGTCAACAGTTCACCCACAACTCTATCAGGATTATGCCTAATCAATGCCCTTTGTCTAGCATTGTGAGCATATTGTATTGCTTTTTCAGGATTATTTTTTAACTCAACAATTGCACCTGCCATTGAATATGGATCCCCATTCTGAACCAATATTCCCTCTTTTTTGTTTTCCAGCATTGAATCTGTTCCTCCTGCAAATGTTGCAATAACAGGCATTCCAATATACATTGCTTCACATAAACTATTCGGACTGTTCTCAATATGGCTGGCCTGACAATAAACATTTGAATTCAGCATTAAAGGTATAAATTTTTCAGGTGGTATTTTGCCGAAAAAATTTATATTCATATCTTTTAAATTCACGTTCATCCATGAAACTATCATTTTGACACCGGGATCCTCATCTGATAATCCAACAATGTTCCATTCAAATTTGATTTTATTTAATTTTCGTAAAATAATGGCAGCTTTTAATATAGTTTCAAATCCTTTGAAAAGTGGGCTTCCGGTTATCGTAATAATTTTAAATTCGTCTGATAAATAGCATTTGCTGTTCCATTTGTTTTTGTATATGGTATCTCTTAGCAATTCATCATTATGGTAATATATTCGATTTGGAGATAAAACTGATGTTACTCTCCTGTCCCAATCCGTCCGGCCTATTATATTTTTTGAAGTGTTTAATATATCCAACTCATTTTGGGCCATAGCCATAAACCTCTTGTACCGATAAATTTGAGAATGAAAAGAAAATTTAAGTTTTAAGGGTTCATATTTTTTAACAACAGCCCGCGGCATTCCAGAAAAAAATTTTTCGCAAATTGGGTTTATTATACCCTGGATAGATATTACCACAGGCTGAGAAACAAGTTTTTGTATGAGTCCAAAATTTTCTTCAGTACCGTGAATGTGTATAATATCAGGATTTACTTCCTTTACAACTTCTAACAGCCTGTCTAATTCCAATTCATTGTTATTGTTAAATCGGTTAAAGACTCTTTCTATTATTTTACATGTTAACTTTTTCTCTTTTAAAACGGGGTAATAGGATGAATTTTTATAATCAAAAGGTAAAGATTGCTTATTATGGTAAAATGCAATACATAATTTAACATCAGGATTTTTGTTTAATTGATTTTCCAGTGATGCCAACCATCCACCTTGAAAGGATTGTGGATTATATATTTTTGATGCAGAACAAGCGTTATTTGTAAACCAGAGTATTTTCATTTTTTAACGAAATGTTTTTGAATGTAAAGGAATAGGAACCAAAATAATACTACTTAAAAATGCAACCAGTGTTGAGGATTTAAATCGACTCATATTATGTTTTTGATAAGGGTTCAAATATAGCCTTTATTGTCATATTTTCTGAAAAGGTTAATTTTATTATAGGATCAGAGGATTTGAATTCCTTTATACCCGATTCCTTCTTATCCCTGTTCGATTCAATTAAACTCCAACCCACGAATCGGTAACCTTCATTTGCAATTGCTTCAAACGATACAGGAATCTGCATAAAATAGGTACCAACCCAAGGAAAAGGATTATTTGATACACCTGGGGCACTATCTTTTAACACAATTGAGTTGAGTCTAATTTGTCCATAATCCTTATTATTTATATCAACTGTAATTTTCAATTCTGATAAATTGAAAAATGACTTTAGTTGCTGAAGTCGCAATTCTCTTCGCTCAGATATTACATTTCTTCCAGTTTCAAGACAAGCATCCCATGAATAATCTCTTGCCCATCTGTCCTGAAATTCCTGCACAAAAGGCTGTAATTCATTTGCCATTTGATTGAACAGTTTTAACTCTGACTGGGTTGATAAAATCGTATTCACCCAATCTGCATAAGTACTGATAAATTGATTTTTGAATCTTTGGTTGTTTAACAAACACACCAAAATTTCATGTGATTCATATGATGAAGATCCGTTTATAGCATGATTAATCATGTCATATTTTGGATGCGACCAATCATTCATTCCCTGATCCATATCAAACTGAATATACCGCCATTTGCCACCATTTTCCCGCGGACGCCATTTTGCCACATTTTGTACCGGCCAGTCCCGCTTGCCTAAATAGGTGCAATGAATAATATATTCGATAAAATTATTAATATCGATCATTTGTGATACATATTCAAAATTTGAATCATCTGACATGTCACTGGAGCGAATAAAAGTCCAAAGTTTATTCCAATGATCAATAGTACCTTCCTGAACTATATCCAATTCCTTTACAATATCAATTCCCGGGTGAATGCGATCAATCCCGTAGTGAAACTGATAATACCAACTATTTTTATTCGCCTCACGTAATTCATGTAACCCCCAATACTCGCCATTGATAAATAATACTACAGGTTTGTAAGCCTGTATATCCAGGTTAGTAGAAGCTACCAACCTTTGGTTGTATGCGTCATTAAAAAAAACCGGCCAGTTTCCCGCGCTACCCCATGCACGAATAATAAAGCTTTTGAAACGAGATAAGTCTGCAGATCTAAAATCTGTTCCTCCAAAAACCGGATATTGAATAAGACTATCTCCTATGTTTGAATCTGAATGTACAAACATACCCTTTGTAGGAGCTGCTACTGAAGTTGATCCTTGTATTTTGATTTCATATTCATCTTTAAAACCTTTTGAGCGGTCAATGTCAAAAAATTCTAGATGGGCTTTTCTCTTCCAGTCTTTGAAAAAATTTTGTTGCTCTATTATTCCCCTATGGTTATTTCCCGAAACATAAATACCTGTTTTGGTATCAAAAAAATCCCTGTAATCCACAACCAAAGAAATTACAGGAATTGATGAATATCTTGTTTGAATGTTTTCATCAACAAAAAAAGTAGCAGTTTTTATTCCGGAAGTTATTTGGCCCGCTTTAACTGCTTTTGCCCTTACAACTGTAGATTTATAAACCTCCCCTTTAGGCGGTACCCATTCGGGCAGAAAATCAAGAACAATGCCTGTAGTTTTAATCTCTGAAAACAAATTGGGGTCTCCTACCCTGCTTTTTACATTTATTGGTTTTTTATAAACATATGTTTTTCTGAATACATCTGTTGAATTAATCTGCTTCATTTCCGGATCCGAACCGTCAAGTGTATAAATGATAGTTACATCGGAATCATTGTGTGATAAAGTAAGATCTATGGAATTCGCATAAAAACCACCATGGTGGGAATAATTTACCGGATCAAGTTTATATTGAACTGGTAACCAGGATGGATATTTGAAATCAATATCCCTTTTGAAATTTAGTACAGATATTAATGAATCAAAGGAATTCCAATTAAACTCATTTTCAGACAAATCCAAATTTGATTTTGTTTTATTATTATCAGATAAATATAAATTTGGTTCTACTTCTTTTTTATACATTTCATTGGTAAAGGCTCCCTTTGTAAATAATTCTGCAAGCACTGTTATGTCTGTAACCTCACAATTGGCAATATTTAACCTTTTTAGTTTAACCATATCCTTAATGTACCGTATTGTATTACCCACAGGTACATTCCTTACTATCAGTGTTTGTAATCCCGTAAGTTTTTCAACAGGTTCAAGGGACTTAACCTCATAATTGGAATGAATATTTAAATAATTGAGATTTTTCAAATTGGATAAAGCCGAGAGATTGCTAATTTTATTACCTCTTAAATTTAATTTTTTAAGGTTAATTAATCTGCTTATTGGCGTTATGTCAGTAATCTGATTGTCGCGCAAATCAAGTTTTTTCAGTTTATTTAATTTAATTAAAGGACTTAAATCTGAAATTTCATTGTCCCTTAATTCCAGTTCCTCCAAATTGCCAAGATGCGAAAGCATACTAATGTCAGATAATTTAACGGGTTTTTCATTTCCATTTTCCAGTGCATTGTGCTGCAAATTCAAACGACGAATTGCCACACCTTCAAGGGCACCAAAGCCAACAGAATCCAAATGAATTATATTATTATTCCTTAAGTTCAAATAGCTTAATTTCTTTAATGCATGTAATGGCGTTAAATCCCTTACTTGATTTGACTCAAGATTTAACTCTTCAAGCCGGTTTAAATTTTCCAATCCTTCCAAACTGGAAATATTAAAGGCAGAAGCATTTAGACGGGAAATCTTTCGAACTTCAGAAAGCAAAATCGGGCCATTTGGTTTACCTAACTTTTCCCGTATTGCCAGTTCCAATCTTTTATCCGGAAAATCAACAACAGTTTGACTATTTACAACGAACAACAACAACAGAACCAAACCTGATAAGCTTACTGACAGGATTATAATTCTTTGAATCAAAACGATTTGAAATTTCTTCATGCTTCAATTTCGTCGTTATCTGATGATAACTACTCCGTCAGGATGGAAAAGGTCATTGCGGGCCGATTGAATGGCCTGGGTAAACTTACTGTTTGCCACCCAACGTAATCCATAGTTTCTAACGAAATTACGCAACCACAGCGAGTGTTTATCTTTACATTTTATTTCCAGTATGACTGCATTTTTCTGAAAATTACGAAAAAAAACAGGTTCTGTCGGAAATAATTTATTACAATGTGCTGCACAAACATTTTGATCAAATGTTATTCTGATGCCATTCTTTTCCCTGTCCTCATATCCTTCACGGTTGTATTGAATCAGTACCTGAGGTTTAAGGTTCCAGAGGTGCATATAGCGTTCAAACTCCTGTAATATCGGGTTATCATTTTCCGGCCAATGTTTCTTTTTAACGAAATAATTGTAATCATCAATACTGACATGTACAACATGTTTTTCCATAGCATTTCCCTTACGCACCTTCATTTCTACACGAATCCGGGAGTTCTCTTCAATGTCAAGGGTATAAGTCCTTAACCGAAATTTTATACGCTCATGATCGCCTGCCATTTTTTCGCTGTAAGCCCTGTAATCATAAGTATCATAATAAAGACTTCTGATTAAATATCCGCCAGATGGGGCAATATTTGTGAAATAATCTTTTACCATAAATGGTCGTAGTGCAATTCGCATTTTATGTAATTCAAAAACACTAATGCGATATTTCAATTCAAAACGCCAGGTACTTAATTGATTATTTTCAGGCAAGTTTTTCATTAATGTATAATATAAATGAAAATGTTAAACGGGTAAAGCCAGTTGGGGTGCAAGCAGGGAAATCTTTAACACTCCTGGTAAAGTTTCAATTTCATTGATCATAATTTGACTCACATTGCGTTTTGATCGTGGGTATCTTAATTCATAAATCGCTTCCCAATGTCCGTCACCAATCTCATATGAGCGCATTTTTGCTTCCTGTACATATTCCATTACCTTTTTCTCAATTACCATGTTTTCACTTTTACCTTCGCCGGTTACAACCAAAATAAAATCCGTATTTACTGAAAGTCCGTATTTCATGAAATATAAACCTATAATTATTATTGAAATAAAAATGGTTGAAATTATAACAACTGCCCAATTTAAAGTACCACAACCCAAACCAACTGCAATGGTCCAAAACAGGAAAACCATATCTCTTGTATCCTTAATAGGAGTGCGAAAACGTATTATTGACAGAGAACCAATTAATCCCAGTGAAAGCACCAAATCACCCCTGATAAAAAGCATAACAACTGCAACAATTGGGGCCAACAAGACCAAAGTGGACATGAATGAAAGTTCAAAATTCATTCCGCGATGAGTTTGTTTGTAAATCTGGGATATTACCATTGCTATGGCTATTGCCAAAAACATGGAAAATAATACATCAAATATATCTCCCCGTTGAATGAGTAGTTTCTCTATAATACTTTGCAAAATTGATTTCATAATGTTTATATGTGTTATAATTTAACGACTCATTTAATTCAGTTAGTGAAGCTATAAGTAATAAAATTTGATTTTTTATTTCGTTTCATGTAAGTTTTACATTTCTCAATAATTATATAATCTACAGCTAATTATTTTCTTATCCTATTTAATTCAGTTTAAATACATTTTACTATTAATAAATTTGAACTTTTATTAATTCCACAGTTTTGACTGTAATATTTTATGTTGAGTAAACCAACTTTGAAATTTGTATGGAGTTAATAATCTTATAAATATTTTGAGCCAGACAAGATTTAAAGATATCGATTTCAAATTTTTCAAAATCAATTGCAACGTCATCTTTTTATTTGTTCTGGAATAACTGTTAATCAACTTAGTATTGAGCTGTTTAATCCTCTTGTTATATCCTTCATAATCTTTAAATTCATTTATTGTTTTTAGATGTTCAATAAAAATGAAATTGACATTTTTTGACGTATTTAAACTGTGAATACGGTAAAGAGTTAAATAGTCGTTTACAAATTGGATTTTATGGTTTTTAGCTAATTTTAAAAGTAATAAGTAATCCTCAACTGCAATATTTTCATCAAAACCACCTACTTCAAAAATACATTTCCGTTTAAACATAAATGACGATGAAATGGGCCAAAACTCAACAAAAAAAAGCTCCTTAAAAATGTATCCGGATTTATATTTCTCATTGGAAGAATTTCTCACAATTTTACTTTCCTCATTTATAATTCTTGCGCTTGTATATGTTACAGCAACTTCACTATCCTTTTGGAAACAAGCCAAACTTTTTTCAAGGTATTCGGGTAATATAACATCATCACCTGCAATTAATTTTAAAAATTCCCCTTTAGATTCATTTAATCCTCTGTTACAATTGGCAGGTATTCCTGTATTGATATCTGAAGTCACAAACTTAGTTTCAATAAAATTGATTTTATTTTCCTCCAGCCACTTTTGGCAAACACTTACCGTGTCATCAACAGAGCAATCGTCACTTATGATCAGTTCAATGTTTTTATAGGTTTGATCCTTGATACTTTCAAGCGTTTCAATTACATATTTAGAACTATTGTATGTAATGACAATAACACTTACCAACGGATTTATGCTCTCCATTAAATTTTATTTTTCAGGTTAAAAAATATTTTTATCTGCTTTATTTATTTAGAACTAAATAAACATCAAATAAAAAAGTTTGAAATTATCCATAAAATACCAGTGGTGAAAGGCCCATTTGTAACTTCCTTCATTTTGTATTTATCAATTGCACCCCGAAAACAAGTCTTAATTGCTTTGGATTTTAGCAAAGGCTAATTTACCTGAGGGTGTTGAACTTGTTTGGCTGAACCTTTTTAAAATTTTCAATAGATTTTTATTTTTCTACTTTAGTTTCTTATAACTGGTATGATATCTGTTGATCAAGTTACGCAAAAATTCGGCCTTTCTAACATATCTGTTATGAATTTCTGAAATGCTTATATTATTTAACTATTGAAAATTGGATTTCCTGATAGTTTCTTTGCATATAATCAAGTAAGGCGTAAATGAAAGTTATCACACCAGCCATTTCAGAACTTTCTTCAAAGGCAACTTCGAGATAATACCACCAGTTGTCAATCCCTATCGTATCTTTAATATACCCGCCGATTGATTCTATCCCTACAGCTCCACCAACAAAAATGACTGCTGATATCAGAAAAAAATTTCTTGTTCTGTGATCGAGGTGCATTAAAAACCTAAAAAATAATATTATCAGAAAAGGAATTGTAAATAGGAATGGAATAATCCATGCATGACGTAAAAAGCCATGAAACTGATGTCCAAGTATAATCCCTTCTTTTTGCCCTAAAATTGTTTCATGCAAAACCATTGCTTCGTCCATAGCGAGATAAAAAAATCCGGCGGAGAGAAGCAACCAAATCAGATAAAATGATTTTGGCTTTTTCCACTTTAACACAGTTATTATAAATAGCAGAACAGAAGCAATTATTAGGATCATTGATGAAAAAGCAGTGGGAAAATTTCTTTCGTATCCGACATAAAACTTATGCGCCTCTAAACCACATTTCAGTAGTTCTGCTTTTCTTTCCAGAAGCTTAATGGGCATCCAAAAGGTCGAGCTATCGCCGTATTCTTTTATTTTTTGATTTTTTCCATGCTTCTATTTCCTTTTTTAGTGCTTTTTTTCGCTATTGGGCGCAGTTATCCCATGCACACGCTTATTCTCAGCTGTGCGCAGCGGCAAATGTTGTAGGTAAGGTTCATCATCCCGATTTTTGCTTTTGCCCTGGCCATTCCGATTGTACGGACAAATGAACCGTTCATGCTGTTTTCCACAAAACCGAAAATGTGCTCGACCCTTGCCCGTATTTTCGATTTCTCCTTGTTGCTTGCCTTTTGTTCGTCGGTCAGGGGCTTGTTCCTGCACCCTTTTTCATTTACCATGCTCACCACTTTTTTCTTTTTATAGGTTTTTCCTGTTCTTCGCCCGTGTATGCACTGTCGGCATAAATCTCCTGCCCTTCGTCTTTTTCTTCCAACAGCCCTTCCATTGCTTGGGAATCGTGCACGCTGGCGTCGGTGACATCGAACTTTTCTATCAGTTTGGTCTTTGCGTCCGATTTTACATGGTTTTTGTAGCCGTAGAAAACAGCGTTGTTTTTCTTTGTCCACTTGGCATCCAATAATATACAACATATCGATTAAAAATCCGAGTTTCCTGATGCTCTTGTAATCAGTAAAATAAACGATAAACCTTGTACTAAAGCTAATTGCCTGGAGAACTGATGCAACTATTACCAATGTGCGGGTAAAAGCAGGTATTTTAACTTTAACTAACATTTCTGGCATTGTTGTGATTTTTATTGTTTAAAATTATCGAAGCTTTACTATTACATCTTTGAGTATAGAACTGGACGTTTCTTTGGTGTAAGGGAAATATTTCACGGTTACTCCAAGTTTTTTAAGTTGCGACTTAAGAGCATTCCCTTCCGGAGTTCCTTCCCAATCACTTCCTTTTACAAACAGATCAAATTTAATATGCTGCCAATCCTCTTCAATATCCGATGAATTTTTGGGAACTACCCTATCAACATATTTGAGACTTTCAATAATTTTCAATCTTTCATCAAAGGGAATAATGGGTAAATTACCTTTTATTATTTTTACCCGCTCGTCAGTAGTTACTCCAACCACTAAATAATCACAAAGTGACTTCGCATTTTTTATAATGTTAAGATGTCCTATGTGAAACAAATCAAAAACTCCCATGGTGTATCCAATTTCGAACTTTTTTTTCATTATTCCCGTGATTATAAATTTTAATTGAAAATTGATTTTTTTAAATCATTAAAAATGTTTTCGGAGGCAGTTAAGTTATTTGAAGGTTTAATGGTCGAGTTGAAAAATTGGATTCTTTCAACTTTCATAATGTCATTTCCTTTAATAATAACGTTTTCAATAAATTGAATAATATCTTCCCTTTTTTTTGCAAGATAAAATTTTGACAAAGCTATTTTCCCTATCTCGTTAAGCCTGTCTGATACATTATCATCATTTGCCAGAAACATAACGGGATTGTTTGTATACAGGTATTCAACAATAAACGAAGCACTGTCATGTATCATACCATCAGAGGTATAAAAGAGATCAACATATTCGCCTTCGTTTAATTGCCCATTTGGAAGTTCAGCCCATTTATTATAATACACATCTGTTTTTTCCTTTCCCCAAACATCCTCCATGCCCAATTTAGATCTGAGCAGTGGGTGTGGTTTAAAAGCTATTTGAATTTGACCTTCATATTTTTTTGCAATGTTCAGCATAAAATTGTAATACTTTAGAAATGTTGAATAATCAAGGGATGCGCCCTTCCCGGGTATGGTATGGTGAGGTGCCCAGATAATCCTTTTTAAAGATTTATATTTGATTTTCCAAACATCTGCAGGTTGATAATTTTTTTGAAGTAATTTATCCATTCCCGGTGCACCAGTAACAACTGTATTGACACTTTTATTTCTTGAATATTTGAGGGATAGTTTTTTGTGAATTTCAGTTTCAAGATAGAATCTCCACACAAGATTGTGCATGGGTTTATTGAACTGGTCTTGATATAAATAGGAATTTTTAAAACCGTAGGGTACATAACATGTAAGTACTTTACTGTAGTTCTGAATTAAATATTCAGGTTTTGTAATGTTCCATGGAACGGTAAAAAAAATAATATCCGGTTGAATCTCCTTCTTTACATCCAACCAATTCCCGGATTCATTTAAAGATTTTATTACATAATATTTTTTCTTATGGAATGTATTATATGCCTGATTCATTTCCCTGAGCATAATTTCATTGCCATATCCAATTAAAGGGCAAATGATTATAACTGGAAAAAACCTGTCATCTTTAACCATGAGATTATAAATTTCTTCATATTTCCAATTCGATTCACTAATTAAAAAAAAAGCAACTGTGATAATATCTTTATCATGCACTCTTTTTAAGGCATTCCTTTGATATAATTGAATTCTTTTATAACGATAGATAAAATACAATTCTCCTATCCATTTCTCAATTCGAACGGTTAAAACCCGATGTATTATTCGTATACCTTTTTTAAGCATGTTTAGACTTTAAACTATGTATTTACAACTTCACATCATGTTATTTTCATTATGGTGAAGATTTACTCCCTCAGTACGGGCAGTAAATATTCTCAATTTTAAGGGCTTGTACATATATTTTAATTTCTAAGGGTTAATTTTCTGTTGTTTATAAATCACTGACTTACATTTCATAAATAAAAACATAATAATAATTTGAATTCTAAATCGTATTAATATATATTATATCAAGGAAATGAATTATTTCTTTTTTCTAAAATGAGAAATTAATTTCCCGACCTCCTGTAATTCTTCCAGTTTCATGATATAACAAACCAATAAATAAGATGCAAGTCCAACACTACCGCCAACTATCAATTGAAGCCAAAGTATCCTAATAAAGGAATTTACAAAAAGCACCAATAAAGCCATAACTCCTATTGCAATAAAAACTGGTATCATATCTTTTAATTGTTTAAAAGCACCATAACCAAACATTTTACCCGGCATATAAGCATTAATAAAAAATGAAATACACGATGTAACTACGTTTCCTATTACTATGGCTTTAACTCCCAAAGGAATTGTTATTAACAAAACTCCTACTATCTACTGGAAATTTTGATAAATCGACTTTCAGAAATAAATCGGATCTGCCTACGGCATTTAATATTGTCATATTTATTACACTGATTGGATAAAAAAATCGCGCAAAACTCATCCACTGCAACAAAACAACAACTGCAATCCATTTATCCGTAAGCAATATCAAAATCAAGGGATTGGCAAGTAATGCAAGCAAAGTCATGGCCGGAAAAACAAAAAAAGATGTCATTCTTATTAATCTGCTATACACTGACACCATTCTTTCCTTATCATCCTGCAAAGACGCAAGAATGGGAAAAGTAACCTGCTGAAGAATACCGGTAACAGTGCCGGATGTCATTTGAGCAAATGTCTTGGCCCTTGTATAAAAACCCAGATCGGAAGCAGAATAAACCTTTCCAATTGCTATATTATTTATCTCGGCAAGTGTTTGTGCATAAAC
Source organism: uncultured Prolixibacteraceae bacterium (assembly GCA_963800345.1). Lineage (GTDB taxonomy): Bacteria > Bacteroidota > Bacteroidia > Bacteroidales > Prolixibacteraceae > Draconibacterium. Next base: position 55,057 of record CAWDAW010000006.1, on the reverse strand, counting down.
CCCTGCAAGCAGTAGTTTTGATCCATATCCAAATAATTCACGAAAGGACTCCTTTGAAAAAACCAATGAAAATTTCCATTTGCTTAAAATCCAGAACATTACAACGGAAGCACAGTGTTAGCCAGATTTTGAATGACAAGTGCCCATACTCCAAAACCCAAAAAAGCGAATAAGATTCCAAAAATACTTCCGGAAATAATTGAAATAACATTTACTTTTGCAATTGTTTTAAAATCGATATTGATTGTAAGTCTGGAACGCTGAACTATTGCTAATGAATTGATGATGATATTTATTGAGAGTACCCTTGTCAATAAAATCAATTGTGGCATTTTGTAAAATCCGGCAATTAAGGGCGCTGAGATAAACAGCACTAAATAAATAAATATAGCAACTGCAAAATTGAATATAAAAACTGTTGAAAAGTCTACTTCAGTTCTATTCTTCTTCTGTATTAAACCCGACCCCATTCCACTGTCAATAAAACTTTGCGAAATGGTAATAAAGACAGTTAACATACCAATTAATCCAAAATCTTTAGGCATTAATAACCGGGCTAAAACTATTCCTGTTACAAAACGACCTGCCTGCACCACGAATTTATCAGTTGCACTCCAAAGCATGCCCCTGGTAGCCTGGGATTTAAGAGTGGTTTTAGTCATCTATATACATTATGTTTTTTTCATGAAAATTAAATTATTTTCATTAATTTATTATTAAAGGAAAAAAAAGATTTCATTGAACTGGCGTTTATAAATCTGAACTCTGTACCCATAACTTTTTGAGCACAGGACAATACCATGTCAATATTTGGAGTTGATACTCCAACATATTTTGCAACAGATTTAATCAGCATTAATCAGTAATAAATATCTTCTGTAAAATATTGATGTTCAACATATAATTGGAATACTAGAGGGGTTTCTGGACATGTGTGGTTTAACTTTTTTCAACGTTCTATGATTGTATTTTTCTTGATAATTCATATATGTTGGAACACACACACTTTCTTACATTATATAAAAAATTTGGGCAAGATTTCTTTGAAGTCAATATCTTTCAGGGTTTGATTTCTCGTAATAATTTCATAAATCTTTTTTCCAATATAAATATCATGTAATCCCATTCCTATATTATAAATTAATATACGTTCATTGTTATTCTCTCTCCCAGTGCACTGTTTTGTTAACACTTCAGAAAACTCATTAAATTTTTTGAATTTGGAAAAGTTACCAAAGCCAGATATTTGTTCAGTTACGTCACCAAAAACTTTATCAAAAAACAAATCACAATTTTCAAACCCTCTGGTATGAACGGGAACCACTGTCACTCCTTCTTTAAACCACTCATCTTCACCAATTTTTTCATTTGCAACTGTTACGCAAGAGATAATTACATCGGAGTCTTTAATTAAATCTTCTCCAGAATCAACAATACTAAAAGTCGCATTTCCATAATTTGAAAATCTCTCAATAAACAATTCCGCTTGATTTTTGTAACGTTTTAGCTTAATATTAAAGTTGTCATCTGGCATGCAGTCTAATAAGCATAATAATGTCGATCTTGCTGTTACACCTAAACCAATAATAGCGATATTTTTTGCATTGTCGCATTTAAGTGTTTTTATACTTAGAGCGGCAACCGCTCCAGTTCGCATGGCTGTAATTAAATGACCATCCATAATACATTGAAATTCGCCTGTAATAGAATCAAATAATACTATAGATGTATCAATTGCTGGAACCTCATTGGGAAACCTTGACGCTCCAATCTTGGCACCCATAGTATTTATACTTGGCATATAACATGGCATCGTTGTAAATCTGCTGGTATTATCAACCATATAAATTTTTGTTTTTGCCGGTATTATACTGTTATATTTATCTTTAATTACTTTCTCAACCCATTCCACAAATATAGAAGGGGGGGAAGTATTGACTGAATATCAGAATGTTTGATTAATTTCATAATTGAAATACTATAGTGTTTTTATAATATTATAAAATTTTTGATTATCGCATTCACCTCTTACAGCTATTCGAACAAAATTTTGATTATCAAATCCAACCTTTGTACTACAATCTTTAATCAGAATATTATGTTTTATAAGCAATATTCTCATTAGTTCTGTCGAAGTATATTTAGAATTTACCTCGCATAAAAAATAATTTGCCTGCGAAGGAATTACCCGAAGCCAGGGTATCTGAATAAGATCATTATAAAAACGTTCCCTTTCATTAATGAATAACTGACATGCCATTTTATAATCTGTTTCATACTTTCCAAAAATTTGCATATAGATATTCTGCAAATGAATTGATGTTCCAAATTGTAACTTCTTTTTTCAATTCATCAATTAAAGCAACATCACCGGACTTAATTGCCCCTAATCTCAATCCGGGAACGCCATAAGATTTTGAAATGCTTTTAATAATTATCAAATTAAGATTATTATCCAACGTTTGATTTTCCAATAATGAATTTTGCTTATAATTATAAGTAAAATCTACAAATGATTCATCTACAATCAGACGTATCTGTTTCTTTTTGCACCATTTAGCAAATTTTAGAATATCAGATTTTGAAATATAATTACCTGATGGATTATCAGGATTTATGAGCAAAAAAGTTGTAATATCTTTATCTTTAAAATAATTAATAAGGTCAGTAATAGAATACTTGAAATCGGCATTTTGAGGAATAAAGACCTCTATTTCACTTTTTTCATATCTGTTTGGATATTCTTCAAATGTGGGAAAAACCATGCCTATTTTTCCTTTGAGTTTTCCCATTATAGCTTTAATTAACTCAGCAGCACCATTACCAACACACACATAATCCTGTTTTAAATTGAAGTATTTTGCCATTAGAAGTGAATTAATCCTCATACCGGAAGGATATTCACTTAGAAGTATATCAAAATTTGATTTAATTTCATCTTTTAGTTTTTTGGGAGGAAAATAAGGATTTACCAAATAACAGTAATCCAACAATTTTGGAAAACGCCAATATCCACCATATCGTTTTTGAAATAACGGCAACTGATTTTCTTCATTTGCAAAAATTGTTTCAGCAATATCCAAATCCTGTACATCATCAATCTCATACCATTTTTCATCATTAATTGGCAAAGCTTTTATATTCACCGTATCCAGTAAAGTTAAAACTTTCAGAACTTGTTCGTAATAGTCGTTGTTTCCCATTGCTTTGCAATAGGCTTCTAGAAACGGCACATAGCTTTCTTCCGAAAACTCCTTGCTGAATTTATAAATATTTAATGTTTTATAATATTGTTCAATATCACTGTACTTAAATGCTTTTTTTGTAATTAGTCCGGTTATATAATTTTCTTCATCAATACACGCCATTGTTCCGTCCATCCAGGATTCATATTTTGCCACAAGCGCAAGGTTGGGGAAAGGATTATTTATTAATAATGACAACAAACTGTCGTCAAATATTAAATCAGATTCTATCAGAATTGTATCGTCTTCCTGAAGTTGTTCTTTGGTAAGAGCTAGTGAATAAATATTGTTTGTTTTATCATATATTACATTCTCTATAAATTCTATTTTTATTCCGTAATTATTTGAGTTAAGATAATCTTTCAATTTATTACCTTCGTAGCCAATAACAATTACAACACGACTAATATTAAGTTTTGATAGTTGAAGAAGAACACGATCAATTAATGTTTGACCATTAACTTTTACCATACATTTCGTATTTTCCCTGGTGTAATCACCAAGGCGTTTACCCATTCCGGCGGCTAAGATTAATGCTTGCATAAAACTAATTTAATTTTTACCATAAATGGATGTGTATAATTCAGATATTATTCTCTCAGAAGCCGATTTTTCTTCAAACATCGCTATATATTTTTTGTAATAAATTTGTTTTTGAGTTGCTAACGGATCGGGTTTTTGATTAATTAAAGATTCGATGAATTCTATTATATCTTTCTCCGAATTGGCTTTTTGATGACAATCAAACGCATCTAAACCATAATCGTTTAACTGAGACTTTACAATATCGTTTGTAATAAACATAGAAGGTTTTTGTGTATATAAGTATTCGTTAAGGAATGAACAACTATCAAATATCATAGCATCGGAAGTTAAAAATAAATCGATATAGTCTCCATTTTCAAACTGAACATTAGCTTTCTCGATCCAAGAATTATAATAAATGTCCGTTTTTTCTTTACCCCAAATTCTGCATAATTTCACATACAACAAAGGATGTGGTTTAAATGCAACTTGAATGTCATCTATAAATCTCTTTGTAATTTCAACCATAAATTCAGCAAATTCGAAGAAATTTGAAAAATTTATTGATTCAGTTCCGTCTATTGTATGATGTGGTGCCCAAATTATTCTAATCTTCTGATTATTTCTCCAAACATTTTTGGGTTTATAGGTTTTATCCAGTAATATATCAAGTGATGGAAAACCCGATATTTTAACATTTACTCCCTTGTTATCCATGAATTTTTGTGACATTTGTTTGCTATATGAATTTTCTACGAAAGACTTCCATAAAAGATTGGTCAGAGGCTTATTAAACTGTGTTTCTGAATTTATTATCATGGATGAGTATGGCACATAACAAGTTAAGACATCCAGGAAATTTTGTAATGTAATATCTGTCAACGTATTTATACCATCCATAAGGATTTGTATAAAATATTATATCCGGGTTTAATCGCTTTTTTTGACGTTTAAATAAGCATTTCTTTTTAATATCGTAAGACTATACAATACTTTATATTCTTTTGCACTTAAACATGTTATAGCATTCATCCATTTCCTTAATCATATTATTTTTTGCATAAGTTCCAACAGGACAAACCAAAATTAATGGTTCAAAATCAGAATGTTCATACATAAGTTTATAAATTTATCATATTTCCAAATGCCCGAATGTAAAGCAAAAAAAACCACCTGTATTTTATCTTTTTTTATGAATTTTTAATAAAGCTTTTTTATGGTTTATTGGGGTTCTCTTTAATTGGTGATTTAAATTGCAACAGTAAATAATTTTCTCTCAACCATTTGTAAAGTTGAGAGGGGAGCACTAGGTATATAAATTTAATGATAATTTTTTTCACAAGTAATAATTTAGTTAAACATATACTTCTTTTTTGTTCACAAAATTTTAATGTTTATACAAATTTTCAATTCGTTTTCATGGAATTATCTTTTGTTCCTTTACTGTAGTTTTTATTCTCAAAATTTTAAATGACTGGTTCATTTCACGTAACATAGTTTCCTTCTTTATAAATGTATAGTTAAACCACAACGCATGGATTAAATTGATGATCCTGTTCAATTAATTTACCTAATTCTTCATACTTACTGTCTAATTCATCAATCAGTAGTAACACTAAAATTACTTTTTCTTTCTCGCGAATTTTCAGAAAATCACACATTGTGATCTTTTCAAACGAGCATTTCTTAAAATATTCATTAATTGCTCGTCAATTTTAACAAATAAAATTCTGTTGTAATATCCTTTTAAAAATTTTTGTCATATTCTTCATTTAAATTTTATCTTTAACTGTATATTGATTTAATTTAGCATAAATATTTCAGATTTTAAGAAATTAAAAATATTTTCTGATGCAGTAACATTATTAGGGGGTTTAACAATAGAATTAAAAAAATGACTTCTATCCTTTTGCATTGAATCATTTCCATCAATTACTACATTTTTAATAAATTTACTGATATCCTCCTGATTATTACCTATATAAAGGTTAGACAAAGCCATTTTTCCAATTTCATTAAATCTATCTTCAATAGAATCATCCTGAGCTAAAAACATAACTGGCCTATTGGTATACAGATATTCAATAACAAAAGAGCTACTATCATGAATCATTCCATCAGACATTAAAAAAAGATTGACATATTCACCCTCGTGCAGCTGGCCATTTGGCAATTCATTCCATTTTTGAAAATATTTGTCTGTTTTTTCTTTTCCCCACACTTCTTCCTTGCTCAACTTTGCTCTTAAAACAGGATGTGGTTTAAATGCAAATTGAACTTCATCCTTATATTTAACTGCTAATTCAAACATGAAATTATAATATTTTAAAAAAGTAGAATAATCAAGAGTTGCTCCCATTCCTGGTATGGTATGATGTGGAGCCCAAATTATCCGTTTTATTTTTTTATCCTTAATTTTCCATACATCGATTGGCTGATAATCCTTTTGAAGAAATTTATCCATCCCTGGATAACCTGTTACGAGCGTATTTACACTTTTGTTTCGTGAATATTGCAGGGAAAGTTTCTTGTGAATTTCAGTCTCCAAAAAGAATTTCCATACGAAATTTTGCATTTCCTTATTAAAATGTGCCTGGTATAAATATGAATTTTTAAATCCGTAAGGTACGTAACAAGTTAGTGTATCTTTATAATTTTGAAGTGTATAATCGGATCTTGTAATTTTCCAAGGATTTGTAAAAAATATAATATCAGGTTGAATTTCTTTCTTTACATCAATCCATTCGCCAGATTCTTCATTTAAAGTTTTTATAACGTTATACTTTCTGTTTTTAAAGGTGTTATAAGCTTGTCTCATTTCACGCAGCATTGTATCATCACCATACATTATATATGGGCAAATAACAACAACTGGTTTAAACCGACTTTCTTTTTCCATTAATTTATATAATTCCTCATACTTCCATACTGATTCGTGAATTAGAAAAAAAGCCACGGTAATTTTTTCCTTTTTTCTAACTTCTGCTAATGCTTTTTTTTGTTTTAATTGAGTTTGCTTAAAGTGGTAATTAAAACTGATTTCTCTTAGCCAATTATCAACAACGGCGGGTAATAATTTATATCTTATTTTTTTAATAATGTTTATCATATTTTACAACTTAAACCTATTTAAAATTTCCACCACTTTTTTTGTTTCTTCCAACGTCATTACAGGACTTATTGGCAAACTTAAAACCTCATGATGAATTTTCTCAGTTGTTGGCAACCTCAAAGTATTATATTCTTGAAAAGCCAATTGTTTATGTGGCGGAATTGGATAATGAATCAGGGTTTGGATGCCGTTTTCAGCCAGGTATTTTTGCAAAATGTCACGTTGAGGATGACGTATTACGAAGAGATGGAAAACATGAGGTAGTTTAGATTGTAAAGATGGAAGTTTAAAGTAAGATTTTGAAGCGGGTAATGCTATGTCAGGATTATTTATATTCCCGCAATAATATTGTGCTATTTTATGGCGATGTTGATTATCGGTATCAAGGCGGTGAAGTTTTATACGAAGGATTGCAGCCTGTATTTCATCCAAACGGGAATTGAGTCCTTTGTAATCACTTACATATTTTATGTTTGACCCGTAATTCGCGATGGCCCGGATTACTACAGCAAGTTCATCGTCATTTGTTGTAACAGCGCCGCCATCGCCTAATGCACCAAGATTTTTACCCGGATAAAAGCTATGTCCGGCAGCATGTCCTATTGAGCCAGTTCGATTTAGGTTATAAACTGCACCTATTGCCTGGGCATTATCTTCAATTATCCTGAGATTATATTTTTCAACCAATCGTTGAATTTCAGGATGCATGGCAGTTTGACCATACAGGTGAACCAGCATAATTCCCTTTGTACGATCAGTAATTTTTTCTTCAATTTTGTACGGGTCAATATTGTAAGTATTAATGTCAGGCTCAACCAAAACTGGTTTTAATTGGTTATCGCTAATGGCCAGCAAAGATGCTATAAAAGTATTGGCGGGAACAATAATTTCATCCCCCTCTTTCATTGTACCCATTGCGATATAGGCTTTTAATATCAAACGAAGAGCATCCAAACCGTTGGCAACCCCAATACAATGTTTGGTTCCAATAAATTCTGCATATTCCTTTTCGAATGCTATGGTTTCGTTTCCCATTAAATACCAGCCGGCGTCCAATACGCCTTTAACGGCTTCTGATAATTGGGGTTCAAAACTGTCGTTTATGGCTTTTAGATCGAGAAATTTAATCATTCCTATAATTTAAGTTTTAGAAATGCTTATAACCTTTTGACGATTTTCATAAAAAGTATTTTTATCCAAACTGAAATAATAATTTAAATCATCATCTTTAATAAGTTCAGGATGATACAGATATGCATAATATAAAACACTCATGATTTTTTTTTCGAACATCAAACATACATACTTAAAATTCAACTTCTCAAAGCCAAATTCTACACTCAAAAGCCATGCCTTAATGGCAATATTTTCTTTGTTATTGGGTAAACAAATCCAACTCCCAACAGTGAAACTATTACTTTGAAAATTATATAAACGAATTGTTCCCCAAGGTTTATGTTTTGAATCTTCAAAGATGAAATAGAATTCCATTTGGTCCTGTTCCCTCTTTTTATAATTGTTTATCCATTCATATTGTTTTTCAATATCAGATGATGTTTGAGATAAATTCTTTCCCAATACCAAGTCGGTCCTCAAATTAAGAATAAATTCTGCATCCTTTTTTTCAATTAATCTCATTCTTATTCCATCTCCGGAAATATTTGCACCCAATCTCTCTGTTAAAATGTTATTTTTCCATTGGTATTGTTTACCTGTCCTTTTTGATATTAAATTTAAATTTAGAACCTCTCCGGATTCGGTTACATAACCTGCATGCTTTGCAGGATTTCCAATCCAAAGCTCGAAATCAGCAATATTTTTTGTTACTACTGCCCCAGCTCCAACCATTGCAAATTTTCCAACTGTAATACCTGCCAGTATTGTTGCATTGCCACCAATGGAAGCTCCCTCTTTTATAACTGTTCTAAGGAGGGGTAACAGCTTTCTTTTTGAGCGTGGAAAAAGATCATTTGTGAATGTAACGTTAGGCCCAACAAATACATCATCCTCAAGTGTAACACCATTCCAAACCTGAACTCCGGTTTTAACAGTTACATTATCCCCAATTACAACATCGTTTTCAATAAAAACATTACAATTTATGTTACAGTTACTGCCTATTACAGCATCTGGAAGAACAACACAGAATTGCCAGATATCAGTGTTGTTTCCCACTTTAATGATTGGACATCAGAAGTTGGATGTATCATAGTATATTACTGTTATTTGATTTCCACATAGTAAATTCGTTAAAATCTCTGATATAGTCTTCTGCATCATATACATGGGAAGTTAAAACCAAACAAATTGCACCCGATGAAAATTCAAAAAGTTCTCTCCATAAACCAGGTACAACAAGTAATCCGTAATTGGGCCTGTTTAATTTCACAATTTTTTTATTGATTCCGTCATCTAAAAGCACATCAAAGCTACCACTTGCAGCTACTACAAGCTGATATAACTGTTTGTGTGCATGTCCACCCCTACTTTCACCACCAGGGACATCATACAAATAGTAGGCACGCCGTATGGGAAAAGGAATGTGATTATTCGACTCAATAACAGTAATATTACCGGCGCTGTTGTGAATTTTATTCAGTACAAGAATACTACAATCAAATACAGTTGATTTTCTCATTTTATTTTTGATTGAATTAAATACATTTCATAATCCCTGATATAATCTTCTTCAAGGTATTCAGTAGAACTTAATACCAATGCAAGCGAATTGGTTGAGAAATTTTCCATCTGACGCCAGATTCCCGATGGTATATATAATCCGTAATACGATCTGTTAAGAGAATAAACTTTCCGGTTAGCACCATCATCAACAACAACATCTAAACTTCCGGAAAGAGCGACAATCATTTCATGTTGTTTTTTGAAAGCATGCCCACCCCTTACTTCACCACCCGGCACATCATAGATCCAATAAGCCCTTTTAATTTCGAATGGAAAGTGTTTTTCTTCTTCAATAAAAGAAAGATTTCCACGTGGATCGTTAATTTTGGGTAATTCAATAATAGTACAATTAACTATAGTATTCATATTGTTAATTTTAAAATTTATTTATTCCAAATCCCTGTGGCAGTTCGGTTCAACAATCTATGGGTTTGTATCGGTTGTATTAATCCCAATAATAGCATTGGTGCCAAAAATTGCCAAAACAATCCCCGTACTGTTCTTAAATATGTTTCCAAAAACGTATATTAAAATTAAATAAATAATAATTTCAATAAAAGTAATTGAAACGGTTAATTTTAATTTACCGATACCATTGATAAAAAAAGAATATGGGATTAAAATCAATTGTAAAATTGTATTTAAACCAAGCGCTGCCGAAAGGCCAAATGGAATTGTAATTTTATCTCCAATCCAAATTTTATAAGCCCAATTGCTTATAAAAATCATTAACAATAATTCCTGCTCCAAATAATCCTGAAAGTAAATTGGCAAATTTTAGCGTTTTTTTTAGCCATGCATAATCCAATTTTGTATAGGCATCGGTTACAGCTGACCACACAGGACTCATAATTATTGAAAATAACATTACCGGAATATGAAAATATTTTAATGCAATGTTATATACTGCTACCTCTCCGGGGCCATAGAACTGGGCGATAAAAAAATTAGAAGTAGTTACAACAATTATATATGTAATTTGCATAAAGAAAAATTTAACCCCTAAATTCATTATTCCTTTACTCACCTTAAAATCAATTTCCTTTATTGAAGGTTGCAATTTTTTATACCTTGTACCAAATGATAATATTGAAACAGCAATAAACAGAATTACAGGAATTGCACTGATAATGGTGCCCAACAATATCAAATTCCCCTGTAAAGTCAATTTTGTTAAAATCAAAACCATAAAAAATGAAACTGCATTTGCAATAGTTGATATCATTTTTGCAGCCGAGGGTTTCTGATCAGCAATATAAATAACCGATATAATCTGAACGATAAAACGTACAATGAAAAAGGTAAAAACAATTGATGTTAAAATATACAGTTCATGATTATCAATTGTTTTTGTATTTAGTACAGAATTCCAGTTTATAAATAGGTTACTTATATGAAATACAAAAAGAACAACACTAAAAATACAGATTAACATTGCATATGTTGTGCTTACCAATTTTCTGCCCAGACTAAAATCGCCCTTAGCAAGTACTTCAGTTAACCGATTCCTTAGTCCGTTTCCCAATCCAACATCGAAGAAACTAAACCATCCTAAAATTGAGACAAGTGTCAACCAGATTCCGTATTTTTCCTGCGTCAGATAATCCAATAATAAAGGGACGTAAAGCAATCCAATTATAACACTAAATCCTTGAATTGCAAATGAATATAAAACCTGCCTTTTGGCTTTAGCTCCCCTTGTTTGTCCTTTAAAAAAACCTGTAATGTTGTATAGTGTTGAATTCATTCAAAATAAATTATGAACTATTCTGCCATTTTGGTTTTTCTTAATACTTTGAAAATAACATGAGCTAATCCATTGGGTAAAATAAAAAAGATTTTTAAAAGAAGGTTTTCCTTCAACTTCTCCTTTAAGTAAATATTATACTTGTTGTCACCATGTAGAATTTTTCTTATGTCTGTTTGATTACTATTTGATTTCAAACAGATTAGCTCCCAAAAGGAATTCTTTGATATTTTTTTCTTCAATTTTGGATCCAGTACTTTTTGTTGTAATACTGCATCATATATATAAGGAAGGGTTAATCTGTAAGTTGCCCAGTCATTATGTGAAGTTTGTTTTTTATGTACCCTGAACGTGTACAGTTTCCTTGAATCTCCATAAAAAGAAAAATGATCTGCGATGGAATAAATCCACTCCCAGTCGAAACCTCCTGCATTCCCTTTTATTTCATCATCACAGTGTATTTTAGTTTTTTTTATAGCACTGGACATGTAAGGAAAACCTAATTTATGTTGAATACCATATTCTATTATTTTAATTCCATTTTCCATATATCCAAACGGAAGGATGAATCTGTGTGATTTTTCCCCATCAGTAGTAAGAATTGAATAATCTGAAAAAAAGATATCGATGTCAGGATGTAATTTCAATGCCTTTATAAATGATTCCACGTATACAGGTGATAATATGTCATCATCATCTAATATCTTTACATAATCAGTTTCTGACAGATTGTAACTTCTGTTGTAATTCGCATATAATCCTATATTCTTTTCATTTCGAAAGTAGGCAACTCCTTTTTCCTTACAAATTTTTTCAAAGTAATCATGTGATGAACAGTTATCAACAACGATTACAGGACATTTTACGGTTTGGTTTAAAGCACTTTCGAGAGCTGCGATAAAGTACTCCTTGCGCTCATAGCAAGGCATTGCAATTGTTAACAGATTTGTGAAATTCATAATTTATATATTGATGACGGGGCTTTTGATTCCTTTCTTATTTTATGAGATCTACATTAAATAACTTATTTGCAACTTGAAGAATAATATCCAATTCAATTCCCGACCTTTTTGCAATATCAAGCATTGAATGATTCCCATCCGATAAATTAAGCACCCACAACAATGCCATTTGATAATCTTTGGGATTGCTTTGTCCACCGACTGAATCATACAATCCTCGTTTTCCAAGTTGTGGTTCTCCTTTTGGGTTTAAGTTTACCCATTTTCGATTACTTTCAATGATTGTTGTAATATTAAAAAGCAGTTCAAGGGAATCGCTTAAATTATTTGGATTGATAAAATCAAGATTATCAGCAGAAGTATGGTATTCAGGAAATTCAGCAAATGGTGTGCGGGTCAGTCTGCCCACAGGTAGATTAAAACCGGGTGAACAAAACTGCCTTTCATCATAACCGTAAGGCGAAAAGTCAAGAATTTTGGAATCAGCTTTTTTTTCCAGTAAATAAGTCATTATTTCATCTATTTCGGCGCTCCCCCGTCTCGACCTTTTGTATTGAAAAGCTGTTGAATCTCCCAGTAAAGTTAATACCAAACCATGTTTAATATGATGTAATTTACCTTCATTTTTACTTAGCCATGCCAATGAGCCGATAGTACCCGGTATAAATAAAAATCTGTATGAGAAGTGGTTAGACATTTTACCGAGTGCTTCTGCCAGTTTTGTTGCAAGCACAATACCCGACAAATTATCATTGCACAACGATGGATGGCAAACATGACAACTAAAAAGCACTTCTTCCTCTGTTTTTCCGGGAATATAATATTCACCGTAGGTTAAGAAACCAGGTTCAATTGCTGAATCAATTTTAACTTGATATTTCCCTTCAGGCAAATTTTCATATTGCTTGTGTGGCACACAAAATCCCCATTGTCTTTTATAATATGAAGTTCGGTATGGCACCCAATCCGGATTTTCCGGAATGGTATATAAATGTTCTTTTAATTCATTTAAATCAACTTGTTTGTTAACAGGTTCACTGTAATTAAGCACATGCAGATTAAGTTTTTTGAAGTCTACAATCTTTTCTCCTTTGGAATTTTTAATCCATGCATCTGTGATATTCCATTCATCAGGTATTTCCCAGTCGAATACTTTTGTTCCTGAAGGTATTTCAACCACTTTTAAAGGAATGATTTCTTTAAGTATGGAAAGAGTTGCACGAACACCATTTCCAGTAATACTCCGGCAAATTGGGTACAATCTCTCTGCAAGTTCATACATGTTCTTCCCTTCCGCATCAACATCAATTTCCTTCAATGCGCTTTGTTAATTCATCAATTACTTTTCTTTCCTTCTATTTTTTAAAAAATAAGTTTTCTGGCATAAAAAGCCTCTGCAAATAAGCTTGCTGATTCCATACCCCGTAAACGTGGAAGGGCATTAAAAGTCGCTTCATCAAACCAATGTTTTGACTGTTGCGAAATAAAGGTTTTCAGCAGGATTTCATTCCTGCGGATTATGTACCTTTCGTCTAATTTCACATAGAAATTAGGAATTCCCAAATCACCGTCATATTTTGGAATCTCATATTCCAGAATCAGCTGGCTGCGCCATGTATTCCATGTTAGATCACTGATTAAGCGATGATCCTGGTGCCTGTCGTTCCTGTAATGCGTAAAAATAATATCAGGCGAAATTTCATTTTTTAATTGTTCAAAATATTCCTTTATTTCAATGCCATAAAATGGGAGATATCCATCTCTAAATGAATTTATAATGATTTTTTTATTGTCAACCTCCGATAAAATAAGCTCCGCACTTTTTTCAGCTTCTTGTTTCCTGATTTCGTTAGATGCAAAAACAACCCATGTTACCTGTTCAATTTCATACTCCTGTATTAATTTCAACAAGGTACCCCCAGCCCCAATCTCAATGTCATCGCAATGGGCGCCGAGACAAAGTATTGTAAGTGGTTTATTGTTATCGAACTGCATTTTCATTATTGGTCAGTAAAAGCTTTATTACCGTGAGATTTTTCGCCCGTTTCTTTCTTCCTGCTTCCAAACTTCCCAGGGTGGGTTTCCCTGGTCGTATATATCATCGATTGTTTTTTTATCTTTAAAAGTATCCATGCTAGCCCAAAACCCCTTATGTTCCCATGAAACCAATTTTTGTTTATCAATCAATCTTTTAAATGGCTGATCTACAAGTTCGTCGCCATATTCCATGATATCAAAAATTTCTTTTCTTAAAATAAAGTATCCTGTGTTTATAAGCAGGTTTGAAGAACCGATTTGACTGATTTGGTTTACAGTACCATCTTCATTTTTATCAACAAAATGAAAACTTTGCGATGAATAACAGGACATAAAAGCAGCTGTTTTGTCTTTTTTCCCATTGAACCACTCTATCATGGCAGGCAAATGAAGATCTGTCAAACCATCACTGTAATTGGCAAGGAAAACTTCTTCATTTTTCAAATATTCCTTTACCTGCATCAAACGCATCCCTATATTGGAATTCAATCCGGTATCGACAAAAGTGATCTTCCAGTCATGTATATCTGAATTTTGAAGCTCAATTTCCTTTCCACCATTTGAAAAAACAAAATCGTTTGATAGTGTTTCATCGTAATTAATGAAGTATTTTTTTATGTAGTCAGCCTTATAACCTAAACATAAAATAAAATCATTATGCCCGTAATGGGCGTAGTACTTCATGATATTCCAAAGAATTGGCCGATAACCAACTTGTACCATAGGTTTTGGAATTTGATCAGAATATTCCCGTAAACGTATGCCTTGTCCGCCACAAAATAAAACTACTTTCATAATGCCTTTTTAATATTAATGGACGATTTAACTAATTTAAAACCATTAATTCAGGAATAGGTACAACAAATTTTCCACCCCACTCACGCACGTAGTTGTGCTGATTGATAATTTCGTCTTTCAAATTCCAGGGCAGAATAAAAATATAATCAGGTTTTACTTCCTTAATAATGTCAGGTGAAAGGATTGGAATGTGTGTACCGGGTAAAAAGTTACCTTGCTTGTGGGGACTCATATCTACTGTAAAATCAATGAAATCAGTTCGTACACCGCAATAATTAAGCAGAGTATTTCCTTTTCCTGGAGCCCCGTATCCTGCAATAGTTTTTCCATTCCGTTTGGCATTAATTAAAAAATCCAGAATTTTGCGTTTTGTTTCTTTTACTTTTTCTTCAAACTTTGAATAAAATTCCCGGCTTTCAAAACCAAGATCAATTTCGCGCTGCAGAAGTTCAGTTACATCTGCCGGTAACTTCTTTTGATACATCGTTGGCATGTTTTCCATAAATTCGCAAAGAACCACCATGAGTTGGTAATTCCTCTACATCAAATAAAACTATACCATGGTGCGCAAATATGCGGTTAACGGCCACAAAAGATAAGTATGAAAAATGTTCGTGGTATATTGTGTCAAACTGGTTTTGTTCTATCAAACGTTGTAAATGGGGAAACTCCATTGTAATTACCCCTTTGTCAGCCAGCATTATTTTCATTCCCGAAACAAAATCATTGATATCAGGAACATGTGCAAGCACATTGTTGCCAAGCAACAAATTGGCTTTTCCATATAAATACACCATTTTTTCGGCTGTATTTTTACCAAAAAACTCAACTTCTGTCCTCACACCTTTTTCTTTTGCCGCCTCTGCAACATTAGCTGCCGGGTCAATCCCCAAAACCGGAATTCCTTTTTGTTTAAACCATTGTAAAAGATATCCGTCGTTGCTTGCTATTTCAACCACTAAGCTCTTAATGTCGAAGCCGAAACGATTTATCATCAGATCAGCATATTTACGGGCATGTTCAAGCCAACTCTGTGAATAAGATGAGTAATAGGCATATTCATCTGCAAAAATTTCATATGGAGTTGCAAATTCTTCCAATTGCATTAACCAGCATTTTTCACATACAAAAGCATGTAGTGGATAAAATTTTTCCATATCGTTTGCATTCTCCGGTTTTACATGTTTTTGACAAAGCGGTGACATACCAAGATTGATAACGCTGTATTCCAACTTACTGTTGCAAAACCTGCATTTACCTGATGACATTAAACCTTTTCATATAAAAAAACTTATGGTTTGACTGAAGTGGAAATTAATGATTGCCATTTGATAATTTTTTATTTTATGCAGCTTGCAGCATTCAAATTTCAACATTCTTCCTAAGAAAGAAATAAGCGTAAGAGCTATCTCTTACAAGTGGTTGGCTTGGTGTTAAAAAAATTCCAAGTGGCTGAAATCCATTTATTTTTGCATTTTCCCAAAATTCTTCGAGGGTATAAGTAGTCATTAAATAAGGATGTAATTTGTATCCATAATGTTTCGATTTTAATGATTTTCTATCGTCATTATAACGAATATGTATAAATGCTATACCCTCATTTCGCAACATTTTATTTGCTAACCTTAACACTTTCAGACCATATTCCGGACTGGGAAATTGCTCAAATACATAAGTAGAGATAAATAAATCAACATTATCAATTTGTTCATTCAAAATTGACTCAGGGTTTGTAGCATCTATTAATACTGATTGAAAATTATTGAATCCGCAATCTGCAATTTGAGTACCACATTCAGCCAAACTTTCTGTAGTTATATCAATTCCCACAAATTTTTCTGTCAATGGAGCAAAATGGACAGCATTTGCACCCCCACCGCAACCCCACTCAACAATTTTCTTTACGGGAAATTTCAGGTTTAAAACAGAACTATAATTTTGAATCAGTTCTAAATGTTCTTTCCCCAAACTTAGCCATCGTTGATTATCTTCGAAAATGCCCTTATTTTTCCAATGCGCGTCCTGTGCTAAAATTGGATTGGAATAATCCCTGTTCCAGTAATCTTGATTATCAGAAGCTAACTTTATCTCAGAATCATAAATGTGAAAAACATCCCTAAATTTACTTTCTGCCTTTCTAATATTATTTAATTGCATTCTTACTTAGCATATGGATTTTGATGAAAAAAGAATTCCTTACTAACACTTTTTTTATTGATGCTTTCATATGTGGATGTTTATTTGAAAATTAAAATAATCAACAGCTATTTCTTTCAAAAAAATCTAACTTATTTTAAATTCAGTTTGCGATTTGTCCTTGCCGGATATAATAACAGGTTCAAGAGGCCATTTTATATTAAACACTGGATCGTTCCAACGTATTGTAGCACCTGCACCGGGAACATAAAATTCTGACATCAGATAACTTATTTCACAATTGTCTTCCAAAGTAATAAAACCGTGTGCAAAATCTTCCGGAACATATAACATTTTATAATTTTCCTGAGATAGTTCAACACCATACCACTGTTTAAATGTTGGTGAATCCTTTCTCAGGTCGATAATAACATCATAAATACTGCCCCTTGTGCAGCGCACCAGCTTTGCCTCCTGAAATGGTGCAATCTGATAGTGCATCCCCCGCAAAGTTCCTTTCACCTTGTTAAAAGAAACATTTGCCTGTCTTATAATTGTATTCAAACCGTGTTCTTTCATTTCATTTGCACACCATGATCGGCCAAATGAACCACGTTCATCTTTTATCTGTTCAATTTCGATGATGAAAGCACCTTTAAGCTTTGTTTCTGTAAATTTCATTTTTTGATGTAGAAAGCTATTTCCAGTTCCAATATAATTCGTTGTCTAAAAGCTTGTTTTGTTTTAGATGATTAATAATATTTAAACGCATCAAATGAGATTCCCTGAAATTTGAATCGTTAAAGCCCATTTCCAACAAGCTGTCATAAAGTGCTTTTATAGTCTGTTTCAAAGAATAAACGGGTTGATGATTGGGCGCCAGTTTTTTATATAAATCAAAATTTACTCTATATGAACGTTTGTCCGGCGGTGCATCTGCATTTACCGTAACCTTGCAACCGACAACAACTTCGGCTACCATTTCGGC
This sequence comes from uncultured Prolixibacteraceae bacterium, assembly GCA_963800345.1. Lineage (GTDB taxonomy): Bacteria > Bacteroidota > Bacteroidia > Bacteroidales > Prolixibacteraceae > Draconibacterium. The sequence goes on along the minus strand of CAWDAW010000006.1, from coordinate 36,825 downwards.
CAATTCTTTTACCTGATAATTCCATTCGTTACTACCTGTATTTATTGCAAGAAAATTACCTCCACAATCAGGTTTACGTTGTATTGCCCATTCAATTGCACGGGCCATATCCAATACATTGATTAGGGGTCGCCAGGGAGATCCATCACTTAAAATATCAATTCTTTTTGAAGAAACTGCTCCTGCCACAAAATCGTTGATTACCAAATCGAGACGCAAACGGTTACTAATAACCACATGCAGTTGCAAACCGAAGACAAGTAACTGTGAAATCTTTCGTGGCAAGTGTATTCAATTTATTCTCGGCTGCTATCTTCGACCGCGCATATGCTGTAAGTGGGTTAAGTGTGTCTGATTCGATTTTTGCATTGTCATCAGCTTCTCCATAAACACTACAACTCGATGCAAATACGAACGAACGGACACCTTTTTCTTTTCCCAACATTGCAATGTTTATTGCAGCTTTATAATTCACGTCCATTGTAACTTCTTCGAATCTGTTACCCATTGGATCATTAGAAATGGCAGCCAGATAAACGATTGCATCAACATTGTTCAATAAATCGGGATTAAAATCACGAACGTCTCCAAAAATCTGCTGATTTAATTTCACTTCAGGCATTATGGTGGAATTTGTCAAACAATTGGCGAAAAAACCTGTGTCGTAGCCAATTAATTCAGCTTGCGGATATGTTTCTCTGAGTTGACTTACAACTCCCGGCCCAACATATCCTAAATTCCCTGCAATCAATATTTTCATTTTAAATATTTATGATACCTGATTTAATTATATTTTCTCCAAACAGGTGCAACTGGTCTTCCCACAAGATATTTTTCAACGCCCTCATCGAGTGCTTTTTTATAAACCACCATAGCTTCTGATAGTTTATCAATTGTAACTTCAATGTCTTTGTCAGAATGTGAATATGAAACGATACTTGATGGCATCAATAATCCACGCTTCATTTGTTCCTGAATAAAAAGGGTGCGGAAAGGTTGTGAAGGTTTTATTTGTTGATCGCGTGTAGTGTAAACTGAACAGCAGTTGGGTCCGATGATTGAAATTTTATCTTCAATTCCCAATTCGCGGGAAGTCTTGTTCACACCTTCTTTTAAGTGCCAGACCCTGTTGATTTAAAAATCCTGTAACATCATTATTTTGATAAAATTTCATTGTAGCAATTGATGCCGCCAAAGCGTGAGTTTCAGCGCCATGTGTTGTTGACATTAGAAAAACCCGTTCCTTTTTATGATAGATTCCCCCTAAATCCATAAATTCCCTTTTTCCGGCGAGTGCAGAAATTGAAAAACCATTTCCCATTGCTTTTCCAAAGGTTGACAAATCAGGATCGATATTGTGAACTTTCTGTGCCCCGCCATTGTGCCACCTGAATCCTGTTATCATTTCATCGAGAACGAAAAGTGCACCGTTTTTATGGCAGATTTCTTTTGTTTTGTTTAAAAAATCATCTTTGGGTGGATCATATTTTTCAGGCTCCATAATAATACAAGCAATTTTCCCGGGGTTTTCTGAGAACATTTTTTCAACACTTTCCAAATCGTTATAGGAAAAAGTTGCAACCAGATTTTGCATAATTCCTGGAATACCTGCATTCATTGGTGTTGTGCAAATAAACCAATCATCAACCGAAAAAAACGGGTGTTCAGCACAAATACCAACCATATCTCTGCCGGTGTATGCTCTGGCTATTTTTAATGCCCCATTTGTTGCATCGGAACCATTTTTGCTGAATTTTACCATTTCAGCATTTTCGAACATTTCAAGGAAAGTTTCAGCACATTCAAGTTCAATTTTACCTGGCCTGCCAAAATTGGTTCCTTTTAGCATTTGTTTGCAGGCAGCAGAAACAACCGGCCCGAAATTATGACCAAGGGTTACACTGCGCAATCCCATTGCATATTCAATATATTCGTTGCCATCAACATCCCAGGTGTGACATCCCTGACCTCTGTCAATATATACCGGCATTGATTCAGGAAACTGATCATCACCTTTAGCATATGTGTGGGCTCCTCCCGGAATTAAACGGTTGAATTCTTTTTGCAATTTCAGTGATTCATTAAAACCCATGTTATATCCCATGTTTAATCAATTTAACAATGAAGATTTTTGGGCAAACACAACTCTGATATTCCCCAAATTATCAAGTACAGCATCTATCTTTTGAAAAATTAGAATTTTTTGAAGCATTTTGATTACAAAATCGCCTTGCCCTGCTCCAACTTCAAATACAAGCCAACCCTGGGGAGATAAAAAACGTGGAGATTCAGCAATTAATTTTTGTATTATTTTAACGCCCAACATACCTCCGTCAAATGCTAAAACTGGTTCATTTGAAGAAATCTCAGCGTTCATTTTAGCGACTTTTGCGCTTGAAATATATGGAGGATTGCATACAATCAAATCTATTTTCCCATAAAACTTTGCATTTTCAAATTCACCAAATAAATCACTTACAGTAACTTTTACACGTTCATTTTGTTTTAAAAATTCAGCATTTTCATAAGCCAGAGCTACTGCATCTTCGGAAATATCTGAGGCAAATACTTTACATTTTGAATTAAAATATGAAATTGAAATTCCAAGATTTCCTGCACCGCAGCAAACATCAAATACATTGGCAGTACCCTTCGAATTGGTGATAATATGCGACAGCTCAACAGCCTTTTTGCCCAGCAATTCAGTTTCCTTACGGGGTATCAAAGCGCGTTCATCTGCTTTAAATTCAATTCCCATAAAACTTTGCCTTTTTGTAATATAGGCTAGTGGAATATTTTTTAGTCTTAAATCAATTAGTTCAAATAATGATTTTAACTGAACTTCATTCAACTCAGGAAGTAAAAGAGTTCCTGCTTTTTCAGCAGAAACAGGGGTGCCAGCTGCTGCAAACCACAAAGATTTTAAAGTTGAGTCAAGATTTTCTTCAGGTTTATCTTCCAAAAATCTGAATTTATCTTTGTATTCAACGTTGATTTTGCTGAAAATTTCAGTGACGTTCATTTTACAATTCTGCTTTTTAAAATTTTCTTGTCAATTTTACCGTTGGTACTTTTGGGCATTTCGTCAATGAAATAAATTTTTTGGGGTATCATAAAATTCTCCAGTTTTAAAGCACATTCTTTTTGAATATCCTTTTCAACAGACTTACTATTAGGATAGGTCGTAACAAATGCGACAATTGATTCCCCCATAATTTCGTCAGGTATTCCAATTACAGCAACTTCCTTAACTCCTTCCATTTTATAGATTACATTTTCTATTTCAACTGGACTAACCTTTTCTCCGCGCGTTTTTATGATATCATCATTTCTTCCCAGAAAATAGAGAAACCCTTCTTCGTCAGTTTTAAACCAGTCATTGGAACACAAAATCTTTTCGCCCGGTAAAAAACCCGGTTTTAGCATTTCTTTACTTAGTTCTTCTTTATGCCAGTACCCCAACATTACATGCGGCCCTCGTATATGTAAAATACCTCTTTCATTTGGTTGAACTGGAATACCTTCAGGTGATAATAAAAACACTTCTGTTCCGGGAATAGCTTTACCAACGGAGGCTGGTTTAAGGTCAACAAGTTCGGGTTCCAAATAACAAACCCTTTTACATTCAGTTAAACCATACATTTTAAAAATCAGAGCGTTGGGGAATATCTTTTTAAGGTCAGGGATAAATTCGGCAGGTAATGCAGCTGCTGTATTCGTAACTTTTTGAATACAATCGAATGAAATATTTGATTTTTTATTTGCCGCAATCAGCATTGCATAAATTGTGGGTACACCCGGAAATACTGTTGGTTTATATCTTTCAATTTGCTTAAAAATTGTAGCTTGAAATACAAATGATTGCTCTACAACTATTGACCCGCCAATTGTAACCGCCATTAATAGTTGATAAAGTCCATAATCAAATGCAAGCGGAGACAGTAAAATCATTCGGTCACTTTCAGTCAAACGGAGGTATTCAATTAAACTCCAGCTCGTAAAGACCATTGCCTGGTGCGTCATCATTACGCCTTTTGGGAATCCTGTACTTCCAGATGTATAAATTAAGGCAGCCAAATCATTAGGGATAATATGAGGCAGAATAACTTCCACTTTTGCGGAAGTTTGAATTTCTTCAAAACTTGTAAATCTAACGTCATCCACATTTCTTTTTTCCCGATTACCTCCTGTTAATATAACCTCCAGAACAGTTTGAGAATTTTTTAAAGCAGTTTCAAACTCATGGTTCAATCCACTTTCCGACAACAGGATTTTTGATTCACTGTCATTTAAAATGTAACTTAATTTATCGGCTTTGGTTTGAGGATTAATAACCAGAAAAACCGCCCCTGCCAAAGTAGTTGCATAAATTGAAACAACACATTGCCATGAATTATTCATATAAATAGCAACCCGATCGCCCTTCTCAATTCCTGAAAGCTTAAGATAATTGGCAAGTTTTTCTGATGATTCCTTCAGTTCAGAAAATGAATACTCCTTCGACTTTGCTATGATTGCAGTTTTTGAGGGAAAATTTTTGGCAGAAATCAAAAGAGCCTCGCCAAGTAAACGTTGTGGTATTTTAATCATGATATCAAAGAAAATCAATACTTTAAAGGTGACATCCTCAAATAATCAGTAGTTTTTATTTTACGGACGAAACCATTAAAAATACCCTGTACTTCCTTTTCCGTCATTCCCATTACATCGCTTACTTCTTCAACACTATATTTATTTTCAAAAGCGTGCCAAAGCAAATCCATTTGATGAAAAGGCAATTGGAAAAAGAATTCTTCCTGAGTTTGTTCAGCAGAATAAGTGTCTGTTGTAGGTGTACGGTCAATAATTTCCTGGGGTATTTCCAAATAACGTGCTATTTGATAAACCTGGGTTTTGTACAGATGGGCAATAGGCATTACATCAGCCCCTCCATCCCCATGTTTCACAAAAAAACCCTGTTCAACTTCATGTTTATTGGGTGTTCCTATTACTGCAAAATGCATTTTTTCAGCGTAATAATACATCATCGACATCCTTGTCCTTTGCTTAAAATTGGATGCCGCGACTATTTGTAAATACTCTGCAATGGGCAATATTTTACTTTTTTGTTCACCTCTGGAATCAATGATTGTTGCATTAAAAATGGCAGGTAAATTTGGATTCAAAGGATTCGGAGTTATTCCAATTTTGAATTTAAAGTCCTGAGGATCGTATTCCGGAAATACTTTTTTAACTGCTTCATCCCGTCTTCCGTAGCAATTTAAGCCTTGAAGCGCGCCAGATATTTCTTCAATTTCATATTGAACCTGAAATTTATCCGCCAACTTTTTTGCAAGTTCTAAACTGTCAGGACTTGAATCCGTTTCGGGTAACATGAGACATTGGATTTTATCGGTTCCCAGTGCTCTCACAGCAAGTGCTAAAGTTACCGAAGAATCAATTCCTCCGCTAATACCAATTACACCTCCTTTTCTTCTCAAAACATTTTGAATATCGTTTTTAAGGTTATTACAAATGGTATCAACGGTTAATTCTATATCTGTTAAATTTAAAATATCTTTAGTGAACATAAGATTCGTATCCATATTTTCTCAATTATAATTTTCTTCAGTTTGCAATTTATATTGTATCAATTCGCTATTATCAAGGTATTTGAATTCCTTTATAAATAGTTTGTAAATCAATTGTGTTGACAGAATGGCTGTAAGTGCCATGTTGTCAATTTCAGAATATGCTTTTCCTGAATTCATTTTTACCAATAATTTGGCAACGGAGTCTGGACTAAAAATACCAGCTTCCAGTAAATACCCTTCTGAAAGTAAATCCATTACAAAACCAGGAGCTTCGCTACCAAGGAAACTGCTTAATATTGGTGCCCTGTAAGCCTGTTTAGGGCGATTTAAAATTTCTTCCGGCAGTTTTCCTTTCATCATTTTTTTCAACAGTACTTTTTCATTCAATCCGTTTAGTTTATAATCTGGCGGCAGTGATGCACAAAACTCTATAATGCGATGATCAAGGAATGGGTATCTGCCTTCTACCGAATTAGCCATTCCCATGCGGTCACCTTGAGACGATAGCAGATAACCAGATAAAAACACAACCATTTCTATATATTGAGCTTTTGCCAATGAATCCATATTATCCATTTGTCCGCTCAGGTTTGCCATTAAGCTTTTGTATGGATCAAAGGCTGAGAGTTTTTCCTGTGTTTCCTTACTGAAGTGATTTTTAATGTTTGATGAGTTTTTCCATCTCAATAAATGAGAATAAATGGGAGAATCAGTTTCGCTCAATTTGTACCCAAAAAACATTTTAAGCGCATTTGGATTTGCATTCTGCAAAGCTGTAATATAGGGATAAAGTTTTTTCAGTAATAATGGACGAATTTTTGATTTCGGATCTTTTGCCCAAAAATGTCTAATCTTATTTTCTTTAAATATGTTGTAACCCGCCAATAACTCATCAGCACCTTCACCTGTAATTACTACTTTTATATTGTTCTCCCTTACTTTTTTCGATAAGCTAAACATAGGCGAGGGGGAAGTGCGTAAAAGTGGTATTTCACAATGCCATACAACTTTTGGAAAATTTTCTGCAATCTCTCTCGTAGTGCAAGTGTGGCTGATGTGCCTGGTATTAAAATAATCTGATGCAATCTTTTGAAAATAACTTTCGTCAAACTCTTTTTCAGTAAATCCAACAGAAAATGTTTGTAAGATTTTTGGTTCTATATTTTGAATATAAGCAGTAGTAATACTTGAGTCAAGTCCACCACTAAGATATGCAGCAACAGGCACATCTGCCCGCAAACGTATTCTGACTGAATCCTGAAAAAGTTCCTCAAACTTTGTTATAGCTTCCAGAATTGTACCCTTAAAATAATTGTCTTTCGTGGCAAAGCTCAGATTCCAATATTTTTTAATTGATATTTGATTGTTTTTAAATTTAATAAAATGTCCAGGAGGACATTCTTTAACTCCCTTGAAAACAGTGTTCGGAGATATTGTATTCCAAAATGTCAATGTTTCAGAAATACCTTCCTCCGAAAGTTCACGGTTAACTTTTTCATGTTCAAAAATTGCCTTAATTTCCGAACCATAAACAAACAAATCTGGAGTTAGATAATAATACAAAGGCCTGATGCCAACCCTATCTCTGGCTAAAAAAAGTTCCTGAGTATCTCTTATCCCATATGGAAAACACAAATTGTCCATTCAATTTTTCAAGACATTCTTCTCTGTATTCTTCATACAAATGTACAATTACTTCTGTATCACTTTGTGTTCTGAATTTATGTCCTTTTTCCTCAAGTTCATGTCGTAGTTCAATGTAATTGAATATCTCACCATTGAATACAATCCACATTGATAAATCTTCATTTGGCATAGGTTGGTGACCACCTAAAATATCAATGATGCTTAACCGCACACTGCCAAATCCTACATTGCCATTGGTGTAAATGCCGCACTCATCAGGTCCTCTGTGATTGATTCGCGTCAGCATCCTGTTTAAAACAGCTTCACTGGATTTACTGGATTTATCAAAGTACCCTGCAATACCACACATGATTTTGTTTATTGAAGATCTTTCTTTTTGGCAATAAATGCCACGATAGCGTTTATAGATTCAAAATTTTCTTCGCTCAGTTCATCGTTTCCTACTTCAATCCCAAATTTTTCGTCTAAATAGCTAATCAAGGAAAGAAAACCTAATGAGTCAAAAATTCCCTCTTCGAAAATAAGCGTGTCTTCCTTTATTTTCTCAATGTCGGTAAAAGTAATTTCTGAAATAAAATTCCTAAGTTGTTCAGTTTGTAAAATTGCGGTTTCCATATTTTTATATTTTAGAAAGTGTTTTGGTTATTAATTTCAATTTTTGGCCAGCAGATAAATTCAATTTATTAATATACAAAATTTAATCGCGTTTTTCAAGTTGCCATTTCAACATTAAATTTTCAAGACTTAAATCTGCATACATTCGTTTTAAACGGTCATTCTCCTCTTTAAGTTTAATTAAATACAAACTGTCATTTGCCGATGTCCCGCTATATTTAGCTTTCCAATTGTAAAAAGTCGCCTGGCTAATACCATATTCCTTTATTAAAACCTGTATGGTTTTACCATCTTTATACTCTTGTAAAACTTTTAGTATTTCAGATTTTTTAAACCTTCTTTTTAGCATTTGCTTGATTTTAAAAATAATTATATTATTACCATCATAATTATCAACAACTGATATAATTAATTGTTAGAATTTTCCAATTAGTTATAAGAATTTTTTTCTAATTCTAATTATGTAATATCTACATATATTAAAAACACTTACTGTAATTTAAATCTATTTTATTTATATGAAGTTCAAGGGTTCCCCATTGTCACTCACATGGAACGACTAATTTTGCAAGGAATTAAAGACATTTTTAAGATTGATTTCTTCGATTGAAATAATTGTCTACAAAAATACTTCCTCATTTTGATGCCAGCAAGTTCCGAATTATAATTGATTTTTCCAATTTCATTTTTTGTAAAAGTTAGAATTTATTAGAATAAAATATAGCATATTAACTATTAATTCTTACACATCTCAATGAAAATGTGGCAATTATAATTGTTAAAAACATTGAAGCGATTTCATTAAAAGAAAGGTAAGTTTTCCATAAATGGGACAGTTAATACACATCAGGGACATATTCAAATTGTCAGGCTAAACATGAATTAAGTATCATATTGCTAATAACTTTTAATATTACCAAACAAAAATACAATTTGTAATTTCTCAGACAGTTGTATTTTTGACTTCATATATCTGAGATTCTATTGTTTCACAAAAATCACATTCTATTAGTATTTAGTCTCTTACTCCAAGTTGGTCCAAAATAAAGGCATATTCCAATGAAGTTTCCTTTATCCACTCAAAACGACCTGAAGCTCCTCCATGACCGTAGTCCATATTAATATGAAAAATTAATGGATTGTGATCAGTTTTCATATCCCGGAATTTGGCAACCCATTTTGCCGGTTCAAAATATTGTACTTGTGAGTCATGTAAACCGGTGGTAACCAACAAGGCAGGATAATCCATGGCTACTACATTATCATAAGGAGAATAGGATTTCATGTAATAGTAATATTTTTCTTCTTTAGGATTTCCCCATTCATCAAACTCCCCAGTGGTTAACGGAATACTTTCATCAAGCATCGTTGTGACCACATCAACAAATGGAACAGCCGCAATAACTCCTTTGTATAACTCGGGTTTAAGGTTGATACAGGCCCCCATTAAAAGTCCACCGGCACTACCGCCCATTGCAAAAAGTTTTTTGTTTGTTGTATAATTTTCATCAATCAAAAACTGGGAACAGTCATTGAAATCTGTAAATGTGTTCATTTTATTTAACAGTTTACCGTTTTCGTACCAAGCCCGTCCATTGATTTGCCCCCCACGAATATGTGCAATTGCATAAATAAAACCACGATCAAGTAAAGGGAGAATCGAAAGCCGGAAGGTTGGGTCCATTGTCGCACCATAAGATCCATAACCATAAATTAATGCAGGATTATTCCCGTTTTTCTCCATTCCTTTTCGATAAACGATAGTCATTGGAATTTTTGTACCATCTATTGCAGTAGCATAAACACGTTTTGTTTCATAATTGCTTTTTTCAAATCCACCAAGTACCTCTTCCTGTTTCAATAAAACTCTTTCTTTTGTTGCAAGATTGTAGTCAAAAATTGAATTTGGTGTTGTTAAAGATGTGTAGCTAAACCTCAAAATATCGGTATCAAATTCCATATTAACATTCGAACGCACGGTATAAACTTCCTCATCAAAACTTATGTAATATCCCTCTCCGACCCATGGCATTACCCGTAAATGTGTTATACCTTCCTTCCTTTCTGACACTACAAGAAAGTTTTTAAACAAATCAAAATCACCAAAAAACACATTATCGCGATGCGGAATTACTTCCACCCAATTTTCCTTTTCCGTTTTATTGACAGGTGTTTTAACAAGTTTGAAATTTTGTGCATCAAGATTGGTGCGAATATAAAAATAGTCACCAAAATGATCTACAGAATATTCCAAACCTCTTATTCTTGGCTGAATAATCTTAAATTCTCCATTGGGATTGTTTGCATCTAAAAACCGAAATTCGGAGGTCAATGTACTTTCACTTCCAATAATTAAATACTTTTCGGATTTAGTTTTAAAAATATAAGCATTAAAAGTTTCGTCCTCCTCGTAAAACACAGTTTCATCTTTTTCTACAGGTGTACCCAAAATGTGTTTCATTATTTTTTCTGAACGAAGAGTAACCTCATCCTTGAGCATATAAAAAACTGTTTTGTTGTCGTTTGCCCATGTAACTCCTCCGGTTGTATTTGGAATAATATCGGCAAGTGTTTCACCAGTTTCCAGAATTTTGAAACAAACAGTGTACTGTCTTCTGCTAACAGTATCAACTCCATAAGCAACAATTTTGTTATCGGGGCTGATTTTTGAGCCACCAACAGCAAAGTACTCATAACCTTCAGCCATTTTATTTACATCCAGCACAATTTCTTCCGGTGCATCTAAAGTTCCTTTTTTACGGCAAATCAAATAATATTCTTTTTCAGGAACCGTTCGAGAGTAATAATAATATCCATTATCCTTATACGGAACTGATTCATCTTCCTGCTTTATTTTTGATTTTATCTCCTCAAAAAGCTTTTCCTGAAGTGGCTCGGTATGTTTCATAACTGCATCCGTATATGCATTTTCTGCTTCGAGATGCGCAATAACTTCAGGATTATCGCGGTCATTCATCCAATAATAATTATCAATCCGGGTGTCACCATGAATTGTTAATTCTTTGGGTATTTTTTTCGCTACCGGCGGCTTTACTTCAATATTTGAAGCACACGAAAGGGCAATGAATGCAATTGCCAGAAAACCAAATATCTGCTTTTTCATTTAACCTATATTATTTTCTCATTAATGGTTACTTTTTCTTATTTATGCAATGCATTTTACTCTTCATGATTTTCTACTATCTGTGAAATCTTTGAGAAACAAATTTCAATCCGTCATACAAACCTGTTCTCCAGTAACTCCACTCATGGACTCCCTTCCTTACGCGATATTCATGTGGAATTCCCAAATCACGCATTTTTACATGCAGTGCCGAATTTCCCTTATATAAAAAATCATCATCTCCACAATCAATATAAAATCTGATTGATTTTAGTTTATCCTTGTCAACTGAATCAAGCAAATGAAGCGGACTATATGCTATCCAATGCTCACTCACTTTTCCATCCGGTTTTGGCCCGTAAATGTTTTTAAAATATCCATCGTAATCGTTGTTTGCCATAATTTCCTCATCCGTAAATGTCCCCGAACTCATTGCAACACAACTTGAAAACAGGTCGGGATTCCGCATCGATAAGGTTAACGCACCATATCCACCCATTGAAAGCCCTGCAATTGCACGAAATTCTTTCTGTGCCCGAATGCGGTATTGTTTCTCAATAAAAGGGATAAATTCCTGTACAAACATATCCTCCCAGGGATCTTTGCCATCGAAACTGTTTACATACCATGAAACTTTTCCATCGGGCATTACAATTATGCATGACGAAAAATCTCCATTTGCAATTCCTTTATCGGCAATTGAATTTGCTTCGCCAAACTGAATCCATCCGGTTTCGTCATCCGAATATCCATGCAACAAATACAACACTGGATAACTTCGATTGGATGATTCGTAATCAGCTGGCAAATAAATTGAATATTCAACCGGGTATCCTACTTTCCTGCTTTCAAATTTTAACGATTCCATCACTTTGCCGGTTTGGGTGAATCCGTTGTATGCCGCTACAACAGCCAAAATCAGAAATAAATATTTTTTCATTTTTGAATAAATTAATTGTTTAATTACAAAGCTATTAATTATTGAATAACAGGAATCTTTACAACGAGCTAAATTATCCTTTACAGAATTTTGTTAAGTTTGAAAGTGAAATATTTAATCATTCAAAAATGAACAAAAAACTGTTACTACTTGCCGCAATTGTGTTGTTGTTCGCTTCATGCAATAAAAATCAAACATTGGTAACTTTTAAATCCGATAATTTTCAGGTTGGAATTGACAAAAAGGGTAATATTAATCAACTGATTGACAGGAACAAAAATCAAAACTACATTTCTGTTGATACGCTCGCTCCTTTTATTTCCTGCCGGGTAAATTCCAAAATATTCTACCCGTTTTCCGCATCATTTGAAAATAAAATTTTATCTGTTCAATTTGAAAAAAACCTGGAGGCTAAAATTAAAGTCGAAGAAAAACCAACTCATATCACCTTTGAACTTATAGAATTTAATTCTCCTGAAAATGTTGAATTGATTATCTGGGGCCCTTTCCCAACAACCATTCGAAAAATAATCGGGGAAACAATTGGTGTGGTTCGGGGCGATGAATATGCAATCGGAATTCAGGCGTTAAATCCAAAAACATTGGGTGGTTACCCATGGACAGATAACGATTGCATGCCCCAGTTCGACATTTTTGAACAGGAAGATTACTCCGATTTAAACGAAGAGAACAAACGTGAAACTTTGTACCGTGTTGAAGCAGCCAAACCCGAAAAATTTGGAAGTACCTTACAGGCTTATTGCAGAAACAGAACTGAAGAACGGATTATTGAAAATCTAAGTCATACAAATTACGTTTCGCCGGTTTTTGACGATGGGGGAATTATCGGGTCGAAAATTGCCTTGTTTGGCTGCCCGGTTGACAAAACACTTGAAATCCTCGGAGCGATTGAAATAGCGGAAGGTCTTCCCCACCCAATGATTGACGGTGAATGGGGAAAGCAGTCGCGATCTGCCTCTGCCGCTTATTTGATTTACGGCTATAATGAAAAAAATATTGAAGAAGCAATTGCCTATACAAAACAAGCCGGGTTGCGTTATTTATATCATCCTGGTCCGTTTAAAAACTGGGGGCATTTTGAATTGAATGAGGCTGAATTCCCCAATGGCTGGGATGGTTTAAAAATGTGTGTTGAAAAAGCTGAAAAAGAAGGCATTTATCTGGGACTTCATACCTTATCCAACTTCACAACTACAAACGATCCTTATGTAACGCCCGTTCCCGACCCACGCCTGGCAAAAGTTGGCTCTTCAGCTTTAACCGAAAATATTGATGCCACACAAACAGAAATTCCAATCGAATCGCCCGATTTTTTTAATCAATACGAAAACAATAATTTACATGGGGTAATGGTTGGCCAGGAACTTATCCGTTATGACAAAGTTTCGGATTCGGCGCCATGGAAACTACTGAACTGCCAGCGTGGTGCATGGGAAACAAAAGCGCAGGCACACGAAAAAGATGCTGAAATAAGCAAACTCGCTGACCATGGCTACAAAGTTTTTCTCACCAATCCCGAATTAAGTATCGAACAGGCAAAACGAATTGCTGAATTATACAATTACTGTGGATTGCGCCAGATTTCGTTTGACGGTTTGGAAGGAAACCGATCGACAGGAATGGGAAACTATGGCGAAATTCTGTTTACAAAAACCTGGTGGGACAACCTTTCGGAAGATGAAAAAACATCACATGATAACCGATGCCAGCCGGACCACCCATTATTTCTGGCACATTTACAGTCGTATGAACTGGGGCGAGCCCTGGTACGCCGGGTTCAGGGAAAGTCAAACCGAATACCGCTTGAAAAATCAGCAATATTTTCAGCGCAATTTAATGCCCGGAATGTTGGGCTGGTTTAGCATGCGCTACAACACACCTGTTGAAGATATTGAGTGGATGCTTGCCCGCTCAGCAGCGTTTAACGCGGGTTACGCATTTGTTTCCGATGACAGGGCAATGAAAACAAACGGACAGGCCGGTGAAATTTTAAAACTCATTGGCGAGTGGGAAAAAGCACGCATGGGAAATGCATTTTCAGAAGAACAAAAAGAACGGATGAAAGATATAAACAATGAATTCAGCCTCGAAACAACCGCGGAAAACCAATGGAATTTAAGGCAAATTCAATCCTTTAAATTCAAACACGAAGATAAAGTCCGCCAACCTGGTGAACCGCTTTTTTCCACTTTTAAATTTGAAAATCAGGAAGAAAATGCCAATTTGAATTTCATACTAACAGCCACAGACGCCACTATTTCGAAACTAAAAATAGAACTTGACAATAACAGGGATATTAAAATTCCGGTTTCGTTAAATGCAGGCCAGTCGGCCAAATATACAGGTGGCGATTGGATTGAAATACTGGATGAGAATCTTCAAAAAGTCCGGCGGATTTAAAGTCAATCCCGATGATTTCAAATTATCAAAAGGAAATCATTCAATAATTTTCGATTGCACTTTTTCTGATAAGGGAAAAGAATCGGCTGCAAAATTCGAAGTTAGAATTCCTGGGAAAGCGGAAAAGTTAAAATAGGGACACGGACTTTCCTTTGGAAGGGACACCGACTTTCCAAGTCCGTGATCTAAACTCAAATCAGAACATCATTTTTAAATCAGGAGAAAGGATTCTCCTGGTCCTCTGGGACAAGGACTTTCTAAGTCCGTGCTTTTATTTTCTTATCTTTAACTCCTTACTTAACATACTTTTTCATTCATGATTGCTGTATTCATCGCCTATCTTGTTATTTTAATCGGAATTGTTGCCTGGTCGGCACGTCGCTCAAAAACCAACAACGACTTTGTTTTGGGAGGCAATAAAATCTCAGGTTTTTCTTTGGCACTATCCGAACGGGCAACCGGCGAATCAGCATGGTTACTTCTGGGATTGACAGGACTTGCCTACTCGAAGGGAATGGCGGCAATTTGGGTGGCAATTGGTTGTGTTTCGGGTATTTTGTTTTTATGGACTTTTTTGGCCGAACCCTTGCAAAAACTCACTGAACAAACCGGGGCATTAACAGTTCCAGGACTTTTCTCAAAAAGATTTACCGGCACAAACCGTAGCTTCGGAATCCTTTCTTCCCTCATAATTATTTTCTTTTTTATACTTTATATCGCGGCACAATTTAGCGGTGCCGGTAAAATTTTTAACGATACATTTAATATCAATCCATTTTGGGGAATGGTAATCGGTTCGCTGCTCGTTACTGTATACACCATGCTTGGAGGATTTATAACTGTAGTTGCCACCGATGCATTTCAGGCAATTTTAATGGTGGTTACCTGTGTTGTTTTGCCAATTATCGCCTTGCAAATTGCCGCCACCTATAATATAAATATCGCCGAAACCATTCAGCAGGCAAGTTATACCATGCAGTTGAATGCCGGAACAGTTAAGCAGGCTTCAGGTTGGTTGATGATTCTTAACGGATTGAGCTGGGCATTTGGTTATACAGGACAGCCGCAATTGCTTGTGCGAATGATGGCAATGCGTAGCAATAAGGAGACCAGACAAAGTAGGTGGGTTGCAGTTTTGTGGACTTTGCTGGCTTATATGGGCGCCTTTATGATTGGCATTATCGGCTACAAACTGGTGCAGGCAGGAGCTTTGGGCGATGCCGCTGCAATTGTTGCGACTGATTCAGAAAAAATTATGCCGGTTATGGTAATGACTTTACTTAATCCAATTTTAGCAGGAATACTTTTATCGGGAGCAGTTTCGGCGATGATGTCAACTGCATCGTCTCAATTGATGGTTGTTTCTTCATCGATGACAGAAGATTTTTATGTTCATGTTGCCAAAAGGAAACTTGAAGAAAAACGAATGCTCCTCCTGAATAAGATTCTCACACTTGTAGTAGGGCTTGTTGGATTTTTACTTGCCATTACCATGGAAGATACTGTTTATGGATTGGTTTCTTACGCATGGAGTGGAATTGGCGCTTCATTCGGTCCGGCAATTGTTTTGCTGATTTTCTGGAAAAAATTGTCGCGCGCAGGGGTTTTTGCAAGTTTAATTACCGGAACACTTTCAGCAGTTATCTGGAAAACATGGCTGCTTGAACCAACCGGAATTTCAGAACGGTTGGCAAGTTATCTGCTGGCGTTTGGTATGGCTGTTTTTGTTAGTTATTTGTTTCCGGAAGCCTCCCCCAGCCCCTCCGAGGGAGGGGAGAAGGAAATTCACTAATTTGGATATTCTTTTAAAACTTTCTGATTTCTTACTCCTTATTGACTATTTGTTATTCTTTCTTTTAAATGTTGGTTTGCACATTGCCTTTATTAGAACAATTGAACCGGGATTTCTGAGATGTGCTTTCTTCCCTACTCCTCTCCTTTGGAGGGGCCGGGGGAGGCTTCAAAAACCATCTCTCCCAACTCATGTTTTTCAAACTGATTGTTTTCGAGCTTGGGAGTTGAACCGCCTTCGTAAATATAAATGGCTGCTTTCTGGGTTTTGGCCGAATTTTTAAAAATGTTTTCTTTTAACAACAAATCATTTGCTTTTGAATTTACAGAAAAACCAAATCCGCTGTTATTTTCAATAATATTCCTAACAAAAGTATTTCCATGCGGCGCATTTGCTTCCCGTTCCCCGCGCAAATTAACACCATCGTTTTTATTATCGAAAATATGATTATCGCTAAAAACAACATCAACATCTTTATGTCCGGTGCAAATACCAAACCTTCCATTATCGTGCATTTTATTGTTTGAAACCCGGCTTTGGTACACCCGCCAGCAGATAAAAAGTCCATCGTTATCGTTATGGTGAATGTCGTTATTTTCGATAACAGAAAAAGGAGAACCTGTTCCGGGGTGTAATCCTGTATTTCCACTGCCCGAAATTTCGCTGTTTTTTATAGTTACATTTTCAGTAATCTGCCAACTGATTCCTTCACCATTAAAATCTTTTACATGAACATTGTCAACAGTAACATTTTTCGAGCGTAAAATCAGGATTCCGGCGCTGTTGCAACCGTCAGCAAAAAAATTATCTGCACGGTTTCCATCGGCAGTTAAATCAGAAATGCTGCAATTTTCAACATCAAGAGCTTCAATAACCGAGGACGCATTTGAAACCAATCCGTTTTTATCGGAACGGTAATCGCGGATTAAACCTTTATCAATATAAATTACGTTATCAACTATATCCGAAATATAAGCTGTTGATACATTCCAGCAACCGCTGTTTTCATCATCTGTAATCTGAACTTTCATTCCGGTTTCAAAACCATCAGAATTTTCCACAGTCAGTTTAAGTTCTCCAAAATCAGCATCAACAACGTACTTTGTTTGAACGCCTGTACCTCGTTTTAAAATCGTTTCTTTGCCGGAACCAACCAATTTTACATTTGATTTCATCCGAACCGGAGCTTTTATTTTATAGACTCCCGGATTCAAATGTACAGTTCCGCCGGTTTTTGCAACTGCATCAATTGCATACTGAACCGACAGGTTTGTAAAACCCTGGATATCGGCATTTTTTCCTCCAACTGTTATAACCTGATGAGCCTGCCTGGGTGATACAAGTGCATCGAGCTTCATTTTGAATATGCTGTGCGTTCGAGAAAAATGAGGAGCAAAACAAAAAAAATGAATACAATTGCCTTCATAATTTTAAATTTAATGTTGTTCAAATTTAAGTGTTCATATTTACAATTCGACCTGTTTCGAAATTTAAAACTAATGAAAATCAAAATTAAAAATTAAACTTTTACCACTTAAATATTCTGTTATCTTCGCACTTCAGAATCAAAAATAATATGATTTTTACAAACAAAACAATTTGGATTACCGGAGCTTCCTCAGGTATTGGCCGTTCAGTTGCACTTAAATTTTCTGAAGAAAACACAAAACTTATTCTGTCGGACATAAACGAAGCAGGACTTATTGAAGTCGCAAAGGCATGCGAAAAAAACGGATGTACAACTGTCATCGCTCCAATGGATTTAAGCGACGAAAAATCGGTAGCAGTAGCCGCTCAAAAGGTACTCGACTTGCATATTAAAATTGATTGTCTTTACCAGTTTGCAGGAATTAGCCAACGTTCACTGGTAAGTGAGACACCCATGTTTGTTGACCGCAAAATTTTCGAAATAAACTTTTTTGGCGCTATTGCGCTTACAAAAGCAGTTTTACCCGAAATGATTAAAAACGGAGGTGGCCAGTTAGCGGTTACCTCAAGTCTTGTAGGAAAATTTGGTTTTCCTTACCGCTCTTCCTATTCGGCAACCAAACACGCGCTTACATGGTTTTTTCGAAAGTTTGCGTGCCGAAAACAAACAAAACAATATTCAGGTTTCTATATTTATTCCGGGCCGTGTAAAAACGAATATTTCAGTAAATGCTATTACAAAAGACGGAAAAACCCATGGAAAAATGGATGCCGGACAAGATACGGGAATTTCACCTGAAAGGGCCGCGGCAATTATTTACAAGGGTTTAAAAGAAGAGAAAAAAGAAATTTTGGTAGGAGGAAAGGAACTTATTATGGTTCATATCCGTAGATTTTTACCGCGGCTTTACTATTATTTGTCATCGAGAATAAAGGATTAATGGAGTTTAGAGTTTAGAGTTCAGAGTTTAGAGTTCAGAGTTCAGAGTTTAGAGTTCAGAGTTTAGAGTTTAGAGTTTAGAGTTCAAGGTTTAAAGTTCAATCCAGATAATTATCAGTATAAAGTTTAAAGTTTAAAGAAATACAAAATGTCGGCAAAGATTAATGGGATTCAGCAATTGGGAGTTGGGGTTGAAAATGTAAAAGAAGCATGGAAATGGTATCGCGAACATTTTGCAATGGATATCAGAATGTTTGAAGAAGAAGCAACTGCCGAATTGATGCTCGCTCACACAGAAGGAAAAACACGAACGCGACATGCGGTTTTAGCGCTCAACATGCAGGGGGGCGGCGGTTTTGAGATTTGGCAGCATACAGGTAAAACGCCCGAACCTTGTCCGTTTGAGATTCAACTGGGCGATTTGGGCATTAATATCGGTAAAATTAAAACGGGAAATATCGCAACTGCCTATTCAAAATTTACAAATTCGGGCTTGAATCTTTTGGGTTCAATTCATAAGGATCCGGTAGAAAACGAACACTTTTATCTGAAAGATATTTACAACAACATGTGGGAAGTAAAACATGAAAAACAAATTTTCAGAAAAAAAGAAAAATCAGTCAACGGTGGTATTTATGGAGCCGTTATCGGTGTAAAAAATATGGTTGAAAGTCTGAAAGTGTACCAGGAGATTCTTCAATACGATAAAATAGTTTACGATAAAACTGGCTTTTTTGATGATTTTAAAGGTATTCCCGGTGGAGATCATAAATTTCGTCGTGTTTTACTCAAACACTCTGACATTAAAAGTGGCGCATTCAGCCCTTTTTTTGGTCAGTCGGTAATTGAACTTGTTCAGGTACTCGACCGCGAACCACGCAATATTTACGAAGGCCGCATATGGGGCGATCCCGGGTTCATCCATCTTTGTTTCGATATTAACGGCATAGATATTTTCAGGGAGAAAGTGAAGGATCTGGGATTTCCGTTTACTGTTGACAGTGCCCACGCCATGGAAACCTTTGATATGGGCGAGGCTGCCGGTAGTTTTGCCTATATTCAGGCACCAGAAGGTACATTGATCGAATTTGTGGAAACACATAAAATTCCGTTACTCAAAAAAATAGGCTGGTATATTGATTTACGCAAACGCGGACATCACCCGCTACCCAATTGGATGCTGAATTTATTCAGGTTTATGAGGGTGAAAGATTAAGTAAAAAGTATGATGACTCAGGTATCAAGACATAAAGTATCGAGTATCAAGACATAAAAAATCAAATCATTTCACCGAAAATTTATAAATTGTTGTTGATTTGAAAGTTTCACCCGGTTTTACCAAAGTTGAAGGAAAATCCGGCTGATTTGGACTATCTGGAAAATGTTGTGTTTCAAGACAAAATCCTGTACGTTCTGTATAAGCAACCCCGCTTTTCCCAATTTCTTTTCCACTTAAATGATTTCCTGTATAAAGCTGAACACCGGGTTCTGTTGTGAAACATTCCATGTACCTTCCACTTTCGGGTTCGTAGGCACTGGCTGCAAAACCAAGTTCGCCTTCATTTTTATTGATAACATAGTTGAAGTCGTAACCTGAACCATAAACGATCATTTGGTTGTCCGAATCAATTCGTTCGCCAATAGAATGCGGCGTTGTAAAATCCAGATCGGTTCCGCGAATATCAACTATTTCACCCGTTGGAATCATTTCCTCATTCACCGGCGTTGATTTATCGGCATTGATTACCAAAACATGACCAAGAACATCACCATTTCCTTCACCTCGCAAATTAAAATAACTGTGGTTTGTAACATTTATCGGGCTGGTTTTATCGGTAGTAACTTCATAATCAATTTTCAACTCATTTTCATCAGTTAAGGTATATGTTGCCTTTGCCGTTTTATTTCCGGGAAAACCAAATTCACCATCGGTACTTGTGATGGTAAAAGTTACAGAATTTCCATTTTCGTTAAAATCCCATACTTTGCGATACCAGCTATCCGGACCTGAATGCAAAGTTGCTTTTCCATTGTTTGCAGGAAGTTTGAAAGTATCACCTTCAATTGTAAAACTTGCATTGGCAATACGATTGGCAAATGGGCCAACAACTGCACCATGACTTGCGCCATATTGCTGATATTCGTCAATGGAATTAAAACCAAGCATTACATCGGCAAATTTTCCCTCTCTGTCGGGCGTATAAACCGAAACAATCTTTGCACCGTAATTTGTTAATGTAACAACCATTCCGTTTTTGTTTTCGAGTGTAAACAAACGGGTTGGTTTTCCGTCAATCACACTTTCGAAATTTTCGCTTGTGTAAGGCATTTCTATACTTTTTTGTTGTGGTTTTGTGCAGGCAATAAAAGTTGCAACTACAACAACCAATATTAAACTCAGATTTTTCATAGTTAATTCGTTTTCGCTAAAAATACAAAATACTGTTTGAAACCCGAGTTTCCTGCGATAAAAGATTTTGATTTTTTTAAACACTTAAATTAATAAGTTTTAGTCATGTTTTTTTCAATTCAGAATTCTTTTATTTGTTTCGAAGAAAATCAATTATGGAATCGATTAGAGAATTGTACAGGATTGGACACGGACCATCGAGCAGTCACACAATGGGACCCAAAAAAGCAGCTGAAAAGTTTTTGGAAAAGAATGGTTCGGCAAATCGTTTTGAAGTTGTTTTGTACGGCAGTCTTGCTGCAACCGGATTGGGACATTTAACCGACCGGGCAATTAAAGAAACCTTTAAAAATTACAAATTTGACATTCAGTGGGAGCCGGCAATATTTCTCCCAAAACACCCAAATGCACTAAAATTTAAAGCATTCAAATCCGATGAAACAATACTTAATGAATGGACTGCATACAGTGTTGGCGGCGGAACCATTGTCGATGACGAAACAGAATCGGAAACTACAGAAATTTACGAGCATAAAAATCTGGCTGAAATAATGAACTGGTGCAACCTGAACGGAAAGCAATATTGGGAATTTATAGAAGATTATGAAGGAGCTGATATTTGGCATTTTTTGGAAGAAGTTTGGCAAGTGATGCAGGACAGCGTTGAACGTGGTTTAAATCGCGATGGTGTTTTACCCGGAGTTTTAAAACTTCCGCGAAAAGCGCAATCCTTTTATTCAAAAGGGAAAAACTATGCAACTCCATTTAAACGTCGTTCACAATTATTTTCATATGCATTGGCAGTTTCTGAGGAAAATGCCTCGGGCGGTAAAATTGTAGCTGCACCTACCTGCGGGGCTTGTGGAGTAATGCCATCGGTTCTTGTTCATGCTCAAAAAGTTTATAAATCTGATAAAACTGCCATTTTAAGGGCGCTAGCCACTGCAGGTCTCATTGGTAATTTAATTAAAAAGAATGCTTCAATTTCGGGTGCCGAGGTTGGTTGCCAGGGTGAAGTTGGAACCGCCTGCGCCATGGCTTCGGCAGCAACAACGCAACTCATGGGAGGTACAATTTACCAGATTGAATATGCCGCAGAAATGGGATTGGAACATCACCTTGGATTAACCTGCGACCCTGTTGCCGGGCTGGTTCAAATACCTTGCATCGAAAGAAATGCCTTTGCGGCTGAAAGGGCCGTGGCACACACAACTTTTGCAATTATTTCAGATGGAAGACACCGCATTAGTTTTGATGAAGTTGTGGAAACCATGTACACCACCGGGATTGATTTGCAAAGCCAGTATCGTGAAACCTCACAGGGCGGGCTGGCGAAATTAAATGCAATGCCAAAACAGTAGAGAGGTTCAGGGTTCGGAGTTCAAAGTTCAGGGGTTCAGAGTTTTTTTGGTTTTATTTAGAGTAACGGGTTACAGGTTGCAGATTCAAAGTATCCAGCATCAGGCATCACCAATAAGGAATCTATCTCAACGTTCCCGTGCGGGAGTGGGGCAAAGTATGGTAATTAAAACAGTGCCAGGGGGAAGGGTCATTGTTTATTAACCCTATGCCGATTTTGCATTTTCACTAGCGCAACCCTGCCTGTATTCAGCAATAATTTCCTTTACCTGGGTTGGAGCCACCCTTCCAAAAACCTTTTCTCCGATAGTTACAACCGGAGCCAGGCCACAAGCGCCAACGCAACGCAGACAGTTGAGTGAGAATTTTCCATCGGGTGTAGATTCGCCAACTTCTACTTTTAACTGCCGTTTAAATTCACCCAAAACCTGCTCTGCCCCACGCACATAACAAGCTGTACCCATACAAATTGAAATTGGAAACTCACCACGTGGAATCATTGTAAAATAGCTGTAAAAAGTAACCACGCCGTAAACTCTTGCAACAGAAGTATTCAATTCTTTTGCAATAACTTCCTGCACTTCGGCCGGAAGATAACCGAGTTTACCCTGTACTTTGTGCAAAACGTTAATCAATTCACTCTCTTTGTTATCAAACTCTGCGCAAACACTTTTTATGGTTTGTACAGTATTTTCGGATAATTTTATTTTTGGCATTTTTTAGAGTTTATGACAATTAATTCTGAATTTTTTATTTATCGAAATAGTGCCCCTGTAATGAAATAATATGGATTTCCTTTTCAAATATTTCATATATCAATCTATTTCCTTTATCAATCTATTTCCTTTATCAATCCGCCGCGACCATAAGCCGGTCAATTCGTATTTAAGTTGTTCGGGTTGTCCCAATCCGGTTTTAGGATGAAGTAGTATATCACCGATAAGTCTGGATATTTTCGATTGGATGTTTTTTTGCCCACTTTTCTTCCAATGTTCAAAGTCTTTTAGTGCCATATCTTTATAAACTACTTCCATAAATCCTCAGTTTTAATAACCTTTCCCTTACTTTCACGTGATTTAAGTATTTCCTTTACGAAATCAGGATTATATGGACCTTCTACATTACCAATAATCTCAACGTTTTTATCGTTTTTTGCAATTTCACTTATCAACCCAAGTAAATATTGTGTTTTGCGCGTCCGGGCATTTATTTTTATCGTTACAGTTGTCATTTTTTCAATTTAAATGTTTACAACAAAGTTATAAAATGAATGTAAATTCAGAAACTTCTAATATTTAGTGATGCAATAACTTAAAAGCTGGAGATTAATTATTTTTTGCCTTCAAATATCTCTCTACTTTTTCTTCAAGCGGGTCACCTAATCTAAGTAAGAAAACAGATGCCCACAAACGGTTTTTAAATAAAGTAAAGTCAAATTCCTGATGATGCGTTGGAAACCAAGTAGCAAGTGATGCAGGAATATCTCCCGAGATTTCTATCAAATTAAGAAAGTCTGCATATCGGCTATCAGCTTTCCCAGTTTCTTTCATATATTTTAAATACTTACCCAAATAGTTCAATTCAAGCGTTTTAATTCCAGTTACACTGTCCAATGACAAAGTTCTGAATCTTATCTTTCTTACCGAATCGTCTATTCGCCAAATTGCATCAAAAGCTGCTTTGTCGATAGTTTCCAAAAATTCAAATTTTACTGAATCCTTTATAAGTGCAGGATAAAAAGTCCCTGCTTCAATATAAGATTTGTAATTGTCAAAATAAGCGTGATAGGCCTGATTAATTTCTTCAATATTCGGTACTGTCGGATACCAAACCATCAACAAATTGGATCATTTCTTCAATTCCTTTTAACTCTGTTGAAGTAAAAATCATTTTTGCTGTCTTGTCAACTTTTAATTTTTCACTTCTTTGAGCAAAACATTGCTGAAATGTAAAACCAGCAATATCAGGATAATCAAGTTTTTCATTGATTTTTAAATTACTATTAGCTATTTTACTTAAAACTTTAAACATTTGGCTTGGAACTTTGAACTCAGTACCCGATGAAATTGTAAACACATTTCGACTACGCTCAATGTGACGTACAACTCTGAACTCTGAACTCTATCCCGATAGCTATCAGGATGAACTCTGAACTCCAACCTCACTCCGTTCTGTCGAAATAAGCTGTGTGCAGCAAATGATGCGCTTTTTCACTCATCGGTTTATCCAGAAACTCTTTGTAAAGTTGAATGATATACGGATTTTCATGCGATTTACGAATTGACTTTTTTGTGTCCTCCTGGTAAATTGCACGTTGTCGTTTTTTTAGGATTTCAGCATTTCCATGATGGTAGGGCTGGCCTCCACCACCAATACAACCGCCGGGACAACTCATGATTTCAATGGCATGAAACTCACTTTTACCGGCTTGTATTTCTTCCAGCAGTTTGCGTGCATTCCCAAGTCCGTGTGCAATACCAATATTTATTGGTGTTCCGTCGAAATCGATTGTCGCCTTGCGAATTCCTTCCATGCCGCGCAATTCATCGAAATTCAAACGCGGCAATTCCTTTTTTGTATGCAGTTCATAAGCAGTCCTTACCGCAGCTTCAATAACACCACCCGTTGTTCCAAAAATTACGGCTGCGCCCGTTGATTCTCCCAACGGATTATCATATTCTTCGTTTGGAAGAGTTCTGAAGTTGATATTTGATATTTTAATTAATGCAGCCAGCTCGCGTGTTGTCAATGCAAAATCAACATCCGGATTGTTATTCACTTTAAATTCATCCCGGCCGCATTCATATTTTTTTGCCACGCAGGGCATTATTGAAACTACGACCAAATCCTCTCGTTTTATGCCAAGTTTATCAGCAAAATAAGTCTTGGCAATCGAACCAAACATTTGTTGCGGCGAGCGTGCAGTTGAAGGAATATCCTTCATGTCGGGAAAATGATGCTCAAAAAATTTCACCCAGGCCGGGCAGCACGAAGTTAAAATGGGAAGTTTCACATCTTTGTCGCCAGCCAAATGTCTTCCCAAACGGTTAAGCATTTCGGTGCCTTCTTCCATTATTGTGAGGTCGGCGGCAAAATCGGTATCAAAAACATAATCGAAACCCAAACGGCGCAAAGCAGCAACCAATTTTCCTGTAACCAATGTACCTGCTTCATAACCAAACTCTTCACCTAAAGCCGCCCGAACGGCAGGAGCTGTTTGAACGATTACAGTTTTTGATGAATCGGAAAGCGCGCGCACAACTTTACCCGTTTCATCAACTTCGGTTAAAGCGCCTGTTGGACAAACAGCAACACATTGACCACAATAAGTACAAACCGAGTGGTCGAGATTCATTTCGAAAGCAGGCGCAACAACCGAGTTAAAACCACGGTTAATTGCCGAAAGCACACCAACTGTCTGTACTTCATTACACATCATTTCGCAGCGGCGGCACATAATACATTTATCTACCTCGCGGATAATTGCAGGCGAAGTGTCTTCACGATAGTGCGACTGTTCTCCCTGGTAATGGATTTTACGAATGCCGAGATTATGAGCCATGTTTTGCAAATCACAATTTCCAGATTTTGCGCAAATCAAACAATCGGCAGGATGGTCAGAAAGTATCAGTTCCATGACAGTTCTCCGTGCATTAATTGCCCTGATTGAATGGGTGTTTACATTCATCCCTTCAGAAACATCTGTGCAACATGCAGGTGCCAGATTCCGGCGTCCATCAACTTCAACAACACAAATGCGGCAACCACCGGGTTTATTTTCTATGTTCAGGTCGTCGAGTTTCATATAGCAAAGTGTTGGGATGTGAATTCCAATCCCTTTTGCCGCCTCCAAAATGGTAGTTCCTTTTTTAACAACTACCGGTTTATTATCGATGATAAGATTTATTACATCCATTTCCCCTTAGTTTACTGTAATTGCATTGAATTTACATTTCTCGAAACACACACCACATTTAATACACAACGACTGGTCAATAAAATGGGCAACCCGGCGTTCGCCTGTAATTGCACCCACCGGGCAATTGCGAAAACACAGGGTACATCCGTTGCACAATTCTTCATTTATCACGTAATGAACAAGTGATTTGCACTGTCCAGCCGGGCATTTTCCTTCCAGAACATGCGCCAGATATTCATTCTCGAAATTGGCAATTGTTGAAAGTACAGGGTTTGGCGATGACTGTCCCAATCCGCAAAGCGAAGTATCTTTAATTACATTGCTTAAAACTTTCAACCTTTCAATATCTTCCAAATCTCCGTTTCCCTGGGTAATCTTATCCAGTATTTCATGCAGCCGTTTGTTTCCAATGCGGCAAGGGCTGCACTTTCCGCATGATTCTTCCAGCGTAAATTCAAGATAGAATTTTGCTATTGAGACCATGCAATCGTCTTCGTCCATCACAATCATTCCACCCGACCCCATCATTGAACCTGCAGCAACAAGATTTTCATAATCTATTGGTGTATCGAGAAATTTTTTTGTTAAACAACCACCTGAAGGTCCACCGGTTTGCACCGATTTGAATCCTTTGCCATCTTTAATTCCTCCACCGATATCATAAATCACTTCACGAAGTGTGGTTCCCATTGGCACTTCAATCAAACCAACGTTATTGATTTTTCCGGCCAGGGCAAAAACTTTTGTTCCTTTTGATTTTTCGGTACCGATTTTATTAAACCATCCGGCGCCTTTGTTAATGATAACAGGAATATTGGCAAAAGTCTCCACATTGTTCACGTTTGTTGGTTTTCCCATGTAACCTGAAACTGACGGAAACGGTGGTTTTACAGTTGGTTCGCCCCTCAAACCTTCCATAGAATGAATCAGTGCGGTTTCTTCACCACAAACAAAAGCGCCTGCACCGTAACGCAATTCTATTTTAAAACTGAACCCGGTCCCTAAAATATCATCACCCAGCAAACCATATTCTTCGGCTTGATTAATTGCGATTTTTAACCTTTCGATGGCTAAGGGATATTCGGCCCGGATATATACCAAACCTGTGTCGGAACCAATGCAATATCCACAAATTGCCATGGCTTCGATTACTGAATGCGGGTCGCCTTCAAGGATAGAACGATCCATAAATGCACCGGGGTCACCTTCATCAGCATTGCAAACCACGTACTTTTGGTCGGCTTCTACATTTCTTGTGATTTCCCATTTTAACCCGGTTGGAAAACCTCCGCCACCACGGCCACGTAATCCCGATTCTTTAATTTCGTTGATGGTTTCAATTGGTGTATATTCAGTTAAACATTTACCCAGTGCCTGATAGCCATCGCGACCAATGTATTCTTCAATATTTTCCGGATTGATAAAACCGCAATTGCGCAGTGCAATGCGTATTTGTTTTTTGTAGAAATCAATGTTTTCAATTGAAGTAACGGCGTAATCATTTTTTGGATTCTTGTAAAGCAGGCGTTTCAACGGACGACCTTTTATAATATGTTCTTTTACAATATCCTCAGCATCAACAGGTTTTACTTCTGTATAAAAAGTGTTGTCGGGCAGCACTTTTACAATCGGTCCTTTTTCGCAAAAGCCAAAGCAACCGGTTAAAACCACCTGAACTTCATCTTCCAAATCAAATTCACTGATAAAATAGTTCAGTTTGTTTTTGATTTCATTGCTTTCAGAAGCCTTGCAACCGGTGCCGCCGCAAATTAAAATGTGCATTCTGTAATCGGTCATAATTTTGAATTTAAAGTTTAAGGTTCAGCGTTCAAAATCTGAAGCATTTATTCGTCAATGGTTTTAAAAGTAATTGGGATAATGCCGTCAATCAACTGGCCTTTTTTAATATATACATCAATTATTTCTTCGGCTTTTGATTTGTTGACAAAGCCAAAAACCACGGGCTCACTGTTTGGCAAAATAACCTCTACTGTTGGCTCGGCATAACAATACCCCATACAACCGGTTTGGGTAACAATCGCGTCAACAGCTTGTTGTTCGAGTTCTTCCACAAAATATTTCATAATATCTTTTGCACCTGAAGCAATTCCGCAAGTTGCCATACCCACTTTTACCTGAACCACTCGTTCGGGGTTATTGCTGTTTTCGCGGAGTTTGATTTTTGATTGCACTTCCTCCTTTATCCTTTTTAGATCGGCTAGCGATGTTATTTTTGACATAATTGGATTTTTTTGGTTAAACTGTTATTGAATATCGGTTATGTTATTTTTAATAAAGTCAATTATCGCAATTCTAATTTCGGATTTTCGCATCGAAACCCCTTCAATACTGCTTTTTATTTCGAATGAACTGAATTTAAAACTGCCTTTGTTTGTATGATGTTCGTAAATCAAGTTCACGTTTTCGTAACCCAGCATTGTTAAGTAAAGCGTGTTCCAAATATCGCCTAATTCAGGCCTGTCAACATTTGAATACTGAAAACCTGCCTCTACCACTGTTCCCTTATTTACTTCAGAAGTGATATTGAATTTGCCGTTTGCCTTTTCTGCATTTTGTTTCAGCAATGACAAACCCAAACCAACTTTCCGGGTTTTTCGTGTTGTAAAGAACGGGTTGGTTGCCTGTGCCAAAACCTCACTGTTCATCCCGCAACCATTGTCAGTAATTTTCAAAACACAAATGTCAGTTTTTTTATCTAAACTGACCATGATTTCAATCAATGTTGATTTTGCGTTAACTGAATTCTGAATGATATCAAGAATGTGATCCGATAATGTTTTCATGGCACTTTTACATACCGCCCATTATGCTGATTAAGAGCGTATTTAACTTCTGTAAAACTCATTTCTTCCAAATAAAACAGCGTGTAAATTTCGCCAATTTGTTCCAAATAATGAGAATCTGAGTTGCGGATTAGTGTAATTTTCTGATGAATAAAATTATGTTTTCGAACATGTTTTTCTGAACTAAAACTTGAAATGCCCAAAGCATCGAATTTTAAATTGGGTGGAATAAAACCAAGCTGACTTAAAAGTCCGTTTGAGGGCCTGTTAAAATGTGCCGGTATAAAAATACCGTTCAAATTTTCAACTTCTTTTTGAACTTCATTTATTGATGATTTTAAAGCTGCAGGAAGATAATTGGCGATCAACTCAGTAATATCTTCGTTTTCGTCAATAACGGGTTGATATCCAAAATGCCCGTCGGGATTGGGAATGATTGTGATGTTATCGTCTAAAAATTGCTGAAACTGTTTCAGTTGATTTTCATATTCGAAAAAAGACAAACAATGAACTTCTTCTTTTGTGGTAACTTCTGCACCTGTTAAGACATAAATGCCAGCTTTTTGTGCCAGCTTTTTAACCAACAAGGCATTTTTTGTTGAATTGTGATCGGTAATACCAATTATTTGTAAACCCCTTTCTTTGGCTCGGTTTACAATATTTGCCGGTGTCATTTCCAAATCGGCGCAGGGTGACAAGATTGTGTGGATGTGCAAATCGGCGCGGTATTGGTTCATTTGAGTTTTAAGTTTCGGGTTTAAGTTTTAAAATGCTGAAATCTCGTTTCCAAAATTCAGATTCGAGTATTATTCATCCATTTCAATTCCCTGTAAATCTTTCCTGCAATTTCAAAAGTTTCCATTTCGGTTCCCAGCAAAGGAATTTCTTCTTCGTTGCTGTGCATTAAAGTTTCAGAATCTGGTTGAAATCCTTTTACTAAAATAACTGCAGCCAAATCCTTTAACGAAGCAATTGCCAAAACATTCTGGTGGGTTTGCAAGGTTATCCAAACCTGGTTTTCCTGCGCAAATCCCATAACGTCGCTTAGCAAATCGGAAACATAGCCCCCCGAGATTTCATTTGACAAACCACCCTTACCGGCAAAAACTGTTAATCCAAATTTTTCGACCAATTCAATAACTTTCATTTTGACCTCCGTTTCAAATAATATCAATTAATCAATAATTAATAATCAATTTAAGCATTGTCCCCTCTCCCACCTTACTTTCTATTTCAAGTTTATCCGTGTTTTTCTTAATATTTGGCAAACCCATTCCGGCACCAAATCCCATTTCACGCACTTTTTTTGTTGCTGTTGAAAACCCTGCTTCCATGGCCAAATCTATATTTTCAATTCCGGGCCCCGTATCTGTAATATTTAAAAGAATGTAATCAGACTCAAAAATGGCAGTAAGTTTTCCGCTAACGGCATGTGCAACAACATTTAATTCAGCTTCATAGGCTGCCACAACAATCCGTTTAACAGTAGAAGTTTCAACACCAAGTTGTTTCAATTTCTTTTTTATTTTACTCGATGCTTTTCCAGCCTGAATAAAATCCCCTCCCTTTATATTGAATTCAAGAATTTCTGTCATCAGTACAGCGGTTTTAAACCATTTTGATAAAGAACACCACTTGCCCTGAAAATCGAAAAATGTGTTTCAATAAATGTAATCCCAATTTCATTTGCCAAATTAATCATTTCGGGAGTTGCCTTTTTATTTCGACAAAGAAGCACTACGGGAACATCGGCCATTTCAACCGTACGTATTAACTGTACATTTGCTAATCCTGTAATCAGAACAATATGATGATCATCAAGCGTTAAAACATCGCTCATTAAATCAGATCCAAATGCTCTTTCAATGTTTATTTTGTTTTCAGGATCACCGGCTACCAGCCTTCCCTCCGTCAATTGTATCAACTCATTTATTTTCACGATTATGTAATAATTGTTGATTTTATGGAATTTAGTTTTCAGGGCAAAGATAGTTGCAATACCTTTTGAATAATTATAATAAACTACTTATTTACTAATTCTTAAACATATAAAATAAGTTGAATAACATCGGATATTTCCCTAATTTCCACCCTTGGTTTACCAAAAATATTTCATTATGATTTACGATAAAAATTCAACTCTGGCAGGAAATATTGATGACCCGGAATTTCATCAAAAAATAATTGATGCACTGCCAATTCCCATATTTTACAGGGACACAAACGGAATTTACCAAATGTGCAACAAAGCCCACGAAAAATTCACCGGTCGCTCCAAAGCCAATATCATCGGTAAATCAGTTTATGATCTTCACTCGAAGGAAACCGCGGAAACTTATTTCCAGCGCGATTTGGAATTACTGAGAAACCCAGGCGAGCAGATTTATGAAACTCAAATGAAACGTTTGGACGGAAGTACGCTTAACGTAATACTTGAACAAAGCAGTAATACGCAACAATGAAGACGAAGTGGTGGGGATTGTGGGTTCAATAAATGATATTACCGAGCTGAAAAAGACACAGAAACACCTCGAAAAAGCACAGGAATCAATGGAAGTTTCATCGTATATGTTACATAAAATAAGCGCAGGAATTGTAATAATCGACAGTAATTTCAAAGTGGTTGATTCGAATGAAAGTTTTGCACGGCTGATGGGCGAAGAAACTGAAGATTTATTTCAAACCATTCCAGGGTTAAAAGATGCGTCGGTTCAGGTACTTGTGCCTGATGTGATTTTCAAAATGTTAACAAGTGTAATGGTTTCGGGAGAAGAAACACTTGAAAGGGATTTAAAAATTCAAAATAAATTGATTCATGTTTCGGTTGTAACTCTGTATAAAAATAAAATTGTGGGCGCAGTAATCCGGGACATGTCGGCACCAAAATTAGTGCGCGATGAAATCATCAGCCGAGCTCAGCGTATCAATAAACAAAATATTGAAATGGTGCAAAAAATAGCCTTTTTACTTGGCGAAAATGCCGCCGAAATTGAAGAATTGCTTAACTCAATCATTGAATCATACAGGTATGACGACGACGAATAATATCGATTTCCATGTGGAAATAGATGTTCAGCAAAAACGGCCAAAAGGGGAAATTGCCTGTGGCGATGTTTTTCAGTCGGACATGAGCCGGGGTGAAGGAAGGAACATATTGGTTCTGAGTGATGGAATTGGTCACGGTATAAAGGCCAGCGTTTTAGGAACATTAACTGCAACAATGGCCGTAAAATATACGAAAATGCACACCAAACCTGAAATTGCTACACGGATAATTATGAATGCTTTACCCAAAAGCAGCGACGGAAAAGAGAACTACGCAACTTTTACAATAATAGAAATGGATCCTGACCGGCTTGTTCGTATCACCAATTACGATAATCCACGGGTATTGATAATACGAAATGGAAAATCATTTCTGCCAGTTGAATCTGAACTAAAAATCAGGGGAGAAGAAAACCTTGGAAAATTGTTGCGATGCCGCGAATTTATAGCCTTAAAAGAAGATCGATTGATATTCATGTCAGACGGAATTACACAATCAGGACTGGGAAGCAATCAGTATTCAATGGGCTGGGGACTTGACAAAATTGAGGAATTCGCCATCAGCCAGATTCAACGGATGGAGGATATTTCGGCAACAAAGCTGGCACGGAAAATAATTAACCAGGCAGTAATGAACGACAATTTTATGTTGAAAGATGATGCAACCTGTGGAGTAATTTATTTCAGGGAACCGCGTAAGTTTATGCTGATTACCGGTCCGCCATTCTATAAAATTAAAGATTTTGATTTTGTTGGAAGAATTAAAAATTTTCAGGGAAAAAAAATAATTTGTGGTGGAACTACTGCCGAAATAATAGCCCGGGAATTAAACATCGAAGTTAAAATTCAACATATCAAAAAAGAAAAAAATACACTGCCACCAGCTGCTAAAATGGATGGGTTCGAGTTGATATCCGAGGGAATACTTACCCTTGGCAAAGTTGAGGAATTGCTCGAAAATTATGACAGTGATACCCGGCTGGGTGATTCACCACCCGAAGAAATCGTAAAGTTACTTTTACAGCATGATGTTATTGATGTAATTGTGGGAACCCGCATCAACTGGGCCCATCAGGATCCTGAACAGCCCCTGGAACTTGAACTGCGTAAATACGTTGTTAAACGGATTGTACAAATCCTGAGAATGAAGTTCTTTAAAAAGGTGAAGATGGAATATATCTGATGACTGAAAAACTATAAAAATTTGTTGCGTGTTTTAACAATATTTTTTAACCAGGAATTCAGTTGATTTTTCATCAATTAACATCATTTAATTTTTTTCGATGGTTATTTAACATTGATTTTCCGAACTTCGTAAATACAATTTTCAACCATGAAGTATTTTTTACTACTGATTTTTGTGTTTGCAGCTTTTTATTCGTTTTCGCAGGAGAAGGAGTTTTTCATGCAAGGACAGGTAGTTGATAGCAATAACAACCCTATTTCAGACAGTTATATTTTTAATGAAAGGAACTCAGCAAAAAGTATCAGTAAGGCAAACGGTGTTTTTGATTTGATGGTTTTACCCGGAGATTCAATAATTATTTCACATATTTCTTACATACGAAAAGTGGTAACAGTGTATCAATTGATGGTTGACCCAATTGTAACGCTTCAGTTAGATACTATCAACGTCCTGCCTGTTAACGTGTCAGCAAGTGAAAGATCTGATTATGAAAAAGCAATGGAAAACATTGAAAGCATAAAATTCGATTTCAGGCCGCAACCAGACGACGCCTATACTGAAAGTGAAAGGATGAAGAACCTGCTCAATACAGAAAATGAGGTTGAACGGGCATACTCCCATTCTCTAAATCTATTACAGTTTTCTCCATCGGAAGAAATTGGAAAGCTCTTTTCAAAACGAAAGAAAAAGAAAGCAGCAAAAGAGTTTTCCTCGACGAAAAAAGTTGAAAAAGAATAAATTTTTCACTATTATCCGACTAATCTACAAACCTGAATAAAATATTCAGTAGATGACTGATAGTCAATTATTATTATTTCTATTTTTAAAGTCACCACTCCTAAAATACAAGTTTTGTTTGCAAAGATGAAGAGGTAATCTCTGTTTTTTTTCAAGTATTCCCGTTTAGTGCTCCAAAGAAGTTCATATACGTCCAGCAGACTAATCAGGTGTATCCGAACCAGGGATGCCACTACGGAAAATGCTTTTTAAGTGTGTGCCATTTTTTGGATGACGGTCATCAGAAGCTGGGCAATTTGTGTACACCAAACTTGCGTATGGATTGGATTTTCGTTCTCCCGTAAAAGTAATGGAGCTGAAAGTTTTGCTTCATTTTCTTGAACAGGAGCTCGATGCCCCACCGTTTTTTGTACAAGAATGCCACTTCCTTTGCCGTACTTTCCATGCTGTTGGTGATAAACTCAAAATACCGGTTTTGTTCATCCTGGTAGCATACTTTTTTCAGGATAAGTTTTTTCTTCTGCTTTGTTTGCTTTTTGCCGTTTTTGTCTTCGGGACAGTACTCAATTTCTATAATTTCTTCGCGCAGTACCATTGCCTTTCCATCTTCTTTTTTTGTGTTCCCGGAGTATTTCTATAACCGTGTAAACTACATTCTTTTTGATGCGGGTAACAAAAAATACCGATTTCATTGTCCACAAAGCAAACTGATGGTAATAATTATAAGCCTTGTCGAATACAACCATGCTGTACGAAATCAAATCCTACTCTGTCAAAAAATTCTTGTCGTGTACTTTGGCTTCAGTAATTTTAATAAACCGTCCAAATGATTGAACTGCATCGATGAGCATGTGGACTTTTAACCCGCCTTTCTTCTTTCCATCGTTCTTTGGGTTACGACCAACACCTTTCAGTATATCGCTGAACAACTGGATTGTTGTGGAATCTATCAGCAATACCTCTTTAAAAGTGAGTCCTAAAGTCCGGCTGTCCGATAAAAAACTTTGATAATGGTGCACCAAATTAAAAATAAACATCTTCAAAGAACTTATTGTCGCGGTTGCGCATCCCATCGCAAGTAGTACTTTTGGCCGGAGCTTTTTCAAGTCCCAGCAGGTTCAGTTTTCCGCTCATCGCCCGGAGCCCCTCGCAAATTTCAGTCATCGAGTCGCAGCGGCTTAAGATGCCGAAAAGAACCGTTATCAACTGTGTTTTTGCCTTAAAGGCTTTATAATAATAATCGGCATTATGCTTATTTACCAAACTGGTTAAATTGATTCCGTCAATCAAATTTATAACCTGTTTAAAAATCAGCTGTCCGACAAATTTTATTTCTGTATTTTTGCTCATGTCGTGAATGTTTCGCAAAACAAATTTACAACATGGGGCCAAACCTTCGGGGAGTAGCCCTAACTTTTATTTTTTACTCGTTCAGCAGTGATTTCTTTTACCACTGATACATTTGGTATGGAAAGAAGTTGCTTACCCTTTCGCTTTTAGCATTTACTCAATTTATCTTTTTGTACAATACTATTTAGTCTCTGCAAGAAAACGCACTAAATTTTAAAACCAGTATTTCAATCTATTTTTTGGGCATATAATTTTAGGGATTAGTGGTTCCTTATTTTCTACTGTGCATCGATTTTTTTAATAAAAATGGCTTTGTACAGTTAAAAATTGCATTTTTCCCTTTATGCAGGGCGTACCTTTCCCAGTAAAGAGTTGTAAAATGCCTTTTACCAATAATATATTACGCTGCCAGCTTTTGCTGTTCAGCCATTTTTTTGCTTATTTCCTGTGCGATGATTTCTGCCCCTATCCGGCGGAGGTTGTATGCACCGACTGCCAGGCCGATGTACCTTTTAAAGTTTTCGAACCCTTTGTCGGGGCACCTGTCCAGGCCCCGGCATTCCAGTTCGTTGATATTTGATTCTACTGCACTGTGCTTGTTCCTCAATTTTTAAAAACAGGCAGTTTTTCTTCTACTGCTTCTTCTTTGTTCAACTTACCCTTTTTTGGCATCACAACTTTTTCGACCCATGCTTGCAGGAGTTTTTTATTGTCTTTGTGCCAGAACCCCATGTCAAAACTCCAGCTTTCGATGTTGAACATGTCGATGAGCCTGTATACAAGTTCCGGGACAATCTCAGAATCGGACTGGTATTCCATTACTTGGTAGTCAACTATTTAATGGTAATGGTCAGTGATTATGGCAACTTTTTTATCGAGTTCTGCTGCTTTTCACAATATTAAAGGCTACATTCCTGGATTGATAAACGGTTACATCTGAAATATTTACCACAATTGCATTGCTGCATGTAATTCCATAATTGCCATGGTAAATAATACAATTACTGATGTTATTTGGTACAAAATCTCCTCCCCTGCCATGTTCGAAAAGATTCTCAAATCTGATGGCACTTCCTTCACAGGCGATTATCCTGCAATTTGCTACTTCACTTAAAAGAAGATTATTTCCCGGTACATATCCTGTCAGTTTTTTACCGTTTAACAGATAATCTCTTTGTTGTGCAATACTTTGACTTTGATTCGGACCTATGGCTTCATTACCCACACTGCCATAACTAGCCCTTAATTTCAAATTGCTGATAGCAGAAATATCTGTCATGAATTCCTCCCGATAGATGTTCCAGCCAGCTGAAACTGCAGGAAAATACCCCCATTTGTTATTAGCTCCAAATACTGTTGAGCCATCAGCACGGATCGAAACATTTAAATAATATTTGCTGTCAAAATCATACTGAACTCTACCTGCGAAAGAAAGCAACCTTCTTTTATATGCACTAATTGAAGGCACATTAATATCTGCACTTCTTAATCCATATATTCCAAGAATGTCATTTGAAAAGAAACTCGATTCATT
>CAWDAW010000005.1:0-150176 GCA_963800345.1 uncultured Prolixibacteraceae bacterium | reverse complement strand
TTCCATCTGGCCCATCTTCTTTGCCTCCTTCGACCCCCAAGTATTCCCAAAAGGCTTTTTGATTAAACATCCACGAATGGATTTGTCCTGAAACACCACCCATAGGATTTTTAGGACTTCTGTTATCTCCTGCGAAAAAACCATCAAGTGATATTCCGCTGTCAAATATAATTTTGCTCATTTTTATTTTTTTCGTTTGTAATGTAATTGTACTAATCCTGTTTCAAATGTTTTTGCTGTCACAAATTCAAGTAGTTGTTCAGGTCGTCCGTCTTTAAATAATCTTGTTCCATTCCCTAACAATACAGGAACGACTGAAATAATAAACTCATCAACCAAGTCATTTTTTAACAGTTCGTTTATTACCTCCGCACCACCATCACAATAAATATTTTTTCCGTTTTCAGATTTTACTTGTTCAACTAAATCGGTCAAGCTTCCTGTATGAAAAGTTGTCCTGCCAACATTTGGTCTTTGGGTTCTGGTAATGACATAAACATCTCTTTGCCCATTGTCGTAATGTGACGAGCCGATTTCTTTAAGCACATAATCATAGGTTTTCCTGCCAATAATCAAAGTGTCAATTGTGTCTGTAAATTTCGCATATCCATAATCTTCTCCTTCTTTTTCTACTATTCTCAAGAAACTCAGGTCATCATTAGGTTTTGCAATGTAACCGTCTAAACTTGTTGCAATGAAAAGTGATAATTTTCGCATTTGTTTTAAATTTTAATGTTTCTGCAAAAGTACTTTGGGATATCCACTTACACTTTGCAAAAATGCGACAATTTAAAGTTGCGATGGCGAAAGTTCCGTATTTCTTTTGATTTCATTAGCAAGATGTGAATGGTCATACCGCGTATTGTGCCGATGTGTTTTATTAATGATTTATATCCAACTCTATCATAAACCTTAACTGCTATTTTAAAAATACCCTCCAAAAATCATCCAATAGATTCTGAGTCAATCTCTTAGTATACATGCTTCAACACGGTTCCATTGCGCAGCAGTTACAGCTAATGCGTCAACCTTGCCCGATTTTAACGCAAGTACAATTGCTGGCATATCATCAATTTCATTACCAGTATCCGCATCGATTATCACTTTAATATTTTTATAAAAAATAATAGCTTTTTTCCCACATTTATATTTATTGGTTCAGTTTAGTTTTAACACACATTAAGGTAAATTTACCGTGCGAAACAGGAATATTTACCTATATTTGTAAAAAAAGAGTTTATGGCTACTTTAGAAAATATAACAAGAAGAGAAAACATTGCTGAAATTCCTGAAATCAGCAATTTTACAAAGATTCTTTTCTTTATCAGAAAGAATAATGTGAATTGGAATTATTTCAACTATTTTAAAGAAATTACAACTTTAAATGATGAAATAATATCAGGTTGGCTAAACATTAATTCAAAAACATTAAGAGCATACAGAAAGCCCGAAAGCATATCAAAGGATAATATAAAAGAACATCTTGTGTTATTAATTTCTCTATATGAACATGGAATAGATGTCTTTGAAACCAAAGAAAACTTTGATAAATGGTTGCTTAAGGAAAATTATCTGCTGGATAATAAACCTCCAAAGGATTTTTTAGATACGATAACAGGTATCAAATTTATTGATGACAGGCTAACTGCTATCGAATACGGCGATAATGTGTAATTCATGGAAGTTTTTAAAATCTGCCGGGAAAAATATTCCCATTCGTTAATTGCTTCCGGAGCATCAAACAGATGGAATAAAAAGGATGAATTTGTAATTTATACCGGCAGCAGCAGGTCTTTGTCAACCTTAGAAATGGTTGCCCACAGGTCTTACATAAATATCTCCAGTCAATATAAATTATTAATCATTTTAATCACTGATGAGTCGTTAATCAAAGAATTAGACATCAGCGATTTGCCTGAAAACTGGAAATCAATTGAGGCATACGTTGAACTTCAGGAGATTGGCTCCAAATGGTATCATTCAAATGAATCGCTGGTATTAAAAGTACCATCAGCAATCATTCCACAGGAATACAATTATATAATCAATACAAAACATCCATTGTTTACAACTCATATCATTTTACAGGATATTGATGATTTTGAATGGGATAACAGGTTGTTTTAATAATCTGGTTACCAGTATTAAACAAAATGACCGTAAAGTGGTCAACTTGTTTCTGAATTTCCTGTACTTACATCTTGCAGCATAATTAATATTGATTTTAATGCAATTAACTAAGTTTCACAAATAGTGGTTGCTTCGGTGTTTCTTCCATCGAAAATCACCAGCATAGAATCATGCATTCCTGTTTTATTGGTAACCAATTCACCTTTTGAATTGGTTCCTGTAAATTTCAATCGTTTTGGGAGAAACCTGATATCGGTTGCATTTGGAAGTATATGGTTGTGAAACAACCGTGTACTTGTACTTACCGGAAGAAGGCAAACGCATAGTTTACCATTTGATGCTTTTACTGTTGTTGGTTTATTAATTATTTGGAATAATCTTTTTTAAAAGTGATTTCGTCTGTTTTATAGATTTTGGTATAGTTTGAATTAAAAGTGACGTATCCCTGGAAGGGAGTTTTCACGTCCATATATAATTTCACACACAAAATAAACTTCTCACGGTTTTCGGGAATTCGCAATATTTTCGATAAGGTAAGCAATCTCCATGTGGCATATTATCAAGGAATTGCCAAATATTCTGCTTATATATTTTGTACTCATTATTCATTATTATCGAGTTTTTCGTGTTTTCATTGATCTTAAACATGGTTACTACATACTACAAATCATAAAAACCAGCAAATGAGTTAATTAAACCTAAATCGAATCCGATAAATAAAAATGTAGTAGGTTGTAGTAGGTTGTAGTAACCATGCAAAAAACGCGTGGGTACTACATTTTCTTCAATGGTGGCGTGGGTTTTAGCGATGTAGTAGGTGTAGTAGGTGAATAATGTCATTTTGTTTTTTCTTTGATAGTTATTTTTATTAGAGATAAATATATAATACATGTGTATCAGATAGATACGATTTAAAACGTGGTTACTACAAATTGATTTCCGAAATGGATTTCGCATAATTTGAACTTTTGAAAAATAAGCGTGGGTACGACAATTGATTAGGAAACGAATTTGATGTAACAGCAATAGCGCGGGTCTTCGGGTTTACGAACTATTTTTCTTTCGAAGCTGAGTTGAGAAAGGGCTTCTCCTATTTTCACTTCAGAAATTTTGTGGATATCCTCCCTTCGAATTTTTTATTTACGTTCAGGAACTGGAATATTTCTTTGGGTTGCAGGTCGGCCAGGCGTGGAGTTTTATCCTCTCTGTTTTCGATGCCGCAGTTTAACTGTGCCAGAAGAATGATAGGTACTCCAGCGGCTTTTGCAGCTTTTTTAAGTCCTCTTGAAATCTCAGCCACTTCGCGTTCGCGATTCTTGTTTCCGTAGCTCTGTGTTGTTTCCACCAACTGCAGGTAGTCGATAATCACGAGGTCGCATTGGTTTTTTCTCACTTTTGTTCTGATAACTTAGCTGATATGTCGTACATCTACCCCGGGAGAATCATCGATAAAAATCGGCAGCTGGCGAAGCTCTTTGTCGGATTGGTTGTAAGCTGACCAATCTCCGGGAGTCATTGTTCCTCTTTCGAAGTTGTGTCTGACGATTCCACCATAACTTAAAAGCAGGCGTTTTGAGAGTTTGATATTTTCCAGGGCTTTTGCCTGTCGTGCATCTAAATCTGTACGTGTTTCATCGAGGATTGATGAAATATGTTTCATTCCTGATTTACCGGCCAACAAATCATCGATTGCCTGCGTTGCATTATTGTATTCCGTTTGAAATACTGTTTTACAATTTGTCTTTTATTTGAGAAACAGACATTAAACTTGCACGCTCGCCAAGTTCAATGACAGATTTTCTGTATTTCTGAATATAATCTTTAGTGGATCCGGTTTTGACGGTTCCACTTTTATTATCCATTTCTGAAGGGAGAATATAAATCAGTTGAGATATAACTTAATTTTCGGTTATGTGTCATGCGAATTTTAATGTTGGTAGTACCATCATTTTTGAGATCAGTTGTACTTTTGAGTATCACTGCGTTAAACGATGCCATAATTATTTTTTAGAAATTAGTCCTAAACTATTCCTAATCAAATGCAGTGAAACTGAACAAAAAAACATGTACAGAGCAAGAAAATAACCTTATTCTAAATGGAATTAAAGGTGTAATTTATATATATTTGCGGATATAAAAATCTCACGTAGAGATCACGAAAGATAGAGGCCAGTAGGCCTACAGAGACAGGCAGACACTTTTAAAAATCGTTCTTTTTTTAAAAAAGAATATCATCGCCCAGATGGTGGAATTGGTAGACACGCTAGTTTCAGGGACTAGTGACCGCAAGGTTGTGCAGGTTCGAGTCCTGTTCTGGGCACAAATAAGAAAACAAAAAAATAATAAAAGCGCTTAAATTCAAATGTTTAAGCGCTTTTTAATTAAATAAAATGTCATGTAATAAATTAAAAATCTTATTTAAATAGACAAAAGCGAGACCATATGTCTTTGTGTTTATATTGGTTAAATGTACCCTACTTTTCAATCGAAATGTGTACCACTTTTTTGATAACAGGACGAATGTTAAAATTTCATTTTAAATAATTCTTTATATCAATTTCCTGAAATTTGTTCCATCCTTAATCATAAACTCCTCTGTAATTTCCTGTATCGTCCGGCATAACATGCAATGTTCAGAGCGGAGCAGTGCATGCCAAAGTTTAATTACTCTTTTTAAATCAAATTGAAACCACCCAATTCTGTGTTTTCTTAATTGGCGGATAACCCAAAGCAACCAAACCTACTGCACTTATACTTTTTACAGTACCACGCTGTAAATCAATTCAAACTTCAGAATTAAAGAAGAGGATAGAGAAATTTTTACCTGAATTTACAATTCCCTAAGAAGTTTATACCAATTACTAAAAACATTTTTACATATCTTAGATGCATTCATCTTGAATTAAATGTATACTATAAAATCAAAAAAAAACTAAAAAATGCTAAATCAGAAGAAGAAAATTGGATTTATTGGTTTGGGTGTAATGGGGAAACCCATGTCGTTAAATCTGATTAAAGCAGGTTATCCGCTTATGATTTTCGACATCAACCCTGAACCCGTAAAGGCTTTAATTGAAGCCGGTGCAGAACAAGGCAAATCACCTGAACAAATAGGGCAAATTTGTGACGTAATTATTACCATGCTTCCTAATTCTCCACATGTTGAAAGAGTAATTGCCGGAGAAAATGGTGTTTTGAAAAATGCCAGACCCGGCACGGTTATCATCGACATGAGTTCTATTTCACCCCAAACGGCCAAAAATGTTTATGAATTAGCTGTCGAAAAAGGTGTTGAAATGATTGATGCGCCTGTAAGTGGCGGCGAACCTAAAGCAATTGACGGAACCTTGTCGATTATGGTGGGTGGAAAGGAAAGTGTTTTTGAGAAAGTTAAAGAAATTCTTCTTTGCATGGGAGCCTCCGCTATTCTAATTGGTGAAATCGGTAGTGGAAATATTTGCAAACTGGCCAATCAGATTATGGTGGCACTGCATTTGGCTGCCATGTCAGAAGCGATGGTTTTTGCGGAAAAAGCAGGGGTAGATGCAGAAAAAGTTTTTCAGGCCATACGGGGTGGACTGGCAGGCAGCACAGTACTGGATGCTAAAATGCCATTAATTCTGAACAGAAATTTTAAACCCGGTGGTCCGATTCGGATGCATACAAAAGACCTAATAAATGTTCGGGATACTGCACTTGAAATTGATGCACCTATTCCTTTAACCACGCAGGTTATGGAATTTATGAAGGCCTTAAAAGCGGATGGCAGACAGGAAGATGATCACGGCGGAATAATTCAGTACTGGGAAAAATTGGCGCATGTGGAGGTGAAAAGGAAGTAAATCTTTTTGACAGGAAAAGGGTTGGAATACTGAAATTCCAACCCTTTTCCTTTAGTAATAAAGTGCCACCTCGTTCTTCTTTTGATTGGAACTTAAAATATAGTCGGTATCTCCTGCTGTAAAAACCTGCGTTTGTGTTGGACCAGCATCCTCTTCAATCACTTCTCTTGAAAACTTCCATTCATGCAATAAATCGGCTACTTTAAATCGGTCAAGTGCAAATGAACCACGCCTGCTGCCAACAACAATTATAGGTTCGCCGTTAAATATTCCGCAACTTAAACCATGACCAAATGAAAGCGAGTCACTGTATTTTAACTCCCATTTATTTGCAAATCGTTTATAAACACAAATTGTTTGTCCGTGGAAAGGTTCAATGGTAACCAATTCGTCCTCTCCATCTCCATCAATGTCAACAAAACAAAATTCACTTACTTCTTTATCAAAGAGTTGTTTTTTTAACCATTTATCGCCTTCCTGTTCAAAATAAAAAATTCCCTCAACCCCTGAAATACAAACTGTTTCAACTCCCTCAACTTTTGTTCGGTTCATCCCATGGTTTCGGGTTAAGTTATTGTCAATTATTTCCCATTTCAACGGAAATTTGAAATTTTTTTCCAACTGAACCAGGTACACTTCTCCCGGCAATGACCAATCAGCTGGATCCTTTTTGTGCTTGCTAACTGAAGCTGCAAAAAGATAATTGACTCCATCGCGGTTTAAAATTTCACAACGGTGCGCAAAAGGTAAATTCAAAACTTTAGTGCTTGTCCATTCTTCACCTGATTTTTTGTGCATATAAACTCCCGCTTCAGCACCAATAAAAGGTGGAAACAGACCCATAATTGAAAAGAAAATATCAGGACTTCCGGGCAATGGTATAAAACTCATTACACCACCCGGACACCCGGATACAAAACTTGATTTACCGCTGGAAATTTCATAAAGATAAACTTCAGGTAAAGTTTCTGAACCAGCCCCGATGTAGAATTCAGATCCTACAACAAAAGCATGTGCAGTGTAAACTGATTCAATATTAAGTATTATTTTTTTGTTCATTTTAAAATAATGGTTATGCATATTATTAATAATACAATTGATTTAGCAAAATACAACAAAAATAATCCAAACAACCAACATAGCAGTTAATCCACAAATTAGTGTACCCAATGAATGCAGCTTGTATCCGGTTTTAACATTCATATTCGACATTTGCGTTACAACCCAGAAAAAACTGTCGTTAACATGCGAA
Organism: uncultured Prolixibacteraceae bacterium; assembly: GCA_963800345.1. GTDB lineage: Bacteria > Bacteroidota > Bacteroidia > Bacteroidales > Prolixibacteraceae > Draconibacterium. Next base: position 142,952 of record CAWDAW010000005.1, on the reverse strand, counting down.
ATCACCATGGAACCTGCGCCGATTGCAGAAATAACCAATGCTTTTTCCAGCGGCGTCTCAAAACCCAAAACCAACATTAAAGGAGCCATAATGGAAGCCGTTGTAATTACTGCTACTGTTGAAGATCCTTGAGAACTTTTTAATGATGCGGCGATTAAAAAGGGCAACCAGATACTCAAATTAATTTTCGCAAGGGAAGTTCCCAGAATATCTGCAATACCGGAATTTCGAAGAACCATTCCAAAAGCCCCGCCGGCTCCTGTTATCAGAATAATAATTGCTGCAGATAATAAAGCCTTACCAACCCATCCGGTTGTTGAAAGCATTTTTCGTTCTAATTTTTTTGGCAAAAGAAATGCGAAAAATACACCCATTAAAAGGGCAATTACGGGTTCGCCAATAAATCCGAAAATAGTTTTTACTAATCCGTTCCCCATTGGATTAGTAGGAAAATCTGAAACTGATTTTAAAACAATTAATAAAAGAGGTATGATAATGGGAATAAAAGCTTTAAAAGCCGAAGGCGCATTCTTTACTTTTTCAATTATCTGTTCCTCACTTTCATCAGAATTTGGATCGATATATATTTTTGACGCAAATTTTGCGGCAAAAATCCATGTTGCAAAAACAGCAAGTAAGCTCACCACTCCACCAACCATAATTACCATTCCTATGTCGGCATTTAATATTCCTGCTGCGGCTACAGGTCCTGGTGTTGGGGGAATTAAACAGTGCGTTATGGTCAGTCCGAGACTTAGGGCAATGGCAGATCCAGCCAATGAAATCTTTGCTCGTTTTGAAAGTGCTTTACTAAGTGGTGATAATACAACAAAACCAGAATCGGCATATACAGGGATAGAAACAATATATCCCATAATCACCATGGCAAGCGGAACATGCTTTTCACCTACCAGTTTCAAGATTTTCTGAGCTATAATATATGCTCCGCCAGACTCTTCCAAAAATGTACCAATAATACAACCTGCAACAATCACAATTCCGATGTATCCGATTGTAGTGCCAAATCCACCGTTTACTGATTTTATTATTTCAGCAAGTGGCATACCCGAAATCAATCCAAAAGCAATGGCAGCCAGCAAAAGTGCAAGAAAAGGGTGCAGTTTGAATTTGGTTGTTGAAATAACTATGAACAAAACGCACACAAGCAAAAGGACAACTAAGAGCATAACTTCAAATTGGTTTAGCTAAGTATTATAAGGAACTCAATATATGGAAAAATTGAACAACTTAACAATATGAACCGAAACAAATTTCATGTGGTTCTAAATTTTAAAAAGAGATGACCTTGCAAAATTCTGAAATATCTTTGCAACAGTTGTTAGTTTTTGAACATAATAACACAGAACAATTTAAATTAGTGAGAAGCGCATCAACCTTCAAAAACCTTATGCGTTTTAATGTAATCAGGGTCAATCGTAACACCTGTACCTGAACCGGTTGGAACTTTTATTACACCTTCCATACATTTAAGTGGATCTGTTTTGCTTTCAACCGGAATTAGTGTTCCATTGGCATCCTTCGTTTCAAACATTTTAAATTCATGGAACTTATCGGCATTCGAACAGGCAGAAACCATGTGTAGCATATACAAATATCCCAAACCTCCTTCGGACATGTGCGGAGTGGCTGTTTTTCCCCTTGCCTCTGCCATGCGGGCAACTTTCATGGAGCGGATCATTCCGCCAAAATAAAATAAATCAGGTTGCACAATCTGGAATACATCGTTTGCAATCAGCCAACGAAAAGCATGGATTCCAAATTCCTCTTCTCCACCGGCCAAGGGTATGTTTAATGCCCTTTCCACTTGCAATTGTTCCTCGTACCAATCCCAGGGAACCGGTTCTTCATAAAAATAATAATTATATTCTTCAAGCAGTTTCCCCAATTTAATTGCTCCATTAACTGAATATGAACCATTTCCGTCGATCATTAAAACCATTTGATCGCCAAACATTTCGCGACCCAGTCTTACAAGTTTTTCAGTTGAGCCGGTGTCGTTATCATTATCCATTCCAAGATTATCGCCTGCTCCGGCGCGTAATTTAATGGCCTTGGCCTTTGTGTCTTCCCAGTCTTGTTTTACCAATTCCAAAGATTCTTCGGGATTTTGCCGTCTTAATTCTCCAATCCGTGTTCCCAAATAAATAGAAACTTCAGGATGATGAATATCGCCTATCAATTGTCCAATTGGCTTTTCTGCAATATTTCCCAGCATATCCAATATTGCAAATTCAATGGTTGCCACCTGCACATTCAAGGGAATTCCCTGGCGTTTTATATTCCCTTCAACTGCATTAAATAGTAAAATATCCAAATCCCGGGCATCTTTTCCTATAAAATGCTGACGCAGGATATTATTAAACATGGGATAACTTTCTTTGGATATAAATGGATGACCGATAGAAATTCCCTCTGCACCTTCTTTGGAACGAACCCGGCAAATACAATTTTTACGGTCGAGAAGTAATTCGAGCGTTTCAATAATTACCGGTGAAGAAAATAACCCTCGCTTTAAAACTGGTTGCTTAAGTATTTCGTCTAATTTTGAATAATCAGCAAGAACGTAATCTTTTGATTTTCGGGATTGACACGAAGGCAATAATGCCACGCTACCAGCCAATGCAGCTGTTGAGATAAAGTTTCTTCTGTTGGTTCTCATAGATGTTGGATTTGTCGGAAGACCGAAGTTTTTCAAAAATAGAAAATGCAGTTAATCATTTTAATTTATTCAAAATATACATCACTTTTTTCCAGCGCGTTGCGCAATTTTTTATAAGGTAATGTTCTTGAGTCGAAGTTATTCAAAGCACAAAGTGCTGCTGCTGTTCCGCTCGCCTGTCCCTGTCCCATGCAACTTACAGTATTTCGTGTTGACATGTGTGCCCGGTGATCGGAAGTTATCATCATTCCTGAAACATACAGGTTATCTATTCCTTTTACACATAATGCGCGATATGGAATTCCATAACTTCCACCATCTTTAATTTGCAGGCGAGGTGCCATATCATGAAAACCATAAACAAAAACATCATCATGAAAATGAACCCCATTTATCACATCTTCATGGGTAATATCGTAATCGCAGGAAATTAATCTTCCGCGGCGAATGCATAATGATGGGCTTGTGCGGGCAATAAACGTTTTTTCAAAACCGGGTATATGTTCTCTGAATAACAGGGCTCCGGTTTGCATCCGTTTCCGGAGTTCGAGTTCAGCTCTGGCAACAGTATCCCGATTAGTAGGACTTACAGGTAATTTCAGGTTCATTTTAATAAACATAAGATAGTTGTCGTGCGTGGTTGTTGAAATTGCTGACATACCAATTTCTGTTGCACCTTTCACGAATGCTTCCGGATAGCCATTGGAACCTTCGGAACCAATCCGTATAATTTGACCGGGTTCCCCACTTCGCACGCCGTATGCCAATTGCCCTACTGCATCCTGATCAGCCAGATATTTATAATATTTTTCAATATCTACATTCCCCAGGCCCATACTGTTAACAACGGCATAATCATTGGGTTCGGAATATTCTGCACCGGCAAAAGCAGCCAAATCGGCATACCCTGAACAATCGACAAACGATTTTGCAAAAATCACTTCGCGCCCTGATCTGCTTTCCAAAATTACTCCTTTAAGGCGGCTTCCTTCAACAACGGCACCGGCAAGCAACGTATTTACACAAACGTAAACCCCGGCTTCATCTAACATTTCGTGGGCATTTAGCTTATACATTTCGGTATCAACAGCTGTACAAACCGAATCGTAATCGTAATGCATCTGCATTTCTGCATAACCGGTTGCGCCACCCCGGGCGGTCAAACGGTCTACCATTTCTGCAGGAATACCGCGTACCAGCTGACGTTTCTTTACTCCCGGAAATGCTTTCCACAAATTATAAAAACTGTGTAATGCTGTTCCTCCTTCCACGACAGTTCCACCTACATATCCTTTGTGTTCAACCAAAACAGTTTTTGCTCCTTGCCGGGCAGCAGCAATTGCGCAAATTACTCCTGCCGTGCCCCCACCGGCAACCACTACATCAAATTCGCGTGCCGGTAGTTTTTTTGCTTCCTCATTGTAAAATCCAGGTTCTGAAACAGTTTTTAATTCATTCCCAAATACTGAATTAGATGCCAACAATCCTAATCCAAGGGTTCCACTTGTTTTATAAAAATCTCTTCGGTTCATGTTTTATAGGTTTAAAGTTTCGGTTTTACTTCAGATTTTGTTAAATACGATAAATTTCTCTGTTTACCATTTTCATTAAACCATTGTAATCTTCGGTACGCATCATTTCTGTAATCTTATCACGATTTAATGTTTTTGCCAAATTGTATGCACCCAGTGTAATTTCTGAATGTCGATTAAAAAATTCCAGCACATTGAAAATGCGGGGCGAAGCGTCGGTGGTAAAATATTTGTTGTAACTGTATTCCTGCGCCCAAAACATCATTTCGATGTAATGCAGAAAATGACGGCTTGCACCAATTAAATCCCAATCGGCTTTTGTGTCATTGTCGTTGGTATGAATATACGCATCGAATCCGCTTTCATAAATTAACGACAGTGCCTGTGCCGGATTTTCCTGACTTTGCAAAGAATGTCCCATATCGATTGTAATCCCTGTATTTTTGCACTTTACATCTTTCAATAACAGAAGTCCTTTTGCTGTAGAATCAATTTGACAATGCACACGGGTTTCTGAATATTTGGGTTCAATAAATAAAGGTATTTCGGGTAAATAATCAGCTGCTTCGGCAAAAGTTTCAACCATGTAATTCCAGGCCTTTTTGTAGTTTATCTGGAATAAAACATCATAACCATCGCTAAGCGGACAACAGGTTACATGAGGTGCTCCCACAGCCAATGCAAAATCTTTTGCCCGTTTTATCATCTCAACGGCTCGGTCACGAATTGATTTATCGGGGCGTGAAAGTGCTCCGGGAACCCATTCTGCCTCTTTTTTAATATTCACATTGATTGCAGCAAACTCTAATTTGTACTTTTCCATTAGTATTTTGGTTTCTGACGGGCTTTCGTTTTCATACGGAAATACCATTTCGACCCCCGTAAAACCATCTATCTTAGATACGAATTCCAATTTCTGCTCAGTAGTTACGGGACGCTGATATTCTGAAAATCTATCCTGAGTTTTCCCAAGAAAACCGATAATTACTCCTTGTTTTAATTCTGACATAACTTTAATTTCTATTTTAATAATTCTTTTGCAGTATCGGCTAATGTACAAAGCAACAAACAGCAAGAAGTTGCACCTGCATCCAAAACTCCCTGTGAACGTTCTCCCAATCTACTGGCGCGACCAAGTCTGGCAATCATGTCCCTGGTTGAATCTCTTCCAATAACGGCTGCAGCTTTCATTTCATCTAATGCAACATCAAATTCTTTGCCCTCATCAGTCGCTCTTCTGAATGCTTCAACAGCCGGATAAAGCGCATCTATCAATGTTTTATCGCCGGGTTTAGCCGGAGAAATTGATTGTATGGAGATTAGCATTTCTTCCATTGCTGCGCACATATCACTGATTTCAATCTCAGTTTTTCCTTCCAGTATTTTTGCAAATCCTCTGAACAACTTTCCATATAGCGGCCCCATTGAACCACCTATTTTCATCATTAAAATTTTTGATAATATTTTTGCTGAATGACTCAAATCTCCGGGATTTTTATCCAACTCCTCACGACACATGGTAAATCCTTTGTTCATATTTATTCCATGATCGCCATCACCGATTAATCCATCAATGTCGCTTAAATATTGTTTATTTTGCTGAATAACAAGAATCATTTTGTCAATGATTATTGCTCCTTCTTTATTGGTAAATGTCTTCATTCTCCTTTTTTTTGTACATCAAATCAGGTATTTATTTAACACTATAAAATTTATTATGCTCATAATTCTGGAGTACCGGCACATGGAATAAGGATTTTAAAATTGTGAAGCACCGCAGAAGTCAGCTATTTTTTAAAAGAACAAGACTAACGCTGGAATTGGCGCATTCCAACTGAATCACATTCATAATTGATACACTCCTTCAGTTCCGAATCAAGTTTCATCAATGTACATGTAATACCGGCCATTTCGAGCGAAGTAAAATAATTACCCACATAAGAAATGTGGATTTTGATTCCATTCTCTGTAAGAATTTTTTCCACATCATTAAAAACGATGTATTGTTCCATAACAGGGGTTGAACCTAATCCCGAAATCAGAACCACGACTTCATCACCTCTATCAAAAGGTAAATCAGGAAGAATTACATTACACAAGCGTTCAGCTATTTTTGCTGAAGGTTCGAGGTCGCAAACTTCAATTCCCGGTTCCCCGTGATGACCAATTCCAACTTCCATTTTACCGTCTTCGATAGTAAAATTTGGATGGCCAACCTCAGGAATTGAACAGGGAGCCAGTCCAATTCCCATACTACGTGTGTTGTCAATTGCTTTTTGAGCTACAGCAATTACTTCGTCAAGTGAAGCACCCATAGCTGCTTTTGCACCTCCAACTTTCCACATCAGTATTTCTCCTGCAACTCCGCGTCTTTTCTCTTCCTGCCCTTTTGGAGCCGAAGGAACATCGTCATTTGCCACTACTTTTTTTACAACAATATCTTCATCTTCCGCTTCGTCCATAGCCATGGAAACGTTCATATTGTCTCCGGCATAATTTCCATACAAAATGGCTACGCCCTTGCCACCATCTGCTTCTTTAATGGCATCAAGAAACATTTGTGCCGGCGGTGATGAAAAAATTTCACCTACAGCCACTGCATCCACCATATTTCGACCTACATAACCAATAAAAGCCGGTTTATGTCCTGAGCCTCCACCTGTTACAATTCCAACTTTGCCATGAATCGGAGCATCTTTATACTTTATCACTCGTTCGTTTTCTGTCGGTCGAACCAAATCGGAATGTACTTTAACGTATGCTTCAAGCATTTCGTCGACAACTTTTGACGGATCATTTACAAATTTCTGCATAGCCGTTTAATTTTTTTTGATGAATAATTATGGGTTGTTGGGGTGAAATGAATTTCTTTCCAAATCGCGCATTTGCTGAACTTTGGCAGTAGAACCACCACCTGCAAACTCTGAATCGAGCCAGGCATCAATGATAGTTTTTGCCAACTCGGGTCCGATAACACGTTCGCCCATTGTAATAATCTGAGCGTCATTACTTTTTCTCAATCGTTCGGCAGAATAAACATCGTGGCATGTTCCGGCAAAAATGCCTTCTACTTTGTTGGCTATCATTGCCATACCTAAACCTGTTCCGCAAATACTAATTCCCCTGTCGTAATTTCCGGCTGCAACTTCTTTTGCAAGATTAAAACCAATTTCAGGGTACATGGCATTTACTTTTTTTGCCGAATAATTCAAATCGGTAATATCAATATTTTTATTTTTCAGATGTTCGTACAGTACTTTTTTGAGATTTACTGCTGCGTCATCACAATCGATACAAATTTTCATTTCATTTATTTTTGAATCATGTTACAGGAATCAAGATACAAAACCCGATTCACTAATTATACTATCTTGTTACATTTGGTAATTCTTTTTCAAGGAATTTCAAACTTTCTTCCACCCAGTAATCCGGATTTTCCACAAAAGCACCACTGGCTTCGCTACCCATTTCAATTCCGGCAACACAAGGCTCACCTAGTTTGACGCAGTTTTCTTCGATACCCAGTTCCAGACATTTATCCACATACTTACGAAAAGGAACTATCCCTGTTCCTAAAATACTGTTTGTGTGGGCAAAACTTTCTGTTTCGCTAAGGTGCACATGAATCATCCGGCTTTTTAGTTTTTCCAGCTGTTCAGGTTCTTCGCGGGTTATTAACAAATGGCCAACATCTATATTTGGATACATATTGGGCAAACCAATGTCTTCAATGGCTTTTGCCAGTTTGTATGTATTGTTGCAAATAAAATAAACATGCGGATCGAGCTCCAGGCCAACCAATAAATTTTTGTCGAGACACCATTCAGCAAAGCGGCCAACGTTTTCTACCATATACAACCACGATTGTTCCGGCGAAGTTCCCAGTTCATACAATCCCCCACCCCAGCAAACCAACAATTGACGGCCACCCAGTTCCATTTGAAAATCGGCGCAGGCTTTCATGTAATCAAAAACTGCATCGCGTTTTTTTGGATCAGGATGTGCAGAATCTTTTGTCGCTACCATTAACATTTGTGTACTGTGTATGCCATTGTCCTTTACTATTCGAACAGATTCTTTTCGTTGTTCTTTTGTCATTGTAAGCGGATTTCCTTTTCGGATACCTGCATATTCAATGTACTTAAATCCGTATTTTACAGCAGAACGCAGAGATTCTTCCGGCCCCTTGTTTCCAACTTCATAAACCAATGTATTCAGTGCTAATTTCATAAATTTCCTTTCGTTATATTATATTTCTTATGACTTCTTTTGAACTTCAAACTTTCAGTTATTCTGCTTTAATACTTTTGTTGGGATTCATTAATAACCAGGCAAATATTGAAACAACACTTAATCCGGCACAGATGTAAAAAAACGTATCGTTTCCGGCCAGTGCCAGCTTTGGATCTGCGCCCGATTGAATTAATCCATCTGCCAAATATCCAAATGCTAAAATGGAAGCAAATGCGCCCAGATTTCCGGCCATATTCATTGTTCCTGAAACGGCACCTGCATTTTCTTTTCCAATATCGATACAAAATGCCCACGATGGACTTAATGTCATATCAGCGCCAAAAATAGCCAGGGTTAAAAATAGTACCTTATTGAGATCGGTTTGTGCGTTTGTCATCAAAATCACACCCAGAGCAGCCAGTGTAAACCCCATAATTGCAGGCAAACTTCTTGAAAGTTTTAAATTGCCCGATTTATAAATCTTATCGACTATAATACCTGATACCCAGTTACCTGATGCACCGCCAATTAAAGGCGCCATAGCCCAAAAGCCGGCTGCGGTACCTGTGCTTTGCATGGATTCTTTCAAGTACGGAAACATCCAGGTAAGTGTAAAATAAAAAGTAAAGTTGCTCCCAATATATTGAACCATGGCCAGCAACATGTTTTTTGATTTGATGGTTTGAACAAAAGAAAGCGGCTTAGAACTTAAAGGTCCTTCTTTTTGTCGGTTTTCAGCAATATATTCTGTTTCTTCCTGACTTACAAACCTTGATTCTTCAGGTGTATTGCGAAAATAAATCCACCAACCAATTGCAAATAACAAACCTGCTGTTCCAAAAATAAAAAAGCTTCCACGCCAGCCCAATAATGCTATTAGAGCAACCACAATGGGGTAAGCAACAGCTCCACCAATTCTGGAACCTGAAAAATTAATACCCTGAATTATTCCTCTTTCATTTACAGGGAACCATTTGTAAACTACTTTCGAAAGCGTTGGAAATGCTCCTGCTTCACCGGCACCAAACAAAAAGCGAATTACAATCATCGAAAAAAAACTCATGGCAGCACCGGTTAAAGCAGTCAGCAAGGACCAAACGGTTATTATTCCACTCATAACTGCACGTGCACCTTTTTTGTCAGCAAGTTTACCCGATGGAGTTTGCATGAGGGCATAACCCAATGTAAACGCAGCCATTATCCATGCCCATTGGATGTTGTTTAAACCAAATTCGGAACTTATGCTTCCCTTTGCTGCTCCAATACAAGCCCTGTCAACGTACATTAATACTGAAATAAGAAAGGTAAAGGAAACCAAAATAAATCGCTGTGGGATAATTGTCTTTTTTGTCATAATGCTACCAAAATAGAATGAATTAAAAATCTTCGTTTTCTGATAATAGATTCCTTAAAACTTTACAGGTTTTTTTTGAGTGATCACGCATCAGGTTTTCAGCAAGTTCGCTATCTCCCTTTTCCAGCGCATCAATTATTCCCAAATGCTCAGGCAGTGTATCTTCCGGCTGACGAATCAGACCACCCCTGTATGTATGTAAAGTGATGTTGCTCAAAATCTCAAATCTTTTCAATACTGCGTTACCGCTCAGTTTTAAAATAACATTATGAAACTCCTGATCCGCCAGAACATATTTTTTTACATCGATACTTTTACTGCCTGAAAATGGTTTAAAAAGTGATTTTAAATAATTTATATCCTGTTTAGTTACAACTAAAGCAGCTCTGCGTGCAGCGACTCCTTCCAAGGCTTCTCTGCATTCAAAGGCATCAATAAGTTGCTTATTATCAATTTTGGTAACATAAAAGCCTCTTCTGGGAAGATTTTCAACCAACATCTCATTTTCCAGCATTTGAAATGCTTTGTGCAAAGGCATCCGGCTTACACCAAGCATTAAAGCAATTTGCTCTTGTTTTAATTTTTCGCCGGGTTGAAAATCCCTGGCCAAAATCATTGTCTTTAGCCGTTTATAAACCTCATAACTTAAATCCTGATGTTGAATTTCCATTTTGTATTGCCTTTTAAAAATACACCCCAAATATTCAATAACACCGTCCCGAAATGTTATTGTTAATCTATAAAAATCTTTTTAACCAGATTGAAGAATCCCCTTTTACGATCTGAACTGATCCTCCAATTTACCGGTACGCTTTGATATCCTTCATCAAAACCTTCATCTTTCATTCTAAAATCAAAATATCCCCAGGAGGCATACGATCTGGTTGCGGCAATGAAATTATTTTCAGCTTGATCAAAATTAAAATGATCGTCTTCATTAAAAACAATTGGCATTGGTCTGTATGATGGAAGGGCTCTCACCTGCTCTACCATTTCAGTTACTCCAGACGGTACTTTTACACCATTGCCATGTATTAACACAAAGTCCGAAACCTGAACAACTTTTTCCGGCGGTATAGTATTACCGTTAAAACTTGTAGCCACCAACAATTCAGGAGATTTTTCCTTTATCCTCAGAATTAATTCATGAATCCTATCATTAGAAATAATTTTGTGCTGATAGCTTTTGTTGTTGCTTTCGTTGGCAACTTCAATCATTACATTTGTATATCCTTTTTCCTGAAGCCAATTCACAACATTATCCACGGCAGCAACAACTGCATTTTCATCTTGTAACCGTTCATCCTGTCCAAAATAAAAAATTCCAAGGATTACCACCATTCCCAGTTTATCTGCCTCAACTATAACCCGATCCATTCTTTTAGCAAAAGCCGGACGCAGCGTTCCGTCAGGCTCAAAGGCATTGTTCTCCCATGGCTGGTGACTTGAATATCCCTCCGGACTTCCACCCTGAAAATTAACCGTAAATGCCAGCAATCCATACTCCCTCCACTCGGGCATGGCAGCAATAAACTCATCAGTATTCCTGTTGGCATCCCATTTGCCATCCGGGTATTTCCATTTTGAACTGGTTTCCGGATTCAGGTCATCGAATGTTGCCTGTACCATACGCGAATTGGGTAACAGCCCTTCAACTGAAACACTGTCCCAAATGCGTCCTTCAAATGTTGGTTTCCCGTTGATATAAAATTTGTCGCCCTTAATGCTTACCTGTGTCTCTGGTACAAAAACAGATTCTTTTGTACCGGAAACCAATAATACCATCACTAAAAATAAATGAATTGTTTGTTTCATTTTGCAATCTTTATATTTCTGTTTCAATATAGAATTGAATCAAGGAAGTCAAAAATAACGATTTTTGTATACATTATACATTAAACAAGATTTTTCCTGCTTTTTATTCCATACCCGGATTTAAGGAGTTACAATTTATAAAAGCCTGAGTAATTTTTTCGTGGCAAACTAATTAAGCTTTTAATCGACTATACCTAAAATTAATTTATTGTTTCAATTGTAACCGGACCTATTAATCCTGAGGATTGCAGCTCTTCCCCTTCTTTTATATCTTCCACAACAGTCCATGTATATCTTTCAGCTTCAGGTAACATTTTATCTTTTATCAGGCGGTTTCGCCAAAGATTTACGACTTCAATTTCCAGTTCATTTTCACCCACATTCACAAAATCGGATATATTTAAACGATAGGGTGAAATCCAAACTCCACCTGCTTCTTTTCCATTAATTTTCACTTCTGCCATTACAGCAACTTCTCCAAGATTGATATACAACTCTCCATTATCAGGAAGTTTATCCAGTGAAAATGTGGTTTTATAGATTGCTGTACCAGAGTAATATTTTATTTTTTCGTTTGCTGAATTCGACCAGTCATCGAGGATTTCAAAAGTTTGAATTTTTTCGGGTCCAATTTCCTTGTTGGCGAAATCAACCGTAAAGGGACCTTTTACTGTAGTAAGTTTTTTAAATTCAGGAAAATTGGATGTACCAGAGGTTTTTATACTTTCATTTCCGGCATTGGTAAAAACTACAAACCAACTGCGATGAGCTTCCATTTTCAAAGGAACCCTTGTTCTTCCGTTTTCTTCAGTAAAATCTTTCAGATAACGGATTTCGCCTGTAACAGCGTCCCAAAGTTGTGGTTTCAGGCCATACACACGGAAAGAAGGTTCAAAAGTGATTTCCTCTTCACTTTGATTGGTGATAAAATAAATATCCATTCCCGGCATGGTGCGGTGTGTCCATAAAACAGGGGCATCTGACGTTTCAACATCCTTTTTTACTTTTAAAATATCAAAAACCGATTCCAAATCATAAGCGTCAAAAACCCAACCCTTACCATAGGAATTTTTCATTTTCCCATCTACCATATTCGCCACCCCAAAGTTTGGATGCCATTTCCTTCACTTGCCTGTCACAATCCGGATAATTCTGAAGACCCGGGGAAGTTTCGGGTTTTTGTCCTAAAACCACACCGCCTTGTTGAATTAGTGTTTCCAGCTTTGACAAAATTTCAGGACGCATTGAATTTACAGGAGGTAAAACCATAACACTGTACGACATGCCATCGGGTAAAACAAACTTTCCATCCTTAACCGACAAGCGATCGAGAATAACTTCTCCATTAATATAATCATAAGAATAACCCCTGGGAATTTCAGGAATTCTGCCACCAGTCATAATTGGAGCATTTTCGCCAATAAAGTAGCAAACATCGGCTGCGTATTGTCCCTGTTGCAACAAATGCTGGCAACGACGCAGGTAATCAATGTAATTATCTGCCTGACCAAACCATGTGTTGTGCCTGTTAAACTCGGTGCTGAACCATGCATTCATACCTGGCATTCTGTTATCATCCGGTTGATGAATGTTAACGTGTAACACAAAATGGTTGATTCCTTCCGTAAAACTCCAGTCGCCCCGTTTTTTCAACATTGCCGGGTGCCGCAAATAAGCTTTGCCCGAAGCTGTAAAAGCTTCTGCCGAAGTTCTTCCTTTTCCGTAAGTGTGCGAGGTTGATGAAGAGGCTTTGCACTCTATGTTACCAAGCGTTCCTTCATTCCAGAACTCCCCACCAATCAGGTTCGACTGTCCGCCATACATCATAAATTCTGAAGGAAATCCCCAGTGACCATAGTTTTCCAACCAGGTTTGTAAGTTGTGTGCGTTACTGGCTTCGCGCAATCCGCCAACATATTCGTAAGCCACATCATCGGCAACAGAACGGCGTAAATCCCATAGAAAACGTTCCGATTCATCTACACTTCCAACAATTCTGCCCGACAAAACAGGCAAATATTTAACCGGATCGTAACCATATTTTTCCTTGAATTTCCTTTCGTAATTATCCGTCCAGTTTTGCGAGCCCATTTCATAACTATCGGCAATCACATATTTGAAAGCCGATTTGCTTTCTTCAGGAATTCGCTTTAAAAATTCACCAACAAAATTATCGAAATGAAATTTTGCCAGTTTGCTGTTCATTTTATCAATTTCGTAACCCTGCCCCTGTGGTGCCGAAGGCGAATTTTTTGTTCCGGTAGGTGTCATTCCAATGCGCATAATTGTCCATTCCCCTTCCGGTGCATCCCATTTCAACTGCCCATCTTTATCCACAAATTCGCTTACATCAACAACCTTCCGAGCATCAACTAAAAGTTCTTCATCAGTAACTTCAGTTTGTTGTTCCCATAAATAGGTATCCCAGTTTGGCAGTGGTGTTGGGAACATCTTTCCAAGTTGTTTTTCAATATATTTTTCAAGAACAGGCGCTTCAGATATATTAATTTCAGCAAAACCAGCATTTTGAGTTTGTACTGAAAAGTTTTTGCAAACCAGCCGGAACTGTGATGAAGAAATATCATTTAATGCAATTGCCAGCATTCCTTTAGAAATAGGGCCTGTATTCACATTAAAATTACTTCTGTCGAATTCAAATTCCTTTATCAGCTTTTCGTTTCCATCGATTTCCGCATATAATAAACACTTACACTTAAATGGTGCTTCTCCGGGAGTTAATGAAACTTGTCTGGCGATAATCGGTTTATCCAGGTTTATATTTATTGATATTTCGGAATTTCCGGAAACATCAAATTTGATGAAAGTTGCTGTATCGCCGTCAAATGCTTTGGATAGATTTGAAATTTCCGGCGAACTGTTCACTATCACGCCCATTTCATGTAAATTTCGGTTTTCAGCTTTTGGTGTTAAAAATGCGAGGGTATGTGTGTCCTGAAATTCTTTTTTGGGCTGAACCAGTTTTATATCAATTTTATTCGGACCAGTTACTTTGGTTTCACTGAAAGTTAAATACCGCATAGCCATTTCAGAGGTCACCCACGGCCCACCTGACTGGCTCCAGCCCGGACAGTTAAAAATACCTATGTCAACACCAACTCGTTTGCCTTCAGTTACTGCATGAACCATATGCGACCACCAATCTTCGCTAAGCATTGGTACTTTACCATCTTTCCCTGCAGGATTAATGTTACCGATAAAAGCAGCACCAATACCGGCTTTTTTCATTGCTTCCAAATCTTTTGTAATTCCCTCCTTCGATATATCATCGTTTATCCAGTACCAATAACACCAAACGGTGTTGCTGTCAGCAGGAGTTTCAAAACCTGAAATGATTTTCTTAAAATTCGATTCAGAAATTTGTGCTGACTTTTGGCACGAATTGAAAAACAATATGTTTAAAAAAAGCAAACAACAGATTTTGGCAAGTAGTACTGGTTTCATGATAAATTAAATTTTAGTTCGTTTCAAACACAAATTTAACAAAGCTTGCCAGGGATTATTCTTATTATCTATTTTCTTATCATTTTTAAAATGTGTTTACTCCATTACAAGTTCAACCTTTTCATATATATCTAAATTTGTAAGCCAAACTTCGGGTTTCAGTTCCTGAAGTTTTGAATCGGTAGAAAGCAATATAACCTGAAAAGGTTTTCCTTCAAGCTTTTCGTTAACCGGAAGGTAAAAAGTAAAATCTTTCTCAGGCCGGCCGAAGTGCTCCCAGTTGTTGTATGGAAAAGATGGTGCCCGGTCAGCAGCGCCAATTATTTTACCATCGATCATCATCGCGGCAAAGACAGTTCCTTCCTGACAAACGGCTGGAACCGTTACGGAGAGGTATGCTTTTTTACCAATTCCGGTAAGCTTGCCATCGTATTTCCAGCAAAGTTTAACATCGTTTCCCCTAGGACTTCCTGACAAATTGGTGGCTTTCCATAAAACCCGGTCCACTGGTTTTCCTTCAATAAATCCTTCTATCTCAGCCACTGCGGCAGGAGATTTTGACATACGCAGGTAACGAAAAAATTCACCTGATGAAGGAGAAACTATTAATTCAGAATTTTGATATCCGCATTTCACATGTTTCCAAGATAGAAAGATCGGTTGAAATTTCCACCGTATCAGGGTCGAATCCGGCAGAAACTCCTTTAAATACAATTTTGTCCAATGATTTAACTTCGCCTAAATCTAACCTGAATGCACCATTGTTTTCCTTCATGTTCAGGTATTCGAATCGTCTTACTTTAAATGAAGTTGACATGTCGTTATCAAAAGCGAACCTGTCCCAGATGCCTTCATTCGATAATATGGTATCTTTGAAAAACTGATCACGGCATGCCTGAACTACAGCAAATGCGGTTTCACCAGATCTCTTTAGCTCCCGAATTTCAAGCGCATTATTATCAATCGAAAACTGGCATGATTCAATGTACATCTCCGGATTTTCGGGAAGTTTGGCGGGTTGAAGATTTCCCATTTTAGAGAGGTAATTTAATTTTCGCTTGGTTCCGGAGAAAGTAAAAAAGACTTGATTTCCTCTCAATAGTTCAGAAACATCTTTTCCATTCAGACTGACTTTTGAAAAAGTTCGATCATTTTCACTTACTGAAAAGCTGACTTTTTCACCTGAATTGCCAAGCAAACTAACAAGAACCGGCTTTCCAGGTATATTCTGAATAACCTGATAATTGACCCCCTTCACTATGAATTCCGGATTCTGTAACGAAGAAACTTTTACGAGGCATGATCGGAAAGGCAGAACAGTTACTTTAACCGTTTCGCCTTCGTTGTAACTTCCAAGGAATTTTTCGGTAGGATGGTATTGCAATACTTCCAACTTCCCTTTTGATGAAATACCAATAGATTCATCAAGTTGAATGGGTATTTGGACAGGTTGCCATGTAAGATTCCGCAAAGTAATTAACCGGGTTGAACTATCGCCGCGCGAAACAGCGTATTTACCATATTTGTCTTCCGGAAGAACCATACCGTTTACTAAAATATCGTTGTATAACCTGTGAATATTATAGATACGGGCCAAAAGTGGCAACTCTGCATCGCTCAGTAAAAACGGACTTCCATAAATTTCGGGTGACATGATTAGGTTTCGGTTGAAAGCCTGCAGGATCAGGTCATCTTCCCAGAAGTCGAGTGCAGTGGATAAACAAACCCCATGATCTTCGGTCAGGCGGTTTAGTTCAGGAGGCAAACCTCTCGAAAGATTCCCTTCCCTATGATGTGGAGCCACCTGATCGTTCGAAATATTAACATCGACACAAGTTTCGCGTCCTTCCCACAAAAAGGTTGTGGTTAGTTTACGGGCTTCTTCATTCAGGGTAATGCGGTGGTTGAGTATAATCAGGTCTGGTGAATAATTGCGGCACTCATTCATTGTTTCTATGAAATAGTCCTGGTTTTCCGGACTTAAATCAGAACAACACGCATCGAACTTGAACAACGCAAATTTGTAATCTTTACATAATTTCACCAGCATTTCCTTTCGTTTCATAGCTTCTGTCCCGGTTTTTCCATAACCATCGGGCCCCAACCAAACGCCCATCCTGCAATTAAATGATTTTGCCAGTTCCACAAGCGGACCAAATCCGTTGGGAAAACGCTTTTTGAAATGTTCGCTTTCGAGAGAACCGTAAGTTGGCAAGCCAAACGACTGGGAACAATTGGGTCCCTGATCAATATCTCCGGCATCCATTAAATATATGTCGAGTTGCATACCATATTCATCATGGAGCCATTTGAAGAATTTAAGATTAGCCTCAATCTTCTTTTCATTCGACCCAAACCAATTGCGGTTAATCCAATCGAAATAAATAGATTTTGAAGGAGTTAGCTTATTAATTTCTTTGTCGGTATCAATTTTATTTTGGGATGAAATCTGATAAGAATAAAATAGGTTAATCCCAATAAATACAAGATACTGAATAAATTTTTTCATCCTAACTTAAATTACTCCATCGAAAAAACCTTGCCTTTATGATCCGACATTAGAAATACCAAATTTCCACCAGCCATTAAATCCTTATGAGTTATATAACCTTTGTTGTAATTTTTCCCATTTAGGATTACCTTTTCGATGTAAATATTTTGAGGACTCAAATTGGTGGCTTTAACCGTAAAAATTTGATTATTTGGCAGGTTTACAGCCACTTCAGCAAACTGAGGAGTACCGAAAACATATCTTCCATCGGCAGGATTGACGGGATAAAATCCACAAGCGCTAAAAACATACCAGGCCGACATTTGTCCCATATCTTCATTTCCACAAAGTCCATCGGGTTGATTGGAATAAAGTGTACTCATAATCTGGTAAATCATTTTTTGGCTTTTCCAGGGCGCATCACCATAATTAAATAAGTAAGCAACATGATGACTTGGCTCGTTGCCATGAGCGTATTGACCAATGAGTCCGCTAACATCCATCGGTGTATTTTCATCTAAATTTGAGTTTACCGAAAACAATGAATCCAGTTTGTTTACAAACCGGGTTTTCCCGCCCATTCCATTCACCAATGCATTGATATCCTGCGGCACAAACCAGGTGTATTGCCATGAGTTTCCTTCAATGAAATCGCTGTTGGAATTAACAGCATTATAAGCGTCAAAATCAGCTCGGAATTCACCTTTGGAATCCTTGCCGCGCATAAAACCAATTGTAGTATCAAATAAATTCTCAAATGCTTTGCCGCGTTTTGAGAAGTAGTTATAATCTTCGGGTTTACCCATTTTTTGAGCCATTTGAGCAATACACCAATCATCGAAAGCATATTCCAGCGTTCGTGCAACCGAAATTGTGGGTGCAATATCTCGTGGAATGTACCCGTACTTTTTAAGGTATTGAATATCGAAATCATCCTGCATTGCGCTTTTTTTCATCGCTTCGAAAGCCTTTTCAGCATTGAAACCGCCAATGCCTTTCAGGTACGCATCCACAATTACGGGAATGGAATGATAGCCGATCATGCAATTGGTTTCGCTGTTGCACAGGGGCCAGATTGGAAGCAAACCATATTGGTCATACTGAACCAGCATCGAATTTATAATATCGGAAACTTTGTTGGGCGATACAATGGTGTACAAAGGGTTTGCTGCCCTGAAAGTATCCCACAATGGAAAGTCCGGTCAGCATAGTAAATCCGTTGCCGGCTTTATCTGGTGGTCAAATCCCATGTACCTTCCATCCTCGTCGTTTGCGGTAAATGGGGCAACACACGAATGGTAAAGTGCGGTATAAAATGTTTCTTTATTGGCCTGATTTGAATCTCTTACCTGAAAGGTTTTCAGGATATTATTCCAGTCGTTATCGGCTGCTTTTACTACGTTTTCAAAGTCCCAGTCCGGAATTTCAGCATCAACATTTTTAAGTGCGCCATCTAAATCCACTGCCGATATCCCAACTTTAATTAATAATTCCTTGTTTTTGGAAATATCAAAAACAAGATTGGTTTTCACCAGTTTCCCCTGAACTTCTTTTACATTTTCAACAAGTCTTCCGTCAACTGAAAAAATTGCATTTATTATCGGTTGTGAAATTCTTGCGGCAAAAAACACCTGATGTTCAGCAAAATATTTCTCGTCTCCTTCGCCCCATCCTTTCGAGCGATGTGAGCCAACAATGAGACTATCGTTTATTATCATAATAGATCCGTTCAAAATAGAATCGGTTTCAAAACTGTGTGCCATGTCAATAATCAGGTTTGCTTTTTCATCGTTACCGAATGAGTATCTATGAAACCCAGCTCTGCGCGTTGCGGTTAATTCAGCTTTTATTTGGTAATCGTCGAGCAACACTGAATAATAACCTGCTTTGCTAATTTCGTTTTGATGCGAAAAACGGGAACGGTATCCATTATCCGGATTTTCGCGGCTCCCCGGATCGAACTGAACTGCGCCGGTTGTTGGCATCATCAACACATCGAGCAGTTCTCCACGGCCTGTTCCGCTCAAATGCGTGTGGCTAAAACCCATAATTGAACTATCCGAATAATGATATCCGGAACACCAGTCCCAGCCTTCGTTGAACGTATCTGGACTTAGTTGCACCATTCCAAACGGAACAGTTGCCCCGGGGAAAGTATGACCATGACCGGAAGTTCCGACCATCGGGTTTACGTAATTAGTTAAAGAATGACTTTCCTGTTGAATTTTTATGACATCCTGGAAAGATTAACGCAGCAAAGAATATAAGTAAAATATACCGTTTCATGTTTTTCTTATTTAGTTCCCGGGTGAATGAATTTAATATTTGAGATGCTTTTACTCCTGATATTGTCTAATACATATGTGTTTGAAAGATTATCTGAAATAAAGCTTACCCGGTTAAAGCTTATTGAATTTCCAGAATTGATGTTCAGAATTGGAGCGGTTCCATTTTTGGAAAGTCTGACTTTCCGCAGATAAATCTTATCAAAACTTATGGCATTAAAAAGTGCAGGGGAAAGTAGCTTTGCGCCCTCGAAATTTTCGGCCTTGTAGTCAGAACCTTCACGAAAACTAAAGGAAGAATTTTCGACACTCAAATTGAATTTAAGATCCTTGTCACCAATAATATTAAATGCTCCAAGCACTCCGGTTGCCTTCACATTTTTGAAACTAATATTTGTAACCGGCTGTCCGGTTTGCCACAAACCGTCTTTGAAGTTATATACATAAAACTGATCGACATTGTCAACTGTCACATTCTCTATGAGCCAATTTCCGCTTGTCAACTGCGGATTTTCGTCTTTAGGCGAGAAATGCACAAAAGCTGAAAGCATATTATTGCGTTTCTGTATTTTATGAGCTGACTCACCCGGCCCCCAGATTTGACAATTTTTGACTGTAAAATTCATGCACCCCATCCGGAATCCGTTGCACGAAGTATTCACCTTGCAATTGGTAATCACAAAATCGCGGTTGTCGTTTCCTGCAAATGCATCGTCGCCTGTTCGGAAATCGCAGTCTGTAACTGTAAAACCATCGCAAAACCGGGTGTGCAGTCCATCGTGACCACCACGGATTGACACATTCTGAACTTTACCCTTTGAACAATACCGGCAGTTAATCGCCCAGTTTGCCGAGTTCTTAATGGTGAAACCTTCCAATGAAATGTTTTTACAATGGATGAGCCTGATGCAGTGTGGCCCCCTGAAACCCTCTTCTCCTGCCGGATTCACACAATCAACCCCATCGATAATTCCTTCGCCTGATATGTGAACATTTTCCAGGTCTTTCCCAAAAATGAATGCATCATTCCGGTAATCGGAGTATTTGTTGCTGCCTTGAAGAATTGCATTCTTCTCGAATTGCAAAGCAACATGGCTCTTCAACTCAATTCCTCCTGAAATAAAGGTTCCAGGAGAAAAAACAACTATACCACCTCCATTTTCAGCACATGAATCAATGGCTGACTGAATTTTTTGTGTCATTAAATTTTGTCCCTCTGACGCTAATTCAATTCGTAGTCCCTTTGAATTACCTTTAATCTCAACAAAACCAACGAAAATGATGAACATCACAATTGAAAACAGAAGACTGTTTCTGTTTTCCCTTACCATTTTTGAGATTTTATTCATACATCTAATATCAGTGGTTTAATTCTCAAATCTAAATTCAACTTCGTTGGCCCAGTGTTCCTTCCACGAAGCATGAAAAGCCCTTGAGTTTTTCTTCGAAACACTGCGTTCGCGGGCAAGTTCCATACATCCCCCCATGTTCCCGTTGTCGTTTATCCGGAACGAAAATTTGATAGTATTTCCGTCATCGAGCGCCTTTTTCACGTCGGGCAATTCACTCCAGGGAATGGCGCATTCTGTAATTCGTGTATTTCCTTCGTGGGTGATGGCGAGTTTTCCATTTTTCACAGGACCATCGAAAGGCGACTTTGGCTGACGTGGATAAAAATGTTTTTCAGGCATTCCGGGAACAAGCAAACGCCAAATTTCGGTTCCCCCGCCGTACTCAGGCGCAACCTGATTAAGAGCATATTCGTAATCGGTACACTTGTAACCAACGTATTTGGGCATGGTTCCTTTAGGCGTTGAATCATAACCGTCTTCACCAATCGGTATTACATTGAATGCAATCTGCACATTATCAGTTGCAAAGCCCATTCCGGAGCTGTTATCAGGCAAAACCGGGTCTTTGCGGTACGAAAAATGACGTACTCCTTCAGGCCATTTTAGCGGAATCAATACAACATTATCAGTTGCTTTTGCATTAACTCCTGAAGGCAATTTCGGCTCAGCACCAAATACCCAGAAGCCATCTTTACCATAAATACCTTTCCAGTTTCCTTTGGTATCAAAATCTTCCTTTACCGGAAATGCAGAAGAATTTGCATTTGCTTCGTTCGAAGTTTTGTCGAAGAAAACACCTGCCAGTTTCACATTATACCACCAGTTTCCTTTAAATGTAACCCGGATATTTCCTGAAAGCTCGTAAACCAGATAACAGCCATCCCAAAGTTTGTCGATGGTTTTTGAGGTTATCAGCGCATTTGTATTCAAATCCCAAAATTCCACCTCAGTTCTCCATGAATCCATACTTGGCAGATAAAAAGCCACTTGCGTGGTTTCATCTGAAGGCAAATTCAGATCGATTCCAAAGCCGATATTGTTTTCATCGGGTTGCCAATAATGCATCAATCTGCCTGCTCCATTAGGATTTTGCAAAGCCCATTGGTCATTTTCTCCGGCACTACGGTTACCATCCTTTTTTCGAAACGACAGATTGGCATCGGGTTTATAAGCCAGATCGGGATAGAAAAATTCATCGTCGTTCCGGGTTTCGAAACGGTACGTTCCGGGATGTGGTGTATTATCTGCTACTTTTGCAGCGAAATAGAAATATTGGTCGTCATATGCCAGATATGCACTTGCCAAACCTTCTGATTTGGTATCGAACTGTTTAAACGGATACCAGGCTGCCTCTGTCACAGAAAGACTTGCTTTTCCTGCATTTACAGTTTGTGGAATGCAATTTTTCCAATCGTTGAGTTTGCCATCAATTGCCGGACTCAATTTCGAAACCACATTCACATGCATATTTTCGTGGTGAAATGTTTTCCCATCTTTTCCGGCATCGAAAACTATTTCAAGCGGATAGGTATTGTCGGGTGTTGATTTTCCGCCGGTAATCTTTACCTGAACAGTTTTTGTTTCATTCCCATTTAAGTTTATTTTTTCAGGAACGCTTATCGACAGTTCACCCAATTTCACTTTCATTGTTGCTGAAACCGGGCGATTCAGAATATTGGTGATTTGCAGTTCCATTATCGGATTTTGCTCAATGCGCCTAATGATATCTTTAGCAACAATTTCAACAGGTTCGTAGCCTTCAATAACACCTTGTTTTAATGCCGAAGTGAGGCGTGCAAACGATCCTTTTGAACCATTGGTGCGCAAAAAATAACCCTGAAATGAAAGGGGTATTTCAATGAATTTCCCTTTAGCCGGAACCTGATTTCCATAAAAATCGAACAGTGAAAACGACGGATCGGCCTTGATTGTCATTTTGCCTCCCGTCAGTGCCTTATATTCTGAAAGTTGTTGCTGAAGTTTTTCAAGTTCAGGAGAATCCTTCGGTAAATGACTCATTTGTTCCCTGATCGCAACTTTTTCATTGGCATCCTGCGTTCCGCGCACGCTGCGGAAAAGGACATTTTCGGCTCCAAATGCTTCACCAATATCGCCAATTACAACTACTGTTCCATCGTCAGGATTATTTTCATAACCATCGAAAATCATCACCCACGGAAGCCCGTTTTTGAACAACAATTCCTTAAAATCGCGCTCGCCAATCATGTGCTGCACCGCCCCCATAGCTGCTGCGGGAGACCACACACTTGGTACTGCATCAATTTCCTCTGTTCCATCACTGGTTCGAATTCTTTGTCTAGCTCCTTCTCCATGTATGCGGACGCGAAATCATGTATCCCCCGTAAATTCCCATTGACCGGTCGTAGCCAGCAGAACGGTTTGTTGCAACAACAGTAGCAATCCTATCGTCAGTATTTCCAACCCAGCTTTCGGTATCCCAAATCAACACCCGGCCTTTATGGTCTTTGCGGTTGTTCCACTGCGGATAAAGGCAAGGCGATTCCATTCCCTGGTAATGAATTGACAGGAAATCGAAAATGGGCAAAAAATCCATGGTGCCATCGCTAAAAAGCTTATCCCAGGCATTTGAGTTCGAATCGCAGCCACCAATTAAAACATCGGCTCCCTCTTTTCGGGCTTCCAAAACACCGTTGGCCATTGCAGTGTATATTTCGCGGTAACGCAACATATCCGACTGCCAGCCGGAAATTGAAATTCCTTCCCAGGGTTCGTTCCACAAGATGAACCCCAGTAACACAACCTTTCGGCCAGCCATTTTTTGTACAAATATTTTTTACAAACTGCTGAAAATCGCTTGTCCAATTCAGGAAGCCAAACGTAATCCTGTTTGGTTTTCAGAAAAATATTTTTATCATCGAGAAATGAACGCGGATTTCCCAACGGGATCAAGGCCGGACCTTCCATAAACATAAGTAGAACGGTGATATTTTTGTCTTTGTATTCCTTAAGTTTTTTGTCGAGTTTTTCCATTTCAGAAACATAATCGCGATGGGTAGTCGGAATATATGAAATTCCCATGCGAATTGCCTGAACGCCAATACGACTCAGAAAATCGGCACCAATATCGTCGAGAGCCTGTTTGGGATATTGAATTGCCAATGGATTTGGTTTGAATGTGCGGACCAGGCTGGTTGCCACTCTTCGTCCATGTTTTCCCAAATCGAAAACAATTGCATATCCACCAAAAGTTTCGGGCAAATCAAGTTCAATATCGATATTGGTATACCCATTGGCCGAAATTTCAATTTTAACAGGAATTTCCTGAATATCAGCTATTTTAATCATTTCCGGCAACCAAATATCGTTTGGAATTCCCTTTGCCCCATATTGAATTAACTCTATTTTGGCATCAACTGAAATAAATTCATCTGTATTATTAACAAGCTGAAACGTAAATCTTGCGTGGTCACCCGGCCAGAACAGATTGGCCGGAGCCGATGAACGAATACAATACACATCGTAATCATAGAAACGCTGGTTGTTTTTGACGTTCATGACCGACTCGTAATTGAGCCATTCTTCGGGAGCACGCATTTGCGCATGAAGTTCATGAAAAAGAAAAAGACTTAAAATAAAAACAGTATAATGTTTAAGTTTCATAACCAGAAATTAATTCTGTTGGTTTTTAGGTTTTAATTGTTGGCGCACCAAATCCGGAAGTTCCACATTTCCAGGTTTTATAATCATATTTTGGGGGATAGAAATCAAAAACCAATTCTCGTTGTATGTTATTGATTCACCGGGTTGAAGCAATTGATAAGGCCCGTGATTTTCAAGTTCAATGTAGCTT
The DNA here is from genome assembly GCA_963800345.1 of uncultured Prolixibacteraceae bacterium. Classification (GTDB taxonomy): domain Bacteria; phylum Bacteroidota; class Bacteroidia; order Bacteroidales; family Prolixibacteraceae; genus Draconibacterium. The sequence goes on along the minus strand of CAWDAW010000005.1, from coordinate 117,916 downwards.
TTTTCTTTATCGATGTAAATCTCAACTTCGGCTTGCTTTGGCGAATAGTTTTCAGGTTTTGTGTCAGGGAAATTTTTAATAAAAATTACACCGTTAAATGCATAAGCAAGCCATCCTTCCTTTGCAGTCGAAAACATTTTCACACTACCTTCAATTGGGTTCCTATCAACTGAAAACCATTTGATTCCATCTTTTTGAAGATCAGGATTAAAACCCGACTTCGGAACATTTGCTTCACCGCCATCAGGAAAAAATGCAACTCCACCGCATGTAACACGCGTAACTTCCCATGAACCAACCGATTTAGCTTTTTCTGAAATATTTTTAATCTGATATTCTATCTGAATCGAATTATTCTCAAGTACTCTCCAGCTTTTGACCATTTGAAACCCACTTTTTGGATCTAGCTCACTTGTCATTTTTAACAAATTCCCAGTTTTTTCAACACTATATTCTTTATTGTCCAACACATTAAACGGAGGCCATCCCCAATCGCTTTGCGGAGCTGTCCATAAAGTGGAACCAAAATTTTCGTGTTCCGAAGCCTGGGTTAAAATTTCGTTGCCGTCATATTTATATGAAATTATGCGACCGCCGTTTGCCGAAATTTTCATAACCGTTCGTCCGGCATTCAATTCAAAAACTTTTTCAACAGCAAACAGATTTGATCGTACTAAATTTCCTGCACTAACCGAAAAAGCAGTAAGCCAGCAAATGAAAAGTATAATAAATATCCGAATCATAAATATCTGTATTTAAGCTTGATTAATCTTGTAAACTGTTAATTTTAAGGCGTTGAAGCCACCTTTTTCAGTTACACCTACCAATGAGTCATTCAACATATCAGTAACCGATTGAATTCCCTCCGTAAAATATTCAAAATTTTCGAAAGCCCACAAAACGGAACTATTTCCGTATGTATAAACCACTCCTTTTTCCTGAGGAAGAATCTCCCGGTTGTGCATCAGGTCATTTACTTTGTTGTAAACTTTAATCAAGGCCCAGGCATTCGGATTATCGATGCCGAGTTCCAGCTTATCTTCTTTGAAACTCCAGTTTAATTTCCACATCATACGAAATGCCATTCCCCTGAAGAAAATTTCCATTGGCTCAAATCCTGCTTTTTTAATGGAAAATTCATTAAAATCACAAAAACTATCGGCCCAAATAGGCAAACTATTGATGCGATCGAGTAAATCAGGGCCGGTTCGGTTGATGCCAAAAACTCCCATATCTTCTCCACAATACTGGTACCCCATTTTTTGCATTTCTACCACCCATTCAAGGTGTGCAAAATATTGGCTCTGAATCATTTTGGGCGGTTCACATTCGGGCCTGTATTTCCCAGCCTGCTTTTTGGGGCCTGGGGCAGCTTCTTCCCATGCTTTACTGTCGTCAAACTGGGCGTGGTGAAATTTATCGCTTGACATGTTGAATGAACTGTCCAGAAAAACACCTTCTATTCCAATGTAATCATGAAAATATTTCCATTGATTCATCCAGTATTCACGAATGTGTTTGTCCCGTAAATTCAGCGCACAAAAACGGGGAGTGTAATGATCTGCTTCGATTGCATTTGATGGATTTCGGACAAATGGCGCTTCTGATTTATCAATCACTTCCATAATTGACCCTTTATAAGGAAGGAAACTGATCCCTTTTTCTTTTCCATCACGGTGTATAAATCTCTCCGTTAGTGTTGATATGGCTGTGTTTCCCCACATTTCAACTTTCGCACCTCCAACCTGAGCTACCTGGCAAAATCGTTTAAGTTTTTCTTCCCCAACAGTTTCCGAAATTTTAAAATCGACATTGCAGCACATGTTGGAAACACCCCAGGTATTCATGTCGTTTTGACATTGGTTTGGGATAAATATGGTTTTCACACCAGTGTCTAGTATTTTAGGTAAAATTTTCTGGGTATAATTATCAAAATCGGGTTCCTGCCACTCTTCAATAATTCCATAAGTAGTAATCCTTTCGCGTTTCATTCCTATTTGTGCATGAAGCTCATCGTGAACCATTTCCCTGATTTGGTTGTAAAGATTTGCACGACCTACCCAATCAAGCTCCCCCGGGATAAAATATACCTCAACCGGAGAAGTTTTAAATGTTTTGGCCAAATCACCGCAATGTTCGTGAAAATGTACAATCTCGTCGCATTCTTTCCACTTTTCAATCAAGGTGCGGATATGTGCCACTTTATTAGGGAAAGTAATTAATGTTCCATCTTTTGAGCTTGTGAATGTAAAGCCCTGAAATTGTGTTTGTAAAGGATGAAATTGAAAAACATTCGGGTTGGAGATGCCGGGCAAATACCATTCAGTTGAATAACAATCGGTTTGACTTTTAAATTCTTTAATCGAATCAACCACCCCATTGCGCATCCAGAGTTGGTTTCCAATAACCGAATCGCCAATTTCCCAGGATGCACGGTCGGTGATTTTATAAATGGCAAGACTATCACTTTCAAAAAGATATTGATAACTAAAACCTTTGACAACTGTTTTCCCGATTTTGCGTTCAACCGGCTTTATTTTCATCCTAAACTTTGTGTCCGGAGCATCTTCAGGGCCTTTGGTCCAGTCAGTCATATTTCTTCTGTTTCGCACGGTATGGAGCATCCATTCCATCGTGTTTTCCAATTGTTTCTGCACCGAAAAACTGAGCGTTATTCCATTGTCACTCACAACTTTGTCATTCAGTTTATAATTTACCAGCGTTATTGCTTCGGGGGTTGAAACGTGCGCAAACATTGGAAGTCTGCCGTTTCGCAGGGAAACCCCATTGAATTTTATTTGGCCCAGACCCAGAAAATTATCGCCATCAAATTTAAATTCAAAATCGAATCCGTTCGTAAAATGTTCAATTTGTGAATTACAGTGCGAACCTTGCAAATTGGACCATAATTCATTGTTATTAATTGGCAAGGAGATGGTTGCAGCGCCCATTCCTATCGTTCTTAAAAATTCTCTCCTGTTATTAGTATTCATTCCCAAACTGTTTCTCGCTTTGCTTCTGTTTAAAATTCACATGGTGAACACTAAAAGTATAATTACTATTATCAGACAGACAATTACAAATAATATTGCCAACTGTACCAGTAAATGCTTATATGTGAATTTTGGTAACTGCATTTTCTATATTCTCAAATACCTGTCGTTTAAATCTTTATTGGTACACTTCATAACAAAATGCGTTTTATGTCCATCGAATTATCAACTATCGATTAATTATAAATTTTGTAGTGGCAATTCGTTCAGGATTGTTCAATATTAAAATATAAACACCTGATTTTAAATCTGATATATCCATTTTCGTGCTTATATGTCCTGAAAAATCCAGTTTTCCTGATTTAACTATTCTACCTAAAATATCAGCCACTGCAAATTTCACTTGTCCTTCCATGAAACCATTTCTGACAAAAATATATTGATTGGCAGGAGACGGATAAATGGTCGAATTCAAATTTTCAATATTCATCTCTTTGGCCGAAACCGTGGAATTTTTGACATAAAATGCCAAACGCGATGATGGAATTGGAGTTTCAGTGGCACCACCTGGCAGTTTCCATGCAACCGATAAATTATCGCCGCCGGCACCCTCTTTAAAAAATGCCTCTACATAGTATTTCTTCCCAGCTTCAAGATAAATTGGAACAGAGGTTTGTTCTGTAAATTTATTGTATTCCCGGGAATTGGTCCACTCGGGAACATTTGCAATAGGTTTATCGCTCAAATTTTCAGGGAGCGAATCAGTGCTCAGCCAAAGTTCCCCATTGTCGTCGCTTGCAATGTAAAAAATGTAATTGCCGGTTTCCGGCGCAATCAACCATCCCGAAACTTTAACACCGTAATCATCGGCCACATTCACAGGCACTTCAAATTTGCCGATAAAACTAATGGAATCAGGGTTATTGGGGAATTTTGCCTGGTTTCGCAGGTCTCCAACTTCAACGCCGCTAACATTGAACCAACTTTGTTTTAATAAATATCCTAATCGGGTTTCACCGTATGGATTATCAACTGTTAAGGTGGCTTCAGAACTTGTAACACTTCCTAAATGATTGGTCGCAACAACCTTTACTTTAGCATTATTCCAATCAATTGATACACTGGTAAGCACGAGCTGGTTGTTTGACGAATTTGTTTGTTCAACCCCATTTACATACCACTTGTACACAATTGGCTCGTCACCCAAAACTTCTGCTGTGAACGTTGCACTTCCTCCAATATTAATTGATTGATTTACCGGATTGGTTTCAATTTGAAGTGTATCATAGCTATTTGTATTGTACTCCAGCGTGTTGTTTGTTCTGTCGCATTCGGTAATGTGTGAGCCCAACATGGGATTTACCTGCGTGGTAATACTGATTTTCCCTTTTTTAACCATCCAGTCGTATGGTTTGGTAGTGCTGTAACTGGTAATCTGTATTGATTTCCCGGATGCCAGTTCCAGAGAACAGGTGTCAGCTACCACGGTCGTTGATTGCCCGGTTGTGAGATTCCTGACAATAAAATTAACTTTGAAACTTATCCCATCAGTAAAATTTTTTCCTGAAGGAACCAAACCCGGCCCTTGATTTGTGACATTTACCCGAAACCGAATCGGTTGATTTTGTACCAAATCAGAAATAACCTCATTGCTTGCATTTAATATTTCAAAATCAGAAGGTACAAGATCTGCGTATAACTTATCATCGGTTTCAAAACTTTTCACCCTGTACATAACCACTTTGGCAAAAGCATTTTCCTCATTAAAAATTAAATATTCATCCGGGGTTTTTGTTATATTGATTGAATAGTCGATATCAGTCCAACCGCTTTCCCTGTTTATTTCGGCTCCGGGTTTAATTTGCCCAAGGTATTCACCATTATTTCGTTTGTAAACATTAATGTTCCCATTTCTGGCAAGGGCAATAAACAAGTAATCGCCACCAATATTAAATGACTTGGCTGAATTTTCTGACCCGGCATCACCATCGGCTGCAAAAGGAATAAAGATTCTCCAGTCGGGTTCTATATTTTTGAAATTTACTGAAGGATTTTTCTGAAGTGTATCCAACACATTTTTATACATGCAAACTGTTGAACCCATACTCCACCAGGTATCAGTTCCACTTCCGTCAAGCTTAATGTCAGGACTGTAGCTGCTGAATCCGGTAATGTAAAGTTCATCAGACTCATGATTATAAACCAAACGTTTTACACCGTTTGTTCCTATTTCTCCATTCGCAATATCAAGTTTTTTTGAATCGTCAAAATCATAAATCGGAACACCTAAATTATTAACTTCTTTTAAAGGAATATACCTTATTCCCTTTTCGCGAATTCCTTTCCAAATATTTCCCTGTTCATCAACCCAAACAGCCATTGAATATGGATTGTCAAATCCCGATTTATAGGTAAATTCATCATTTTGTATCGAACCATCACCATTTTTATCCATCCATATAAAGTCTTTTTCCGATCCAAGCCTGATTGGGTATATTGAATTCACATCCCATCCGCTTACATTCATTAGTAAACAAGGAATGGCAATCTCTCCATCGGTTCCGGGTGAAAACCTAAACCCGGCTAACTGACTGGCATACATATCGGTGGCAAACAGAAATTTCTGACCATTAATGTATTTAATCCACGAGGATGTGTAGAAACCTCCATGCAAACGTGGGTCATCAGGATATTTAAACCGGTTTATAGTGTAAGCTTCAAATGACCATTCAGTTCCTGCATCAGTTTTGGAGTAATCCATTTTTACCCGTTTATCGAAAGTATAAACATCCTCCATATGTAACGGGTCGGCACTTGCTGTGGCAGTGAAAACCAAACCTTTTTTGTCCCAAATTAATGTACCATCCGGTTTATAAGCTTGCAAAACAGCACCGCCTCCGGGAGCAGAATTTGCAACATAAATATTTCCGTTGGCATCGGCTCCAACACCTTTTATATCGAACAATTTTAAAGGCTCATATTTCCCTGCAACTCCTGAAAATAATCCGTATTGATTTCCGAAGGATGCGAAAAGAGTTGGTGTTCCGGTAATGTCAGTATATATCCTTATGTTTTGATTAATCCCGTTATCGGCTACTAAAATTCTGTTGGCAATTGTATCGACAAAAAATGTAGTTGGAATGACCTCATCAGGAAAAGTAATTTTTTGACCCAGCAGATTTCCAGTTGCAATATCGAACCTGACAATTTGTTTTGTTTTGGGTTGTAGCATCCACATTCCACCCATGTTATCAGGCGATAATTGACCTATTCCACCAGCAAACCTGAATTTCCTGAGTGGTTTTGAATCCATCGTGGTTTTGTTGTACACTTTCACTGAATCGCCTGATTCATCGGCAACAAATAATTCATTATTCAGTAGTGCAATTCCTTTTAAATCGCCGGGTCCCGAATGAACGATTAACATATCTCCCATGTAACCATATCCTTTGGCAAAAGCAGCCGGTCCACCGTTTGATATATTGTAACGGCGCACGGTTTTCCAGGTATATGCATCTCCACAAGGAGGATACTGGGGTAGTCCGTTTATGTTTTTAGATGTATTTCCACCATCACAGCCATTTTGGGAAAGCAACTGATAGGTGTACTGGTTATCCAATGCAACGCCAATCATTGAACTTCTTCCCCAACCACCTGTTCCGGAGCCCACAGGTACACTTTGAATATTCCCATCGGTATTGAAAACTGTAACATTTGAACCACCTTCGTCCCAACCGGTAACTGTTGCTGTCATTCCATCGGGTCGCACTGCCAAATACTCCATCCAGTGCATAATATGTTTGGCCTGATTGCCACCATCATTCAATAACCACGACGTTTTATACGGTTCTTTCCAACTACGCTGAATGCATGGATCCTGCCCCTGAACGTTAGTTAGAATTGACACAAAACACAGGATTGTGAATATTACTTTGTTTTTCATAAAATTGATTTTTTTGTATCGTTTCAGTTCCAATAGATTTATATTTTATTTGCTTATTGTAGCTGTATATATATTTGTGTTGTCAATTATTTTCAAAACGTAAATGCCTTTAGGAAGATGTCCTAAATCTGTTAAGCGAATCGTTTCGTTAGGACCAAACTGATTATTATATAACAACTTAGCAGAATTATCATAAATTTCGACCCTAACATTTTGATTGGATAGAGAAGGAAGTTCGATTGTTATTTTTTCAGAAAATGGATTTGGATAAACCCGGACTTTATTTTCTTTTACCTGATTGATTGAAGTAGTTTCGAAATGGATAGGGACTGGATCGTATTTAATTGGTTCACTTGCCACTAAGCTTTTTGGCACCGATACCAAATGAATACCTCCTGAAATACCGGTAAGATTGTCAGAATACTGTTTTTCTGAGGCATTGTTCCAATGTTCGTGAACGCCAAGACTTCCAATTACAGTTCCATCACCTTCGGGGTCATATTGAATATTTTCCGGTCTGTTTGCTGGCGAAGCAGCCTGATGAATATAGTCTTGCGTGGCTGGCCAAAGCGGATAATCACCTTTTGCATTATAGGCATTATAGTGTGTAAAAGATGAGTACTCAGCATAATAGAAAATCGTAACACACCGATTCAATTGCCACGCCATCCTGTGAAAGAAATAACGAAGATGTATAATCGTTGTTAAAGGGTTTCATTCCCCATTTTTCAACGGCCCCGTTCCAGTCGGTTCCCGACCAAATGGCATCGACTATAAAAAGAACCGTGTTGCCTCCAAGTTTTTCATGCCCCATATAATCAACCAAATGACGGTATTGTTTCATTTCATTGTGGTTACCATCAGGAAAGCAGTAATGAAGATGGCTTGCACTTTGCGAATTTGCACTCTGATCGCTGGCAAGCACCGATCCCTGATGGTTTTTTGCTGCAACTGAAATACCTGCGGAGCTATGAGATTTCAGACATGGAATATTAATGAGATAAGCAGCATCCATGTAGTCGGCAGGAAGCCGGGATTTGAATTTTTTATCGCTGAAGACTAAAGCTTCCGTACTCAGATATCTTTGTTTGTTCTCTCCCATTTTTTCCAAACCCGTCAATATAATGCACATTTGGGAAAGCATCATGGCAAAGATTCCACAATGGATTGGCAAAAATCCGGAAAGGATCACCGGCTACAATATCTTCCTGCTTCACCCCAACTTCCTCAATTAACTGTTTCAAAACGGCATACAGAACTTCAGGCGTTGCATCCATTCTCGCTCCATATTCAAACTGTGTTTCTGATGTATTGGTTGTGTTTATTTTAATGACAATCTTTTCACCTGATTGATAACCCGTTTTTCCTTTTCCGTGCCTGATATTGAAATTTCGAAACAATTTGTCCCATCCTTCCTTAACCAATTTGGAATCAGTGAGGTTAAGAATTGCATCATCCATCATTTTTTGAACGACAGCTTTATTGGTATTTTGAAACCAGTAATCGTCTTTAATATTTTTACTGTTTTCGTTTGTAGCATCAGGATTATATGCCCAAACTACCCGACCCGGATAATATCCAATAGCATTCCCTTCGGGAGTATTTACAGGATTAGCAAGTAGTATCGAATTTTTACTGTTGGAAAACGAATCATTGCTGTTGTAAGCAACAAAGAGGAAAATTCCGGCAACAGTAAGGATTAAAAATCCCAAAGCAGCCTTATAATTTGATTTTAACCAGTTTCTTTTAAAAAACACAAAAGCAACCCCGCCTCCCCACATTGAAAGAAGATAGATTACCAAACCGGACATGAACGGGGCTGCGGCCCTCATACAAGGATAAGTTGCCCTTGTTGGTTTTGGAATAACCCTTATTAAAAACCAGACGGTAGCAACAACCGAAATAATAATAAATCCGGTTTTTGAGGAATTCAACTTCCTCTCTTTAAGCTTATTGTATATTTTTCGCATGAATTGATATATAAAATTACTGCCAGGCAGTTTAGATTTTTTTAGAAAAGGGGCATTTATGCCCCTAATTAATTTAAAAAACTATGAATAAAACTAAAAACGTGAGAAAATGAGCTAAAAGCCCTGTAGTTCAAAAAATTAGATAATTAAAGGGAAGAGAATGAATCCCTTCCCTTTAATAAACTAGAAAATCGCAATTTTCTTTGTTCCAACGCGATTACCACCGGCATCTTTGGCACTTAGAATATAAATACCGGCTTTCACTTCAGAAACGGACATTTTACCATTTACTAATCTGGTTGTCATCGCTTGTCCGGCAATATTGTATAAAGTAGCTGAGACTACATTTGCCGATCTAATAGAAATTTCTTTGTTTGTTGAATTGTACAAAACAACAAAATCCGAAACTTCATTTGTGCCAATTCCTGTTGTTATTTCATTAACCATTTTAAACCAGCCGTAATAATTTGAGCTGGCATATTCCTGATTTGAGTTCCCTAACATAGCCAGTGAACCTTCCCTTACATACAATGCAGGATCGTTAGTGTTTTGCTTTTCATCTGCTTCATCAACGTTGATATCACCGGCAAACATTTTATTCAATCCGTAACTGGTGTCACTGTTTCCATTTGTAACAATATCTTTGTCCATGTAAACTTCCATATTGTACCCTACATCAGTTTTTTTAATGGCCCAGTTAAATGTGGTTTCGTCCCAATTGTTGGCATCGAATCCAAAAACTTTGTATGCTGGATCGGAACCAGTTGCAGAACCCGATTCAAAATCTTTTGCTTCAGGTTTAGTGGGATGAGTTGTACCAACCATAGCAGGAATAATTACCTGAATTTTTCCTTCGCCAACTGCTTTGGCAAAATAAAATTCAATACCGTCATTTTCCCATTGGTATTCAGGATTTTGGTACCGAACCATATCGTCTGCTACTTCAATAAACATGTACATGCCATTTTCGGTCCATAGTGCTTTGTATTTCGCATACAAATCCGATTCCGATTGTGGATACAGACTTAAATCCAAAACTTCACCAGCCTTTTTTTCATGAGCAATTTTTTTAATTACTGCCAAATTTGCCTCATTCCAGGCGTCTTCAGCAACACCATCAACAGCAATTGCTGCAGAAGTTTTTTCGATGTTATATACCGAGTCTGCCTGATGTGATGTGGCATTATTCCATGTAATATAATCAGCACAAGAACCGGTAACGGTAAATTCCAGATCGTCTGAAGTTGTATTATCGACCAATTTAAAATATCCGTAATAGTTGGAGCTGGCATATTCCTGGTTTGAGTTTCCCAATAAAGCAAGTGAACCTTCACGTACATAAAGCGCAGGATCGTTCGTATTCTGTTTTTCGTCAGCTTCGTCAACGTTGATATCACCGGCAAACATTTTATCTTTTCCAAAGTTAGTATCGCTGTTACCGTTGGTAACAATGTCTTTATCCATGTAAACCTCCATTGCATATCCGGTAGCAGTTTTTTTGATTGCCCATTTAAATGTGCTTTCATCCCAGTTATTGGCATCGAAACCAAATACTTTATATGCCGGGTCGGAACCCGTTGCAGAACCCGATTCAAAATCTTTTGCTTCAGGTTTATCCGGATGAGTTGTACCTACCATAGCAGGAATAATCACCTGAATTTTACCTTCTCCCACAGCTTTTGCAAAATAGAATTCAATACCATCGTTTTCCCATTGGTATTCGGGATTTTGGTAGCGAACCATGTCATCTTGTACGTCAATAAACATATACATTCCATCATCTGTCCATAGTGCTTTGTAAGTTGCTTTTAAGTCCGTTTCCGACTGTGGGTAAACACTTAGATCAAGAACTTCACCAGCTTTCTTTTCATGAGCAATTTTTTTAATTACTGCGGGAATAGCACTTGACCATGCACTTTCGGCTACTCCGTCAATAACAATTGCAGATTTTGTTTTTTCGACAGTATAAACTGAATCAGCCTGATGCGAAGTTGCATTGTTCCATGTAATGTAATCGGCGCAAGAACCTGTAGTAGTAAATTCCAATCCTCCGGGTTCTTCATCTTCTACCATTTTAAACCAGCCATAATAATTTGAACTGGCATATTCCTGGTTTGAGTTTCCCAATAAAGCAAGTGAACCTTCACGAACATAAAGTGCAGGATCGTTTGTATTTTGTTTTTCATCAGCTTCATCAACATTGATATCGCCGGCGAACATTTTATCTTTACCAAAGTTGGTATCGCTGTTTCCGTTGGTAACAATGTCTTTATCCATGTAAACCTCCATTGTATATCCTGTAGCAGTTTTTTTAATAGCCCATTTAAATGTGCTTTCATCCCAGTTATTGGCATCAAAACCAAAAACTTTGTAAGCCGGATCGGAACCTACTCCTGAACCAGATTCAAAATCTTTAGCCTCAGGCTTATCAGGATGTGCTGTTCCGACCATTGCAGGAATTATTATCTGAATTTTACCTTCGCCTACTGCTTTTGCAAAATAGAATTCAATCCCATCGTTTTCCCATTGAAATTCAGGATTCTGGTAGCGCACCATGTCGTCCTGAACATCAATAAACATGTACATTCCGTTATCTGTCCACAGTGCTTTGTAGGTAGCGTACAAATCAGTTTCAGATTGTGGATAAAGGCTGAGATCGAGAACTTCACCAGGTTTTTTTTCGTGTGCGATTTTTTTAATCACCGCAGGAACTGCTTTTGACCATGCATCTTCTGCCACTCCATCAATAACAATTGCTGCATTTGTCTTTTTAACCAAATAAACAGAGTCGGCCTGGTGTGAAGTTGCATTGTTCCAGGTAATGTAATCTGCACAACTGCCAGAAGTTGTAAACTCAAGTTCCTGAGCATTTACATTGATTGCACCTGCCCAAAGAATCGAAGAAATAAGTAAATTTCTAACTCTCATAATTTTAATTTTTAAGTTTATACCATGAAAAATTCTATCTTAATTTTAGTTGTTACTATATTGATTTTAAATGTTTTACATCCCTGAGTAATATATTTTGTATGAACCTGCCAAACAATTCAATCAGACAATTTTAAAGCGGGAAAACTAATTATATCCCGGATTTTGAATAGTGATGCCTGGATTTGAATCGAACTCACCCTGCGGAATCGGTAAACATTCATTTTTGTTCTCCTTATAGCCATATTTTGCCCATTCCTGAGCGGCAATATTCCAACGACGGTAATGGAACCAGACCTTGCCTTCAAGGCAGGTTTCAAGGTAAGTTTGATTTCTTATTTCACTCATCACTTCGGTGGGTGAAACATCTACAGGTGAGGGTGTATTTATTGGTAAACCATTAGCTCTTCTTACAATTTTATTCAGATATTCTTTCGCCTGAGAATCATTTCCAAGTTGCGACATAACCTCTGCATAATAAAGGTAAACGTCGTCGAGCCGCATTATCCTGTAATTCATGCTCATGTGTCCATCATTTCCCATTCCGGCTGCTTTTGCGGCTTCCACTTCAATACTATCAGGAATATATTTCTTAATGCCGTAGTTGTTGAAATCAAATAATTTTTTTGACCAGGTATTTGTTGTAGGATTAAATACTGACAAATAATCATTTTTAGGAGTATATACAGTTGTTTCCAGTCGTGGATCTTTTGGAGAAACTGCATTCAGCCATTGTGCTACACCTTTTTCATAGGTGACTGTCCCATCAGTAAGTGTTCTGTAAAAAGGGATATTTGTCAGCGGACGAATATACTCCAGATATGCTTCTTTACTTTCATATGAATTTCCGTTAAGCGGAACAGATAAGTTATAAAGTGTATCAACATAACTCTTATACAAGGATCCTACCACTGTTTTTTTTGCCTCCAAACCATCTGCAAGTGTTTGATCGTTAAGAATTACCGATGAGCTAAATTTATCGATAGTTGAATTACGAACCTGGGTGGTTCCCCACGCCTGCAATGCCAAAAGCCTGTAGGAATATGTTCCTGCATAACTGATTGTCATGTTGTTAAATCCAACTTCAAAAAGTGATTCTGAGTTATTAATGTGCTTGTAATCAAAATTATCAGAAAAATTCGGCATTAATTGGTATTGACTGTTGCTGAGAATTTTATCGAAACTAATTTTTGCATTATTCCAGTCTTTCAAATAAACATATGTTTCGCCGAGAAAAGCCTGAGCCGAACCTTTTGTTGCTTTACCAGCTTCGGCTTCGGGCCATGACACAGGCAAAAGACTTTCGGCCATTTTAAAATCCCTGATTATTAAATCATATACTTCGCCACAGGTACTGCGGTCTTTATACATTTGTTCCCTTGAAGTAATAACTGTATCGGCGACCACAACGCCAGGCAGGTTGGGATTGTATCCGGGATGAGTAGGCATCAGTTGCCCGAAAGAGCGAATCAGGTAAGAATAAGCCAAGCCCCGCAAAAAGTAGCACTGCCCTTTCATGGTTTGAATCTCTTTAAGTTCAGCGTCACTAAAACTACCGGTTTCCATCATTGTATTCAAACCGTTAATAACATTGTTAGCCCTTCCCACAATGCGATACCAGCCTTTGTAATAACCAGCTATCAGTGAATTGGTAGGACCGTAATTGTAATTATTGAAGTCGGTATAACGAGATTCAGGGTGTACATACTCTGCTTCACCGGTTGAATACATTAAAATGTAAAATATCTCTCCAAAATATAGACTTTCGTCATGAAATTCGCCATATACTCCGTTCACGGCAAGTTGTGCGTTCTTCACCGAGGTGTAAAAAGTTTCTTCTGTCGGATTATTCGGATCTGTGATTTCCAAAAAGTCTTTATTACAGGCAGTTAGCGAAAAAAGTGCTAATGCAATAAATATTATTTTAATTTTTGTGTTCATATCGTTTTATTGATTTTGAATTATTTTTTACAGGCAGTTTCCTTTTAAATGTCGAGTTGAACTCCAACCAGATAAATTTTGGATTGTGGATAAGATCCATTGTCAATTCCTGCGCTGGTTGCACTGCCGATACCAAATTCAGGATCGAAGCCGGAGTAGTTGGTAACTGTTAAAATGTTTTGGCCTGACAAGTACAATCTAAGACGACTCATTCCAACTTTATTTGTCCATTCTTTTGGAAGTGTAAAGCCTAACTCGATATTTTTGATTCTGAAGTATGAACCATCTTCGATATACCAGCTTGATGGGTTCGACATATTTTTATTTGGATCGTCACCAAAAATGCGGTAGTTGGTGGTTGAATGATTTTCCGAAGTCCATCGGCTGAGTGCAGCTGTTGATGTACTGTAATCATAACTGCTGAATTGGTTGGTTCTTACTTTACCGGCATTAAACACCGAACGCCCTTGAATACCTGCAGTAGTAATCAAAAAATCGAACCATTTATAATCTGCTGAAATCTGAAATCCGTAAGTTAATTTTGGCCATGGACTGCCCATTTTACCGCGATCTGCCTGAGAAATAATGCCATCGTTGTTAATATCACGGTAGATTAAATCTCCGGGAGCAGTTTTGGGACTGTTGTAAAATATTTGTGAAAGTTTTGAATCGCTGATTGACGGATCAAGTTCCTTTGCCCGCTGGCGTGCCATATTGTTGTAATCATCAACCTGCTCCTGGTTCTGAAAAATTCCATCGCTCATGTAACCATAAAAATAGCCGCCGCTTTCACCAACAGTTGTGCGTGAAACCTGCACCTGATCAGCTAACACAGCACTTGCCATGAGTGGATTGTTGTCGGTTAGCTCCTCGACTGTGTATTTGAAAGTTGAGAAATTCCCACTTAAAGCATATTTAAATTCGCCAACATTACCTTTATAAGTAGCAGCAAAATCAATTCCTTTATTGCTGATGAGACCTGCATTTATTACCTGTGATGGGTTGTCATCATATTGGTTTCCACGGCCTGAGCTGTAAGGAAGTCCTTTGTAAAATAGCATCTGATCCGATGATTTTTTATAGATTTCAGTTGTTATAAAAAGTGCATTTTTGAATAGACCCAATTCCAGACCAAGGTCAATTTGTTTTGATCTTTCCCAAAGAATAGCGGGATTGAAAAAGTTGGATGAAACCCTTATACTTGGGTTTTGGTTAACAGTTGAATACGTGCCATACGGATATGCATTTCCATAAACCATGTATGATGCATATCTGAACTGGCCAATATTGTCGTTCCCATTTATACCATATCCACCACGAAGCTTTAAAAACGAAATAGTTTTGTTATCCTTCAGGAAATTTTCTTCACTGATTTTCCATGCTCCCGAATATTGATGGGAAAACACCATATCTGTTTTCAGGACCGAATTTATCGCTACCGTCCCTGCGAACCACACCCTGCAAAATGTACCGACCAGCATATTGATAGGTTGCCCTCGCGAAAAGCGATTCAAATCTTCCCAGCCCTTCACCACCGCCGGTTGTTCTGCCTTCAACGTCGGTCTGGTCTAATGTTGTAAGTCCAAATTTTGCATTGGTTCCATTTCCAAAAAGATTACTTCCTGCCGATTTACTTGCTTCAAACCCTGCTGTCAAATTAATGTTATGATCACCGAAGTCTTTGATATAATTGGCGTAAACGTTGCCGAGCATGTTCCAGCCTTTACCAAAACTCAGGTTAATATCGGTTGTAGAAAAATTCTTACGGTCGGATAATTTATAAGGTAAGGTAATTGTTTTGCTATTGCTGAATGAAATGTTACCTGAAAAGGTACCTGTAATTTTCAAACCTGGTAAAATGGTAGCAGTGGCATAAGCATTTCCGTTAATTTGATGGTTGTAGTTCAATCCCCTTACTGGTTAACTGGTTTGCCATTGGGTTTCCTCCGTCAAAATCACCCAAAGCCCTGTAATCAACAAATCCAAATCCCCCCGGTTGGTTATTCTCATCGTAAACGGGCATCATCGGCGGAGTTCTGAATATACCATCCAGATATCTTCCTTCGTCGGCAACACCATTCAGTCTTGAATATAACATACTCAATGATTCACCAATTTTTAACCAACTGGCTATTTTATAATCCGAATTGATTCGAATTGAGTATTTTTCAAGCGAATTGTCAATAAATGAAGGATCTTCTTTATAGATTGTAGTACCAAGATAGTAGTTGGTTGTTTCGTTTGAACCTGAGATGTTTAAATCATAATTTTGTGTGGTTCCTTTTTTGAACATCTCATCCATCCAATTGGTAGTTTTATATTTTCCAATCGAATCAAGACTTAATCCATATGGAATAGTTTTCCCTGCCCATTGTTCGTTCTTCAGAATAATATATTCGTCGGAGTTCACCATGACGGGTAAACGCCAGGCTTCGCTCACTCCGGTGTAGGCATTAAAACTAATTTTAGGTTTTTTCTGTCCCGCTCCTCTTTTTGTAGTTACCAACACAACACCTGCGGCAGCTTTTACACCATAAATGGCTGCAGCAGTTCCATCTTTAATAATATCAATTGATTCAACATCATTCATGCTAACCGTATTTTGATCACCCGGAACACCATCAATAATCCACAATGGAGAAACATTATTTAATGAAGTAATGCCCCTTATTCTAATATCTAAACCTGCACCGGCTTTTCCACTGTTATTCATTATATATACACCCGAAACCTTACCCTGTATTGCTGAAGCAAGTTGAGATGAAGCAGTATTTTCGATTTCATCAGATTTTACCTGTGCAATCGATCCGGTTACATCCCTTTTTTTCACAGTACCATATCCTACAACAACCACTTCATCAATTGTCTGAACCTTTTCCACCATCTGTACATCAAGAGTTGTATTTCCGGATATTGGAATGATTTGGGTTTCATAACCGATGTATGAAAAAGTTAATTTATCACTTGAATCAGGCAACACCAGTGAAAATTTACCATTCAAATCAGTAATGGTCCCTGTTGCAGAACCTTCAATTGCTACTGTTACTCCAATCAGTGCAATTCCAGTTTTGGAATCTGTTACAGTTCCTGATATTGATTTCTGCTGATCAGCCTTATTTTGTTGGTTTCCGGCAAAAGATGAGTATTCTTTTGCGTTTGCAGATTGATAAACCAAAATCAAAAAAATGACATTGGCAATGAGTCGTAAAAATTCTCTCATAGTTTTAGCTTAATAATTTTATTGTGTTAATCGTACTTTTTTCAATTATAAAAGTAGGTTCGCCGCATTCCAATCAGCGTATAGTTTTGAATCAAAAGACACAGGTAAATGTTCCATTTCAGGGAGGTGCATTTGTTACACAACAAGGTTCAAATGAAACACAGTTTCGATACAAGAATTTGATTTTCAGAAACATAAAATCCAACTATTTCTTTTAAAAATTGATTTAAAGTGAAGCCTGAAAATCTCCACAGTGGTAAAACATGCGTTATTCTTTTAATTTTGTGTGGATAAAAAATCATTTAACTTTTAAAACTTTCTTCAATGAAAAATCTCAACAGCCATGTAAAATCCACTCCAGTAATAATCGTAGCATTTGCTTTTATATTTATGTTAAGTTCGGAGAAAGTATTTTCAACAAATTACGTAGCTTACAAAACAGATGAGGCTCCGGTTATTGATGGTATTGGCAATGAAATTTGCTGGAGCAAAGCACAATGGGCATTTATAAATCAACCAATTGACAATCAATCACTACCCGACTCTACTGATTTTTATGGGCGTTATAAAGTAGTATGGACTTTATCAAGACTTTATATTCTGATGGAAATTACAGATGATAAATTAATTGATAACAGGGTAAACCCCAGCGATTTCTATTGGGATGATGATTGTACAGAATTTTTCATCGATGAAGATTACACTCCTCAGGGACACGAATGCAATGCAGATGCATTTAATGCATTTGCTTACCACATTGCCGCGGTGGCACGCGATAAAAACAATTATAAAAATGGAAGTATTGTAAGCTTCGATTCACCTGATGCAATTCATCACGTCATTGACCTCGGCAACGATTGCAACACAGGCAATGCTCTTAACTTAGACGACCATGTAAATGTGAAAATTTCAAAAGATGGAAATAAATATACCTGGGAACTTGAATTTAAGATCTTCAGCAATGACTACGTTCAGAACAGTAATTCAAATACTCCCGTAACCTTAACCGCAAACAAAATTTTGGGATTTGCAATTGCTTATTGTGATGATGATAATGGTAAGCGAGAGAATATGATTGGCACTGTTGCAAACCATAACGATTACAGCGGAAAATATCCTTTCTACAGATTTACCAACGAATTCGAAACTTTAACACTGAAAGATTCTGTTTTAACTTCTGTTTCCATATACAACAGTAAAAGTAAGTCATCACAGGTATTTTTGTCACCCAATCCGGTTGAGGGTACGCTAAACCTTGAAATTAAAAAAGACAATAATCAATTGGTACATATAAAATTTATGAACTTATTGGGTCAAACTGTTCTTTCACAGGCAATAGAAGGTAGCAATAATCAAATTAATTTAAATAATCTAAAATCAGGAGTATATATTTTAGATGCCACTGTTTCGGGAGTAAAATACCAACAGAAATTTATTAAAAGATAGTTACATAATCAATACAATAGAATTGCATTTAATTACTGATAATTATTTTTTTACAACATCTTCCAATTGAGACTCTTTGCCTTTTATAAATTCGCTGGGAGAAACGCCATAGAAGTCTTTAAAAATTTTGCGGAAATAGGACATTTCTGAAAATCCTGTCATATAAGCAATTTCCGAAACATAAAATTTTTCCTCCTGAAGTAACTTTGCAGCTTTTTTAAGACGCAGATTACGAATAAATTCAACTGGCCTTTGGCCGGTAATATCCAGTAATTTCCGATATAAGTGAGTCCTGCTCAATCCAACAGCTTTACTTAAATCTTCAACCCCAAAGCCCGAATTCGAAATTTCCCTTTCAATAGTTTTCAAAACATTACGAATCAATTTTTCATCGGCAGATTCCGGCACCAAATCATATGAATCGAATGTAAGTTTTTTCTGATAAAGCAATTTTAGTTTTTTACGCGTATCAACCAGGTTATTGATTTTCATCTTTAGCATATCAACATCAAATGGCTTTGTAATATAATCATCGGCTCCATTTTCCAATCCTTCCATTTGCTCATTTATTTCAGCCAAAGCAGTTAGGAAAATAACCGGTATATGACAGGTTCTAACATCCTTTTTCAGTTTCTCACACAATTGAAACCCATTCATTTTTGGCATCATAACATCCAAAATAATAATCTCGGGAATCAATGATACGGCTTTATCAAAACCGGCAATGCCGTCATTGGCAAAAAAGAAATTAAAGTCATTCACGAAATGCTCATGTAAGAAATGAACGATTTCCTCGCTGTCTTCAACCAATAAAACGGTTGATTTCTTATTGTCAACATTTAAATCATTCTCGTCGTTTGATTCATCTGATATTGATTCATTCGAAAAATTCAAATCCTCAGGATGCTGATAATTAGAAGATATTGCTTCAGAACTCAGTGCTTCCGGATCAAAGTATTTTGCGTGGCAAGGAAGTGTTACTATGAACAAGCTTCCTTTTTCAGGTTCACTTTCAAGTTCGATAGAACCGCCATATATCGAAATTAATTCATTGGTTAATGCCAACCCGATTCCAGTGCCTGAGGACTGTTCTTCATTGTTTTCAATCTGGAAAAACCTATCGAATATTTTGCTTTTAAATTCATTTTTAATCCCAATGCCAGTATCTTTTACTTTTATACTGAACATTTCAATTTCATCCAATTCATTTCTTTGATGAACTTTCAATTCAACAAATATTTTTCCTTTTGATGGCGTGAATTTAAAAGCATTCGATAATAAATTTGTGACAATTTTTTCAACTTTATCCGTGTCAAACAGGCAATAAATTTGTTCCGGTTCACTTATAAACGTAAATTCAATATTGTTTTGAATTGACATAAACTTGTATGAATCAATTATTCCCTGCATAAAATCGGTGAGATTACCGTTCCCAAGATGCATTTTAATCAATCCCGCTTCAATTTTCGAGATATCCAGAAATTCGTTTATAAGACGAAGCAAACGCCTTGTATTCCTATACATTAATTTCAAACGGTTAAGCAACTTTTCCTTGTCAATATTTTCAAATTCACGCAGGGTTTTTACCAATGGACTGTAAATAAGTGTTAATGGAGTGCGAAATTCATGAGATACGTTGGTCATGAATTTAATTTTTTTCTGGTCTGCTTCATGCAATTGCGCAGCCATTTTTTCAGTTTGTACTTTTTGAATAAGAATTTGTTCTTTTTGCTGTTCCAATATCTCATTCTTCTCTTCAAGTTGATTCTTTTTCCGGATTATTGATTCTTTCTGACGCTCTATTTCCTTTTGGTTAGAAACCAACAATGTGTTGGTTTCAATTAGTTTTTTAGCCTGTTTTTGAAGTTCAACCTGTTGCTTTTCAATTTCACGGGTCCTTTCCTGCACTTTTCGTTCCAACTCTTTCTTTTGATAAACCAACTGAATTGTGCGTAAGCGAATAAACAGAAATACGAGGCCTAAGATTAAAATTATTGCTGATATCCGAAAAATGATTGTCTTCCACCAAGGTGTACGAACCAATATTTTTAAAACTCTTTCTGTGTTATTCCACACACCACTGTTGTTGGCAGCTTTTACTTTGAAAATATAAGTTCCCGGATTTAAATTGGAATACTTAACTTCATTTGTTGAACCCAGATAATTCCAATCTTTGTCGAACCCTTCCAGTTTACATTGATAAACATTTTTGTTTTGTTGTATAAAGTTGAGTGCATTGAATGCAATGGTAATATTGTTTTGTGAATAATTTAAAACAATGTCATTCACTTCGTTAACATGAAAAGGAAGAATTTTACTTTTAAACAGAATGGATTTGTCAAAAAGCTTGAAATCGGTAAAAACAATAGGTGGCGCAAGGTCATTTATCCAGATTGAATCAGGATGAAAAACTGTGATACCATTAACACCTCCAAAAAATAGCATCCCGTCATCACTTTTATATGCTACTTCAGCATTCGACATAACGCCTTCATCAACATTATAATTTAAGAAATTATTTGTTGAAGTATCTAACCTGGATATCCCATATAATGTGGAAAGCCATATATTACATTTATTGTCGGAAATAACACCAAGAACCGTTTCAGAATTCAAACCATTTTCAATTGAGTAATTCACGAACATTTTGGTTTCAGGATCCAATTGACTTAAACCCTTTGAAGTTCCTATCCAAATTTTACCAGATTTATGCACGTGAACTGAATAAACATTTGTACTGGGAATATCCGCATCCAATTCCGGATTCTTGTTCAGAGATGGAGCAAAAAGTTCAGACTCAAGTGTTTTAGTGTTAAATTTAATCAAACCTGCTCCCGTTGCCCCAATCCATAAATTATCATCCTTGTCTTTATCAACCGAGGTAATTTCCATATTTGGACGACCTATCTGACGCGAAATATCAATGTGTTTAAATGAACCATATTTGTGGTTATAACGGTCAATTACTTTAAACTTATTAACTATCCAAAGGTCGCCATTTTTGTCTTCCTTAATGGCAACTATATTACAATCAGCGGTTAGCATTGAGTCAGTTTTATTTTCTCCATCAAGTCTCGAGTAACTGACAAACTTCCCGGTAGTGCTATCTAACCTGCTTACTCCCCCTCCCCAGGTGCCCACCCAGAAATTATTGAACTTATCGGTGTGAATTGCCGTTACACCTCCGATTGGCAATGATCCTGCTTCGCCAGTATTTGTATAAGTTTTTTCTAACTGAAATTTATCCGTAAAGCACAACAGGCCATAATCGGTACCAACTAATAATTTACCACCAGGTTGCCGGTTAATCGATTTAACATACTGAATAAGCTTATTTTCATTATGAGAAATGTATGGGATTTTGTCGGGAAACGGAATATTTCCTTTTGAATAAAAATTAATCCCCCCTTGATAGGTACCAATCCAAATGCCATTACTTTTGTCATTGTATATATTCAAAATCAGATTATTGCTTAATTTGCCCGATGAATTTTTTGAGGAATTTAATATTTGCAGTCTTTGTGTCTTCGGATCATATATGTTTAATCCATTCTCTGTGCCAATCCAAATTTTATCTTCTTTGTCAATAGCAAGACTATGAATCATATTAAAGCTTATTTGTAAAACTTTACCATCTTTATCCAAAACCTGATTGATTTGAAAATTTAATTCGTTAATGTTTTTTGAAGTGTTTGCGCAGAAAAAACCATTTCGGGTACCTATCCATAATTTTCCCTTTTTATCAACTACCATCGACGCAATACTGTTTACACCCTTAAAATCAGTTTCTGAAGGAATTTCTTTCAAAAAAATGCGTTTGCGGTCACTGCTGATCACTACAACACCACTTCCCCCGGTTCCAATATAAAGGTTACCGTGATTATCTTCTGTTATCAACGTAGCACTCCGATCAACCGGTGACTGCAAAAATTTTACAAACTTTTTCTGTTCACGGTTAAAAATGTAAATACCTGTATTAACTACAAGTAAAAGTTCATTGGACTTTGTTAAGTAAAGATCTCGTATAAACGAACTATCCCCCTGAATTTCAAACACTTTATTGAATTTCTCCGACTTATAATCGAAAATACTAATGCCATTCTTTGTTAATATCCAAAAACTTCCGTCATAATCTTCCAAAGTTGAACTAATTCCCCCACTTGGTATGCTGGTAGAATCTCCCGGAATATGAATGTACTTTTTGAATCTGGCGCCATCATATCGATTTAAAGCATTATCGCAACAAATCCATAAATATCCCCGTGAATCTTTATTTATGTTTTTTACAATATTACTTGAAAGTCCGTCCTCTGCTCCAATATGTTTAAAATAGTAATTTTGACCATAAGTGCTTTCGGCAAGGCAAAATGTGAGCGTGAGAGTTATTATTGATGAAATTAATATTTGAAGCAGTTTCATTCGCAGTTAAATTAAACAAATATTGATTTTTTAGTTTTGCTAATTTAATTTTTTGTTTCTAATAGATACGAGAATCAAGATATTTTAAAAGCGGAAAAAAGATGATGGTCCCCATCGGTCAAAAAAACGTTCAGATTTTCAATTTAGCTCTGCTAATATACTAAAACACAGTTTAAACAGAAATCTTTCTCAATATTCCGGTTCCTGAATACCATTTGCACTGGCATTTCAAAATTTTACAAATGTTTATTAATCAGCATTCAATAACCAATAAATCATAAGCCCGCAAAAAAATATGACCTTTATCAATTTCAATTATATTGTTATGTTCTACTGATTTAATTCCTTTAATGTGAATACTTTGATTTATTTCAATTTTGATATCCTCAGGGGAAAAGCTAAAAAGTAAAAGTTTCGTGCCATTTTCAGATTTCACAGGAAAACCATCAAACAACAATGGATGTGACGAAGTGGAATAAATCAGTTCTGAAAAGCCGTCAAGCTCTTTCATTATGCTGTAAACAGGAAATATATCCCCCTTTTTCGCCTTAAATTTTTCGGGAACGGGAGGTTCAAAATTGCCCTGGATAAATCCGCGCCAGCCAACCGATTCAAAGTAAGTTACCAATTCAGCACCCGAATGTGCCAAATATTTCAGACTGCCCAATAACCAATATGCTGCAAAATCGGAATTCTGTCGCGTGTCAACCTGTGCAGGCAATTCATCTTGCCCAGTTAATCGTTCGGCAGATGTTGCCACGATATTGAATCGCTGTTTTAAGGTTACAGGAGACACAAAAACAGGTTTTTCAGGATAGAGTTGTCTGGCGGATTCAACAACATATTTTTGTGCTTCAAGATTTTCAATCAATGTAGAATTATCTGTAGCATGCACCTGGGGGCAAATTGTGAAACTGATGAATTCGGCATTTTGAGATTGTGGCCGGTTTCGGTTGAACTCGGCAAAATATGCATTTACCCCGGTGCCAATTTTAACTCCCGGAAAAATGAATTTCAATTCAGTAAAAACTGCATCAAAAATCAAATCATTGGGAAGTTGGTTTTTGTCAACTACCAAAATGTATTTTATTTTGATTTTCTTGATCCCGGAAATAAAGTCTTACTTCTTTAATTTCTTCCTCAAATTTCTCTGAAAAGCACATAACCAGGAAAAGGGGTAATTCCAAAAGGGTTGATTCTGCTATTGCTTTCGCCAATACTGATTTCCAGCTTTTTTCAAATAGTTTTACTTCGGAACGTAAATGTTTGAACTGTAATTTTCTTGAGCAAATCAGCTTCTGTATTCTCAATTGGCTCACTCCGGGTTGTTGTGCTAATGCCAATTTCAGGTATTTTGCAGGTTTTGTTTGTATCAAAACTGAAAAGAAAGTTGTCGCCGCTTTTTTCATTTTGGGGTTCACCTTGTATTTCCAAAACAATTTTCTGTGTTATTTTTTCACCCTTTTTTATTTCGAAAGGAAAAGGCAATGCAAGCGGACGGCAGTAGGTTTTATAGGAAGCATCGGTCCAGTTTCGCTGGTCTTCCATCTCAAAAATATCCCCCGAAAAATGAAGCTGTGCTTTTATTCCATTTGCCGGTTCCCATGCCAGTCCCGAAATATTCATCATGGGTTGAACAGGGGAAATAAACACAGGGAAATCGGTTGTTTCCATTGTTCCATCAGGATGAAAAACGGAACACATTTTTCCCTGACATTCATGAATGGGGTGAAGCACACAAAAACCTACCCTGTTAGTCATAAAAGTTGATTTCGCCTCACCTTCCATCGTAAAAATCAACTGATTTTCAACCCCTGAAATACAAAAATCCGCCTCAAAATCGATGTTGCCTTTTTTATATTTTGCAATGAATTTAATCTGAAACCCGGATTCGGTTTCCTCTATTTTCTCATCAATAACTACAGGTTCAATGGTTTCCCAATTGTTGTCGCGAACAGCAGAATAAATCATTCTGACGATTTCAGTTCTACCATTCTTAATCCAACGGATAGCGCCGTTTTCGTATGTTAAATAATATTTTGAAGTTTTTAATTTCACAGATTTCCAGCTTTTCAGAACATTTAAAACTCACTTAACCGTACAACTTTACCCGTATTTGCGGATTTGTATGCTGCCCAGACCAACTTAACAGTTTCAAAATTGTCATCAGCTGTATTTTCTGCTTTTCCTATTCCAAGCATATCGTTAAGAATATCTTGGTTGATGTCAACAATTCCTGGCGGTTCAGGTTTTAACCTGTCGGTTTGCCAGGGATAGGCGCGCATGGGAACTATTTCCTTGCTTGTCCCGGTTGGTGAGGTAATACTGATTTCAAAGTCCCCGTCTAAACGAATACTGCCTTTGTCGCCTTCTATCAGCAAAGTTGTTTGCGGAAAAATCTCTTTTTCAAGCGGTGAACTAAACGAAATTTTCTGAATGCAAACAACGCCATTTTTCATTTTCAATATTGTGGTAGTTACATCTTCGCCTTTAATTGTTGGATTTACTGTCTGTTTTTCGCAATAAATGGTTTCTGTTTCTCCAAACAAATAGCGCAGGACATCGAACTGGTGAGAGCCCTGATCGGTAAGTGCAAATTCCTCCAGACTGGCCAGAAACGGTTGTGTTTCAAACAGCGGAAATGCAGTAATAAAGGCTGTTTCACAACGAAAAGGTTTTCCAATAATTCCCGTATCCATAATCTCTTTTACCCTGCGGAATTGGGGTTGCCAACGGTAATTTTCGTGCACGTAAAAGCGAACACCGGCTTCTTTTGTTGCCTTCATCATCCGTTTTGCAGCTTCATAGTTTGGTGCCAGCGGTTTCTGACAAATCACATCGACACCATATTTTGCACCGAGTAGCGTAAATTTTTCGTGCGTGTCAACATCCGTAATAATATCGATAAAATCAAGTTGCTCGTTTTTCAACAGTTCTTCAGCATCGTCGTAAACCCGGGGTACGCCGAATCGTTGAGCCAGAACTTCTGCTTTCGATTTGGTTCTGTTATAAAGGGCAACACATTCTGCACCTTCAATTTCTTTCCACGCGCCTATTTGAAACTGGCTCCAGAAGCCACAACCGAAAATGGCAAATTTTTTTGTAGTCATGAGATTTTTGTATTGAGAAATGAGCATTTGATTTTTACTGTTAGTAATTGAACCACATAGGCACATAGTTCACATAGATTCTATTGTGTCCTATGTGTCTATGTGTTATTAATAATTTTTATGTAATATCAATCACCTGCTGTAACACATTTTCCGGTTCGAAAATTTGTTTCCAATCCTCTTTGAAAAGAATACTGCGCCCTCGTGTAAGCGCCTTGTTTGCAGCATCGGAGAAAACTGCATTGGGTAATTCCTTAAAAAGAACTGCAAGCTGAATATTGATATGACCCATTAAAAATTCGCGGGCAGCTTCGCGCGGAACGCCTCTTGCAATGATTTCTTCCATTCCTTCGCGAACCAAATCAAGACAAGAAGACGAGAGTGTTTCAACAAGGGCAGGTTCAAGCAGTGCCATTTGTTCCATCGTAATTTTAAATGCCTTTGATACCGGCGCGTACATGGCTTTTGCAACCTGCTCCCCCAAATCATAATCGGATGCGGGACCTTGCATCAGGGCACAAACAATAGTTTGTTTGGCCAATGTTCCGCCAAAAAAATCAGCCTGTGCTTCAGGTGTTGGTTCCCAGTTAAAAACCGACGGGTGCGACGGGTGTGCGATGAAATAGGAAATATCGTTGCGCAGATACAACCGTCCGGCTCTTGCAACTGCCGGGTCAAGCGTCATAACAACAGCTCCTTTTTTCATTTGTGGAATTACGTTCGGCTGAAACTTTAGCAAGTGCTACATCGGGGACTGCCAGAATAACGATTTCCGCATCACGAATTGCTTTTTCAGCCGGTGATGTTTCAACGCCCAGTTCTTTCAGGTTTTCAATTCCTTTTTCACTTATTTCGACATAACTCATTTCGTATTTTGAGTTTTTCAGGTTGCGCGTGAGGCGGCAGCCCATTTTGCCACCAGCTCCTATTAATGTTACTTTCATTTTTGTGAGTATTAAGATTTTTTAGTAATGCGTAATGAGACAGACAGTACCTGCCGGATTACACTGCGTTCAATGTTTTTTTCAAATACTTTATACTTTGCTCTGCCCAGCGGGCTTCTTTTTCAACTGTTTTTTCAATGCTTTCTTCAGGCGGTGTCCACTGTTCAAGAATGGCAGACCGGCATTTTTCCTGTACTTTTTTTATCAGTTCCTGTACCGGTAACATTCCTTCACCCAGCGGACAACCTTCGATTACAAATCCCATTTTGTGAAAAACCCGTTTTACAGTAAACTCCTTTATATGAAGGTTTACAGTTAAAGGTGCCAGTTTGCCTATTACAGTTTCAAGGCCTTCGCCCGCACCCATTGAATTTACTGAATCGAGACAAATACCAACATAATTACTGTCTGCCGTTTCCACCATTTTAATAAAATCGGCTGCTTTAAAACGGTCGTGATTTTCGATTGCCAGTACTGTTTTATTTTTTTCAAGAAGTGGAACTGCATTTTCAATAATATCCTGAATTTCTTCCAGTTGTGGCTGAAAATCTTCACCGTCAATTACAAACCGAAGGATTGGTGATTCAAAAAAAACAGCTGTTTCAATATACTTTTCAAGGTTTTCAACCGTCAGTTTTTTAGCCCCCACTTCGATTTTTATTCCCAAATCGTCAGCATAGTCTTTTATTTTCAACAAATCGGTTTTTGAAAACCTGTGGAGTGGAAGATTATCGGCAACCTGAACAATTTGAACCCCAAATTCAGCCGCTTTATCAATCAATTGATAAATGGTCATCGGGTTTTTGGGTTCCTTGCCGGGGACACCTATTGCCCAGGTGTAGGTGTAGCTGCTAATTCCTGCGCGCATTTAGTTTAAAGATTAAAGTTTAAAATTTAATGTATTTGTTACAATGTAAAGAATACAGTTTCAAATAACCAATATTCAATATTCCAATAGCCAATATTGAATACCAATTTCCAATAACCAATATTGAACAACCAATTTCCAATTTCAATAGCCAGTTTCCTATAACCAATTTCCAATAGCCAATATTCAATAGTCAATATTCAGTATTCAAAATTATTTTCCCGGTTTTCCATATTTTTTATCCGCATCATCAAGTACAAGTATCCAGTCCAAACTTTCGCCGGGTGTTGGGGTGTTGAATGCCTGTGTACCCGTATTTTCATATTTACCAATCTTTTGGGCTTCCCCATTTCTCGGGTTGTACCACCAGGCAAGCACATTTTTACCTTTAATTACATCCATGTGAACAGAGAATTTTCGTCCTACAGGCACATAAATCATCGCGTAAGTTCCCTGCTCGTCGCGGGTGGCAACATACGAATATGCTCCTTTTCCGGGAACGGATGACGGGACATTGTCGGTAACGATTATCGAATTATCAGGAATCCGTGTCAGAAAAGGACGCGATTCCATCAGTAACCGACCGTAAATCATTTGTGCTGCGCCTGACTGGTCAATGGCTTCATACCAGGGCATCAAAGGCCGGTTGACTGGCTGACGGTCGGGTGAATACATTTGCCACACCGAATGATGTCCGTAAGTGTGACCAAACGCACCCGAAAACAAATCCCAATACAAGGGCCGGCGAACATCGGTGGCTACCGAATGCCCGTTTTTATCAGGGTCAAAATTAATGGGATGATCCTCGTAAATGGGTTCTGCATCCATTACCGGTTTTGCAGGTTCGCGATTGTAGTCATCCAATGTCATGTAATATCGCTCGGTGTAACTTGCACTGTGGCCATTTTGCCGCATGTTAAAATCAAGCCAGGGTTCATTGTGGAAATATTGCGATGAACCACTTCCACCGCCCGGATGAAAAGAAATCAGATGATTTCCGTCATCACCTTCCTTTAGTCCCAGTGCCATTTGCGAAATAATTTGTCTTTGCACATCAGTTTCAACGGGACGGTCGCCACCCAAAATCCAAATTATGTTTGGGTTGGTTTTATATCTTTTTCCCAAAAATTTCCCGTAAATCTTTGCATTTTCAGGCGTGAAAATTTCAGGACCTGCGCCCCACTTTTTGTTCCACTTGTCACCCCAGGTTGGCAGCAATCCAATGAAAATCCCTTTTTCTTCAGCTTTTTTGATAACCCAATCCAGATGTTCAAAATACTTTTCATTGGGTTTTGCCGGGTCGTTGTCAATTAGTGGTTTTTCGCCTTCAGCATTGGGCGTGTTAAGTCCGTCAAGTTCCGCGAGCGCCACTGCCTGAATAACAGTAAAACCTTTCTGCCGGCGGTTCTCCAGATATTTTTCAGCATCTGTTTTTGACAAGCGGTGAAACAATTCCCAGGCTGTATCGCCCAAATAGAAAAATGGCGTTCCATCTTCAAAAACCAAAAAACGATGGTTTTCAGAAACCTTTAATTTACCGTGGGAAAAATCAACGGATTTACCGTTCCATTTCGTTTCCTGTGCATTGGCAGAAAAAACAGCAAAAAGAGTAATTATTAAGAATAACTTTTTCATTATGAAATATTTTTGTTAAAAACCGAATATAAATCTTTATTATTTAAGCAGATTATTTTTCATTATTTAAAATATGTATAGACTCTTGAAAACCATCACAATTTACTGGTTCCTGCTCAAACATTTGATAAGGTTATCAGCACCAGCCCGATGATATAACCAACAAACATGAGAAACAACAAAGTGTTTGTGCCTTTTGGTGCTCCCTGAAATTCTTTCCATACAAACAAACCCCATAATATGGCAACAACCGGTGCTGCATTGCTAAGTGCATAAGCAATGGCCGGGTTTGCAGCGCCAACTGCCATATAACTAAAAATGGTGCCAAGCGCCCAGATTCCACCGCCCAGCATACCCAGAATATGAGTTGTGACTGTTCCTTTTTTGTATTCACTCATTTTCACGGGTACACCTTCAACAGGGTTTCTCATGAAAAAAGGATTAATAATAGCTGTTGTAATTACAATTCCTATTGCCATAAAAAATACTCCGGAATAGGGAGTCAGCGAACCTTTTCCGCTTTCAACAAAAGAAGCGTCTAACGAATTTACAACAACGGGGTAAAAAAAGGCAATAAAGGTGCCCGCCAAAACAGAAAGAACAATGCCCTTTAACGAAGGCTTTTTCTTTGTTCTTGACAGGTTTTTAAAAGATTTTCCACTTAAAAATATAGCAATAACAATAAACACAATTCCCGACCAAAGCATTGCCGGGTTTTCGCCCGGATTACCACCTTTGATTGAAATATTGATATAATTCAGAATTATACCCAACACCCATGCAATTCCGCCTCCTATGGGAAAAGCGACAGACATTCCGGCAACTGAAATGGCAGCAACCATTAATAAATTTCCCATGTTCCAGAGCAAACCGCCCAACATTGCATATACTATACTCGAAGCTTCTGCCTGTTTTATATCCTGCAGAAATGGCCGACCTGTTTCACCGAGACTTCCAACTGTAAAAGCTGCAATTGTGGCCATAATTAAAATTCCTACCGTTAAATCCCAGTAGAACAGTTCGAAACGCCACCCCTTTTGAACCATTTTTTGCGTGTTTTGCCACGAACCCCAGCACACCATTGCAAAAACACAAAACAGAATAGCAACCCAATAGCTTTCAAGAACAATCATTTTAGTTAGATTAAATTTTTTACTTATACATACTTATTCAGTCGAAAATAGAAATATTGCTTACTTTTACACTTTACTATTGAACATGTTATAAAACATATAATTTTAAATGAAGTGGTTCATAAAACCTGACAAACAGTCGATTACTCCAATTTATCAGCAGATTAAAGAAAGTGTTTTGGTGGCCGTTGAAAATGCACAATTGCAAACCGGAGATAATATTCCATCGATAAACAAAATTTGTAATGAATTTAAACTGGCTCCCGGAACCGTAATCAGGGCCTATGAAGAATTGCGCGAAATGGGAATTATCTCATCCAAACAAGGAAAGGGATATTTTATCTCGAATGACCAATATCAACATAAAACAAAGGTTTTTCTGCTTTTTGACAGAATGACCGCCTACAAAGAAATACTGTATGACGAAATTCTAAATACACTCCATGCTGATATTGAAGTTGAAGTTTTCTTTCATCATTATGATATCAAACGATTTGAAAAGTTGATTAAATCGAATTTGGGAAAATACAGTTACTATGCTGTAATGCCGCATTTTAACCAGGATGTTTCGAAAATAATGTCGAAAATACCTGAAAAAAAGCTCATCATCCTTGACAAATCAGTTCCGAAATTGAATGGTAAATATGCTGCCATTTTCCAGGATTTTGAAAGCGACATTTATAACGGGCTGGTTTCGCAAAAAGAAAAACTAATGAAATATGACAAGATTGTATTCAGCAGTTCTGAAAGTAAGTTTCAGTTTGTACCTGAAGGTTGCGTCACTGGATTTCGGAAATTCTGTACTGAAAATGAAATACAGTTCAAAATGGTAAAAACCCTTGATTACAAATCAATTGAACCCAAAACCATTTATTTACTTTACAGTGATACTGAACTGATAAACCTGCTCAAAGAACTTGAAATGCGAAATTGGATTCCGGGAAAAGACATTGGTATCATTTCGTATGATGATACACCCATGAAGGAGATTCTGGCAGGTGGAATATCTGTGTTAAGTACAGATTTTAAAAACATGGGTACTGTTTTGGCTTCGTTTATCAATGGGGCACCGTTTGAACAACACGCAAACCCCTCGCATTTTATTTTAAGAAATTCAATTTAAAACGGCATTGGGTTCAATGCGACTATTAACCCACATTCCCAGTTAAAATGAAATCCAATCTGCAAATACTACAAATTTTGTTTTATGAATAATAACGCCTTTGTATTTGTCATTTTCATTTAATTCCGGTTTTCTAAATTGAGCAATTTCTGCCAAATTATTTATACCGGCTATTGTACGTTCGTGTGTATTATTCATCAATCTTTCATTCATTCAACTGTTAGAGCTGGTCCGACAACTTGCATATCATGGTCGGCAAATACTTTTGAAATTTCTTCTTTCGATGGAGGAGATGTCCATTTGTCAGTAACAGCAAAGAACTCTTCCATTTTACCTGCAGGCAAATATGAAACAATCATTTTACCTGTTTCGGTAAGTTGAATAAATGCGTGTTGAACTTTTCGCGGAAGAAAAATTGTGTCGCCTGATTTCATTTCATATTTATCCTCACCAACCTGAAACAGATATTCTCCATCAATCACATAAAACCATTCATCCTGATTCGGATGAATATGCAACGGAGGTCCACCTTTAGGAGTTAAACCAGATTGTTCAAAAACTGCTAAATCATTTTCAGTGTCTTTGCCTGATATTTTAATATCAAGTGTATTTAGAGTTACACCTTTCATTTTATAGTGAATACCAAACCTGGCTTCACCAGATTTTACTTTAAATCCTTTACCTGTCCTTGTCATAACTGTGGGTATCATTTTTGCGATGAGAGTCAAAGGGTAAAGTGCAAGCATTGTTAAAATAAATTTTCCCCGTTTCATAACTTCTCATTTATTTGTTAATACTCCTCATATAACAAAATTTTTCAATTAAAGTTATTCCGGGTATTAACCAAACTCCTTTTCAAGTATTTTATCATAATTTAAAAGCAACGCTTGACATTCTGCAAATAAATCAGGGTCTATTTCGGGCAAAGATTTATGTTCAATTTTATTTCGTAATGGAATGAAAAATTCTAAGTTTTTCCGGATTGGATTAGCAGTGTCAGTTTTAAAATATTGCTTAATACATTCTTTTAACTCCCAATAGCAATAATCACCATCTTTTTTTTCAAATCGGTTTGAGTCTTTTACTCTATAATATGGTTTGATTTTGTTGCGGAAAAATATAGCATGAAATAATGAAGTCCATGAAATTACCATAAGTACAATGTAACCGCCTGAACGAAACTTAACTGCTGGCTTATTGTAGGTTTCAATAGCAAGCAATGCGGAATCCCTTGATTTTTCAAGACACTGTTTTACATTATATGGTAATCCTCTCGACATTATTCAATCAATTGTCCAACCTTATTTACAACTTTATATTCCAAGTCTGAAAACTCATTAAAATGTGCTTTGCCACATTTTATTTTCATTTGTTCATCACCACTCAATTTTGACAAATCAACTTGGGGTGTTCCTGTGTCTTTGGTTTCTGCTACAAAATAAATTTTGTTATCATCTTCAAATACCAAAGCCCAGTCGGGATTGTAAGTTCCAATTGGTGTGGGGATTTTAAACCAATTCGGTAATTTAAAATAGAATTTTATCTGGTCGCTTGTTTCACAATCTTGGGCAAACTTACTTTCAACTCCTGAATCCAACGGCATAAATTCTTCATAAATGGTCTTTGAAGTGTCTGTAACTTTAAATGAAAAATCGTTTAAATAAACCTCCAATTCCTGAGCTTCAAACAATGCCATTTCGTATTCTGAACCACCGATTTTCTGATACTTGATTCCATCTATCATCAAATTATAAAGTGTCCGCTTAATTGCTTGGGTTGATAAATCTAAAAACAATTGAGGATTGATTAAAATATCTCCGATTCTATCGGATTTACTTAAAATCTCTTCAATTGTTGAGCGAGTTAATTCTGTTTTGCTTTGGATATAACCCAACACATCTGGAATTTTCCAAGAATAACCGCCATAAGATTCTACTTTTTCTCCTACATACTTTGTGTCCTACTCCTTCATCTGTCATACTGATTTGCACTTTTGTTGAGCGAATGGAAGGAGCTTTGATTTCAGGCAAATCTTTAATTGCTTTGGCTGATAAAGTAATTAACTCATCCGTTTTGTAATCAACCCGGTAAGTTGTCTTCTTTTTAAGTTTTTCCCAGATTTCCAAAAACTTGGGGTCGGCTTCAAATCCTTTACGATATTTAATTTCTGTACGTTCTCTTTTGTTTTTAATTCTTCCTTTAAATTCTACACCGCAATCGTCCTCAATTTCTTTTTGAAGTGCTTTTGCAAAATCGTCGTACGATTCATTGGCAATTACAGTCAAGCGATTAATATTTTGGTCGTAAGTACGCTTACCGGTTTGGTCAACTGCTAAACGTAATCCTCTGCCAATTTCCTGACGTTTTTTAATGTCCGATTTGGTTTCGTTCAAGGTGCAAATCTGAAATACATTTGGATTGTCCCAACCTTCACGTAGTGCAGAGTGAGAGAAAATAAAACGAAGAGAATTATTTAAGTTCAATAATTTCTCTTTGTCTCTCATTATTAAACTGTAAGTATCATCGTCTGCTTTGGTTTCGCCTGAAGTATCTTTGACTTTTCCTTTGTTGTCTTGTGAAAAATAGCCGTTGTGCGTTTCTTCAAATGTAAATTTATCTAACTCCTTAAATGCAGGTTTTGAAATATATTCCTGATAAATTTCTTCGAACCATTCGGCAAATTTGCCTTTTATTGGGTTTCCTGCTGAATCATAATGACGGTAATTAGCCACCTTATCAATAAAGAATAAGGACAACACTTTTATACCTAATTTATTCAGGCGTTTTTCTTTTTTCAAATGTTCTTCAATTGTTTTACGGATTTGAAATTTCATAACTTCATCCGTTAATCCGCCCTGGCTATCGCCTTTGTAAAGTATATTTCCGTTTGAGATGGAAATGCACTGGTTTACGGCATCAATCTCTTCTATGATATAACCATCGGAATAGATTTCCCTTTCGTTGGAAAGTTTATATAAATCATCGCCAACTTTTACCGTGAGTGTTTTCTTTTTTACCCCTCCATTTTCGTTACTGTTTATGGCAACTTTTGCGGTTACTTTGGTTTTGGTCGCAGTAATTGATTCAACCGATATAAAAGCATCATTGTAAGCGTTTTCCTCAATGATTGAATCAACTTCGATTTGTTTTACCAAACCCAAATCGTAGGCTTTTACAGGATTCAAACTGTAAGTAAGGTTGTATTGATTTTTATGTGTTGCAGAATAACGAAGCGTACAAAGGGCATTCAGATTTTCAATTGCTGCAATACGCTTTTCGGTTTCCATATTTTGTGGTTCGTCCACAATTACAATTGGGTTGGTAGCTTGAATAAACTCAACAGGTTTCTGTCCATTTAGCTTATCATTGGGTTTATTGATAATGTTTTCGTCCTTTGCAAACGAATCAATATTTATTACTAAAACCTCAATGTTGTTTGTAGTTGCAAAACCTCGGAGTGTAGAAACTTTTGTACTGTCATAAACCTGAAAATTTACAGGAATATTGTCGTACAAAGTTTGAAAATGTTCGTGCGTGATTTCTAAATTTTTCAAAACTCCTTCACGAATTGCAACCGAGGGAACTACAATCACAAACTTTTTAAATCCGTAAAGCTTATTCAGTTCATAGATTGTTCGCAGATAAACATACGTTTTTCCTGTGCCTGTTTCCATTTCCACTGAAAAGTGCATACCGTCCAATTTATCAGAAACTTTAATATCGTTATTTGTTTGTATGCTTTGCAAATTAGCAAGTATTTGTTCTTCCGATAAAATAAGATTATTGCTTACACCTTGAATAAAAGAAGCTTGTTTTTCCTTTAGGTCAAAGTTCAAAATGGAATCTTCCAAAGGTTGCCCTTCAAATAAACTGGTAATAGATTTTATAGCGTCTAACTGAAATTGCAGATTAGGTTCAAACGTTAACTTCACTTTCTTGATTTTTGATTGATGATTTTTGATTGCTGATTTAGTCGTTGTTTAACTGTTTTGGCAGAAGCAACAAAAATTGATATCAACTCATTTGCTTCCTTTTTTAGATTGATGATTTCAGACTGTGGATTTTTGATTTTATCATTCTTAAATCCTAAATCCTCATTCACAATTCCTAAATCCTTTTTCCTAAATCCGAAATCCTCATTCATAATTTTCGATTCTTCAATCATTTCTAGCCAAAACATGGTTTCATCTGCTTCTTCAATAACGGTTTCCATTTTACTAATAAAATCTTTATCACTTTTAGCTCTACAAACAGCCCTATAATTTGCGGCAACCGATGTAGTTGAGCGTATTATTTGGTCTGTAAAAGTCCAACCCACTCGATTATTCGGTAAATGCTCTACCAATTTTATTATCGCTAAAGCAAACTTTTTTGACCTTAACTGTAAATCTGTTTTATTCACCATTTTGTATTTATGATTTATGATTGTGGATTTATGATTGTGGATTTATGATTGTGGATTTATGATTGTGGATTTATGATTGTGGATTTGTGATTTATGAATTCCCCAATCCTCATTCCCCAATCCTCATTCCTCATTCCTCAATCCCCATTCCTCATAGCCCAAAGCAACTTATTTTGCACAACTTTAAAAAACTCTATGGTTTTTTCGTCTTTGGGGTCATAATCAATACTTGTCGTGTAAATATCTTTAATTTTCTGATAAAAAAAACGCTCCGAAATTCGAATCTCCCGAATGCGTTCTTGCAATTCGTTAAAATAGTTCATCGAACTGCCCGACTTAAAGCGTTCATCATTCAGAGCAAATCCTTTAATAATATACTCCTTTAAACGTTGTGTAGCCCAAATACGAAATTGTGTGCCTTGTTGTGATTTTACACGATAACCAACCGAGATAATAACATCCAGATTGTAGTAATTTGGGGCTTTCTGCTGAAATTCGGAATTTCCGAATTTCTGTAAACACAGCGTTTCATTAAGTTCGCCTTCTTTAAAGATATTCTGGATGTGCTCATTAATGGTCGATTTAGCTTTACCAAACAACAACGACATTTGGTCTTGAGTAAGCCAAACCGTTTCTTGTTCAAGGCGTACGTCTATTTTGATATTACCGTCCTGGTTTTGGTAGATTAAAATTTCACCCTTTTCCATTTCTTACTTATTTATAATTTCGGATTTGTGATTTTGGATTTATGATTTAGACGAACTTAAATGGTTTTTTCATAAGCTACTAATTCGACTACCATTTCATTCCTTTATTTTCTTTAATTCCTCAATCCTCAATCCTCATTCCTCAATCATCATTCCTCATTCCACAATCCACAATCCACAATCCACAATCCTCAATCAGATGGTTTTAAATTCAATACCCGCATCTTTCATTTGCAGAACGGTATTTGTTTTTAACTGGTCGTTGCCTTTAAATAGTTTGTCTAAAGCGATTACTTTGTTGGGGTTTGAGGAAATTATTTTATCAATTATTTCCTGAGTTGCATCTTCTAACAGTAGCACCAATTCATTGTTGTTAATATTGTAAAAACCATCTTGCTTTTCAATTCTGCTGTTCAGGTCTTTTCCGCTTTTCAGTAAAAGTTCGAACACCATATTTTCAATGGTGGCAGATTCTGATATAGGGTCAACAAACAATTTCATTTGCTCAGCTAATGCTTTGGCATCTTTGCCTTCAATTTGTTGCCATTGTTTGAAATTGCTATCCTCTAATTTTAAAACTTTGAAACCTAAATCCTGGGAATGCAGATTTTGGATTTTTGATTGCAGATTTTTGATTTCGGATTGATTTTCATCTGTTGGTAATTCTCCTTCCAATTTTTTAATCATCATTCCTAAATCATCAATCAACAATCCTATTTCCTTACTGATTTTCTTTCCTGCCCTGCGGATTCTTTCTTTGCTTATTTCGGCTATGGTTTTATAACCTGCTTTGTAGGCTTCACTTTTTTCTTCCGTGAGTTCGGGTAGTTGCACACAAATATACTTTCTATTGCCACCGTCATCTTTGTTTAAATCCATTACTGCGTGGGCAGTTGTACCTGAGCCAGCAAAGAAGTCAAGAATGATGTCATTTTTCTTAATAGATAATTCGGCAATTCTTTTTATTAAACCAGTAGGTTTAGGAGTGTCAAAATATTTTTTCCATCAAATAATGTTTTAATTTCCTCTGAAGCATCTCTTGTTGTTCCAACTTCTTTACCAAACCAAATTGTTTCTGGTGTTCTGCCGTCAACATTTTTTAAATATATCTTTCTTATTGTTCTCGATTCATCTTCAGAAAATAATAATTTCTACCTGAATTTAATTTTTTCGTTCATTGTTTCTTTATCATCCATCTCCAACCTTTATCCTGGTGGGGAACATAACTTTACCTGCAGGTGTTTGCAATGCATATATTAAGTTGAGTCTATATTAAGCGCTTTGTCTTGAGCATCACCTGTATCTCCATAAGCCATCTTCGTGTCGTTATCGGGATTTGAATAGTTTTTATTGTGTTCGTCAGTTCTTTCTAGTGATTTTAAAATATAATTGTCAGATTTTGATAAATAATAATATATTCATGATGAACTGATAATTTACCTGATATCCTTTAGATTAGCAACATTTCTATTTTGCCAAATTATCTTAGCCACAAAATTCTCCTCCCCAAAAACTTCATTCATCAATAGCCTAAGATTATGCACTTCGTTATCGTCAATAGAAACGAAAATCACGCCATCTTGCCGCAGTAAGTTTTTTGCCAAATACAAACGAGGCATCATCATATTAAGCCAGTTGCTATGGTATTGTCCGTTTTCTTTGCTGTTTTTTTTGAACATACCATCTTTGGTCATGTAGCCTTCTTCGTCTTTGTCGCCTACACGCTTTTCATAGTTGGCTTTGCTTTCAGAAAATTTATCGGGGTAAATAAAAGAGTCGTTGCCTGTGTTGTAAGGTGGGTCAATGTAAATCATTTTTACTTTACCGAAGTAACTTTTTTGTAGCACTTTCAGTACTTCCAGATTTTCGCCTTCAATAAATATGTTTTCAGTTTCGTTAAAGTTTACACTTTCATCTTTCGCAGGAATTAAAGTCTTGGTTGTTGGGGTTTGCAAAACTTTAAAAGCGTCACTTTTCCCTGCCCAGTTTAATACATAGCGTTCGTTTGAAAAGTTTATGTTCTCACCAAGTGTAGCTTTTAGTTTTTCCCAATCAATTTTTCCTTCGCTAAAAGCTTCAGGCAATATCTGTCGTAGGTCGTTTAATTTTTCCTGTTCTGGTGTAAGACTTGTTCCGTCCATATATTATTGTCTTTTAAATCTGTTCATAATACAACAAAAGTATCAATTTTATGCGGTGCGTTGGCAAGAAAACAGCTCTTTTGTCCCGTTGAAAAAATCGGGATGTGTCGGGGCTTGCGAATGTGCTGTTTTGTGCGTGGGCTGTCCTTTATTTGGTTTTTTTCTGTTTGTCATCAAGTAGCAAATTGTCCGCTGTATCTGTCTTTTTACACTTGGCGGTAACGTAGGTACATGTTGTCGGGGCGGATTTCGGAGCGCGTTCCTGTCCGCAGGACACGGAACTGCGAAACGAGAATCCGCAGTTGGCGTACCACCGAACCCCGCCCTGCAATATGTACTGTGTTATGCCCTGGGGTTTATTTATTCTCAATTTCATCTATTTGGTTATGAACTATCTTTCTCCAACTATTTATTGCTGAGTTTTCATTGTCTTTTTGAAAAATACCTTCCGTATTGTCTAAGTCATAATATTGAAATCTTATAAATCTTGAATGTCCATTTAAAGTACAGTAAAAAGTAAAATCTGTCGTATGGTCAACCATTGAAAATTCAATTAAAGTGTGCCCATTTTTATCTTTCGAAGTCCCAGTAATTACAGGCATTATTCTTTCTTTGTCTATTTTTGACCGTGCTGATGAGTAGTACCTTATTAGTGCAGAATATTTTATTTTTATTGGTTCATATTTGCAGCATTCTGT
This sequence comes from uncultured Prolixibacteraceae bacterium, assembly GCA_963800345.1. Lineage (GTDB taxonomy): Bacteria > Bacteroidota > Bacteroidia > Bacteroidales > Prolixibacteraceae > Draconibacterium. The sequence goes on along the minus strand of CAWDAW010000005.1, from coordinate 78,292 downwards.
AAATTTTTGATGATAGGTTACTCCATTTTTAATCCAATGAACATAGGCTTCCCATGGTATAATTCCGCACAAACAAGAGTCTAATACTTCTGCGCCAACGTAATCTTGCTCATAAACTCCAATTGTGTCTATGTTGTTTATTTTCAAAGAGTCTATGAAAACTGAAACAATAGAATCAAATCCGACTTTATAATTATCTGGATTATTTCTAGTCTCAAAATAATCCGACCAATTTTTATATATTTCGTCCTTAGTCACAGTTCTCTGTGAAAACGATTTAAGTGTTATTATTAAAGACAGAAAACAAAATATAATTTTTTTAGTCATTTCTTGAATGTCTTATATTTCACCCTTGGGCATAACGGCAAACTGTCTAAAAACTAACCACAGATTGTTAAAAACTCGGGCAAATATCGGCACCGTGGTACACAAATATTTTGTACCTTCATGTATGGTTACGGAATAATCAAAAACACCTAAAAAATCATCCATCCATGAGCAAATACATACAAGGACAAAACAGGGCACAAACCTATCTTTTCCCGGTAACACTCGACGATGCCGTCGATGCCCAAAACGAGGTACGTTTGATCGACCTCTTTGTTGACGGCCTCGATTTGGGGGAGTTCGGGTTTACGGTGCAACATACCGAAAACGGTAAACCGGCCTACCACCCCGCCGATTTGTTGAAACTCTACATTTACGGTTACCTCAACCGCGTGCGCTCCTCGCGCTGCCTCGAAAAAGAGAGCAAACGCAATATCGAAGTGATATGGCTGCTCAAAAATCTTTCTCCCGACCACAACACCATCTCCAATTTCAGGCGCGACAACCCCGCGGCCATCAAAATGGTGTTCAAGGAAACCGTTAAAATTGCCAAATACTTCGACCTCATTGGCGGCACACTCATTGCCGGCGACAGCACAAAGCTCCGTGCCCAGAACAGCAAGAAAAACAACTTCAACCAAAAGAAGATAGACCGCCACCTGGAATATATCGAAAACAAACTGGCCGAATACAACAAAGCCCTGGAAGAAAGCGATGGCGACGGTAAAGAGGATATCAAAAAAGAAATCAAAAAACAGGAACTGCGCAAAGAGGGCTACAAACAAATCGAACAGCAATTAAAGGAAAGCGGCCAGCCCCAGGTTTCTACCTCCGACCCCGATAGCCGCCAGATGATAACCCGCAACAACATTACCGAGGTTGCCTACAACGTGCAAACCTCCGTTGACAGCAAGCACAACCTGCCGTTCGATTACGACGTAACCAACACCAACGATGCAAAGGCAATGGGCAACATGCTGCAAAGGGCCGAAAACATTCTCGAATCAAACAGTTTTACCGCCCTCTACGACAAGGGCTACCATACCGGTAGCGAATTCAAAAAAGCCAATGATTTGGGGATTGACGTTATGGTGGCCATCCCTGCCGTAGCTGCCAATGCCCCAAACCCGGAATACAACGTCGAAAAATTTAACTTCGACAAAACAAACGACCGCTACACCTGCCCGCAAGGCGAGACACTGAATACAAACGGAAGGTGGCACCAAGCCGAAACCTACCGCTTTAAACGCTACACGACACCAGCATGCAAAACATGCCCGGCAAAACCGGAATGCTCAAAAGCTGTTTGCGGGAAAGCAATCCAGCGCAGCGAATATCAGGAACTGGTGGACAACAACAAAAAACGCATCAACGAAAACAAAGAACTTTACCGAAAGCGGCAGGCCATTGTGGAACACCCCTATGGCACCATAAAACGACAGTGGGGCTTTAGCTACATATTGACAAAAAAAGGCATCGACCGCGCAAGTGCCGATGTAGGTGTTATAATGACCGTTTATAATTTGCGCAGGATTATCAATATTTTGGGTATAAAAACACTCAAAGAATACCTGAAAATGGTAATTTCTTTTATCCTTGAAAATATGGCCACGTTTAAATTTAAATTAAGCGATATAAGCGCATTTTTCAAGTGGTCAAAGAATAGGAAACCTGTTCTGTTTATCGGCTTAAAACAGCTATATTTAATCCGAAAATCAACGGCGCAAATCGGTTTTTAGACAGACTGACGGTTGGTGTAAGTTGCGGAGCGGATTTCGGTGAGCGTCAGTGTCCGGTAGGACATGACGTTCATGCGAGAATCCGCGGCTCGAATCCCCACCAACCCCGCTCTGAAATTTACACTTTGTTAGCGGGTCGTTATTTTTTCTTTTCATTCATTAAACATTTTTTCATAATTCACTGTAATCTCCTTCTTCGCCTTTTAATTCAGATAAGTTTCTGCCGAAAGTGAACAGAAACATTTCAATTTGGTCAGGTTCGGAGCGTGTCTGTTTTGATAATTTGTCGATTAATTTTATGTAGTCAACATATTTTCTTACAGCATTTTCATATTTGATTCCTTTTAAAGAATTTAATTCTTCGAATCTTTCTGTATTAATAGCCTCAATAATCTGATTGTCTAAAATGACGGTTTTAAATCCGTTAATTTTGGTATTTAAGAAATGGGTAAATTTTGTCAATGTAGAAAGTCCAAGTCCTGGAATTTTTAAGTCCTCTTTTAATGTTTCAATTGTTATTTCAGATTCTCTTTAAGTTTCTAATTTTTTTGATAGTGTTTTAAAATTTTCTTCTTTAAGCAAATTGTCAATGTTCTTTCCTCTTCCTTTTGTTGGGTAGCCCCACATTAACGTTTTAATAATGAATTCTTCGATATTCCAGCTTGAATTTATCAGGTCAAATCTCTTTCTATATAACTTATTAATAAGTTTTTGCTATAATTTTAAAAGTTTTTTGAGACGGAATTTCCTGTGTTGTATGTTAAAAAAATGCCACTGAAAAAATGGCAAGAAAAGGGTTGCCAGATTTGGTGACCTTTTATTTCAATAAATTAATTCAAATTGGATACTCCTGTGACTGATTTTGATGTGCTATTTTTCTGAATAATTCAAGTATCACAAAGCTTTTAGCATAAGCATTATTTTTCTCATTAAACCTGTAATTAGCTGAATTTTGAACGATAACAGTTTTTGTTGTGGGATTAATATATATTTTTTGATTATATACTCCTGATGCCTTAAATTCTGCTTCATCTCCAAATGGAATCCACCATTGATAACCATAGCCAAGTTTATTCTTCTCTGGCATTAAATGTGGTGCATCAGGCGTTATTGAAGCAATCACCCAATTTTCGGGTATGATTTGCACACCATGCCAATTTCCTTTATTTAAATACAGTTGACCAAGTTTTGCATAATCACGTAAAGTAATATTCAAGCCACCTAAAGCAACTTCCATCCCTTGATTATCACATAACCAATAAGCATTATACTCCATTCCCATAGGTTTCCATAGTTTCTCTTCCAAATATTTACTAAGACTTTTCCCAGTAGCTTTTGCTATTATCATTCCTAAAACATGGGTATTTATGCTAACGTAATGAAGGTTTGTGCCAGGTTCTTCCTCCCGTGTAAGTGTTGATGCAAATTTGTTTTGTGAACTGCCAAGAGCAAATGCACGTCCCCATTTATTCATGTCCGAATTGAAATCTCCATAGTCTTCATTAAATTTTACTCCTACCGACATTTGCAATACATCTTTTATCCGCACTCCTTCATAACCTGTACCAATTAATTCGGGTAGATATTCTTCTACTTTTTGTTCAATACTTTTGATATACCCTTCTTGCATTGCGATTCCAAAAAGTGCTGACACAAAGGATTTAGCCATCGACCAGCTTATATGTTGAGAGCTTTCAGTATTACCTTGGAAATACTTTTCATAAATTGTACTGTCATTTTGAATTACTAAAAATCCTGTAGTAAACGAAGAATCAAGGTATTGCTTTGAGTTATAACTTTTATTCTCGAATAAGAAATTTTCAGGTAAATCAACAGTTTCGCCTACAGGAAATTTGAATGTTGTATTCGCTGTTTTGATTTCATGGGAATCAAATATTTTATTCATTCCAATAAAATTTTCCGTAATTTTATCTTCATCAAACAAGTGCATAGTCCAATAAAGCCTTTGTAGTTTAGGAAAGAAGATAATCGTCCCTGCAATTAACATTACAAGAATGCTAATGGATATTTTTTTTAAAAGTTTCATAATTATAGTTTAATGCCTGATTACAATTCATATATAAGTTACAAAGTTTATTTCATTTTTAAACTTGTTTTACGAACAGTTTAGAGTAATTTGGTTTTTTTCGTCAAAAATTTGCTCAATTAATTCAATTTGATTTTCACATTTCCAAATTGACTTTTTAATGTCAAATGATTGATTTCTAAAGGGAATTTCTCGTATGAAACCTTCAAAATCTATAATTCTCATTTTCGGTTTTTTCAAGGTTTAAGTTTGATTGTCGATAACTAAATGCATGTATTTTAAAATCTATTTATTTTTATGCGTGACTCTGTTTGTCAGGGTTTTAATGCGTATTCAAAATGTGCTTCGGACTTCTGGTACTGTACGATTATACAGTTAGATTTTGTTTCATCACAATACAATTGGAAAGGTTATACAGTCGCTAACCATAAGGCGGGAGTTTCGGGTTCAAAAGTTCATTTCATGATTGAAGCTGCCGGCTTGAAGATCATTCCAGTTCCAGCCATCATTTTTAATCAGCGACAACAATAGTCTGCGACGTGATTTTATTTTTTCATAGCCCGATTCAACTGTTTCTCTTTCAACCAGCTGTATCCCCTTTGCCTGAAGTGTTGACAGTTCGGGCAGCGGAGGAGTTTGTTCTCCCGGATTAATAAATGCTTCGTGCAGCGTTACCAGATACGAGGTGATGGCTCTTCGCAAACCCATCATAACATTCATAGAAGGTTGCTGTGCGGGAGTAACATGTAGTAATACCGATATTACCTCATCGAGATTGGTGAGGTTGAGTGCGAAAGCTTCCTTTTTGTTGGAAGAATGAAAGAAATGGAGAACGGAATAAGCTTTGTGATTTTGGGCGTGTAAAATGATAGAACCTGTCAGAATCATAAATGGTTGCTCCAATTCCTTGAAATTTTCCCCATTCCAGTAATTCAGTAAAATATCTTCTATTGAACAGCCGAGCGTAGTAATGTACACGCTGATTCTCCTTTTTGTAACTTCCCCTGAAACCACCGGAATAAAATAAGTGATGGCTATTGATATCAGTACAAGTCCGGTAAAGGAAAGTATTGCAGTAAGAATATCCCAGAAGTGGCCATCAGGCTCTATGTCTCCCAGACCCATTGTGGACAAAGTATAGCCAGTATAAAATATTTTATCGACAATTGTTGTAGCTGTATTTGTCTCAACATTCATCAGTGAATCTGTATTGCTTATGAACAAAAGGCTGGCTGAAATCCAAATCAACAGCAACCAGTTAACAAGTATTGCTACCAAAATAAAAGCCCCGGCCCAATCAAGAAGTTTTACGGATCCTGTTTTTCTATGAGCAACCAACAGTACTGTCCAAAGAAGTTTGGATAACCGTTTTGTTATAAAACCTGCGCCGCGCACAGACAATGAGGTATTGATTAAATCGGTAGCGGTAAGAAGCAGGAGTATTACGCCCAAAATAAATACGAAGTAGTTCATTTTTTGCTCATCTTTAAGTTAAACACTTTTACATACTTTTTTTGTTTTTATTTTGAATATACAAGTTAAAATATTCTTATCCGTTAAGCATTGAAAACTTTAAAAATCTTTATTAAAACTTTTCTTTTGCTCATCTCTGCACCGAAACAGGAACGAAAAAATCGCAGACTTTATGAGGTGAATAATTCACAACCAATGTTTCATTCAATCCTGTTTAATTGTAAGTTTTTAAATATTATTACCTGTATTTACACTTTTGATAACAAAGTAAAAAATACTGCTTTAGAAAAAATTACAAAATCTTTCCTTAAAGTTACATCATTCACAGGTTTTTGATATAAATTTTTATTGCTGTTTAATCTTTGTTGAAGGATGCCGGTGGCGGATGATATTCCAACTTCGCGACCGCAGGGTTACAATATCATTTCCCTTTTAATGTTTCAATCAGAACGACTCCGTTTGCTCCCCTTGAACCGTAAACTGCAGACGCAGGATCCTGCAAAATATCAATTCTTTTAATATCATTTGGTCTGAGGGTTCTTAAATAATCATAATCAGAAATTACATTGTCAACAACTATTAACGCAGCGCTGCTGCCCTGAAAAGATTTAGAACCCCTCAGGATAATTTCTCCGTCTTTTAACTGTGCGCCGGTAGTAACAATGATATCATAAACTGAATTAAATTTTGAGTACATGGATTCATTTATATTTGTGTGTGAACCCGGTGTTGTTTTATCCCTTGCGTCAACATAACCATAGCCAATGGCATAATTTAGCTGCTTTTCTCCCGGTTTTAACCTCATATTCACGGCCAGAAACTTAATTTTTTCATGAACAATTACATTTTCAGTATAAAAGCCGTTTGCCTTAAATTTTAATTTATCCTGTTTGTTACAAACAGCAACAAATTTCCCCAGCGAATCTGTTCTTACCGTTTGTTTTGTACTTTGAATTTTAATTTCAACCCCAATTAATGGAATGCTGTCAAGCGTGTTGACAATTCCATAAATAAAATGATCCTGTGCATGGATATTTGACATGTTGAAAACCAACAATATCATCATTGACAATAATTTTCTCATTTTGTGTTTTTTTCTTAAAAATAGTAAAAAACTCAATTGATTCAAATCATCAATATATACAAATGCTTGTGTGCATGATCTTTAAAATTACTTTTTGAATTTTGAATTTCTGAAAGTATTCACATCAGCAAGTCCTGGAAATAGCCACCGAAACCGTTATGCAGGAAATTGGAGCAACTTAGGCAAACACCCTGAAAAGCACGATGATTACAGCCATTAAATAAATAGATGTAAAAATAATTTTGTTGTAACGCGCCAGCCAGATGGGTAAAAAAATATCAAAATTATCTTTTGCAGAATCCGAATATTTCCTTGCCAGAACTGTAATTGGACAGAACATATTAAAAAGTACCAACACCAATCCTTCGCCAATTATTAAACCAATGGCAATCCATGTATACTTGTTTATCCGGTTGGTTATGCCCGAATACAAAATGTAAAAAATCACCCCAACGAAAAAACCCCAGATGATGGTGTGCACCAATTTTAAAACAAGTAATTTTTGTGATGGATTCATATCAATTTACCATTTCCTGTACGAATCAATTACACTGTTCCATTATTTCTACCGCCTCAACTCCACTCCGGAAATTGCGTTTTATTGAGGTCCAGTTTGGCGATGGTCTGCATATCAGAATCAGCAAGTTCAAAGTCGAAGATATTGAGATTTTCAATCATATGGGCTTTTTGAGAAGATCTCGGTATCGCAACAACACCGCGTTGGAAGTGCCACCTCAAACACACCTGTGCGATGCTCCTGTTGTACTTCTCCCCTATTTGAGCGAGCGTTGCGTTACTGAAAATATTATTTCTGCCGGCAGCAAAAGGTGACCAGGCTTCCATTTGTACCTCAGAGTTTTTTAATTGTTTATATGAATCGAGTTCCTGAAAGAAAACATGGGTTTCAATCTGATTTATCACCGGAATTACCCTGGCGTAACTCTTTAAATCATCCAATTGCTGCTGATCAAAATTGCTAATCCCTATGGCCTTTATTTTGCCCTCCTTATGAAGATCTTCAAGCGCCTGCCATGCTCCTTTTACATCTCCGCGGGGCCGGTGGAGGAGGTATAAATCAAGGTACTCAACACCCAATTTATTGATGCTTGTTTCAAAGGCTTTTTTTGAAATATCATACCCGTAAAAATCAACCCAAAGTTTTGAAGTTACAAACAGTTCTTCCCTTTTAATGCCACTTTTTTTAATCCCCTCTCCCACTGCTTCCTCGTTTCCGTAAACATGGGCTGTATCAACAAGACGATAGCCCACTGAAATTGCATCCGCTACACTTTGCACACAAACCTGCCCGTTCAGTGTATTTGTACCAAAACCAATCCGTGGCATTTTTACACCATTGTTGAGTGTAACATAAGGCACTGATCCTGCTCCCGAAGCAGCGGTATTAATTCCGAAAATTTTATTGCCCCCAAATGGTAAACACATTGCAGCAACTGCAAAAGCCGACCCTGCTTGCAGAAACTTCCGGCGATTTATTCCTTCTGATTGTTTTTTAGTCTCCATTTTATTATTGTTAGTTTATAATGATTCAAATATAGGTTTTTCTTTATATTACACTAAGAGACTATTTAAATTTTGTTTTTTGTTCCGTAAGGAACCAAATATGGGTAGAAACGGTTGAAAATCCTTGTATTATGTCCCGTCCGGGACATGACTTTCAACGTAAATTGATTTTTCTACCCACATGTTTTCCTTACAGGAAATTTCAGAACATTCTGTAAGATTGAGAAGTTTTAAATGGAAGAATAAACTGGCCGCAAACTGTTGGTTATGAAAGTGGGATAGAGAAATCAACACGAAAAAGAAATTGACTTTCAGTTTAAAATTAGCCCAACATTTTAAGTTCAATCAGAAAATCAACCATTAACCAAAGGTTTTACTTTTACACCAATCAGTCCAATATTGAATATGAACGCCCTTTGTTATTTTTTTAGTGGATCGTATGACATCCAGTCAATTTCCAGTTCATAATTTTGAAGTGGATTTTCTATGGAGTGAGGATTTGTTTCAACCGGCCAGTTATTTGTGTGCCAGAAATTCATTCTGTAATGGGTACGATTAAGTGGTATTCCAACCTGCGACCCACTGTAATTCCAAAGTACAATTGTATCGGCAGTTGCGGGATGAATCATCCACCATCGAATACGATTGGGATGCCAGTCAAATCCATAGGTATGGAATTGGGATGAGGCATTGTAACCTTCAATCGCCGGAATGGTTTCAGGAAGGCTTTGCAAACCTGTAAGTGGTTTCCTGATGCCACTCTTGTTCTCCCTGTATTCAGTATTGTAAATAACTCCTTTGGCCATATTTACAGCCCGGCCAATTCTTCTGAGATCTCCCCCGGGACCAGTCCAGGTGCCAATATAAATAATTTCAGGATCTGCAATAAGCCATTCAAAATCAATTTCACTAAGGCCGGGACCACTTTCCATATGGTAGGTAAAATAACCAACCACTGCACCTACATTTGGTTGAATTTTGCTAACATCAGGTACTTTAAGCCGTGCTGCATAAGTGCCAAAATGCGTAAACTCCTTTGAAATGATTTCAGGCCCCTTACCAGCACCTACCGGATCTTCAGGATCTATCTTAAAGGAAACTATCTTAGTTCCGGGTTCAGTTGGCGATTCTATTCCAAAATCATATCTTAAATCAGTTCCCGTGCCTTTAACATTTTGTTGAAAATATCGGGACGAATGTTTTTTGAAATCTTCGAAAAACCGTTTGTGAAATTTACCCTTTCCTGAAAAAGAGTATAATGTGGAAATAAATACTACAGCGATTAACAATAATATTCTACCTGAAACCGGCAGAAGTTTTAAAATCTTCAGTGATTTTTTGCGTTTCATTTTCTGGTTTTTAAGTAAAAGTTAAAATTAAACGGCATAACCCGTATTTACTAATTTATTGTGGATTTATTTTTACAATGGATTAAGTGACTGCATCTTTTTAAGATAGAAAAAGTTCAGTTTGTTTTTATAAAAAGGAATTCCGGGATAACCAATCGCCATTGGAAGATTGGGATGCAGATAAAGAAATGTTTGTTAAAGTGGCGAATGGAATTATAAATACAACTACATCAAGCATTAACCAGAGGTTTTACTTTTGTGCCAATCAATTCAATGGCTTTTAAAAGCTGCTGATGCGATAATCCCGCATTGTCCATTTGAAAAGTAAAACGCGAGATACCGCCAAGCGCTTTACTGTGTCTGAGAATTTTCTCAGCAACCTCTTCAGGACTGCCAATTACCAAAGCTCCCAGCAGACCTGATTGAGCATTGAAATTGGGTCGTGTAACTGCCGGCCACCCACGTTCTTTTCCAATGCGGGTAAAGGTTTCGGCATAACCGGGATAGTAGTCTTCCAGGGCATCGTGTGTATTATTTGCCACATAACCCAGTGAGTGTAATCCAATTTTCAATTGTTCGGGCGCGAATCCTGCCCTTTCTCCGGCATTTCTGTATATATCTGCCAGTATCCGAAAACGGTGTGTTTCGCCGCCAATTACAGCAATCATAAGAGGAAGACCAAGTTCACCTGCCCGTTTGAATGATTCAGGTGTACCACCAACGCCCAGCCAAACGGGTAATTTTGGCTGCAAAGGACGTGGGTAAACAGGCTGATTGTTGAGCTCTGCACGAAATTTTCCCGACCAGTTAACCACTTCATTATCGCGAATCTGCAGCAGGAGGTTTAGTTTCTCTACAAAAATTGCATCGTAATCCTGTAAATCAAAACCAAACAGCGGAAAGGATTCAATAAAAGAACCACGACCAACCACCATTTCCGCGCGTCCTTTTGAAATAAGATCTATGGTTGCAAAATTCTGGAATACCCGCACAGGATCAGCGGCACTCAATACTGTAACAGCACTTGTTAAACGTATTTGTTTAGTACGGGCCGCGGCAGCTGCCAAAATAACCGGTGATGCTGAATCAAGAAATTCTTTGCGGTAGTGTTCACCCAGACCAAAAACATCCAATCCAACTTTATCGGCAAATTCAATGCGCTCCAGCAATTCAGCAATAGCAATTGAATTGTCAAGCGCCCTGTCGGCATCATTGCTGTGTGGAGCGCCGGCAAAACTATCAACACCAATTTCCATCGTTTTTGTTGTTATTTTTAATAGCCTTATTCCTTATTCATAAAGTAACTCAATGCACCGGAAGGACATTTGTTGATTTGTGCTTTTAATTCTTCAGTAGAGGCATTTTCGGGTTTAATCCACGGTCTTTCCTTTGTATTGTAAACTTTAGGCAAAGTTCTTACACAAACTCCTGAATGGATACACAAATTTGATTTCCAAACCACTGTCAATTCGCCGTTTGAGTAGTTTTTTACAATTTCCTTTTCCATAATTAAACTATTTATTCTTTTGAAACCAAAAAATTCCATTCGGGGTTACGCCTGATGTACGCGGAAACAAAAGGGCAAAGCGGAACAAGTCTCAATCCCTTTTGATTAATATCTTCCAAAACCTCCTTCACCAGTAAATTACCAATTCCCTTTCCCTGAAGTTGTTTTGGAACCTCCGTGTGTGTCAGGAATATTTTGCCACCGGATTTAATGTATTTAATCTTCGGGATGAAATCTCCTGTATGAATTTCATACTGGTTATCAGTTACATTGTCGATGACTTGATAATCCATACCTTTTTTATTTTTCTTCAATCAAAATTCCCATTTTTCCCATCTGGTAATCACGCATTGCCTCCAATATCTGGGTTGTATTGTTCATTACAAAGGGTCCCTGCTGAACCACTTTTTCGCCAATTGGCCTGCCAGCCAGCAACAAAAACCGGGCATCAGACTGGGAAGAAATTTCAATCCCTTCCGATTTATTATCAAAGACAACCAGACACTCCTTATCAACAATTCCATAGGTATTTAAAATAAGGGTTCCTGCTATTACATACAACATTACATTATAAGAACCTGGCAAATTAAAAGATTGCGAACCACCCGGTTTTACTGTGCTCCAAATGATCAGCACTTCACTTAATGTTTCAGTTTTACTTTTGTGTCCATCATAATTTCCTGCAATTAATTTATTTGTAACCAGGTTATCATCCGATGTAAATTCAGGAATGTCCATTTCTGCAATAAACTGATATTTTGGCTCAATCATTTTTTTATCAGCCGGCGAATTAATCCACAGCTGAACGATTTCCTGTCTTCCGTTTATTTTAGTCAAATCCTGTGATGGTCTTTCACTGTGAATAATTCCGGCACCTGCATGCATCCATTGTACCTCCCCTTTTTTAGCTATCTGATTATTCCCGCGGCTGTCCCTGTGGTGCACCTCACCTTCAATTACAAATGTTACAGGCGAAAATCCCCTGTGCGGGTGAGGAGCTAAACCCTGCTGAATAGCCGGGGCATCATCAGTATAATTAAACTTTGCATGGTGCAAAAGCAGAAACGGGTCAACCAGATTGACATCTTGTGCGGGTAAAGCCTGTTTTACAGGAACACCTCCCATATCAACGTCATATGCAGGTATTAAATATTTAACTTTTTTGAACATTATATATATTTTAAAATTTTTTAAACAGTGTTTAAAAATCCATGCAAGCTATTAAATCCGTTTTGCCTGACATCAAAGCTTCCAGTGATAACATAGAACGAATCCAAATAGTAAAAAGTTTAGACATTTTAAAAAAGGTTTTTATGAACATCCCATCCTATTTTCAAAACCTGTTTCATGGCAATAATATGTCAACCCGCGATTCATTGTGTTTATCAGGGTAGCAAGTTTTCAAATATTTTTCTCTTCATCTCTTGTATAATTTAGTGTGCCGAAAAAGCCATAAAAAATGAAATTTAATCGCTCACTTAACAACTTTTTTGAAATACCGCGACCATTTCCTGTTACGCATCTCTTGATTTTAAGATATTTTTATCTCATATTTGCGTTGATAATAACCAATTAATAAGTTGTGTATGAAAAACAAATTTACTTTCATTACTATTTTACTATTCAGTGCTACCAATGTAATAGCACAAAACTGGAAAGCAACAGGAGCTTTGGCAGCAAGTGGCCCAGACTGGTATTTAACCGGAGCCACAAGTGTTGGAAATGACGTGTTCGCTGTAAACGTGCTTCAAACAATGGTTTATTCCACCGACCTTGGAGTAACATGGTCGGCACCTGTAGCGTCAAAACTCAAAGGAACTTACGCGTACATTTTAGGAATTGAGAATCGGCTGTACGCGTCAAGCAAAATCAATAACTATGATTATGAACTTAACTATACGACAGACAGGGGTGCTACATGGAAAACGGATACTGTTGGGCTGCTGCCAAGCATTACAAAAACCGGGAAATCTGCAATGAACCTGAAATACATGGAGAATGGCTATATGCTGGCATATAACAACGCAAAAGCATTTTATAAAAAAGTTGAAGAAACAAACTGGAAGCCAACAACCATTGATTTTATTATTGTTGATGTGGCTGCAACCAAAGATAAATGGCTTGCGATTGGCGGAGCTAAAATATTACAAAGCACAAATAACGGTGGCACGTGGACGCAGATAAGCCCGACAGGATTGCCTGCTAATTTCCAGGCAAATAAAATATGCACAAATGGAAACCGCATTTACATTTCAAATGCCCCGGCAAATGGAGGAGAAGATATTTATTACTCCGACAACGGGGGTTCAGGCTGGATTAAAACCAATTCGGCGGGAAAATACAGTTTCAAAAATCCATGGGTACAATATATGTATGCGGTTGAGGATTATTTGTTTGCCGCAATCTTGCCCGAAAAAATTCAGGATGCGCCACCATTTGCAGTATCGTCAACAAAAGAACCTGATTTTTCGGTGGGCGATGTTTCAGGCTTGATAACAGGAAAAACTACAACCAGTTTACCTTTTTTCTTTCATGTGAAAGACAAGTTGTTCACGATGATGTGGGACTTGTACAGTTCGGAACCGGGTTTTAAAGGCGAATCAAACCAAACAACAAAAATTGATGTTACTGAACCTGAAAATAAATCCGTTGCAGTTTATCCGAACCCGGCATCACAAACTATTCAAATCCAGAGGGGAAACATCAATATTTCAAATATTGAGATTTTTGGTTTAACAGGGAAAAAAGTTTTTCAGCAAACGGTACAACAACTTTCCCCTATTGATATTTCAACATTGAGCGATGGGATTTATGTGATAAAAACCACTGCTGCAAACGGACAAACTTATCAAACCAAATTCATTAAAAACAAATAATCAGAAACAGGGGGTCATACATTAAAATCGGTCCCAATAAAATAGCTTGCAAAGGTTTTTCCCGGCGCAGGCTATTTTTTTTAGATGGAACACTAAAAACATGAACAATGAGAACAACTAAAATAATCAACGAAGTTCAGGCTTCAGCAATAAAACCAATAGTTTTTTGTAAGATTATTCAATAGTAAATTCAAATTCACAAGGGGCATAATTGGTAAAATAAAGACAATCAGCCTGTAATTTTGGAAGTGCACCTCTTAGATCTGTCCATTTGTGGGTTACAATACCCGGTCCAACTTTAATTTCATCAGAGCCTTTATGATAAGTAGCATATTCTCCGTTTTTTATCAGAAATGCATTGTTGATGCCTTGTTTGGGAATAACATTTGTCAAATCGCCACCTGACCGGAAGCCCAGTTCCAGTGTTACCGGCAAATTTTTTGGCCCATCAACAGTTATTTTTATTTTAGCTTTCCCATCGGTTTGCGTAATGAATATTTTTGTATTCAATGTCTGAACTTCAGACTGAACCCTTTCACTTCGCGGAACCTGACTCCAGGCTTCACCTTCCAGTGGTATCTTTTCTTTGGGTAGCGGTTGATAATACGGACCAAAAATGGTTGATGAAAGAATATAGGTGTCACCTTCCTTTTCCATTTTATCACTCTGAAACTGCCCCTTTCCGAAAAATGCGGATGAAAGACGAACGGCTTCAAGGGCTGCCTCACCTTTGAAGAAGGTAAAAAAGTTGGTATTATTGGTGATTATGGACATATCTGTTTTTCCTTCTCTTATTCTCACCATATCAGAATATTTAAATTCCTTATGATAATTATCAGGAAGAGGTGTTCCTTCCGGCAGTTCTTTCAACAGTGAAGAATCTTCAAGGAAATACGGCAACATTTCACCCAACTGGGCAACCGGAACTGTATTTTGAATATAATTAACCATGCCCGCATAACGACTGTCATTGTCAAGAAGTGCCAGATAATTGTATGCCAGATAATATCCTGACATGTTGCTCTGTTGATATTTATCCTGTCTTTTTGATGATTCAGTAGCTATCTCACCGTTTGAATGCACAAAATAAAAGGTCATATTCAGGTTTTTACGAACTATATCGTAAAGATCAGGATGATTCATCCGTTTCGCAATTTCAAGAAGGCTTCGGTTTGTCACCGGCGTGTAACCGGCAGTGCTTCTTTCTGCATACTGCCCATCCGGATCAATATCGACTTTCTCGGCAAGCCATTGCTCCACTCTCGCCAAATAAGCCGGATTTGGAAAAAAAGAATAGAGCCATGCCAGCGCACCTGAAACTACCCAACGGTGGTTGGGCGTGTGTATTCCCCCAACGGAAAGTGCTTTTCCGGCATTAAGCAGGTATTGTTTCAGGAGTGCAGGTAATTCTCCAAACTTGAGGTTTTCATTTTTCTGCATAAGCGAATAGGCCATGGCCAATGGATAGATGCTAAATCCTAAATCGGGTGTAGAGTGAAAGTTTGTAGAAATCAGATCAATTGTGCCGTCCTCATGCTGAAGATTTAGTAACCCGCCGGCAGCAAGTGTCATCCGTTGAAGCAGCTCTTTTGATTCATAATATTTTGATTCAGGAGAAACATAACTGCACATCAGGGTTTGAATAAAGTGCGCTGTTCCGTTGGGAGAAACTACGCTGTCGCCGTCAAATACAGCGCCAAAATACATATTATCCCTTGCAACCCACTGGTTCTTTAAAGCACCGGGTATTGCTTTGTCATTCAGCTTTATCAGTTCCGAAAACAGCTCTTTTTTGGAATATGGTGGTTGAAGTTGTGCTGAAACCGGAATATTCAGTATAAAAATTACTGCAAGAAATGTGAGAACGATTTTTTTTCGAATAACTATTTTAGATTTCATATTTTTCATTTTTAAGTGACTTACAGATTCCAAATTGTTTTTTAAAATTAAATATTCAAGCCCACACATCACATTGAATCCACCAGTTTAATATACTTCACTTTTGGTTTATTCATCCATGGTAGTTTGATAGTTCCAGCTTTTTCACACCAAATGTTCTTTGTAAATCGTTGCCCAGGGTTCCCTCATATTTCGTGAAAGCATGCTGTTGGCCTTGTCATTCCCGATGATTTTTTCCGCTACCGGATCCCAATCAAGATCCTGCTCGAAGTTTCATGGCAATGTTTCCAAGGTGCGACATGGTAATTGAGCGGTGGCCAATTTCTGCCGGGGCAATTGTTTCTTTTCCTGAAAGTACACAATCGATAAAGTTCCTGAAATGGTTGTCGCTTTTGTACAAATGAATTTCTGAATCTGATATTACCGAATCTTTCAAATTTTCAGGAAAAACTTCATGTTTACCTCGATTTGCCCATGCCCAACCCTCTGTACCCCGAAAAGTAACTCCACCCCGCAGTTTATCAGAAATAATGAGTTTTACTCCATTGGCATAGAGGCATTCAAAATAATAGTTTGTTGCTGTATTCCAAATGGGATGAACAGCCCAGGTGGCTTCGGCATTTTGAATTTTCACAGGGCCGGTGCGTTCAGTATTCATTCCCCATTGTGCAATATCAGGATGATGCCCACCCCAGTCGGTAACCTGCCCGCCCGAATAGTCAAGCACCCAACGAAAGTTAACATGGGTGCGCGCAGGACAGTATGGAGCATCGGGAGCGGGTCCAAGCCATGTATCGTAATCGAAACCTTCCGGCACTGCTATCGTTTCTGTTTGATTGCCTGTTTTCCCGTAATCCGGAGTTCCTGATGGTAGACCACATTCAACGGTTTGTAATTCGCCAATGCGGCCATTTCTGACCAATTCGCACACTCTTCTGAAATTTTCATCAGAACGCTGCTGACTGCCGGTTTGAAAAATCACATTGTATTTTTTTACAGCATCGGCCATTGCCCGGCCTTCAGGAATTGTTAAGGCCAGTGGTTTCTGGCAATATATATCCTTTCCGGCTTTGGCAGCCATCAGCACAGGAATTGAATGCCAGTGGTCGGGAATGACAACTTCAACAGCATCAATATCACTTTTTGCCATTACTTCACGAAAATCTTCAAATCCCTTGCAGGCATTGTATTTTTTATTATTTATTTTGGAATAATACCCGTTTACCAGGTTGATTCCGATATCACGTCCACCAACTACCCCACTCCAGTAGCCTGTACTTTGTTTATTGACATCGCAAATTCCTGTGATTTGTACGCGCTTGTCGGTAATAAAATCACGAATATCATTCATCGCCTGATTTCCCGAACCTATGAAAGCAAGATTGATCCTGTCGGATGGGGCTACATTTCCGTCTTTCCCCCGGGCACAGGCTGATATAAATGTTGGAACCACAATTGCCGAGGCTCCTGCAGCAGCTGAAAGTGTAATAAATTTACGTCTGTTGATTTTGTTCATTGGAATATTTTGTATTTTGTTCTTTTCAAATGTCTTAAAAATAATTTTAGGATTTTACATATCACAATTCAATTTATTGGAAACATCCTTATCATCACAACGCCGTGATAGGGAATAGTTACACTGAAAGTCCGGTTGAAATTACCTAAATCCTTTTGCCTCCATAAATCCCGAAGTTTCCAGTTTCCTTTCAGGCCAGCTTTCTCAAAATCGAAAGTATATTCTTTTGGAGTTTCATCTCCCCATCTGAAATAGCTTTCAGGCGTTTTGGTGAAATTGTCGGTATTAAAAAGTCCAACTGCAAAAGAACCGTCTTCCATCGGTTTCACCCAGGTTTGCACACCATTTTCATCGGTAATCAGCCTTGCAGGATTTCCCAGTGGATCCTGATTAACTTCAATTACTTCATCATTGGATAACAAATTTAATGTAAAGGCGTCAAGCTGATCAAGCTGACACCCGATTAACATAGGCGCCGCCAACAAACTGTAAATGCTGATATGACTGTATTGCTCATCAGGTGTTAAACGTGTGGGATGAAGTTCCGCGCCAGTTGCAATATCTCCCACTATCATCATATCGGGGTCGTTCCAGTGCCCCGGTCCACCATAAGGTCCCCATTTATCCAATGTAAAAGCAAGCATATACAGATTGTTCCAGTTATCTCTGATATCAGGTCCGGTGCGCCACATATTGGACACACGCATCCAATCTTTCACTTTGCCGAACGGTGCGTTGTTCGACAAACTAAAAACAACATCCCGACCTGATTTTTTCAGTGCCGATGACATGCGTTCTGCCGAATTTACATCAATACGCCAGTCATATTTCAGAAAGTCAAATCCCCATTCTGCCATTTGTAAAGCATCGTTGGTTTCGAACCTGTATTTCCCAATATGCATAAATGACTGTTTGTTAATTTTAATTGAATCATGCGTTTCACCTCCATGCGGAAAGTCGGATGAACCTCCAGGGTAACTGCCATAACTGGAAATATATGGTGTCGAATAAACACCGGCTTTCAATCCCAGAGAATGAATTTCATCGACCATTTCCCTGATATTTGTAAAATTTTCATTCGGTTGCAGTGCATCCAGCGGTCCGCCCCTCAACCCTTGCCAGGTGTCGTCAATATTAATGTAGGTCCAGCCATGGTCGCGCAAGCCTGTTGTCACCATTGCGTGGGCTGATGCCATCACGTTTTGCTTGTTCAGGTGGCCGGCAAGGGCATTCCAGCCATTCCATCCAAGCGGAGGAGTAAGTGCAATCGTATCACCGATTTTTATTTTTAATTCTTTTATCGCCTCTCCAAACTCATTTTTTGCTTTGAGTGTTGCCTTGTAAACTCCCCGTTTATTTACTTTTCCTGAAATAATACCTGATTGATAATCCAGAACTAGTCCTGCGGGTAAATTTTCTGCAGAGAATCGCATCGGCCGTTTTCCCGTAGCCGCAATTGTATATAAAAATGGATTTCCGGGCGTGGCACCGAAAATTTTGGCAGAATTGATTTGAGGTGCAAATTCAGGTTCAGGTGTAAGGATATATTTTGCATCTGAATTTGGTATTTGTACAGGAAAACTGTCAGCATGCATCACAAATTTAGCATTAGCCCAATTGCAATATGTTCTTTTGTTGTTTAGTCCGCCAACATCATCGGTAACCAAAAGGCCAAGCCGTTGAACACCTTCAAGATTTACATCCACTTTTTTCGCCGGATCGCCAACTTGCATTTCACCACTTTCAAACAATATTTTCCTGTCGCCAATCACATAAAATTTTAAAGGTATTTCAGTATTCGCTGAATCGTCAACACCAACTTCAGCTGTAAACCGTGTGGCATTTCCATTCAGAAACAATGAAAAAACATTGGGTGTAATTCCACTGACTCCCCTTTGATAATGAACTCCACCAATGCTTATTGTGTCTGACCGATAATTTGTTTTGGCTTTTACCGGCCGGATTCCCTGTGAAAAAATATCAATTTCAAGATCATCCAGCCACACACCTGATTTTTGTTGTGAACATGAACTGCCTATCAAAAGACAGGACAAAAAAAGAATTAATATATGTACGTTTTTCATGCCTTACATTTTATACATCCTTAAAAATACCACCCCATGATGTCGGATTTCAGTTTTAAATGACCCTTCAAACTCACCTAAATTTATTTGACGCCAAACATCGCGTAAATGCCATTTCCCTTGCATACCTGCCTTTGAAAAATCGAAGTTGAAGGTTTTGGCTGTTTCATCGCCCCAACGAAAATAGGATTCAGGCGTTTTACCAAAATCGTTTGTATAAAAAAGTCCAACTGCAAAAGAACCATCTTCCATCGGTTTTATCCATATCTGAACACCATTTTCATCGGAAACCATACGGGCAGGCTTTCCCAACGGATCCTGGTTGATTTCAATTACTTCATCGTTTGTCAGCAAATTCAGGGTAAAATCGTCCAGTTGTTCAATGGGACAACCAATTAATAAAGGAGCAGAAAGCAGGCTGAACAAACTCACATGACTATATTGTTCGTCAGGCGTGAGGCGTGTAGGATGCATTTCGGTACCGGTTGTTACGTTTCCAACAATCAGCATATCAGGGTCGTTCCAGTGTCCCGGTCCTCCAAAAGTCGCCCATTTGTCGATGGTAAATGCCGAAGTGTAAAGACTTAGCCAGCTGTCGCGAATATCGGGCCCGGTGCGCCAGCCATTGCAAATGCGTGCCCATTCTTCAGCTTTTTCAAACGGTGCTGAATTTGAAATACTGTAAAAAATATCACGGCCCGAATTTTTTAGCGCATCCGACATTCGCTCAGCCGAATTCAGTTCTATCCGCCAGTCGTATTTCAAATAATCAATACCCCACTCTGCCATTTGCTGGGCGTCTTCCTTTTCAAACCTGTATTTCCCGACGTATCGGTATTCTCTTTTATTATTTTTAACTGAATCGGGATAAATGCCGCTTTCAATATCGGATGAAGCACCGGCAAACCCGGCATAACTTGAAATCCATGGGGTGGAATATAGTCCTGCTTTTAAACCCATTGAGTGAATTGTATCAACCATTTCGCGGAACCGGGGAAATTTTTCATTGGGTTGAAGTGCGTTTAGTTTTCCACCTCTTTGTCCCTGCCAGCAATCATCAATATTAATGTATGTCCAGCCATGATTGCTTAAACCTTTTTCCACCATTGCAACCGCAGAAACAATCACTTTTTCGCGGTCGATATCCCGTGCCCACGAATTCCAGCCGTTCCAGCCAATTGGCGGAGTAAGGGCGATTGTTTCCCCAACCACAATTCTAAAAGGTTTGGCAGTTTCACCAAATTCATTTTTGGCTTTTAAGACCGTATTGAAAGTTCCTTTTTTGCTGATTTTCCCTGAAATTATTCCTGTTTTTGGATTGATAAAAAGTCCTGCAGGTAAATTTTCTGCTGAAAACATCATTGGCCTGTTGCCACTTGCAGCAATTGTATATAAAAACGGATTACCCGGAGTTACCCCAAATATTTTTGCTGAATTGATTTTTGGTTCTTTTCCGGGTTTTGGTGTCAGTATGTATTTTTCATCTGAATTCGGAATATTTTCAGGTGTTTGACCCTTATTCATCATCAGTTTTGCATCTGCCCAGTTACAATATGTTCTGCTTCGTTTTTCAACATTATCAGTAACAAGCAAACCAAGTCGACGGACACCTTTCAAATTCACATCAACTTTTTTTGGCGCATCGCCAACATGCATTTCGCCACTTTCGAACAAAATCTCACGATCGCCAATTACATAAAATTGAACCGGAATATTGCTGTTGCCTGAATCATCAACACCAACTTCAGCAGTAAATTTTTTAGCCTCGCCATTTAACTGAAAAGAAAGTGCGCTGATTGTTTGTACGCCAACTCCCCGAAAAAACTGATTTCCGGCCATTTGCATCGTATCGCCGGAAGCAGTTGTTTTTGCAGCAACCGACGGAATACCGTCAGAAAATGTTCTGATTTTTAAATCATCAAGCCAAACCGTTGTCGTGTCGGAAGAACGGGTACAGGTTGACATGAATAAAATAAGAATAAAAATCTGCACTAAATTTCTCATATTTTTTTAGTTGGTTTAGAAAATTATATCGCCAAAAGCAGCAACAGGCCCGGTAATGATTTGTTGTTCATAAATCTTTTCATGTTATATCTTCAGGCTGTTTTTCCTGTAAATGAGAAAAATGCAGTTTTATTTCACTCCTCAAAATCAACCGGCACATAATAAATCCAAGAAGCTTTAATCAACCTTTTTAATTTCATTCTCATTTAAATCAAAGATTGGATTTGTAACATTTCTGAAAATAACCTGCTGTGCTTTTTTCCCGTCTTCTACCTTAATCTGTTTCATTTCCAGATTTTTAACATCATCAAAAACAAAGGCGGGCCTAAAATCGTTTTCCTCCACTTTCACACTTATGTTTTTCATTGACAATCCTTTTACATGCCGTACATAAAATCCCCAGGAAGGCAGTTCGCCAAACATCGAAAATTCAGGGTACTGGCTTTCGTTTTCAGGAACATCTTTAAGGCGGTGTACCGGAAGTTGTGCATACCCGTTATTTGCCCTACCGGGATAAATAATCCGGATATTTTCGAGTGATACATTTTCCACATCATGATCCGGCAAGCCTGTAATTGATGCCGGGAAAGTGTTGTGAAAAAACGACAGTTCGGGGCCACGGATATCGTATTTTAAATCGGGAGCGCCAAAAGGCACCTGAACCACCACATTACTGATTTTTATATTTTTAAGCGTACCCACTTTCCCATCCACATTCCGGTGGCCGAGTTTGATAAAAATGGCATTTCCGGTATTGTTGGCTGTGATGTCGTTTATTTCGATATTCTCAAGAATTCCGCCATCTACTGATTCAAGGGCAATTGCTGAACGGAATGTGTCGAAAATATAAATGTTTTCGATTTTTACATTTTTGAATCCTCCGTGAGAGGCTGTTCCAAACTTAATGGCACTTGCGCTGGAACGAACCGTACAATTGGCAACATAAATACTGTCGTTCATTGCATCCGCATGGTGCGATTTCAGGCAGATTCCGTCATCGGCTGAATTAATGTAACAGTCGGTTATCCGTACATTCCGGCAATCGCCTATGTCCATTCCATCGTTGTTCCAGTAGTCATCGCTGTCAACAGTTACTTTGTGAATGGTCATGTTGACACAACGGTCAAAGTCCAGCACCCAACTTGCCGAACGCCGGGCAGTAAATCCTTCAAGAACCACATTTTTGCATTGGGTAAAATGAAGCAGTTTTGGCCTTCTTTCGGGCCTGTGTCTGCGGTAATTGTATCCTGGATCGTCCCATTTTCCGGCAAAAAACAAACTGTCGATGTTTAACGCCAGCATTCTCCCCCGGCCATCGATGGTGCCCAAACCTGTAATTCCAATGTTCACGGCATTTTCTGCGTTGATAAAATGAAGAAGATTTTCTCCGGCCAAATAATCGAATGGACTGGTGCTGCCCAGAATTACAGCATCTTTTTCAAGGTGAAGTTCAACCCCGCTTTTTATCATCAGGCAACCGGAAAGGAAATTTCCGGCAGGAACAATTACTGTTCCTCCACCATCCTGACTGGCTTTATCAATGGCCGCCTGAATCGATTTGGTATTGAGCGTTTTTCCATCGCCAACCGCACCAAAATTTTCAATGTTGTAGTCAGCAGAAAATGCCGTGATAGAACTAAACAGTGCAAAAGCAACCAATGCGGCCAGTTTTAATTTTAGATTTATTCTTGATTTCATTGTATTAAATATTTTGTGTTTTATTGATTTAAGTTTTTGATGCTATCAAGTTTTAAAGTCAGCATTTTAACAATTTCGGGTTCCTGATTGTAAAGGTCAACTGTTTCGGACGGGTCGTTCTTCAGGTTGTACAATTGTCCGGGTGCTTCTCCCGGCTTTGGTTCAATAGATACAGGTTCACTAAAACCACCTGAACCAAGTCCTTCAATGAGTTTCCAGTCGCCGTAACGGATGGCAAACACCCCTTTTGAAGAGTGATGAACCACTGCATCCTGTCCCGGAACTTTATCGGCTTCACCCAATAAAACAGGCAAAATACTGTAGCTGTCTTCTCCCTCAACCTGCTCCGACTGAACTCCGGTAATGTCGGCAGTTGTTGCCATTAAATTGGCAAGTGTTGTTGTTGCATTGCTGACACTTCCTGGCTGAACATACCCCGGCCATTTTACAATAAAGGGAATCCTGTGTCCGCCATCCCAGGCATCTGCTTTCATCCCCCGATATATATAAGCCGCACGGTGATCAAATTTTTCAATAAATGCAGGCCGCCAGTAAGGACCATTGTCGCTGGCCAGAATTACAACAGTATTTTCTTCCTTGCCGCTTTCCTTTAAAGCAGTTAAAACACGACCAACCATTGCATCAACCATTGTTACAAAATCGCCATAATCACCTGCCTGAGAAGAACCTGTGAATTCTTCCGAAGGCATCCACGGCGTATGTGGGGCGGGCATGGCAAAATAAAGAAAATAGGGATTTTCAGTATTTTTCTGATTTCGAATATAATTTTCGGCTTGCGAAGTAAATGTTGGTAAAACCTTTCCGAAATCAAAACCAGGTGCCATTAATCCAGCTCTCCAAAATGCACCTGTATAACCTGTATTTAAATCATTTCCATCAGTGTGGCCGGTTGGCAATTCGACCAGCGTATCATTTTTCAGGTAACAATATGGCTCCATATCCAGCGAGGCGGGCAAAATATACGAAAAATCAAAACCATGTTTTAGAGGACCGTCGGTTGGCGGTTTTGTAAAATCAATATCATCCGGATTCATTGTGGTAAGGATTTTTGCGCCGGTTGGATTATCATTCGCAACTTCAAGTGCGGATTCCCTTCCCGGTTTTACCACCCAATCAAGTCCCAGATGCCATTTACCAATAACTGCTGTTGAATAACCCTGTTCCTTTAACAGGGATAGCGACAGTTTGCTGGTTCTTTTCAATTAAAGCCCTTCCGTACCCACTTAAAACCCCCCTGGGCAAGCGGCTTCTCCACGGGTACTGACCCGTTAAAATACTGTATCGTGTTGGTGTGCAAACCGAAGATGGTGAATGGGCATCAGTAAAACGCATTCCGGATTCTGCCAGTTTATCGATATTGGGAGTTGTAATTTTTTTCCCGGGATTATAAATTGAAACATCCCCATAACCCAAATCATCGGCCAGAATGTAAATGATATTTGGCTGATTTTGTTTTGATTTTTGTTCCTGTTTATTCGTGCACCCCGTCAAAAGTGCGGAAAGTATCATAATAGAAACTGTAAGTTGTTTTCTCATTTTAAAATCGATTTAATGGATTAATCGTCATCGTCTTTTGCTGCTTTTTTGCGCGGTGCACCTGAAACCAGTTCTTCTGCATGCACTTCATTTTACATATTTCATCAGCGGTTTTTCCAGTTCCTTTACTTTCTGCGGATATTTTTCAGAAAGGTCATTTACTTCACCCAAATCGTTTTTAAGGTTATAGAGTTCAGTTCTATTCTGGTTCCAGAATTTGATGAGTTTGTAATCGCCTATTCGGATGGCAGAATGAGGACGGTTGAAATAGTGAAATACAAGCTCATCATTTTTTCTTTTCAATTCAGCCTGATTTCCATTTTCCAAAACCGGTTTAATACTCACGCCGTCAATGTTTTCGGGAAGTTTTTTTGTATTACCTGCAAGTTCGGCAACAGTTGGCAGAATATCCCACCCAACTACAGGAATATCGCACTGGCTACCGGGTTTTATTCCGGGGCCCATCACCATAAACGGAACCCTGACTCCCCCTTCATAAAGTGTCCATTTTCCAGCACGAAGCGGATAATTCCGTGTGTGTTTTTCAAATTCGGAAGGGTGAGCCAGTTTATTTTTTACTGGCGGAATAAACTCCGCGCCACCGTTGTCGGCCAAAAGAATAAGATAGGTATTGTCTGCAATTCCAAGCTCATCAATCATATCAAGTACTTTCCCGATTCCGCCATCCAGACTTTCAAGCATGCCTGCCCATGCCGGATTGGAATGAATCTCACCTTTCTTTTTATTCAGGTATTTGTTGTACAATTCTTCGGTGGTTTGCATATCAACGTGCGTTGCATAATGCGAAACCTGCAAATAAAAAGGGTTCCCCGATTTCGTATTTCGTTCCATAAAATTAATGGCCCGGGCGGTGAGGGTTTCAATCCGTTTGGGGTCGTTATTCAGGAAATAATCCGTCCACTTGGTTTGTTTGGTGGAATTCATATCACCGTTTTTATTTCCCGTGTTTCCATCGCTTTCATCATACCCTAAATCTTCGGGAAAAATGTCGGCACGTAAATCCCATTTCCCGTAATGGGCAGCTTTATATTTCGGGTCGATTGATTTTAAAAGTTCAGGAATTGAAATTTGTGTGCGTTTATCGCCGTAATATTTTTCCCTGAATTCAATATCATCGCCCTGCCGCATGGGAGTCTGCCCAAACTGAATACTTCTGCGGGTAGGACAACACAAGCCACAAGGTGCATATCCATTGGTAAAACGCATTCCACGCTCAGCCAGTTTTTCGAAAACAGGGGTTTCGTAGAAATCGCTTTTGGAGTTCGGAACCTTGTCATCCATCAACTGCGATGTGGAAGTCCATCCCTGATCATCAGTGAGAATTACAATAAAGTTTGGTCGCTGTGCTACAGTTGCAATTGAAGAGAGCAGAATGGCAAAAAGAAAAATAGTAATTTTTAGTTGGGTTGGAATTCTTTTCATTTTTATATTGATTTTTCTGTCGTTAAAGATTTTTTTTATTCGTTCTGATTTATCATTTCATGTCCATCCAGGTATTGGGGATTGTATTCCCCACGTTCTTTAAATCCCGGGAAATCGCGCATGGCGCCAAAGCGCGGATAGGATTCAAAAACATCACCAGTTCCCAGAACACGCGGGTCTCCTTCCTTTTTAAGCTCGTCCATCAGGATTTTGTTCAATTCGATTTTTACCTCCTGCAATTCAGGATTTTCCGCCAGATTCGTTGTGCAATACGGATCTTTTTTTACGTCATACAATTGTTCGGCCGGACGTTTACTGTACGCCAGATCAAAGTATTTTGGCCAACTGTCTGATTCATCAATCAAAAACAATTTTGAAGGCGAATCATCCACATCATGATAACCCGGAAGCAATTTCTTCAAACCACTGTCGGCTGCTGGATTTTTAGCTTCTTCGGGCGCAGGATCACCGGCAGGCCAGCGATCGGGTTTGAAATTCAGGACATACAAATAATCGGCTGTACGCACCGCTCTTGCCGGATATCCCAGGTTGTCGGGCCGGGCGTGGGTGTGCCTTTCACGACCTGTAAAAATATATTTACGGTTGGGATCGATAGCTCCCTGTTTTTCGGAGAACAAAATGTTGGTAAGACTTTTTCCTGTCATTTCCTGCGGATTCTGAATTCCAGTAATTTCAAGCAATGTGGGCGCCAAATCAATCATTCCCACCAAATCGGAAATCACCCGGTTTCCCTTAATTTTCTTTGGCCAGCAAATAGCCAGCGGAACGTGGGTTCCGTATTCCTGCAAATTTGCCTTTGCCGATGGAAAGGGCATTCCGTTATCTGCCGTTACCACGATGATGGTATTTTCGAGTTCCCCTTTTTCATCCAAAAGCTGAAGCATTTTTGCCAGTTGCGCATCAAACCATTCAATTTCAAAGGCAAAATCAAGCATATCACTTTTTACCAGTTCGATATCGGGCAGAAATTTTGGAACCACGGCAGAAGAAAGTTCTTTCCCTGCTTTTAATCCTGAACCGTCTTCATAAACCCGGTGCGGTTCGTGTCCTCCATACCAAAAGAAGAAGGGTGAATCTGTTTTCTTTTCAGCAAAAAAGACTTTGAAATTTTCGAAATAATCAGTTTTGCTGATTCCGCTTGCAGGAACAGTTTCAAACACTTTTTCGTTGTATTCGGGGCCTACCGGATTTCGCGACCAGCCAGCATCTTTCCAGTTTCCGGGTCCCCAGGGTTTTCCTGTATAACCGATGGAATAACCGGCCTGCTCAAGCAAATCGGTAAAAACAGTAAATTTTTTCGGGAAATAACTGCTGTGCGTTCCGGCTTCCTCGAGTTGCCAGATATTTTTCCCTGTTAATATGGCCGCCCTTGAAGGACTGCATTGCGGTGCCGCCACAAAAGCATTGGTAAACAAAATTCCCTTTGCAGCCACTTTATCGAAAGCCGGGGTATTTACACCGTAATTTCCATACGCCGACGCATAAGGAAACGATTGATCATCGGCGATGGCAAACAAAATATTGGGCTGCTGACTTTTTGCCTTTTCGTTGGCTTGACAACCTGAAATTATTGCAATGAACAGGAGTACAATTATTCCGTTCATTATTATATTTATTTTTTTATTCATCGTATGGTAGTTTTTCAGTTTCTATTTAGATTTCATTTCATTCCCTGCGATTCCATTTGTTTTTCGAAATAGGCATTAGCGCCGTTTTTTACTTCCGGCGACCAGTACTCATTTTTTACAGGAAGGTATTTTGCCAAAGCCGATTTCACATCCAGTAATTCTGTTTTCCCGGCAATGTTTTCAAATTCGTTTGGATCAGCAGCCCGGTTATACAATTCTTCCGAACCATCTTCATAACGAATATAACGATAGCCGTTTGAAACCACAGCGTGATTGTTTCTTCCATAAGTGGTAACAGCATACCAACCTTTCACTGATTCCGGATTTTTGATTAATGGTTTCAGGCTTTTGCCCTTCATTTCGAACATTTGCCGGATAGGCCACACAAATCCAGCAGAGTCGGGTAAATATCCAGCATTTCCACGGGTGCATCGCATATCCCAACTGTTTTTCGGTCGGGCATTGAAATGATTAACGGGGCATTGGTTGCTTCCTGCCACAAAGCATGCTTGGCAAAAGTTCCTTTTTCTCCCAATCGGTATCCGTGGTCAGACCAGAGAATCACAATTGTATTGTCCTTGTATTTACTGTTTTCCAGCGCATTCAGCACTTCACCAATATAATGGTCGACAAACGAAACACACGCCAGATATGCCTGAACCATGTTTTTCCACTGCCCTGTTTCAATTGCCCAGTCCGTGGACGGCATCATGGGCATATCATGCACTTCCAGCGCTATTGCCGGAAGATCCAGATAATCATCTTTTTTATAGGGAGGAGTTGTAACTCCATCAACGGGGTGCATATCGAACCATTTTTGCGGAACATACCACGGAACGTGTGGCCGCACAAAACCTGCCACCAGGAAAAATGGTTTTTCGTAATTTTCCTGTAATTGTTCTGATGCCCATTTAGCAGTTCGGTAGTCGGGCATTTCTCTGTCGGTTTCAGGAAAAGCTCCCCAATCGGTTTGAGTTCCTTTTTTGTCCCAGTGAAAATGCTTTTCCGGTAGTGGTCCAAATCCTTTTTCGCGGCCAGCGGATAAATCAAAAACCCCTTCCGGAGCATGTTCGTGAAATATTTTACCTTTTCCCATCGTGTAATAGCCATGGGCTTTAAAATATTCAGGCAGAAATACGATTTCTTTGGTGGCATCGCCGGCAATGCGAATTTTCTCGTCTGCGATTTGTCCGTAAATGCCGGTTGTTGAAGGGCGCAATCCTGTCATTATTGAAGCTCTTGACGGACCACAAATGGGCGCCTGACAATGGGCATTGGTAAACAGCATTCCTCTTGATGCAAGCCTGTCGATATTGGGAGTTAAGGCGTTGGGATGCCCGCCCATGCAACCTACCCAATCGTTTAAATCATCCACACAAATCATCAGTACGTTTGGGTGCTCTGACTTTTTCTCCTGAGCCTTACTGTCTGTAGCGACAAAAAGCACAAGAGTGAAAAGTAAAATTCCAAATAAATGTTTCATGGCATTACTTTTTATTTGATGCGTACTATTTTGTATTTGTTATTTTCATTTCCCGAAACATAACTCTTTTTATTGCGGCAGGAATTTCATCCGTTGCTTCCTGAAAGACTGCTTTTCCATTTTTCATTTCAACGAGTTTTGAACTGTTGATGTCTTTACCGCTCAATGTTTTTCCATTGAAATTCAGATTTCCGCCGGAAACAAGCATTTCGGTTTTTTCGTTATCCCAAACCTGAATATTGGCCGGTTCTAACGAGTTTAATTGTGCTGAAATATTCCAGTTTCCGACGGTATAAATTCCATCGTCTTTTTGCTTTACCTCCTGAAAACTACCATCCGGTTTAACCTGGAAGATAGCCAGAAAGCGCATCTTTTCAGTTTTCTTTTTATTTATTCCTGAAAAATGCCACTGATTGGCAAACACTATGGTGTCGCCTTCTTCATCCACTTTATTTGTCCAGTTATCCACCGGAACAGAGAACTTGTCGGTAACCTGAAAGTCAATAGCTGAAGATGAAAAAAGAGAAACTTTGGCTTTTGCCAGTTCGTTTTGTGCGAGAATTGTATTTTCTTCAGGATTAATTTTAAAACCTGTGTCGTTGTGCAGTAACCAGCTCCACTCATGCTTTATGGTCGGCTTCCAAATCATCATAAATAATAATGATTGAAGGACGAAGCATGATATAATATCGCCGGAAGTGTTTCATTCCGAGTTCTGTTTTTTCTTTATCGAATTCACCGGAATAGGCATTGGATGCATCACCAACAGCGTACGATATTTTATTTCCATGAAGGAAACGGGGAATCCAGCCATAAGCGCCATCACTAAATGGTTGCCCTTTCCCATCGATTAAAACGCCGTTATGCCCACGCGTGTCCTTATACCAGCCAAGAAAGTGCGGATCGCCCATGGCTGGACGGTAGCCGGTATTGTAGAATAACCGTTTGCCACCATAAGCAATGTTAAACGTATTCTGGTCGGCATGCGTATGCGCCAGCGAGCCAAACGGACTGCTTCGTATTGAAAGCATCAGGTTTGTTTGTATATTCTGCAGTGATGTATTCATATAAACATCACCCACATCCGGGAATTGCGCAGCCTGCGGAAGATCAAACTCCTGAATAGGTTTGGGAAGATTTTTCTGATATCCTCTCTGAATCCGGTACCAGCGAAATTCATCGTCGTCGGAAATATTTTGCCCAAAACTATTTGCCACTTCTGTGGAATACCACAATGCGTATGGATCCTGAAACTTACGGGCTGCAGCATCGGCAAAACCTGCGTAATTAATGGTGGGCTCAGGATGTTTGTTTCCATCGTTGCAAAAGCCGTCGGCCAGCGATTTTGGCGGGAAAGCATAAATCAGCCAGCGTGGATTGTTTTTGTACCACTCCGATCCCATAAAATCAACACCTGTTAAATCCTGAAATATGGCTGAAACATCGTACATCGTTAAGGTATTCATTCTGAAATATCCGGTTCCATTGATCCAGGCTCCATCTTTATCGGCCATTTTTGGCGCCTGCGCAATCCATAATTCGTAAATGTATTCAAGCCACAAATCGGCTTCGGGAATTTCACCTCTAAAAGCGATGGAAGTATATAGTAAACGTTGCAGAATATGTTGCCACACATGCATCGATGATGAACGGCTTTCCACCTGGCTTTTCCATAAATTATAAAACTGGCCGGCACGCACTGTCGCCGGTTTCATTATAAAATCCCTTTCCTCTTTCTTTAACAAATCCCAGAAAGTATCCACGCCAACTGCCATTCCTGTCATAATTCCCGCATCGCCGAAATTACTGGCATGTGAGGGCCCGTTAGGATCCCATTTTGATACTTCGAGCATCCAGTTTTTTGCCGTTTCGAAATACCTTTTATCGCCAGTTAAAATATAGGCCTGCGATAAAGTCATGAGCACATTGTACACTTCCCAACCCACTGTTTTGCTTGATAACAGCGCAATCTTGTCGTTTTCAAAATCATTTTTTCCTTCAAATTTTGGAAGTAATGATTCTGCAGAAGGAGGATTTTTTTCCACAAAACTGTTGGCTTCCTTGATTATTATTGCTGATTCTTTGTATTGTTTTGCACGTTTCCGAAACTCATTCAAATCTGCTTTTCGAACCAAAACCCGGGGATGTTCATCTGGAATTGCCTTAAGCACTTTTTCACTTTCAGGAGTATTGAAAACCGGCGTTGAAGGTTTAATTAAAAAGGAATCCACCTGATTCCATTTTCCGCCTTCGATTTTGTATTGCCAGTACCAGGTTCCGCTTTCAAGCACTTTATGCGGATTAAAAATAGCATACGGTATCCCGTCTCTTTCAAAACCATTTTTAGTGAAATTTTTTGTAGATGAAAGCCTTACAGCATATTTCCCTTTTTTCTTTGAAGGCCACTCCAGGCTGGGTGAATTAAATTGCGGTTCTTCGCCGGCAGAAGGTGTTGTATAAAAACGGAACCGCGGATAAATTACTTCAGGAAACTTTTTTTCCTCCTTTTGCGATTCTGAAATCTGAAAAGAAGTTAAGATGAAAAATGTTATTGTAAGGAAAGAGAAATACTTCATTTTATTGAATTTTTAACTGATTTAATTCGGGTTACTGTTTGTCAGCCACTGCTGATATTGCAATTCGAGTTCTTTTACTTTTTCAGGAAATTGATTTGCCAGGTTGGTGGTTTCACCCGGGTCGTCTTCCAGGTTCACCAAAAACAATTTTTCTGTAAAAACTGCATCAGGTTGGCTTGTATCTTTGGGATTTCCCAGTAATTTCCATTTTCCTTTCACTGCTGCCCACATATTTTTAAAAGCCCAGCAATATCCATCGGCATGAGCGGTTTCGGCATTGGCATTTTGAATTATAGGAACCAGACTTTTACCATCCAGTTTATCCGTGTTTTGTTGAATTCCGCACAATTCAGCCAGTGTTGGAAACCAATCGGTATTTACAGCAAACTGATCGCGAACTTCACCTTTTTGAATTTTACCAGGCCAACTGATAATCGCCGGAACACGGATTCCACCTTCAAACAAACAGGCTTTGGCACCGCGGTAGACTCCTGCGCTACCTCCACCAAAATGGGCACGTTCTTCGGTTGAATACCCATTATCCGATTGAAAAATGATGATTGTATTTTCGGTCAGCCCCAAATCGGAAACTTTTTTTAGTAACAAGCCGATTTTATCATCGAGGGTGGAAACAAATGCGGCGTACAAATCACGCGGATAAGCAATCCCTTTTTCACGGTAATATTCAAGCCATTTTGGATCGCCCTGGTACGGGTAATGCGGCATGTTGATGGCAAAGTAAAGGAAAAACGGATTTTCTTTATTTTGTTCCATAAACTGTCCTGCTTCCTTCACCATCAAATCGGGGAAATACTGCCCCGGGTAATACACTTCTTTGCCGTTCCTGAACAAATCGTGGCGGTTGGGCCCGTTCCAGTAGAAAAAATGCGAGTAATTATCAATGCAGCCTACCAAATGGCCAAAGGAGTAATCAAATCCCTGGGCATTCGGGCTCATTTCGGGCTGATAACCCAAATGCCATTTGCCAATATGCGCGGTTTTGTAGCCTGCATCTTTAAACATTTCGGCCATGGTAAACCTGTCGCCAGGCATTCCGGCATGACTTTCGGCACTGGCGCCCGCATTGCCCGGAACACCGGCCCGTTGCGCTGTTAATCCGGTAAGCAGTGAAGCTCGTGAAGGCGAACAAACCGGGGCAGCATAAAACCGGGTAAACATCATTCCGTCGGCAGCAAGTCCGTCAATATTTGGTGTTACCAGGTCTTTGGCGCCAAAACAATTGATATCAATTGCTCCCTGGTCGTCCGAGTAGATCAGAATGACATTGGGTTTTTGCTGTGCGGTTAAATTACCGTATACAGCAAGCAATAAAACGGGCAACATGTTTTTTACAAGAATCTTAAGACTCATTATTTTTGAATATTTATTTTCTTAAAAATTTTATTTTTCATTTTTCAATGCCGCTTTGTATTCCGGCCGGTTTTTCCATTGCTGAAAATAAGGCCTGTATTCGGGCAAATCAACCCAGTTAACTGTGTACCCGTTTGGCACAATGTGACCGTTTGGATAATCTTTTCCGGCATCGCTTGCATCCACCGACCGGCTCCATGCCTTGAAATCATTTATCATTCGGGTTGCAGGTTCTTTTTCGCTGTCGATAATATTTGTTGTTTCGTAAGGGTCTTTTACCACATCATACAGTTCGAAGCTGTTTTTGCTGATGTCGGTTGCAACCAGTTTGTAATTGTTATCGACAAAAGCACCTTTCCCCTGGTACCGGAATGGAATTGGTTTTTCTCTCCGGGTCAAATCCTTCGTGAAAAGTTCTTGTATGCTGACCCCGTCAACAGGTTGAACCATTGCTGATTCGGGCAAATCAAGAATATCTGCAATGGTTGGAAAGATATCCATTGTGGATGCCGGAAAATCGCTTATCCTGCTGTGACTGATAATGGCCGGCCATTCAATAATGCACGGCACACGCAGGCCACCTTCATAAATTTTACCTTTGTAACCACGAAGTCCACCCACCGATTCCGGGGCAAAATTTGGCAATCCGCCGTTGTCGCTGTTAAACCAAACCAGTGTATTTTCTTCTATTTTCATTGAACGCAAACCTTTTCGCAGATCGCCTATGCTCTCGTCCATGCTAACCAGTTCGCCATAATGATTTTGGGTATTTTCGTCCAGTTTGCCAAATGTAATTTTATCACTTTCTCCGGCTCTCCACGGTGCATGCGGACTACCAAACCAAATAACCACAAACAACGGTTTTCCATTGTCCTTTTCTTTCTCAATAAACTGCAAAGCTTTGTCAACAACGATGTGCGAGGATTCTCCTTTTATTTCCATAAACTCCCCATTGTGGCTCATCACCGGGTCGATATCAAAAAAATTGGAAACCGACAGCCATTCATCAAAACCAAACTGACCTGGATTTCTTTCATCATTTTTAAAAATCGGAACTCCCGGCCCTTTGAGGCCATTCAGATGCCATTTGCCAAAATGTGCCGTTTTGTAACCTGCGTTTTGCAAGGCCTGGGCTATGGTTTTTTCCTTTGTACAGAGGGCATAACCATGAGAATAAACGCCGGTTCGATCGTTGGAACGGCCAGTTAAAACGCTGGCCCGGGTTGGAGAACAAACAGGTGCGCCGGCATAAAAGCGGTTAAAACGAATTCCGCTTTCGGCCATTTTATCGAGGTTGGGCGTTTTTAAAAACGGGTGATGATTGTAACCTGTTTGCCCCCACCCTTGATCATCAGACATAACGAGGATGATATTCGGACGCTCTTTTCCGATTGCCGAAAGAGTCATAAATCCGGTGATTACAAAAATCAATAAAAATGCCTTCTTTTTCATTTTAAATTATTTATCCAGTTTCCAGACTTTAAAATTCCTGTAGCGGAAATGTGTCCATTGCATTTGCCGGAATCCCATTTTCCCATCCTGCCAAACGGGTTGCTTTTTCCCGTTGTCAGTCCAGTCGATGATTTTACGATCGTCAACAAACATAACAATGTGCGCGTTATCCTTTATCAGTGTCATTTTATGGATTTGGGTTGAATGAACCGGAATGCCGGGTTCGCCCACCTGCACCACTTCAAAACCCTTATTTTTTCGCAGATGGGCCACTTCGCGTTCACGGTTGTCCTTTCCGTTGGCATAATACGAAATGTGATAATTGTTGAAATAATCGCTTTTCGTGTATTGGTTAAATGTGCCATCACGCTTTGGAAAAGAAGGATCAAAAATGCTTTCGCCGTTGTTTCCTTACGCTGAAAAGAAAATGATGACCAGCCCGGCATCGGGTTCCAGGTTTTGAAGTTCCCACTCCGCCACAAAACTTCCGGGGAAATCTTTTGGACACCAGAACACATGATGAAACTTTTCGTGGGGTGAATACATTTCCATCCAGCCGTCCTTAAATTCAGTAACCCCGGGGCCTTCCATTATCCAGTCTTTAACATCCGCTTTCGATGCAAGTGTATTTTCATAAATCAGTACTCCTTTTTGAAAATCACTGATCGCGTTTTGTGCTGACAACTGCAATGTAAAAAGGTGAAGTGCACCAATCACCAAAAGTTGACGGAAATATGTTTTTAGTGTACATTTCATTTAGCCTGCTTTTTCAGTTTCCAAAATTCTCTTTAGTCTTACCAAGGCTTCAATATAATAATAATCAGCATAAATAATGGGGATATCCACTTCGCCGTTTTTGGGTTTATTCCCGGTTGAATGCAGCAAAAAAGCGTCATTTTTTGTTCCGCTTAAATATGCAGGTGACGAAAGCGACCAAAGCATTTTTTCAGCAACATTCCTGTAATAACTTTTTCTCCGTTCATTTTTATCGAGTACAGAAAGTTCAAGAAGCGCTGAAGCAACAACCGCAGCAGCCGATGCATCCCTGACTGTATTAGGAATTTCGGGATCATCAAAAT
Source organism: uncultured Prolixibacteraceae bacterium (assembly GCA_963800345.1). Taxonomy (GTDB): domain Bacteria; phylum Bacteroidota; class Bacteroidia; order Bacteroidales; family Prolixibacteraceae; genus Draconibacterium. The sequence goes on along the minus strand of CAWDAW010000005.1, from coordinate 42,558 downwards.
CCCAATAAGGCACAAAATCAGGGGGAAGTCTTTTTAGGTAAGCAGCCGTTAGTTCTCTGGCGGTCTGCAAATATTTTTCGTCACCGGTTTCCCTGTAACACATCGTATAACCATAAATTGCCCACGCCTGTCCACGAGCCCAAACCGAATTATCAGCAAAACCCTGGTGGGTACATTTTCGAATGCATGCGCCCGTTTTATCGTTATAAACCAATACATGCCAAACCGTTGAATCAGGCCGAATTTGGTTTTTCATTGTCACATCTGCATGCGAAATGGCGATGGATGAATATTCCGGTTTTTGTGATATATCAGATGCTATAAACAGCAGTTCCAGGTTCATCATGTTGTCGATAATAGTGTTGTGCGGTGCATACAACTTCGACCGAACCTGTGCCGGCCATGATAAAATGGTCCCGACATTTTCATTGAAAAGAGTTGTCAGTGAATCGGCAGCTACTTTCAGAACGGCTGCATATTCCTTATTTTCTGTCAGCCTGAACGCATTTCCGAAACTTGAATTAAAAATGAAGCCCAAATCGTGACTCCTTACCGGTGAATCCAGAATTGAAAGATTTGCCTTTGTGAATTTTTCGGCTTCTTTTTTAATTTTTTCATTTCCTGTTCCTTCGTAAACATACCATAAAATACCGGCCCAAAATCCGCTTGTCCAGCCACCCGCCGGTTTGGATTCCCACTGTTTTTCACCCGTGGGAATGGTTCGTGGCGAATTATTCGAATTACCCAGATTATTTAATGTTTGCAGCGCTTTTTCTTCGCAATAATCAATCGCTTTTTGAACTTCTTTTTGAGTCCATTTCTTTTGAACTTCATTCTCATACCAAACTACGCCAAGGCCTTTGCTGTCATCACCAAAATTTTCTTCGCAAATCAACACATCCAAATCGCCATCTTCATCCACATCAATCAATTCCACCTTGTCGTATTTTGAATTGTGCGCTTCCGAAATATTTTGCCAACCGTTTTCAGCATCCTGAAATCCGTTTTTTCCATCGAGCCAGGTTAAACCGTGTTTTGCTTTCCCGTTGGTATTGGTGCTCAACACCAAATCCATAATGCCATCGTTGTTGATATCACCTACTTCAATGGATTTTGCAGCCCCGGTTGATTCCGGAATTTTTATGGATTGCTCATTCCAGTTGAAACCTTTGGAATCGAGCCGGGTATAGATTTTTATCGTGTTTTTTGTGCGTTCGCAAACCACGGCTTCCTCGGTTCCGTCGCCATTAACATCGGCCATGCACATAAACATCACCTCCAGATTTTTTGCACCAATCAGGTGGCTTTTCCAGGGTCGTTTCTGAGCTTCTCCAACTCCCGGATTTTCCAGCCAACGGCAAGCCTGAAGCGTACCACGCCTGTCAGAAATAATGATATCATTATCACCATCGGCATCCATATCTCTATAAATGATCGACATTACCCAGCCCACCGGGGAAATTTCGTGCCATTTCCAATCTTTCAAAATTTTAGGATTTGCAGGTGATTCAAACCAACCGATTGCGGCATTTTCATTTTTACCGGCAGCTATCAAATCAACTCCGTTTTTGTTGTCCAACTGAAGTGGTACGGCATACATCCACTGCATCAACTGGTCGGAAGCAGGCAAAACTTCCTGTTTCCAATTTTCAGGCGACAACAAATCTTTCCCTAAATTCCAATGAACAAATATTTTTTTTGTATCTCCTTCAGAACAGCTAATTACATCCGGTTTTCCGTCATTATTCATATCGGCGAAAACCGCATCTTCCACATTTGGTGTTTTACCAACAGCAATCATAGGCCAGTTTTCCTTCACTTCTTGCACACCGGGATGCAGGTAAAGTTTTGTAAAACCGCCTTCTTCCCAACCGGTAGTAACATCAAGCCTTCCGTCATTATTTATATCGGTTAGTTTTACACCATCGGCGCCACTTAACGAATTATCAATTACATGCATTTTCCAGGTGCCTTGTCCCTGGACAGGAAGCGCTAAAGCACAGGCGATAATCAACAGATATGGATGAAATATGGCTTTCATTTTTAAATTATTATGTTTAAATCTGCAATAAACACCTGGCGTTTTCCTTCAGGTGCGCCGTTAAAACAAACCTTTCTGTAATCGTGGCTCCACGCCGGATGCGGATCCAGTTTATACTGACTACCGGGTTCACCTTTCTTATATGCATTTCCGTTGTTTCCAACATTCGTGGGAACTGAGCAAATCATCTGTTCTTCATCGGTATTCAGGTCGATTAAACGAATGGGAACTTCATTTTTGGGAGAAGGAATCCATTTTTGCTTTGGATAAGTATCGGCCAGTAAATATGACGAATCTGGATTTACACTGGCATGACCACTTCCCAAATGCATTTCGGATAAAATTTTAAAATCGGAACCATCGTATTTAAACTGGCAGAACATCATATTTTCGTAGCCCAACCATCGCGGAATACAATTCATGATAACATGTTCTCCATCGGGGTGCCAGTTGGGATGATTTCCAGAACCTCCGAACTTTGCCTTTTGGTTCCACTGTTCACGGGTGAGGCATTGTTTCAGGTTGCTGCCATCAACATTCATTGAGAAAAGCGATGCATCGCGACCATCGTTATTCACAAGTCCGCGCATTACCTGTAAAATCCTTGTATTTTGTTTATTGAATTTGGAATGAAAAAGGTAAAGAATACTGTTTCGGTAATACTCCAAATCTTCCTCAGGGCCTTCCACTTTTGAAAGAAACTCCGGAAAGCCAACCAGCAATTCGGTTTTATTGGTTTCCAGATTTGTTTTCCAAAGACCTTCACTTTCAAAATCGGCTTTGGTAAAAGTACCGGGTTTATTGAATTCTTTATCGGGAACCGCATAACCATACTGATGAATGTTCATGGTGAGGAGATTGGGGCTAATCACCGATTTTTCATCCGGAGAAATATCATATTTGGCTCCTGAAAATGCTTTGGTTTCGCCGGTTTCGGGTTCAATCCGAACGCAAACCGGAATGTCATCAATGATATCGTTACAATATAAATATTTCTCCGATTGCTGGCCCCACTGCACATTAGCACCCAATTGAAACGACCAGGCTTTGGTTTTATAGACGGTTTCGATGGTTTCATTTTCAAGATCGATAACGCAAACTTCAGCGATATCGCCCCACCGGGGAGTTTTTTGCTGGTAAGGAAGTTTGGTTACCGCCAGAAACCGATGGTTGGTACTCCACGGACAAACATCGTAAAATGTGTGCACATAAAAGCCGTCTTCGGGAGTTACACAGGTAACCGGAGCCAGAAACCTGCCTGGCCTGTAAGTTCTGAATTTGAATTGCCTTTTTGTGCTTTTTTCATTTTGCAATTCCCAAACACCCGGTGCAACCCAAAGTGCTGCAAAACCTGCCGATGTTTGATGAATGAATTTTCTTCTTTTCATGGTTTGTTCTTTTTTGCGGGTTTATATTCCGGAAGTTGCCAACTTAAATCTTCAGGCAATTGTTTTCCCTTTTTTACCCCGTAGTAATTCAGTTCGTTTACAGGATGAACAACCGGTTTGATAACCGCAACGATATTTTCATTTTGAGGTGAAATTAAAATTTCTTCTCCTTTTTTTAAGTCGGTTTTAAATTCACCATCACCCATTTTCTCCAGTTTTGTATTGCCCGAATATGTGATCTTCCATGCTTCCTGCCAATCCGGAATCTTAATTATACAAGGTTCTCCGGCAAGGTTTTTTATCGAAACCCATTCGGTTTTTCCCTGTTTTCGGGAGGCGCTGACAAGAAATCCGCCCTGCGCTGCCAGATGATAAAAAGAGCCATCTTTCCATTGTTCCGGAGCTGCCGGAAAAATCCGGATTTTATTTCCCCAGCTTTGAATAAACATTTCCAGGATGGAGGAAGCGCCATTTAGCGGCGTTTCAATTGTTGGATTTTTGCCCTTACTTTCGGTGTACATGGTATTGGGAAATAAAATTCCGCGGCCGCCATTACCATTTAAAAACTTTTGTAATAACTGATGTGCAGAATCACCTTCACCCAGCGCCGCATAAAGTGAAGCGCCACCGGTATAGGAAAATCCGGTCAGCTTATCGCCATTTTCAACCGAAAGCCATTGTTTTATCGATTTCTCTGCCAGTTTTTTTTCCTCTGAATTTTCAGGATTTAACTGAAAAAGCGGATAAAGCGCAAGTAGATGGGAAAAGTGACGGTGACTGATTTGTACTGGTTGATTGCTGCCAATCATCAAACCGTTTTCATCCACAGGAAATGGAATTAAACTGGAAAGCGTTTGTTTCCATTCCGTTACCTTTTGTGTATTGATATTTAGCTTTTCATTGGATTCAATGAGAGAATTTAGCAACCAACGGAGTAGCGCCAGGTTATAATTTGTATTATCAAAAAGCGTAAAACTCTCGTATTCCGGTGAACCCATAGGAAGCAATTCAATTTGTCCGCGTGAATTCACCTTTTGCATATCCTTGTATGCTTTCACCAATTTTTCAGCTTTGGGCGCCCATTTTTCATGAATCGATTTCCAGTCGCCCCGGTAGCTGTAAAACAGCCAGTAATTATGAAGCGCCCACGCCAAATCTCCCAGTTTTTCTTTTTCGAATTTGGCAAGCAATCCATCAAAACTATCATCCAGCAAATGATTTAAATTTTCGGCAAGTGCAACATGATTGCCCGCATAAAACGGCCAGTAGGTGAGCTGTATATTCAGGTTCCACCAGATTCCGGGCCACTGCGTCATCTGGAAAAATGGGCCCAGCAAATCAACCGCCGGTCCGTCGGGACGTGATGCTGAAGCCATTTTGTATAACTGAATCCAGTAAAACGATTCCATTTGTGTGTCTGGCAACGATAAAAAGGATTCCTGATAAAAGGTGTGCCACCAGTTTTGATGGCTTGTTTTGAATACTTCGATATTTTCCTTTGAAGATTCAATAACCTCCTTTTTAGCCACCGATTCGGAAATTCCGGAATTTGGAACTTCGTTGGCGATGGAAAGAAAGAGGATGGAACTGTTTTCGTTCTTGTTTGGTTTTTCCGTCCATGCGGTTGCATAATCGCCGCCTGCCAGCAGGGATTGAACACAAACGGTTACGTCACCGGTTTTTTGAATTATTGGATCCGGATTGGTAACATATCCTTTGTTCCGGTTCTGATTCGGGCGGGTTTGCACCCTTGGTGATGCCGGATTTCCGGGGTGAAAATTCCATTTATAGTGCACATTTTTATTGTCTTTTTTTTCAGTTGATGCAACTTCAATGATATCGATCATCCGTTCGTGAAGTGTTACAGCCGTAAATGAAATTTCACCAAGTTCGGTTAAAATTTTACCAGTTATTTCAGCATTCCATAAATCGACTTTCATTGTGCCCGAAATAATTTTTCCTGCTGGTTGCAACACTATTTTACCGATGTCGAGACGTGGATAATCAAGCATTACTGTGGCATCCTTCAACTCCGATAGACGATTTTTTACCAGGCGCTTTCCGGTGGTCGGTCACATCCTGTCGCCCCAATTGAAAAACGATTCCGTTTGCCTTCATGTTCACGTAGACCATCATCCCCAGCTGACCGTTTCCACAAAATGCACCTTCGTTCCATTGCAGTGGTAAATCCTCCCAAATCATATCGTGCTGAGCCAAAAAAACCGGCCAGTCTATTTCTGTTTTTACTTCACTTCTTGCTTCAAAAACACAAAAAAACAAAATCGTCAACAGAAATGATTTTAATTCCGGAAAGTCTGCTCCAATATGTTTACAGTTCAATATCATTCCCTCTTTTTGTAAAGTTTACAATTGTATGTCTACACTTGTTCACCTGATTTTATGGGATTAAAACTTACAAATCGTCATCCTCATCCGGACTTTTAGATTTCTTAATTTTTTGCTTTTTCGGCACTTCCTGAACCACCATTTTCGTAAATGCTTCCCTGAAGGTTGAAATCAGTTGTTTTTGTTCGTTATTCAGTTCATTTTCTGAAATGAGGTTTTCTTCCAACGGATCGACACTTACATGAAAAATTTCCCCGGTTTCGTAGATTTTCCATTCGGCATTATGCACAAAACGCCGTTTTTCGAAGCCACCTTTTTGGGGGTCATAATGACAAAAAAGCCAATCACGGGGAATAAATTCCCTGCCCAGCATTTGCGGCAAAAAGCTGATTCCATCGGTAACAAAGGTTTCGGGCAAAATAATTTCAGCAGCATCGCAAATTGTTGGAAGGAAATCAGCAAAATCCACCAAATTATCAAACACCTGCCCCGGACTGATTTTGTTTTTCCAATACGCAATCAACGGTACATGAATTCCATATTCGTTAGTAAATCCTTTCATTCCGGGAATTATCCTTCCGTCTTTCATGGTTGAAAAAATTCCCCGTCCGGTGCCATTATCGCCAGTAAATAACACCAGTGTATTATCTGCAATTCCAAGTTCGTTGATCTTGTCGAGTATTTCTCCCACATTTTTATCGACAAAAGCCATTTCATCTTTAAAATAAGTGGTGTCAGAACGACCACCTCCGGGTTCACCTTTTGCAACCACTTTGAAATTCGTGTAATCATCGCCATTTTGAGGTGTCGGCACAAACGGCCGGTGCGAAAGCACCATCGGGTAATAAACCAGAAACGGCTTGTCCCTTTTTCGCTCCATAAAATCCGTAATAAAATTCACGAAAAGTTCCGGTCCGTATTCGCTGTTGCTGTATTTTTTCTTTACGCCGTTTTCCACTAATCTCGGATTTTTATAGCGCTCGTTATACGTTGAAACTGTATCCACAATATTCCATAAAAGATACTCATCGAAACCCGCTTTGTAAGGTGCAAATTCATCGCCGCGAAGCTGCCATTTCCCTGCAATACAGGTTGAATACCCCTCCGATTTTACAAGATGTGCAAACGTAGTTTCATTCAGATTCAGGTATCCCCAGCGTTCGTAATTCCTGAAATTCGATTTCCCCGTCATTATTTTTACCCTCGACGGACTGCACAATGGTTGCGAATAACATTGATTAAATTTCACTCCTTCCGCTGCCATTTTATCGATTCGCGGAGTTTGGTAAGTCGCGCTTCCATATGTGCCAATGGTTTCAAAACCAATATCATCTGCCAGAATCAAAATGATATTTGGCTTATGCGTTTCCTGTTTTTTTTCCTGAACCGAGCAGGATGAAAAAAGCATAAACAGTATGATGAAAAAAGGGAAAACAAAACGCAAAATTCTTTTTATTTTCATTAGTAGTTTTATTTTAAGTGGTTCTTTTTTTCACGAAATTTTCTGCTTTTCTATTTTCCCCATTTCGTGTTGGGAGCAGGTCCCATTTTCACTTCCAGTTTTCCGCCTTTTATCAAATCATTGTGGTTTATCCAGCACTTTTGAACCGCTTTTCCATTAAAGGAAGTCGATTGAATATATACGTTTTTGGAATTGTTGTTTTCGATTTCTATGTCAAACTCATTTCCCGGGTAATAATCCGGATTGAGTTTGATTTTTACCTTGTCGAAAATGGAACTGCCCAATTGGTATTGCGGATTTTCCTCAGTTCCGCCATTCATTTGAAACAACCCGATTTTCATCAATACAGAGAGGCTTCCCATTAAACCCTGATCTTCGTCGCCATTAAAACCGGTGAAGGGCGACAAGCCGCTAAACGCTGCTGCCAAAACCTTTCTCGACCAGTACTGCGTTAACCATGGACGCTGCAGTTGATTAAAAACATAGGCAGTTTGTATGGAAGGCTGATTGCCGTAGTTTATGGGAATTCGTCGATATTCCGGATGAACCTCTTTGCTGTGTGCCGTTCCGGAAGTAAAGCCAAGTTTTTCAGCTTCACGGAACGATTTGTCCAGTTTATCGGAAGCAGCTTCGTTGCCACCCATTAATTTTCCCAAACCCGGCAAATCATGTGGAACAAACCAGGTTGCCTGCGCCCCGTTTGATTCCACAAATCCGTTTTGGTATTCATACGGGTCAAATGGTTCTTTCCAGTTGCCGTCGGCATTTTTGGGCCGAATCCAGCCAATTTCTGAATCGTAGAGATTCTTGTAATTATTGGATCGTTTTAAAAAATAATCGTAATCATCGGAATGTCCCAACGCCTTTGCCATTTGAGCCAGCGTCCAGTCCTGGTATGCGTATTCGAGTGTTTGCATGGCTCCGTCCTGGTGAATTCCAAATCTTCCACCGGGCAGCGGGTAAGGAACATAGCCGTTTTCGATGTAATACTTTAACCCACCGCCTTTTTGGGTACGATGCTCGTAACCGGCTTTTTCCATAATACCTCCAGGCATATGGTTTTTCTTTAATGCCTGGTAAATCTCTTCGGCATTTTCCTTTTTCAGGATGCCTTTTTGAAAAGCCGCCACAAAAAATGGTGTTGAAGAAGCTCCTGTCATTACATAAGTATAATTTCCACCCGAAGGACCGCGGGGAATTAAACCACCATCCTTGTAATACTGCATAAAAGACTGAATAAAGTCTTCAGCAATTTCGGGATAAACCAGTTGCCAGAGTGTGTTTAACGTCCACTGCGCACCCCAAAACGAGTCGGAATTGTACTGGTTAAATTGTGGTTTTCCGTTATTATCCAGTGGAATTTGTCCAACCCGAAATGATTCTCCTGTGTTATCGGGATAAGCGCCATTAACGTCACTAATAACTCTACGACCCTGCAAGGCATGCCATAAGTCGGTGTAAAATCTGCGCTGATCCTGATCTGAACCGCCTTCAACCAAAATACGGCTCAGCATGCTGTTCCATTCCTCCTTTGATTCGCTTACTGTTTTATCGAAGTCCCAACCGGAAAGTTCAGCTGTCATATTGTTTGCTGCATTTTCGATTGAGGTGTAGGAAATAGCAGCTTTCATCAGCACGGGCGATGCATTTTCAAGTTCCACCAGGTAATTTCCACTGGCTTCATCTTTTTGAACCGCTTTTATTTTTGTATTGAATTCAACCGAAAAATATACGGAAGCAGGTTTTGGTCTTCTGCTTGTTGGCGCGTTTACCAGTTGCCCCTGCAATTGCTTTTCACCTGTCTGTTTGAGCGAACCATCTATAATATTTGAAGGTCCCATTTCACCATTTACATTAAAAACGATAGCTGACTTCGTTCCTTTTGGAAACTGGTAACGGTGAAAACCAACTCTTTTTGTGCTGGTGAGTTCGGCCACAATTCCATGTTTTTCCAACTCGACATAGTGATAACCCGGCGAAACCTTTTCTTTATCGTGATTGAATTTTGAGGAGTAATCATTGAGAATTTCAGTTTTGTTTTCTTCAGAAACAACAACCGGCATAACCGAAAGTCCGGAAAGTTGCCATGCGTGAATGTGGCTGAAACCTTCGATGGTATCCGTGTCATAAAGATAACCGCTTCCCCAGGCACCGGAAATTTTTGTATCCGGACTGAGATTTACCATTCCGAAGGGACGGCAAGCAGAGGAAAAGAAAAACCAGCGGGAATTGGCTGCATCAAGCAAGGGATAAACCAGTTCAACGGGTTTCTTTTTTTCTGCACCATGCACGTTACTGAATCCTAAAATAGTTATCAATCCAGCCAACAAATTGTATTTTAATAGTTTTATCATACCGATTTATATTTGTGAGATTTAATGATATGTGTGTTTTGCAAATTTTGATTATTCATCATTTTCTTTGTTATAAATTCCTTTTACTTCCGGTGCTGCATTTTGCGGCACAAATTTTTTCAAACGTTCCTTTATATCAACGAATTCCGGTTCGTTAGTGAGGTTTTTCCACTCGTTTGGATCCGATTTATGGTCATACAATTCTTCTTCTCCGTTTCCGTAGGTAATATAGCGATATTGTTGATCCCGCACCGAATGAAATTCAGGAGTAAGACTCGAAATTGCCGGTGTTGTTCTTATTGTTTCCGGATTTTTTAACAGCGGAACAAGACTTTCGCCTTCCAGTTCTTTGGGAGTTGGCAAACCGCACAATTCGGTTAAGGTTGGGTAAATATCGATAAGACTTACAGGCTGAACACTTCTTTTATTTGCCTGAAAACCGGGCGCATAAATGATTAGCGGAACGCGCGTAACTTCTTCCCACAAGGTAGCTTTTCGCCAGTGTTCCTTTTCTCCCAAATGCCAGCCGTGATCGCTCCAAAGCACGATTATTGTATTTTTGGCGTTTCCGCTTTTTTCCAACGTTTCCAGCAGGCGGCCAAATTGCGCATCAGCAAAGGAAACCGATGCAAGATAAGCCTGAACCGCATCGTCCCACAAACCATCTTTTACAATCTTTTCGTGTTCCTTGTTGCCGTTGGTATTGTGCAAATCGTTTTCATCGGTAAAATTGGTTGTTGAGTACGCTACATTTTTACCGGATAAAGGAACATCATCCAAATCATCTTCTATTACCGATGGCAATTCTATGTTTTCCAAAGGATGCCCGTCAAAATATTTCTTAGGAACAAACCACGGCACATGAGGCCTGAAAATTCCGCAGGCAAGAAAAAATGGTTTTTCGTGTTTTTGTTTGATGCGTTCGCAAATCCAGTCGACAGTTTTTCCGTCGAAAGTAAGTGAGTCGGGCGATGTAAACGGCCCCCAGGAAAAGCTTCCTCCCAAACCCGAGATATTTTCCTTTTCGGGATTTTCCCGGTTCCCGATAATGTTTTCGTTTCGGTGTCTTGCATCAAATTCATCCCAATCATCTTTTTCGTAATAAAATTTGTGTAGTATTTTTCCTGAACCGGCCACAAAATATCCGTTTTGTTTAAAGTAGCGGTTTAGTGTGAGTTTGTTTTTATAGAGGTCGAAAGGTGTGTCTGTATTTTTATAAATGCCCGTTGTTGTTGGTCTTAAACCTGTAATTACGGAAACCCGCGACGGACAACACATGGTTCCCGCACAATGTGCGTTTGTAAATAAAATTCCTTTTTCGGCCAGTTTATTGATGTTGGGTGTTATGGTTTGCGGATGCCCGAATAAACAGCCTTCCCAGTCGTTTAAATCGTCGAAAGCCACAAATAGAACATTGGGACGTTCGATTTCTGCATTTTGTTTACAGGAAATTAGTTGAATAAAAATCAACAGAATTAATATTGTTCTGGTTCCAAACATTCCTTGCGGGATTCTTTTTAGGAAATCAGTTTTGAATTGATTTTTTACTTTTTGCACCAGGTTATTCATTTACGTTCAGCAGAGAATTTAAATCAGCATTAATAATATCAAGCATTTCCATTGTTGGAAAACCATTATTGGGCCTTCGTTTTACCGGATCGTACCAGCCATTCCAACGGCTGTTTTTATCTCCGCTTAAACTGCGTTCGTATACCATTTTTAATTCTTTACGCGCACTTTCCAACAGTTGAAGCGCTTCTTTAAGTTTGTTCCTGTCGCCAGTTTCTTCAAACGTTTTTTTCAGAAAAGCCATTTTATTCAAGGTAATTTCGAAAGTAAGTAAATCGAGGTATAATTGCACCGGCAAAAGAATATAATCGTGATAAAATGTATTTTTTGAGTTTATAAATTCAAGTCCGTTTTCGGCATCAGCCAAGGCAAGTTTTAAAAGTTCAAATCTTTTTTCCACATGTTGGAAATTAACTTCAACCTTTTCGTACCTGGCCTGAACGTAAGGATTTCCAACGCGCCCAACCGAGATATTCCCCAAATAACCGATGGTTTGTTTTATTTCAGAAAGGTGCTGAACATAACTAACTTTTCCAAATTGTGCTTCGTGCAGTTTTTTCATGGATTGAATGGCAAAAACAGCAGCTTTTTCTCCAAAATACCTTTCGGCCCACTCTTTATAAAACAGTTCACCATCAAAAGTTTCCGGTTTATTGGCCATAGCAGAAAACGCTTCGATGTTAATCAAAAAAGGTCTGAATTGCTGCCCGTTAACTTCCAGGTATTTATTGGCCTGGTAATGGTGCAACATCATTTTCATTACCGTATCAATTTTTTCGGGATACGGATCATGTACCGTGTGATTTTTCCAGAACCCGGCATGCATGTACGTACCAAAATCGTAACCCCTGGTATTTTCAGGTAAATTCGCAAAGCCGCCCCAACCGTCATCAGACCACGCAATTATCCAGTCTTTGGGAGGAGAAAAATTGTTGTTGAACATTTCCATTCCATCAGCATAACAAGTTGCAACTTTGATTGCATCAGGTTTATAATTATCGATTAAATCACCCAGCACGGCGTACACTTCATTAAAAACTTCGGTTTTATCTTCGCCACAAGAGCTTTTGTATTCCCAGTCCCAAACCTGGTTTCGGGGGCGAAATGAAAAAATGTCGGCTTTGCGAAGTGGAGTTTTCTCAAAATAATATTTCCATGTGTTTATCCATTCCTCCTTGTTGTTTTTCCAACAGTCGGCTTTGTCCTGGGACATAGGTTTTATTTTGTAGCCCAGCGAAAGGTCAATTTCAACTTTCATTCCCATATCGTGTGCGTAATTGATCAGGCTATCAATGTAAGAAAGGCGAACTTCGTAATCATTTCGAATTAAACTGTATTCCTCCCGTTGAAAAAACTCGGGTCTGCCCAACATATCGAACAGATGAATTGCATTGTACTTTAATCTTACCAATGCGTTAATCATTTCGGTATAGGATTCCCAGTCGTATTCGAGTAAGGGAGTTTTAAGGTTAGCCAGTTCATCAACATCATTTTCGAAATAGCAAAGAATTGGTATTGCGGGCGGAGCAATAATTTTATTTGAAAAATTAAAGGGATCAAAAGTTTTATCCGGATCTGGTAATTTGCCAGTCCAGTATTCCAATGGATCAATTCCCAGTACTTTCTGACAATAATCATATACAGCATATTGAGTTCCCTGAACATCGGATCCTGCAAGAACAACACATTCCCTTCCATTTTCCAGATTTACCCTTGCCCAGATTCCTCCCCGGTTTCCGGGAAAGTTTTCTGTTAAAATCAGTACTTTATTTTTAACCAATTCACTAATCGTGGAATTGGAAGCCGGGGTTCCGACTACAAAAATAACCCCCTTTGCCGGAATTGCCTTTTTTGTGTCAATGATAGAAACAATTTTCCCTGAAACGGATTCCAAATCCCTTTTCAGGTGATTTACTGCTAAAATTTCAGCAGTGGAAACATTTTCTCCTGTGATAATAAATACCGAATCGTTATTCACACAAGAAAACATTGCGCAAGAAATAGAAATGAACAACAGTATTTTGCTTATTCTGTGCTTTTTTTTCATTATTTCCTTATAGGATTTTTGGAGACAGTGATAAAACACAGACACATGTTTTAGCCATGTGCCTGTGATGAATCTAACTAAACTATTTGTATGAAAACTTAAATTCTGTTTTCGGAATACTGGCGGGTAAAATTTTATGCACCAGTATTTTCCGGGACAAGAAAAAATTAATATCCCGGATTATTACCAATCGGTGGCTGAGATCTATCCATTTCAGACTGTGGTATCGGTCGTAAAAGATGATGTTCATCTATATTGCCTTTATATTTAGTCCAGAAATTATATTTATTCACCCTTTCGATTAATTTACCTGTTCGTTTCAGATCGAACCAGCGATTAAATTCGCCGAGTAACTCTCTTGCACGCTCATCGAGAATCAGGTCGATGGAAATATTTCCAGGAGTAGCTCTGTATGAAACAGTTTCGAATGATGAAAGATCTTCGGGGTATTTTGCACGCATTGGATCTACTCCAACGCCTACCGCACGGTCTATTAATTTGTTATAATAAACATCGGCTCCGCCCAAGGCCCCACCTGTTGCGCCTTTCACAATAGCTTCAGCGGCAATCAGGTAAGCTTCAGCTGAACGAAAAAGAGGGAAGTCAAAAGTTCCGTAACCATCACCATATTCAATATTCGGTTCCCAGAATTTCCACATCGTTATTGGCCCTCCTGTCAGACGGGAAGGGGGAACACCTGATATTTCCTGAGCCAGATTCATTACAGCATATTTCTTTGTTCCGCCTTCGTCAATACCTTTATCGGCTCCTGATGCAGGTTTGTTCCATGGAGTCCAAAATGCAACTGTATCGCCAACTGCATAACTGACTGTCAGATCAGGATCAGTAAAACTGTAGGCATAATTGGTAACTTTTTTCAGGGCATAAATCACATCCAGAAAGTCATGTTTGTAACGGCTGTCATTTTGAGGATCGAAAAGACGGTATAATGCCGGTGAAGGTACATTTTTATTCAGGTGCCTGTTATAATCGCTGGTTCTGCCGGCACTACCTGCCAATTCTGCATTGCCCGGAAATAATGAATGATAGTGGTTTCCGGGCTGAGCGGCAACTTCATTTGCATTGGTTAGTAAATCGGTATTGTATTGAATGGCAAAAACAATTTCGCTGTTCTTTGCATTCTGCGAACCTGTATATTGGTTTAACGGATTTGGGTTCCGTTTTGGGAAAAGTGTACTATACTGCGGCACAAGTGGGTAGGCTGCAATTACTTTATCGGCCCAGGTTAGTGCGCTTTTAAAATCACCGGCGCTTCCACCCAGTGAATTGTTAAAGTTCCAGCCACGTGTTAAATATACCCGTGCAAGTAAAAATTGTGCAGCACCCTTTGTAACACGGCCATAATCAGTTGCAGTTGCAGGTAAAGCAGCTTCCGCTTCTGTGAGGTCTTTTAAAATCTGGGTATAAACATCTGCTGCAGCCACCTTTGTTATGTTATTATCAGGAGTTACTGTTTCTGTTAGTGGCATTGGAATATCTCCCCATTCCTGAACAAGATAGAAGTAACACAAAGCCCTCAGAAATTTTGCTTCTGAAACCCTGGCTGCCTTTTTAGCAGGATCAATAAACTCAATATCTTCTGCACGTTCAATAGCTGAATTGGTGCGTCCGATTTCTTTATACAAAACGTCCCAAAAAGTTTGTGCTTCACCTATCGAAGAATTAAGACGAACATCGTACTGGTCAAGAGAAGACCCATCGCCAACAACCTTTTGGTTCCAAACACTGCTTTGGAATACATCCGTTCCGTGCAAAACAAGCGGATACTCCAGAATAATATCGCGAAGTGCCGGATAACATGACTTTACAAGGTCTTCATAACCAGCTTCATTATTAATGTACGAATCAGCTGTTATATCCGTAACCGATTCCTCCTTTAAGAAATCTTCACACCCTACTCCTATGAATACAAACAGAAGAGCCAGGATAAAACTATATACTTTATATTTTTTCATTGCATTTATTTTTTTCGTTAAACATATTACTGTTAGAATGAAACATTAACTCCAAAGATGTAAGTTGAATAGGGAACATCATCCTGGTAAGTTCCGGAGTTAAATTCAGGATCCATCCACATTTTTTTGTCTTTTACAAAAACAGCCGGATTGTTAGCCTGCACATATAACCTTACTTTGCTCATATTCCAGCGATCGAGTAATGAACTGGGTAAGTTATAACCCAGAGTAATGTTTGAAATGCGTACAAAATTAGCCGTCATATACTGAATCGCATTTCGGTATGGTTCAGGTTGCCATACACCGTAATAGTCATTTGTTGGATTTGTTTCTGTCCAGTAATTCAGATTTAAACGGTTGTAGCGGTCACTGGCCAAATCGCCCATTGTGCCCGAAAGTAAACTGTTTCTGTACATTACACCCTGGCGTGTATAAACAAAAAACGATAAATCCCAGTCTTTATAAGTAAATGTATTGTTTATACCTGCAAGCCATGTAGGTAATTCGTTGCCCAATACTACACGGTCATCAATATCTGCGTTACTTGAAATTTTGCCATCGTTGTTTTGGTCGACAACTTTTACAGAACCGGGAATTTGTCCATATTTAGCTGCTTCATCTGCTTCATCCAACTGCCAGATACCGTCAAATTCATAATCGTAGTGCGACTGAAGCGATTCGCCCACAAACAGGCTATTGGCGATATCACGGGTTACTGTTCCTCCGTAAAGCTCCAAAATTTCATTGTGGTTTGTTGAGAAATTGATATTCGTAGTCCATTGGAAGTTTGTTTTTTGGAAATTAACCGTATTTAATGTCAATTCAAGCCCACGATTCATTATTTTACCAACGTTTGCTGTAACGCCGCCAAATCCCAACGAGGTAGGTATTGCCACATTCTGTATGAGATCATTTGTAGTTTTGTCATAGTATTCAATGGATGCAGTTACTCTGTTTTTCACAAAGCCCAAATCCAGACCTATATTTATTTCAGAACTGTTCTCCCATTTTAAATCGGCATTACCGATATTATTGGGGGCATATCCGTAAGCGGCATTTCCATCAAAGTCGTAAGCTGTTTGTTTCAAAAATGCCTGAGTGCTATATGGTGGAACCACATCATTCCCTACTTCACCATAACTCACCCTTACTTTCAGGTCAGAGAAAAGATCCATGTCTTTGATAAATGTTTCTTCTCCGGCACGCCAGGCAACAGCCACTGACGGGAAAAATGCCCACTTGTTTCCATCAGCCAAAACCGATGATCCATCATAACGCCCTGTTAGTGTTAATAAATACCTGTCGTTATAACTATAATTAAATCTTCCCATAAACGATAAGATCGAACGTTCGGTTAACCTGCTTTCAACTCCTGAAATTATTGCCGCAGTCTGCAAAGCGTACCATCCTGAATTGTAAGGTAAATCCTGAACGCTTGAACCTGCATTCTCATATCTTTCCTGTAGTGAACTTTGTGCTGCTGTAACATTAAAATCGTGCAATCCTGTTTTCAATTTATAGTTCAAAATATTATCAAGTGTATATGAACTGTTAAGATTGAAGGCATTGCTGGCAATTGGTAATTTATTCAGTCTGCTTTTTGAATCCGTTCCACGAAATTCGCCGCGACGTTCATTGAACAATGACACTGACAAAGAAGATTTTAATGTTAAACCTTTCAGCGGGGTCAACTCAATATAACCATTTCCAAGAAAATTTGAGGTGCGAAATTCCCATTGATAATTCTCCGGCCTAACTTCCATGAGGGGGTTGGGTACCTGCGTATCCTTTATTCCCATCCACATGGCATATCCGTCAACATCCCTGTCGTTGGTTTCCGAAGGATTAATTAAATCTGTATAGTAAATACTTCCTGTAGGACGGGCACGATAAGCCGAACGTAAAGTTTCAAATGAACCGGTATTTCTCAGGCTGTATGTAAAGTAGGATGTAAAACCAACCTTTACAACTTTATTTAATTCACTGTCAATACTACCTTTTAAATTAAACCTTTCATAGCCGGTACTCAGGATGTTACCTTTCTCGTTTAAATAACCTGTGGAAAAGTAATGCGTTGTATTTTCATTTCCTCCCGACAATGCTACAACGTGGCTGGTTTGAATGGAAGGATCGGTAACCTCGTCAACCCAGTCCACTGTATTTCCTGATTCAACGTTGGCCAGCTGCTGTGATGTCCAAACAATTTTAGCATTTGGATTTTCGGCCAATACCACATCATTGTAAGCATGATAAAATTCCTGTGCTGTCATTAAATCAGGTAATTGAGGAGTTTTTACGCCAACATAACCGTCATACGTAACTTTGGTTTTTCCTGTTTTTCCTTTTTTTGTAGTAACGATAATTACACCATTTGCGCCACGTGCACCATAAATTGCTGTTGCCGATGCATCTTTTAAAACATCCATGGTTTCAATATCGCTGGGATTTAGCGTACTCAACTTTCCGCCCATCACACCATCAATAACTACCAGCGGTTCGCTGCTGTAACTAATAGAATGAACACCCCTGATATCGATGGTGTACTCCGCACCCGGTTGTGAATTGACTTTTTTGACGTTTACACCGGCTACCTGTCCCTGAAGGGCACTGGCGGGCTGAACCGGATTTGTCCGTACAATTAAATCTGCCTTAACAGAACCTACAGAACCGGTTACATCTCTCTTTTTTGCCGTACCGTAACCAATTGCCACAACTTCTTCCAGACCGATAGTTTCCTGTTCGAGCTGAACGTTATAAACCGATGAACTGCCTAATGCAACTTCCTTTGTTAACATACCTACAAAAGAGAACACAAGCATATTTGCTCCTGCCGATACATTCAAGGAATAATTTCCATCAATATCGGTAACTGTACCGTTTGCAGTACCTTTCTCAACTACTGTTACTCCGGGAAGCGTAACTCCGTCAGGGTCGGTTACTGAACCTTTTATGGTTCTCTGCTGTGCCTGGCTGTATCCGGCTGAAAACAGCAAAACAACAGCACAAAGCATTAATTGAAAAAAATGTTTCATAAAAATAGATTTTAGAAAAATTAATTGAAGTGAATTTTCTTTTGGGTTTACAAAGTGATTTTTTGAAATTTTTGAATCATTCATAAGCACAGATATTTTTTATTAGTTTTCGGTGTAAATGTAAACGGATGTTAAAATGCGGATATGGAAATATCTGTCTGATGTATGGAAATATCAGTCAATGCGTAGTTAACGCTGTTAAATTTAACGTTGTCAACTCTATCGACGTTTACAGGTTTGGCGGCTGCTAAGACTTGTCAGCGTGCGAAGCACCTGACAAAGTCAAATCAAGAAAGAAATCACGAATGACTTGCGTACAAACTCGGTGTGGTGCCAAATTGTTTTTTGAAACATTTACTGAAATAAAGGGCATCGTTAAACCCAACATTGTATGCAATTTCAGAAATATTCAGATTGGATTCCCTAATTAAAACAGCGGCCTTTTTCAACCTGTAAGTCCGAATAAATTCGTTTGGTGAAAGACCGGTTATGCCTTTTATTTTCCTGTAGAGCTGAGAAGGACTGACACCTACATTTTTACAAAAACTGTCAATATCAAAACCTGAGTTGTCGAGGTTTATTTCAAGCAAATCAATAATTTGTTGCATAAAATCCTCATCTATTTTTGAGATTGTCAGTTCTTTTGCAGAAACGTTTACATTATGTGCAAAGCCATTCCGTGCATTTTTAAGGTTTTCAAGAATATTCCCGACACGTATTTTTAACAATTCAGGTTCAAAGGGTTTTGTAATATAATCATCGGCGCCAACTTTATAACCTGTCATTTTGTTTTCCACAGATGCAAGTGCAGTCATTAAGATAACCGGGATGTGGCTGATTTCGGGTGTCGATTTTATTGTTTCACAAAATTGGAGTCCGTCTATATTTTCCATCATCACGTCAGATATTACCAGATCCGGATTTTCCGATTCGCACAATTTTAATCCCTCAAAACCGCTGTTTGCTGTAATAATTTGATAACCTGCTGAAAGATAATCGGACAGGAATTCCCTGAGTTCGCTGTTATCTTCAATTATCAGTATTTTTTGCAAATCAGCATTTCCGAAACCATTTAGCGGTAGTTCAACTTTTTTTGCAAGGTTATCCACAAGTTCCCTTGTTCTTCTGTCGGCATCACGTTTAAAATCGAATATTTCTTCATCTTTGTAGGCTTGTTTCCTGTAAGGAAGATAAATTGTAAACGTTGTTAATATATCAGGTTCGCTTTCCAATGTAATCTTACCATGATGAAGTTCAACCAGCGTTTTTACAAGTGAAAGCCCAATTCCTGTTCCTGAATTTGAACCAAGCGAATCCTTGCCGATCTGATAAAACCGTTCAAAAACCTTTTCCTTAAGATGTCCGGGAATTCCTTTCCCGCTATTGGATACAGAAAGTTTTATGTGGTTATCGGGAAAATTTGTTCCTGCTTCAGCAGTTTCCACAGAGATTTCAACAAAACCACCATCAGAGGTAAACTTAAAGGCATTAGTTAAAATGTTGAACAGGATGATGTCAAGTTTTTCCCTGTCAAACCAACCCTCCACAACTTTACTTTCCGGTGCAAACCTCACTGTTATTGATTTTTCTTTGGCCATAAAATCAAAAGCATCGATATTTGATTGAATGGTTTCGATGAGATTTAAAAATGTTGCTTTTAGTTTCATTCCCTCGTAAACTGATTTCCTGAAATCGAGAAGCTGGTTGACAAGAGACAAAAGCCGCTGCGAATTATTCAAAATCAGGTAGTTCAGTTTTGTAATTGTTGAATTGTTCTTTTCGCCGCCAATCAGCTGTTTGATGGGTCCCATGATTAAAGTGAGCGGTGTGCGTAATTCGTGGGAAATATTTGTGTAAAAACGCAGCCTTTCCTGGTTGAATTTTTCTTCCTTTTCGCGTTTTACACGTTCTATAAGCAGTTCGTGCCGCAATTGGATACGGGCATTTACAATTTTACGGATTTGAAATGCCGAAAATGCCACAATAAAAACATAAATAAGTATGGCCCCAAAGCTAAAAAACGGCGATGGCTTTATCCTTATTTCAAGCAGGGCGGGATTTTCACTCCACAGTCCATCATTATTTGCAGCATAAACTTCAAAAGTATATTTGCCCGGGTTCAGGTTTGTATAATGCGCAGTTTTTTCATTTCCAACACTCCATTCCTTATCGTAGCCACGAAGTATATACCTGTATTTATTTTCCTTGCTGTTCAGATAAGAAGTTGAGGTAAACGACAACGAAAAATCCTTGTTCCGGTTATTCAGTTTAATGTGATTTTTAAATTCGATATTTGAATCAAGGATTACCTGTTTGTTCATTTCCATACCAGCCTCAATTTTGGAATTGTTTATTACAAGCTTTGTAAATATCGGTGGAGGCGAAAATTTATTAACCATTTGGGTTGAGGTATTAAACTGGAATATTCTGTCGATGCCGCTCACAAAAAGTTCATCGTTTTCATCCATAAAAAACCCACGCCGGTTATATGCACTTGTACGGATACCGTTATTGATATAGAAAATCCTCACCTCATTTGTTTGTGCATCCAGTTTGGCCATTCGGTTAAAATTCAGGTTAAGCCAAAGGTTTTTATGCGAGTCCTGTTGAATATTGGTAACCCATAGGGAAGTGTTGTGTTCAAAAGTTTTTTTGACGAAGGAGTTTGTGCTGTTGTTAAAAAAATAGAGTCCGTTTCTTCCACCCACAATAATTTCACCCTTATCGTTCTCCTGAATGTCGATAAAGATGTTTGGCGTCAAATCTTTTTCTGAATTGTCGGGAAGATAGACATTGATTTCATTTGTAGCTGCACTTTTTCTGAAAATACCCGATTGAGTAGCCAGCCAAATATTTCTTCCGCTATCAATAAAAACTTCATTTGCCTGCATATCGCCGCCCATACCATTATCAACAGTAAATATTTCGGTTTTGGGATTGAAATATTTCAGTCCTCCTCCTGCTGTGGCCATCAACAACAAACCATTACCGGCTTCAACAATAGAGTAAATCGGCACATTTTCGTGCCTGTCTTTATATACATTTACCGATTGGCTGTTGCCGTTTATTTTTATTAAATGCCCATTGAAACTACCTGCCCAAATGTTCTTTTTCGAATCAACCAAAAGCGAATACAACTTTTCGTTTGCTACATGTGAAAGTTGTTTTTCGAATATCCTGCTGATTTTATTGTTCTTTTTGAACAACAAGCCATCTGATAAAGTCAAAATTAATATTCCATCGTTCCATTTGCTGAAATCCGTTGCAGTTTGTTCTTTCAAACCAGTCATGATTTCGCCACTCAAAGGTTGAAACTGGTTTTGATAAGGATCAAACCTGTTTACACCTTCTTCAGTTGCGATCCATACTGTGCCTGATTTATCCTGAAAAACATTCATTACCTGACCACTTGAAATAGATTTTGATTCGGAATTGCCATGCGTTAAAAGTTCATAATTCCCGGTTTGTAAATCGGAAAAAGAGTTACAAACATACAAACCGCCCCATGTACCAATCCATAAAATCCCACTTTTGTCCCTGCAAATTGTGCGATAAAAATTAGCCATGTTCGAATTTGTTTTTTCGGCGGATATAACTTTTTCAAAACTATTTGTTGCCCTATCATAAATATTTAAACCGTTTCGGGTGCAGGCAACAATTGTTCCGTCCGCGTCCCTGAAAACGCTGTAAACATTGTTGTGTGACAAACTATATTGCGGGTTTTCGTATCTGAAATTACAAACCGAATCAACTTCTGCGCCCGACCAGTTAAAACAATATAAACCGTCATTGAATGTTCCAATCCACACTTTCCCGTTTTCATCAAATACAATCGACCTGATATGAACCGGAGCCTGAAGGTTTGAACCACTCAGATTGATTTTGAAAAAGTTATCGCGGGTTGCATCATAAGCATATAAACCCGCATCGAAAGTCCCAATCAATATGTGCCCCGACTTATCTATTCCCAGACTGCGAATTTTATTACTTCCAATTGAAGCAGGATTGTCCCTGCTGTTCAGGTAGGTTGTTAATTTGCCTGTAACAGGATTGTATTTCGACAGGCCATTGTTTGTACCCACCCAAATGTTGTTGGTATTATCCTGTAAAAGTGCTGTAACGTCGGTGTTTATTTCAGTTTGGTCGCCAAATGTTTGTTGAATAATATATTCGTCGCCCTCATATCTGAACAAGCCGCTAAAAGTGGCAAGCCATAAAAATCCGTTGTTGTCTTGAATTACCTGTCTCACACTTAGATTCGCCTCGCCTTCCTGTGTGGGTATTTTATCGAATGAATAGGTTTGTGCCGGTGCATGATCAACACAAGTTAAAATAAAGAGGGAAATGATGAAAACAGGCAGAAATATTATTTTAGCTTTCAATTCTTTTTCCTTTTTAGGCTATATTTTTATTAAAACAGCCACTTCACAAATTTATTATTTATGAAGTGTAATCAAATATATGCTGTTTGATTTCGATTTGCAGAACATTTTTTGTGTTGGCAGTAATCTTAAAACGGTTGTCGATGCGCTGCCCCATTATCCACACAATTTTTTCGCCGCTGCACAGCAACCAGGTGTTTTCCTTTTGGTGCAGCGGGATTTTTTCGTCGATAAAAAAATCGCTTACTTTTTTAAATCCATCCATACCGAGAGGTTGAAAGTAATCGCCCAGTTGCCATTTACGGATAAGCAGCGGAAACTGCAGTTTTTCCAAATCAAGACCTGCCCTGTTTTTTTCTGTTCTGATTTTATAATCCTTTCCCGAAAACTTTTCAATGTTCATGGCGAATGGTTTAAAAAGCTCCATATCTTCAGCTTCGATATAGTAAATTTTGTTTCCGTTTTCTTCAATTGCCGTTACAAACAGTTTATCCCTGTCTTTAAGCAAACGATGGGTTTTTGAGAAAAATTGTTTGCCTGAATCACTGTCTAAACCTTGGAACACTTCTTCAATAACTGCCGGATTAAACCCAAAATCAGCAAGAATTTCCAAAAGCAGTAATTTTGGATATCTTGATTTTTTAAGACTTTGAATATTAATAATCAGCGAATCTCCGGTAATTTTTTCCACTGTTGCTCTTTCCGACTCAAATACACAAGAATAAACCAAAGCTGCATCTTTCAGGTTTTCAATGCTTGACAGTACATTCTTTTTAAACGAAGGATTTAACGCACTAAAAAGCGGAAGGATTTTGTGCCGCAAAAAGTTGCGCTGATATATAATTTCACTGTTGCTTGAATCTTCCCTGAATTCGATATAATTTTCGGCAGCAAAAGCTTCAATTTCATCACGCCCGGCAAACAGCAGGGGGCGAATGATGTTGCCGGCTTTATCTTTTATTCCCGTCAATCCTTTGATTCCTGTTTTGCGCGAAAGATTTAAAAAGAAGGTTTCAATCAAATCATCAGAATGGTGGGCGGTGGCAATAAAATCATAATTGTGTTCTTTCCTTATTTTTTCGAAAAATGCATAACGTAAATCCCTTGCAGCCATTTCAATTGAAATTCCATTGATTTGCGCGTATTCCCTTGTGTCGAAAGTTTGAAAAAAGGCGGGAACGCCATGGATCAACACTTCGCGTTTTACAAACTCTTCGTCGCCGTCGGACTCACTACCACGCAGTTGAAAGTTGCAGTGCACAATCCCGTAATCGAAACCCGATTTTTCGAAGAGATACAACAATACCATGCTGTCGATGCCGCCGCTAACAGCAAGCAATATTTTTTGACCGGGTTTGAAAAGCTGTTTTTCCCTGCAATTTTTTAAGAATGCTTCAAGCATAAAACTGTTTTTTTTGCTAATTTAATATTTATTGTTTTATAATTTTTTTTGTGACTTGAGTGTGGTTGGGAATTGATGGGAATTTACAGGAGCTGAGAAGCGAGTGTGGGAAGATGAATGTGAATGGGAACAAAATATATTGTAAGCAATTGTCGATACAATCGACTGACAACTTACCCCTTGTTGTGCGGACGAGGGACAGTCCCGTCCCTACCCGACTTTACTGAGATTTTTGTCAATTTTTCTGTCCTAACAACGTTTCTTTGGAGCTAAAAATGTGCCGGATGCACATATCTTTTGTTTTGACAGAAATCTATAAATAATTGATGCCTTTTTGTTTTTGCACATGACTTATACCCGATTCTTTTTTGTCTTCATTTAAAATACTGCCCGTAATTTTATTTGCAACATTGTCGTTTTTGTTTTGCCGGTTACAGTTTTTATATTTCCCGTTATAATTTCTGTATTTCCCGTTACAGTTTCTGTGTGGCCGGAGCTTTTTTTGTTTGTCCCGTTGCAGTTTCTGTATTTCCCGTTGCAATTTCTGTGTGGCCGGTCACAGTTTCTGTGTGGCCGGAACAATGTCTGTGTGGCCGGGTACAATTTCTGTGTGGCCGGAACAATTTCTGTGTGGCCGGATACATTTTCTGTGTGGCCGGAACAATTTCTGTGTGGCCGGAACTTTTTCTGTGTGGCCGGAACAATTTCTGTGTGGCCGGAACAATTTCTGTGTGGCCGGAACATTTTCTGTGTGGCCGGGTACAATTTCTGTGTGGCCGGAACAATTTCTGTGTGGCCGGATACATTTTCTATGTGGCCGGAACAATTTCTGTGTGGCCGGAACAATTTCTGTGTGGCCGGATACAATTTCTGTGTGGCCGGAACTTTTTCTGTGTGGCCGGATACAATTTCTATGTGGCCGGAACAATTTCTGTGTGGCCGGGTACAATTTCTGTGTGGCCGGAACAATTTCTGTGTGGCCGGATACAATTTCTGTGTGGCCGGAACAATTTCTGTGTGGCCGGATACAATTTCTGTGTGGCCGGAACAATTTCTGTGTGGCCGGATACAATTTCTGTGTGGCCGGAACAATTTCTGTGTGGCCGGAACAATTTCTGTGTGGCCGGGTACAATTCCTGTGTGGCCGGAACAATTTCTGTGTGGCCGGGTACAGTTTCTGTTTGTCCCGTTACAATTTCTGTGTGTCCGGAGCTTTTTCTGTGTGGCCGGAGCTTTTTACAAATTTATACTGAATGATTTTTGAAAATGGTCAGGGGGATACTTGAAAGGATAAAGAATGTTGTATAATGAGGGAGCTAAAATGTAAAAACACCTGCTTTCGACACCCTTTTTTGCAGGTAAGGGCACGAAAGCAGGTGCATTTTACATCGGTTTATTTGTACGTTTTGAACCGGATTTTGCTGATTTGTTTAAACTGCGGGCTTCTTACACCATATACAGATTTAACATAATCTTTTGACGCCTGTCCCACGGCGCACAAACCTGTAAGTTTTGTATAAAATACCTCATTACGGGCAATACGGGTGTTTGAGTGTGGAACTTCGGCAAGCATATAGGCATTGTTTTTTGCCGTTAAATCATCGCGCACGCCCAAAAGCGCTTCAATTTTGAGCTCATCTTCATTGGGGTTGTACTGCTGTATTCCTGACAGCAATTGAATAAACTTGCCAAAGTTCGAAATACGGATGTCGAAGCCCATGTGAGAGGCTGAGATCTGTTTTGGAACGGGAACGGGTTCCTCACCTTCTGCAACGGGCACAGGTTTTATCTTTGCCGATGCTCGCTGTCCCCTCATCAGGCGTGCAAGTGTTCTTGCCTGGTTGTACATTTCTTCAGACGCACCTGAAGATTTAAGGAAGAACATTGCCCTTGAAACCAACCCTCTCAGGGATTTAAAAGCAATGACGCGTTCGGCCTTTGCAGTGCCGAATGAGGGTATTGTGGCCACATAAACAGCCTGTACCCCGGTAGCAATGTCCGCCAGCTCCTGCATAGCCGGCAGTTTAATCAGATTGTTCGCAGGGTTGTAAGCTTCGCCACGACCCGCATTGAAACCGTTTAACAAAATTAAATTTGCCACGTTTTTAGCATGGCTCGAATCAGAATTGTTCGCCATAAAAATTTAATTTAATGGGTTTGTAATTAAAACTATTTTTTGATTTTTTCAGCCGGCAAGTTTCCTCATTATGAATGGGTTGTTGCCGGGGGTTGAAAATTCGGAATAAAAATACCAAAAGTTTTTAAATAAACAAATGTTATAAAACATGTTTTTGGGGAGAGGGGGAAAGGCAAAAGGAAAAAGTTAAAAGGTAAAAGATAAAAGATAAAAGGCAAAAGGGAAAAGTAAAAGGTAAAAGGGAAAAGTAAAAGGGTAAAAGTAAAAGGGAAAAGGTAAAAGGGTGTAAAGCGGGGAGCAAAAGATTTTTGTCTCTAAATGCCGGTGCAATGGGCTGAACAGATTAATTTTTGGTAGTGAGATTTGAGGAAGGTTGCGCTAACACCGAACCCGGGCTTTTAATTTTGTTAACAACGCGATAAAATCGCGCAGTAGCGGGGATGAAATCGCGCAGGAGCGAGGGATGCAATCCCGCGTTAGTGAAGAAATTGAAACGGCACAACCCTGAAAAAAGGCAGTAAGTATTCAAACCTACTGCCTTTTTTCAGGGCTCAACTGTGCCTTAATTCCTAATTTGTTAGGCATAGTATTTTATTTCCATTTTTGATATTTTTCTTTCCATTTGCTCGGTACAGATTCTTCGTTTAAAAGATTTAAAAGAGCTGAGAATTTCACTTTACATCTTCTGTAATTTTTGATACTATATCTGAGGTAATTATCCTCGTACACAAGTTCAAATAATTTATCAATTTCTCGAATAGAATAATTCTCAATTATTTCAATGTAATGAGGTTCTGCTGTGCGTGAAGTACCATAGGAATTACCAACATAACCTAAAGAAATTACATATACATATTCTTTGATAATCTGAATTGGAATTTGATTGCGCAAATCTTTTAGTCTTTCAGCAAAAGGTCTTTCATTATAAAAATTATCAATGCCAAAATGTGCACTTTCCAATTGCTTAATTATTTTACCAACAATTGATACTTGCTCATCTTTCGGGAGTATTGCCAATGCCCCAACTTTTTCAAAATAGTTTTTTGAATATTGCTTTTTTGTATTATCCTGCAATAAATATTCTGAATATAGGATAGTTAATTCAGACTGAGCCCTTTCCGAAAAATGAGACCAGTTTTCACGAGATACATCCAGACAATTCTGTCTAATATACTCGTCATTTCTTTCATCAACATATATCCCAAAAAGTGCTTTTAATATTGCTGTTTTTTGTAAATCATTTGTTTTTCTAATTCTATCTGACAACTGGATATTTCGGTTTAAGTTGACCCCCCAGATTCGGAGTAAAAATCAGCCCGTTTTTGCTAAAAAATCATCTGCCATTTCGGCTGATGCTGACCCCTTATTTGAGGTTTTTTAGTTTTTGGTGTGCCGCACCGCGATATATTTCGGAGCAAGTTGACCCCTCTGTATATTTATTTGGGCAACAAATCCGACCGGCGGCGGCGAAACATTTCGGGGCAAACTGACCCCTCTCACAGTTTTGGTTTTTATTCGTGGTTTTTAATAACCACAATTTAAAGATTACAGATGGCAGGAAAACCAAAACGTATGGGACAGATCAAACAATTAATCCGTTTACACGGACAAGGGCTTGGCAAAAAAACGATTGCCAGAAGGCTTGGCATGAGCAAAAACACGGTAAAAGCTTACCTCCAAAAAATTGAAACAGGGGAGTTTGGTGCCGAATCGTTATTGTCGCTTGACGAACCGGTGCTTGAGGGTAAACTCTTTGCCGGGAACCCATCGTACAAACAAGACAGGTACGATGGCATAAAAGACGAACTCGCCTATTTTTCCCGGGAGCTGGAAAAGGTTGGCGTAACGCGCCGCGTGCTTTGGGACGAATACCGGCAAAGCAATCCCGACGGCTACGGTTACACCCAGTTTTGTCACCACCTGAGCCAGTATATGATGGCTAAAAACCCATCGATGGTGTTGCAACATAAGGCAGGTGAGAAACTGTTTATCGATTTTGCAGGAAAAAAATTATCGTATGTTGACAGGGAAACAGGCGAGGTTATCGAATGCCAGGTATTTGTTGCCTGCCTTCCTTACTCCGATTATAGTTTTGCTATGGCGGTGCACACTCAGGGCATTGGCGATTTTATTTATGCACTCTCTTGTTGTTTGAGCCAGCTGGGCGGTGTACCCCAAACATTGGTTCCCGACAATTTGAAAGCCGCCATCATAAAAGCCGACAGATATGAGCCTGACGTAAACCAGGTGTTGGAAGATTTTGCCAACCATTACAATACCACTGTAACACCTGCCCGTGCCCGGAAACCACAAGACAAGGCACTGGTGGAAAACCAGGTCAAACTGATTTACATCCGGGTGTATGCAAAATTGCGTAACCAACAGTTCTTCGACCTGCAATCGCTCAACAAGGCAATCAGCGAAAGAGTAAATGAACATAACCAAACCCGGATGCAGCAAAAAGAATATTGCCGGCAGGAGAAGTTCCTTTCCGATGAAAAGCATACATTAAGCCCGCTCCCTGCAACAGCCTTCGAAATCAAATATTACAAGCAGTTGAAAGTGGCCAAAAACAACCACATTTATTTAAGCACCGACAAGCATTACTACAGTGTACCATACGCCCATATTGGCGGCAAAGCAAAAGTTATCTACACCCATTCGATGGTGCGTATTTATGTAAAAGGCCAGCAGGTGGCCATACATCAGCGTAATTATAAAACCGGTGGGTACAGTACAAGCAAGGAACACCTCTGCTCGCAGCACCGGCATTATTTAGACCGCAGCCCGGAGTATTACAAGAAAAAGGCGCTCGAAAAATCCAACGTATTTTATCAGGTTGTAGAGAAGCTTTTTGACCAGGACAAATACCCCGAACAACTTTACCGTACCTGCGATGGGTTGTTGGGGCTGCAACGCAAAACCGACGAAACCCAATTCGAAAAAGCTTGCAACATGGCCCTCGAATATGGAAACTGTTCGTATGGGTTCATCCAGAATATCATTAAAAATAAGATGACAGAAACAGTAGAAACAGTAAACGAAAAACCACTTCCTGTACACCAAAATATTCGGGGTGAAGGGTGTTTTAAATAACAATGTAAAATTAAAATTAATGCAAATGAACAAAGTAGAATCACAACTCAAAGAACTCCGTCTGCACGGCATGGCACAGTGCTGGCAATCGTTGGTGGAAACACGCAGGCACCACGAACTGCCACTGGCCGAAGGATTGGAACTCCTGCTCCAGTCCGAAAGCCAGCAACGTACAAACAACCGTTTTGAACGGCTCCGAAAAACAGCCCGGTTCCGTTACCAGGCATCAATAGAAGAAGTGATGTTCGATACTTCAAGGGGGCTTGATAAGTCGCAGATAAGCGGGTTGGTTACCGGGGAGTATATCACAAAAGGGGAACCCGTTCTTATTACCGGGGCAACAGGCTGTGGTAAAAGTTTCCTGGCTTCGGCACTTGGCCACCATGCCTGTGCACAAGGCCATAAAGTAGCTTATTACAATGTCCAGAAATTGTTGATCAAAACAAAAATGGCACGCGTTGACGGGACTATTTACAAACTCTTCGAACAACTGGCAAAAACCGATTTGTTGGTCATGGACGATTTTGGCCTAACCCATTTGGAAAAACAACAACAAATGGATCTGATGGAAATTATCGAAGACCGTCACGCACGTAAAGCGACTATAATTGCGAGCCAGTTACCAGTATCAAGCTGGTACAATATTATCGGTGAAGAAACAATTGCCGATGCTATTTTAGACCGCCTTGTACACACTTCGCACCGGATTGAATTGAAGGGAGCGAGTTTAAGAAAAAAGATGTAATATTGTCATGCTTTCTGTTCTTTGAACCATTTTCTGTGAGGGGGGTCAATATCACCGAAATGGGGGTCAGCATCACCGAAATATCCAACAACTCTCCGATAGCATCACTACTAAGTTTTTTCCCTTTTATTGTATTTATAAACTCATCACTTCGGAATCCAACAAAGACTATTTCATTACTCAAAACTTGTTTAACATTTTGATGAATAAAATAATTAAGTTCTTCTCCATCTAACATTGAATTTGAAGGATGGGCGGATGAATATTTATTTCTGATTTCTCTACAATGATTTAGGAAGAAATAGGAATCCTCCCCTAATAAACCAAGTTCGACTGATATGTCTAACAATTCTTTATCTTTTAACTCTCCAAATTTCTTTTCATCTAATTGAGTCGTTAAAAATTGGTTCGCTTCATCAAGACCGAAATTTCGCACTTTATCTCTGAGTGCTATTATTGTTGTATTCCACATTTCGTTAACAGCACTACTAAAAAGTCCAACACGAATTGCTACAACCATTCTGGCAAGCATTTCATGTCTATATTCAATCTTAACTCGATTGAACTGTTTCTTTAACGTATCCCAGACTGTTTCAATATCATCTTGGGAGGCTAAAATATTTCTTGGAAAACCAAGTGGATATTTCGGTTTAAGTTGACCCCCCAGATTCGGAGTAAAAATCAGCCCGTTTTTGCTAAAAAATCATCTGCCATTTCGGCTGATGCTGACCCCTTATTTGAGGTTTTTTAGTTTTTGGTGTGCCGCACCGCGATATATTTCGGAGCAAGTTGACCCCTCTGTATATTTATTTGGGCAACAAATCCGACCGGCGGCGGCGAAACATTTCGGGGCAAACTGACCCCTCTCACAGTTTTGGTTTTTATTCGTGGTTTTTAATAACCACAATTTAAAGATTACAGATGGCAGGAAAACCAAAACGTATGGGACAGATCAAACAATTAATCCGTTTACACGGACAAGGGCTTGGCAAAAAAACGATTGCCAGAAGGCTTGGCATGAGCAAAAACACGGTAAAAGCTTACCTCCAAAAAATTGAAACAGGGGAGTTTGGTGCCGAATCGTTATTGTCGCTTGACGAACCGGTGCTTGAGGGTAAACTCTTTGCCGGGAACCCATCGTACAAACAAGACAGGTACGATGGCATAAAAGACGAACTCGCCTATTTTTCCCGGGAGCTGGAAAAGGTTGGCGTAACGCGCCGCGTGCTTTGGGACGAATACCGGCAAAGCAATCCCGACGGCTACGGTTACACCCAGTTTTGTCACCACCTGAGCCAGTATATGATGGCTAAAAACCCATCGATGGTGTTGCAACATAAGGCAGGTGAGAAACTGTTTATCGATTTTGCAGGAAAAAAATTATCGTATGTTGACAGGGAAACAGGCGAGGTTATCGAATGCCAGGTATTTGTTGCCTGCCTTCCTTACTCC
This sequence comes from uncultured Prolixibacteraceae bacterium, assembly GCA_963800345.1. GTDB lineage: Bacteria > Bacteroidota > Bacteroidia > Bacteroidales > Prolixibacteraceae > Draconibacterium. The sequence goes on along the minus strand of CAWDAW010000005.1, from coordinate 11,129 downwards.
GATTATAGTTTTGCTATGGCGGTGCACACTCAGGGCATTGGCGATTTTATTTATGCACTCTCTTGTTGTTTGAGCCAGCTGGGCGGTGTACCCCAAACATTGGTTCCCGACAATTTGAAAGCCGCCATCATAAAAGCCGACAGATATGAGCCTGACGTAAACCAGGTGTTGGAAGATTTTGCCAACCATTACAATACCACTGTAACACCTGCCCGTGCCCGGAAACCACAAGACAAGGCACTGGTGGAAAACCAGGTCAAACTGATTTACAGCCGGGTGTATGCAAAATTGCGTAACCAACAGTTCTTCGACCTGCAATCGCTCAACAAGGCAATCAGCGAAAGAGTAAATGAACATAACCAAACCCGGATGCAGCAAAAAGAATATTGCCGGCAGGAGAAGTTCCTTTCCGATGAAAAGCATACATTAAGCCCGCTCCCTGCAACAGCCTTCGAAATCAAATATTACAAGCAGTTGAAAGTGGCCAAAAACAACCACATTTATTTAAGCACCGACAAGCATTACTACAGTGTACCATACGCCCATATTGGCGGCAAAGCAAAAGTTATCTACACCCATTCGATGGTGCGTATTTATGTAAAAGGCCAGCAGGTGGCCATACATCAGCGTAATTATAAAACCAGTGGGTACAGTACAAGCAAGGAACACCTCTGCTCGCAGCACCGGCATTATTTAGACCGCAGCCCGGAGTATTATAAGAAAAAGGCGCTCGAAAAATCCAACGTATTTTATCAGGTTGTAGAGAAGCTTTTTGACCAGGACAAATACCCCGAACAACTTTACCGTACCTGCGATGGGTTGTTGGGGCTGCAACGCAAAACCGACGAAACCCAATTCGAAAAAGCTTGCAACATGGCCCTCGAATATGGAAACTGTTCGTATGGGTTCATCCAGAATATCATTAAAAATAAGATGACAGAAACAGTAGAAACAGTAAACGAAAAACCACTTCCTGTACACCAAAATATTCGGGGTGAAGGGTGTTTTAAATAACAATGTAAAATTAAAATTAATGCAAATGAACAAAGTAGAATCACAACTCAAAGAACTCCGTCTGCACGGCATGGCACAGTGCTGGCAATCGTTGGTGGAAACACGCAGGCACCACGAACTGCCACTGGCCGAAGGATTGGAACTCCTGCTCCAGTCCGAAAGCCAGCAACGTACAAACAACCGTTTTGAACGGCTCCGAAAAACAGCCCGGTTCCGTTACCAGGCATCAATAGAAGAAGTGATGTTCGATACTTCAAGGGGGCTTGATAAGTCGCAGATAAGCGGGTTGGTTACCGGGGAGTATATCACAAAAGGGGAACCCGTTCTTATTACCGGGGCAACAGGCTGTGGTAAAAGTTTCCTGGCTTCGGCACTTGGCCACCATGCCTGTGCACAAGGCCATAAAGTAGCTTATTACAATGTCCAGAAATTGTTGATCAAAACAAAAATGGCACGCGTTGACGGGACTATTTACAAACTCTTCGAACAACTGGCAAAAACCGATTTGTTGGTCATGGACGATTTTGGCCTAACCCATTTGGAAAAACAACAACAAATGGATCTGATGGAAATTATCGAAGACCGTCACGCACGTAAAGCGACTATAATTGCGAGCCAGTTACCAGTATCAAGCTGGTACAATATTATCGGTGAAGAAACAATTGCCGATGCTATTTTAGACCGCCTTGTACACACTTCGCACCGGATTGAATTGAAGGGAGCGAGTTTAAGAAAAAAGATGTAATATTGTCATGCTTTCTGTTCTTTGAACCATTTTCTGTGAGGGGGGTCAATATCACCGAAATGGGGGTCAGCATCACCGAAATATCCACCAAGAGAAGATGTAATTGAACTTACGATATCTTCAGATTCAATTTCTGTAAGAGCAGGAAGATTCACTTTTTGTTTTTTCATTTAGGTTGTTGATTTTGTTCGTTAATATTATGCCTAACGGCAGTCTGTCTAAAAACTATTTTTAAGTCTCTCAGAATTGAATATTTGCAATTTTTCAAAGACTCATATCCGAATATTTCATAGTGTCATCCTGCTTTTTAGACAGTCTGACGGTTGGTGTATGAAGCGTTGGGCATTTCGAAGCACTTTCCTGTCAAACCGCTACAAAGATTATTAAATGTAACGCCCTTTAAATTAGCACTATCCGCCCAATGATTTATACACTTTGTTACCGCCTGGTGTTGATTCATTTCAATCAATTTTCCTTTCAATTTGCTACTATTTTTCTGTCTGACGTGCGGTTGGATTTGTAAGCTCTTTGACAAAGCTTTGATTTGAGCGTTGGCTCGTGGGGCTTTGGCAATGTGCTTGCAAATAGGGATGGCTATTCTAAATTAAGACCATATTTGCTTTCAATAAAATTATCTAAAACTCTTTTTTCATTCATATTGATAATAAACTCTTTTTCATCATCTGTAAAATTATAAACCCCAAAATTTTTAATATAATTTCTGCTCAATGAATAATACCCAGAACCATAAGGTTTACTTGAAATTCTAATATATGTCCAAAATAGCCTTGATGACATAAGTTTTTTAAGGAAGTGAAGTTCTTTTTCGTTCTCAGTTATCACAGCTAACCCATTATAGAACAATAAATTTTCATTTGTGTCAATCGTAAAATTAGGTGTACTTGGAGTAATGTGAGGAAAAAATAATTTAAACTTTAATTTTTCTAATGATTGATTTCTTCCGTATGCATACCAATTTCGATATTTCCCGTTTCCTTTGTCTCTTGTGCCGAGAATTTTCTTTTTGTCAGTCAAATAATTGTATGCTTTAGGGTAATTATTCTTTATGATGTCTTCGTCAAGTAGAATAGCTTTGTTATTAACATACTCATAAGGGAAAATTGCCTTAATTTTTATTGAGTCTACACTTTCTGCTTGAGTAAATTTATTGGGATTGATTATATCCTTGCAAATGTCCTTTTCAATTTCATAGACTTTACCATTTTGCAAATAGAAGTAATCGTTACTTTCGTTGATAGGATTGAAAATGTAAATGTTATTTTTTAGAGTTGCTATGCCATTTCTAGTTTTATATAATTCACCAAATGATAAACCTGTATCTTCAATTCTGTCAATTATTTCATTTTGGTTTAAATTCCATCCTTTAAATGCATCAAGTTTAGAATACTTTATTTTATTAAAAAGCACATTATTCAGCTTTTTATTACTTCTTGCAAATTCAATGAATGAGGATTGTGAATTTTCAATAAAACAGATACAAGTGTAAGTAGATTTGCTCTTGAAAATTTGATTACTCCCAAAATCAATTATTCTAAAACGAAGTTGTCCCTCCTGGAAATATTCCCTTAAAGCACGACCATTAACACTTTTAAAGAAAGTATTCATTGTAATGTAGCCAAGAATACCATTTGAAGTAAGATTTTCAATACCTATTTGAAAAAATGGTATATATAAATCTGGATGTCCAGATTTACATACTTTCCAGTTATCTAATAATTTCTTTGAATCTTCTGAGATATTTCTAGAACAGACATAGGGTGGATTTCCAATAATTAAATCGAACCCTTTAAAATTGGTTATACAACTTTGCCAATCAAACGACAAAGCATTCCCTGTGAAGAGGTTAAAATCGAAGTATTCAAAATCTTCACCCTCTGATAATGCAAGAAGTGTAAGTAAAAGTTTAGACCTTATTATGGAATATTCCTGAATATCTAGTCCGAAAATATGATTTTTGAAAATCTCACGATAAGAAAGTTCTTTTAAATTTTTTAATTGTTTTGCTGCGTCAAACAAAAAACCCCCACAACCACATGAAATGTCTGCAATCTTGGTCTCTAAATCAAATTCTCTTAAAGAAGAAAACGAATTAGTAACAATAAATTCTCTAATATCTTGAGGAGTATAAACGGCTCCAGTAACAATTTTATCAGCTGGTGAAATAACAAATTCAAAAAGTTGAATTAAATTTTCAAAGTCAAATACTTTATTTGAACTTTTAAAAAGTGTTATAATATTCTGAAGGTGTTGATAATCTATTTTATTGTCAGGTTGAATTATATAACTTTTCAGAAATTCATTTTTAGGAAACGGTATGTTATTTAGTTCGATAAAAGAAGAAATAAGTAATCTGTCAACAAAAAATGGCTCCATTGACGAAATTGAGTTCAAATATTTTAACACTTCTTTCTTCATAATAAATATGGACAAATAGCTGATTTATTCCATTCAACAACAGAACCATTATTTTGCCAATGATTTGAAATCGTGAAACTATAAGGTTTCCAAATACTGTCCTGATATTCCTGTATCATTTTAATAACTTCTCTGTCATTAATAAGCTTTGTGTAATTTGAAGGTTGAAAATTTGCAATTAAATAAGACAATCCAAGAATCAAATCCATGGGATAATGTAAAAATCTAGGTGCATCTAAATTTAAAGTTGAGCCAAAATTAAAATCTTTAATCTTCCTTGGATTAAGATTATATTGGAGGTGATATGTTGGATGAATTTCGTCTGAAATCTGGGATTCATGGTGTCTATCCAAATGAAATCCAAAATAATGAATACCGTCATCAGATTTAGGTTTTAATCCCTTAATTGTTACATTAAACGATAATTCACAGAAAGGGTCTTTCACGTTTTTCCAATTTCTGAAATCTGATACTAAATTGATACTTAAATAAGCTTCTGCTTTATTTATTTCCTTGGGTTTAAAATGCCTATCAGCATTTATATCTAACTTAATATCATCGATTGAATATCCCCAAAAGTTAAAATCATTATTGACCAAAACTCCTTTATCATTTCTGTAAAAAGGAATATAGTTAGCATCATTTAACTGATTAATGCCATCATATAATTTGGTACTTATACCACTACCAACATATGTTTCCAACTTATCAGCAAAACGTCTTAAGTCTTGGGCTCTTTGCCTCCTGAAATGCATTATGTTATTAGGTATAGCCATTATGAAAGCATTTCTTTTAAATCCTTTATTCGTTGCAATTCTGATGAGTGAGGTCTTAATCCTTTATCTCGACCTTTTCTTTCCAATTCTGCGCCAAAGGAAAGATACTTTGATTCTTGCCAAGGTTTTAGCTCTGTTGATTCAAATATTTTAAATCCTTCAAGTGGGTCAAGTGGTCTTTTGTAATATTCACAAACAGTCCAAAATTCTGTACTTTTACAATATGGAGCCAATGGTTTAGCAGGTTTTACATTAAATCCAGCTTGCAACAAAAAATCTACTCTTTGTTTTGCATTAAGATGATGAAGTTTTTCCCCTTTTGAAATAGACTGAAACTTTGATAAAATTTTATCATTCCACCATCTTTCCCAACCATCACTAAATACTCCACAATATTTACTATCCTTTGCAAACTCCTCTTTAACTTTATTCCATTCTTCTCCAGACGCTTCAATATCTACTCCTAATCTTGCTGCAAGCGTTCTTTCCTTAATTAGTATTCCGGGATGATGAAATAATTCTTTGATGATAAATTGGGCAATATCATTCACTTGTAATATCTGTTCTTCATCAATAAATTTTTCAAATATGCGACTATCGAAATGTCGCCAATCCTTTCTGCTTAATAATTCATCTAGACTACGATTCCCTTCATTTAACCATTTATATGAATCCGATATACTTTTCAGTTTTATCGAAAATTTCAACCATTCAGGAGTTAAAGATTTTTCAAATTTATAATCAAATAAATCGTGACTTGTTTTATCTATATCATAAGTAGCTCTCATTTTTGGACTAGTAGAACACAATACAAGTGGAAATGATTTTATCTCATTTGATGCAGCTAATGTTCTCAAGTCTTGAGCTAATGTTGTCGCAGGAAAGTTGAGCCTATTAACTCCTTCTCCATCTAACCTTAAATCAATAATAAGTCCATCAGGATTCTGACTTATAATATATGTTTTAAGGGATTCAAAGTCTCTAAGTTTTTCTAAATCTACCAATTCAACTTCAATTTCTCCTATATCATTAAAACCATTTATTATTGACTTTAATGCTTCTGGACTTTCATCATCTATATATAAATATTTTGGTTTCATAAGTTATTCGTTTATAAATTCTGGAACTTCAACTCTTAATGTTGTTGTGTAGCCTTCTTGTGGCATTGCTACATAAATATTGCCGTTATAACTCTCTACAATGTCCTTCACGATTTTCAATCCAAGACCAGTGCCAGTCAGAGAATCAACTTCTGAAGCGGATTGTCCTGCAGCGGATGAAGTTGTGTAAAATGCATTGAATATTATCTCTTCTTTTTCTTTTGGGATGCCATCACCATTATCCGAAAATTCAAGAAACACATTTCCATCTTCACGACCGCATTTTACAAAAATGCTTCCTTTTACACCTGCTCTCCTAATTGCCTTTTTTGAATTTGTGAAGAAATTGAACAGAATTGATGCCCATTCAGATGGGTGCATTGGAATTGTAAAAAGGTCAAATCCCTCAAAAACTGGTTTTTTAAAAGATATTTTAGTCCTTTCGAGATTATTTTGAATTACTTCTTCAAAACGATTTACAGCATCTCTAAGTTCAATCGGTTCAAGTTCTCTAAGAACATTTCTTGAAATAGCTTCATCAAAATAAGATGAGTATGTAGTTAATGATTTTACATTATTCTCTAAATTATTTACTCTTTCAATACCCTCTTTAAAGTCTTTTAGAGCATTTCTTAGGAAACTTGTTTCAGCATGTATTCCCGGGAAATAATTTTTTATTTCATGGACAAATTCTCCGATTACCAACCCCAATCCAGCTAATATTCGCATCATGTTGAGTTCGTCGATTAACTCCTTCTTTTCTTGTTTTTCTTCTGCTCTACCTTCGATTAATTCAAAATATGCCTCATCAAATTTTTCTTTTCTATAATTTGATTGTTCATTTTCTCTTTTTTCTTTGTCATTATCTGTAGATTCCTGCTTGTCAGAATCTTCAAATACTTCTTTTATTTTATTTATTGCATTGTCGACTTTTTCTGATGGAGTATTTTCTTTTCTCGCCCAATTTTTTTGACCAGCTTTCCCTTTTCTATCCCTTAACTCTGCAACTTTTAATACTGCACTCGCTATTGACCTAAAAACAAAATCTGTTAATTCATGAAATGCGTCATTCTCCACAACTCCTTCTCTACTTGAAGTCTCATCGAAGAGTGAAGATGATTGGTCTAAAATCTCTACAAACCCAAAGAAGTTAATTTTCTGAATCGGACCTAAAATCACTCTTTTTCTTGCTGCTTCGTCCAATCCAATCCAATCATTACCTCGCTCACCATAAGGCAAAACTCTAAAGCCATTTCTATATAATCTTATCCCACCTTTTTCATTTGCAACACTTTGAATAAAAGTTTTTGTTTGTGCTGGCAATAGTGAAGATTCATAAATAAAATAGTAGCATTTAAAATGTATTCCTGAAATGTGTTCAAATTTGGTTTCTAAGTCATCTTTATTTTTGCCAATTAAAAATATTTCTTCGGGAAACTCTAATTTCTTGCTTTTTAATGACCAGCACCCTTGTCCATCATCTAAAACATAGCCTTCAATTTCTGCTAGAGCATGATTAAGAAATGCTTCATCTTCATCAATTATTTTATTTAGCTCATTACCTTCTTTTCTAAAATATGAACTCTTAAAACCAGGGTCAATACTGTTTTCATTTTCTTTCTTTCTTTTCTTTGAAAGAGGAAATGGTTGAAGCAAATCAGATGTATATTTAAAAACTCTTTTTATCATTGCATCTGACCAACCTTCTCTTAATTTCTCAATGATAAGGTTTGTTCCTTCATGTTTAATTTTTGGAACTATTTCAATCTTATTAGAAATTGTAGCTAAATCTTTGTCTGTTTCAAATGTATTCCAATCGATTGTCAGTCTTATTGCATCATTGCTATCTGAAGTTTGAGTAATAATAGTGAGTGATTCTCCAAGCCTCTGAGTAGCAAATCTACCTATGCCTTTTTTACCTGCTCTTGTTCTATTGAATTTTGGAGAAATAGGATTATGAATTTTATCTGCGGAAGATAGCCTCATAAACCCATTAATTAATTGTTCTCTTGTCATGCCATGACCATCATCTTCAATTATTAATGTTCCCCCCTGTCTCCATGCATTTTCAAATGTAAGTTTTACTTCTGTACTATCTGCGTCAAATGAATTTTTTACAAGCTCTGAAACGGCTGTTTCGTGGCGACCTACAAGTTCTTTCCCAAGTCGATTTATTATTCCTGCATCAACTGTAAAACGAATCTGGGTTTCATCAAGTTTTGCTATCTCATTTGATAAGTGTAAAATAATTCCATTATCCGAATTTTCTTTTTGAAGTTCAGAAGCGAGTTTGGCTTTTAATTCTAATATTTTACTATTACTCATAAAGCAGTTAGCTTTTAATTAATTCGGTAATGTTTACATTTAATGCAGCCGCTATTTCTGTTAATGTTTCTAATGAAGGTTGTGCATTATTAGTGCACCAACGAGAAATTGTTGCATCATTCTTGCCAAGTTTTTGAGCTAGCCATTTATTACTCTTGTTATTTTCTACAAGAACCACTTTTATTCTGTTCAGTTGTTTCTTATTCATAATAATTGCATAAAACACAAATTATTTGATATCAAAAATACAATTAATGACATCAAGTGTCACTAGGAAATTTAATTGTTTTTACACATTTTCTTAACCACTTATTTTGGGCACTTTAAATTGATGAATATAATAAATTAACTCAGCAAGAGCGCGCAGGATAAAAACAGCTCTTTTGCAAACTTTGGTGGTGTGTTGGCTTGTGGGGTTTGCAAATGTGCTGTTTTGTGCGTTGGCTGTTCATTATTTGGTTTTTATTTCTTAGTCTTTTAGTAGCAAATTGTCCAATCGTTTTTCTGTCTTTTTACACTTGGCGGTAACTAGTTAATATACGGAAGTTATTATACTTTTTTCATTTTTTTTCGCAACAGAAAGATTGTATCGTATTGGTTTTTCCTGGCAATAAGCTGAGGTGGGATACGGTGCCATCGCGCAAATATTTACTATTTGTTTTAACTTGATTTTTCTGAGAAGTGGGTTATTGGGGTGGGAAGTTTTGTTCATGCAGTTTGGTTTAATATTGAATCTGTTTCCAAATGTAGAAATTATTTTAATCAACCCATATATTGTTTTGTACAAATGTTTTATAAAGCCGGGTTTGGGTTTGTGGTTTTTGTTTTTGTGCAGGAAGTGACGGGGCAAAATGTCGATGCAATCGACTGATAACTTACTTTTCGGTAGTGAGATGAGGGGCAGGTTGGAGTAATAGCAGATTGCGTGGTAATTTTCTGTCAAACCGCTACGCAGTTTGAGCGGCTACAAACCTTGATATTTATTACTTTGCCTTCCATTACTTATACAAGGTGTTGTGTTTTCGTGCTTTATTCTCCTCCTTTAATCTCTTTTATCATGTGATTTGAAATAATCCTTATGATACTATTTACGGTGTCTGACATAAATAGCGTTTTGTATTCATTCTCTGTTTCGAAAAGTGTTGTAATATTCTCCATATTACTATCTGAATTGGTATTTAATTCTGTAATGAGCAATTTATAGTTGGAGTCATTTAAATCAAGTGAACACGATATTTCATAATCAATCTTTTTGGAGGCAGATTTTAGAGATAGCATCTTCTTTTTCCACTGTAAGTTCTTAACATTTTCTTCTTCCAAATCGTGTCCGAAAACTATATATTTTTTTACTATTACTTCTCTGTTGGAGAACAAGCGGGCCGGATTAAGTACTGGAGGAGGAATTGTCTTTGTCTTCACAATTTTCAAATTGTCTATGTAAGTTTCATTTCCCGATTCGGCAAAGAAGTCATCAAATTTATTTAAGACTTTAATAATTGGCATCCATAAATCATCGTTTATATGTTTTATTAATTCATAAGCAACTTTAGGCGTTTTATAAATTTTAGTTTTTGTTAGTTTATCTTTTTTAAGAAGTTCAATTTCTTTCTCTATATCTCCCAACTCATCGATATCTTCACCATTTGCAGCTTTAATACTAAGTTCAAGCGACCAAATAGATTGTCTCTCAAAATATTCGATTAAAGAAACGATATCGCCAGTGTCTGCTTTTTGTAAGGATGTTAAATAACTTTCTTTTTCATCAGATTTTATTACAATCGGGGGATAATTATTCTTTAAAAGAATGTAATTCATAATCAATCTGGCAACCCTTCCATTTCCATCATCAAAAGGATGAATGCAAACAAATTTGTAATGAAATTCGGCAGCTAGTTGCACTGGATGTATTATATCCATATTTTCATTGTACCAGTTTAATAAGTCGTTCATTAAAGCAGGTGTCTCTTCTGGAGATGCATATTCGTGAATTTCCCCATTTCTTAACCTAACACTGTTAGGAGAAGTTTTGTATTGCCCGATTTCAATTTTTTTCCGGGTGGAACTTCCATCATATGATATTGCATCTTTCCAAAAAGGTTTTACAAGAATTAATTTGTTAAGTTCTTTAATGAATAATTCTGATAAAGGGCGCTCCTCGTCTTTTGCCATTTCTTCGATTTGGGATAATGCAATATCGTGTCCCTTCATTTCTTCAATATCACTAATTGGTACATCCCCTGAACTTTTGTCATAAAACAGCAGCAATTGAGTTTGTCCATATGTTAAGGTATTGCCTTCAATATGGTTAGAATTATAATTAAATTCTAATCGCAATTTCTTTTTTAAACGTTTCTCATATTCTGCTTTCATTGGAAGCTTTTTATCAAGCTCTGCCTTTAAAGCATTTACTGTATCTATTGTTGCTGTTTTATACATTTGTATTTGTTTTATCTGTTTTGTTTGATATTAGTAGTTCCTTTACATCAACCTCCAATATTTCTGCAATTTTGTATAAGTCTTCTATGCTCGGTTGTCTTCTGTTTTGCACATAAGAATTTGTCATGTTATAACTTTTCCCCAATTGTTGAGACAACCATGTCTGTTTGATGCCCTTTAAGTCAAGTATCTCTTTAATTCGATTCATTTTATATCAAATAGTGAGATAAAATTACAAAATATTATGATTTATCACATATTTTTATTGAAGATTGCAGGTAGTTTTCTTAGCATGAA
>CAWDAW010000004.1:0-109239 GCA_963800345.1 uncultured Prolixibacteraceae bacterium | reverse complement strand
TCACTCCGCTTATTCCAAAATTCTTCGACAAGGATGATAATGAATATTCCCTAATCCCTTATAAGAATGTATATTTCGACACCTCACTAAGGAACGATTATCTAACCCACGCCAATGTAAAACTGGTTCGTTTGCTTATTTGGTTAACGGTGGTGCTGCTAATCCTTGCTGTTTTCAATTATATCAACCTTTCGGTAGCACACAATTCAAACAGGCTCAAGGAATTTGGAATAAAACAAACACTTGGCGCCCGAAACCTCAATGTGTTTATCCAGTTTATCGGCGAAGCTTTTTTTACAACATTGGCTGCCAGTTTTGCCGCCCTGTTGATTGCCTGGCTCTTACACCCGTTGTTTGTAAAACTCTTTAGCAAAGAGTTTCCGGTATTTGGCATTTTTAGTTCACCCGGGTTAATTCTGGCTTGTTTGGCAACCCTTGCCGGCATTGCCCTTGTTTCGGCAACCTACCCGGCTTGGGTCGCAACAAAAGTCCAGGCAAAAGATTTACTGCAGAAAAAGGGAACTACAAAAGCAGGTGCCTTCGATTTAAGAAAATCGCTCAACATTATCCAGTTTGCTGCCTCCATTATCATTTTGGTATCGCTGATGGTAATAACCCGCCAGGTTAAATATGCCAAAAACCTCGATTTTGGCTTCGAAACCGGGCAATTGATAAAAATCCCTGTACACTGGAAAGCTGCCGGTAAAATTGATGTTCTGAAAGAAAGGCTGAATTCAATTCCCGGTGTTGAAAGTTCATGTTTTACGCATGGCACACCCGGGGAAATTTACAGTTATAATCAATCTGATGAGCATAACAATACAAATGAACTTGGCAAAGTTTCGAACATTGCAAGCGATTACAGTTTTGTTGAGACTTTCGGACTAAAAATCCTTGAAGGCCGCAATTTTTACGCGAACGATAAAAACAATGTTTGCCTGATAAACAAGACTGCCATGAAACAGGCTGGTTGGGAAAGTTTTGAAGGGAAAAATTTGTTTGGTTTTGATGTGGTTGGCCTGCTCGACGACTTTCATTATGAAAGCCTGTATAATAAAATTGGCGCGTTGATGATTACCAACCAAAAGGATGTTTCACATTTCAACATAAGGATTCGCCCCCAAAATATGGCGCAAACATTACAAGAGGTTGAAAAAGGATTCAAAGAGGTGTTACCCGATTACGGATTTTCGTTCCAGTTTTACGACGATTACCTCGATTCGATGTATCAGCAGGAAGAGAAAAGAGCCGATTCAATCCGGGTAATTGCCATCATTGCCATCCTGATTTCCTGTGTCGGATTAATCGGATTGGTAGAGTTTTCGACAAAAAGGCGGATTAAAGAAATCGGCATCCGCAAAATAAACGGAGCAAAAGTCTCAGAAATATTGACATGCTCAACAAAGACTTCGTAAAATGGGTGGTAATCGCTTTCGTAATTGCCACGCCCATTGCTTACTACGCCATGCACAAATGGCTCGAAAACTTTGCCTACAAAACCAAACTAAGTTGGTGGATATTTGCACTGGCTGGTTTGCTGGCACTTGGAATTGCGTTGCTGACGGTGAGCTGGCAAAGCTGGCGGGCAGCAACAAGGAACCCGGTTGAAGCACTTCGATATGAGTAGCATGAAATGTGAAGATCCAGATCGCAGTGTTGGAATGGAGGCGCTGAAGTATGAGTAGTAAGGAAATGGAATTTTTCAATTTGAATTAAAGAATTACAGGAGGCTGAATAAAATGATACAATACAACTTAAAACTAACATTGCGCAAATTTTTCAGGGAACCCGTATTTTCGGGTGTAACAGTTGCCGGATTAACCATCGGAATAACCTCATTCCTAATCTTGTTTCTGTATGTCGCCAACGAAAAAAGTTACGATAAACACTTTTCAGGCTATAAAAACATTTACAGGGTGATTTCCTTTCCCGAAGGCACAGGCGATCCCTGGGCCAGAAGTTTGGGAATCATCCATCAGGCAGCGGAGAAAATACCGGAAGTTCAAACTGTTGTTCAGTTTTCACATTGTCCCGTTGGAAGCATTAAAATGGGTGAAAATGCGATTCAACAGCCTGATATTTTATCGGTTGATAGCAGTTTTATGAGCATGTTTGAAGTGAAGAGCATCGTTGGCGATTTGTCAGACATCAGTAAACCAAATGTGGTTTTTATATCGGAAAATTTTGCAAAAAAATATTTCAATAATGAAAATCCCATTGGAAAATCAATCGAAATAGAAGCGCTCCAATATGCGCGAAATCTGGGGAAATATGAAATAAAGGGAATTGTAAAAAACACACATCCAAAAACACATTTCAATTACGAATTGCTGATTTCGCAAAAGGGTGGTCTTAATGAACGTTATGTGAATTTACCAAATGCAAAAACGCAATGGGTTTATAATTACGTGTCGCTAAAAAAAAATGCGTCACCGGCTGATGTTGCCGGCAAGATTCGGGCGTTTTACGACGCAAGCGAACTTAAACAAACCCGTGGACCCAAGGATTACAATTTCAGTCTGACTCCTCTTCAGGACATTCACATGAAATCGGACTACCGCTTTGAATTAAAAGAAAGTTCAGGAAAAATAAATATAGGGTTGTTTGTGATTATTTCGTTTGTAATTCTGTTGGTTTCGATGTTTAACTTTATTAATTTAACCATCGCACGGCTGATTAAACATTCAAAAGAACTGGGCTTAAAACGATCGGCGGGAGCAGCAAAAAGCCAGTTAACCGGCCAAATTCTAATCGAAGTTTTACTGGTTTGCTTATTTAGTCTTTCGCTTTCGATTGCAGTTACCGAAAGTATAAAACCGCTAATAAACAAGTGGTTCGACATTAATTTTGACATTTATTATAACGAGCCGGTTGTTTTGCTTGCAGTTACAGGAGTGATAGCTTTATGTATTTTGCTTACCGCCATTTTTGTCGGTTTTTTCCTGATCGGGAAATCATCGCCGGTGGTTCTGTTGCAGAAGCAAGCCAAATATTCCGAAAATGTTATTTTGAAAACACTGTTAATCGGGCAAATATCGGTTGTCATTGTTTTACTTTCAGCCACGTTCGTTGTAAATAAACAAATTGATTTCATCAGCAGGAAATACCTTGGATTTGACAAGGAAAATGTAGTAGTCCTCAATCTGAAAGATTTGTCGAAAGATCCGGCAGTTTTTGCCGAAGACCTTCAAAAGCAAAGCCAGGTTAAATCTGTTGGTTTTACGAGCCAGCATTTTGGCTACCCGGCACAAAGTTTCAACCTTGAAGGGTTGGGAATTGACGGTACTGCCGAATTGGTTTTTGCCAATTACGATTACCTCAAAACCATGGACATCAAGCTGCTTGAAAACTGGATTTCACCATCAGCCGATACCATTGAAGGAATGGTAATCAACGAACATTTGTACAAACGACTTATGGAACACTACGGAAGTATGGAAGCATTAAACACTTTTCAGAATACGCAGGAATTGGCTCCCGACCAAACAAGAATTAATTTTATTGGTGTTGCAAAGGATTTTAATTACAGTTCGGCACACGACGCTATGGGCGATTTTGCTTTCTGGCTTGGAGAATCGGCGAACAGGGCCAGGTTTATCCATGTCAGGCTAAACAAAGGAGATATCATGCAGGCTATGGCAACTGTGCATAAAGTATGGGACGAAAACTATCCAAGCCAGGATTTTAATTATTTCTTTTTGGACGATAAGATTGCCAGCCAATATAAAGCAGAAGAAATTCTTGGCCGAATACTGTCAGCCTTTTCATTGCTGGGAATTGTAATCAGCGTAATCGGGTTAAGCGCGTTATCTCTTTTTATCTCACAACAAAAATCCAAGGAAATTGGTGTACGAAAAGTTAACGGGGCAAAAACCTCTGAAATTCTGGCCCTGCTGAATAAAAACTTTATGAAATGGGTTGCCGTTTCTTTCATTATTGCTACACCTGTCGCCTACTACACAATGAACAGGTGGCTCGAAAGCTTTGCCTACAAAACCGAATTAAGCTGGTGGATTTTTGCTCTCTCCGGAATTATAGCCTTAGGAATTGCTGTACTGACAGTAAGCTGGCAGAGTTGGCGGGCGGCAAAAAGAAACCCGGTGGAGTCTTTGAGGAATGAATAAAGTCATGAACTGTAATAAAGAGATTAAATAATTAGGAAAGCAAAAATGACGAAGAAAAAGACAACAAATTACAACGGAATTGCCATAGTGCACTGCGGAAATACATTACCGAACCAAAATACTGCGTTGTTGCATCAAAATGCTGCATTATCACACCACGGAGATGCATTATTGCACAAATTTACTGGGTTATCGTACAAATTTACTGCATTATCACACCTATTTGCTGCGTTATCGCATCACGGAGATGCATTATCGCACCAATTTACTGGGTTATCGTACAAATTTACTGCATTATCACACCTATTTGCTGCGTTATCGCATCACGGAGATGCATTATCGCACCAATTTACTGGATTTTGAACTGAAATATAAAACACAGAAAAAATGGGAACAAATTTTTTTAAAACAGCCTGGCGACAGTTAACCCGAAACAGAGTTTATGCGTCAGTTAATATTGCGGGTCTTGCAATCGGAATTGCCTGCGGATTGGTTATTTACAAAATAATAAGTTACGAATCGGGATTTGACAAGTACCACAAAAATTATTCGAATATCTACCGGTTGATCAGTCAACTTCAGCCTCCCGGAGAAGGGATTATTTATGCTGAGTCACAGACACACCCGGTTGGTGAAGCTATTCGAAATGATTTTCCGGGAGTGAAAGCTGTAATGACTTTTTATGCCGAAAAGGGTCAGATTGCAATTGAAAACAGCAACGGAACTTTTGACAGGTACCAGGAAAACGAAGGGCTGGCATATGTTGAACAGGGATTTTTTGAAATTTTCGATTTCGGTTTTTTGGCCGGAAATCCTCAAAATGCCTTATCAAATACAGGAAGTGTTGTAATCACTTCATCGCTGGCCCAAAAATATTTTAATTTAAATACCGATGATGTGAGTAATGCGTTGGGGAAATCGATAACTGTTAATAATCAAAAAACGTTAACCGTAACCGGTGTAATTGCTGATACTCCTAAAAACACTGATTTGCCTTTTACAATTATTGCCGATTATAAAAGTCAGACGGCTTCAAACCCCTATTTCTACGGTGGGACTGACTGGCAGGAGTATAATTCGGCAACCAATTGTTACCTGCTTTTACCCAAGGCAATATTTCACCTGCTGATCTTGAAACCCAGCTTGTTTCTTTTGCTGCCAAATACATTGGCACGATTCACCGGTTTTTAAAAAATACGTTTTGCAACCTTTATCGAATCTTCATTCGGGAAAAGCTCAAAATTACAGCCACCGCCGTGTTTCCGAAAAAGCATTTTTTATACTTGGAATGGTTGGGCTATTTATAATTCTTTTGGCTTCCATCAATTTTATAAATTTATCAACGGCACAATCTTCCAAAAGATTTAAAGAAATTGGCGTACGGAAAATTACAGGGGTCAGTAAGTTTCAACTGATTTCGCAATTTATGGGAGAAACAGTTTTCATTTCATATATCGCAGCAATTCTTGGAGTTGGCATTGCATACTTTTTATTTATTTATCTCGAAGATATAATTGGTTACAATCTCGCCCTTGATTTTCTGAAAAATCCTGGAACATTTGTTTTTCTAATTACTTCAACATTGGTAATTGGTATAATATCAGGTATTTATCCTTCAGTAATTATGGCAGGAATGAAACCTGTTGGGAATTTAAAAAATTCGATTCCGGCAAAAAATAATTCAAATTCAATATCTGTCAGGCGAACACTTGTAATTGCCCAGTTTGTTATCTCATTGGTTTTAATAACCGGCACTTTAGTTATGCAAAAACAAATCAATTATTTTTTCAGGGCCGATATTGGATTTGATAAAGAAGCAGTTCTGATTATTCCTTTACCTGATGCAAACACAAATAAGCTGGCTGTTTTACAATCTGATCTTTCAAAATATGCTGATATTAAAAAAATCAGCTTCGAATCAACAAGCCCGATGGCCGACTGGAGAGTCAGCAACAGCATTAACTATCCTACACTTGAAAAAGATTTATTCTCGGGAAACTTAAAAACAATTGATGAAAACTATCTTGAACTTTACGATCTTAAATTAATAGCCGGAAAAAATCTTAGTGAAAGAAAAAACTCGGGCGAAGCCATCGTAAACCGGAAATTAACTGAGCTGCTTGGATTTATTGACCCGAATAAAGCAATAGGTGAAATTTTTAAATACGGAAGGGAAAACATGGAATTTACCATTGTTGGAGTAACCGAAGATTTTCATGCCCAGTCACTTCAACAGGAAATTGATTACGTTATTTTAAGCAATGTTTCTTTCAATATTAAGGAAATGGCAGTAAAAATAAATCCGGCCACTGCCAGTTTAGCCGGTTATACAAATGCCATTGAAAAGATAAAAAATGAGTGGACAAAAATTTTTCCCGAAGCAATTTTTTCTTACAATTTCCTCGATAAAAAGATAGCCGGATTTTATAACGGACAAACAAATACTTTTAAACTAATCAGGTTGTTTGCAATGATTGCTGTTTTAATTGCATCGCTTGGTCTTTACGGTTTGATTTCTTTTATCACTAATCAGAAAATTAAGGAAATCGGCATTCGAAAAGTAAACGGCGCCAAAATTTCCGAAGTAATAGCCATGTTAAATACTAATTTTGTAAAATGGATTGCAATTGCATTTGTTATTTCAACACCAATTGCCTGGTTTCTTATGCACAAATGGCTCGAAAACTTTGCTTACAAAACCGAATTAAGCTGGTGGATTTTTGCCCTGGCCGGATTGCTGGCACTGGGAATTGCGCTGCTGACTGTTTCCTGGCAATCCTGGAGAGCTGCAACGAGGAATCCGGTGGAGGCATTGAGGTATGAATAAAATTGAAAGTTTAATTATAATGACCTTTACAACTTGCAATAAAAATATTATTATGCTCGTCAACTTTATAAACAAGCCGGTGCTCGTCGGTTATGCGGCGCGACCAATAGCCGGATTGGTTGAACCTGAGCGCTTCTGGTTTACCAATTCCCTGATATGGAGTTCGTTTGATACTTTTCAAAAGTTCTACAATTTTTCTGAATACTTTTTTGTCGTAAATGGCCCAATTGCAAAAGTCTTCAAAAGCATCGGTATCAAAGTTAAAACTTTTCATTTGACAGCCAGTAAATCGTTGGTCAGGTTTTCAAAATCACTGTCAGACAATGAAACGTTACTTGTCTGTTTTTCAAGATTTCTAATTGCCTTGTTCACACGATTAACATATTCCTCTCGGCTTTCTTTTTTGTTTAACCCAAAATCGGAAACCGGAGAAATTGAGATTTCGAGTTCTTCTTCTTTGTTAAAAAGGGCTTTTATTTTATTAAAAAGGTCGGGTGTCAACTCGTTGGAACGAATCCTGAATACTGTTTCCATAATAATTTCATTAATAAAAACAAAGATATACAATTCGATAGAAAATACTTCATTAATGAATAGTGAAGGTTTCAATCCAAGTGAAGCCCACACTAATAAAGAGCTTGTAAGTAATGATTAAAACTTAAAACAAAATGTTCAAAAACTATCTAACTTCTGCACTCCGGTTTTTAAAACGAAACAAACTTTTCGCCGGAATTAACATCATTGGACTTTCCCTTGCCCTTGCTGCATCGTTTATCATTTTGCTGTTTGTTATCAACGAACTGAGTTACAACACCGGTTTTAAAAACCGAAAACAAATCTACCGGGTTTTAAATTATAATACCGAAGTAAAAATAACTGACGAAGGGTCACCCTATGTTCTTACAAAAAGCATAAAGGATGAATTTCCGCAGGTAAAATTTGTTGCACCAACAAGGAATATGCGGGAATTTAGTATAAAACTGAACGAGGAATTCATCCCCGTCCAAAATGTTGTTGGTACCAATTCCGAGGTATTAAAAATCTTCAATATTCCTGTTACCGGCCTACAGGAAAATAGTCTAGATGAACCCAATTCAATTGTCCTTTCAGAGGAACAAGCCCAAAAGTTTTTCCCGGACGAAGATCCTGTTGGAAAGGATTTGATTGCTAAAGTAAACGATAAGGAGGAGGTTTTTGTGGTAAAAGGAGTTTTTGAGGATATTCCCGTTAATTCCACTTTGCAGGCCGATTGTTTTATCAACGCAAAATGGGCTCTTTTGAAAATCAAGGATAAAAATGCGGAAACAAGCTGGCATTCTTCATATTGGCAAACCTGGTTGTTACTTGACAAAAATGCTACTTCGGCTTCTCTCGACGAACAATTCAGGGCGCTTGAAAAAAAAGTATACGGCGAAGAAGATCATTTTGATTTTTCAGTTCAAAATTTACCCGAAGTGTACCTTGGTTCACAAGAAATTAACAGTGGATTCCCCAAAGGAAACCTAAAAAATATTCGCATTTTTTCAACAATTGCCGTTCTTATAATTATCGTTGCAGCATTTAACTACATTATTCTTTCAACGGCCGTGTCAACAGGCAGAGCCAAAGAAATCGGGATTCGGAAAACCAACGGTGCCAACACGCAATCCATTCGGAAACAGTTGTTGACCGAGTCAGTAGTACTGTCCATGTTGGTTTTACCGGTTGCCTTACTTCTTGCCTGGCAGGGAAAACCTTATGCTGAAGAGTTATTTCAAACCAAACTGATGATAATCCAATCGAATATTGCCCTTTATATAATTTTTTATGTGGCGCTTACTTTATTTATCGGGCTGGCTTCCGGGCTTTACACTTCATCGTTTTTAACAAAGTTGAACGTAATCCATATTTTAAATAATTCGATTAAAACCGGAAAACGTAAATCGATGATTCGATTCGTCCTGATTGTTGTTCAATTAATCATTTTTTGCTTTTTTGTATCAAGTACTTTAATTATTCGTTCGCAATACAAATATGCCCTCGAAAAAGACCCGGGTTATTACAACGAGGATATTTTGTTTGTCGATATGGGAAGGAATTCCCAAAATTCAGTCGCATTTATAAATAATATTAAAACTTATCCTGATGTTATTTCAGCCGGAGGTGCTATTGAAGCATTACCTATGATTAATTTTTGGCCTTATCCTATGGAACTTCCGGATGATAAATCGAAAAAAGTACCCATCGAACTTTTGGCGGTTGACTTTGATTTTATTGAAACCATGGGAATAAAAGTGCTTGAGGGAAGAAAATTCTCTCGTGAATTTGGCGACACGGAAAACTCGTATATTTTAAATGAAAAGGCGGTAAAAGCACTTGGATTAACCGACCCGGTTGGAAAAAAAATAGACGTAGTGGATGGAACAGTAATTGGAGTTGCAAAAGATTTTAATTTACATTCCTTTCACAAAGATATCCCGCCTTTGTTGCTGGTTGCCTCAGATGATTTTGCAATGCAGGTGGCTATTCATCATAAACCGGGCACACTGGGCAATCTTTTACCTTTAATCAAAACCGAATGGGAAAAAGTCGCCCCGGGCCAGTCTTTCAATTATAAAACCATTGAAGAGTTTAAGAAAGAAATTTATGCCGAAGAGAAAAACCTGAATGTGATAATCTCAATTTCTGCACTTTTTTCTTTACTGATTGCCTCTTTCGGCTTATTTGGAGTAACACTTTTTATAGTGAAATCTCAAACCAGGGAAATTGGGCTGAAAAGAGTTTTCGGAAGTTCAGAAAAAGGAATTGTATTCTCTTTTCTACGTACGAATTTTGTTATGGTAGTAATTGCTTCTTTGCTTTCAATTCCACTAACAATTTTTGTAATGAACCACTGGCTTAGCAACTTTGCCTTTAAAACCGATATTTCATGGTGGTTGTTTGCAATAACATTTGTGCTGGCTGCAGTAGTGGTTTTGCTAACTGTACTTTACCATTCGTTCAGGGCATCGCGGGTTAATCCGGTGGAGGCGTTGAGGTATGAATAAGAAGCCCCCCCGCCCCCCAAAGGGGGATCCAGGAGAGGGAGTTTGGTGGAAATGAGGGGATTTGTTTTCCAAAAAAAATAAAATAAAATTTGAAATTGAGAGATGGAAACAAAGGAAGTCCGCCGGCGGACGTTGTTATGGTAGAAAAAAGTAAAAGGGAGAGAATAAAATTGCGTAGCAATAGCTTGCCCCGATTGTTCGGAGGTGTTTTAATGATATGCTACAATTTGAATTTTAAAGATGAAATAAAAATAACACCGTTCCTACGGGACTTTTGCATTCGCACCACTGCCATTGCTACCAAAACGCCGTGCCACTGGCACTTTGAAAAAGTCGCATCGCGACGATGTTATGGTAGAAAAGGTAAAAATAGATTGACAAAAATCGCGTAGTGATGATGTTTTGGTAATTAACAAGTTAAATATATATTCAAAACAACAAAAATTTAAATGTAATAATTATGGCAAACACATACACTCAAATGAACGTCCATGCGGTGTTTTCGGTCAAAGGAAGAGGCAATTTTATTTCAAAAAGCTGGAGTGACGAATTGCACAAATACATAGCAGGGACTTTAAAAGAAACCAAAAACTATTCCCTGGCTGTTGGCGGTTACAAAGACCATGTTCACATATTTTTTGAATTAAACCCGGCAATCTCGGTTTCAGATGTATTGAAAAATGTAAAATCAAAATCGTCGAAATGGATAAATACAAAAAACTTCGTTGCCGGGAAATTTGAATGGCAAGCCGGATTTGGGGCATTTACATATTCCCGTTCTCAAAGAGATAGGGTAATCAAGTACATAATGAAACAGGAGGAGCATCACTGTAAACATTCTTTTAAAGATGAGTATCTGGAATTATTGCGCAGAAATGAAATAAAATATGAAGATGCATACTTATTTGAATTTTACGATGAATAAAATAAAAATCGTGCCGCTGGCGATACCAAAACACCGTCCCGCTGGCACTATTAAAACACTCGCACTAAAAGGGACAAACTGTCTCTACGGACTTTATAAAAGTCGCAATAGCGACGTAGTTATGGTAGAAATAAACATTATCCTGAAACAAAAATCGCGTAGGGATGGTGTTTTAGTGATATGATACAATTTGAATTTTAAGGATGTAATGACAATAACACCGTCCCTACGGGACTTTTGCTTTCGCAACATTGACAATGCTACCAAAACGCCGTGCCGCTGGCACTTTGAAAAAGTCGCATCGCGACGATGTTTGGTTTTATCGAGATACAGTATAAATTACAATTATGTCAATAAATTTAAGAACGAAAAAATGAAAACCAAAAAATGGAACAAATGGAAGTTCATTTTATTTGTGTCTCTTGTTTTTGCAGCGATTCAGGCTTTTGCACAATCTGAATTAATAATAAAAACCAATGATTCTATTCCGGCAAAATACCAGGAAAACAAGGACGAAAAGTGGCTCGCGCAATGGACTTCCGAAAATATAGGAAAGGGATTTTTTCAACCTGAATTGGAATCACTTGATGCCTCGCAAAAGTCAAATAATGTTTTAGATATTTTAATGAACTGGCACGAAGAATTTTTAATAGAAAATCAGCAAAAAGAAAAAAAGGAAGTTAAACAAATAGTAAAAAATTATTTGCACGGAATAAATCCTGACGGAAAGAAAGGGCCGGATTATATTGAGAAAGAAATTCCGGTTATTGGTAAAATTAAAGTTTCGAAAGGAATTATAACTTATAGGCACGATTTGACTTCTTCCAGACGAAATGGTAAATTTTATTTTAAGAAGTATCGGGGAGGCTTGTTTGGAAGTAAGAAAAGAGAAAGCACAAAATTTATTCGGGAAAAATTATTTTGATTTGGATGAAGAAAAACAATCTGCAATAAATGAAGCTCATTCCTGTTTGGTTTTTCTATGAATTCCCAAAATCGCCAACACCAAATGTTTGGTTGCCTTTTGACAGGAAACCTTCGAAACCGGACCCATTTAAAATAAGGTTCAAGGGCAATGGGATTGTAATTGTTGAAAATCACAAATTTAATGCATTTAAAGAATTTGAAGAAAATCTAAAATACTGGAATGAAGAATTGGACAAGTTCAATAAAGGGCGAAGAAGTAAAGGATATTACAGGGCATTTGTAAGTTATGAAGATATTTCACGGGTTGAACAGAAGGATATAGAATATTTATTATATAAAAATAATGTTCAGGTTGCAGGTGTAAAAAGCAATGTGGGATTTAAATCGATTAGCGTTCTGTTAAAACCGGACAAGGATGGCCCTGATCTTGAAGAACTTAGAAAAAATGCTGAAAAAGATCTTGAAATTTATAAAGATGCTCTCACTGTTTCAATTCAATATGCAGATGGAGTAACAAAGGAACAGGTTAAATCAGTAATGGATGTGTATTCAGAGCTTGGAATCAAAATAACAGAAGTCAGTGAATACAAAAAACCTTCACTCCCATTATGTCTGTTGTTTCTTTATCCGAATGAAATTCAAAACGTATTAAGTGAATCCATTCCGATAAATGATGTCTCAAAATATGTTGAGAATTGGTTAAAGACCGTTGGGATAAATTATAGGGCAAGCATTTATGTTTATGAAAATGTTTCTGAGGAAAGGATTCAGCAACTAAAAGAAGCAATGTTAAATGGCGGAATAAAAACAGAAATAATAGTGAAAAAGATATAATGTATAGCCAGGCTTCATTAGTCAGGGCTTCACTCAAAGTGAAACCCTGACTAAGAAAAAAAATATCAACAACTAAAAACCAAAAATAAAATGTTTACAAATTATCTGAAATCTGCGTTACGTTTTTTAAAACAGAACAAAGTATTTGCTGCCATTAATCTGCTGGGATTGTCGATTGCTTTGGCCGCTTCGTTTATAATCGTGCTTTTTATTATTAACGAATTCAGTTACGATTTTTGCCATAAAAACCGAAGGCAAGTTTTCAGGGTGCTGCATTCATTCAGAACATCGCGTGTTAATCCGGTTGAAGCACTTAGATATGAATAAATATTAATTTTATTATGATACAACTAAAAAACATCGACAAGTATTACGACGCTAAATTTCAGCGTACATTTATTTTAAAGGGAGTAAATCTTGAAGTTAAACAAGGCGAGTTTCTCTCAGTTATGGGACCGAGCGGGTCTGGTAAATCAACGTTGTTAAACATCATTGGGTTACTGGATGAACCCAGTGCCGGTGAATATTATTTTTGGGATGAACCGGCCCATAAAATCAAGGAAAAACAAAAAGTGCAGTACCACCGCAGTCACATCGGTTTCATTTTTCAGGCCTTTCACCTCATCGACGAACTAAATGTGTATGAAAATATTGAAACACCCCTTATTTACAGGGGAATAAAAAGCAATGAACGAAAAGCACTGGTGGCCGATTTGCTCGACCGCTTCAACATTGTGGCAAAAAAAGATTTGTTTCCCAGCCAGCTTTCGGGCGGACAGCAACAGTTGGTGGCAATAGCGCGCGCCATAGTTGGTAAACCTAAATTGCTTCTTGCCGACGAACCCACCGGAAATTTACATTCAGAGCAGGGAGAATTGATTATGAAACTCCTCAAAAAACTCAACGAAGAGGGAATGACAATAATTCAGGTTACACATTCAGAGGAAAATGCAAAGTATGGAAACA
The DNA here is from genome assembly GCA_963800345.1 of uncultured Prolixibacteraceae bacterium. GTDB lineage: Bacteria > Bacteroidota > Bacteroidia > Bacteroidales > Prolixibacteraceae > Draconibacterium. Next base: position 95,610 of record CAWDAW010000004.1, on the reverse strand, counting down.
GGATAATCAGGTTAAAAGATGGTTATGTAAGAGAAGAATAAACACCAATAATCAAAATTCAAATCACAAATAATTTCCAAAGAATCAGATATAAATAATGCATGAAGTAAGATTTTGATGATAGTGAACTCAGAAATATTTCAAATACATGGCTCATTATAAAATAAACAGTCTTTTAAACCGGTATTAAATAGCATAAATTTGTTTGGATAATTAATGAACATTTAAAAATAAAACGTCATGAAACGAATCGTTCAATTTCTTTCCGCAGTTGTTTTGATTATTCTGTTCTCCGGTCATTCCGCACAATCACAGCAGGAATTTCCTCTTTGGCCTGAAGGAATTCGAAATAATCCGGTAAAATATACCAAAGAAAATGTCAGGTCATCCGAGGTAAGCGAAAGTTCTCTTTCACAGAAAAACAGGGTTTTCAGTCAGGTTTCAGAACCTGCCTATTCGCTTTTCAGGGCAAAAAATCCGAATGGGGTAGCAGTTGTAATTTGTCCGGGCGGTGGTTTTCGCGATGTATGGTTCGACCGCGAAGGTGTTGATTTTGCCATGTGGCTTGCCGAAAGAGGAATCACTTCGCTGATTTTAAAATACAGGACTTATAATACCGATGCAGAAAATTTTTCGCTTAAAAGGGAAGTGTATAATGGAGAAGTTTATGCCGATGCCAAACAAGCGATTCATATTTTACGCAGTCAGGCACAAGAATTAAAAATTGATAAAAACAAAATCGGAATTGGCGGTTTTTCTGCTGGAGGGGCTTTATCGCTTTATGCGGCTTTAAATGTTTTTGAAAAGGAATTACCGGAATATGCCCGATTCGAAGAAAGTACTGCACCTGATTTTGTTTTCCCTATTTACCCGGGAATTAGCGATGAACTGTACAAGGCGGTAAAGCAAAAAGAAAATATTCCTCCCATGTTTTTTGTAAATGGTGCCGAAGACACTACAACTCCGGCGTTAAAATGCATCCGTTTATACACGGATTTGCTTGAGAAAAAAGTTCCGGCTGAATTGCATGTTTATGCAAAGGGAAACCATGGTTTTGACTCCGGAATTGGCCGCGGTTATGGAATTGCATCATGGCAAAACAGTTTTATCAACTGGTTAAAGGATATGAAATTTATGGATTGATCAAGATGAATAGTGAGGGTTTCACTTTGAGTGAAGCCCTCACTATAAATTAGTCTTGAATTATGATTATCATGAATACAATATGAACTTTTCCTAAGGAAAGTTGCAAAATCAAATTTTAAGATATTTGGTTATGATTTTTTGCCGGCCCATTTAGCTACAACAATCATCTGGAAAATTATAAAAGGCAGGTTTATCAGCAATAACATTTTCCAACCCACTGCAAAAATAAACCAACCGGCAGAGAGAGAGGCAACAGCCTGGGTACCAAAAATAACAAAGTCGTTAATGGCTTGTACCTTAAAACGTTCGCTGGATTTATATGACTGGGGTAATAAAGTGGTGGCACCAATAAAAAGGAAGTTCCAGCCAATTCCGAGCAACACAAGTGAAACCCAGTAGTTTGCCAGTTGCTTTCCGGCAAATGCAATGGCTATACAAATCAGGTAGGCAATTAAACCTGTAATCATCATTTTGGAGATTCCCATTTTTTTTATCACCCAGGCAGTAATCAATGAAGGTAGAAACATGGCTACAATATGACTTTGAATTACCCATTTGGTGTGTCCAAGAGAATGTCCGTCCATCACATGCATACTCACAGGAGTTGCAGTCATTATAAAACTCATAACCGCGTAACCGATAGTTGCACTTAACAATGCCACCCAAAAAATTCGTTGATTCAAAATTACTTTTAGAGGCCGTTGAGGATTATCAGATTTTTCTTCCTGAATCACCGGATTTTTAAATCCAAGCAAAAATAAAAGTGCAATTACAAATAAACCTGCCAGCAAAATAAAAGATCCGGCAAATTCAACGTGAAGTAAATCTTTACCAAACATGGCAATCTCAGGACCCAGAAAGGCAGCAGCAATTCCGCCTACCAAAACCATTGAAGCTGCCTTGGGTATTTGATCTTCATGAACACTTTCCATTGATGCAAACCGAAACTGCATTACACATGAATAAGTTGCACCAAATAAAAAGGTACTCAGACAAAACAAATAAAAATTTGATATTGAGATAGCATAACCGGCCAGAAATGCTACAAAAATGGAATAGATTCCAATGATGAAAAACGAACGCCTGCGGCCAATTGTGTTCATTAGCAAGGTAACGGGCGGAATGGTAACAGCCGTTCCAACCACAACGCTTGCAACCGGAAGTGTGGCAAGATTTTCAAGCGGTGCAAGTTTTGAACCAACTAATCCGCCTACAAAAACCACCATTGAACTTACGGATAACATTAAAGCCTGAGAAATGGTGAGGATCCAAACGTTTTGTGGTAGTCGGTTCATGTAATTTTTTAAAATTACAAATCGAAACAACTTCAACATGACTAATGTTTCATCGCGTGAATATTTTAGTTCAATTAAGTCATTTTCGAAATCGGGAAATGAGGATTTGGTAGAACAAAAAACGGCGGAAAAGTTTCCTTCCCGCCGTTTGCATTCAAAACCGGTTGATATTATTTCTTATTCAATTTTTTAATCCTTTTTAAATTTTTGCGTTTTGCCATTTTTAATTTGATGGTATAATCGAGTTCATATAAAGCAGGCACAAACATTAAAGTGAGGAAAGTTGCAAAACTCAACCCAAAAATGATCGACCATGCCAGCGGTCCCCAAAAAGCAACATTGTCGCCACCAAAGTAGATATGCGGATTCAGTTCGGTAAACAAAGTTGCAAAATTGATATTTAATCCTACTGCGAGAGGAACCAGGCCAAGCATGGTGGCAGTTGCAGTAAGAATTACCGGTGTCATACGTGTTTTCCCTCCTTCAATAATTGCCCGGCGGGTTGGCATTCCATCTGCTTTTTTGACATCGATAAATTCCACAATCAGAATTCCGTTCCGCACTACAATGCCACCCAGCGCCACAATTCCCAATCCTGTCATCATGATAACAATATCCATGTTGAAAATAATAATACCCAGCAAAACACCTATAATACTGAAAATAACTTCACTCAAAATAATCAGTGATTTGCTGACCGAAGCAAACTGTGTAATCAAAATAAAGAATATTGCACCAATTGCTATTATCATTGCTTTAAACAGAAATGCTGCTGTTTCTGCCTGATCTTCCTGTTCACCGGTCAATTTAATTTCAGTTCCCTGGTGGAGATTGTATTTTTTAGCTGCGCGGTTAATGATGGGCACAATGTCATTGGCGGAATAACCAGAAAGTACGTTTGAGTAAATCGTAATAATTCGTTTTTGATCCAAACGTTTAATTCCGGCATATGATGAGGTGTAATCAATTTTTGCAACTGTTGAAAGCGGGATACTGCGCAGCATTCCGGTATTCATGTCGCGGTAGGTAATTTCGAGGTTGACAAGTGAGTTGATGTTTTTCCGCACATTTTCATCGTAGCGGAGCATAATCGGATATTCATCTTCCTCCTGTTTCAGTTTCGAAATTTCTTTTCCGTAAAGTGCAGTGCGTATTTCGAGCCCGATTTGTCCGGTAGAAATTCCCAATCGTTGGGCACGATCACGGTCGATTTGAACAATTATTTCAGGTGAATTCATTTCGAAATCGGTTTTTAATTCTTCAACACCGGGAATATCAAGTGAATCAAGGTAATCGCGGAAACCATAAGCATCAACTATTAAATCTTCAAGGTTTTCGCTTGTAACTTCAATATTGATAGGTTTCCCTGTTGGCGGCCCGTTTTGATCCTTATCCACAGTTATTTCAGCACCCGGAATATTTACAATTTCTTTTCGAAGCATTTCGAGATATTCAGTTGTACTATGTTCGGTAGTTCTGTGTTTATGTTCAATAAAATTGACAGAAACTTTACCCCGGTTAAATGGTGTGCCGGTTGTGGTAAAACCTTGCTCCTCGGCGCCTATTGTAACATTCGAAATAATGGATTCAACATCGGGATTGTTTTCTCCCATCACTTTATAAACGCGTTGTTCGGCAATGCGCGTAACACTGTCTGTTACATTTTGGTCGGTTCCGCCGGGCATTTTTACGTAAACATAAATGTTGTTGGGATCGCTGTTCGGAAAAAATAAAACTGTTGGTTTTACTACCGCTGTTATAAAAATGGTTGCAAAAAACAACCCAATCATTCCAAACAATATCCATATGGGGCGGCTTCCAATCAGTATCATCCGAAGTTGCCGTTCATATTCCTTTAAAACCCATGGCCACAATTTATTTTGAAAAGAGTCGATGGCCCTTTTGAGAACAAAATGGAAAAGAAGTGTCAGCAATATTGCAAATACAAGGAAATTAGCTATTCCATATATTTTGGTTAAATAGAAAACCACAGCAAATGCAAACATTATAATTATGCTGATTTTGATTTTCCGCCATCCGGTTCCTTTTTTAAAATCATCATCATACTCATGTTTCATAAACGAAACAGCAAATACGGGGTTAAAAACATAAGCTACAAAGAGCGATGCAAAGAGAGTAATGATAAGTGTTACGGGTAAATAATGCATAAACTGACCAACAATTCCGGGCCAGAATGCCAAAGGAAAAAATGGCGCAAGTGTGGTGAGAGTTCCCGATAAAATCGGCATAAATACTTCTCCGGCTGCTTTTTTTGCTGCAACATTTATATCGGGGTTGAATCGGTGCAGACGGTGTGTATTTTCGATAACCACAATGGCATCGTCAACCACAATACCGAGGGCAAAAATAAAAGCGAACATCACAATCATGTTCATAGTAAAACCCAGGCCTGGAATTACGAGGTAGGCTAAAAATATGGAAAGCGGCACTGACAAACCCACAAAGAATGCGTTTGTAAAACCCATAAAAAACATTAAAACAATGGTTACCAGGATAAAACCAATGATAATCGTATTGTTCAACTCTTCAAGGGTGTTTCGTGTGTGAAGACTTTGGTCGCCTGTGATGGTTACATCCATCCCTTGCGGATATTGGTTTTCTTTAAGGTCATCAACAATTTCGACTATCTGGTCGGAAGCATCCAAAAGGTTGGCGCCATTTTTTTTAATTACATTTAATGTAATTACATTTTGGCCATCCAAACGGGCAAAGCTTTCCTGTTCTTTAAAGCTGTCATTGATTTTTGCTATATCGCTTAACTTTACAAAAGCGCCGCTCGACGAATGAACAACAATATTTCTAATTGTTTCAACATCTTTAAACTGACCAACAACACGAACTGTGTTCCGTACCCCATTGTTGGTTAAAATTCCACCCGAAATGGTCATGTTCTCCATAGATACGGCACGTTCAATATCACTGAAAGTTACTTTTGCAGCCTGCATTTTAAAAATGTCGGCATCAATTTGAATTTCACGGTCGAGTGCGCCAACAATGTCAACCCGTGTTATTTCCTTCAGTCCTTCAATTTTATCCTGTGTAATTTCGGCAAAGTGTTTCAACTTGTCCAAATCAAAATCACCCGAAATGTTAAGGTACATAACAGGCATTGCCGAAATGTCGATATCCATAATATCGGGTTCGTTTGGTAAATCGGTAGGCAATTCACTTTTTGCCTTGTCAACTGCATCGCGAACCCGCTGTTTTGCTGTTTCTATGGAAAGATCGGGATCAAACTCAACAATAATAGAAGAAAAATCGGGTACCGAGTTGCTTGTAATGTTTTTTACGTCTGAAATCGACTTTAATTCATTTTCAAGCGGACGGGTTACAAGGTTCTCGATATCTTCGGGCGAAGTTCCAGGGTAAGCCGTATTTACTACAATATAAGGAATAACAACCTGTGGAAACTGCTCTTTTGGTATTGCAAAGTAATTCATCAAGCCAAGAACCGAGATGAAGATGGCAAGCACATAAATACTTGTGCGGTTGTCGATGGCCCAGCTTGTTGCGAAAAACTGTTTAAACTTATTTTCTTTTGACATAATTTTTCAATTTATTTTTGAAAATCAGAAAGTTACTTTTTGGCCATCGGTCAGGTTAAGGAATCCCGCGGTAATAATTTTCTCGCCCGCAGTTATCCCATCCAAAACTTCAGCTGTTCCATCGTAGTCCATTCCTGTTTTGATAATTCTTTTTTCAGCAACCCACTCATCGCCATTCTGTTTTGCAATAAAAATAAATTTTCCTTCCTGGTTGCTCTGGATATAAGTCACAGGAATGCAAAAGGCATTTTCATTTGTGTAATCTTTAATTTTTAAATTGGCAATCATGTTGGCGCGAAGCCCAATTTCTCTTGCCGAAATTTTACATTCAACTTTAAAGGTGCGGTTGGTAGGATCAATGAAACGGCTTGTAAAATTGAGTTTTGTTTCTATTTCCCTGCCCAAATCGGGGAAACTTACAATTGCCGGATCACCATCTTTGATTCTTGTGGAATGTGCTTCAGATACCTCGGCGGTAATTTTAGCCACATTCATATTAATTACCCTGATGATGGAATTGGGAGTACCGGGCGAAGCCATTTGCCCAACACGAAGCGGCATACTTTCAACTGTACCTGAAATTGGCGAAATTATTTGCGCCATTTTCATCTGTTCTTCAACTGTACTCAAACGCCTTTCAAGAGACTCTTTTGAGTTTTTGGCTTGTAAATATTGAACTTCACTTCCTATTTTTTTGTCCCAAAGTGCCGACTGTTTTTCAAAAATATTGGAGGCCAGTTCAAGCTGGGTTTTTACTTCTTCCATTGTTTGTTTCAAAACCTGTGCATCAAGCTCTGCCATTACCTGTCCTTTTTTCACTTCTGTCCCTTCCTGCACATAAACGGCAGTAACAAGTCCGGCCATTTGCGGGCTGACGGCAATGTTCTTGTCACCGTCAACAATTCCCTGCACCTTAATATAATGGTTGAAAACACAACCTTCCGCTGCGGTAACAGATACAGGCACTCCCTTTGTTTCTGCTTTTTCACCTGTTGGATTTATTTCGGCAGAAAGTTGTTCAATTTGAAGATTTAGCTGGTCACGTTCCGATTTCAACTTTTCGAGTTCAGCTTTTTTGTCGGTATTTTGGCTGCACGAAACCATAAATACAATTGCAACTACTGTGTAAATAAGTTTTTTCATTTCTGTTATTTTATTTTGATTTTTCTTTAATTGTAATTTTTTTGAAATCAACATGTTAATTTGTAACCTGATTTATGTTGTAAAGTTTTTCAAGTTTTGTTATCGCTCCCTGCAATTCGAACATGAACTGGTAATAGTTGGTAAGGTTAGTCAGAAACTGGTTTTGACTGTTCATCAAATCCAAACTTGTTGACATTCCCTGTCTGTATTTTTCAAGTGTTCGCTGGTAAATTTCTTCAGAAAATTCCTTGCTCTGTTTTTGGTTTTTGTACTTTTCAGCTTTTATTTCTACATCTCTTTTTAATTGGTTTGCCTGCATCACCAGACTACTTGAAACAAACCGACGTGTATTTTCAGTCTTTTCAAATTCCAATTTTTTCTGGTCAATGAGAGCTTTTCGCTGGCCGCTTGCGAATATTGGCAAAGTAAGGTTAACGCCAAACAAGTCTTTGGGTGTAAAATCGAATGCCGGTGAATTGAGTTTTTGTGTACGGTTGTAAAATCCGTTAATAACAGGGAGATAATTGCTTTTTTCAACCTTTACATTCAGTTCTGCTATTTCTTTTGAAGTTAATACCAGCTTGTAGTCAACATTATTTTCAAGTATAAATTGCTCTTGTTCCAACTGGTTGCTTTGCAACATCAAAAATTCAAAAGTATCGGTACTGTCGGAGAGTACCAAAGGAGTGGTTTCTTCCATTCCCAGCTGGATTTTTAAAAGCCGGTATGACATGTCCAGGTTGCTTTCAACCTGATTTATAGAGTTGCGCAAAACGTTGGCAGTAACTTCAAGTTGGTCAACATCGGTTTTTTCCATAAATCCCTGGTTAAACATTTCCGAAATTTCGTATTTTGTTTTTAACACATTTTCCAGATTTTGCTTCAAAATATTCAGACTTTCTTCGGAAAGCTTGATCATTTGGTAAGTACCGGTTACGGTTTCATTTACGTCCAATCTTGTTTTTTCGTCATTTTGAAGCGATAAATTGTAGTACACTTTTGTAGCCTGCAAACCAACAAAGTAGGCACCGTTAAATATTAGCTGCGAAGCAGTAATGTCGGTAGTTAAATTATGTTTCACACCCAGTTCGATTGGTTCTGCAGGCGGGGCATTCGGATCATCGCCCGGCATTCCAAAGGTCAAAGTAGGTACTTTTGGTAAAAATGCATAGGCCGATTTTAAATCAACATGAGGCAACCCCATTGCAATTGTTTCTTTTATCTTCTTTTGCGCTATTTCCAAATCAAGTTGCGAATTCAAAACGTTTGTATTTCGCTCCTGCGCCATTTTAAGCGCTTCTTGCAGTGATAATTGAATTGGATCCTGTGCCGTTAATCCAAAAGATCCAATAAGAAACATGGATAAAAGCAAGAGTGTAAGTTTTTGTTTTCTGAACATGGTCAATGAAAATTATAGGTTATTAATATTTTTGTTTATCTGTGGAATTTCTGATTTGCGTTTCTCGAAGTATTTAATCCCTTCAGCAGTTGATATTGCCCGGATGTGGTTTTCGAACATCGTTTCAAAAACCTTGTCGAACGATGTATTCTCAACTAAAAAATAATCCTTTTCGTGCATGTCAACAAGATTTCTAACATATAAACCTGCTGTCAAATCAATGTTTACATCCGCGCGGTAAAGACCTTCATTTATGCCTTTTTCAATGTTTTTGCTGATTTGATCAAAAATGTGGTTGTGTTTTTTTTGTAAGAATTTGTTGAAAATTGGTTCGTAGTATTTTTTCATTTCGAACTTCAGTTGCGGGTTCAACCTGCTCATTTCGTCTTCAACCAAAAAACTGACCTGAATTAAAATATCGATAGCATTCAAATCATCCCATTTAAATTTCGATAATTTACCACACCATTTTATTTCGTCATAATAAAAAAGCTTTTCAATCAAATCCTCTTTACTTTTAAAGTACTGATAGAGTGTTTTTTTCGAAATTTTCAGTTTGCGGCTGATATCGTCCATATTTAAATTCCGGATCCCAAATTCATAAAACAATTCAATTATTTTGTCAAGTATTGCCCTTAATTTGGGATCGTTTAAAACTAATTCGTCTTCCATTTTTTGTTTTTAAAATATTGATGCAAATAAACGGAAACATTTTAGACGGAAAACGTTTCCATGCTTAAAATTGTTTATTTGTTAATATTGTTCAAAATTCGGGAAATACTTTTTAATGAGAATAAAAAGTTGGATGACCGCGTATTATAAATAGGTGAATAGCTGTTTTTGGAAGGTGAAGGAAAAGTTTGTAACTGAAAATAAGTAGGTATGTATATAACAAATAAAGAAATTTTTAATTATGTATTTTTATGGATTATCGAAGACTGAATTTCATGCCCGTTTACAGAACTATTTGTTTCATTTAAAACATTAAAGAGATTTCAAAATACTGGTTATATTTAATTTTCGCTATTCAGTCGGCAATCGTTCTGAAAATCAGTTATAATATTACGAGAAACATAAATAAGGGTTTTTGATTAATTAAACCAACGCAAATAATACAATATCGGGTGCAAGTTCCTTAAGTTTATTGTGTCAAACTTAAATCGTAAAAATATTTCAATAAAAAAATATGGGAAATGAAAATTACAGAAGAAATAAAAATCAGTGACAACGGGTTTGTGTTTAACTCCAACACAGGTGATTCATTCAACCTTAATCCGGCAGGAATTGAGATGATAAAATTGATAAAAGATAATTATAGTTTCGAAGAAATCAGAACCTTCATCCTTCAAAAATATGACGTTGACGACCTTACTTTTGAGAAGGACTTTTATGAATTTTGCGCTTTACTAAAACATCATCAAATTACCTTGCAGAGCAATCCACTGGATTTTGTATAAACATTGGTATGGAAAAACAAAAAATCACAATTGCTGTAACAGGCCTCAATAATACCGATAATCCTGGGCCCGGTGTTCCGGTAATCCGCGGTGCAAAAGACTCGGAAGAGTTTGATGTACGCGTAATTGGCCTGGTTTATGAAAACCTCGAGCCGGGAATTTATATGGAGGGTTTGTGCGATCGTATTTTTCAGATTCCCTATCCTTCAGCAGGCTCAGATGATTTGATTGAGCGAATTGAAACTATTCATCAACAGGAGAAAATTGATGTGCTGATTCCCAATTTCGATGCTGAACTTTTTTCGTTTATGAAAAACGAACAACGCTTACTGGAAAAGGGAATCCACACATTTTTACCAACCATAAAGCAATTTCAGGAACGCGAAAAAGACAAGTTACCGGAATACGGCAAAAAGTATGGAGTGAAAGTTCCCGGTAGTATTAACATGGGAATGATTGGTCAGATTTCGGATATTGAAGAGAAATTTGATTACCCGGTGATGATTAAAGGCCAGTTTTATGATGCTTACCTCGCCAGTAATGAAGAGCAGGCGAAACAGGCGTTTTATAAATTGTCCGCAAAGTGGGGATTTCCGGTAATTGCACAGGAATTTGTTGAAGGAACAGAGGTGAATGTAATTGCTCTCGGCGATGGCTTTGGGAATACAATTGCAGCCGTGCCAATGCGTAAACAATACATTACCGACAAAGGCAAAGCATGGAGCGGAATTACACTTGCCGACGAAAAAATGATGGAACTTACCAGGATGTTAATTCAGAAAACAAAATGGAAAGGCGGAATGGAGCTCGAACTTATCAAAACCAAAAATGGAGAATATTACCTGATTGAAATAAATCCGCGTATTCCGGCCTGGGTTTATCTTGCTGTTGGTGCGGGGCAAAATATTCCGGAGGCTTTGATAAAACTGGCTCTCGGTATGGAAGTTAAACCGATGACCGAATATAAAATTGGGAAAATGTTTGTAAGATATTCTTATGATATGATTGTGGATTTGGAAAAATTCGCAGCATTATCCATGAACAAGGAAATTTAAATAAGAGAAATACAATTCGCGCATCGCCGAAAAAGAAAGAAATATGCGAATTTATTAATACTAAAATAACAGTAAACAATACTTTATAATGAGTAAATTAAAATACGAAAAACCAGTAATCAGCAAAATAACAGCCGGTGTTCCCAATAAATTTGGCTTGTCTTCAAAGCAAAAAATAATTTCGGCAATCGATGCTATTCCGGTTTCAAAACTGATGGAAGATTACGGGTCGCCTTTATTTGTGCTTTCAGAAAAAACTATTCGCGATACTATTGCCGAAGCAAAAAGAGCATTTGAAACCCGTTATCCCAGGGTACAATTTGCATGGTCGTACAAAACCAATTATCTCGATGCTGTTTGCAGCATTTTCCATGACGAGGGTTCGTGGGCAGAAGTTGTTTCAGGATTTGAGTTTCAGAAGGCCCTTTCATTGGGGGTTAACGGTTCTCAAATTCTTTTTAACGGTCCCGAAAAGTCAGAGGAAGATTTAACGCTAGCCATCAATCACAACGCCTGCATCCACATCGACCATTTTGATGAATTGTATTTACTGATTGAAACCACCCGTAAACTCAACAAAAAGGCGCGTGTTGCAATTCGTATTAACCTTGATGCTGGAATTTATCCAATCTGGGATCGTTTTGGATTTAATTATGAAAATGGTGAAGCCTGGAATGCAATCAACCGAATTATGCTGGCTGAAAACCTTGAAATGATTGGTTTGCATACCCACATTGGAACTTATATCATGTCAACTTCAGCGTATGCAATTGCAGCTTCAAAATTATCGAATTTGTACATGGCTATTCACCGTAAATTTGACTATTGGCTGAAATATATTGATTTAGGAGGAGGATTTGCATCAAAAAACACCTTAAAAGGCGCATACATGCCGGGCGCTGAAACATGCCCTTCTTTTGACGATTATGCCGAAGCCATTTCAAATGCAATTATTTCTTCTGAAATTCCACATGAAAATTTACCTGTGCTTTTCATGGAAACCGGTCGGGCGTTAATTGATGATGCCGGCTACCTGCTCACAACAGTTGTGGCCAACAAACGCTCAATCCATGGGCGGCGAACGATGGTAATAGATGCTGGTGTAAACCTTTTATTTACTTCATTTTGGTATAATTTGGGTGTTTATCCAAGTAAGGAAGTTTCAACTCATGTTGAAGAATCAACTATTTACGGACCCTTGTGTATGAACATTGATGTAATTCGCGATGCAATAAATTTCCCTCCGGCAAAAGTTGGCGACCAGTTGGTTATTGAACGGGTTGGCGCATATAATATGACACAATGGATGCAGTTTATTACCTACAGGCCAAATGTTGTTTTAATTGATTTAGACGGAAAAACTCATATTATCAGAAAAAAGGAAACCTTAGATTCGTTGCAAAGTTTTGAACTGAACCCGAAAAGATAATGGTCGTTTGACTGAGATTTAGAGATTCTGAATAAAAACACCCTTCGACTACGCTCAGGGTGACAGTCAGGCTGAGCGTAGTCGAAGTCTGGTTTTGCTAGAAAACGAAAATTTGAAAACAATGACTAAAAAAACATGAAAAACCATACCCTGTCATACAGAGAAATTATTGAATCAACATTAAACAGCTATTCGCAGGTATTTTTTTCTACCTCGAAATTACTGGCTGTTTTTTTGCTTGCCATAAGTTTTTTTGATTATGGAGCCGGTTTGGGTGGATTGATTGCAGTTTTAATTGCCAATGCGCTTGCATGGTTTTTAGGGTACAACAAATACTTTTTTGTTTCAGGTTTATATGGTTTTAATGCGCTGCTGGTGGGGCTGGGTGTAGGATTAATCTATCAGCCTTCTGCTGAAGTCTTTCTTTTAATCGCCATTTCGGCCATTTTAAGTTTTTTCCTGACTGTCGTATTTCAGGGTGTACTCGGGAAATATGGTTTGCCGTTTTTAAGTGTTCCGTTTTTAATCGCCATTTGGATTGTTGCACTTTCAGGAAACAGTTTAACAGCTTTAAACATTAGCGAACGCGGAATATTTACCTATAACGAACTGTACGCACTTGGTGGTCAATACTTCATTGATTTTTATGAATTTCTTCAAAATAATATCCGTTCAACTTTCATAAAAATTTATTTTCATTCGTTGGGGGCGATTTTTTTTCAAACCCATTTATTGGCCGGAATTATAATTTCGACTTGGATTACTAATTTATTCGCGGATTACCTTCGTTCTTTCAATCCTTGGTTTTTCTGTGGCTTATATTTTCTATCAAATCGTTGGTATTGAGTTTATTTCGCTGGGATATACTTTTATTGGCTTTAACTATATTTTAACCGCGATTGCGCTGGGTGGCTACTTTCTTGTTCCAGGAAAGGTGAGTTTCGGGTGGATTATCATCTTGCTACCTGCTGTTGTTTTGATTACAACCAGCACACAACAAATATTCTCATTGTTTAAAATTTCTCCCTATTCATTGCCGTTTAATGCCGTGGTTTTAATGTTTTTGTATGCACTTAAATTTCGAGAGCAAAGGCCAAAATCGCTTATTGAAACCCCTGTTCAACTTGGGAAACCTGAGAAAAATCTCTATTTGTATTCGGGAAATATCAAACGATTTCCGGCTGCTTATCCGGTTTCAGCATCGTTGCCGTTTTTTGGTGAATGGACAGTCAGTCAGGGCCACAATGGCGAACATACCCACAAAGATGCATGGCGTCATGCCTGGGATTTTATTATTTCCGACAGAAACGGGAAACAGTTTAAAAATTCAGGTGATTTTGCTGAAGATTATTTTTGTTTCGGAAAAGCAGTAATTTCTCCTTTCGACGGAATTGTTATTGAAGCTGTAAATACAATACCGGATAATGTAATTGGAAATGTAAATACGAAGCAAAACTGGGGGAACACGGTAATTATAAAACACAACGATTATTTATATGCCAAGTTGAGTCATTTGAAATACCATTCAGTTGAAGTTAAAGCCGGAGATATTGTTGTAAAGGGACAACAAATTGGTCGGTGTGGCAACTCTGGCAGGTCGCCGTATCCTCATCTTCATTTTCAGTTTCAACTTACACCGCACATCGGTTCCAAAACTTTCGATTATCCTTTTGGGCACTATTTGCTAAAAACGGGAAACAGTTTCTCACTCGAAAGCTTTGAATTTCCGAAAACAGGTCAGGTTATAACAAGTCCGGCAATTAATGCAGTTTTGGCAAAGGCGCTCCATTTTATTCCCGGACAACATTTAAAAGTAAATGTTGAGGTGGATTCAGAAATTAAAAAGTGGCAAAAACATAGCCGGAACCTTTTCGTGGGTGGTAGAAACCGACGTTTTTAATACTACATATATCAAGTGTGAAAAAGATGGCGGATTGGCATATTTATATAACAACGGCAATTTGCACTACTTTACCAATTTTACGGGCACGAAAAATTCGGCGCTTTACTGGTTTTACTTATCGTTGTTTAAAGTTCCGCTGGGATTTTTGCCAAACAGTAAAATTACAGACACCATTCCGCTGAATCAAATGTTTGGCGGTTCACTTAAAATATTGCAGGATTTTATTGCCCCATTGTACCTGTTTTTAAAAGTCGATTTTGAACTGAAAATGAAAGAAGCAGGAGATATTTTATCATCGGGAGATATTGAAATGGATACTATTATCACAAAAAAAATATTGGGAAATACGAATAAGGAATTTCATTCGGCATTGAAAATTAACCAGGAGGGCGAAATCGAAATTTCTGTTGAATTTAAAGAGGCGAGAATCAAAATATTATGTCAAAACGAATTGGAATAACAATCATTTTACTGCTTTTTTTATTTGCAGTTTCGGCACAAAAAAAACTGAGTTTTGTTGAAGTCGATAGCAAATCATTCGAACTTTATCAGCAACAGAAATGGGATGAACTCATTGAATTTTCAGAAGAAGCACGCGATCAGGGAATTGATTTTTTTTACTTGCAGGCACGAACCGGAATTGCTTTTTACAATTTGAAAAAATACAGAAATGCTGCCGACTGGTTTTTGAAAGCCTGGGAAAACGACAAAAGTTTCGAGTGGCTGCAGGAATATTTGTATTACAGTTTAATTTATAGCGGTAGAACTTTGGAAGCAACAAAGTATGCCCATAATTTTAGCAACAATATGCAGCAGAAAATCAGGTATAAATCCAAAAAAATAACAAAAATTGCGATCGAAGGAGGTTACACTTTTAATCCTGATTTTGACGAACTGATACATTCAAATCTTAATGAAAAAGCCGGTGTGGATGACAACTACGGTGAAGCATTTTTCCTGAAAAATTATCATTTTGAATCTTTCGATTTAAGTCATCGTATTTCGCCTGGAATTGTAATAAACCATAATTTTACTTATATAGGAATAAACAGGGAAGAGCAGATTTATTGGGGCGAAATGAAATCATTCCCCATAAAAAACCAGCAACTTCAGTATTTTGTGAATCCGGTTTTTATCATGGGCAAAAAGTGGTATGTTTCAACATCGGCAAATCTCATCTGGGGTGACTATTCGTTTTACGCAGGTAATTCATATAACAGCGAAAAGTATTTTTATCAGGGAACAGTTTATCTTCGCGACCTCATTTTTTCGGCTTCCACCTGGATTCATTTTAGGAATTTTTCACCCGGCGTTGAAATCGACTATGGAAATTTCAATAATAAAGGTTTTGGACAGTATTCAGCATGGCTAACCTATTACCCTTTATCCAATTTAAACTTCTATTTAACACCGAGAGTTTATTTTAAAAAAGAATTGGAAAATGGATTTGGCTTCAATACGTTTGGAATTTCGGGAGGTGTGCAACTGGGGCCGGTTCATTTTTATGGTCAGTATTTAAATGGCGAAATGAAAAATTTTATCGAACCGGGCGGTTATGTTGTCGCAAATTTTCCCGGCAGGTCGGAACACAAATTTACCGGAAGTTTCTATTTCCCCCAAGGAAAACGTTATCAGTTTGTACTACGGTACATCAATCAAAATGTATATTGAAAAATACCAGGTTTATACCAATGGAATACTAAGCAATTCACTGGAATACGATTACACAAAACATACATTAACAGGTGGAATATCATGGAGTTTTTAAAAAGAAAAATTGTGTTTTTTATGCTGACATTGGTTTCAATACCAATATTTGCACAGGTTAACCAGGCAGCGCTGGAAACCGCATTTTCGAAAAGTTACGCTGCGGAAAAAAATGGCGATTTTTCGGCAGCAATGGATGAAATGAAAAAAGTGATGGACGAATCGTCGTATGAAATTAACCTGCGTTTGGGCTGGTTAAAATACAATGCCGGATTATTTGATGAATCTGTAATTTTTTATTCTGCTGCACAAAAACTAAAACCATATTCCGAGGAAGCCCGTTTTGGGCTGATTTTGCCAAAAGCAGCACAGGGAAAATGGAATGATGTAATTGAACTCTACAATAAAATACTGGAAATTAATCCGCAGAATACGGTAGCGCTGTATCGTTTGGGACTGGTTTATTACGGGCGCAAAGACTATAATAATGCTTATCCGCTTTTCAAAAAAGTAGTTGACCTTTACCCTTTTGGATATGATGGATTGCTGATGTTGGGCTGGACATCCTATTTTCTGGGCAAAAACAACGACGCAAAAATACTATTTAACAAAGTGAAATTGTATAATCCAAACGATGCTTCAGCAATCGAGGGATTGAAATTGATTAAATAAAAATCAATGTCGTTAAGCGGAATCTTCGATGAAATTGCCATGCAAACACCCTTCGACTTCGCTCAGGGTGACCGTCAGACTGAGCGTAGTCGAAGTCTGTTTCACTAACTAAACAAAATTGAAATTGAAATCAATAAAACAATTACCATGAAAAAACAAATATCAACCTGCCTTTTTGTAGTTCTTTTTACTGCACTAACTGCACAGGTTACACTCGATAAAAAATACGATTATTCAACTTCAGTGGTAAAACTCGAAACATTGGGGTACAAATATTATTTAATGGACGTTCCCAATGGTATGTGCCGGTTGTATAACACTGACCATTCCGTGTACAAAACAATCAGTTGCAATATCCCGGGTGGTTTTTATCTTTCCGACATCAAGTTTATTTCGGAAAAATTGTTTGATACCGATTCAGGAATTGAGCTGCTTTGCACTTTTTACAAATACAATACTGCACAGGCTTATTATGAATATGACAGTAAAATTATTAACGATGACGGTTCGCAAATAACATTTATCGATGGCGCTTTGTATAATTATATCAATCAAACCAGCGAAAATACATACAAGCTTTTTTCGTATTGTTACGATTTCTCTTTAACTCCTGAAAAAGTTTGGACGAACATTTACAGTTTACCAGGAACAGTGGTTTCAGCACAATTACTGAATGAGAAATCTTCTGGTATTTTGTTGAATGGCTTTCCAAATCCGACATCAAATTCAATAAAAATTGCTTATTCACTACCTGAGAATGTTAATCAGGCAACTTTGCACCTTATCGATAACTCTGGCAGACAAGTTGAGCAATTTATAGTAGATAAACATACCGACCATTTGACACTTGATGTAAGTCGTTTTAAAAGTGGTGTTTATGTTTATTTTATTGAATATGGAAATGAAAAATCGGCTGCAAGGAAATTGGTGATTCAATAAATTTTATCGTGCAAGTTTAATATTGGTTTTTCCAATCATCCACGTTAGTAATACTGTTACTATAAAAATTCCAGCAAACCAGAAATGCAAAACTTTTCGATACCTTGAGTTTGATAAATAGCTGTGGAAATATTGCCAATTATCAGCCACTGAATGACGTAAAAAACCGTGATATTTTTTCCCAACCACATGAAAAAATCCCACGCATACGTTTTTGGAAATCTTTTCAGCATAAAACGCCAAAATACTGCCCATAAAATTACAATCCCAAATGCCCAAAGTGAAAACCAAAATGTGTGGTGATAATATGCAGGCAGGTTAATAGTTGTTGCAAAACCTGACTTGCTGAAGTAAAGGATTATTGCTAAAATTCCTGCAAGGATAATTCCTGAAACTATTTTTTGCCCTTTATAAAATGCAACCAATTCTTTTTCGAAATGAAAAAATGCAAAGCCAGCTAAAGGATAAGCCAGCCAGGGGAAAAGAGGGAAATACGACCAGGAGTAAGTTCCGCCGATAAAAGGCAAAATATAATTCCTTTCGGTAACCATTAATTTTTCATTCATAAAACCTGTCGCTGCAATTACAAGAAAAATCAATGTTAAATGCAATCCAGCATTGTCCTTTTTTTAAGATTTTCAGAAATGCAATTAATATGATACTCAGTCCGGCGAAGTATAAAATGTCAACCCCGAAAATATATTCAAATGGGTTGAACTGCCAGCCTGCAAATTTTATTTTTAGCAGCAAATGAAAATTGAGCCCGATATTTAGTAAAAAACCAACAATGAATATTTTTATTCCCCTGAGAAAGTTTACTGAAAATGACTTCTGATTTTTAGCTAAAAAATAACCCATTATAATCATAAACACAGGTACTGCAATTGGACCGCCCAGAAAAAGTAATGTTTTTCCAAAAAAACTTTCCCTTCCCGGATAATCAATAAACAGTTCAAGGATATGAACCGGAACGATTAGAAAAACCGCAAATCCCTTTAATAAATCCGGAAGTGGGTAGCGTTTCATCTTTTTAGATTTGACATAGAATTAAATGATTAAAGATAGTTTCTCAAACTTTTAAACAGACAACTTTTGAACATTGATAACACAGTAAAAACTGATATTCACAGATAAAATCCATGAATATCAGCAAAGTCAGTGTTATCTGCGTTCCTTAACTAATTACTTTAAATCCCTAAAATACCGTTGTATTCTTCTATCGAAATTACTGTTGGAGTGTACATTGCACCTTGAAATTTCAAAGAATTTGTAAATGCTTTTAAATGAATTTTTGAAGCCCGCAACAGATTAGCATAAACTTTTTTTACCGTTGGGTTTTCAGTTGTTTCAAGCAGATTTTGCAAATCGTTAATATCTAACTCCTCGATATAAGCACCAACTTTCAGCGCTTCAATAAGTGATTGGGAACCTTTTTCAGTTAGTTGTGCATAAAGTTCGGTAAAGGTGGGATTGCTAAATTCAGTATCAGAAACGGGTGTTGGGTCGGTTAATCCAAATCCGCCAATAAGGTAGAGTACCGCGCTTGTATGCGCATTTTCGCTTTTCGAAATATTGTTAAAAACACGGTGTTCATATTTTTCATACATAAAAATATAAACCTGTCGCGCCAGTTTTTCCTCTTCGCGCATTTCCATTAAACCTGCAATTTCGGCTTCGGTAAGTGTGCCGGTAAAATCGCATGTTCCGCAAATGGCAGCTACTTCAGCACTTTTTTCGTCAGGATTGTAATTTAGTGTTTCATCAACTCCGCCAATGGTTTCGGAACACGATGCAATTGCCAAACCTGCAACCGCCAGAGCAAAAAATAATTTAACTGTTTTCATGATAATTGAATTTTGATTTTTAAATAAAACGTATTGATTTTTTATTCTTTTTCTAATTAATTGTTCTGATTGAAGTTTCTGTTGCATCCATTAAATTGCCGGTTTCCTCGACCATTTCCCTGTTTTCCGTCCCTGTTTCCACGACAGCCATTTCCACCGTTACCGGCAAACATTTGTTGCCCCCGAAATTGTTGACGGCCCTGTGAATTTCCGTTTCCGTTCCTATTTCGGTAATTATTTCCATTGGTCGTGTAACTGGTCGAGCTGTTTTTGCTGTTCTTCTGTCAGCAGATTTCTCACTTTTTCGCGATGTGCTTTTACCGTTTTTAGCATAGTTCCCCTGATTTCATTTTTTTCGATGGCATCCCGCGTTGATTGGCGGTTTTCGCGAAGTGCTGTCATCTCCTTCTGATGGCTTTTTTCCAACTCCTCAATCTTTGTTTTTTGTTCTTCAGATAAATCGGTTATTTGAATCAAACAAACCTGATTTTGATTGTTAAATGCATTGTTTCTGTTTCTGTATCCTTGGCCAAAAACTGTTGCGGTTGTTAATGCAAGGGCAAAGAAAGCCCAGGCAAATTTACTTAACTTGCTAATATTCATGATTTTAAAATTTAAAGTGATTAATTACTGTTATTCAAATTTCTTCTGTTTCTCCCATATCCACCGGGTAATTTTACGTCTTCGTTTTTCTTCAGCATCGACATAAAAATTTCATTTAACCTCTTTTGTTGTTCTTCATTACATTCATTTTTCATTTTTAGGTAGTAGGCGATGGTAACTTTTTTGAGTTCCGAATGTAATTTACCTATGTCGTTTGAAATGGTTTCCAGCGTATATTGGTCGGGTTTTTCTTTGCCAAGTTCAGTAATCATTTCTATTCGTAAATTTTCCAGTTCATGTGTAATTGACCAGCCGGTGCGGTTAAATTCGCGGTTCCATTCCCTGAATTTATTTACCTGTTCTGGTTGCAGGTTCAACTCTTCCCTGAAAAATTTAGTCCGCTGCTGGGCAGGCATTTCAATGTTAATTTCATCAAGCATTTCAGCCTGTTTTTTGTCCTCATGTTTGTGATACCAAAACGAAATCCCCATTGATAAATTGGTAGCCATCAAAATCACAATTAACCAAATCAATATTCGATATGTATTTTTATTCATCATTATTTACTCCATTAAAAATGTTTCAATCGTTTCATTTTTCATTTCATCCAGATATGGAATTAAATCCTGTTCCGCATAAATAGCTGAAGTTGCAGTTGAATTGGCCGGCTCACCGATTTTAATACCTGCATAAATGCCTGCAATTAATAATATTGAAAAGAAAACAGGTTGCAATACTCTAATGAAAACCGGTCTCCTGTTAATTTCATTTTGTCTGCCAACCTGGTTTTCAAGTTTTGCTTTTAATCTTGTATAAAAAAACGGGTTTATTTTTGGCGATTTTTCCGATTCCAGAATCGCCATTGATTTTTGCAAGTCTGCGGCAAAAGCTGAGCAATCACTACATTCCGAAATATGCGATTTTATAAGCTCCATTTCATCAGCAGCTAATTCGCCGTCGAGATAAAAAATAATTTTACTATGTATAGTCTTGCATTTCATCGTTTTCATTTGTTTATGTGACACATTTTCTAAAATTAACTTGCGCTAAAAGCACTTCTTTTTATAGCATGTATATAATTTTTTCTGAAGCTTGATTTTTGCCCGGTGAATCAGCGATTCTACAGATGATACCGACAAATTCATTACTTCCGAAATCTCTTTATATGACAGGTCTTCGTATTTATTTAGGGTGAAAGCAATTTTTTGGTTTTCGGGTAGAGAATCGATTGCCTCATGCAATATTTTTGCCCTTTGGCTGTTTTCCATTTCGGAGATGGGAGTTTCGTTATTTCCATGATGGATTTCACTTAATTGATGTGTTTTACCTTTTAAAACATCTTCTATTGAATGAAACCATTTTTTTCGTTTATTATCACGTATGAAATTCAATGAACGATTAATTGCAATACGATAAAGCCATGTGGAGATTTTTGAATCGGCCCTGAAATTCTGAATCGAACGAAAAACTTCAATAAATACTTCCTGTGCAATATCTTCTGCATCTTCCGTAGTATGTACCATTCCAAAGCATGTATTTACAACAAGCTTTTGGTAGGTCTCTACCAATTGCTTAAATGCCTGCTCGTTTCCCTGTTGAAGTTTTTTTATGATTTCTGCTTCCGTCATCAACTTATTTAATTCCTGAAAATTAAAAATTTGACACTAGTTCAGAAAGTAACTTGCGCTAAAGATGATTTTATTTTTAGGAAATTATGGAAAAATACATTAGTACCATACATCAGTGCCGAACCATTCCGGGATTCGAGGTACGACAAGTTAAACAAGGTAGGGATAATTGGTGGGACAACAATTTCAAAAAAACAGCGCATTGCCATTGAAACAAATATCACGGGAAGAAGTAGTGTAAATTGGAAACTTAATGCCATTAGGAGGAAGTTCAAAAACAGAACTTACACATTAAATAAATATTTTACCCATTTTTACCTGTCCATCCACTGCTTAAACTCCGAAACTTTATCGCGGCTAACTATCTGTTCAATTTTACCAATTTTCAGCTTCAGGCGGTTGGTTGAATAGCTTACAATTTCATCGATACTATTCATATTTACAAGGTAATTGCGATTGATACGGAAAAACAGGTTTGGATCAACCATTTTCTGAAGTTGATCAAGCGAATAATCCAAATCGTAATTTTTACCGTCGTTGGTTTTTAAAAATGTATTTCGTTCTTCGACAAAAAAAGCACAAATATTTTCTACCGGAATAGATTTAAACCGAATGCCAACTTTTATGAAAAACCTTGATTTATAATTTGTTGAGATTTGCCCAATCACTTTTGCAATTTTGGTTTCAAAATCACCATTTTCTGCAAATAATTTTTTGAATTTCTGAACTGCGGTTGCCAGTGCCTCCGCCTCAATTGGTTTTAACAGGTAGTCGACACTGTTTACTTTAAAAGCTCTGATTGCATATTCATTATACGCAGTTGTAAAAATTACAGGCGAATCAATTTTTACAGCATCAAAAATTTCGAACGATATTCCGTCATCCAGTTGGATGTCCATAAAAATGAGGTCGGGCATTGAATTTTGAGAAAACCAATTCACAGCATCTTCAACGGATTCTAAAATCTGTATCACTTCAATTCCCGGCTCTGCTTTTTTTAGCAGCGATTCAAGTCTTTTCGAGGCAAGACGTTCATCTTCAACAATTACTACTTTCATGAATTAGATTTGAGATTTATGTATCAAGTATCAAGACAGAAAAGAAATATCACAGAGGGATTGATAATTTACCAATCAACCTGGCTTTACAGGAATTTTAACTACAAATTCATCGGCAGTTTCAAGTACTTCGATATCGCGGTTAAGGATTAACCTGCTGCGTTCTTTTAGATTTTTCAATCCTATTTTCGATGAATTGGTTAGCTGTGTTTTCTTTTGCAAATTATTACGCACCACAATTTTGTCTAAGCCTTCAAAATGAATTACAATTTCCAGGGGTTGTTTACGGGTTGCTGAATTATGTTTTAAAGCGTTTTCAACCAAAAGCTGCAACGAGACAGGTAAAATTTCAATATTTTCAGTTTTGTTCAGCTCCATTTTCATTTCAATTTTTTCTTCATCCCTGATTTTTTGCAGGTAGAAATAGTTTTTTACAAATTCAATTTCAGCCGATAGCGTTACCAATTCTTTATTCTCATTTTCCAAAATATACCTGTAAATTGTTGACAGTTTTTGGATGTATTGTTCCGATAATTCCGGGTCTTTCTGTACCAGCGATGAAAGTGAATTCAGGCTGTTGAAAAGGAAATGCGGGTTTACCTGGCTTTTTAATGTTTCATATTGAAAAATCAATTTTTCTTCCCTAAGTTTTTGAGCCCTGTCAACAGCTTCAGTCCATTGAATATAAAAGAAGAAAACCGCTCCAAGAGTGAAACCAATAAAAGTGGCTATAAAAAACCCTTTCATTTCCATGTTTAACAGGGTATTAAAAAACTGCGAATAATCATCGAAATGTATGGCATACTGAATGGCATAAACCATCATAAAGAAGATAATTGAAACAACTAATACCAACACATAGAAAAAAATTAACCTGAGCACCATTTTCTTTTTAAAATCCGGAGAATCGACTTTTGACGATTTAAAAAACCAGGCCCCGAGCCAGATAAAAATCTCTAATTGCATAAATGTTAAAAACCATGTCAAATTAAATTGATCGTAGAATACTTTTTGCCTTAAAATGAGCCCGAAAACTACTGAAATAACAAGCGAACCTGCCAACAAATATGAGTGCCAGACTGCCTTTTGAATCAACGTTTTATTGTTGGTTGGATGAAACATAAGCTGATTGATTTTGGTGTTGAATTTACTAAAAACTTACAATTACTTTTAAGTTCAAAGTTCAAAGTTGTATTTACGACTCTGAACTTTGAACCCTGAACTCTGAACCCTTATATCACTTTCACAAAACTAATTTCCCGGGTAGTGTTCATAATTTGTTTGCTGGTTTGTCCGGGCAGGTTCATTTCCATCACAACATCTTCATACAAAACAGCGTGTTCGATTTGTTTGTCTTCCAAACTCACCCAAATTGTACCCCAATAATGGCTGCGGCCTTTCATGCTCATTCCTTCACCGGTATATTCAAGCGGGTTGTTAAATGTTCGGTATTCAATTACAGCACACATTTCACCGTTGCGTTCCGAAATGCCTGTCCACAAAATCTGTACATCTTTGTTTTCAAACGAACCTTGTCCGGCCAAATCCATTTTCCCATTAAAACGTTCATCTGCAAATGGCTCATTAAGTTTTAATTTTTCGAATGAACTCCAGGCGAAACCTTCAATGCCCATCATATCCCAAATCAGGTTTTTTGTAAAAGCACTATTTTCGCCAAAAGTTGCAAATGCTTCGGGTTTTAACATGTCTTCAGAGATATTGTAGCTAAAATTCTCCATATAACCAACCGGATTACCTGCCGGGAATTCAGCATCACGTTGCATTGCAATTGCAATTGAAACGTTGTTCCATTGTGCCTTACCTTCAGCAAGACCGCGTGTGTATTCGCCTTTCACCCTCATTTTGTTAAAAAAATTACCGAATATATCGGAGTTGAAATGGTCGGTGGTTACCACATACCTTTGCAGTTCATCGTTAAGCACTAGATTTTGTGGAAGTGATTTACTGGAAAGAATCTCAGAAATTTCAGATTCTGTTAATTTTTGCGCATTCACACTTATTGCAAAAATAATTGCAACTGAAAAAATAAGAGCTGTTTTAAATGTTTTCATGACTATAAAATTTTAATTGTTTATTGATGAATCAAAATTCAGCCATTTTTTGAGGGGATAAAAATAAGAGATGTATAACTGTAGTTTTTTGACTACGAACGGTAAAAAATAAGATTTGAACTGAAAAGGCTAAAATGCGATGTTTTGCAATTTCTATAAAATTGTAGCTTCACTCATCGCCTTCAAATTTGCAGAATCTGTTAAGGGCGTAATTTCACAGCCTGCGGAAAGGATAAATCGTTCATTTTTGTGCTTTTCAACAAGATCCCTGGAAATCTGAAAAACTTCGTCCCCCGATTTATTTTGAATAGTAACAGGGTTCACATTTCCTGCAAAAATTACTTTTTCTCCTAAAATAGATCTGGCATTTTCAATATCTAATTGCCAGTCGAGATCCAATATGTCGAGATTAAAATTTTTATAGGAAGGCAACAGATGAGTTGTGTCGCCGCAAATGTGGAGCTTAACTTTTCCGCCCAATTCATGAATGTAACTTATTATTTCATGGTGCCGGTCACGAATGTATGTGTTGTAAGTATCAACGTCAATTTGCGAACATACAGCATCGCCAATTCCAATAATTTCGCAACCCGCTTCAATTTGTGCTTTGGCAAAATCTTTGGCAGTAATCAAACATTTATCCATTAAACGATTGGCAAAATCGGGATCCATCATCAATTGCATCATCATGTTTTCAATTCCTGCTAAATCGCAGGCTTCAGCCAATGGGCCTTCAATCCAACCAATTATGGGAATGTTTCCCTGTGTTTTTTTGGAAAGAACTTCTCCTGCTTTAATCCTGTCGAAGGTGCGCTTTGCCTTGTAAACATCGGGGTTTTTTAAATTGATTACATCGTCCATAGTGTTCACAAGGAGGTTTAAACAACGAGGCACTCCATTCGGGATAAATTGAATTCCGGCTCCAAAAGCACTTGTTTCGCGGTACGGATCTGAAATCAAGCCCAGTAAATCGAGGTCAAAATCATCCATGCAGCGCAGGTTGGCTTCAACAAGAACGTTGTAATCCGATGCAAACCGGCCGTAATTGCTGCCAATATATTCGGCAGCAAATTGCATTAAAATGGGGCGGAACAGAACTTTATTTGTTGATTTTCCGGATTCAATAAGCTGGTGAAATTTTTGTGTTTTAGTCATTTTTGCTGGTTTTTTTAAGGTGGTGAAATTTAGCAAAAATTGTTGGCTATTAGAATTGATAAATTGAAAAATCAGGCTTAGTTTTAACTTCAAAATTATATATTTCATTATATGGAAAAGACAATCAGGAAAGCACTTCAAGAAGCTGGTAAAATATTGATGAACAACTTTGGCAGAATTTCGGATTACGAAATAAAAGAAAGTCAAAGCAGTATAGTAACGAAAGCAGATATAGAATCGGAGAAAAGGATCATCGAGATTATTTCGAAAAATTCCCCGACCATAATTCATTGGGAGAAGAAACTGGTTTTCAGCATAGAAATTCAGAGTTGACATGGGTGATTGATCCATTGGACGGAACTTCGAATTTTGCTGCAGGTTTGCCATGGTTTGGGGTTATAATTTGTGTTGTTAAAAACGCAGTTCCAATAATGGCCGGTTGTTTTTTGCCTGTTCAAAATGAGTTATATTTTGCTGAAAAAGGGAAAGGAGCAATCTGTAACGGAAAGAAGATTTCAGTTTCTGATGAAACCAAACTTAAAAATATACTAGTTGCATACTCACTCGATTTTTCTGATGAACCCGGAAAAACAGAACGTGAAGCGATAGTTATCGGGAAGCTTGTGAAAAATGTCAGAAACCTTCGAGGCACGAACTGTTTGATTGATTTCTGCTATACTTCGGATGGGAAACTTGGCGCTTGTATTAATCAAACCACAAAAATCTGGGACATTGCCGGACCCGGATTAATTATTGAAGAGGCAGGTGGAAAGGTGACTGACATTTTAGGAAATCAGTTCGATTTTTCGTTGAATAAAACCAATTATAACCGGAACTTTACCATTGTTTGTTCTAACAAAATACTCCATCCCCAACTCATTAATATTGTGAATCATGGCTTATAATGAATTTTTGGCTGACCGGGTTCGAAGCTCCTTTAAAGAAAATCATACTGCTTTTGAAGAAAAAAAAATGTTTGGAGGACTCTGTTTTTTTGTTGACGAAAAAATGTGTGCAGGAGTTTTTAAAGAAGAATTAATGGTTCGTGTAGATCCTGATGATGAGGCTATTTATTTACAAAATCACGATTGCCGGGAGATGGATGAAATCAATCATTCGATGAAAGGATTCTTAATGATATTTCCAGAGGGCATTGACATGGAAGATGATTTGGACAAATGGATAAAACGGTGCCTGGTATTTAATCCAATTGCGAAGTCAAGTAAAAAGAAATTAGGTTAAAGAAATTGGGGAAATTCACTTCAACTGAAGTGGGCTGTACTGGATTCGAACCAGTGACCCCTACCCTGTCAAGGTAATGCTCTAAACCAACTGAGCTAACAGCCCCAATATTTGCGTCAAAAATAACAAAAAAAAGGCACTATAAAAGTGCCTCAATATTTTTCAATTTCTATAATTGTTAGTCCCAAAATGTCATTTTCTTCCATCTTAACAGCTTCAATCAGGCATTCAGACTTTACATACCCTGAGTAATTTCAAAAATAAAACGGGATAAGGTAAATATTTTACGCTGTCCCGTTTTCCTTTTTTTTAAAAAGTTTGCTGACTACATGAAGAATTTCAAAATAAACAACACGGCTAATACAATCGTAACAATCGAAATATCTTTAAATTTACCTGTCAATGCTTTTAAAAGTACAAATGAAAGCACACCAAACAAAATCCCTTCGGAAATTGAATAAGTTAAAGGCATCATTACAATGGTTAAAAAAGCTGGTATTGATTCTGTAAAATCATCGAAATTGATATTTTTTACCGGCGTCATCATCATCGCACCAACTAAAATAAGTGCAGGGGCAGTTGCTGCGCCTGGAATCATCAGGAATATTGGCGAAAGGAACAACGCCAGGAGCATAAGTCCGGCAACGGTAAGCGAAGTCAAACCTGTACGTCCACCTTCGCTAACACCTGCAGCGCTTTCAACATAGGTTGTAACAGTTGAAGTACCCAGAATTGCACCAACTGTAGTTCCAACAGCATCGGCCATTAAAGCTTGTTTTACGCGCGGAACACGACCTTCTTTATCAAGCATATTTGCTTTTGACGATACACCTATCAACGTGCCAACAGTATCGAACATATCTACAAAAAGGAATGTAAATACCACTACCAGCATATCGAGGGTTAAAATCTGTGTCCACTCGAATTTCATGAAGATTGGGCTTAAAGAAGGAGGTGTTAGTTCAAAACTGGAAGGTAATGTTGTAATTCCAATAGGCAATCCGATTACAGCGCCAATCAAAATACCATATAAAAGCGCTCCTCTTACTTGCAGGGCGAGTAATACACCTGTTATTACAAGGGTAATTAACGCTACCGCTGCACCACCATTTTCAGTAATATTGGTTACGTCACCCAGTGTTACAAATGTTGCCGGGCTGCTAACAATAATTCCTGCATTTTTTAACCCGATAAAAGCAATAAATAATCCGATACCAACAGAAATGGCATGTTTCATATTCATGGGAATTGAGTTTACAATCATTTCACGAATGTTGAAAGCAGTAAGTGCAATGAAAATTAAGCCTTCAAGAAATACTGCTGTCAGTGCAAACTGCCAGCTATGGCCCATTCCCAGTACAACAGTAAACGCGAAAAATGCATTAAGTCCCATTCCAGGGGCAAGAGCAAAAGGTAGTTTTGCATATAATGCCATTACCAATGTTGCAACAAACGCAGATAAAACTGTCGCTGTAAAAACAGCACCTTTATCCATTCCTGTAGCACTCAATATATCCGGATTCACGGCAAGAATATAAGCCATTGTCATAAACGTTGTTATACCGGCCAATACTTCCGTTCTTACGGTTGTTTTATTCTGTTTTAGATTGAAAAATTTTTCTAACATAATTTGCAATTTATAATGTCCATTTTAAAGCAATTGTTGGGTTAACCACGAATTCTTTTCCAACGAAGTTATTACTTAATTCGATTTCGGTACCAACAGAAAAATTCTTTGAAAAATTATACCATAGCTGTGGTTCTGTCAAAAATCTGTAGTTTGTTCCCCAGAACATTTCCTCTTTCCAGAAATCAGCAAAACCCAGGAAACTAAGTTTTCCTTTCAACATTTGAACGGTCCATACAGCTGTTAACTGAAAAGCAGCATCTTCTTTGTCTTGAATATATTTATAATTGGCTTGTAAAGTCAGAATCTTTGAAAAATCTGCTGAGGCCCATGTACGTTCGATACCGGCCAGGAAAGCATTTTCAATCGGAATAAAAGGAGAATCTACTCCATCTAATTTAAACACACCACCATTGTATTCGGCACGTGGCATAAATTTTTGGTTTTCATTCCACTTAAAAGCTCTTGCAATTTCCCAGTACGCTAATGAAAGACCATTGCTTACGTTACGGGCATCCGAACTGTAATCCATGTCAATAAAAAAGAAAGTTGAACCATATTGGTCGGGTTTAAACATTTCGACTGTTGTGGTTACTAACTTACGATCTTTACCAAAATCGTAATGAGCCTGAATATTTTGGGCATTAACAGACGCAATAAAAGCAATCATTGTAAAAAACAGAAGGATTTTTTTCATTTCAATTTGATTTATTTAAAGTTAAGTCGCCAAAAATATATATTCTTATTTATTATGTGAATATGTTGTTTAGTAGATTGTTTATAAATTACTATCTTGACACTGAGAAATTTTTAAAAGAGATGAAAAATATTGACAGGAGAAATTTTTTACAAAAAAGTGCTCTGGGTGTAGCTGGCACAATGGCCGTTGCATCGGGATTTGTAAATTTAAGCTTTAATTCTGCATCAAATGCCCTGATTGATTCGGTGCATTTGGGCGAAACAGGAATGAATGTTCCTCGTTTGGCTCTGGGAACAGGTTCATTTGGCTGGAAAAAAACTTCGAGTCAAAAGAAATTGGGAGAAGATAAGTTTGTGCAATTGGCGCAGCATGCTTACGATAGGGGAGTGAAGTTTTTCGAAACTGCTGATATGTATGGAACACATGAATTTGTGGGTAAGGCAATGAAAAAAGTTGGGCGGGAAAATGTAACCCTTTTATCAAAAATAATGGTTTACGATCACGAAGGTTGGTACAAAACTGAACCTTTCCAGAAAAGTATAGATAGGTTTCGGAAGGAACTTAATACTGATTATATTGATATTTTATTGCTGCACTGCATGGTAAACAGCGAATGGCCCGATGAATACAAACGTTATATGGATGATTACAGTGAAGCAAAACAAAAGGGGATTATCAAAAAAGTTGGTTTATCATGTCATGATTTTGGAGCAATGCAAATTGCCGCGGAAAATCCCTGGCCCGATGTTTTGCTGGCCCGGATAAATTACGATGGCGCGAAAATGGATGGAACGCCACCGGATGTGATGTCGGTTTTAAAACTGGCTAAAGATAGCGGGAAGGGAATTATTGGTATGAAAATTTTTGGTTGTGGTGAACTTACCAAAGAAGACCAACGTCAGAAATCATTGGAATATGTAATAAAAAGCGGAAATGTGGATTGCATGACGATTGGTATGGAAAGCATAGAACAGGTAAACGATAATGTTGAAAGAATTATGAAATTGGTTAAGGCATAAAAAACCCCAGTCAGGACGACCGGGGTATATTTTGAATCGGGAAGATAAAAAATATGGGTCTTATATGTTATATATTCTTCAAAACGCAAAAAGGTTACCCCTTATTTCGATATTTTTTTCAAATTTATTTTTCCAAGGCATCATTTAAAAACTGATTAACAGGCTGCAAAGTTTTAAATGATTGAATCAAATGCTCAATATAATTATTGGAAGAAACTTGAGACTTACTCAACTGATTTGAAAAAACAAATGATTTATACCTCAGTAAATCAATAAATTTATGATCTTTAGGAAAACCTTTTGGTGCTGTTTTTAATTTGTCATCCATCATGTTGGGATAAATTTTCCTGAAATTGTTGCTATTTATTATGCTTAGAAACTCTTCTCCATTTTCCGCCATATATTCACGAATGGCTTTTAATGGTTCAGCTGGTGGCATGTAAACGCCTCCACCGGCAAAACTTCCTTCGGGATCAATATGAAAATAATAGCCTGCATACATACTTTTTCTACCTCCTTTGGCAATAAAAGCACCAAAATTTGTTTTATACGGGCGTTTATCGTTTGAAAATCTTACATCTCTAAAAATTCTAAATACACAATCTTTTGGAGCCAAAGCAGGGATTTCGGGATCAAACTTGCGTAACTCGTTGATAATAACATCGGTTAAAAAAAGTATTTTTTCGCGGCTTTCTTCATATCTGTTTTTATTGGCATTGTACCATTCCCTGTTGTTATTGGCCGACAGATCGGTCAGAAATTCGAAGACTTTATCCATGCTGAATATATTTAAATTATTTTTACCTGCAATAATGTACAAATTAACAAAACCACAATGAAAAAGTTTGCCTTAATTGTCGCCGGGGGGAGTGGAAGCCGCATGAACAAAAATGTTCCAAAGCAATTCCTCGAAATAAATAGCCGCCCAATTTTGATGCACACTTTTGACGCATTTAAACAGTATGATCAGCAAATTGATTTTGTTGTAATTCTCCCAAAGGCCCAGGTTGAATTCTGGAAATCCTTGTGTAAAAAGCACAAATTCGAGGTTCAACATAAAATAGCTTTTGGAGGAGAAACCCGTTTTGATTCTGTTAAAAATGGATTGGAGTTAATTGCATGGTGAAGGAATTGTATTTATCCATGATGGTGTCCGACCACTTGTTTCTGAAAAAACCATTGAAAATTGTTTTGAAACTGCTTGGAATAAAGGAAATGCACTTCCCGTAATACAGGTTTCTGAATCTGTAAGAATTGTTGAAGGATCAGAAAATTTTCCGGTTAATCGGTCAAAATATTTTCTTGTGCAAACGCCACAAACCTTCAAGACACAATTAATAAAAAATGCCTACCAACAGACCAATTCAAACACCTTTACAGATGACGCGACAGTACTTGAAAGTTTTGGTGAAACCATACATTTAGTTGATGGTAACAGGGAAAATATAAAAATCACATTTCCCGAAGATTTGGTTTATGCCAAAAACTTTTTAGAAAGATAAAATTAGAGCGGTGACAAGTCCCCCTTGGGGGATTTAGGGGGCTTTTTCTATTTTTATAATCGCAGTTTTTATCCTTTCAATCGTCTCTTGTTTCCCCACAATCTCGCAGACTTTAAATAAATCAGGACCAACATTTCCCCCTACCAAACATAAACGGAGCGGGTTCATTAATGCCCCAAAATTCCATCCTTTTTCGTTCATGAAATTTGAAAAAGCCTCTTTAATATTTAATTGTTCCCAATTTTCAATTGCAGAAAAAATCTCACAAATGGCTGTTAATTGTGCAGGGGTTTCTGGCAACCAACGTTTTTCAACAGTTTTTGCATCATAACTTTCAGGAACCACAAAAAAGAAATTGCTTTGTTCCCAAAGTTCAGAAACAAACTGGCAACGTTCTTTCACTTCGGCAACCACTTTTTTTATTTTTTCATCCGAAGTTGAAATTCCTTTATCATTTAATACCCGTTTAAATAAATCTGAAAGTTCCTCAACCGATTTTTGCTGAAAATAATGTTTGTTGAACCATTTTGCTTTTTCGGGATCGAATCGTGAACCTGATTTTACAACACGTTCAAGACTAAAAATTTCTGATAATTCTTCCAGTGAAAAGAATTCCTGTTCTGTCCCGGGATTCCAGCCAAGCAGTGCAAGTAAATTTATAAATGCTTCCGGAAAGTAGCCATCTTCGCGGTAACCGCGGAAAGTTTCTCCTGAATTAGTGTCTTTCCAAAGCAGCGGAAAAACGGGAAAACCCATTTTGTCGCCATCGCGTTTACTCAGTTTTCCTTTGCCAACAGGTTTTAATATTAATGGCAAATGGGCAAATCTGGGTCTTGTATTTTCCCATCCCAAAGCTTGGTACAACAAAACATGCAAAGGCATTGATGACAACCACTCTTCACCGCGTATAACATGCGAAATCTCCATCAAATGATCGTCAACAACATTTGCCAGATGGTAAGTTGGCATTCCATCAGCTTTAAAAATTACTTTGTCGTCGAGAACAGAAGTGTTAAATGTTACTTCACCACGAATAATATCATTTTCGGTAACATTTGTATTTTCGGGCATTTTAAACCGAACAACATAAGATTCACCCGTTTTTAGTTTTTCATCAACCTCAGTTTTTGATAGCGTCAAAGAGTTGCAAAGATTTCCACGGGTGTGAATTCCATACGAAAAAACGCCTCCATTCTTTTCTTCTTCCAAACGTATTGCTTCCAGCTCCTCCGGAGTATCAAAAGCATAATAAGCCCAGCCCGATTCGAGCAGATTGTCAGCATATTCCTTGTATAATGTTTTGCGTTCACTTTGCCTGTACGGTCCAAATTTTCCTCCAATTCCCGGACCTTCGTCAAAATGTAATCCACACCAGTTCAGACTTTCAATAATATATTCTTCAGCGCCTGGCACAAAACGGTTTTGGTCGGTATCTTCAATGCGAAGTAAAAAATCGCCACCATGTTTTTTGGCAAATAAATAATTGAACAATGCAGTGCGCACTCCTCCCATATGCAGCGGCCCTGTTGGACTTGGGGCAAAACGCACCCTTACTTTCCTGTCAGTCATTTCAACTTTTTTTTTGAATTGTGGGGCAAAGATAGAAGAAATTAAGGATTGAATACGTTAATGCAAGAATGCAAGAATGCAGAGTAATTTACATTCTTATTTTTTATTTGGAACTGGAATATCAAGCTGTTTGCAAATTAATTCACATAGATATTCGTCAATTTCAGAATGTCGTGGAATTACTGATTTTTTCCCATTATTATGGTTTATATATTTTTAATGCCGCCCGCCATGTTTAACAAAGCCACAATTATTTTGATTTAAATATTTGATAAATTTGGCTCGTTTCATACATTTATCAGGCAATTACAATTTCTTCCTCAGAAATCATTTCTCCTTTTGGCGAATATTGTTCTCTTAGATCTTCAAAATATAATTCCAAAGCATCTAATATATTTTCACGTAATTCAGCAATATCTTTTCCTTGTGTAAATACCTCTGGCAACTCTTTTAATTGTCCTATTAAAAAATCACTTTTCCCTTTTTTAATGACCAAAGTTAATTTCATCCTTTTATGCTTTTTTACAAAAATAAGTGAAACAATTTTCAAACAATAATTTCATTTAGATTGAATTTGTTGCTGTCATTTATCACTTTTTAATTCATGCACTTTTTTTTATTTTGTACTGAATCTTAAAATACAATCTTGCCATGTACGGAAAAATGAAACAAGACCTGCAAAATACGCTCGAAGAGCTTAAACAACAAGGTTTATATAAAACTGAACGGATAATTACTTCATCACAAAGTTCTGAAATTGAAGTTGGTGGAAACTCGGTTTTAAATTTTTGTGCCAACAATTATCTCGGTCTTGCGAATCACTCTGAAGTTGTAAAAGCTGCACAAAACATTATGAATAACTGGGGATTCGGACTTTCATCCGTTCGGTTTATTTGCGGCACACAACAAATCCATAAAGATTTGGAAGAAAAGGTTTCTAAATTTTTGGGAACTGAAGATACAATTTTGTATTGTGCGGCATTTGACGCAAACGGTGGGGTCTTTGAGCCGCTACTTGACGAAAATTCAGCAATTATTTCAGATGAATTAAATCACGCTTCCATTATTGACGGTGTACGTTTGTGTAAGGCACAGCGTTTTCGCTACAAACATTCGAACATGGAAGAATTGGAACAATGCCTGAAAGATTCACAAAACCTGAAATATCGGATTATTGTTACCGACGGCGTTTTTTCAATGGACGGCGATATCGCCAAACTACCTAAAATTGTTGCATTAGCTGAAAAATTCGATGCACTTGTAATGGTTGATGATTCTCATGCAACCGGCTACATTGGAAAAACCGGTCGCGGCACCGCTGAATATTACGATTTATTGGGGAAAATCGATATTATCACAACAACTTTCGGGAAAGCGATGGGCGGCGGAAATGGCGGTTGTACTTCGGGACGAAAAGAAATTATTGAAATGTTGCGACAGCGTTCTCGCCCGTATTTATTTTCGAATACGCTTGCGCCGGCAACGGTTGGGGCAACTTTAAAAGTTATAGAAATGCTTTCGGGTTCATCGGAACTTCCTGCTAAAACAATGGCAAACGCCCAACATTTCCGTAAAAAAATGGAAGCTGCCGGGTTCGACCTGGTAAAAGGAAACACGGCAATTGTTCCGGTTATGATTTATGATGCGCCACTTGCTGTAAAATTCGCCGATGAGCTTTTAAAAGAAGGTGTTTATGTTATCGGTTTTGTTTTTCCGGTAGTGCCTCGCGAAAAAGCGCGGATTCGGGTGCAACTGTCAGCAGCACACACAACTGAACAAATAAATCTGGCTGTAGAAGCTTTTATAAAAGTGGGGGAAAAACTCCATATTATTTAAACAATCAACCATACCTTTTCAAATAAAAATCCGGTGCACTACCGGATTTTTTATTTTATTCCCTGTATCGAAATTGTAGATATATCGTTTTCAATTTTATGCGTTGCCTTTTTGAATTTTCATGGCTGTAATTGCTTCTATTGTAAATTCAATACGGGCACCGGCTTTTCTTGTTTGAAATTCGGCCACAACAATTTGCCTTTCATGTTCTCCCTTCAATTCGCGAAAAACGGGTTTAAACTGATCATTGTCGATGCGGCGTGTTGATTTAAATTGGATAGCAAAATACCCCTCACTTCCCTGATAATAATAGGTTTTGTTTTTCTCGTTGAAACTGGCTTTCGCTAAAGTGCTGTATTTCTTTTTCTCTTTTATCCACTTTCCTTCCTGCTGCGGAAATTCAATTATTAACCTGTAACTTCCTTGGTTCAAATACTGAAACCCGGCTTTCCCTTTTTCACCTGTTTCCAAAAAACCCACCTGCTTTCGTAAACTTGTATCTTCAAGAATTACCCTTGCATTTGTTGCAGGTTTTTTATGGAAGAAAATTGAACTAAAAGTTAATAATAGAAAAAGTAATCTCACTTTTATTATTTTAATTCTGAATTATTAAAACGCCCCATCCAGCGTTCTCACCGTTAAAACTTCTTTCAGTTTTTCTTCTGAAATTGAAGTTTTCAAATTAATTGTTGCTTTTTCATTCGGTAATAAATCGAAATAATTATCAGAGAAAAATCCCTGTTTATCACCAATTTGCAGGTAAATATTTTTGGCGAGTTTATCGGTTTTCAGTTCGATATTGAACCCGTTTTCTGCTTTTGTAATTTCAAAATCAACTTTTGGTTTTGCTATTTTAAGTTCTTTAAAAGGCTTGAAAAAAATTGAATTTTTCGAGAGAGTCTTTCCATTTTCAACCAATTCGCAAACAAAAACCGATTGGTCAATTTCTTTTCTGTATTCCTGCTCAAATTCAGCTTTATTTACTTCATAAAAAACTTTGCTTGAATTGGCAGCAATGGTGACCAACGATGCATTTTCCCAAATTACCTTGCCGTCAAAATCCACTAATTTCAATTTCATTTCAGCATTTATGTCTTCAAGACGGTCATTTACGATACCTACTTTAAATTTGATATCATCCATGTAAGGGCTTATCAAAACCTGCTCAAAACCTTTTTTCACATAATATTGCAACGCTTTCCAATTCTGGTAGTAGTCGGTTGAACTCCATGATGCTACAGGCCAGACGTCATTAATTTGCCAGTACAAA
Organism: uncultured Prolixibacteraceae bacterium; assembly: GCA_963800345.1. Lineage (GTDB taxonomy): Bacteria > Bacteroidota > Bacteroidia > Bacteroidales > Prolixibacteraceae > Draconibacterium. Next base: position 58,774 of record CAWDAW010000004.1, on the reverse strand, counting down.
CTGCCCATGCAAAATGGCATTGCGCGACGGTGGCCTTCCAATCCAAATTTTATTCCTTCGGCTTGCAAAACTTGATTCACATACAAAAACGACTCAAAATCCTTTGGCTTTTTATATTCCTTCAACATATAGAATTCAATGGTTCCGTTGCCAATTGACGAACGCTGGTGTGACTTCATCACTTCCGAAAAAATATCATAATCCTCTGGTACAGCATATTTTCGAACTGTTGCAATTTCAGGAAACGACTGAAAACCATATTCGCTCATGAAACGCGGCAGGTGTGTTGCATAAGTTTGGAAAGGCGCTTTCCCCCACCAAACTCCCCAGTAATGTTCGTCGCCATTTACAAGGTCAGCAGGAATTCCTAAACCGGAAGATGGACTCGAACCCCAGTAACTGCGCTGAGAATCGTATTCTGCCACAACTTCGGGAAGTGTTTTGTGAAAAATATCTACATAAGCTTTCCAAATTTTGTCGGCATTTTCCTGGCTTTTGGCTTCCTCTTTTTCTTTCCAGCCCCAGCCTTTCCATGCAGCCAGAATTTCGTTGTTGCCACACCACAAACCAATGCTGGGGTGGTTGCGCAAACGTTTAACATTGTCGATGGCCTCGTGTTTTACATTGTCTAAAAAAGCTTCATCACCAGGAAACATGGCACAGGCGAACATAAAATCCTGCCAAACCAAAATCCCGGCTTCATCGCACAAATCATAAAAAATATCCTCTTCGTAAACACCGCCACCCCAAACACGCAACATGTTGTTGTTTGATATTCTGGCAGTCTCAACTACTTTACGGTAGTTTTCTTCGGTAACGCGAGGCAAAAATGCATCGTTGGGAATATAGTTTGCCCCTTTCATAAATACGGGGTGACCGTTCAGTTTGAAATAGAAAGAAGTGCCTGAATCATCTTTATCGCGAATCAGCTCCAAAGTACGGATACCTATACGGGTTTCTTCGGAAGTTTTGCTTCCACCAACATTCAGTTCGCCCGTGATATTATATAAATGCGCTTCTCCCAAACCGTTTGTCCACCAAAGTTTTGGGTTTTGAATTACAAAATCAACTGAATATTTTTGAATTCCTTTTTGAAGTTTAACAGAAGATTGAACCAAAGTTGCCCCGTCGCTTTGAATTGAAAGGTCAGCTTTCCCATTCCCGACAGCTTCAATTTCGAAAACAGCGGTAAATGTTGCTTTATCATCAGCCACTGAATTTTGGATGATTTGCAGGTTTTCGATTTTGGCTTTATCCCAGGCATTTAAAGTTACAGGCCGCCAAATTCCACTGGTAACAAGTCGCGGGCCCCAGTCCCAGCCAAAATGATAACCTGCTTTCCGGGTATATATACTTACCATTTTTTCTCCTTCTACCTTGCCGATTTTTGCCAAATCGTTGTCAGAAACAGGAATTACATATCCCTGAGCGTCATATTTTTTTATGCCTTCAACTATTGGCGAACGAAAAATTATGTGCAACTCATTTTCGCCCTCTTTCAAAAACTCTTTCACATTCGCATCCCACTCGCGAAACATATTATCGGCTGACAACACTTTTTCGCCATTCAAAAACACATCGGCATAAGTATCAAGCCCTTTAAAATCAAGTTCTACAATGTCTTTTTGAAGCATTTCGTTTTCAACTGTAAAAGTGGTTTTGTATTCCCAATCCACTTTGTCGATCCATTGCAAATCGTGTTCATTCAAACGGTAAAACGGGTCTTCTATTTTTCCATTGGCGAGCAGGTCGGTATGCACCGTTCCCGGCACTGTGGCAGGCAACCACTCATTTTTACCGGCCTGGCTGAAAGTCCAGTTTTCTTTAATCTCTTTTTGAATCATAAGATTCGCTTCAGGTTTTGAACAAGACCAAAACGTTAAGGACATTAAAATAAATAAATAAATTGTGTTTCTTAAATTCATTAGATATAGCTGATTTTAATTTGGTACAACAGTGAATTAAAAATCAAAAGTATAAAAAATGGTTGTTTGAAGAAATTTTTGAAAATTATAGTACATGGTATACATTCTTCATCATCAGATATTATTTTTAGGTTTAATAAACATTTAATGGTATAAAAATTAAAAACCTGCAAAACTTTGTTTTACAGGTTTCTATGGTTAATTACTTATATTATTGTTATTTCTTAAGCTGATTCTATCAAAATAATTATTTCCCTTTTGCAATATCAATACCTATTCTCTGACCCTTGTAAGTTGCGTCTTTGAATGCACGCAAAACCTCGTTTTCATACCGTTTGTCAATTTCAAAAAACGAAAATCCCTTTAAAACTTCAATGCTCCCAATTTCTATATTTTTGCCAGGTAGATTCTGATTTATCATGTCAATAATAGTTCGTTTACCGATACCGTTCTTTTTACCCATGTTGAAAAAGAACCTCGAAAATTCGTAGTTTCCACCTCTGCCACCTCGGTCAGGTTTTCCTCCGAAATCATCACGTCTGCCGCGTCCATCTTGACTATCCCGTGCATCACGATCTTTTCTTCTTCCCCGATCTCTTCTCTCGCCGCGATCGCCTCTTTCGCCCCGGCCTGAAAAATCGCGCTCATTTTGATGTGATTCGTCAACATTTATATCAGGCGCATTTTCGTAATAAGTGAGAAAACGGTTAAATTCAACTGAAACAAAATGTTTTATCAGTTCTTCGCGATCGAGCCATGCCAGTTTTTTATAAATAACAGGCATAAACTCTCCAATTTGTTCGTTGTTAACTTCAATCTTTTCAACCCTGTCGATTAAACTAAACATCTGCTTTTCGCAGATTTCCTTGCCAGAGGGAACTAATTTTTTAACAAATGGCTGGTTTACTGTTCTTTCAACTTGTTTTAGTTTTCCTTTTTCACGCAAGTGAATCAGTGTAACAGAAATTCCTTTTTTGCCGGCACGTCCAGTCCGTCCGCTGCGGTGTACATAAACTTCGGGATCATCCGGCAGATTATAATTGATAACATGGGTTAAGTCGTTCACATCCAAACCGCGCGCCGCAACATCAGTTGCAACTAACATATGCAGGTGTTTTCCACGAAAACGTTGCATTACAAAGTCTCGTTGTGATTGCGAAAGATCTCCATGTAAAGCATCGGCATTGTAACCGTCTTCCATCAACCTGTCGGCCACTTCTTTGGTTTCCATACGAGTGCGGCAGAAAATAATACCGTAGATATTTGGATTTACATCGGCAATTCGTTTAAGTGCGAGGTAACGGTCTTTGGCATGTACTAAATAATAATTGTGCTCAACATTCGCTGTACCTGTGTTTTTCTTTCCAACGGATATTTCAAAAATATCGTGCATGTATTTTTTTGAAATCGAAATAATTTCCTGAGGCATTGTTGCCGAAAACAAAAGGGTCTGCTTTTCGGCTGGAGAAGTTTCAAGTATTGCGTCCAAATCGTCTTTGAAACCCATTGAAAGCATTTCGTCAGCTTCGTCGAGTACAACCCAACGTATTTCGTTAACTTTCAGTTTTTTACGTTTAATTAAATCAAGAGTTCGGCCAGGTGTACCAACCACAATTTGCGCACCGCGCTCGATATCACTGATTTGCTTTCGTATATCAGAGCCGCCATAAACAACGGCGATTTTGATTTTATTCAAATTTTTTGAATAATTTTCGAGATCGCTGCCAATTTGCATTGCCAACTCGCGGGTTGGACTTAAAATTAATACCTGGACAGATTTTTTGTTCGAATCGATCTGCTGTATAATTGGTAACCCAAAAGCGGCTGTTTTTCCGGTTCCTGTTTGAGCAAGTGCCACGAGGTCCTGTTTGCTCTCCATTAAAAAAGGAATTACTTTCTCCTGAACAGGAGTGGGCTCAACAAAACCTAATTCTTCAATCGCCGATTGTATTTCGGCGCTGAGGCCCATTGCATTAAATAATATCATTAAAGTGTCTTATAAAAATTGGGCGCAAAGGTACTGTTTTAAAATGAATTTCAGGGTTTTATGTATTTTTTTTGCATTTATTAAATTTAGGTATTGAGAATGGAGTTAAGCGTATCAGCATTATCAATATCAAGTATTTAATAACTAAAATTTGGAATTTTATCAAGTTGGAAAATAAAAACTTACTTTTTCTTTTTACATACTTTTCAATTTTATTCAACTCTAAACAGTTAAATTTGTTGAAACATCACATTCTGTTCAGAATAAAAAAAAGTATGGAAACTAATTTATCATTTAAAATACGTAAAATTTGTTACTTGTTTTTAGGAATTATTGCCCTTTTGAATCTTCTCAGCACCAGCACTGTTGCACAGGAAACAGATACGATTGTGCCGATAAGAAAAGATGCTGAAGAAATACTTAAAAAGATAAACCTTAATTCAGATGGTTTTAATTTTTGGAAAGATAATTTCAAAGGGAATTGGGCTGGTATCGATTTCGGATTCAATACATTTCTTAATCGCGATTATTCGGGATATAAAACTGAGTTTATGAAAAACGACATTCTGATTTCCAATTCGATTCATTTAAATCTTATTCAGCATAATTTTGGGCTTCAACGCAATCGGAACAATTTCGGAATTGTAACCGGTTTGGGAGTACAATATCAATATTACCGTCTTAGTGATACTACAACCATTGAGCGAACAGCGGATGATATTATTATTCCAAAAACTTTTAATTATGGCAACAAGCAAAGTTCAAATCTGTATCTCTTCTCATTGACAGTTCCTGTTTTGGCTGAAATTCAAATCCCAATAAACAATTATAAAAACCGTCTGTATTTTTCATCGGGCATGTATTTTTCGTACAGAATTGGCAGCTACACAAAAATTAAATACCAGGATGACCAAAAAAAGAAGCTTAAAGTAACTGATAATTTTTCATTGCAAAATTTCAAATATGGAATAATGTTCCGCTCCGGTTACCGTTGGATTAATTTTTATGCCATTTATGATTTGAACACATTTTTTAAGATTGATAAAGGACCTGAACTAACGCCATTTACTTTTGGTATTACTTTACTAAGGTTTTAATTGTACGGTTCAGATTTAATAAAGGAAATACGCATTATAACATTCAAAAAGTATGAAAATCAATAATTATGATTAAAAAATCGAATATCTGTTTTCTTATCACTCTTTTTGTTTTTAACTTTTTAAATGACACAATATTTGCTCAACAAGATGAAAATGCAAAGGATACAATATTTCAATCCATTCAATTAAAATCCATATTTAAAAGCGGTACCAATGGTTATTCTACTTTTCGTATCCCATCAATTGTAACTACAAAATCAGGAAAATTGCTTGCATTTGCAGAGGGTCGCGTACATAACAGTTCCGATACAGGCAATATCGATTTAGTTATGCGAAGTTCAACTGATGAAGGTGAAAACTGGAGCCCCTTAATAATTATTTGGAACGATAATGACAACGTTTGTGGGAATCCTGCTCCGGTTGTTGATTTTGAAACAGGCGATATCCATTTGTTAATGACCTGGAATCTTGGCTTAGATCATGAATCTGACATCATTGATGGGAAAAGTAAAGATACGCGCAGGGTGTTTATTGCTTCTTCAACCGATGAAGGAGAAAATTGGACTGAGCCAAAAGAAATAACATCATCTGTTAAAAGAGAAAACTGGACCTGGTATGCCACTGGTCCATGCCATGGAATACAACTCAAACATGGAGAAAAAAAAGGTCGTTTGGTTATTCCATGCGATCACATTCAGGCAGATACGAAAAAATATTTTTCTCATATTATTTATTCTGATGACAATGGAAAATCATGGCAATTGGGTGGAACAACACCACAAGATCAGGTAAATGAATGCACAGTCGCAGAGCTTCCCGATGGAAAATTACTGCTAAACATGCGTAATTATGACCGCTCACAAAAATCACGAAAAGTCAGTTTTAGTGGAGACGGAGGATTAAACTGGTCTGCTATTCAATCTGATACTGCTTTGATTGAACCCATTTGCCAGGCAAGTCTTCTCTTCGCTGAGAAAAATGAGTCGCTTTGGTTTTTGAATCCGGCCAGTGAAACCGTACGTGTAAATATGACCTTAAAAGTAAGTCATGATTTTGGTAGAACCTGGGCTATCGCCAAAGTTTTAAATCCTGGGCCTTCAGCTTATTCTGATTTAACATTGATAAATCCCACTACTTTAGGTTGTGTTCACGAAGGGGGGAAAACAAATCCTTATGAAAGTATATATTTTACAAAATTCAAAATACAATAACATTTTTTTTAACATCGGATTTCTATCCGATATTCTATCGGATAAGACTTCCGGCAACTCTTAAAATATGAAACATTACATTTTAGAACAAACCAACTGGAAACAAGTAAAAAACCAGAAATACGAAGTTACAGTTTTGCCCTGGGGAGCAACAGAACCACACAATTACCATTTACCTTATGGAACTGATTCGCTTGAAACAGCTAAAATTGCAGAAATTTCTGCGGGAAAAGCATGGGAAAAAGGGGCAAAAATAATGGTACTTCCAACCATTCCGCTTGGCGTTCAAAATCCGGGACAGATTGATTTACCTTTCTGTTTACATACAAAACCCTCCACGCAAATCATTATTTTTAAAGATATTGTTGAAGCTCTTAATCACCAGGGAATCAGGAAATTGGTTTTAATGAACGGGCATGGTGGCAACGATTTTAAACCAATGATTCGTGAAATACAGCCGCAATTTCCGGAAATGTTGATTAGTTTGATTGAGTGGTTCAAGATACTCGATCTCAGGAATTATTTTGAAGAAGAAGGCGATCATGCCGGCGAAATGGAAACAAGTGTTATTATGCACTATTTTCCGAATCTGGTTTTACGGCTTGATGAAGCTGGTGATGGGAAAGCCAAATCATCGAAATTAAAGGGTGTTGTTGACAAAACTGCCTGGATTCCGCGACATTGGAACAAAGTTTCTGAGGATACAGGAGTTGGCAACCCCAGAAAGGCAAGTGCCGAAAAAGGTAAAAAATACCTGGATGATTTGACTTCAAAAATAAGTGACTTTTTTGTTGAAATGGCAAATTGTGATGTGATGGATTTATATAAGTGAAAATTTCATCCCCTGCTAAAAATCATTTTCCAATAAGCTAAATATTCTTTTGTTTGGTTAACAATTTATACATAAAAAAATGAAACTACTTCTGATTAGTAACTCAACAATGCCTGGCGAGTCTTACCTGGATTACCCCAAAAACGAGATTAAAAAGTTCCTGGGAGAAAAACCTGTAACTGCGCTGTTTATTCCCTATGCAGCTGTTACATTTTCGTATGATACCTATTGTGAAAAAGTTGAAGAACGATTTACTGAAATTGGGCATCATATTGTTGGTATCCATACGTTTGCTGATCAAATAAAAGCCGTTTATAACGCAGAAGCAATTGTTGTTGGGGGTGGAAATACATGGCAACTGGTTCGGTTGATGCACGAAAATAAACTGATGAACCCAATCCGCGAAAAAGTATTCAACCAGACTCCTTATATTGGCTGGAGTGCTGGCGCAAATGTTGCCTGTCCTACCTTGCGTACTACCAACGATATGCCTGTAATCGATCCGATGGGATTCGATTGTATCGGACTTGTTCCATTCCAAATAAATCCACACTATTTGCATGATAATCCTGAAGGACACGGCGGAGAAACCCGCGAACAAAGGATAAATGAATTTTTGGAAATCAATCCCAATTTATATGTAACCGGATTGCGAGAAGGAACAATGTTGAAACTTGAAAATAAAAATCTTAGTTTAATTGGAAATCGTACATGCCGTATTTTTAAAAAAGGCAATAACCCTTTCGAACTCACTTCAAAAGACGATTTTAATTTTTTGATGAAATAGAAGATTGGATGTTCAATATTGAAACGCAGATAAATAAATATTTTACTTGACAGGTTTAGCTGAAATTCATTTCTTTTCAACCCATATGGATTTCATTTCGTAAACATCCAAATTATCTATTCCCAACTCACCGCCATTTGTGTAAAGTACAACATCCATAGCCCCTTTTGTTGGGGTAAAACAATTGGATAGTACTGCTTGTCCATCGTTTGCAAATATTTCGATGGAGGATCTGTCCAATAATATTTCCAAAGAAATTTTGTTGTTAACAGGCACAACAGGGACAGTAGAATTTAAAACTGTAAGTACTCCACGTTTTACATTATATGAAATTTCTGTACCAGGAGTTTTCTTGCTGTTGCGGACGAAAAATCCAAAATTATCAGAAGTTTTTAAATCAAATTCGGCAATAATATGCAGGCAATCGCCTTTAACGCTTTTTGTTTTATTGTCATTGATTCCGGGAATTATAACTTTATTCTCCCAGTTTTGATGTTTTCCATGTAACATTTCGATTTCTTTAATAGGTTTGCGAACCAATTTATAACCAAAACTGAATTTTGTAAGAGAAATCTCACAAGGGAACGACATTTGCCCATTAAAAGGCATTTCCGGAAATTCACCGCCCTTCATCCAGGCAATTTGCAAAGTGCGCCCATCATCTGAAGGTATATTACTCCAGGTTTGGGTTGCGTAATAATTTTTGCCAAAGTCACTCTTTATTTTTGCCGATTCCGGTGTAAAAATTTCACCATCGAAAGAGCCAATTAAATAACTGCCATCGCCATCAAAAAGTACCCATTTTGATTCACCAGGGCGATTTGTAACATTAAGTTTTACTAAGTCGGGGCATTCGTAAAATCCCGGAATATGGCTTTTCCATGTCCATTCGGTTAAATTTTTCGAAGTATAAATGGATACTCCTTTAGATTTTTCATTACTTAGAAGTTTTTCTGTACAGAACCATCACCCAATTTTGTGTATCTGGATGCCAAAACACTTTTGGATCGCGTGCATCATCATTTTCATCGTAGGGAATAACCGGATTTCCAGCGTATTTTTCCCACGTTCTTCCTTTATCAGTGCTGTAAGCTATCCTTTGCCCGCAGCTTTTACTTGTATAAAAAGCAACAAGTGTTTTTTCATCGCCACTTTGTTTATCAAGCAAATTATGCTCATCTACAATAGCAGAACCTGAAAAAGCTGTGCAATATTCCTTGTCTTCAGATTTATTGTCAGGGTAAAGAGCGACAGGCAAATGTTCCCAGTGAATCAAATCGGTACTTATTGCATGACCCCAATGCATAAAACCCCATTCATTACCATTCGGATTATATTGATAAAACATGTGGTATTCCCCTTTATAAAAAACCAAACCGTTAGGATCATTGTGCCAGTTCTTTTCAGGCGTAAAATGATACTGTGGTCTGTAAAGTTCATCGTATTTTTCTTTATCAGGAACAAACGAGGAAAACATAAATATAACTGATACAGCAAGTAAGGTTGTTAATAAAAATTTCATAAATAATTTAATTCGTTAATTTTTTTTGATTCTAAACTAAGGAAAAAGCTTGCAATAAACAAATTGTTTATTTACGTTTACACCTACAAACCCGTAATAAAACCTGTCATGAGACAGACGCTTTTGATTCAATAGTTTTTGCAGGTGCAAAAAAAGTTTCAAAAGTACTTATTTAAGAAATGAAATTGATGCCTTGGGCTCAGTTGCGTTGCATTGAAATTTAGAATTGGTTTTTACAAACCCACTGGTTGAAATAACATTACAAACCCATTCAACCAGGTTAGAAACTTTTTCAAAATTAGCAACTTATGCCGTTCAGTTGGCGGAAATGTTTCATTAGTATCTCATCCAGTGTGGCTTAGAGGTTTGGTTTAATACATTAAATCGAATTGAAATGAAAAGGACGTTTATTTCTATTCTATGCAACTTAATTATTTTAAGTGCATTTGGCCAACATGAATCAATAGCAGATTTTGCTGAAGCTCAAAGCCCGATAAATATTGGATTAGATGAGGTGAATAAAATGTTTACACCGCCGGTGGACATAAATAATAACTTAAAATCAGGATCTACGAGTACAAAAATTGTTGTTTCCTACAATGGATTTCCTGAAAATGCAAAACAGGCCTTTGATTACGCAGTTTCAATTTGGGCGAAATCCATTTATTCACCAGTAACTATAAATATTCATGCAAACTGGGAAGTTTTAGATAAAAACACACTCGGACATGGTAAACCATCTCTATTCTACAGAAATTTCAAAGGAACTCCGCGAGCCAATATTTTCTACCCCATTGCTTTAGTTGAAAAACTAAGCGGTAAAGAATATAATAGTGAAGAAGAAGCTGATATATCATGCTCATTTAACAGCTCACAATCATGGTATTTTGGAACAGATGGAAGAACTCCTTCAACCCAATACGATTTTGTAACAGCGGTTTTACATGAAATTGGCCATGGATTGGGTATTTCGGGTTTCTTTACTTCTGAAAATGGCATTTCGCGCTTTTGTAACTCAAGTAATGCTCCAAGCATTTATGATTTTTATGTTTTTAATTCAAATCAACAAAGAATTGCTGATAATCAATTATTTCCTTGCCCTTCTAAGGAACTAACAAAACAATTAACTTCAAATTCATTGGTATTTAGTTATTTGGCAGAGAATAATGAAGTTGAAAAGGCTACAATTTATGCACCTAACACATGGGTAAATGGAGTTAGTATTTATCATCTAACAAAGACTGATCCTGGGGTCGGCGCTTCAAACGAACTTATGAGTGCGCATGCTTATAAAGGTGAAGCTATTCACAATCCCGGTGTTAATACGCTTCAGGTTTTATCTGAAATTGGTTGGAGTACAAATTCCTGGAATGAAGAAGATGTAGTAACTACGGGAGCGAAGGAAGATATTCAAGCCAATGAAGATTTAAATATTTATCCTAATCCTTTTTCAGGCACATTAACTTTTGATTGCGGGAACTTCAAAAATCTATCATCGGTTGATATTAGAATCACAGATTTAACAGGGTCAAATGTGTTTAGTGAAACAATATATGACATACAGTACAATCCAAAAATAAAAATCGATTTATCATCTTTTAAACCAGGCATTTATCTGGCAAGTTTAACTGATTTAAACTCAAAAACAATAACAAAAAGAATCATTAAAAATTGAATTATGAAAACATTATTATTAGTTGCTTTTGTGGCAGCAGTTATTGGCCTTATCACTTCGGCAGTAATTCTAATTAATTTAGTATTTACAAAAAAGAAACAACTTTTACAACGTGATGATTGGTGATAAAATGCTCTTTTACTACACAGAGGTTAAAAAAATGCTGATTTAATTTTCAGCATTTTTTATTTCTCCATTTTCATTGAAAAAATTGTGACTATTCTTTTATTTCAAATTGTAAATATTTTTAAACCAAAACAATTATCATGTTACATTTGTCATTTCGTTAGTTAATGCATCAGGAAGTGAAATTATTATACATATTTATTGTATCCAGCTTGTTTGGATTAAATTCAGTTAACGGACAAAACGACTGGAGAAAAAGTAAATTACAGGTTTCGCCAACTATTTGTGTTGCTTCAAACAAAGTTGAAAAATCATTTATTCCGCCTCCACCGGAAATAATGTTAAAGTCAGGGGAAAAAAAATCACATATAATTGTTACGTACAGCTTATTTCCTGCTGATGCAAAAGCTGCATTTGAATATGCAGTTAACATTTGGGAATACCTGGTCGAATCTGATATCCCAATTTATGTTGAAGCCCGTTGGCGGTCAATGGATGATAATACATTGGGTAGCGCAGGACCCACTGATTATTATGCCAATTTCGATGATGCACCTCATAAAAATTGTTTTTATCCGGTTTGTGTTGTCGAAAAAATTACCAATTCAGAAATCTCAGGTTCATCATCGCCTGATATTAGTGCAACCTTCAACAAAGATCTTAAGTGGTATTTTGGAACTGATGGAAAAACCCCGGAACTGTTGTACGACTTTGTAACAGTAGTTTTACATGAATTGGGACATGGTCTTGGATTTACAGGTTTTTTTTATACAACAGGAAATGTGGGTGCCTACGGAAATGAAAACGCCGGAGATGCATCTGCTTTTGATATTATGGTTGTGAACGGGAAAAATTTAATGCTTACTGATACTACCTTTTTTAACATGCCTTCTCTAGAACTGTTAAATGCTCTAACTTCAAACCTTTTATATAGCTCAAGCCCCACTGCAACTGCAAATAATTCAGGCAAAAAACCCAGACTTTATGCCCCTTCGGAATGGAACAGTGGATCAAGTATTTATCATTTAAACGATGCGACTTACCCATTTTCTAATGAAAATTCCTTAATGACACACGCCATAGGAAAAGGAGAAGCAATTCATGATCCGGGACCAATTACAAAAGGAATATTGGCCGACATAGGATGGAAGTTAATGAAACTACGTTTGGATAAACCAAAGGATATTGAAAAAATACAGCCTATACAATTTAGTCTTTCCATTGAAAGTGATTTTGAACTCGATACCAATTCTGTATTTGTCTATTTTTCCACGGATGGATTTAAAAGTAAAGTAGATTCGTTGCCCATGACATATGACAATGCAACTGAACATTTTTTGGCTGTTATAAACCCCAAATTTGACACAGAAAAAATTGATTATTATATCAAAGCAAGTGATAAAGAGAACCGTACTTTTTCAGTACCTGCTGAGGCTCCTGTTGAATACTATTCGGTAATAATTGGACCTGATAATACACCTCCTGAAATAAATCATATTCCGATCCCATACTTTGTTTCTAATGGCCGGGACATGGTAATTTCTGCAGAAGTTGATGATAACCTGGGCGTTGATACAGTATTTGTTGATTTTTTGGTAAACAATATACCGCAACAATCTTTCGGTTTGAATCTTGATTCAGCAAATATTTATTCAGGAATATTCAATATTAACAAAGAATTACTGAAAGATGGTGATGTGGTAACCTACAAGATTATTGCAATTGATAAATCGAATGTGGCCAATAAAACAATAAGTCCCGCAAGCAATTATTATAATTTCAAAATTGAAAGGATATTTGATCCTGTTGTAAATTATTACAACGATTTCAATACACCTGACAATGATTTTATTTTATTCGATTTTGATGTTTACAAAGCGCCAAACTTTGAAAATCCATCATTGCATAGTCCACATCCATATCCAAGTCCCAACAAAAACAATTCAGAATTTAATTTTACGACACTGCTGAAACACCCTATTATTTTAAACCAAAATAGTACAATGAGTTTTGATGAAGTTGTATTGGTTGAACCCGGCGAGGCTCTTTCAAAGTTTGGTGACGATGATTTCTGGGACTATGTAATTGTAGAAGGTAGTAAAGATAATGGTGAAAACTGGCTTCCGATTTCAAACGGATACGATTCGGGGTACAACCCAACCTGGAAAACAAATTATAATAAGAATATAGATAATAATCAGGTTTCAACAACTGATGGAAATTCAGATTGGTACATTTCTCATGAAATAAATCTTCTTGAAAATGGCAATTTTAAAGCAAACGATATAATATTAATACGGTTTCGCCTGTTCTCTGATCCTTTCGCACATGGCTGGGGCTGGACTATTGATAATCTTCGGATACAAACACCACTCTCAACATCTTCTGAAATTTTATCTCCTGGAAATATTTTAGTATACCCTAATCCTTTTAACGATAAAGTTAAAATATCAGTTCAGGCCAATAATGAAATTAAAGAGTTGAGCGTTGAAGTAATTAATCTTTATGGACAAACTGTCGCCATATATAAAACCAACAATGTAATTGGTCAAATAAGCTTTGAGCCGGATGTAAGCAGCCTGGCAGGTGGGATGTACTTTATTGTTGTAAAAGAGAACGGGAAAATGATAATAACCCAAAAAGTTATAAAGAACTAACAATAACTTGAGAACATTTCCAACCAAATTTTGATTGATTATTTCATATTAAAAATATATCCATATATTTGCCAACAGAATACTTAGAAAATGAAATCAAATTTTAACAATTCGTACTTCTGCTTTTATTTTTATTATGGTTCAAAAAACGGGATCAGGAAGTAGGGTATTGTTATAACTTAAAATATTTTACCAAAAGGTCTCGAATTACTCGAGACCTTTTTTTATACAAAACAAATGAGAATTACAATTATTGGACTTGGTTTAATTGGTGGTTCACTGGCCATGGATTTAAGAAAAAGCAAGTTTGCTACTGAATTAATTGGAGTTGATGTCAACCAAAAACATGCAGATCAGGCATTAACATTAGGATTGGTAGATAGTATCAAATGCCTTGAAGAAGGTGTAAGAAATACAGATATTGTAATTATAGCTATCCCTGTTGATAAGGAAGTAATATTATTACCGCAAATACTTGACGCAATAAACAACAGTACAACAGTCATAGATATGAGCTCTACCAAAAGGGTTATTCTTGAATCGGTAAAAAATCACGTTAAACGCAAAAACTTTGTTCCTTCCCACCCTATGTCAGGTACTGAAAATTCCGGACCAACGGCTGCCCTCGAAGGTTTGTTCAAAGGGAAAATTACAATTTTATGCGACCATGCCGATTCTGGTCCTCAACATTTAGCATTGGCAGAAAAAATGTTTCAGGTGCTTGGGATGGATATTGCTTATATGACTGCCGATGAGCAGGATCACAGCACCGCGTTTGTTTCCCACCTTCCACATGCTGCAGCTTATGCACTTGCAAATGCTGTTCAGTCAAAAGAAGACAGAAGCATAATTTTCGACTTGGCAAGCGGTGGATTTAATTCAACTGTTAGACTGGCAAAAAGCTCAAGCACAATGTGGCATCCAATTTTTCAACAAAACCGTAATTACGTTGTTGAATCACTTGATGTTTACATAAAACACCTGCAGGAATTTCGGGATTGTTTGTTCAACGAGCAGGATGATAAGCTACACGATTTAATTGTAAGTGCCAATAATATAAGAGGTATTCTCGAAGGAGAAAACCCACATTTAGTAAAAAATGAGGAAAAAATTGTAAAACTTTATACGAAATAATCATGACTTTAAAACTTGACATTAATCCGATAAAAACCTGGTTGCCAAAACTCGACAACCCACTTTTAATTTCAGGACCTTGCAGTCTTGAATCGGAAAAACAGGCATTGGATACAGCACGGTTGCTGGCGAAAGATAAACGTGTTTTTGTATATCGTGGTGGTGTTTGGAAACCCCGCACACGTCCCGGTTCCTTTGAAGGTATTGGCTCAATAGGTTTAAAATGGTTACAAATGGTTCGTCAAGAAACAGGTCTGCCGATTGGCACTGAAGTAGCCAATGCCCAGCATACTGAAGAAGCACTAAAAGCCGGGTTGGATGTGATTTGGATTGGCGCTCGCTCAACTGCCAGCCCATTTGTTGTGCAGGAAATTGCAGATGTTGTGAAAGGCAGTAATGTTGTTGTTATGGTGAAAAACCCTGTAAATCCTGATGTTCAGTTGTGGATGGGTGCTGTAGAACGCATTCATCAGGCAGGTATAAAAAACATAGTGGCAATACACAGAGGGTTTACTCCGTTTAGTGAAACCAAATACCGAAATTATCCCAACTGGCAAACCATGATTGAGTTGCGACAGCTGTTGCCCAATCTGCCTATTATTTGCGATCCAAGTCATATTGCAGGTAAGCGCGAATTCTTGTACGAAATTTCGCAAAAAGCTTTCGATTTGGGTATGGAAGGCTTAATGATAGAATCACATATCGATCCTTCGTGTGCTTTGAGCGATGCTGCTCAGCAGCTAACTCCTGCTGACCTTGCGAAATTACTTGACCGTTTGGTAATTAGACATGAAAATGCAAGTAACCCCGATTTTGAAAGTCAATTGGATGTTTTGCGAAACAGGATAGATGCCATTGATGGAGAGTTGCTTGAAACCCTTTCTTCAAGAATGGATATTGTGAAAAAAATTGGCCAGTACAAAAAAGATAACAATGTTACTGCTTTGCAAATTAACCGCTGGACTAAATTAATGGATGAACGTGTAAACATTGGTAAAAAACTGGAACTAAACGAAAAATTTGTAAAAACACTTTTCCAGTTAATCCACGAAGATTCGGTAAGAATGCAAACTGAAATAATGGATAAGGAATAGATTGGAAATCAAAATATTATTGGCAAGTTTCCATTGTAACTTCAGAAGGTTTTATGAAATTATTTTCATAAAACTTTTTTTTTGGCAATTCTTTTTATTCTGCAATTGAACGAAGAAGCACACCGACAATTGAAAATAGAAATCACAAAAACTTCAATCAGTTTGAGTTAGAATTCTGTCCTAAATCTTCAATTAATTCACTGCTAAAAGTACCCGAAGCAATTTCACGTACTTCGCCTGTCATTTTAATGTTCCAGGCTTTGTCTATTTCGATTTGAAGATTTCCACCGGGCATTTTTACAGTTAGTTTTGGTTCGCACAAACCTTTTTTAACCAATATGGAAGCCACTGCACATGATGAGCTTCCGGAAGCCAAAGTCCAGCCGGCGCCTCGTTCCCATATCATAATCTCAACTTCTGTGGGCGAAATTACCTTGGCAAACTGAACGTTAATGCGGTTCGGAAACATTTGATGATTTTCAATATAAGTCCCAAATTGTTTTATTTCTTTTTCATCGAGTTCATCTTTTAAAATCACACAGTGCGGGTTGCCAACCGAAACACAATTTACAATGTAGTCTTTGTATTCGAGGTTTAAAACTTCGTCCATACATTCTTCTTTTTCACAGATTACTGGAATCTCAGATGAAACAAAATTGGCTTTTCCCATATCTACTTTAATGGTTTTGGCCTTTTTGTTTACTTCCTCCACAACTTCTGCGCGTACTACTCCGCCTGGAGTTTCAATGGTAAATATTTTTTCTTTTGAGAATTTACTGTCGTATAAATATTTGGCAAAAATACGCAATCCGTTTCCACTTTTTTCAGCCTCCGAACCGTCTGGATTTAAAATACGTAAACCAAAATTGGCTTTATAACTGGGTACTTTCAGTAGTATGCCATCGGAACCAATTCCATAATGAACATCACAAATTTTTTGGATGGCTTCCTTTGTCAATTCGAAACTGATTTCATACTCACTTAAAACTATATAGTCGTTGCCTAAACCGTGAGATTTTACAAAGAAATTTTGCATATGTTATATTTTAAGGTTGCAAATGTATTAAACTACAATGAAAATTATCCGCTCTTAATGATCAAATCTGTTTCTCGGAATTTTATTTTTAAATTTGCAGAGTTATGCATACACAGAAACAAATATTAGATTTCCTTTCGAAAAACAAGAAGTTGTTGAACAATGAGTTTCGGCAAAACTTTCTGATGAATTTAAAATCAACAATTCAGAAATTGAATGGAGGAAAATTAAATGTTTAAGAAATATAGTACTCATGATTATTTTGGAGTTGATGCCGAAGAAATATGGCAAATCATACACAATAAATTCCCTGATCTAAAATTGTTTATTCAGAAAATAATTAAATAATACTTCAATGGCATATATTAACGAAAATTACCTGAAACTTCAGGCTGGTTATCTTTTCCCCGAAATCGGGCGTCGTGTAAATGAATTTATTGCTGCCAATCCTGGCAAAAAAGTAATTAAAATGGGAATTGGAGATGTTACCCAACCACTTGTCCCGAGTGTTGTAAAAGCATTTCACGAAGGCGTTGAAGAAATGGCAAAAGGCTTAACATTTAAAGGTTACGGACCCGAACAAGGTTATGGATTTTTACGTGAAGCAATTGCAAAAAACTCTTATCACAACCGCGGAGTAGATATTTCGGCTGACGATATTTTTATTTCCGACGGATCAAAATGCGATACAGGGAATATTCAGGAGATTTTTGGGAACGACAACAAAATTGCAATTTGCGACCCGGTTTACCCTGTTTATGCCGACACAACTGTAATGGCCGGAAAAACAGGAGTTTGTCAGGCAAACGGTTATTACGAAGGTATAATTTACATGCCCTGCACTGCAGAAAATGGATTTATACCTGAACTTCCAACCGAAACTCCTGACCTGATTTTTCTCTGTTTCCCGAACAATCCAACCGGAACTGTTGCAACCAAAGTAGAATTGAAAAAATGGGTTGATTATGCGATCAAAAATAATAGTATCATTTTATATGATGCAGCTTACGAAGCATTTATAACTGATGATAGCATTCCTCGTTCAATTTATGAAATTGAAGGAGCAAAACAGTGTGGCGCTTGAATTCCGTAGTTTTTCAAAAACTGCCGGATTTACCGGAACGCGTTGTGCCTTCACAGTAATCCCAGGTGAATTAATGGCTTACGATAAACAGGGAAATCCCCATCAGGTTAAGAAATTGTGGAATCGTCGTCATTCCACCAAATTCAATGGCGTTTCATACCCGGTTCAAAAAGCAGCTGCGGCAATTTTTACCGATGAGGGCAAAAAAGAAGTTGCCGAAGTAATTGCTTATTACATGGAAAACGCGCGGATAATGAAACTGAGTTTGGCAGCCGCAGGTTACGAGGTTTTCGGCGGAGAAAATGCACCATACATTTGGGTAAAAACCAAAAATGGAATGAAATCGTGGGAATTTTTTGACAAGGTTTTAAATGAAGCCAATGTTGTCGGAACTCCCGGTTCAGGTTTTGGTCCTGCTGGCGAAGGATATTTTCGCTTTTCAGCATTTGCCGACAGGGAAAATGTACTGGAAGCGATGGAGAGGATAAGAGGTCTCTCCCCAACCTTCTCCTAAAGAGAGGGAGTAGGAAAAAAATCCGGTTTGATGGCTAAAACCGGAATTTTTACTTTCCCTATGGAAATTCGACATCTAAATCTTTGCAGATTTTTTCTGCAATAAATTGTTTAATCTCAGGATGCCTTGGAATTGCAGTTATTTTTTGGATTTTGAATTAAAATATATACTGTGTCTTCCACCTTCTCGAAGTAAATAGCATCCATTTTTAGTTAAATGTTTTATGAGTTTTGTTCTTTTCATTCAGAAAAATAAAGCGTTTCCCTGTGACTTTTTGTTCCTTTTAAAATATTTTTTTGAGATAGAATTTTATTCGTTTCCAAAACCATTTGCAAGGCTTCCTTTAAATTCTCCTTTGCCTCTTCCAAAGTTTCTCCCTGAGAGTTTGCACCCGGAATTTCTTCAATGAAAGCAGAATAGCCTCCCTCAGGATCTTCAACAAAAACAGCTGTAAATGATAAATTATTTAAATGCATTTTTGAAATATTTCTATAAAATATAAAAATTAATTCAACGACTTTATAAACCCTCTAATCATTAAAACAGCAAATACACAAACTGTCAAACACAAAGACCAACCAACCATTAACAATAAGTATGCATCAGGATTGGGAACCGGAAATTCAAGGAATTCAGATAAAACAGCTAAAGAAAAGTAAGCACCAACGATAAACATCAACAATCCAAAATAGAAATTTATCCAATTAAATTGAAAAATAAATTGAATAAGGAAAACGAATAATACACCCAACACATAATGGTCGATTGTTGAAAATCCGTCTCCAATAATATAAGAAGTTAAAAACAGGATAAAAACTAAACATGCAATTCGGCTTACCACATGTTTTTTTTCGAACAAATTAATTTTTCGAATTTTTATTGCCAGAAGATTCTTCATCGTTTTAAGATTTAGTTTTTATCCAAACGTAAATCTTACAACTTTTATTATTAACGGCTTGACTTCACGAATATTTGAAATAACTTTCGGTTAAGAACTTACTATTTTATTGCTAACAACTTTCTGTCGTACTTTACTTCCCGGATAAACTTTCAAAGCTTCTTCCAGAATTTTTAGGCAAATGGCAAGGTCTTCCTTTTTTAGGACGTAAGCAATTCGAACCTGATCTATTCCGTTTTTCGGGTCGGTATAAAAACCTGAGGCAGGTGCCATAAATACAGTTTGGTTTTCATATTCGAAATCGGATAAAAGCCAGGCACAGAATTTATCGGCATCGTCAACCGGAATTTTTGCGACTGTGTAAAACGCGCCCATTGGAATTGGCGAATAAACACCCTCGATACGATTTAGTCCGTCAATCAGGAATTTGCGGCGATTTACATATTCGTTGTAGTTGTTCAGCATGTATTTTGGGTCGGCATCGATGGATGCCTCGGCGGCAATTTGGCCGATTAATGGAGGACTTAAACGGGCCTGGCAAAATTTCATCACATTGCGGCGTACTTCAACATTTTTCGTGATAAGTGCTCCAATTCTCAAACCACATTCGCTGTAGCGTTTCGAAACTGAATCGATAAGTACCACATTTTGCTCAATACCTTCGAGATGAAATGCAGAAATATAAGGAGCTCCGGTATAACAAAATTCGCGGTAAACCTCATCAGAAAACAGGTACAAATCGTATTTTTTTACCAAGTCGCGAATAGCATCCATTTCTTCCTGCGTGTATAAATAACCTGTTGGATTGTTTGGGTTGCATATCAAAATTCCCTTTGTTTTTGGGGTAATTAGTTTTTCAAACTCTTCAACTGGTGGCAAGGCAAAACCAGTTTCAATGCTCGAAACAAGCGGTTTTATTTTGGCACCTGCCACAATTGCAAAGGCCTCGTAATTTGCGTATGCAGGCTCAGGCACTAAAATTTCATCACCCGGATCGAGGCAACTCATAAAAGCAAAAGTAACTGCTTCACTTCCGCCGGTGGTAATTATTATATCATCAATGGTTACGTCAATATCGAATCTTTTGTAATAACCAACCAATTTATTTCTAAGCGAACGAATCCCTTCACTGGGCGAGTATTCCAGTATTTTTCTGTCGATATTTTTTATCGCATCAATCGCCACCTGCGGGGTAGGCAAATCGGGCTGACCGATATTTAAATGATACACTTTTCTTCCCCTCTCTTTCGCTTTTTCGGCCAAAGGTGCTAACTTTCTTATAGGTGAATCGGGCATTATTTTACCCCTGTCTGATACTGATGGCATGTTATAAAAATATGTTTTTGTAAAAAAAGCAAATATACAAGTATCAATTTGAAATTGAAGGGTATAAAAAAAAATCGATTTGAAATAATATTAAAAAATTAACTTCCAGTATCTTAGCATGATGATAAACTATTGGATTATGAATAATAAATATGACAAATAATTAATTTTTATCATGTTTTTATAAATCCTGCCTGCCTACTTTTGACAGTTCGAAATAAATTAAAAATTACGGAAATGATAATTGGTGTACCAAAGGAAATTAAGAATAACGAGAACCGCATTGCGCTCACACCTGCCGGAGCTGCAGAGTTAGTAAAACGTGGTCACGAAGTTTATGTGCAGGCTGGTGGTGGTTTTGGCAGCGGATTTAAAGATGAAGATTATATAGGAGCCGGAGCGATTATGTTGCCAACAATTGAAGATGTGTATGGAATTGCTGAAATGATTATCAAAGTCAAGGAGCCTATTGAATCGGAATACAAACTGATTAAAAAAGGGCAGATTTTATATACTTATTTTCATTTTGCCTCGTCGGAAGTGTTGACTAACGCAATGTTAAAAAATGGTTCAATCTGCCTGGCTTATGAAACCGTTGAACTTGATGACCGATCTCTCCCTTTACTCGTTCCGATGAGTGAAGTAGCCGGACGAATGTCGGTTCAGGAAGGAGCAAAATACCTCGAAAAAACTTATGGAGGTTCGGGTGTTTTACTGGGCGGTGTTCCGGGAGTGATGCCTGCAAAAGTGCTGATAATTGGCGGTGGAATTGTAGGAACTGAAGCTGCGAAAATGGCTGCCGGGTTGGGCGCTGATATTACCATAATGGATGTTTCATTGAAACGCCTCCGCTATCTCGACGATATTATGCCAGCCAATGTAAAAACCAGAATGAGCAATGACTATAATATTCGTGAAATGGTGAGAACACACGATTTAGTTATTGGTGCTGTTCTAATTCCGGGAACAAAAGCTCCGCACCTCGTAACACGCGATATGCTGAAAACCATGCGTCCCGGAACTGTAATGGTTGATGTAGCAGTAGATCAGGGCGGATGTTTTGAAACTACAGTAGCAACTACTCACGCCGAACCAACTTTTATTGTTGACGAAGTAATTCATTATTGCGTTGCCAACATGCCCGGCGCTGTGCCGCGGACTTCTACAATTGCACTTACAAATGCAACTTTGCCTTACGCTATTCAAATTGCAGGAAAAGGTTGGAAACAAGCATGTATCGATAGTGTTCCACTGCGCAAGGGGTTAAATGTTGTTGATGGGAATGTGGTGTATGAAGGCGTTGCTGAAGCATTTAACCTACCCTTTGTCAGTGTTGAAACTGTTCTAAACTAAAATCAATTATTTTATTTACTGTTTTCGAATTAAAGAATTCGGTAATACTAAAAAAAGTTTTTCGTCAATAGACGAGAAGCTTTTTTTGTTTTATACTATATTTAACCCACTAATTTGCAGGCATGAACAAAATCAAACAAAAACTTTACGAAATTATTTTTGAAGCCGATACTCCCGCCGGAAAACTCTTTGATGTTGTGTTGCTTATTGTGATTTTGGTGAGTGTTGTTTTGGTAATGCTGGAAAGCGTCCCATCGATAGCAGCAAATTATCTTTCGACTTTACATAAATTTGAATGGATAATTACCGGCATTTTTACCGTTGAATATGTTCTCCGAATTTTAATCACCCAAAAACCTGTTCGTTATATTTTTAGTTTTTACGGGATTATTGATTTTTTATCGGTTATTCCTACTTATCTGGGTTTGGTTATTGTCGGATCGCACAGCTTGGTTGTTATCAGGATGCTTCGGTTGTTGCGGGTTTTCAGGATTTTGAAACTCACACGTTACACTTCCGCAGGTCGGTCACTGGGTCGGGCTTTATGGGCAAGCCGCGAAAAAATCAGTGTTTTTATTTTCCTTGTAATTATACTTGTTGTAATTATCGGAACAATTATGTATTTGGTTGAAGGTGAACCGCATGGTTTTAAAAGCATCCCAACAAGTATTTACTGGGCCATTGTTACACTTACAACTGTTGGTTACGGAGATATCAGTCCCGGGACTGCCTTTGGCCAATTCCTCGCAAGTATTGTAATGATATTGGGATACGCAATAATTGCAGTCCCAACCGGAATTGTTACTTCAGAATTAATGAAACCTGCAAGCAAACAAAATACGCAGGTGTGCCACAATTGTTTATGCGAAACCCATGACGATGATGCAATTTTCTGCAAAAAATGCGGAACAGAGTTGAATCCATAGAGGACACGGAGTTTCCAACTCCGTGACAAAATGAGGAGTTGGAAACACCGTGAAAAAAATGAGGAGTTGGAAACTCCTCCTCCCGTAAACAACATTAAACTTTGTGGATATTTAAATGTACTTATATCAATGATGCGAAAATCATTTAATTAATTTTGCAATCCGTAGTTGCTCTATTACCCGAACTGATGTGTGGTGAGGACTAAAAAAATAAAATTATGAAACAATATTTGAATCTTTTGGAAACCATTTTAAAAGAAGGCACTCCCAAGGAAGATCGCACCGGGACTGGTACAATCAGCCGTTTTGGACATCAGATGCGCTTCGATTTAAGTAAAGGTTTTCCGGTGGTTACTACAAAAAAATTACACCTGAAATCGATAATCCACGAACTTTTATGGTTTTTGGCCGGCGACACCAACATAAAATATTTAACCGACAACGGAGTACGAATTTGGAACGAATGGGCAAATCCCGATGGCGATTTGGGTCATATTTACGGCTATCAATGGCGAAGCTGGCCAACTCCGGACGGTGGAACATATCGACCAAATTAGCAAAGTTATAGATTCGATAAAAATATAACCCCGACTCCCGCCGGCACATTGTTAGTGCCTGGAATGTCGGAGAACTCGATAAAATGAATCTGCCGCCCTGCCACATTCTTATCCAGTTTTATGTTGCCGATGGAAAACTTTCGTGCCAGTTGTACCAGCGAAGTGCCGATGTTTTCCTCGGAGTGCCTTTCAATATTGCTTCTTATGCACTGCTTACTTTGATGGTAGCACAAGTTACAAATCTGCAACCAGGCGATTTTGTGCATACTTTTGGCGATGTGCACATTTACAATAACCATTTGGAACAGGTAAAACTGCAACTTACACGCGAGCCATTTCCGCTGCCCATAATGAAAATCAATCCCGAAATCAAAAATATATTTGATTTTAAATTTGAAGATTTTGAATTGGTGGATTATCAATCACACCCGCATATTAAAGGGAAAGTGGCGGTTTAATGCATAGTTTTCCTGCCGATTTAACAATAATTCTCGAATATTGAGATAAACTTTATTCTAATTATCTTTGATAAAAAAATAGTAGAATGCAACGGGCAATTCAAATAACATATCCAGAGTCTTTGGCAAATTCATTAAAACTGAATTTAAAAGATTTTAAAAACGAAATGAAAATGAGTGCATTGGCAAAACTATTTGAACTCGGAAAAGTATCTTCAGGAACAGCCTCCAAGGTATTGGGAATTTCAAGGATTGAATTTTTAGATAAAATGGCATCTTATCAGGTTTCATTATTTCAATATTCAACCTTAGACGAACTAAACGAAGACATTGCCAATGCTTAAAGTTGTTTCAAATACAACTCCAATTATTTCATTATTAAAGCTTAATCAGCTCGAAATCCTTAGAGAGCTTTACACCGAAGTAATAATTCCAAATGCCGTTTACCTTGAAATCGAAAACGGAAAACACAAAGAATATTATCAGGATCTCTCAAAACTCTCCTGGATTCGAATCCAAAAAATCCAAGATAAATTGTCTCTTAATTACTTTTTAGATTTGGATGCGGGGGAAGCAGAAGCAATTATTTTGGCAAATGAGATTGGCGCAGATTTAATCATAATAGATGAAAAATTGGGCCGACTCTATGCTAAACATGCTGAACTAAAGGTTACCGGAACTATAGGTATTTTACTGAAAGCAAAAAATATAGGTATTTTTAAAAACATTAAACCATTGTTAATCGAGCTTACAGAGAAAAATGTGTGGATTAGCAATCGGTTAATTGATGAAATCTGCAAATTATCAAATGAATAATACAAACAACATATCAATAATTGTAGCCATTGCCGAAAACTTTGCCATTGGTAAAAACAACGATTTACTTTTTCATTTACCAAACGATTTGAAGAGGTTTAAAGAAATTACAACCGGGCACAGTTTAATTATGGGACGTAACACGCTGCTTTCGTTGCCTAAATGGCCGCTTCCTAATCGCAGGCATATTGTAATAACAGATAAAAAAGACGATAATTTTTCCGGCTGCGAAGTTGTTTTTTCGATTGACGAAGCCGTGGAAAAAGTGAAAAACGAATCAGAAGCTTTTATAATTGGTGGTGGTATGATTTACCGACAGTTTTATCCTATTGCAGGCAAACTGTATTTAACTGTTGTACATCAGCCGTTTGAAGCCGATATTTTCTTTCCTGAAATAAACTATTCAGAGTGGAATGAAATTTCACGTGAAGATTTTTATGATGAAAAAAATGGGTTCAGTTATTCGAATATCAATTTAGAACGCAAAGAAAATCATTTGTAAATGATGAAAAAAACGCTTTACGGTATTCTGTCAACTTTTGTCTGCATTTCAGTTTTTGCGCAAAAACCCGCGCTTTTAAAGTTAAAATACGAACAAAACTACACGCCTACTTATTCCGAAGTAATTGAAATGTTCAAACTTCTTGATGAAAATTATGGAAATGCAATTTTGCTTGAAAAAGGTTTAACTGATTGTGGAAAACCACTGCATCTGTTTGTAATTAACAATGAACCTGAATTCAATCCCGAAAAAATAAGGGAGCAGGGAAAAACAGTTTTGCTCATCAACAACGGAATCCATCCTGGCGAACCGGAAGGTATTGATGCGAGTCTTTGGTTTGCCGACGATGTTCTGAGAAATAAGGACGGAATGGCGAAGCTGCTTGAAAACACTGTAATCATTATTATTCCTGTTTATAATATTGGCGGGCATTTAAACCGCAGCGCCTACAACCGTTCAGGGCAAACCACTCCTTACGAAACCGGGTTTCGCGGAAATAATGCCAATCTCGACCTGAACCGGGATTTCACAAAATGCGACTCGGAGAATGCGCGTAGTTTTACAAATATTTTTACTGAATGGAATCCTGACGTTTTTCTGGATACGCACACAACAAATGGTTCCGACCACCAATACAGCATTACTTTAATACCTCCGCCACCCGCACTTTTCCCGCCGGTAATGGAAAATTTTATCAGAAATAAATTCCTTCCAGAGCTATATTCTGAAATGAAGAAAGGAGCTTACGAGTTGATTCCTTACGTTGACTATATTTATGACGACCCTAAAAAAGGAATTGCAATGACACAGGAAGGGCCGCGTTATTCGTCGGGTTATGCAACAATGTTTCACAGCTACGGAATGATTACAGAAAATCAGATTTACAGAAATTTTCCTGACCGTGTAAAGTCATGTTACCAATTCATTAATGTACTGGCAAATTTCGTATCCAAAAATAGCGAAGCGATAAAAAAATCGCGGGCTGACGGAATCAAAGAATCAATGGCTTTTAATAACTACCCGGTCGCCTATCAATTGGATACAACAAAATTTGAAATGATTGAATTCAAAGGTTTTGAAGTTGATAAAAACCAAATCAGCCCGGTTAGTGGTTTAAAACGATTTGGTTACGACACCTCGAAACCATATACTGAAAAGGTAAAATATTTTAATTTTTATGCTCAAACAGAATCAGTTGGAGTTCCTGAATTTTATATACTGCCACAAAGTTACCGCGAAATAATTGAAAGGCTGGATTTGGTAAAAATTAAATACTCAAGATTGCCAAATGATACATTGATTAACCTAACTGTTGAATATATCGATGAATTTTCAAGTCCGGCAAATCCTTATAACGGGCATTATTATCATGATAAAGTCAGCACCCACAGCGAGAAACAGAAAATTCAATATTATGCAGGTGACTTGCTTATCCCTGTTCGGCAGGAAAAAATAAAGTACATTTTGGAAATGTTTGAACCAAAAGCTGGCGATTCATTTTTCAGGTGGAATTTTTTTGACAATATACTCGACCAAAGGGAATATTTTTCGTCGTATGGATTTGATGCGAATGCTTTTAAATATCTGAACGAACATCCTGATTTTAAATCAAAATTCGATGAAAAAAGAAAATCGGATGCTGAATTTGCCAATAATCACCGTGCCCAGCTGGCATATATTTACAATAACAGTGAGTGGTTCGAAAAAACCTGGAAACGCTATCCTGTTGGGAAAATATATAAACACTAAGATATTTAAACCACGGATATCACAGATTTACACAGATTGAAAATTTTTTCTCATAATCTGTGAAAATCTGCGTAATCTGTGGTTAGCTTTTTATGACAGCAATTTTCCCAGGTTATCAAACTTCAGGTTATAGTCTTCAACTGAAAGTTTAATTACGTCATGGGCTTCTTTTGCGCCGTAAGAACCTGCAATTTCGGTATCTTTTTCTTCGCCGGGCATATCTTTATAAGTCAAAAAATAATGCTCCAACCGTTGTATTACAACCTGTGGAACTTCTGAAATATCTCTGAAATGACCGTAAACAGTATCGTTTCTTAAAACGGCAATTATTTTATCATCGGCCTGATTGCCGTCAATCATCCGAAATCCGCCAATTGGAATTGCGTTTACAAGCAAGTCACCATGAGCAATTGCTTTTTCAGTTAACACACAAATGTCAATGGGATCACCATCGCCTATAATGTTCGGCTTTCCTGTTTTTTGGCTGCAATATTCACCCACTTTATTGCCACAAAATGTTTGCGGAATAAAACCATAAAGAGCCGGAACAACATTTGAATATTTTTGTGGCCTGTCTATGCGCAAATAACCACTGTCTTTATCGATTTCGTATTTTACTGTATCGGTTGAAACCACTTCTATAAAAGCAGTTAATTCTTCCGGTGCATTTTTGCCGATATAAACTCCATGCCAGGGATGTGATTTGTAGCGAAGTCCCATTAACCTCCCAATTGGGTCTGATAGTCTGTCTAACATTATTTTGATTTTAGATTTTTGAATTCCTTTTCAAACCAATAGAAATGATATTGGTTCATTTTGATAATAACAATTCGATAATAATTTATTACACCAATTTTGATTCAGCACGGTTTCCGGCCAAATCAATGGCTGCCACAACAATTTCTCCTGCAACTTTGTCGGTTTGAAATGTGAACGGCTGGCTTTTTAAAAGCTGTGGTTTGTGTTCAACTTTACCCACCAGCTGACCGCCAACCAAAACTTCGTAATATGAAATTGGTGCTTCATCGGCATAAGAAGTCTGCCAAGTAATTTTATTTTCCGCAAGCTGGACATTGCGAGGTGCTGTTAGCCCTTCTTTTGCAATTCCCTGGAAATAATTACTGCCTGGTTTTACTTTTTTCGCCTGTTCTTCAATCCTTTTTCGTTCGTCAGCCGACATTCCGTTGGGTTCAATTTGCGCAGCATAGAAGTTCTGCACCAACTGGCATTTCATTGGGTCTTCGTCAATCTGACCAATCCCGATAATTAATGTGTGCACTCCCGGTGTTGTTAACGAATACTCAATGAGCGGACGACTTGGCAACTCAGGTGTTCCAATTTTGCGGAAAACATCAGCCGGAGTTTGCGACCAGCGTGGTTCCTTGTGATAAAGTGCTGCATCGGCAAAAACTTTCATGCCAATAATTCCCATTCCACGCGCTTCTGCAATGGGAATTACGTTGTTTTGCATGTTCATTTTTGTTTTATCGTTTGCGTTTATTGCAATCAGCATACCTTCCAATATTCCGTATTCATCGCGTTGTATCATATCCATCATTGCAGGTGGGTTTGCATGGCCCGAGAATCCAATATGGCGGATTAGCTTTTCGTTCTTAGGATTAACACCGGAAAGATTCGTCCCGTCACGCAAATCGCGCAGGGCAACCAAAGCGCCACAATTTTCATCGGGGTTGAGCGGTGTTTCAAGTCCTTTGTAAAGAATATCAACTTCGTCGGTATTTTCCAAAGTGTGCACCAAAACCATATTGAGGTATGCACCTTCGGGATAAAAACCCTCGCCGTCTCCAAAAACCTGGGTTAGTGTACGTTTTACATCGTCAACTGCGCATTTCACATTTTCGCCGTTCGAACGGTTTGTAATTCTCTCGTTGGGTTCCCAGCCTGGTTTTCCCCAACGCATCGCTGTTTTGCTTGTTAACCAAATTGACTCACGCAAAGCCTCATTGTAATTTTCCTCGCCAGGAATCAGGTTGAGTTTTTTAAATGCCTCATGAAAATGCAATTGGCTTTTACCATACAAATTTGATGTATCATAATAATTGATACCCAAATCAAAGGCTTTCAGGATGATTGGGACAGGGTCGATATCATCTGGAGTCCATTGCAGTGATGCTTGTCCGCCCAGTGCGATGGTTGTTACATCAAAACCCAGGTTACCAAATTTGCGTTTCATTGGAGCCGGCACTTTTTCTACATTACAACTACCGAGCGACATTGTTGAAACTGCGGCTGTTGTGGCTGCTGAAACTTTGATGAAGTTCCTGCGGGAGATTGGATATTTTTGTTTGTTGTCATATTTATTGTTTTTGCATTTTGTTTAAAAGTACTGAATATTTAAACAACACATAATCAGACGTTCTGTGTAATGATTTAATAAAAAATATTTAAAAACTCACAATCTAATAATACCTTACTCTTTCAAATTCTCCTCAAACAATTTAAAAATCCGTTTGTATTCATCGGTCCAGCTCGAAGGTTCAACAAAACCATGCGATTCAACCGGGTAAACAGCCAGTTCCCAGTTTTCTTTCCCGAGTTCGATGAGTCGTTGTGTCAGGCGCACAATATCCTGAAACTGCACATTGTCGTCAACCATTCCGTGACACATTAAAAGTGCGCCCTGCAAACCATCAGCAAAATAAATGGGCGAGCTTTGGCGGTAAGCAATACTGTCTTCAACCGGAGTATTCAGAATATTTGCTGTGTACCCATGATTGTAGTGGGCCCAATCTGTTACAGAACGCAAAGCAGCTCCGGCGGCAAATGTTTCTGGATTTTTAAAAAGTGCCATTAAAGTGATAAAACCACCATATGAACCACCGTAAATTCCAATTTTTTGGGGAGAAACATCATATTTTTGCACAAGCATTTTTGCGCCATCCACATGGTCAGAAAGGTCTTTTCCACCCATGTGACGATAAATTCCGGTTCGCCAGTCGCGGCCATAACCGGCGCTTCCGCGGTAGTCGATATCCAAAACTGTATAACCGTTATCAACTAAAAAATTGTGAAACTGATATTCCCTAAAATAGCTGCTCCACCACTTGTGGGCGTTTTGCAGGTAACCTGCGCCATGTACAAAAATTACTGCAGGACCTTGTTTTTCAGGATTTTCTGGCCTGTACAGCCGTGCATGCACGGCTGCGTCGTCTTCTGCATCAAAAGTGATAAATTCCGGGGTGCGCCAATCGTATTTTTCAAATTCTGGTGTTGTAGAATGTGTAATTTGTTTTGCTTCGGCACCGGGTTTATTTTCCTGCAAATACAATTCCCACGGTTTGTTTGCAGATGAATAAAGAATTGCAAGAAACTTTTCATCGGGTGAAAGAGTGACTTCATTTCCGCCTTCCATTGAAGTAATTTGAATGGGTTCGCCGCCCCAAACCGGCATTTTATAAAAATGTGAAACTCCGGGATGAACCTTGTTTGCAGTAAAATAGAAATGCTTTTTATCCTTTGAAATAATCGCATCCGAAACTTCAAATTCTCCACTTGTCAGCGCAGTTTTCTTTTTTGTTTCAATATTTACTGCATACAAATGCGAGTAACCCGAAACTTCGGATTGAAACCAAACTGATTTTCCATCGGGCATCCAGCCCACGTCGCCGGTTGAAATTCCCCAGCCACCAATTCCGGGACCACCAATCCATGCTTCATCGTGCTGGTGATCCAATGTTTCGAGCTTGCCGGTTTTGGGGTCGAGCAGCAAAATCCAGCGGTCTTTATTATCCTGCGACAAAGCCACAACGATAGCCAAATCCTGCGTTTCATTCCACACCGGCCCCATTAAATTTATTGCCCGGTTTTTTATTTCCGAACTGTCTTTTAGCGTTCTTTCCGGATAGTCTTTTAAATAGTCCGGCAGTTCTTTCAACCCTGGAATTTCGTCAGTTTTGATTTTTATCAGTTTGTTGTTTTCAACATCAAAAATACCCAATTCAGTTTCGGATTGCGGACTGCCAACTTTGGTACGGCCGTCCTTTCCTTCGGAGTAACCCGATTCGGTAACAAAATGAGTTACCGAAGTTTGTTTCCCTCCCGGGACGTTTAAAGAAGTATTGTAAACCAGGAATTTGCCCGTCGGACTCAATTCAGCATTCCGAAGTCGTTTTTTCCCCAGGTATATTTTTAAAGGCTCTTTTACTACCTCCAATTCTTCTCTGCTTTTGCGGGCTTTCTCTTTGGCATCCCGTTCTTTCAACACATCGAAAAGTTCCTTTTGCTGATTTTCGAGAAACAAATCCTGTCCTGTTGTTTTGGGTTCAGGTTTTTCTTCACCTGAAACAAAATTTGTAATCTGCCTGATAAGTCCAGTTTCAGGATTGATGCAAAACAAATTATTGTCTTTTAAAAATGAAATTTCAGTATCATGAAGAACAAATTTTGGCGATGAAATCTGTTCAAGCCAATCGGTTAATTGTTTTGTTGAGTTTTTTTCGATATCAAAAAGAAACAGATTGCCGTTGGAAACATAAACTTTTTTTGTTTTTGCAGAATTGTAATCACTGTTCCTGCCAGCTAAATTCTGTTTAACTTCAATTGGAGTTTTTGCAATTTCCCCGGTTTTTAAATTGTAGGAATAGAGTGAAGAAAGTGTGTCTTTTTCAGGATTCCAATCGAAATAAATGTTACTATTTTGCTCGTCCCACGAAATATTTTCGGGTGAAGTACCAATCCATTTTGCAGGATCCTGCATTATTTTTTCGATGGTGAGTTCACTTTTGTTATTTTTTTGGATTTGTGGAATAGCCGAAGAAGTACAAATTATGAATACAGCTAAAAGAAGGTTTTTCATCAATTTAAATTTTAATATCTATTCGAAGAAATTGATTAATCTGTTATTTTTATCTCTTTTCCCATCCCGTTTAGGGATGTGATACGGGTAGAATTTGATTTAATTATAGAGATGATTTTGTCCCGAACGGGACAATACCTTTACCTTAATTTGCTTTTCTACCCACATTTTGTGCCGATGGCACATTTAAAAACAAATTCAATTCTTTTCATTTAAAAAGGAATTTTGTCGGGATGAAAACCAATCCTGCCATTTTTATCCAATCCGTTAATTTTAGTCATGTCCTCATCAGATAAACTGAAATCAAAAATCTGAGAATTTGAAATAATCCGCTCCGGAGTAACCGATTTTGGAATTGTAACAATCCCTTTTTGAATTTCCCAACGAAGTGTGACTTGAACAGGAGTTTTTCCATATTTTTCAGCCAGTTCCTGCAATAAGGGAACTTCGTTTACACGGCCTTTCATTATCGGGCTCCAGGCTTCGGGTTGGATTCCTTGTTTGCGGCAATAATCAAGTAAATCGGGCTGCAACAGTTCGGGATGAAATTCATACTGGTTTACCGCCGGCATAATTTTACATTCGGGCAAAAACTCTTTCAAATGATGCACAAGAAAATTGCTTACACCAATTGCTTTTACTCTGCCATTTTTATAAAGTTCTTCAAGCGCTTTCCAGGTTTCTACCGAGCGTTTCCCTTTTGGCCAGTGAACAAGGTACAAATCGAGGTAATTGGTTTGGAGTTTTTCAAGGCTTTCGTCAAAGGCAGCTAAAGTTGTTTTGTAACCCTGGTCGCTGTTCCAAACTTTCGAGGTAATAAAAATATCTTCTCGTGCAACACCACTTGCTTTTATGGCATTTCCAACTCCTTGTTCATTTTTATAAATAGCTGCAGTATCGATGTGCCGGTATCCGTTCTGCAAAGCAATTGTTACTGCATTTTCAACTTCTTGTCCTTCTTTTGACATAAAAACGCCTAATCCAAATATGGGCATTTCAACTCCGTTGTTCAATTTTACTTTTGATGTAATATTCATATTATCCATTGTTTTTAATGATATGTTCTTTCTTTTAACGCTGACAAGTCTATGGACGTTGTCAGGTTGAAGAAAAGACCTTTTTATTCGTCTGCCAATAATTCTTCTCTGATTTTCTGTAGTTCCGCGACTTTTTCATCGCTAACATCAGGATATTTCAGATCCATCGAATCCATTGCACTGATTATCGCTGATGCAACTGCAATGCGTGCATAAGGTTTATCATCGGCTGGAATTGCATACCATGGAGAATTTTCAGTTGAGGTATTGATAATCAGTTGTTCGTATGCTTTCATATAATCGTTCCAGTACTTGCGTTCTTCTACATCGTTTGCACTAAATTTCCAGTTTTTGTCTGGGTTGTCAATACGCTCAATAAACCGTTTCTTCTGTTCGTCGGGCGAAAGGTTAAGGAAAAACTTAATTACAATTGTCCCGTTCCGGTTAAGGTGCTCCTCGAAGTTTCGGATATCCTGGAACCTTTCTTCCCAAATATTTTCAGTTATCAGTTTTTGAGGAATTTTTTGCGATTGAAGTATCTGTTCATGAACCCTAACCACCAAAACCTCTTCATAATACGAGCGGTTAAAGATCCCGATTCTTCCCCGTTCGGGTAACTTTTTTGCACAACGCCACAAAAAATCGTGGTCCAACTCTTCGGCACTTGGCGCTTTAAACGAATTTACCTGGCAGCCTTGAGGATTGAGGCCAGACATAACATGTTTTATAGCACTGTCTTTTCCTGCTGCATCCATTGCCTGAAAAATCAGCAGCAACGACCATTTATCCTGTGCATACATTTTATCCTGCATGGCTGCCAGAGTTTCAACTCCCATTTGCAACAAGTCTTTAAAAATCTTCTTCTCTTTTTTGTTTAATTTTGGATAATCATCGGTGGGATAATCCTTCAAACTGAAATTTTTACCATTGCCAACACAGTATTGTTTTGCAAAATCCTTTGCTCTTTCCACAAGCTCATTTTTGCTTAAATTATCCAGTTCTTTGCGGGTAATTAACGATTTTTCCATGGTATGTTATTTTTTTTGTACCTCTTTTACAATTTGAAGAAACACACTTTATAACAAAAATAATATATTATCAGGCACAAAAAAACGAATGGGTAAGTTTGTGATCTTGATTATCTTTGTAACGGAATTCAATAAACAAAAAATATGAAGGTTTACAAATTTGGTGGTGCATCAGTTAAAGATGCCGGTTCGGTAAAAAATGTAGCACAAATTATAAACAAACAAACAGGTAATTTGGTAGTTGTTATTTCGGCAATGGGAAAAATAACCAATTTACTCGAGACTCTTGTAAAAGCATATTTTGAAAAGGCTGACAGGAAATGGGAAATTTTCAGTGCAATTTAAAGATTATCATCTTGAAATCGTCAAACAGCTTTTTCAGGAAAACGGAACTCCTGAAACGATTTCAACGCTATTTACTGAACTTGAAGTAAAACTAAAGAAAGCACCTTCATTTGATTTTAATTATGAATATGACCAGATTATCTGTTTTGGCGAATTGGTTTCGACACAAATTGTAAGTGATTATCTTAATTATTCAGGAATCTTAAATCAATGGATCGATGTAAGGAACTGTCTTAAAACAGACGATCTTTTCAGGGATGCTACAGTGGATTGGGAATGGACAGAAGAACTTGTAACCGAAACTTTTCAATTCGATAATATACAGGTTATATGTAACACAGGGATTTATAGGGTCAACCTCAGCAAACCATTCTACAACGCTGGGGCGTGAAGGTTCGGATTTTACCGCAGCTATTCTTGGAAATATTTTAAATGCAGAAAGTGTTTCTATCTGGAAAGACGTTCCGGGAGTATTAAGTGCCGACCCAAAAAAGATGGAAGGCACAGTTAAAATAGATGCCTTATCTTACCGTGAAGCAGTTGAAATGACACATTCCGGCGCACAGGTTATCCATCCAAAAACTATGAAACCCCTTCATAACAAAGAGATTCCTTTGTATGTAAAATCATTTGTATCACCTGAAGATCCGGGAACTGTAATCCATAATATCGATCATAAAATTCAGTTACCACCTATTTTTATATTGAAAGAAAACCAGGTTTTGATTACTCTTTCTCCCAAAGATTTCTCTTTTATAAGTATTCAGGATATCGACCGCGTAGTAAATTTTTTAATAGAAAATCGTGTTAAAATAACGCTGATGCAACAATCAGCTATCGATTTAAACCTTGTTCTTGATGCACCTGATGCCAATTGGGAAGAAATATTCAGCGAATTGTCTCCATACTATTCGATACGTTACAATATAAATTTAACGCTCATTACCATAAGGCATTACACTGAAGAAGTACTTGACTGGATGGTAAAAGAAAAGGATATTTATCTTGAACAACACAGTAGGTTAACCGCAAGAATGCTGGTTAAACAATAAATATATCTGTTAAAATTTCGATCAACTGCATTTTGTTGTAATTTTAACTTCTTTAAAAACTATAGTTAAATCAAAAACTTCGCTTAAAATGAAGAATAAAAAAATTTTACCTTATTTGATTGGTCTTGTAATTTTAGCCATTGTACTGTTGGTAGTTGGTAAGAAAATGGGTTGGTTTGGTAAGGAATTTACAATCAGTGTAGCGACTGAAAAAGTAGAGGCGAAAACCTTAACAGAGTTTATAACCGCCAATGGTAAAATCCAACCTGAAACACAGGTTAAAATCAGCCCCGATGTTTCCGGCGAAGTAATTGAACTATACGTAGAAGAAGGCGATGAAGTGGTTAAAGGCGATTTATTGTGTGTAATAAAACCCGAAATGTATGTTTCTGCATTGAACAGGGCTGAAGCAACATTAAATTCATCGAAAGCCAGACTGGCGCAGGCAGAAGCACAGCAAATTGAGCGGGAACTGGCGTTTAATCGTGCGAAACAACTTTTTGATTCAAATACAATCCCTCTGTCAGAGTTTGAAACGGCACAGGCTACTTACAAAGTAGCCCAGGCTGAAGTAAAAGCTGCGCAATTTTCGGTAAAAAGCGCCGAAGCAACTGTTTCTGAATCGCAGGAACAACTTACAAAAACAAAAATTTATGCACCTATTTCAGGAACTATTTCTGCTTTAAATATTGAAAAGGGGGAACGTGTTGTTGGAACAAGCATGATGGTTGGAACTGAAATGATGATTGTTGCCAACCTGAACAAAATGGAAGTACAGGTTGACGTAAATGAAAATGATATTGTTAAAGTGGCTAAATTCGATACTGCTTTGGTTGAAGTTGATGCGTACCTAAACCGGAAGTTTAAAGGTATTGTTACCGAAATTGCAAACTCGGCAAGTACCCTTGGTGCCACCGCTGATCAGGTAACCAATTTCGAGGTAAAGGTACTTTTACTGAGCGAATCGTATGCTGATTTAATTGATTCGGTTGCTAAAAATTACTATCCATTCAGGCCCGGAATGTCAGCGGCTGTTGATATACTTACTGAATCCCGCGAAAATATTTTAACAGTGCCAATTTCGGCAGTTACAACCCGGATTAAACTGAAAGAAGGAGGTACCCGTGAAGTGAAAGATGAAATTAAATCAGATACTGATGCAGATGCGGAATTAACTGTAGATTCGGGTAAAACAGCTGAAAAAGAAGAAAAACAGGAAGTTGTTTTTGTAGTAGATGCCGGCAGGGTTAAAAAGGTAGAAGTGAAAACCGGAATTCAGGATAACACTAGCATTCAAATTGTTGAAGGTCTGAAATCTGGTGACGAAGTTGTTGTTGCCCCTTATAATGCAATAAATAAAACGCTGAAAGACAGCATGATGGTTAAAGTGGTAACAGAGGAAGAACTGTTTAAGGTGAATTCAAAATAAAAATAAGAATTGGGCAAACACTGATTAAAAACGAATTAAAACAAAAGAGTCAGGATGGATTATTATCCTGTTTATACGATAATTGAAGTAGGTTTCTAAGAAAGAAATCAGGAGATAAATGCCTTCTGCAAAAAAATGTGGAAGGCATTTCTATTTCGAATCGATTTTCTCACCGTAAGCTAAATCACCGGCATCACCCAATCCGGGAACAATATATGAATGAGGGTTCAACCCTTCGTCAATGGCGCCCAGCCATAAAGTAACGTTTTCAGCCCTGATTTTGTCAATCAAATAATTCACGCCCTGTAAACTGGAAATAATGGAAACCAAATGAATATGAGTTGGTAAACCTTTGCTAAAAAGTGCATGATAAGCAATTTCCATTGATTTACCCGAAGCCAGCATCGGATCAGAAAGTATGACCACCTTATCATCAAGCGAGGGTGAAGCCATGTATTCAAATTCAATCTCAAAATCGCCTTCCTCAGTGTATTTACGGTATGCCGAAATAAAACAATTCTCTCCCCTGTCGAATATTTTAAGTAAGCCGTTGTGAACAGAAAGTCCTGCCCTTAAAATAGTTGCCAAAACCGGCTGGCTTTGTAATGTTGGTACTTTGGCAACTCCAAGTGGAGTGTTAACTTCAGAAACTTCGAATTTGAGTGTTTTGCTAATTTCGTAGGCAAAAATCTCCCCAATCCGGTACATGTTTTCACGAAACCGAAGCGGATCTTTTTGAATAACTACGTCTCTGATTTCCGATAAATACTGATCTAAAATTGATTGATTGTTGCCTAAGATTTTTATTTCCATAGTTGATTTGTTAGGTAAAAATTACGTCGCCATCGCCGTCCTGAAAAAAAGTATTTTCTATACCTTTAATATCGAATGAACTGTAAATTTTTTGTCCATATTTTTTCGCGTGCAAAAATGGGAATTTTTGTGTAAAAAGTTGGTTCGCGACTCCATTTTTATAAACTGTAATAACCTCAATTTTTTGTTTTACACAAAACAACTTTAAAAATCCTGTAATTTCTTTCTCAACTTCTGGAGGCAGGTTAAAATGTAAGGTTTTTAAATGTCCGTCTCTAACTGAAAATATGAAAAACCCAACAAATTTGTTCTTGAGAAATACCTTTACAGTTGTATAAAAGAATTGCTTTGAATATGACGAAAAGGGATATTTTTCTGAATTAAATTTCTTATTTGTTGTAATCCATGGAAATTGAAAAATCCATTTTAGTTCCGCTTCACCTCTAATAAATAAATATTCTTTACTATGAGTCTGAATAAAACTATAACAAACATCATCAGGAAATTGTATAGTTTCAAAACGAATTTCCGGATTTTGTTTTGCTGAAAAAAACCAAAGTCTTAAAGAAGTAATAAGCCAAATAACAAAATCAATCATAGAAAATATTGCTTTCGTTATATTGTTTTTATTGCTTGCAGGTATTAATTTTCTTGTTTTTGGAAACATGTATCCTCTGAAACCCTCAAACTGATGGATTACTTGAAAATAATTTGATTTAAGGTATAATTTTTCAGAATTTGGGGCATAATTGGTAAACATCAATTTCCCTTTCCAATCAACATATGCTTCATTTAAAAGCTTTTCCGAAAATCCCTTTCTTCTAAAATCAGTATGAACCCAGTTTCCACTGCACCATGCAAATCTGTGTTTCTCCTTTTCTGTTTGAATAACTCCGGCAAAAAGGCTACGAAAAGCCACGAGCTGATTTTGCACAAAACCCAAATATAAAACAGTGTCACTGGGATGAGAATGTGGATTTTTAATGTAAGAATTTACGCGTAATTCATTTATGGGGATTATTGTAAAATGCTGAAACATTTCGCTTTGCACAAAATGTTCCAATTCATTCAGCCGTATTTTTTTTATTTCGAAATTCAATGTTTTACTGTTGCTTTTCCAATGATTTTTCTGAACACAAAATATACCAGTTCAGCTTTTAAGTTTTGTTGAAAATCGCCAGGCATTTCAACTGGATACCGTTGAAAATGGGAATCGTATTCATCGTATTTAATCCCGGCAGTTCCAAAAGAAATGTCGCAAATATTTTCGTTTTTCAGAGCCTTCATCACTTTTTGCGAAACTCCTGAATCGGTAAACGGGAATGAGAAAGCTTTTATTTCAGGATTGATTTCTTTCTACAAGCCAGTTCATACTTTTTTTAACTTCGTTTATCTGTTCATCTTCCGAAATTTTCCAAAACTCGGGATGATAAAAACTGTGCGCACCTATCAAATAACCCTGCTCTTTCAATTTCAAAAGTTGTTCAGTAGTTAAATATGGCTTTTGTTTTAAAAGGAAATCGTTAAAATTTATTCCAAGTATTTCAGCAGCTTCATCTAAAATATTTTCCTGGGAAATGGTTGTTTTTAGAATATGCTTTCCCTCTAAATTTTGAGCTTTTAATATTTTTTCTGCTTCGATATTTGACAATTTACTTAACTTCCCAAATTAAACTTGCCTTGTATTTATGAAAAAGACGCTTATTACCAACAAATCCTGGGTTCACAAAAAATGTTGCAGGGATACCTTTTTTAAAAAGGATTGGTGCGATTATTTCAGCACATTCTTTCAAACCGTCATCAAAACTCAAATGAAAAACTTTTTTGGGAAGTTTTTTCCCGGTCATCAATTCGGAGAGAGAAACCGGCTTAAAATATTTTAAATAGAAATCAAGTTCTTTTTCAAATTGAATGGTACTTCTGTAATTGTAGTTTAAAATATGCGGAAGTTTGTCGTTGCTCACAACATGATAAAAAGGTTGAAAAACCGGGGTTTTTACATTCAAAAGCGTTTGGATTGGAATCAATCTGCCCAACTGAGAACTGACAAACCTGGGAAATTCATTCATATTTTAATTCCGTTTTAAC
Source organism: uncultured Prolixibacteraceae bacterium (assembly GCA_963800345.1). Classification (GTDB taxonomy): domain Bacteria; phylum Bacteroidota; class Bacteroidia; order Bacteroidales; family Prolixibacteraceae; genus Draconibacterium. The sequence continues at coordinate 18,897 of CAWDAW010000004.1, read as the reverse complement.
CACTTAAATGGCAAAGGTAAGCGATTAAATTTAAGTTGAAAATAAGTTTCAGGTGTTGCACCAAAACCGCTATAAAATCTGGCAACACCTGGAATCATAGAACCTTCAAAGTCTAATTTTAAATCACGTTCGGCATTTGCTTTAACAAAATTATCGACAAGAAAGTACATTGCTCCCAACATTTTTCCTTTCTCGCTTGAGGCAGCATTCAAATAAATAATGCGGTTTTTCCATCTGCAAAAATAAACTGCCGCACATAATTCATTTTTAGTGTCGTAAACTCCGTAAATTTCTCCCATTCCTTTGTATTGACCCAAAGCAATAATACTTTTAAGTTTTTCCATATTTTGGTTCAGAAACTTATCCATTAAATTCGCCCGTTTAAATGCCAGATATTCTTCAAGCCGAATCCCAACAATGTATTGCAAATTATTTTTGGCGGCTTTTGCTATATTTCGTTTTGTATTTGTTGAATAGTTTCTTGCCAAAGACTTGTAATTGTATTTTAAATCGAGAAGAAAATTGTCACGTGGAAGAAGTTCAAAATCCACACTTTTCCTGTCAAAATGATTTTGGGAGTTTAAATGAACATCTACATACTTAAACTTTTCAAAAAGTGCTTTTTGAAATTCTATTGTAACTAAGGTTTGTGGTTCAGGGAAGATGCCCAGTTGCTGACAGAAAAGGGGTTGATAAACATATGAAAATCCAAATTTACTGCGAACCGGTAGCGGCATTACAAATTTATAATCGCCATAAACCAGCGCATCCCAAACAATTGCAGTTCTGTCGAGGTGCCAGATATTAGCATAAATCCGGCTGTTTTCTGCATTTTCAATACACCGCGCCCACTTTTCGGCATCAATATCTTTGTGTTTAATATATTTTATTTGACTGTTCATTTGCCCATTTAAAACCCAACTTGTTTATTTTTTCAAAAACTTCGCGATATCCCTTCCATTCGCCCAAATCGTTGACTGTTTCGTTGTGCCAGATACTTACAAAAGTACCTCCCACCTCTTTTATTTCAAGCATTATTTTTTCAACTTCTGTAAAAGCATTCTCTGGCGAAAGCTTTAAATAATGCAAAATCGTTCCGTCCATAACCTGAAAAGGAACAACAAGCAAATTAGTTATTGTTTCATTTTCCAAATCATAAAAAAAATAAGGCGTGCAGGTGCCTGCACGAAATCCAATCTGATCAGCAAAACCCATTGTATAATCTTCGGTAATTCCTGCTTTTATCAAATTCTGATAGGTTTTTGGAAACTTCAGATTTAAATAATGCTGGCGGCTTTTTGTAATTTTCCTTTCAGTAATTTCCTCCAGCCGCTTTGCTTCACGAATTACTTTCCCGTGGCAACCATTTACAAACCCTGCAAAAGAAGGGTGAATTCCGATATCATAATCCTGCGCTATTTTCTGAATGAGTTTCTGGAAACCAGGATCTTCATGCGACACATTTTTATCCAACTTCCCATAATCGCCCAACAGGAAAAAGAATTTTACCTTTTCCTCGTTATTTGCAAAAACTGAATCGAGATATTCATAAGTGTGATAGGGATCTTTTTCTTTTCCATGTAAAACTCTAATTCGCGATTTGAATTCTGAAATATTTCCCTTTAAAATTGATTTTGCAAGCGCACCGTAAGTTCTCCAAAAGCCCTTGTTTAAGTATGCCCAGGCATTATCAATATCGATGGTGGAAATAAATTTAAACCTCCATTTTACAAAAATAATTTGCGGGTGTTTTTTGTTGATTTCTTTTGCCAGCCACTTTGCCCAAATATCTATTACCGGTTTTTTAATCAGATTGAATTCTGATAATATACTATTATTTGCTGAAAACCGCCCAAACTTATCCAATTCAGTCTCCAAATACTCTTCATAGCGGGTGACGAGGTAAAAAGAAGCGGCAAACATATCGAATGGAAAAACCGAATCAGGTGAGCTTTCAAAAAAGAAAGTTTCGTTATTGTATTTAACCGGTTTAATATCAACCTCTTTTATAGTTTTTTGAGAAAGAAGTCCGTGGGGTTTTATATAAATTTCATCACCAAAATTGGTTTGCGAATAATTTATTTTTGGCAATTCAGAGTACCGGAATTCGGATGAATTTGTTGTAAATGTTACTTCTACACGGAGTATTTGAGCGAATATCAACTTAAAAATATATTCGATACGAGTAGTTATTTCTTCAGAATAGATGAGTACCATTCAGTTGTTTCAATAGTTACAAAATTCCTTCATCAGCAAAACTGTAATATTTATTGTACCCGATAATTATGTGGTCAAGTACAGGTATATCTATCAGTTTTCCGGCTTCCTTTATTTTATGGGTAATTTTTAAATCGGCATCGGAGGCTTGCAAAGTTCCCGATGGGTGATTGTGGCACAAAATAATTGAAGTTGCCTGCTTTTCCAGTGCAACCCGCATTATTTTTCTCACATCGATTACGGTTCCTGTTATTCCACCTTCACTTACTTTATAACTTTCCTTAATTTTATTACCCCTGTCGAGCATCAAAATCCAGAATTCTTCGTGGTTCAAATCGCCAAGCAATGGTTGGAAAAAGTCGGCAGCATCTTTACTGCCTGTAATTTTACTTTTTACTTTTATATCCGATTCTTTTCGGCGCTTGCCCAATTCGAGTGCTGCAACGATTGAAATTGCCTTAGCCTCACCAATTCCTTTGAATACAATCAGGTTTTCAATGCTTTTCCGGCCAAGTTCGTTGAGGTCGTTATTTACAGATGAAAGTATTCTTCGTGATAATTCCACTGCGGTTTCTTCCAGGTTGCCCGAACCAATTAAAATGGCAATCAACTCAGCATCAGAAAGAGATCGCGGTCCATGTTTCGACAACTTTTCTCGTGGACGATCTTCAACAGCCCAATCTTTTATAACCAATTTTTTGTATTCGTTCATTTGCCACGGAGTTAGTTTAAAAATAGCTTAGAAAAATTGATGCTCAAATGTGGCAAAATCTATTTTGAAAACATAAAAAAACCCCTCCAAAAAATGGAGAGGTTTTTAAAATATGATAAAATGTGTTTTTTACAGTTTGTTGATCTGAACAGCGAGCTTAGATTTCAGATTAGAAGCTTTGTTTTTGTGAATGATATTGCGTTTCGCTAATTTATCAATCATTGAAACAACTTCAGGGTACAGTTTTGTAGCTTCTACTTTATCACTTGTGTTGCGCAGAACTTTAATTGCATTACGCGTTGTTTTTGCATAGTACCTGTTGTGTAATCTTTTTACGTTGTTCTGCCGAATCCTTTTTAATGCTGACTTGTGGTTTGCCATTATTTTTGTTTTATTTCTTTTTAATTAAAGTAGCCCGTAGGGGATTCGAACCCCTGCTACCAGGATGAAAACCTGGCGTCCTAACCCCTAGACGAACGGGCCCTCCTATTTTCCCTTAATTTTGGGACTGCAAAAATACTTCATTTTTGTAATCCACCAAATTTTATAAGGATTTTTTTAAGCCAATTTTATCCACTTCTTTCAAATAGAAGTTTGAAATTTTAGCGGTGCAAAGGAAATGATGTTTTTTGAAATTGCAAGACAGTAAAAATGAAAAACAAATATATGTTGAATTTTTTAACGTAACTCGAAATTTTGCCCCAGATAAACCCTGCGTACCACTTCATCAGCCGCCAGTTCTTCGGCAGTTCCTGCTTTCAAAATTGAGCCTTCAAAAAGCAGGTAAGATCTGTCGGTAATGTTAAGTGTTTCATGCACATTGTGGTCGGTAATCAAAACACCAATATTTTTTTCTTTTAGTTTCTTTACAATTTCCTGAATATCTTCTACAGCAATGGGGTCAACACCTGCAAATGGTTCATCGAGCAATATAAACTTTGGATCAATTGCAAGTGCGCGGGCAATTTCTGTGCGCCTGCGCTCGCCTCCCGAAAGCTGAATTCCTTTGCTTTTTCTTATGTGTTGAAGCCCAAACTCTTCAATAAGTGTTTCGAGCTTTTCTTTTTGATATTGCTTGGTATATTTTGTCATTTCCAAAACAGCCCGTAAATTATCTTCAATACTTAAATTCCTGAAAACAGAAGCTTCCTGTGCCAAGTATCCAATCCCTTTTTTGGCACGTTTATAAACGGGTTGATTTGTGATATCTTCGTTATCGATAAAAATTTTTCCTGAAAAAGGTTGGATTAACCCAACAATCATATAAAAAGATGTTGTTTTACCAGCTCCGTTTGGGCCAAGTAACCCAACAATTTCACCTTGGTTTACTTCAAAACTGACTCCTTTTACAACTGTACGTTTGCGATATTTTTTAACAATATTTTCAGCTTTTAAAATCATAGTTGCAAATAACGTGATTTTCAGTCAGGTTTAAATTTCATTCAGCATTTTTTCACGTTTTTTAACCACAATCCTTGATATAAAAATACTTAACTCATATAAAAATACCAGTGGAATAGCAACCATTATCTGACTGAAAATATCGGGGGGTGTAATAACAGCCGAAACCAAAAACATTACTACATAGGCATGTCTTCGGTAGTTTTTCATAAACTGTGGAGTTAAAATACCAACTTTGCTTAAAAAAAATGAGAATATGGGCAACAGAAAAATGAAACCCGAGGCAAATGTTATTGAAGTTACCGTACCAATATAAGATCGCATATTAATCTGGTTCTCAACCTCAGGGCTGACACTGTAAGTGGTAAGAAAGTCGATGGAAAGCGGTACAATTATAAAATAACCGAAAAGAATACCAATCATAAAAAGCAAAGAGGTGAAAAAAACAGCTCCGCTTGCATGTTTCTTTTCTTTGTCATAAAGTGCCGGTTTTATAAACCTCCATATTTCGAAAAAGATAAAAGGTGCGGCCAATATCAATCCTAAAACGATAGCAACCATAAAGTGCAGCATAAATTGATCAGCCATTTTAAGGCTTACTAATTTTAATGGTTTCTGATTTATATTTAAAGCATCAGATCCTACATACTCACCAAGTTTTGCCATCATCCGGTTGCTCCAAAATTCAGGCATTTTTGGTTTAAAAATTATTTCATTAAAAATAAAATCTTTCATTACAAAAGCTACAACGGCAAAAACGGCAATTAAAACAACCGACCTTATGATATGCCACCGCAGTTCTTCCAAATGTTCCAAAAATGACATCTCTGCCTGAGGGGTTTTTGTACCTCTTTTTTTTGTAGAAAGTTGCTCCCTACTAGCTGTTTCGCTCATTAAAACTGGATTTTCGATTTTTTAAAACTGCACAAATATAAGTACTTATTACTTTCAGAAGTTGAAGAATTATTTAATTCTTTAACAAGAGAATGAATTATTTAAGTTTTTTTTCAACTACTTATAATCAATTTTATTTACTTTATAATAACTTAGGAAGCACAAATCATAAGATTCTGGGAAAGGAAATTAAATTTTATTATGAAGGAAATTGTATTAACAGATAAACTTCAACAGTATTTTGGGTTCGACCGTTTTAAAGGTCAACAGGAAGAAGCAGTAAAAAATGTATTTGAAGGAAGGGATACTTTTGTTTTAATGCCAACAGGAGGTGGAAAATCTTTAATTTATCAGTTGCCTGCATTACTTTTAGAGGGAACGGCTATTATTATATCACCGTTAATCGCATTAATGAAGAACCAGGTTGACTCAATTCGTGGCACACATGCTGAAGATAGTGTTGCACATTTTTTAAATTCTTCGCTATCAAAGACTGCCATTCAGGAAGTTAAAGCTGATGTATTAAATGGTAAAACAAAACTGCTATATGTAGCACCTGAATCGCTCACAAAGGAAGAAAACATAGAGTTTCTTAAAAAAATAAAAATCTCGTTTTATGCAATTGATGAAGCTCATTGTATTTCGGAATGGGGACACGATTTCAGACCTGAATACCGCCGTATAAAACCGATAATTGAGGAAATAGGGAAATCACCGATAGTCGCGTTAACAGCAACTGCCACTGCAAAAGTGCAACATGATATTCAAAAAAATCTTGGAATTCTGGATGCTAAAGTTTTTAAAGCCTCATTTAACCGCGAAAATTTATATTATGAAGTGCGGCCAAAAAATAAACCTGAAAATCAAATTATAAAATTCATCAAGCAGAATGAAGGAAAATCAGGCATTATTTATTGTTTGAGCCGTAAAAAGGTCGAAGAAATTGCAGAAACCCTTGCTGTAAATGGCATTAAGGTCTTGCCATACCATGCGGGAATGGACGCTGCAACAAGATCAGGAAATCAAGATAAATTCTTAATGGAAGAAGTAGATGTGATGGTTGCAACAATTGCGTTCGGAATGGGAATTGATAAACCGGACGTTAGATTTGTTATTCACTATGATATTCCTAAAAGTCTTGAAGGTTATTACCAGGAAACAGGTCGTGCCGGTCGTGATGGTGGCGAAGGGAAATGTATTACTTTTTACAGCTACAAGGACATTCAAAAACTTGAAAAATTTATGCATGGCAAGCCTGTGGCCGAGCAGGAAATTGGAAAGCAACTTTTGCTTGACACTGTATCATACGCTGAAACAGCAATTTGCCGCCGCATTATATTATTACATTATTTCGGAGAGACTTACCTTCCGGATAATTGTGGAAACTGCGATAATTGCCTCAACCCAAAAGAACAGATCGAGGCAATGGATGAAGTTGTTATGGCATTGGAAGCAATTGTTGAAGTAAATGAACAATACAAAGCAGATCACATTGCAAATATCCTCATCGGGAACAAAACTGCCGCCATAAAATCATTTAACCATTATACATTAAATTGTTTTGGTGAGGGTAGTGAGCATGACGAAAGGTTTTGGAATGCTGTTTTCCGGCAATCGATGATCGCTGGTTTAATCACTAAGGATATTGAGAATTACGGCCTTTTAAAAATGACGGAAGCAGGGCATGAATTTCTCCAAAATCCTACCAGCTTTATGTTGGTCAGGAATCATGAATATGAAGATGATGACAGTTCCGATGATTCAGCTGGTGCACCTTCCGGTGGTGCAAGCGGCGATCCGCAACTATTTGCAATGTTGAAAGATCTTACAAAAAGAATCGCAAAAAAACATAACCTTCCACCATATGTAATTTTTCAGGAACCTTCGTTGGCTGATATGTCTATCCAATATCCTATGACTTTGGATGAATTGATAAATATTCAAGGCGTTGGGCAAGGAAAAGCACGCAGATATGGTAAAGAAATAGTTGATTTGATTTCAAAATATGTTACTGAAAATGAAATTGAACGGCCTGATGATTTGGTCGTCAGGATGGTAGCCGACAAATCAAAATTGAAAATATTTGTCATTCAGAGCATCGATAGGAAATTGTCATTTGAAGATATTGCAGACTCAAAGGGAGTTACAGTAAAAGATATCATTACAGAAGTTGAAGCGATTGTAAACTCTGGGACCCGCTTAAATATAGACTATTACATTGATGATGTTTTAGATGAAGATCACCAGGAAGAGATTTTTGAGTATTTCCGCGAAACAGAAGTTGATTCGCTTGAAGATGCACTAAAAGAACTTGGTGAAGATGAATATTCTGAAGATGACATTCGATTAATGCGCATTAAATTCATGTCGGATATGGGAAATTAAATCCTATTTCTTTCATCCACATTTCTGATAATCACCCTGTTTTATGCCAGAATTTGTTATTTTTGCACAAATTTTTTTGAAACAAATAATAATAATATAAAAATATGACTGTAGCGGTAGAGAAAAAACTGGATTATAAAGTAGCTGACATTCGATTGGCAGAATTCGGAAGGAAAGAGATTGAAATAGCAGAAAAAGAAATGCCGGGTTTAATGTCAATCCGGAAAAAATTTGGCCCCGAAAAACCATTAAAAGGAGCTCGAATTACAGGTAGTTTGCACATGACCATTCAAACAGCAGTTTTGATTGAAACACTTGTTGAACTTGGAGCAGACGTTCGTTGGGCAAGTTGTAATATATTTTCGACACAGGACCATGCAGCTGCAGCAATCGCAGCAGCCGGAGTACCTGTTTTTGCCTGGAAAGGCGAAACCCTTGAAGAATACTGGTGGTGCACCGACAAAGCACTGGATTTTGGCGAAGGCCTCGGCCCAAACCTTATTGTTGACGATGGTGGTGATGCTACTTTGCTCATCCACATGGGTTTCAAAGCAGAAAAGGATGCAAAAGTCCTCGACAAAAAAGCTTCCAGCACCGAAGAAGCTGTAATCCTCAATTTGCTGAAAAAGACTTTGGCAGAAAACCCATTAAAATGGCACAAAGTTGTCGAAGGTTGGCAAGGTGTTTCGGAAGAAACAACTACTGGCGTGCACCGTTTATATCAAATGCTCGAAAAAGGAGAGTTGCTTATTCCTGCAATTAATGTTAACGATTCGGTTACAAAATCGAAGTTCGATAATTTGTACGGCTGCCGGGAATCGCTTGCCGATGGTATTAAACGCGCCACCGATGTAATGATTGCCGGAAAAGTTGTTGTTGTGCTGGGTTATGGCGATGTTGGGAAAGGTTGTGCCCATTCAATGCGCTCGTACGGGGCAAGGGTAATTATTACCGAAATCGACCCAATATGTGCGTTGCAGGCTGCAATGGAAGGTTTTGAAGTAAATACAATAGAAAATGCCCTGAAAGAAGGGAATATATATGTTACAACTACCGGAAACAAAGATGTAATTACGATTGACCATCTTTCAAAGATGAAAGACCAGGCTATTGTTTGCAACATTGGCCACTTCGACAACGAAATACAAGTTGAAAAACTGAATGCTTACAAAGGCATCGAAAAAATAAACATCAAACCACAGGTTGACAAATATATTTTCCCCGAAGGACAAGCCATTTATTTGCTTGCCGAAGGACGACTGGTCAATCTTGGTTGTGCAACAGGCCACCCGTCGTTTGTTATGAGCAATTCATTTACAAATCAAACTCTGGCACAAATAGACCTTTGGAAAAACAAATATGAAATCGGTGTTTATCGTCTATCCAAAAAACTCGATGAAGAAGTTGCCCGTTTACACCTCGAACAAATTGGTGTAAAACTCACAAAACTTACAGACGAACAGGCAGAGTATTTGGGAATTCCCAAAGAAGGACCATATAAACCAGAGCATTACAGGTATTAATAAACCGTTTGTTTCGACATTAAAAAATGGGTTTCAGTAAATTTCTGGAACCCATTTTTTTAAATATGGATCCATTCCAAAAAACCTATATTTGTAATCAGTAACTAATACAACCACTTTTGAAAAACAGTAAATCAAATCAAGAACTGCTCCTGCTCCTTCAAAAAGGCGATAGGGTGGCTTTTTACCATATTTACGAACGATACAGCAAAAGGGTGTATGGCTTTGTTTTACAATACATTAAATTGGAAGATGAGGCTGAAGAAATTGTTCAGGAAGTTTTTATAAAAATTTGGGAAGCGCGGAATAAAATCAATGTATATTCTTCGTTCGAATCTTTTTTATTTACCGTAGCTTATAATGCAACAATCAGCCTGTTTCGGAAAAAAATGAGCGAGAAAAAATATCTCGAACACCTGAAATCATTTCAAAAAACAGAAGAAGCTCCAAGCTTGACAGACGAAATCCATTATAACGAGTTAAACGAAAAAGTTCAAAAGTTGCTCGATGAATTAACTCCCCGCCAAAAAGAAATATTCAAATTGAGCCGCGAAGAAGGCCTTACCCACGAAGAAATTGCACAGAAATTGGATATTTCGCTTAATACAGTTAAAAAACACATGGTAAATACTTTGGCTTTCTTAAAGTCACATATCGACAGCAGCCTGATTTTCAACTGCTTGTTTGTTTATCTATTCTTGTAGAAAAAATCAAGATTTCATCTACTCCTTATTAAAGAGTTGTGCGTATTACTTATCAAACAACATAAAATTTTAAGACTAATTTCATAGTTTAGTTAGTTAGTTCATGTTTATTGTGCCTCCCTTTGAAACGGGAGGCACTTATGAAAAACAAAAATGACACAAGAAATACTCCAGAAGTTTTTAAATAACGCCTGCTCGGAAGCCGAACTGCAAGAAGTTATTCATTGGGCAAAAAATATTGCTTTAAGTGAAGAAGGCAAAAAAATGGGCTTCGAAAGTTGGGAAAAATACCAGATAAATGATGAGCAGCAAAGCGATGAAAAATTCAGTTTGCTATTCGATAAAATCCAACAAAAAATTGATGCAAACCAATCGCAAACCGCAAAAAGTGGAAGTAAATTTATGCTCTACTTGAATTGGATGAGCAGGGTGGCTGCCATTTTATTGATACCCGTGCTTGCCTTTTTGTTTTACACCCTTTCTGAAAAAAGGCTGGAAAGTAATCAAATATCAAATTTGATGATGGATTCGATAGAAGTTGTTTCCCCAATTGGCTCTCGCACGGTAGTGCAACTTTCAGATGGTTCGGTGGTGCATTTGAACTATGGCAGTAAACTTAAATATCCGCAGGTGTTTGCAGGCGAAACAAGGGAAGTAAAATTACAGGGCGAAGGTTTTTTTGAAGTTGCCCACAATCCCGAAAAACCTTTCGTTGTAAAAACCGAAAAACTCAATGTAAAAGCATTAGGCACAGTTTTTAATGTTTTGGCATATGCCGACAACAATTTTGTTGAAACCACATTAGTAAACGGAAAAGTGGTGTTGGAACAAAACCTTTCGAACGGAAAAACCCTATCCTTGGGAGCAATGGTTCCAGGGCAACATGTTGATTTTTATATCGAAAGCGGAAAGATGGAAAGCAGCAGCGGTAACATTGAAAAGTATTTAGCATGGAAAGATGGTAAAATGGTTTTCGAAGATGCAACAATAACCGAAGTTGCCAAACGGCTTTCACGGGTTTACAATGTAGAAATCGAAATTTCTGAAGATATCAAGGATTACTTGTACACGGTTACTTTTATCGATGAACCACTTTTTCAGATACTTGATTTAATGGCTATTGCAACCCCGGTTAAATATAAGGCCCTGCCGCGAAAAAAGTTAGCCGACGGCACGTTTTCAAAACAAAAAGTAATAATCAGTAAAAGACAATAAAACGATAAACTAACATAAAAAATGTTTGCCTATGAGATGAACTAACATAAAAAACAACAGGGAAATGCGTCAACACTTCCCTGAAGAGAGTAAACAACGCCCGGTACCGTTATACAGGGTAATCATAAACTATTCAATACAAAAGTATGAAAAAAATTACTGGTTTGACCGGGATTATCAGAATCCCCCGGTTAAGAAAATTACTAAGGATTATGAAACTAACAAGCTTTTTAATTTTGATTTCAGCGTTTAGTGTTTTTGCATCGAAAACCTATTCACAAACAAAAACACTAAACCTAAGCATGAACAATACTACTGTTAAAGAAGTGTTGTCGAAAATCGAGGACCAAAGCGAGTTCTATTTTATGTACAGCAGCAAACTGGTCGATGTAAACCGCGAAGTATCAGTTAATGCTGAAAACAGCAAAGTAGAAGAAGTGCTAAACTCGCTTTTTGCATCAACAGATGTTGATTATACAATTAAAGACCGAATGATTGTGCTCACAACTCTTGATGTTTTAAGTAAAGAAGAACTCGCAGCACTACAACAAAAATCTGTCGCTGGAACGGTGACCGATGATAACGGGCTTCCATTGCCCGGTGTAACAGTTGTTATCAAGGGAACCACAAATGGAACGGTAACCAATATGGACGGCGAATATTCGATTGCCAACATCCCCGAAAATGCCACATTACAGTTTTCGTTTGTAGGGATGAAAACACAGGAAGTGGTTGTGGGCAACCAAACTACAATTAACATTACAATGGAGGCGGCTGACGCAGGAAATTGAAGTAGGTGATCAGTCCATAATTGATGTAACTTTGGCTCTTGATGCTATTGGGATTGAAGAAGTAGTTGCCGTTGGATATGGTGTGCAAAAGAAAGTGAGTCTTACAGGCGCAATCGGTAGTGTTAAAGGAGATAATTTGACTAATAGTTCTTCAGTGAACGTTTCAAATTCTATTGCAGGTAGAATGGCCGGTGTAATTGCGAATCAGCGTTCAGGTCGACCAGGACAAGATGATTCTGAAATTTTAATTAGAGGCTTTAACTCATTCGGTGGGGGAACTACTCCTTTAATTGTTGTTGATGGAATTCCAGACAGGAATATGAATCGCATAAATCCAAATGATATAGAATCTGTAACGGTGCTTAAAGATGCTTCCGCAGCAATATATGGAGTTCGAATCTGCCAATGGAGTAATTCTCATTACTACCAAGAGAGGAAAATCAGAAAAACCAAAAATTCATTATGAAGGTTCTGTTGGTACTCAACAACGTTATAGAGTGGACGAACGTGTAAATGCTTGGAAATATATGACATATTATAATGAACTGAATGTTAACAATGGAGGTACACCTCCATATCCACAAGAAGAAATAGACAAATACAAATTAGGAAATGATCCACATTATATTAGTACAAACTGGCAAGATGAAGTTTATAGAAAAAATGCTCCACAAACAAATCATTCAATTTCTGTAAGAGGAGGAAATGAACAGGCACAATATTATTTCTCTGGACAATATCTTTATCAAAGTAGCAATTTTGCAAATAGTGATGAGAAATTTAAACAATTTAATATTCGTTCTAATATAGATGTTAACATATCAAAAAATTTGAAAGTTAACTTGGACATAGCAGCTAGAAGAGAAAATGAAGTTCATCCAATTACTGATATAAATGTTATTATGCATGAAACTGTAATAATGTACCCCTTCATTCCAGCATATTATGAAAACGGACTACCAAGTGCAGGCATCTCAAATGGAAGAAATCCGGTTTTATTAACATCGTCTCTTCCTGGATATGATAAGATCATTAACCTAACTGTAAATCCAAAAATGGGGTTTGATTTGCAATTACCAAAAATAATTAACGGTTTGTCATTGAGTGGATATGCTGCATTTGACTATAATCTTAGAAGTGAGAAACAGTTTCAGAGGCCTTGGGATGCATATTCTTATGATAGAGGATCAGGAACTTACACTAATCAAAAAGGTAGCACCAGTATTACCAGTGTTGCTCAAGACGAAAGAATATACAATCAGAATACCTATTTTTTGAAGCTGGCATTTGATAGAAATTTAGATAATCACGAAATTAATACATTTATTGGTTACGAACAAACTTCTTCGGATACCAAAGGAACTTATGCGTATAGAAGAGATTTGCTTAGCGATCAATTAAATCAAATATTTACTGGTAGCACTGAAGGGCAAACAGCATCTGGTTCTGCATTTCAAGATGGCAGAAAGAGTTTTTTGGGAAAATTTGGATATAATTATAATGAAAAATATTTAATGGATGTTTCAATGCGATATAATGGTTCATTTAATTTTCCCATAGAAAATAAATGGGGTTTATTCCCTGCTGTGTCATTAGGATGGCGCATTTCTGAGGAGAATTTTTTTAAAGAGAAATTTGATTTTGTTGATCAATTAAAATTAAGAACTTCTTGGGGATTAATGGGGAACGATGATATTGGACAATACTTGTTCCTGAAAAGATATCAAGTTGTAAATACACCCAAAAAATATTCATTTTTTGGTTCCGATTATACTTTAGCAAATGCTCTTTATCTTACTGCATCTCCAAATTTAAATATAACCTGGGAAAAACAAGACTCAAAAAATATTGGATTTGATGCAACTTTGTTTTCTGGAGCATTAAATGTTAGTGCTGATTATTTTAGGTATTTGAGAAAAGATATATTAGCAAAGAGAAATGCATCAGTTCCTTTATATACGGGAATATCTCTTCCTCCCGAGAATATTGGAAAATCACTTAATCGAGGAGTAGAATTTGTTTTTGAATATTCTAAAATGAAGTCTGAATTTAAATACGCAATTGGTACAAATTTCACCTATGCAAAAAGTAAAATTTTATTTCGCGATGAAGCCCCAAATATACCTGATTGGCAAAAATCAACTGGACATGCAATTGACTCTTGGATGGTATACCAAACAAATGGAATTTATCATACTCAAGAAGAAGTTGATAATTCAATACATTTACCAGGAGCAGGACCTGTATCTGTGGATAAAAGATACGGATGGGGATGGAAATATCACTAGCAATGACCAAGTACGTATTAATGAATCAGCGACTCCAAAAATTGTATTTGGAATAACATTAAATTCAGAATATAAAGGATTTGCTCTTAATATACTTTTCTCGGGGCAAACTTTAGCAAAGCAAATGATAATCCCACAAAGACAAGGATCCGCAATAGCCCCACCAACATGGTTATATGAAAATCGATGGACACCCGAGAATCCAAATGCCAGTCAACCAAGAGCTTTTAATAGTTCCGATTACCGAAATAACGTGTTTGCTGATTTTTGGTTAAAAGATGCTTCTTTCATTCGTCTAAAAACAGCTGAATTATCATATTCTCTTACAAATGCTGGTTTACAGTCATTCGGAATCAATAAACTAAGAGTATTTGCTGGAGGCAATAATCTTTTCTCATTAGATAAGATGAAGAAGTATAATTTAGTCCTGAAACTAATAATATTACTGGGATAAACTATCCACAGACCAGAATTTACAGATTAGGAGTAAATATTGAATTTTAAAAAAATAATGATCATGAAAAATATAATAACTATAATATTTGGTATATTAATCATTAATATTCTAATTTCTTCTTGCACTGACGATGTAATTGATAAGACTCCTTTGGATTCTTATACTGATGCCTCTGTTTGGAATGACTTAATGCTTGCCGAAGCTTTTGCTAATAATCTCTAATAATGTGCTCCCATCAGCCATTCATGATTGGGGGTAAATTCTGCAAATCGTAGTTGGGCCTTAGCAGGCTCCTGTGATGAAGGTTACAATAAATTTAACGATTATAATTCTCACACAATAAATCTAGGATTAATATCCCCGGATAATGTTGGTAATTTTGATATTTGGAGGAAACTTTTTCAATTATTCAAAATTGCAATATATTTTTATCAAAAATTAATGATGTACCTGGTGATGATATTTTGCGAAATAGGTTAAAAGGAGAAGTTACCTTTCTACGGGCTTATGGTTATTTTAAATTAATAAGAGATTATGGTGAGGTGCCTATAATTACTGAACCGTTTGATTTGAACAGTAATTTTGACAAAAGTCGCAGTTCTTATGAAGACTGTGTAGCGTTTATCGCTAATGAACTTGATCTTGCGGCCAATCTTCTTCCTTTAAATCAAAGTGCTGATAACTTTGGTCGAGTAACAAAAGCAGCCGCTTTATCAATAAAATCGAGACTGCTTTTATATGCTGCAAGTCCTTTATGGAATCCTTCTGGTAATATTGAAAAATGGCAAAAAGCTGCTGATGCTGCAAAAGCTGTTATTGATTTGAATTCAAATCAACTTTACACAGGGAATTATTCGGATATCCTTACAACCCTTAATTCTGAAATTATTCTTGCCCATCTAACTAATAAACAATATCAATGGGATGCTTTTATTGGAGTCGAAATGTTTTTATCTCCAAGTGGGTTTCATGGATGGGGATCGTGGGTTCCCAGTCAAAATTTAATTGATGCTTTTGGAACTTCAGAAGGGAAATACATTTCTGATCCTACATCTGGATATGATCCTCAACAACCCTATGTAAATAGAGATCCAAGGTTTTATTCAAATATTGTTTTTGATGGAAGACCATATAGCAGACCTGCATATTTTCCAGATCGTTATGCAGTTGGCAGCACTAATGAAGCTGAGTTTTATGAAGGTGGATTAGACTCACCGCAAGGATGGGACACTTGGAATAATAGTGAGACTCGTTATACTTTCCGGAAATATTGTGATACAACATATAATTATAATACAGAACTTCAAAATAATAAATTTTGGGTTATTTCCCGTTTATCTGAGATTTACCTTAATTATGCAGAATCCCAATTTTATTTAGGAAATGAAGATATCACACTCCATTATTTAAATTTAATAAGGGAAAGAGCAGGGATTCAAATCCCATTAGCCGGTTTGACTGGAATTGAATTGAAAAATAGAATTCAAAACGAACGACAAATTGAACTGTGTTTTGAAGGTCATCGTTATTATGATGTACGTCGATGGAAAATAGCGGAAGTAACCGAAAATAAACCTTTAATGGGTGTTGTAATTACAAAGAATACTGATGGAACTAAGACGTATAACTATAAGAAAGTTCAAGATCGGATATTTAAACCGCAACATTATTTGTTGCCAATTCCTAGAAATGAAATTAACAGAACAAATTTAGATCAAAATCCAGGATACAACTAATTTGTAATTGCGCGACTGGCTAGAGATGGGTTAACTTTTAAATTCAAGTGTTACTTGATTTTTTGATTTGAATTGACTCTTAGTTTTACGTTTCATTAAGAATGAAATTATTACTCTGGAAAATAAGCCTTTACCTACCCATTAGTTGTCAATAGTTATGAGTTCGATTGAGGCGATGTAAAAAAAGAAGTTAAAATCCTCATACAGGTGGTTAATTTGTACTTATCCAATAGTGGAAGATAACAGGGCGCAAAGTAATTTACGAAATCATGCAACATGGAGTGTTTATGTTTGGACAAAATTGCAATAAATGAGCTACTTTCCAAAAACAAGTCAATCAAAACTTCAATGAATACAATATTTTATAAAATGATCAATTTTAACTCTCATCAGTATTAATAATTAACTAAAAACAAAATAATGAAGCTGTTTCTTTTTTTGATTTTAAATGTTGTTTTTCTTCAACTGTCATCCGGCAAAAGTGAAGAGGATTCAAAAGTTTCTGTTTCCATAAAAAATACTCCAGAAGTATTGTGGCAGTATAAGGGAAGTGGATCATTTCAAAATATCTCTGCGCCGGTTTTCCAGTTTAACGGAACCGAAATGGCTTTGATTTGGAAGAACAATCCCAGCCAAAAATCAAATGAATTGTACAATGGAATTACTGAAACAACTTATTCCGGTGCAGTCAAAAATATGTATGATTTACAGCTTAATTTAAAAGTAAGAATCTCGCCGGATAATCCGGTTGTACGGTTTCAGTATGTGCTGGAATCAAATGGGAAAGTGCGGCTTACAAAGTCGCAGCAGTCCAGTGAAAGTATTACCTATTATACTTCATCGCTTGCCGGGTACGATGAAGTTACCGAAGTACGTTTGTCGGAATACGACGAGTTGGTTCATTCTTATCAAATAGCCGAACGGGATGTGCCGCTGCGTTATTTCGATAACAAAATGGCGCTGGCAGGGCCAATACTTGCAGCACAAAATAAAACGCATTCGGTGATATTTGCCTTTGAACACGGTTCGCAACTGCCCGACCGCTATCTTGAATTTCAACTGGATAAAAACCGGCAGGTTTCGTTGAATGCTTTAAAGGAAATTATTGGAACAATCAGCCAATTTCACCTTCAAATTCGTTTGAAACTCTTTGGTTTGATGTGGCAGTTGTTAAAGGCGGTATCGATGAGCTGGCTCAACATTTCAGGACCCATGTATTGAAATATATGAGCCCCAACCTTGAAAGCCGCAAGCCTTATATTTTTTATAACACCTGGAATTATCAGGAACGCAATCAGGCCTGGTATGGCGGAGAATACCTGGAATCAATGAACTATGGCAGGATGATGAAGGAGATTGATATTGCGCATGATATGGGAATTGACGTGTTTGTGCTCGATGTGGGCTGGTTTCAGAAAACCGGCGACTGGCAGGTGTCGCTGGAACGATTCCCCGACAGTTTACAGGATGTGCGGGCCAAACTGGAAAAATACAACATGAAACTGGGATTGTGGTTTAATTCCCAGGCAGCAGTAACCAGCAACCTGTTGAAAAACAACAAGGAAAATATAGTGGAATGGAATGGAAAACCTGCCGGCCCCGGTAAAGTTTGGGGGACTGAAGAAAGCTACCCGATGTGTTTTGTCAGTCCATTTTGGGAAGATTATGCCGATGAACTAATCCGGCTCTCAAAAGAAGTTGGTGTCACTTACTTTAAATGGGATGCCATAGGCCAGCATGGTTGCAACGCACCGGGCCACTTTCATGGCGATAAATCGGCTTCCCCTGAAGAAAGGGGAGAGTGCTATTCTTTCCTGCAGCCTACGTACATGGGAAAAGTAATTGATAAATTGGTCGCTGCCAACCCGGAAGCCATTGTTGATTTTGATGTGACCGAAGGAGAACGAGCCGTTGGTTTGCAGTTCCTTGCTTCAGGGAAATATTTCATCATCAACAACGGTCCCTATTATCAGTCTTTTGACGATCCGGAATATGCACCAGGCGGTGGCATGGGGGCCAATGTCTTTGTTTTTCCAGGTCCGGCAAGGACAAGGTTATGCCGAAACGTCCTGGATTACGATAAATGGATTCCCTCCATATTAACACTGACACATTATTTACCCGACGACCCTGAAAAATCGCAATATTTTAATCTGGCTTCATTAATTCTGGGTCAAAATGGAATTTGGGGTGATTTGCCAAAGGTTTCAAAAGAAGGTGTGAATTTGTTTGGCAATGTATTGGGGAAATACAAACAAATCCGGAATGACATTACCGTTGCAAGCCCTGTTCGTTCGGGCGATATTGGCGGAGTTCCCGAAATTCATGAAAAAATAAATCCGGATACAGGCAAGGGGGCAGTGGTACTGTTTTTTAACTACCGAAGTCCGTGGGTGCCATTGCAGAATGCAACATTTGGGGGTACGTTTGAATATGTAACCAAACATGCCGTGGATAAAAAACTGTGGCACAACGAAAATGTGGATGTTACTTTTGATGATAAAGGAAGAGCACACATAAAAGCAGATTTTCAGGGGCCGGATGCGAAAATTATAATGTTTGGAGTAGATTAAA
>CAWDAW010000003.1:0-92393 GCA_963800345.1 uncultured Prolixibacteraceae bacterium | reverse complement strand
CCTCCCTTAAGGGGGAGAATAGGAAGAAGAAAGAATCGCGCTGCGAATTGGGATTTGCAGCACGATTTTTAGGTTTCATTT
The DNA here is from genome assembly GCA_963800345.1 of uncultured Prolixibacteraceae bacterium. Taxonomy (GTDB): domain Bacteria; phylum Bacteroidota; class Bacteroidia; order Bacteroidales; family Prolixibacteraceae; genus Draconibacterium. The sequence continues at coordinate 92,312 of CAWDAW010000003.1, read as the reverse complement.
AAAAGAAAGAGAAAATTAGTTCATCAGAAACATTTTTTCCGAATAATGAAAACTCTAATTTCAGGATGTCAAACAAATGCCTCGTATTAAGTAATTTAGAGGAAATGTTTTCAACAGCTGCTTCCGTAAAATATTCCCCCAAAATTGAACTCTTTACAATTATCCCCTTTTCCACAAGCAACTCAACCTTCAAATTTTTTCCCCTCAATTTCAATCCTCATTTCTAAACGAATATTTAGGCGAGTATCCACAATTCCATTCCCAAGTATGAAATTTTTCAGAAGTGAGTTTTTCAATGGTTTGAATGTCGTTTTCATTTAATTCATAAAATATGTTACTCGCTTTTTTTGAGTTGAACATCGAACAAAAACTGGATAAATTCACCGACATCCATATTTAGTTTTCAGGAATTGGGAAATATTTGCCACCGGACTGCGGTTGGATTGAACGGCTTTACTTTCATACTTTCCGGGAACAACTTTTATTGCCTGCCCGAGATTCTCCAAATCTGAATTGAAAAGTAAAGTACCGTGGTGCAAAACCCTGTTTTTATAAACGTGTTCGGCGTTGCCCGATATTTTAAGCCCGTCAATAACAAATCGTTGCGGCCGGAAGTGGTTGCTGTAAGTCCCAGTTTTGACAACGTTTCAACCACCGGCGCTGTAAACTGTTTAAATGAAATTTCAGCGGGGCTTTTCACGTTTTTAATAAACGAGAAATTCACATTCCCGGCATCATGAAAAACAGTGCCTCCACCCGAAATACGACGGGCAACTTTTATGTTGTTTTCGCGCACAAACCTGTAATTTATTTCTGCCAGCAAATTCTGATGTTTTCCAACCACAACAGTATTTTCGCTTTGCCAGAGCATAAAAATATCGTCGTCAAAATTCTTTAAAAGATATTCTTCGGCAGCGAGACAGAAAAAAGGATCGGTATTTTTCAGGGAAATGCAGCGCATAAATTAATTTTATTGAATGCGATTTACAAAATAATTTTAAATAAGAACATTAAGCCTGGTTATTCAGGTTCAAGCGATACAACATAAACCATATTTTTAAATTGTAGCAAAACGAAATTAAAAATTCTTCAAATTTATATTGTACAACATATAAATAAACAGTACAAAAATATCCAACCACTGGAAATAGTGTTGCTGGTTGATTTATAATGTTTCAGAATTTTTCACACGAATGCTATTAATCGTCACATTTTCTCTCTTTATTTTCAGACCAACTGAAACCCACTTTTTTATTTATCATCAATGAAAATAGCTTGAACTGACTTTGCTTTTTGTTGATATGCACACAGGGAGTTTTCCAGGAAAACAATATTTTTATCTGCTGTTTCTCAGTTTTCATGCTTATTTTTGATTCTAAATACAGAATATAATTATGTCTAAGCCTTTTTTATCACTGATTTTGCTTTTTACAGTGCTTGTTTCTTATGCCCAAAATATTTTTGATGGGTATCAGAATTTATTTACCACACCTCGCTGTTATGTTGTTTATCAAACAGCATCAGAAATGGTGATTGACGGAAAAGCTGATGAAACCTCCTGGCATAAAGCAGTTTGGTCAGCATATTTTCTTGACATTGAAGGCGCAAAAAAACCAGTTCCAACCTATACTACCCGTATTAAAATGCTCTGGGATGAACAGAATTTATATATTCTTGCTGAATTGGAAGAGCCAAATGTTTGGGCGTATTACACCACGCACGATCAGATTGTATTTCACGAAAATGATTTTGAGATTTTTATCGACCCCGATCATGACACGCACAATTATTTTGAATTTGAACTAAATGCTCAAAATACTTTATTTGACTTGTTTATGCCTAAACCCTACAGAAACGGAGGAAATTATGATATCGGCTGGGATGCAGCAGGAATTAAAAGTGCTGTTTTTGTTGATGGTACAGTTAACGACCCTTCGGACAGAGATAAAAAATGGTCGGTTGAAATGGCCATCCCTTTTTCCGCTTTGAAAACAGAAGGCAGATTTATGGTTCCGAAAAACGGGGATTACTGGAAAATTGATTTCTCAAGGGTACAATGGCAAACTGAAGTTAATGATGGGAAATACCAAAAAATAAAGGATTCAAATACAAACCGGTTTTTACCCGAAGACAATTGGGTTTGGAGCGAGCAAGGCGTAGTTAATATGCACTTTCCTGAACGTTGGGGTATTGCAGGTTTCTCGACAAATCCGGTTGGAGGGAAGCAAATTGATTTTGTTTATCCCGAAGAAGAAACCTTTGGAAAATATCTTTGGCTGATATATTACAAACAACAGAATTTTAAACGGGATAATGGAAACTTCGCCGATTCACTCAGCAAACTTGGAATGAATGAAAAAATGACAACAGAATCCGGGGAAATCGTTTCTCTTAAAATGAAAATAACTGAGGATGGTTTTAAAGCGGTTTTGGAAAATAACAAAGGGTTGAAACTATCTATCAGGCAAGATGGGTTGTTTCAAAAAACAATAAAATAAATTAGAAAATGAACAAAAGGGAATTTTTAAAATCAGCGGTTTTGGCTGGTGCAGGCGTTGCCATTCTGAAATCATCGGTCGGGAAAACAGTAAAAGAGAACAACAAACCGGAACAGTTAAAACATTGGGTTTGGGAAAATCCCAATCACAATGAAACGGATGAAACCATGCATGAAAAATTTAAAAACTTTTATGCAGCCGGCATCAGGGGAATGTTTTTTGAAAGCGATAGTGAACGCCATTTTAAAGCAGCAAAAAATGCCGGATTGGAAGCCCACCGCTGGATGTGGACAATGAACCGCGGCGAAAAAGAGTTGCTCGAAAACCACCCCGATTGGTATGCAGTGAGCCGTGATGGAAAATCATGTGCAACAAATCCGCCCTACGTAAATTATTACCGATGGCTTTGCCCATCGAAACCTGAAGTTCAGGAATACCTGAAAAAGCAGGTTGAAGATATTGTACAAAAGGAATATATCGATGGAATTCACCTGGATTACATCAGGTTCTGCGATGTGATTTTGCCAGTTAATTTGTGGAAAAATTATAAAATCGAACAAACAAAGGAACTTCCTGAATATGATTTTTGCTACTGCGATACCTGCCGTAAACAATTTAAGGATAAAACGGGAATCGACCCGCTTGATCTTGAATTTCCCGATCAAAGTCCTTCGTGGCGAAAATTTCGTTACGATCGCATAAATCATGTGGTGAACAGTTTGGCTGAAATCGCGCATAAAAATAAAAAACCAATAACCGCTGCTGTTTTCCCAACACCCGAAATTGCACGCCGGATTGTTCGCCAGGACTGGACCAACTGGAATCTTGACGGCGTTTGCCCCATGATTTACCATGGCTTTTACCGTGAACAAGTTGGCTGGATTGGCGATGCAGTTGAAGAGGGAGTTCATTTTCTGTGTGGCAAATTTCCGCTCTATGCAGGCGTTTTTTTACCCGATTTCAAATCAATGGACGAATTGGAAACAGGAATAAATGTAGCCATAAAAAATGGAGCATCCGGTGTTTCATTGTTTGGCAATGTAGATGAAAAAGTACTAAATGTGTTGCGGAAATTTAAAAACTAAACAGTTCATTCTGAACATAATAAAGATGATATACCCGGTACGGGATTAATTTTCGATTAAATACGATGTTGTAAATGAGCCATTTGTAAAGAGTTGCAAAGCTAAAGCTATCTTTGTTCCGTAAACGTAACATGAATAAATGTTTCGACTTTAAACCCACAACTAAAAATAAAACAATGAAAAAAAAGAAAAACATAGCTATAGTTGCACATGACAACCGCAAAAAAGATATTATTGAATGGGCTGATTATAACTGGATAGAACTCATTCAGCACGATTTAATTTGTACAGGAACTACAGGGAAATTAATTGAGGAAACACTTACAGAAAAATGTTGCCATAACAATACTGTCCCACCTACCATTACCCGTTTAAAATCGGGGCCACTGGGTGGCGATCAGCAGTTGGGTTCGTTAATTGTCAATGGGGATGTGGATATCCTCATTTTCTTTTGGGATCCTATGCAGCCGCAACCACATGATGTTGACGTGAAAGCACTGCTTAGGATTACAGTTTTGTACAATATTCCAACAGCATCAAACCGTTCGACAGCCGATTTTCTTATCTCTTCGCATTTATTCCACGAGAGTTATCAGCCGGCAATTAAAGATTACAGTGGCTATATAAAACGGGAAGTTGACATGACTTAGTTTCTGTTTTGACTGGATTTGTGTGTTCCGTTAAACTTCATCTTTGGTTTTCAGTCCAAAGTACTGTTTAAATTATTTCAATGACAGAAACCATCGCAATTATAGGTTTTATTCAATCACTGTTTGGGATTGTTATTTTTATCACCAAACGACCGCAGCATCTTAGCTTTACATTTTTAACCATTTGGCTTGCTGTAATTGCTGTTTTCCTGGGGTCGGGTTTGTTGCCTTTTGAAGTAATCGATTATTTTAAACCCGGTATTATGCCGGTTCTTTTTTTATTTGGACCATTACTTTATTTATATGTAAGTTCACTTGCAATCGAAAATTTCAGTTTGAAAAAAAGCCAGCTGCTTCATTTGGCGCCAATGATAGCTGTGGCTGTGCATCGTTCAACAATTGATGTTGTGCCTGTTAACAGCTCGTGGAATCTGGCAGAAAACCCCTCATATATTTATAACAGAATTTACTTTGCAATATTAATAGTATCGCTGTTTCTGTATTGGATTTTTAGTTTGAAACTTATTCTGAAACACCGCAGGAAAATTCCGTTTCAGTTTTCAAATTACACGGCTAAAAATTCACTGAGCTGGCTGATTTTTGTTTTGTCGCTTTTCCTTGTGTTGTTTATAAGCGATTTTGTTTTTACATTTCTGATAAGAACATTCGAATTGAACGTCGTTAAATTTTCATTTCTTTCCCTTAATCTTACGCTCTTTACTTTTATCATGATTTTTTTCGGAATCAACCAATCATCAATTTACAAGACACGAAAAATTGCTGATGGAGGAAATGATATTACTGATATTGCGGAGAATAATGAGTCGAAACCGACGCGTGCAGTATTAAGTGAAAAACAAATTGACGAACTGACAAGAATTATTCTTCAATACCTGAAAACAAAAAAACCTTATCTGAATCCCGAGTACAGTTTGCAAATGATGGCTGACGATCTTAACATATCCAGACATAAATTGTCAGAAACAATCAACAGTGGACAAAAGAAAAATTTCTATAAACTGATTAACGAATTCAGGGTGCAGGAAGTTAAAGAAATGCTGCTAAACCCCGTTTTTAGCCACTATTCGGTTTTAGGAGTTGGACTTGAATGTGGCTTTAATTCCAAATCATCATTTAACCGGATTTTTAAGGAAGAAACAGGTTATACACCCATCCGAATTTAAAAGAACTGTTTGAATGGTTCCAATTTATCAATTGAGACGTTTTATAAAAATAAAACAGGTAGTTTTAATTTTATAATCATTAGCATTATTTCGTAACTTGACTTTTTAAAAACTAATTAGACCAAAAAACTATGAAATTGACAGAATTGAACAGCTTTTTACCTTCAAATCGGTTCTACAAAAAACAGTTGCTAAATTCAGTTTATCTGATTTTGCTTCTCTTTTTTTCATCCTGTGCCCAAAAAACAAGCTTTACACAACCCGAATTAGGAACCAGAACAGCTCAACTTTTAGAAAAAAATGGATTTCAGTTTAAGGATTTGAACAAAAACGGGAAATTAGACAAATACGAAGACTGGCGTTTAACCGCCGATGAAAGGGCGAACGATTTGGCCGGGCAAATGAACCTTGAAGAGAAAGTTGGTTTTATGCTGATCAGCACGATAAACATGGGAAGCAAAGACACAGCAGTTTCACGCGGCCCACTTGGCAGAATGGGTGAAGTTACAAGTGATTTGGATGAAAACGACGTAATAATGGATCGTAACTTTTTTACGCGCCAACCTTTGCCCCAACCTGTTCTTAATGTTTCGGGGACTACAAAAGGTATTAATGAAAGGAATCTCCGTCATTTTATTTTACGCGCAAATACCAATGCGAAAACTATTGCCGAATGGTCGAACAATATTCAGGCACTTGCTGAATCAACTCGTTTGGGAATTCCGGTTTTGATAACTTCAAACCCAAGAAATCATATCACCATTGATAACTCCACCGGGCTCGGTCTTGGCGAAACGGGTTTTTCAAAATGGCCCGGAGAGCTGGGACTGGCAGCTATGCGTGATTTCCCGCTGACCCGCGAATTTGCTGAAATTGCTGCTAAGGAATGGGTTTCGGTTGGAATCAGAAAAGGTTATATGTACATGGCCGATTTGGCAACCGAACCACGCTGGGGACGAACCGAAGGCACTTTTGGCGAAGATGCCGATTTGGCCGCAAACATGATCCGTGAGATTATACTTGGGTTTCAGGGCGAAAAACTGGGGCCGCAATCTGTTGCACTTACAACAAAACATTTTCCGGGGGGCGGACCCCAAACTGATGGACAGGATGCACATTTTGATTGGGGAAAAGATCAGGAATACCCCGGTGGTATGTTCGAATACCATCTGAAACCATTTAAGGCTGCCATTGAAGCTGGAACTTCAGCAATTATGCCCTATTACGCGAAACCTGTTAATACTGAATTCGAAGAAGTTGGTTTTGCCTACAATAAAGGGATTATTACAGATTTGCTTCGTGGTAAAATGGGTTTTAAAGGGATCATAAATTCCGACACAGGCCCTATTTTTATGATGCCATGGGGAGTTGAAAATCTTTCCATATCTGAGCGCTACAAAAAGGCTCTTGATGCCGGAGTTGATATTTTCTCAGGTGTTGCCGATCCTTCTTTTTTATTGGAAACAGTTAAAAGTGGATTGGTATCTGAAGAACGAATCAATGAATCAGTTGCCCGGTTGTTAAAAGAAGATTTTGAACTCGGGATTTTTGAAAATCCTTATGTTGATGTTGAAGTTGCACAATCAATTGTAGGAAAATCTGAATACCAGGATCGGGCAAACCTCGCTTTCCGTAAATCAATTGTTCTGCTGCGGAACGATAAAAATTTGCTCCCCTTAAAACCAAAAACAAAGGTATATTTCGAAAAATACATGGTTTCACGCGGTGGTTCCAATAATCCGCAAACTGTAATTGTTCCTGAAATAAACAATTGGGATGTTGAATTTGTAAACTCCCCGGCAGATGCCGATGTAGCAATCCTTTGGCTGATACCCAAAACAGGAGGATTGTTTGGTTCAAGTGGCGCCGAAATTAATCTTGAACTGTCTGAAAATAATATAGATGTCACACATGTCAATAAAATAAAATCGATGAAACCGGCAATAATTGCCATTAATTTCAGTAATCCGTGGGTAATCAGCGAAATTGATGATAACAATACAAATACTGTTTTGGCAACATTTGGAACCACAACCGATGCTTTGCTTGATATTGTTACAGGGAAATTTAACCCAACAGGGAAAATGCCGTTTTCAATTCCAGCCTCGCGTGAAACAGTGCTCAAAAACAAAGCCGATGTTCCCGGGTATCTTGAACCGGAGGGTTATGCGGTTTTTAAATTTGATGAAGGGATTAGTTACGGGAATTAAATAAGCGAAAACTGAAAATAAATCTAAATAGTATGAAAAAATTAGGTCTGAAAACAATCTTGATTTTATGTTTTGTGGTATTAATTTATATACCCAATTCAAATGCTCGTGAAGTCATTTCAATAAATAAAAACTGGAATTTTAATATTGGTGTTCAACTTCCAAGGGGACTTGGCTGGGGATTTGGTAGATCCTCGTCTGATACCGTAAACTTACCTCACACGTGGAACTCTGCCGATTTTATGTCAGAAGATGGTTATTACAGAGGGTATGGCTCGTATAGTAAGGTTTTGGAAATACCAAAAGAATATGAAGGAAAACGCCTTTTTCTCAAATTTGAAGGAGCCGGCTCGGTGGCCAATGTATTTGTCAATTCGAACCACATTGGAGAACATATGGGGGCATACAATGCCTTTACCTATGAAATTACTGATGTTGTGAATTACGGAGAAAAAAATAATATTAGTGTAATTTGCGACAATTCGCAACGATTCGATTTGGCTCCGCAAGGTGGAGATTTTAATATGTACGGTGGTTTGTACAGGGATGCATGGTTGATTGTAACCGGAGACGATGCCTGTATTTCACCTTTGTATTTTGGTTCCACAGGTGTATTAATTCATCAATTATATGCATCTGAAAAAAGAGCAGAACTGCGTGCGGAAATCCATCTTTCTACCAAATCAGATTATGAAAACTGCGCCATTGAATTTAAGGTTTTGGATGCTGCTGATAATATTATTTCATCGCAAGTCGATTCTATTCTTGAAAACGACGGAGCTGTTATTAATGTGGGTATCGATAATCCACATTTGTGGAATGGAGTTAAAGATCCGTATTTATACAAAACGGTAACAGTTTTAACACGTAATGGAAAAGAAATTGACCGTGTTGAAGAAAATATTGGTGTACGTTATTTCTATGTTGACGCAGACAAAGGATTTTTCCTTAACGGAGAACATTTGAAATTGATAGGTGTTTGTCGCCATCAGGATTGGGCTGGAGTGGCATCGGCATTAACAAAGGAGAATCACCTTACCGATTATTCATTTTTTGATGAAATAGGAGCAAATTCTTTACGTTTGGCCCATTATCCCCAGGCTAATTTCATGTTTGAGGAAGCTGATCGCCGGGGATATATTGTGTGGGAAGAAATTCCTTTCGTTGGAGGGTACATCAATTCAAAAGCGTTTGAAGACAACCTTAAATTACAATTAAAGGAAATGATCATTCAGAACTATAATCATCCATCCATTTGTTTTTGGGGATTGTTTAACGAAATCAGGGGAAATTTTGAAACAATTACAACAGAACTGAATGAATCGGCACATCGTATGGATCCGTCAAGACTGACTGTCGCAGCTTCGTATCAGGAAGGACCTTTCAATTATATTACTGATGCCATTGCCATGAACAAATATTTTGGCTGGTATTACGACAAAGTTGAAGATTTCGGAACTTATTTTGATACCTGGCATGCGGAACATCCAAACGCTAAAATTGGACTTAGTGAATATGGAGCTGGTGGCAGCATAACTCAGCACGTATCACAATTTGTACCGGAAGATAATCCTCGTCCATCATCGCGTGGACCCTGGCATCCGGAGGAAAAACAAACAGCTATTCATATTAGTCATATTAAAATGATAGCTGAACGTGACTTTATCTGGGGAACTTTTGTATGGAACATGTTTGATTTTGGTTCAAATTTCAGACAAGAAGGTAATACTCCTCATATAAACGACAAAGGATTGGTTTCCTATGACCGCAAACAACGCAAAGATGCTTTTTATCTCTATAAAGCAAACTGGAATAAAAATGAAAAAACAACCCATTTGTGCTCTAAAGATTTCACCGACAGGAAAGAAGATGTTACAGATGTTGTTGCATTTACAACTGCTCCATCAGCAAAACTTTTCGTAAATGGTAAGCAAATCGGGAAAATGAATACAGATGATTATGCCACAGTTATCTGGAAGAATGTGAAACTCAATCCGGGCAAAAATCTTGTGGAAATCACAACTGCTGATGGAAATGATTCGGTAGAATGGACTGTCGAATAAATTCATTTGAAAAGAAGGTCTCATTCAATCTGATATAGGAATCAAATGAACGGTTGGGGCGATTGCTAAAGGTAACAGCAATACTTTTGAGCCGCATAATTAAAATTTAATTGGTTATTGAACCCGTTGAAAATTTAATGATCCTCTGGTGAGACCAGGGGATTTTTTACTTTAAAACAGGTTGAAAGCAATCAAATAATTATCCTAATACCGTTTCCAACTGCACTAAATTGAACCATTTGAAATTTATCCTTTCGGAACCAGTGTAATCACCGGAATTATCATTTCTTCCATGGAAATACCACCGTGCTGGAAAGTATCTTTGTAATAGTTGGCGTAGTAATTATAGTTGTTGGGATACGCCAGAAAATCATCGGAATTGGCAAAAATGTAACTTGTACTCACATTTCGCGAAGGCAAAAATGCTTTTCGCGGATCGCGCACCTCAAAAATCTGTTTTGATTTATAATTCAGATTTTTGCCCAATTTGTAACGCAGGTTTGTATTTGTTTCGCGATCGCCAATAACTTTTATTGCATTGTTTACGCGAATTGACCCGTGGTCGGTAGTTACAACAACTTTGACATTGTTTTCAGATAAACCTTTTAAAAGCGCAAGTAACGGTGAGTTATTGAACCAGCTCAAAGTTAGTGAGCGGTAAGCTTTTTCGTCGCTTGCAAGCTCTTTGATCATATCCATTTCGGTTCGGGCATGCGAAATCATGTCAACAAAATTAAATACCATCACCGATAGATCGTTTTCCAAAACGTTGCTCAAGATATCCGAAATGCGGCGATCCATGCGCATTCCCGATACTTTGTCGAAATAAAGTTTTTCTTTTCTTCCGTGGCGGGCCATCTGTTTCCGCAACAATTGTTCTTCAAAACGGTTTTTATTCCCTTCATTATCATCATCGTCCCAATACTCCGGATAAAGTTTTTCGATTTCAGAAGGCATTAAACCGGCAAACATGGCATTTCGTGCATACATTGTTGCCGTGGGTAAAATTCCGTAATATAAATCTTCCGATTCGGTACGGAAATAACCATCGAAAACCTTGTTGATTGTTCGCCACTGGTCGAAACGGAGGTTGTCGATAACAAGTACAAATACCTTTTTACCACCATCAAGCAGCGGGAAAATTTTGTGTTTAAAAATGTCGGGTGATAGAAGTGGTCTGTCGCCAATTTTTTGCTGAAACCAGTCGAGATAATTGTCTTTAATAAATTTGAAAAACGCATTGTTGGCGTCTTCTTTTTGCATGGCAAGAATTTCGTCCATTCCCGAATCATCCGATTGGCTGAGCTCAATTTCCCAGTGCACAAGTTTTTTGTATATGTCAATCCACTCGGTATAATTCAGCCTGTCGTTGAGTTGCATTCCTATCTTGCCAAACTGCATCTGGTAGGCTGAAGTAGTTTGTTGGGTTACCAACCTTTTCTGGTCGATATTCTTTTTTAGTGTGAGTAGAATTTGTTTCGGATTAACAGGTTTTATAAGGTAATCGGCAATTTTCGAACCTACCGCCTCGTCCATAATATTCTCTTCTTCGCTTTTTGTAATCATCACAACCGGCACATTTGGCGACAGTGTTTTTATTTGAGTAAGCGTTTCAAGTCCCGTCATACCGGGCATATTTTCATCAAGAAAGATGATGTCGTAGTAATTGTCTTTTACTTTTTCAACTGCATCCAAACCGTTGTTTGCAGTTTCAACTTCATATCCCTTGCTTTCAAGAAAAATAATATGGGCGCGTAATAAATCAATTTCATCGTCTGTCCAAAGTATTCGTGGTTTATTCATGTAAAAAATTTTAAGTGATGTAAAGATAAAAACAATTATAGTGCCGTGTTAGTATGTGTTTAACTTACTTTAACGGGAAGAGGGAGTTTAGGGTTCAGAGTTTAGAGTTCAGAGTTTAGGGTTTAGGGTTTAGAATACAGATTATTTGGGTTAATAACACAAGATTTTGTGCTCTGAGCCCGGAATTTGGAGTTCTGAGGTCGAAGTTTGGAGCTCCGAGCCCGGAGTTTGAGGGTTTAGAGTTTGGAGTTCGAGGGTTGAGGGTTCGAGTTCAGAGTTTGGAGCTCTGAGTCCGGAATTTGAGGCTCTGAGCCCGAAGATTTGAAGCTCTGAGCCCGGAATTTGGAGCTCTGAGCACGAATACAACTTTTTGAAGTCGGGCTGCATAGTTTTTATCGAAACTGATTCTTATTTGTTGTTCTTTTGAAAGAAACTATTTAATTGAAGAATATTTGTAACCTTTTTGCCGCGAAGCTAATCAAAGTGAAAATTTAAAAAATAAAATTATGAGAGGCGAAGATTATTTTATGCTGTTCACTTTCCTTCTTTTCGTAACAGTATTCATGAGTTGGTATGTTTATCTGAAAACCCGTAACAAGGAACGCATGGCGTTAATAGAAAAAGACAAAGATGTTTCGGAGCTTTATGCCCCGCGAAAAACAAATTCCGGTTTTCAATTTCCGTGGCTGAAAGTTGGAATTATTACAACCGGATTTTCAATCGGCTGGCTTGTTGCAATTTTTGTTCAGGAACTGATTTACAACCAGTCAAATGGAAATCATTCGGTTAATTCGGGAGCTGTAATTATGGGTATCATCTTCCTTTTTACTTCTCTCTCAATTCTTATAGCCTATTTTGCCGACAAGCCCAAAAACAAAGAGTAGCTGATGGACGACCTTTACATTAAAAAGGTTCTCGACGGACATACAGAAGAATTCAGGCACTTTATAAAACAGTATAAAGACCTGGCTTTTTCTGTTGCTTTTTCTGTTGTAAAAAATGAATTTACAGCGGCAGAAGTTGTACAGGAATCTTTTGTAAAAGCTTTTGAAAACCTGAAATCGTTTAAAGGAGAGTCGAAATTCAGTACATGGTTTTGTCGGATTGTGATTAACGAATCGTTTAAAATTATCCGTAAGGAAAAGAGAACAGTTTCAGAAACAAGATTTGACTTAAGTTCTGATTTCGGTGAAAATCCTGTAGCTTTTGATGCGATAAAGGAATCAGAACAAAAGTTTTACATTAACGAATGTTTAAACCTTTTGCCGGTGAACGAAAGTCTTGTTTTAAGGCTTTTTTACCTGGCCGAAAACAGCATAAAGGAAATCTGCGAAATGACAGGCTGGAGCGAATCGAACGTAAAAGTTCACCTCCACAGGGGACGGAAAAATATGCAGGAATTGTTGCAGAAATTGTTGAATACAGAGGTCAAATCGCTTTATTAACAAAACATGGAAGAAAAAGATTTTAAAAAACTAATGGAGTTTTCGAAGCTTGAAATTCAGTTTCCAAATTTTGACGAGCAAGTGATGGAGTTGATAAAGAAAAAGGAAGCTGAAGAAAAATCATTCTGGCGCAACATTCGCTGGTCGTGGTTTCTTTTTTTATCGGGCTTGATTTTCGGGATGATTTTTACCGATGCACTTTCTGATTTCGGGTTACAATATTTTGGCGAAAGTTCAAAAATTGTGCTTTTGGTTGTCGAAATTCTGATAGTTGTTGTTTTTAGTCTTCAGTTCGATAATTTAATCAGGATAACCTTTCGCAGGAAAAACTGGTAAACAACATGTAACCTTAAACCAGCAAAGTGTAACCTTCTTTCTACTGCTCCAGATAAAATCTTTTATAGAAATTCATGTAGTCGAGAATATTCTTTTCACGCAGGAATACAACATAATTTGATTCGGTAATCAGGAAATTTCGGTAATTTCCTTTGCGGAGCGGCACATACAAGTCGCGGTTATTCACAACTTTTGTAAAATACAAGGCTGCTGTTTCCCTGTCAGGAAGTCCGGTTACACGAACAATCTGGCGAAGTTCATCCAATGGTTGTACATCAACTTTCAGGTTCAGGTTTGCATAACTGGCCTGGTTAAATTGATTAATACCGCTTATAAATGCAGGTTGATCTATATCAAGAACCGGAATTACAAAAACAAACAATTGTTTTCCATCAATATTTTCGCTGTACGGCCCCTCATATTCTTTGGGTTTTGGCCCGTCTTCGGCAACTTTTTGCTGGTTAGTCGGTTCATTTGCGACAGTAGTATTTGTACCTGTGTTTCCTGTTGAACCGGTTTGTGCCGGATTTCTCTGGATGTAGTTGTTGCGGAAGAACTCGATGTATTCGTCAACTTTGTTTTGCTCTATCAGCTTTTGAGTATTTTCGTTTGTAATCAGGAAGTTTCGGTAAATTGACTGCCCCAGCGAATTAAACAAACTGCGCGTTACTATTACTTTCCTGAAATATGACATCGATTCGTTTAATGTTGGAATCCCGTTTATAACGAGCAACTGATAATCGCCGGCTTGTTTTAGCTGAAGTGCAAGGCCCCACAACCTGAATTCGTTTTTGTTGAAATCGGCAAAATCGTTTAACAACTGGCGTGTTGATAAATTTTTGTCTTTTATGGCGATAACAAAATTCTGAGTTGTGTCGATGTTCGTATTAAAAAGTTTTTCGGCACCGGTACTTACCACAACAAATTTTCCTTTTTCCCTTAAAATATTATCCTGCTCTTTGGCCCGTGCCATCAACTCTTCCGGCGAAACTTCAAGTTCTTCATCGGTAAAGTTCGACCGAATGTAACGGCTGTAATTTTTTACAAAGAATTTGAGGTAATCGGTAACCGATTTTTCATTCATTACAGCACGGTAGTTGGTTGATGAGATTACAAAATTCAGGTAATCAACATCTTTCAACGCTCTGAAAACACCGGCGCGACGAATAATAGCCCCATGATAAATCAGCGCACTTTCCTTGTTTTCAAGTGAGCGCACAATCACAAAAGCCAATTTGTCGTCTACATTTTCAGTTTCTATATCGAAATCAACCTTTGTGTAGTGGTCGATATTGTAATTGGCCAAGTCAAAGTTCAAGCGGTTCAAATCTATTTTTGCTTCACGCGGGTAGGCAATTACAAAATAATGGAGCAGATCTTCGTCGTAGGTAAATTTCCCTCCAAATTCATCTTCAGCATTTTGATTTTCGGTAAGTAATTCGTCATTTTTAATTTCTTCGCTGATATAACCCATGTCAATCAGTTTCTGATAATCGTTTAGCGAACTGTCTCTAATCAATGTCAGTATTTCGTTTGCAAGTGGTGTTGGTTCTGCTTTTGGGTAAGTTGCAACATAATTTTCAAGTCTCTTTTCAAAATCCTGCACCCCCGATTGTGTGCCGTTTGCAACCGCGTTCATGAAATCGATTTTTGGAATCATCGCACTGTCGGGTTCCATCGTTTTCATTTGTGCTGAAAGTGAAATTACATTGCTGTAAACGCCGGCTTTGTAATTTTTAAAAGTTTCCTGGTACAAATTATTCAGGTTATCCAAGCGGGCTTGCATTTCAACGAAAAAGTTAGGGTTGACGAGGTATTGCGCGTAGTTGCTCTTTGGGAACTGCGAGATTATCATGTTGCGGTAGTAGTCTGATTTTTGTTTGTCACCCATTAATTCATACAAATCATACAACTCGAACAATGCCGAAAGCAGGTAAATGTTTGACGGATAACGTTGGTTTAAATCTTCAAATGAATCGGCAGAACGGGGATAGTTTGTAAAATCGACTTTAAATATTTTACCGGCATTGAACAGGGCATCGCGGATTTTGTCGTGCGAAATTGCCATCAACGAATCGGTTAGTGGCAAATCCTGCGTGTAAAATTCTTTTTTCAGTGGGTCCTGTTCCCTTACAACAACTTGCGTTGAGTCAGCCCCTTCCATTCCTTCTTCCGATATCTCAGTCGATATTCCTTTATTTGCACGGTTCCAGTTGTCTTCGAGCTTACGTTTTCCCCACAATTGCTGAAAAGTTACCCGTCCGTAGGAAACGGTTTGCGGATTGTAAAAATACCACCCGGCTCCGGCCTGCTGATTTCCCATCCCCAGGCGGTTGCGATTCGAGCGGTTATAACCCTGGCTACCCATTCCCTGCATGGCAAGGTTTTCTTCATTTCGCAGACGTTCCTGCTCGTCTTTCATTATACGGGCTATCAGCGATTCACGCTCAATTTCAGGCATTCGTGCAATTCTTTGCAAACTGTCTTCACGCTCAACAGTTATTAGGTTGTCAACCAAATTTGTCAACCCTTTATATTTTGTTGATACAGTTTCGTAATCGGGGTAGTTTTCGTCGATTATTATCATTGCACTGTCAAAATACGATTGTGCCTTGCGGTATTCAAGATCTTCAAAAAAGATATCGGCAACAGTTATAGCTGAAAGTGCGCGCTGGTATTGGTTTTGAAAGCTTGTTGCTACTGATTTTGTGTAATTTTCAACTGCAACTTCACGGTTTCCTTCTTTAAAAAAAAGGTTTCCGAGTGCATAATAAATCTGGTCGCGAAAATCGTAGTTTTTATTGTCGCGAAGCATTTTGTTCAGTTCTTTCTTTAAATCTTCTGCATTCCCTTCGCCCGAAAAAATTCCTGCCGCATTAATTTTTGCATTGAAAGCCATTCTATAATCGGGGTTCATTTTCGTAACTGCCCTGTATGCAGCAGATGCTTCGGCTTTCATTCCAAGTTCCTGGTAGAGTTGCGCTTCAATGTATTTTAGCCGTGCTTTCTGTTTTTTAAAAACAATTTTGTTGAGTGCAATATCGATGAATTTTATGGCTTCGTCATAAACTTGCTGTTTCATGTAATAATCAGCAGTTGCAATGGCCAAATCTTTTTCCAGTTTCTTCGGAAAAGCTTCATCACTTTGCACAGCCTGAATTACTTCCGATGCTTCAGTAAATCGCCCCAGTTCGCTATAACTGCGTATCAACCAAACTTGTGCCTCGTCTTTAGCCTCACTGTCGGGATATTTTCTGACTACAAAACCAAAATTATCGATAGCCCCCACAAAATTATGCTGATAGAAATAAGCTTTCCCCATCAGCAGATAACTGTCATCAATCCACTTGTTAAATTCTTCCTGACTTGCAAATTCCTGGTATTTCCGGGTTCGGTTTCTTTTGCGCTTTGGCTTTTTTGTTATCGAATGGATTTCAATCAGCTTTGAACACTTTTCAATGGCATAATTCATGTCCGATCTCACCATCTCCCCGGCCGATGGAGTGCTTGATTTGTAAATCGGCAGAAGCCTTGTAAAATCGTCATCAATTCTTTCGTCAATATTAGCAACGCCTTTTTTAACACTTTCACTGGCATTAAAATATACATTGTATTGTGAATTTATATTATGGAAAGTACGGGTTGACCATGTGTTTTTTTCGGTTGTACAACCTGCAAAGACCCAAACCAAAAACAGAACAAAAACGGTATGTAAAAAAATTCTCCTCAAGCGGTTGTTTTATTAACTGTATGAATAAACTCAATATTTATAATAATATTGTTTGTTTTTCCTGATTCTGTAAGATTTCCAAAGGGCACAAAAATATAAAATTTTGTGTGGCTTGATGAATTGTTTTTACAATTTGAGCGGGAGGTTGATTTTTAATGAAGCGATAAAGATTATTGAAACCTCCTCCATTAAAAACAGATTGTTGGGAGTTCACTGTTCCTCCGGTCAGGCGGGTGTAAAACAATATTTTTGATCGTATCAAGGATGCCATTTGATCTCAACTGTAAAGTTCCAGATGGTATCCATTTACTCAAATTTAGTATTTCTGAATTTCTTACTATTTCCGTGTGATTTTAACCTTTTTGGTTGGAGCCAGCTGAATGTTGCGGATATGAACGCGATGTTGTACATTTTTTGCCACTTCGGCAAATGCCATTCCTGTGATTGATTGAGTGTTTACTGCAACAGGAACTCCAAAATCGCCACCTTCGCGAATACTTTGCACAATCGGAATTTGACCCAGAAATGGTATTCCCATTTTTTCGGCTAGATTTTTACCGCCGTCTTTTCCAAAAATATAATATTTGTTTTCGGGCAATTCGTCCGGTGTAAACCATGCCATGTTTTCAACCAAACCCAAAACAGGAACATCTATTGATTTGCTTTGGAACATGCTTGCGCCACGAATTACATCAGCCAGCGCCACATCCTGCGGAGTTGTAACAATTACAGCACCCGTTACCGGTATTGACTGAACCAAAGTTAAATGAATATCGCTTGTTCCAGGTGGTAAATCAATAAGCAGGTAATCCAGTTCGCCCCAGTTTCCTTCCGAAATTAGTTGTTTCAGCGCATTTGATGCCATTGGCCCACGCCAGATGATTGCGCTTTCGGTGTCAACAAAAAAGCCAACCGAAAGGAATTTTACCCCAAATTTTTCAAGTGGGTTTATCATTTCACGTTCACCGATTTTGATTCCCGCCGGGCGGTCACTTTCTGCCCCGAACATTTTAGGAATTGAGGGTCCAAATATATCGGCATCCAGCAAACCCACTTTTTTGCCCTGGTTGGCAAGTGCAACGGCCAGATTTACTGAAACTGTTGATTTCCCCACGCCACCTTTGCCAGATGCAATTGCCACAATATTTTTAACGTTGGGCAAAACCGGGCGTTCCATATCATGAATAAATTTCACGGATATATTGTCTTCAATTTCAACTTCTCCGCCAACATATTTTTTTATGGCTTCTTCACTTGCCAAAACAATACTTTCGATATTTGGGTCGTCACTTTTCTGAAAAACCAAAGAAAAACTAACCCGATGTCCGGCAATGCGGATTTCCTGTGGCATTTCGAGTGCAACAATATCTTCTTCGCTTCCAGGGTATTTTACCGTCCGCAGAGCATCGGTAATATTTTTGGGGACTATTAATTTCCGTGGTATATCTGACATTTACTTTTGATTATATATTTTAAATGACCACAAAAATAGCAATTAATAAATACTTTTTTGTATGCAATTGAAGAAAGGATTCATAGTATGACTTCGAGTCATGCTATGACTCATCAACTTCCTGATTTTGTTATACCCTACCCCTGTCCGAATTGTAAATCCAGGCGGGTGATCATGCGGGCTTTTTTGATTATTCTTCGCATTTCTCAAGAAATAAGAAACAAAAAATAAAAAATGTAAAACCAGTAAGACAAATGCCGGTTCGGCAATCTTACGCTGTCGACCGGAAATTGCCTTCCACCCTTCGGGATTTGTCTTCCGCCTTCCGGAAACTGTTGTTGCTAAACGGAAAACATCCTCCATAGCACAGCTAACGCGTTATAAGAATAAATTGATTGAAAAAACAAAAGTCAAGTACTCCAGAGAGATGGATTTATTTTTGAGAAGAAAAGAATACTTCCAAAGCAGGTGTGTTTTATTCCACGGCGGGAATCGTTGAATATTCTTTTAATTAGTTGATTCTCGTCAATTGGTGCGAAACATAAGTACTGGTTAATCCGGGTTCTATCAGTGCATCCGATTTTTCAATAGCTTCCGATACTTCATGGGATTATAGAAAAACGGAAAGCAATTAATCCAAAACTGTAGCTATAACATCTATATACCATTGTTATACCATCGTTATGCAGGACTCCTGAGATCCTATACGAATTAATGGGTCAAGTTCCTGTTTAATCTTGCCCACTGTAACAGTCTGACCGAATTCCGATTAATAGAAACAACTAAAATATTGCCAACTTTTGCTTATTTAAAACAAATATAAATTATCCCCCCCCCATAATATGCATAAATTACGTATTGTTAAACCAATAATATTCATATACATTTGCTTCTGTTACTCTCAGGAAAAACCCCTGCCTGTAACCCAATATTTCAAAAGGTTTTATTTTTACAAACAGTTTTACGGTTGTGTGCAGTGTGTACAATGGAAACAAACTAAATATAAACTCAAGGGCAAAAAGTAACCCAGCCCTTTAAAAAGTTTTAAAATGTTAAGAATATCGAGCGCAACATAATTTTACAGAATATTAAATACAGTTAACTTTTGTTTAGAAAACCAATTTTTAATTTTGACCTTGAAACTTTCGGAGATTCAACTTTTACAGCCAAAACAAAAAACTGCATGAATATCAAACATATTTACCTTATTCTTATTCTAGTTTTAATCTTTTCCGGCTGTGAAAAAGAAATCAGCCTTGAATTTGACACCCCTGATGATATACTTTGTTTAAACTGCATTCTGGAAGCTGGAAACGATACTGTGGCAATTTATGTTACAAAAGTTCAATCTGTTCAAAATGATACTGCTTTTACCCCTGTTGAAAATGCACGGATTGAACTTACTAAAGATGGGCAAATCTTACAGGGGATTATTTACCGGGGAAATGGCAGATACTTGTTAAAACACAAACCAGAAGTTGGTAAAAAATATGAAATACGTGTTGAAGTTGAAGGTTATGAAGCATTAACTGCCGAAACCACAATACCGGTTTTTCCCGATGCCCATGCAAAATTTAAGCAAGATACAATTTATGATGATTACTGGGTAAACGGATATCGTACTGTTAATAAAATAGTTATTGACTTAAAAGATACTCCAACACATGATTATTACTGGTTTAGATTGGCGAGAATAATTAATTTCAGAGGAAGCCCGTGGGGAGAATATTATATCTCTTACAAAACCGATAAAATGTATTTTGACGAGTTTAACAGATATTATGTACAGGATATTAGTTATCCCTTTACTAGTTATGAATATAAGGGTGCTTTGCGATTGGACGAGCAAGTTTTTTTGAACAGTGAAATACAGTTTTCATTAGCTGCCAAACTTCCAATAACACTTTTTGTAATTAATGGGGATGTTTATTTTGACAAGCATTACAAATCTAGCATAAAACAATTTTTAACTTACGATTATGATGATCTCCCCATTTTTGAACCAGTTCAGATCTATTCCAACATCAACAACGGATTCGGGATTTTCAGCTCTATAGCTATATCTAAGTTTGACATAACAGATAAAAAGTAACCCCCATTTTATGAAATTCATCAGTCTTTTATTGTTATTTCTCATACTTGTAATATCAACCTTTGGACAAAAGAAATTGACCATGAGTGGTTACATTTCAGATAAGCAAACATCAGAGAAGTTGCCTGGCGCCTCGATTAAATTAGAAAAGCAAAACAAAGGTGTATCTGCTAATAATTATGGTTTTTACAGTTTAACACTTTCTCCCGGCGACTACACAATAGCGTTCAGTTTTGTTGGATATGAAATTGAACTCGTTTCAATCCAATTGAGTAATGATACGATTATTGATATCTCTTTAAAATCATCTTTGACAATAAAAGAAGTAACTGTTAAAGCACGTAGAACAAACAACAGTTTTACAGAATCGACCGAAACAGGAACTGACATTGTTACAATTGAAACGATAAAAAAAATGCCCGCACTTGCCGGGGAACCCGATGTTTTAAAAACACTTGCAGTACTTACCAGGAATTAAACAAAGCCAGGAAGGAACAGCGGCAATTAGTGTGCGCGGGGGAAGCCCCGACCAAAACCTGATTTTGCTTGATGGCGTACCCGTTTATAATGCAAACCATTTGTTTGGGTTTTTATCGGTTTTTAACAGCGATGCACTATCACAGGTAAAAATGTACAAGGGCGGAATTCCGGCAAGGTATGGCGGGAAACTTTCGTCGGTTTTGGATATTGCCATGAAAGAGGGAAACAATAAAGAACCCGGCGGGTCAGTTTCTGTCAGCCCCATAGCAGGCAGCGTAACGATTGAAGGCCCTATAAAAACTGACACTTCATCGTACATCGTATCAGCACGGCGAACTTTTCTTGATATTCCTGTACGGCTTGGACTTTTACTGACACAACCTGTACAGGCTGGTTATAACTTTTACGATTTAAATGCAAAAGCAAACTGGAACTTGAGTTCAAAAAGCAGGATTTACCTGAGTTCGTATTTTGGACAAGACCGCTACTTTATTAATAACAAAGAGGGAGATGCAAAATCCAGCTATTCATATAACTGGGGTAATGCAACAGCCGTTTTGCGTTGGAATTATATTTTCAGCAATAAACTTGTTTGCCAATTTTACCGGCTACTACAGCAGCTTTTACAACAAACAAAACAGTAAAATAGAAGATGTGACCACTTACACCTATAAAATTGGATCCGGGTTAAAAGACTTTGCTGTTGCTTCGGATTTCGATTTTTACGCCAGTGTAAACCATTCAATTAAGTTTGGAGTTAAAGCCTCTTCCCAATCTTTTAGCCCGCAATATATTGTATTAAAGGAAAATGATGTTGATTCAACTTTTGGGAAAGGGGTTCAATACAATGCTTTTATTACCTCGGCTTATACCGAAGATGATTTGGTAATTACACGAAGATTGGGAGCAAATATTGGTGCCAGAATTGATAATTATTTATCGGGCGGGAAAAACTATTTTTACTTTCAACCCCGGATAACTACTCGTTATTTGTTTTCAAAAGGGTTGGCTGTAAAAGCTTCATATTCTAAAATGGCCCAGTTCCTCCATTTAATTACAAACAGTTCAGTGGGTTTGCCAACCGATTTGTGGGTTTCTTCAACAGAAAAGGTAAAACCGCAAAATTCGTGGATGACAAGTTTGGGGTTTTTCTATGAGCCAATTGCAGGATATGAGTTTTCAGTTGATGGATATTTGAAAAAGATGGACAACATTATCAGGCTTGAAGAAGGCGCTTCTTTTCTTGCTTCGCGACAGCAAACCTGGGAAGATAACGTAATTTCAGGAAAAGGTGAAGCGTATGGCATTGAGTTTTTATTAAAAAAGGATGTGGGTAAATTAACCGGCTGGGTGGGATATGCACTTTCAAAATCAGTTAACCAGTTTGAGGAAATTAACAATGGAAATCCTTTCCATACCGCTATGATAAAAAGCATGATGTTTCGGTACTTGGTGAATATAAATTGTTTGACAATGGAATCGACTCGCGTTCATTTACATTCGCATTTACATACAATACCGGTTACGCAGTTTCAATTCCTGATATTAAACATCATGGAATGAATATTATTACAGAAGAAGGACGTGATTGGCTCGGGATGTTTGAATCGTTTAAATAAAGGATTACTTACCAAACACCCAATAACTATCGTATGCCCGCTTTTCATCACTTGGATATTGGGTATCAAACTACCCGTAAACTTTCAAAGTATCGCTCGCGCACCTGGGCATTTCTCTGATTTACAATGTTTATAACCGATTAAATCCTTGGTATTATTATCCAAAAGATGACAAAATGATGCAGGTTTCTATTTTTCCGATAATCCCGTCGGTTTCGTTTACTTACAAATGGTAATAACAAATTTTTATTCAACAACATCAATTCAATCATTATGAAACGTGCATGAGAATATCTTTTTTACTATGGAGAATCATTTTAATGCGATTTCCATCGAATACATTTAATAAAACAATAAAATTTAATGAGATGAAAAACAAAACAAAGTATTTTGCTTCAGCATTTAAAACAAAGTGTCAAACAATCGGTATTTTGCTACTGCTCATACTGCTATTTGAAAAAGTACAGGCACAGAATAAATTTGAATTTGGAATGAATTTAAATTCGGGATTTTATTTTGCGGAGGAACCTGTTCTTAGTTATAAAATTGAAAATGGTCTTCTGTTTGGTGTTGGAAGTCAGTTATATTACATCATAAATCCAATAACAAAAATTGGAATGGGAGTAAATTATAATTACATTAAATCATCAGATAAAGTCTATTATTCGCCGGTACGTCTTATGCCCGATTTAAGCGCCATCGAAATACCGTTTACCATTCAACGCGACATTTTAAAAAACTGGTTTATTACAGCAGGCGCGGCGTTTTATTGGCACACTGGAAGTATCAAACCAACAAATGGATCATTAGGAAAATGGGAACTTGGTACAGGTTATCGGTGTAAGAATTTGGCGGTCTCGATAAATTATTCGCAGAATTTCAAGAACCACGATATTCGAATTGAAACAGAAAATTCAAATAGTTTTGGAATATCTGAGTACAAACGAAAAATATTAAGCTTTAAACTGGAGTACTCTTTGTGGAAATTCTAAATTTATCATGTTGAGTGTTTCAACTTCCTGATTTTGTTATACCCTGCTTGTCGCTGTCCAAACTATTCATTCTGGCCTGCTTTTTCTGTTATTCTCTGAAAAATGAAATTAAAAAATGAAGAAGAATTAGTCAATATACCACTAAATGTATCTCCGTTACAATTGTTTGACCGGATCCCAGAAACGCTCCTGAAAATTGATAATCTGGTCGTCTTCGTCGAAAAGCAGACCTTCGTTCTCGAGTAGTTCTTTCATCACATTTGGCGTGTCGAAATGATGTTTGCCGGTGAGTAGTCCGTTGCGGTTTACAACTCTGTGTGCGGGAATAAATTCGGGGCTGTGGTGCGAGGCATTCATTGCCCAACCCACCATTCGCGCTGCTCCCGGCGAACCAAGATATGCTGCAATTGCACCGTAAGAAGTCACTCTTCCCGGTGGGATGAGTTTTACTACTTCGTAAACCTGGCTGAAAAAATCGCTCATATTTTAGAATGATAGATTATTATAGATATGAGTATCAAGACGAAGAAAGTCTTTTATGGAAATTTCTTGTAAGTGGATTCGTCTCGTTTACCAAAAAAATGAAACCATACTGTTTCCTCTTCAACTGATATCCCAATTCGGTAATCACCTAATCGAATTCGATAATATCCTGAATGGCCAACAATTGGTTTTAAGTTAGAAATTTGATTGAGTGTTTTACCTAACCGCTTTAACAAAATTTTATCTGTAATTCGTGATGTTTGTTTATCGAATGATTTGGAGAACTCAACGTTCATTTATTCAATATTAAATCTGTTCAGAATTTTTTGCTTGTTGACTTTGCCAGTTTTTTGCGATTTCTTAATCTCTAATGCCAACCATTCATCTTCGCTAATTCCTTTGGATATTTTTACAGATTTATACTTTTTTGAAATGCTTTTCGCAACTTCAAGTAGTCCAGCACCAGCCTGTGTTTCATCGTCTACTATAATTGTGTATTTCATTACTGTTAAGATTGTTTATTTGCAAATATATGCATTTCAAAATTATTTAATGATTTGCTATTTTGTAATTGATTCTTTCTCAGTACTCATCCCGATAATTATCAGGACCAAAATCTCAATACTTTTTTCAGTGTATATCTTTTGCACTTCTCCCAAAACTCCTGTATTCATCTTTTTCTATTTCAATTTCGGGTTCGGCAAATTCTTTTTCATTTAATTTGAAAGCGATGTATTTGATAGTAATTCCTCGGCTGAGCCATTGTTTTTCATAAAATGTTTTAATCTTTAGAGTTTCGGTAAGAATTTCAGATCCATACAAATTATCTGTTTCAGCTACAATTTCAAATTGATTTAAATGAACCAATGCACTTGTGTATGTAAACTGAAAATTGCTGTCGGTTTTGAGGTGTACAATTCCCTCTTTTTTCAGGAACTGTTTATATAAATTCAAAAAAGAAGTGGAAGTTAATCTCTTCCGTGTTTTCTTCATTTGCGGGTCGGGAAATGTAAGCCAGATTTCGAGCAACTTCTTCTTCGCCAAAAAAATGGTTAATGATTTCGATGTTTGTTCGCAGAAAAGCCACATTTTTCAGGTTTTTATTGATTGCCTGTTTTGCGCCAACATGCATTCTAGCTCCTTTTATGTCAACACCAATGTAGTTTTGATGAGGATTTTTTTCGGCAAGTTCAACTGTATATTCACCTTTTCCGCATCCCAATTCAAGAATAACCTGATTTTTGTTTTTAAAAAAATCGACTGCCCATTTTCCTTTAAGTTCGAAATCTTCCTCTAATAATTTTTTATACGGAACCTGGATTACATTTTCAAAAAGTTCCATTTCGCCAAACTTGGCCAATTTATTTTTCCCCACTTTTTTATGATTATTTCTTATCCTATTAATTCAAATTAACCATGAATGTGCATTCTTCGACTCTCCCCCTCCGGTGGAGTTAGAGTGGACTTTACTCCATTCTAAATCCAATCTCAGTAATACCATCAAGCTGTGTGCCCCGCATTCCCTGCTTTATCTGAATTTCGTAGTTGCCTGAAACGGGGAAAAAAACATTTTCCCGGAACAGGGTTTCGCTTGTTTTAACGCCACCAAACCCATGCCCCAGCCACTTGCCCGCTGGATCAGCAAGTGTAACTTCCAAAGTATCGGTTACGGCTGTTGAATCGCCGGGTTGGATGATGTTGATAAAAAGCCACAAATTACTGTATTTGTATTCGATGTCGTTTCTGACCCCAACATATAAATTGTGTTTTTGCAATGTGTCGGTAACCGGAACTTGAAAAACAACCACTGAATCCCGGTGCCACACGGCGCGTGGAATTGTTTTGTACTCTCCGAAAAAACCATTGTTGTTGCAGGAAAATGTTAAAAACAGAATAACAAAAACTGTTAAAAAGGGGAATGCAATTTTCTTCATTTCACGTTTGGTTTTCTGTGCGGATTACGACTGAAATTACGTTTCTTTTTTCTGTTACCTTGTTTTGGTTTATCGAAACGAGTCAACGCTTCCTGGCCAACTACATTGTGAAAAGTGTCCAATTCTTTTTCAACAACCTTGTTGTCTGCCAACAAAAGTCTTTCTGGTTTCTTGCCTATTTTATTTAGCTGTTGAATTTCTTTAACCCTCTTTACTGGCACTATAATCTGGTTCGAAGGTGTTGTTCCCTGTTGCATATATAAATATGTGCCACTTAAAATGTCAGCTTTCAAATAAAAGTAGGTTCCTGTTTCTGTTTCTAGCGGATAGTTTGTGGGAGGAAAATCTTTTTGGGCATCAATATAAGTGTCAAGTTCATAATTGAGACAACATTTTAGTTTTCCACACTGACCTGCCAATTTTTGCGGATTAAGCGAAATTTCCTGATACCGCGCAGCATTTGTTGAAACAGAAATAAAATTGTTTAACCACGTGGAACAGCAAATTTCCCTTCCGCAGGGGCCAATTCCACCAATCCTTCCGGCTTCCTGACGTGCCCCAATTTGTTTCATTTCAACCCTGATATGAAAATTTTCGGCCAACACCCTTATCAATTGTCTGAAATCAACACGGTCATCGGCAATGTAATAGAAAATAGCTTTTGTCCGGTCGCCCTGGTATTCCACATCCCCGATTTTCATGTTCAGTTTTAAATCAGCTGTCATTTGCCGCGAGCGGATCATTGTTTCATATTCAAGTGAAATTGCCTCTTTCCACTTTTCAATATCAGTTGGTTTGGCTATTCGGTATACTTTTCTGAACTCGCCGTTGTAAAGTGTAGGTTTGTGTTTCTTCATTTGATCTTCAACCAGCGGCCCCATTAGCGATATAATACCAATATCGTGGCCCGGACTGCTTTCAACTGCAACCAAATCGCCCACTTGCAAATTCAGACTATTAACATTTTGGAAATAATCTTTACGGGTATTTTTAAATCTGACTTCTACAATTTTGTTCAGATCAACGGGGAGTTTAATGTCGGATAACCAGTCGGTTACATGGAGTTTTGCACAGCAACCGGTTTTGGTCTTGCAATAACCCCTTTCTATTGTATCAATTTCTTGTTCTAGCATAATGAAAAGTTGAAATGATAATTAACCACCAATAGGTTGTGAATATAATTACATCATATTTGCAAAAGTAAATAATAATGCCAATATGGTATTTCTTTTGCCATTTTTTAGAGGGAGTCTAAGAAAGACTGTATTGTAAAAAATTGTTGTCTTTTTTTATACAATGACAATTTTATGATTTCCGCTTCTTTCTTTCGAAAACGGTCTCCGGTCATCCGACTTCTTCTCTACCTCTTTATCAGCCGAACCATGCGCAGCGCAGTATCAAGGAAAATAATGCGGGGATTTCCGTTCCACGAAATTTGCGTAATGCCTTTTTCAAATTCATTAAAAAAAGCTACTATGTTTCTTTCATTGATGAATGGTGCAAATTGTTTTCCCCAGGCCCTTTCCTTTCTGCTGAGGTAAACCATACTGTTTTGATTCATATTCATCACGAAGTATTCGCGGATCATGCGAAGGGCAAAAGCGAAAAAAGCTTTTTGCTTGTCGCGGCCAATTTTTGCCATTTCTTCTGCCCACTGAATTTGCTCCAAAACCTCTCGTTTGTAGGCCTGACGCATCATTTCCTGAAACTTCTGAAAATAAAATTGTTCATCATCGCCAGGATTAAGATAGGTTTTGGCTTTAATAAAATTCCCATTAGCCAAATGCACAGCATCTGGAATCAAATCCCTGTCAACACCTTCAATTTCAAGTAACGCATTTTTGATTGATTCGTTGCTGATAAATGGGAATTTCACCAACTGCGCCCTGGAGCGGATGGTACTTATAACATCCTCTTCATCTTCTGTAATTAAAATAAAAAGTGTTTTATTTGGCGGTTCCTCAATTAATTTAAGTAATTTATTTGCACATGCAACGTGCATTTTCTCGGGCAACCAGATGATCATCACTTTGAATTCGGATTCAAATGATTTCAGGTTGAGTTTTTTATAAATGGAATCACTTTCACGTTCATAGATTAATCCCTGCGCATTTTCGGCTTCTATAAATGCCAGCCAACTACCCAAATCGAAATAGGGATCTTTTAACACCATTTCACGCCACTGTCCGATAAAATCATCGCTAACAGGTTTCTGCCCTTTAGGATTAAAAATTGGAAAAACAAAATGCAAATCAGGGTGTGCCAGTTTGTTGTATTTGTGGCACGATGGACAAACTCCGCATGAATCGGTTTCGGTGCGGTTTCTGCATGAAATATATTGTGCATAGGCAATTGCCATGGCAATTTTACCGGTGCCTGCGGGCCCCGAAAAAAGTTGCGCGTGACTTATCCGTTCATCCTGAACCGACTGAATCAACCGCCTTTTCAACGATTCCTGTCCAATTACATATTTAAAAAACATTCGGTAAAAATAACCAATTATCAATAACCAAATAATAAATAAACAGCCATTATTGGAAATACGGTAATTAAATCAAGTGCTTTTAATTTTGTAATATGCAAATTATTTGAGGTTTGATGCTTGTTGTTTGGAACTTTGAATTTTATCCCAACATTAAATTATTTTCACACCAAATTCACACAAGTCTGCTACGGAATATATTGTTTATCTTTGGTTAATTTTCTGAAATTCTAAAAAAACAATAACATGCAAACGATTAGTACATACAATTTTGAAGGGAAAAAGGCATTGGTCCGTGTGGATTTTAATGTACCTCTTAATGAAAATTTCGAGATTACCGATGACACCCGCATGACAGCGGCAGTTCCTACCATCAAAAAAATCATGAAAGATGGTGGTTCGCCTATCATCATGTCACACTTTGGAAGGCCAAAAGATGGACCAACCGACAAATATTCAATGCGCCATTTGGTTGGACATTTAAGCGACTTGCTAGGTGTTGAAGTAAAACTTGCTCCCGACTGTATCGGCGAAGAAGTGCAGGCGATGGCAAAAGCCTTGAAGCCAGGAGAAGTTTTGATGCTGGAAAACCTCCGCTTCCACAAAGGCGAAGAAAAAGGCGACGAAGAATTTGCCAAACAATTGGCAGCAAACGGTGACTGCTGGGTAAACGATGCATTTGGAACAGCTCACCGTGCACATGCTTCAACAGCAGTAATTGCCAAATTTTTCCCGAACGATAAAATGTTTGGCTTTCTGATTGAAAGCGAAGTGGAAAGCCTGGACAAAGTTGTGAAAAACCCGCAACGACCACTGACTGCAATTATGGGTGGAGCAAAAGTTTCAACAAAAATTACAATAATAGAGAACTTGCTGAGCAAAGTGGACAACCTGATTTTGGGTGGCGGAATGACCTACACTTTTATAAAGGCCAATGGAGGCAAAGTAGGAAACTCCATTTGCGAAGACGATTTCTTAGATACGGCAAGAAATATTGAAAGACTTGCAAAAGAAAAAGGCGTAAACTTAATAATTGCTTCGGATGTGGTTGCCGCAGATGCTTTTAGCGAAGATGCAAATACTAAAATACTTCCTTCAAACGAAATTTCGGAAGGATGGATGGGTTTGGATGCAGGCCCTGATAGTATTGCCAGTATGAAAAAAGTAATCGAAAACTCTGGTACAATTCTTTGGAACGGTCCTGTTGGAGTTTTTGAAATGGAAAAATTTGCAGTAGGAACTAAAGCCGTAGGACAAGCCATTGTAACTGCTACCGAAAAAGGTGCATTCTCACTTGTAGGTGGTGGTGACTCGGTTGCTGCAGTAAACCAGTTTGGATTTGCTCCTGGTGTTTCATATATTTCTACTGCCGGTGGCGCATTGTTAGAATACCTGGAAGGAAGGACACTTCCGGGAGTTGCTGCTGTTAGGGGGGAGTAAAAAGCCCCACCCTGGCCCTCCCCATGGGGAGGGGAAATGAAAGGAAAATCTGGAACAAGATAAACCCGCTTCGTCGAATGAAGGAGCGGGTTCTTTATTCTGCAAAAATTCGTTTAATTTTAAAGAAAAAATGAAAGCCAAACTTGTTGAAAACCAATTCTCAAAATTTAACTGTGCTCAAACTGTATTTAGTCTTTTTGCCACAGATCTTGGAATCGATGAAATAACCGCCTTAAAAATTGCCAGCGGTTTTGGAGGAGGTATGGCTCGTGCCGAAACCTGCGGTGCTGTTACAGGAGCATACATGGTAATTGGGATGAAATACGGACATTCAACATCAAAACCGGATGATAAGTTAAATACAAAACAACTGATTGAAAAATTTAATGCCGGGTTTAATAAAGTTCACGGCACGTTAATTTGCAAAAGCTTAACAGGTTTCGACATTTCAACTCAAGAAGGTTTTGCGGCGGCAAATAATGCTGATGTTTTTAAAACCAAATGCCCTTTATTTATAAAAACCGCCTGCAATATACTTGAACAACAGTTTTGAAACTAATTTGATATTTTTTTGTTTAACTTTCAAAAAACTTTTAAATCAGAAATATCATGAAGCATAATGTAGGTTCGGTAGATCGTTTGTTACGGATTATTCTTGGATTGGTAATTGCCATTCTTGGCGTTGTTTTCGATAGTTGGTGGGGGTTGATTGGTCTAATACCGCTTGCAACTGGGTTGTTCAGTTTTTGTCCTGTTTATTTTCCCCTTAACATTTCCACCGTTAAAAGGAAATAATTAATAATTCTTCGAAAACAACAAAACAGGCAAGGTAGAGACTTCCGCTTCTATATTTTAACAGATGTATAAATTAATTGTGCTTTGTGAAATAAGGAGTGGAAGTAATTTGTAACATAAAGTTGTACAGCAGATTTAAAGTTTTGACTCCATATTTTGCCGGTTAATAAAATCATTACCCGGCTTTCAACATTTTGAATTCATTTACATGCTGAATTAAAGCCTGAATACAAATCTATTTGGTTTATCCCAATTTATTTATGGATTTCACTTTCATGTGAAGGTACAATTGAAATGGTTTTTTGTAAAACAATTGTATTTGACAAAGTAATTTTTTCCTTGTTTTCTGTTTTTATGTGAATAAAAAAGAAAGTAATGTCATTTACAATTCCTTCAATAACAAAGTCTTTTTCAAGAATTTTAATATGATCTCCTATTTTAAGAGGGTGGTTGAAAAAGAGGATTAATCCGGCAGTAATGTTTGAAAGTAACGACCATTGAGCAACAAATGCAATTCCTAAAATCGCCATTACCGAAGAAATAAAAACAACTATATCGGTTTGCTTTACACCCCAAATTGCTGATATAAAAACTATCGCAGCAATAGTAAGCAATAAGTTTATCATTCTTAAAGTAAGTTTGCGGCGTTGCAGAGTAAAATGAATTTTTTTGAGCATGCCATTAATGCCCCGTCGTGTAAACAGATGAGTAACAATTAAAGCAACGATTACTACTATGGTTTCAATGATTTTTATGAAATGTATTTCCATCATTTTTAAATTGATTTTGAGTTAAAATTATATCAAATTATCAATTTCTCTCTAATTCAAACTATTTTACTTTTAACTTTAATAATTGTGTCTAAAGAATTTGCTACCCAAACATCCATAACCCGCAAAAAATTGAAATTTTCCCGTTACTCTTTCGGTGTTTAATTGAATTGCATCACTTTTGGTTATAACAATCCCATGCTTTGACATCCAAACCTTTTTTTTTATTTATCCTAATATCTGTTATAATATTCATACTCATTAATATAAGTTTTCCCCGGCATTGGATAAATGCCATCTGTAACATTAATTATACTAATGCTTGAGGCAGACCAAATTCCCATCCCTCCAATTACATTTGATGCAACCGGCACCGGCTCGGAAAACGGATCTTCAGAATAATAAAAATGGTAATTTGCTGTGTTCAAATAGTCGTAATACTCTTTTGTGATTGAAACAAGCTTAATGTTTAACGAGTTAAAAATTCCATATTCAGCACCGTTTCCAACGTTATTCCCGTTACCACCACCTCCGCCCTGATATGGATTATAGCCTCCATTTGCAAAATATGGATTGCCATTTAGAACACCTAATTTGTAATCTTTACCATCAATCAGTAAATCTGTAAAAATCCCATATCGGTTTTCAGGCGCACCCATAATAACATCATTTGCCTGGCTGAAATTGTTGAAAACGGGATCGCTTAATCCAATGTTGGAGTAACTTTCAGTGCGAACAAGAATCGTATCCGACGGTACAAAAGTGTTACCAGAAGATTGATCATAATTGTTCAACAACCGTCCGGATGTCCTGTCCGATTGCAACATATAGAAATTTTGAATTCCTGCTGGGTCATGAAAATGGATGTAAATCCACGAATATACTACCGGCCCGTTTTCAGTTTCCCTGACTTCTGTAATTGTGTCAAACTTCGTAATTCCAATAGGTTCTGGCATTGTAGTTTTGCATGTAACGGATTCAAAACCATCGCATTTTATCTCCAAACGATAAGACTTTCCAGCTTTGGCAATAGTTTTTCCCGAATAACTTCCATTTGTAAAAATGTATTCCTTTATTACATCATAAGGAAGTTGCTTTCGGAAAGTATCTACCCTGCCTGAATATTCCAGCGTTTCGGTATAAATTTCGTCTTCGTATAATTCTACAACAGCATTGGGCAATGAGTTATAAAACTCTTCATCCAACAACAAACTCCGGCTTTTAAAAACCAACGCCCTCACTGGATATCCTTCAATAAGATTTCCATGTACAACGATTTTGGGATCCATATTTTTCCCTTCAAAATCAATAGTTTTTTCGCATGAATAAAATAAGGCCATCACAAATATTCCAATTAAGACATTAAGTTTTGTTTGCATGCTTTCTAAAATTTAAAGGTGTAACTAACTGATGGAATAATAGGGAAAAGACTCAATTGTTTGAGAGCAGGTTTTGATTGTTCGTAATATTGACCCTGCTGATTATAACCACTTTCTGTTACATATCCCCAGTACAAATAAAACGGATTTTGACGGCTGTAAACGTTGTAAAACCCTACAGACCAAGTTCGTATTCCATGTTGTTTCTGTTTGTGAAAATTCACGCCCAAATCGAGTCTGTGGTATGAGGGCATTCTGTATTGGTTTCTCCCTCCGTAATAGGTAATATTATTTTCATAACTACTGTAATACCAGTTATTGGAGATTGGCAAAAACCCTGGATATTGCTGAACGCCCAAAGTTGTTGCATTTCCAGTCCCGTAAACCCAGGTAACACCCATGTCAATCCGATGGTTAAATTCATGTGTGAGTACTACACTAATATCGTGACGGCGATCATAACGTGCCGGAAAAACCTGTCCGAAGTTCAGGTTTTCAAACTGTCGGTCGGCCCACGAAAGCGTGTAACCAATCCACCCTGTTGTTTTACCCACATTTTTTTCTAATAAGAATTCAGTACCATACGCCCAACCCTTTCCGGTTTCAATTTTCGATTCCCAGCCTGAACTTATGCCTGTAAATGAAGAACCTTCCTTATATTCAATCAGGTTGTCCATTGTTTTGTAAAATCCTTCAATCGAAAAATCCAAATTTTTGCCCAATTTCGTAAAAGCTCCAATAGCTATTTGATGCGAGTCCTGCGGTTTCACTTTTTCGGTAACGGGAAGCCATAAATCTGTTGGCAAACTGATAGTTGAGGAACTGAGCAGATGAATATACTGGCTCATTTTTGCATACGAAATTTTAAAAGATAAATTTTTTGTTGCCAAATAACTAAGTGATGCGCGTGGTTCAAGCGAAAAATAATTTGTTTGTTGAACATTGAACATCGATAAATGAAGCCCATAATTCAGTTTTAGGCGTTGCGAAATATCAAAGTTATCTTCAACAAAAGCAGAGAATTCGATACCTGAAATATCAGCGTTTCCATAAATCGTATCCCTTGGAGTGTTCTCTCCTACCAAAGCAGAGCCGCTTTTTTCGTGGTTGACACCTGGTGTAAACCGGTGCCAAATGTTCGATGCACCAAATTTAATTTCATGCCCACCGCCCGGGTAATAGTCGAAATCGATTTTTGATGTGTAATCTTTTATCCCCGAAATGTATTTGAAATAGTCCTGGCTGTATTGGCTGGTCTTTGTGTTTGTGGTTTTATACTCCTCTTTTACATCAAAATTGTAGTTGCTATAAGTGAGTGTTGTGTTGCTGAAAAGTTTTGGTCCAAATACATAATTCCATCGTAAAGCCGAAGTAATATTCCCCCAGCCAATCCCCATTTCGTCCTTATTGTCAAAGCGTATATGTTCGTTTACATAGTAATAATCTTCTTTGCTGTATGCTTGGTCGCGCCCCATGTATGATGAAAAATACAACCTGCTTTTCTCCGAAAATTTGTGGTTTACTTTCGCGTTCAGATCGTAAAAATAGTAACCAGCAGTAGTGTTTCCAAAATCATCATTTTTGTTTACAATTTTTATGACGGGTTGCGCCAAAATATCAAGATAAGTTCTTCGCCCCGAAATAATAAACGAAGTTTTATCCTTTACAATCGGCCCTTCCAGCGAAAACCGCGATGAAATCAATCCAATCGAAAACTCGCCTTTGAATTCTTTGTCGTTCCCCTCTTTCATCCGAATGTCGATAACCGATGAAAGTCGTCCACCAAAACGCGCAGGAAAACCGCCTTTGTACAATTTCACTGTTTTTACTGCTGTCGGGTTGAAAACCGAAAAGAAGCCAAACAAGTGGCTGGCATTATAAACCGGCACTCCATCGAGCAAAAACAGATTTTGGTCGGGGCCGCCACCGCGAACATAAATTCCACTGGTTCCTTCTGTACCCGATTGAACTCCAGGCAACAATTGTATTACTTTTAATACATCCGGCTCACCCAACAAAACAGGCAGTTTTTGAAGTCTGGAACCCGAAATTTCAACCATGCTCATTTGTGAACTCTCAACTTTTGAATGGTTGCCAATTACTGTAATTTCATCCATTTCACCCATTAATTTCAAAGCAACATTCATAACTGTATCTCTTTTCAGGTCGATTTGAAAATTTTGTTTTTCATAACCCACGAAAGAATACTGGAGTTGCATTTTTCCTGCTGGAAAGGTTACACTATAAAAACCATATTCGTTACAGATAGTTCCGCTGAGGTTTTTAGTTTCAAAAATATTGGCGTTTATCAATTTCTCGCCCGTTGCCAAATCCGACACATAACCACTAATAGTAACTTTTTGTGCTTGTGAAAAATGGTATAGAATTATAGATGAGCAAAAAATGAGGTATATTTTTTTCATATTATCAGTTGAATGATTTTTGGTTATCGTTTTTAAAAAGGCTTTCAGTTGCAGAAAAATCAATACGTATTGAACGACAAATGTAAAAGTTTATTATTATGATTAAATGTTAGCGTAGGTTAACAATAATAAACAAATGATAAATAGTATTTTAAAAAGTTAAAGATGCTAAAGGATGAAAAGTTGCAGGTTGGAATATTCAAGTTCAAGAAACTTTGGTGTATTTCCATCGCAAAAAAAAATGAGTTAACTTTGTTGTTGTGGATCACATAAAATCAAAAACGGAGGTTGGCACTTATACGTTCAAAGAATTAATACTACTTCAGTCTTTCAACTTGTTTACACCACCCCAGGCAAACTAATTCCTTTAATTTTCCGATACAAATCAAGGGCAAAAACATCGGTCATTCCAGATACAAAATCAACGACCGACTGGATTTTCAGGTATTCTGATTCACTCTCAGTTTTGTATTGATCCGGTAAAAGCGAAAGAATTTTTCTGCTGTATAAATCTTTGGGATTCATTGTTGCACCTATAAATTCTTCAAGAAGGGTTCCAATAATTTTGTATCCTGCAATTTCAATTTCAACAACCGAACGGTGTGCATAAACTTTCGAAAATGAGATATCTTGTACTGTATTCATTGCTTCAGCCTGCTTATTTTGCAATGCCCCTATTAAACTTCCGTTAAAACTACCTTTCAAAGTTTCTGTTTGATTTTCGGTAAAAATCCTGATACTTTCATAAATCAGCTTTCCAATAACACCAGCACGTAAATAGCTTATTTGTTCATTTTTATCGGTTACACGTTTTAAAGTCGCCTCAATATTGTCAATTTGTTTTTTTTCGATTTCGTTATCGTAAAATCCGAGATACAGGTTTTTTATTTGATCGTAACTCAAAATCCCAAGTTTAAAGGCATCTTCCAAATCCATAATCTGATAACAGATATCATCGGCAGCTTCAACCAAATAAACAAGCGGATGTCGAGAAAAGGTATCCGGATTTTCAGAATTTGAGGCAATTCCAAGGTGATTTGCAATCTTCTGATAATCCTCTTTTTCAGACTGAAAAAAACCAAACTTCGGCTTTTTTGCCAAAATTGATTCGTATGGATATTTTACAATACTTGCCAAAGTTGAATAAGTTAGGGCAAAACCCCCAGGGCGTTTTCCGTTAAACTGGTGCGTTAATATCCTGAAGGCATTTGCATTTCCATCAAAATGTGTAAAATCTTTCCATTCACCCTCTGTTAGTTTTGACTTAAATTCATTTCCGCAACCTTTAACAAAAAAGTTTGAAATTGCCGCCTCGCCCGAATGCCCGAATGGAGGATTTCCTAAATCATGCGCCAAACAAGCTGTTGAAACGATTGTGCCAATTTCCGAAATAAGTGAATTTTCAGGCAATTCAGTTCCCAGTTTTTCTGCCAGCAAATTGCCAAGCGAGCGGCCAACACTGGCAACTTCCAAACTGTGGGTGAGCCGGTTATGAACAAAAATGTGCTCTGGAAGCGGAAAAACCTGCGTTTTGTTTTGCATCCGGCGGAATGGTGATGAAAATATGATACGGTCATAATCGCGCTGAAACTGGGTTCGATCTTCATTTTTGCCTGAGCTTCCCCAATCTTCCATTCCCAAACGTTTTGTTGAAAGCAATTTATTCCATTCCATAATTTCTGTTTTCATGAGCGAAAGTAAACTTTTTAAAATTCCAATAACCAACTACCTAAATATCAAATGTCAAACATCAAATTTTAAAAAAATTCCAAAAAACAAAATCCAATTTTCGAAACTAAGATTCATGAAAGTTGAATTTTTATAATTTGGAATTTGTGTTTTATTTGTTTTTTGGAATTTGAAATTTCATAAAGTGTAAGTTGAATATTTTCTTACTTGTTTTGATAATTCACGAGCCTTGAGATTGGTTAATTCATCTAATTTCTGCCAAAAGCCAGGACCATGATTTTTGATTTTTGTATGAACAAGTTCATGCAAAAGTATGTAGTCAATCAGCTCATCAGGTAATTTCATCATTTGCAGATTAAGGCTGATATTATTTTTAGATGAGCAACTCCCCCAGTTTCTTTTGTTATTTCTAATGGTTATTTTACTGATTTGAAAACCATGTTTCATTGCCATTTCAGTAAGTTTTGGTGGCAAAAGTTTTTTTGCTTCGTAACGGTATATTCCAACAATTACATTTTCCAGATAACTTCTTGAATTTTCCGAATTCAAATCAGCCAAGCGAATTTCAATAAAATCATTGAGAATTTTTGTTTTGTTTTCAGTAGCTTCAGTGATTTGGACAGTGTGCAGTTTGGTTTGAAACTGACCGGCTTCAATTTTACTTTTTTTAATGTCAAATTTTTGCTGCTGACCGGTAATCCAGGCAATATTTTTCATTACAAATTGCGAAGCTTCTGATGAAGAAACATAAAATGGAAAAGAAACCCGTACAGATCGATCGGGTTTAACGCTAATCTTTATATTTTTAGAACGGCGGTTTTTTACCATTGTAACCAAACCGATTTGTTTAAATTGAACTACTTTAGCAGTCATACGTTTATAAATAAAAATCAAAGATATCAATTATGGGAAACAACAAAAAGATGGAGGTTTTTGTTAACCTCACCAAAGGCGACACGGTAGTTGCCATCGAAGATAAAGTTTTGCCGGGAAGCCTTGTTTTTGATTCGCTTAATCCATTTCCGGGTTATTACCATGAAGCTCCAACACATGCAAAACCTATTTATTTATATATGGTTCTGGCACAACAATATCCACTCGAAGAAATTATAAGGGCAACTCAAAATATTGAAAAAGAATACAAGTGGAACTTCGACGCCGGCAAAGGTTACATGACAATAGGTTCTGTTTATCTGAATGTTATAAGGGTTCGTCATTTGCCTGAACTTGACATGGTAGCGAAAATTCAGGAAGCATATGTAAAGCAGGGAATTCATTTTTTAATGAATAAAAAGCTAAAAGGAAAATTAGAAGCAACAGTGAAAATTGTAAAATTCCTTAATCTTGAAATGCTTGATGAAGGTATATATATCAATTCCGAAGATCCAACTTTTGCTTATGTTGAAATACCTAAATATTTGCATGCTGCAGCTTTTGTAAAGGTTTCGATGGATGTAAAATACAATTGGGACGGGCACGAATTTGACGCAGCTACTGCATCATTTTATAATAAAGGAATATTGCATGAAGCTGTGCGAATAAGGTCGAACCAAATTGATTTAGGGTATTTATCAAAAATTAAAAAATTATATGCCGATAAAATTCGGTGAGTTTCTGGTAAGAAATCATTATTAATTTCTTTCTCTTTTATTAACTTTGCCCCTTTAAAATTCGATGGTTTTTAAACTATCATTTTTTTAATTTATTATAAACCAGCTATTTCCTATGGGAAGCAATAAGAATTTATATATAACTGTTGTTGTTGTAATTTTAATTATTACAATTGGTGCCTTACTTTATTTTTCAGGTGCTTTAATTCCGGGGGCAATAAAATCGGGTAAATTTGAAACAGTTACAGTTGACAGGGGGGATGTTATTTCAACTACCCAGGCAACAGGAATTATTGAGTCGGAAAATGAAGTAATTTTACTTAGCCCCGCGGCAAGCATCATAAAAAGTATTTTAAAGGAACCAGGCAATCATGTTCAGACAGGCGATGTTATTTTACAACTACAAACTGAATCTGTTTTGGATGATATCGATAAACTGAAAGACCAATTGGAGGTGAAAAGAAATAACCTCGAGAAGAATCAGCTTACTGCACAAAGCACAAAACTCGATTTAGACTATAACGAAGAAGTTAAAAGGCTAAAAGTAATTTCATTAAAAGCACAACTTTCCGATCAGGAACAACTTTTAGATGTGGGTGGAATTTCACCTGCCAGAGTTGAGGAAACCAAACAGGAAATTACATTGGCTGAAAAAGATCTGGCAATGTTGATCAACAAGAATTCAATCAGACTAAAACAACTAACCGCAGAAGACAGGGGATTATTATTACAAATACGAATGGACGAAAAAGCGTTGGAAGATAAACAGTTGTTACTTTCGAAAATGAGTGTTCGCGCCCCTTCTTCCGGTATCATACTTAATATTTCTGGAAGTGTTGGCGAAAAAGTTGCAGCAGACAAATCTTTGGTTACCATGTCTGATTTAAGTTCATTTAAATTAATTGGCTCTATAAATGAACAGTTTGCACGTCAGCTTAAAACCGGTTCGTTGGTTTATGTTACAGTTGAAAATGAAAAGCTGGAAGGACTTATTGGAAATATTACACCAATAGTTGAAAATAATAAAGTTCAGTTCAATGTGCACCTCGTTGAAAGCAGCCATCCTAAATTGATTGCAAACCAAACTGTTCAGATCCAGATTTTCAACAATAAAAAAGAGAACACTTTGAGAATAAAAAAACTTCCTGAGTTTGAAAACGGCAAAACACATAAGGTTTTTGTAGTTGAAGGTGATAAAGCCGTAAAAAAGGAAATATTATTAGGAATAATAGGTGATGAATATTGTGAAATATTATCGGGATTGAAACAAGGCGATGTTGTAATCTCGGAAGATACAAACTCAATTCGTCACTTAAATGAAATTGATATAAAATAACGTTTTTGTAATGAGACGATTTGCTTTTTTTGTTTTTAGCTTAATTATTGGGGCAAATGTATTGTCAGCACAAACTGATTCAGTCAAATATGTGTTAACCCTTGAAGATGTTATAGATATGGCTATCACAAAATCATCAGCCATAAAATATGTTCAAAATACCAATGTAAACTACTATTGGAGATACAGGAATTATAAAACACAGTTTCGGCCACAACTTGTTTTGAACAGTGATTTGCCCAATTACAATAATACCACCCAACCGATTACCCAACCCGACGGAAGTATCCAGTTTAAACAGGTTTCCAATCTTGCGGCATCGGCAAACTTATCATTGAACCAATCAATCCCTGCATTGGGAACTAACATTTATGCCAGCACTTCTGCTTATGGAATCCGCAATCTGAACCTAAATGAAACAAGTTTTTCGGGTTCACCGTTTGTTATTGGCTTTACTCAACCACTATTTGGATACAACTGGATGAAATGGTACAAAAAAACCGAACCGATGGTTTATGATGAGGCCCAAAAACGTTTTGTTGAAGATATTGAACAAATTTCGCTGAATGCAACTTATCGTTATTTCACTTATCTTTCTGTGCAAACTAATTTTACATTGGCAGAAAACAATTTAAAAAACAGCCTTGACAATTTAAAAATTTCTCAAACTAAAAAAGAATTAGGCCAAATTTCTGAAAATGATTTTAACCGAATCGAACTTTCTGTGCTGAATGCTCAAAAATCTTTAAATCAGGCCAGTATGGAATTAAAAAATGCCGATTTTGAATTACGAACGTATATTGGTTTAAAGGAAGACAATAAATTAGAGCTAATTATTCCGCTCAAAATGACTCTTTTTGATATTAATCCTAAACTGGCATTGGCAAAAGCTAAAGAAAACCGCAAAGAAACCACTTATTACCAACGTCGCCTGATTAATGCCGACCGTGAACTTGCGCAGGCAAAAAGTACGACAGGTGTAAGCGCCACATTGCGCGGAAGTTTCGGATTATCAAACAGTGCAGACCAATTTTTAGGAGTTTATGACAATCCTCAAAAAGATCGTACACTTCGTATTTCATTAAGTGTTCCTATACTCGACTGGGGAAAATCGGCGTCTACTGTTAAACTTGCTGAAACGGAACGGGAACTAACAATTTTCGATGTTAACAAAGATATAGATGAATTTAACCGCGAAATAGTAGTTCAGGTTGAGCAGTTTAGTTTACTTAAAGATCAGCTTAAAACTGCTAATGAAGCTGATAGAGTTGCCGGTAACGGATATTTAATTGCCTTGAGAAAATTTCAGAATGGCGAGCTAAGTATTACCGATTTGAATATTGCCCTTCAGGAACGTGACAAAGCAAAACGCGATTATATATATTCAATCCGTTCATACTGGGTTGCTTACTACCAGTTGCGTATTTTCACTTTGTTTGATTTCGAAAAAAACAGTAATATCACCTATGGAAATCCGATGTTGTAAAGAACGCCTCCTTCATATTAACCGGATAAACCTCCAGGTGGGAAATTAGAAAAATTGTTTTGCGTAGAATATTTTGTAATCTTCGAATAACAAAACCATCAACTTGGCTTTTTAAGTATAGTTGTTATTTCTTATTCTTATCCCCCTCTTTGGGAGGGGCCAGGGGAGGCTTCTACTTCACCTCACCATTTGCAATAAGCCATTCTGCAATTTGAACAGCATTCAATGCAGCACCTTTTTTAATCTGGTCTCCAACACACCAAAAAGTTATACTATTTGGGTCGGTAACATCTTTCCTGATTCTACCAACATAAACATCATCCTTCCCTGACACAAAAAGAGGCATTGGGTATTGTTTTTCAGCCGGATTATCAACCACAGTTAAACCTTCAGCTTTGGCAAAAGCAGTCTTAACTTCTTCTACCGAAAGTGGTCTTTCTGTTTCAACCCATATTGCTTCTGAATGAGCGCGGGCAACCGGAATACGCACACAAGTTGCGCTAACTTCTGCATCGGTGTGCATTATTTTTTTTGTTTCCCAGTTCATTTTCATCTCTTCCTTTGTATAATCGTTTTCTAAAAAAACATCAATATGAGGAATGATATTCATAGCAAGCTGATATGGAAATTTTTGGATTGTTGGTGTTTTTCCTTCAGCAACTTCTTTTACCTGATTTTCAAGTTCAGCAATTCCCTGAGCTCCTGCACCACTGGCTGCCTGATATGTTGCAACCCGAATTCGTTTAATTTTAGATAAGTTGTCAATTGGTTTCAGCGCAACCACCATCTGAATTGTTGAGCAGTTAGGATTGGCAATAATATTGCGAGGCCGGTTTTTTGAATCTTCAGGATTCACCTCCGGAACAACCAGTGGCACATCACTGTCATACCGAAAAGCGCTGGAGTTGTCAATCATTATAGCACCGTATTTTGTAATTGTTTCAGCAAATTCTTTAGAAATACCTGCACCTGCTGATGTCAACGCAATATCAATATCTTTAAAATCATCACCATGTTTTAATTCCTTAACAACAAGCTTCTTTCCTTTGAATTCATATTCATTTCCGGCACTTCTGGCCGAACCAAACAAAACCAGTTCATCCATCGGAAAATTTCGCTCCGCAAGTACTTCCAGGAATTCTTGTCCTACTGCACCGCTTGCACCAACAACTGCAACTTTCATTTAAATTCTTTTTAAAATTTTATGTAATAGCTATCTTTAAATCGGCTCAAAGTTAGTATTTTGCTTCTAATTGTAAATGTGATGATTAGCAATATTCAAAAATTTTTAATATTCTTTTGTCTTTTATTTTCGTGCTCTGTGCAAGCACAGGAAATTTGGCGTGAAAGTTTTTCGGTTTCAAATAAAGGGATTTGGGGCGGAGAAAACGGGACAATATTATTTGACTTTTCGGGAATTGCCAGCTGGACGTTGTATTATCCTAATGTTACACTCCAAAATGAAGCTGACTATGCAAAAACTGTCAGCACTTCCGGAGGAAGATTTGAAGTGGTTGATGTTTCAGGGGAAGTAGCGTGGATTAGTGAAACAATCGATATTTCTGAATTTTTAAAAGTTGACATTAAACTCACAGCATCTGAAACAGGAAGTAACACTAACATAAATTTAAAATATTTAAAAGCCTTTTATAAATTAAATGAAGGTATTGAAATACCGTTCGGCACAAATGCTGAAAACAATGGAAACTGGGGTTCGGCTACTGTTGAACAAAAAGGATTAATTGGCGAAAAGTTGCAAATTATAGTTCGCATGAACAACGATTATTCCGCTGATAAAGTAATTCTTGATGAAATAATTGTCAATGCTGAGGAAAAGCCATTAGAACCACTTGAGCCCGGGGATATTTTAATTAGTGAAGTACTTTTTAATCCGGTTGCAGGAGGGAATGATTTTGTTGAGATTTATAACAATTCTGCAAAAGAGATCTCAATCAACAGGCTGTATTTGGCATCGCGTGATAATGAACTGGAGCTAACCCAAATTTATCCACTTTCAACTTCAAAATTAAAATTATTACCAGGTGATTACCTTGTGCTTACAAAGGATACTAATGGTGTATTTCCCTGGTATGATATCCGGTGTCACGAATGTTTTTTACAAATGATGAAATTTCCTTCATTTAACAATGATTTTGATTATGTGGTTTTGTTGAATGAAGAAATGCAGGTAATCGATGAACTTTATTACACTGAAAAATTGCATCATCCTTTGCTGGCAGAAGAAAAAGGGATTTCGCTTGAACGTATTTCGTTCTTTTTAAAAACAAATGATCCAAAAAACTGGCATTCTGCTTCTACAGCATCGGGCTATGGAACACCCGGTTACTTCAATTCTCAGGTTGAAATTGAAAATATTTCTAAACCAAAAATATCTTTCACTCCTGAATCATTTTCACCCAATTTTGATGGGTACAATGATGAATACATCATTCAATATATGTTGGAAAAACCAGGTTATATTGCCAACATTTCCATTTTTGATGCTGCAGGAAAATTTGTAATGAAATTGGTGAACAACGAAATTTTAGGTACAAGTGGAACAATCGTGTGGAATGGGGAGGATCAGACAGGAAATCGTAAAAACATTGGTGTTTATATTGTTTTGGTTGAAATTTTTAATACTGCCGGAGAAGTTTTTCAATTCAAAGATGGAGTTGTTTTAACTGACGTTTTGAAATAATAAGCAGTTTTAACAGCACTTAAAACAACTTCAGGAATTTATAAAATCCGTTCTATCTTTTTGCCAGGGTTTTCACTTTCTCCCAAACTCCATCATCCACCGGAATTCCAAACTCCATATTTTCAATTCGTGTTTTGAACGACTTTTCACCCGGATAGTAAATTTCATTGTTTCCTTCAGCAAGTTCTGATGACTTGATTTGTTTTATGGTTTCTTCCAAAATGTTGTCAATAAATTCCTGCGTATTAAATTTTAACGGATCGATAGCAATAAAAAC
This sequence comes from uncultured Prolixibacteraceae bacterium, assembly GCA_963800345.1. Taxonomy (GTDB): domain Bacteria; phylum Bacteroidota; class Bacteroidia; order Bacteroidales; family Prolixibacteraceae; genus Draconibacterium. The sequence continues at coordinate 47,867 of CAWDAW010000003.1, read as the reverse complement.
CTGATTACAACTTCCACAACTGCCTTTCCCGGTTTTATCAATACCGGCAGTTGAAAGTCCGTTTGAAAGAAGTGCAGATATAATATCGAGCAAAATCGCAAATCCAGAACCTTTCCAATATCCTGCTGGTAATATTCTCCAGCTTTCTTCAATCGGACCGGGGACATCTGTAAGATTCCCCTCCTTGTCAAAACCTCCCGGAAAAGGAAGCGTTTCATTTTTCAACCTTGTTACCTGAAGTTTTCCGTAAGAATATTGAGACATGGCCATATCTAAAACAACATGTCCATTTTTATGGGGAACTGCCATAATAAAAGGATTGTTGCCAATACCGATGGTTTTTGCACCCCAGGCGGGCATACACGATTCGGTGTTTGTCCAGCAAATTGCAATAAAACCTTTGTCGGCAGCCTGCCAGCCATAACTCCCTCCACGCATCCAGTGGGTGGTATTGTTCAACGTTACCAATCCCAATCCAAATTTTCCAGCAAGATCAGTTGCACGGTTCATCGCAAAACGGGCATTTAAAATTCCCGGGCCAAGATTACCATTGTAAATTTCCATTGAACCTAAATTATTTTGAAGACTAGGTTCAGCATTTACATCAACCCAACCTTTGTGAATATAATCGACAAAACGTTCCACACGGTTTAAACCATGCGAAAAGACTCCGTCACGACTTGATTCAGTATGAATTTGTGCACAAATGTCAGCCTTTTCATCAGGCATACCTGCAGTCACAAACGCTGATTTTATGGTCGATTTCATTTCATCAAAGGTTATCCTTGTCATACTATTTTGTTATTAAATTTATAATTGATAAAGTTACGGATACTTTTTATTACCGAAAAATTCGTCAAAAAAATAAAGGGAACCCAGTAATTAACTGCATTCCCTTTTTATCTTTTTTCAATATTAAATCAGTATTACACCAAAATATTGTTTGTCAGATTATCAATACTAATTCCTATTGCTTCGAATGGTTTTCCCATACCCTGGTTGTCATCTTCCACAAACATATATTTCATTCCGGCAGTTTCCCGTGCATCCCAAATCCTTTTAAAATCAATCAAACCGGAGCCAACTGAAGTAATGTCATCTTTGATAACCTCATAAAACGGCTCACTTTTCTGCGACATATCTTTTAAGTGAAACAACTGGAATCTACCGGGGTATTTATTAAACATTTCAACGGGATCTTGTCCGGCTTTTGTAGCCCAATATATATCCAACTCCATAGTAATCAGATCTGGGTCCATTTCAGGCATAAACAGGTCGTAATAAGGTACAATGCCATCTAAAGTTGCAAACTCGAAGTTGTGATTATGATACCCAAACTGAATCCCCACTTCTTTCATAACCTCTCCTACCTTGTTCCAGTCGGCAATCATTTTTTTGTATGATTCAATGTTGCGATCGGGTTCATTAACCCATGGCTGAACACAATATTTTACACCAATTGCAGCATGGTCATCTGCCATTTTTTGCGCATTTTCACTCGTAATACCCGTAGCTTCAACACTGGCATGACTGCTAATAATCTCCAGGCCCAAATCGTTTACAATCTTTTTAAACTCAGTTGGTTCAAAACCATAAAACTTACCATTGGCATAATCTGCGAGTTCTACATTTTTGTAACCCAGGTCTGAAACCTTTTTAAGTGATCCCAAGGCATCGGCAGCCATCGCATCGCGAATTGTATAAAGTTGCAATCCAACTCCAAAACTTTTTTTATCGACAGTAACTGCCGTGGCAGGTTTTGCTCCAGGCGTGCAAGCCATTGGACCCAAGGCTATTACTCCCAGTGCTCCAGCTGTTGAAATCTTTAGAAAATCCCTCCTTTTTTGATTAGTTTTCATTTTTATTTAATTTGAGTTAATTTCAATTTTTTGATTTTTCATTTTTAATCCGATAAAAATAATGCAATCCTGCTATTGTGCGAACTTAAATCGGTATTTTTTATATTTTTGCGAAAAATTTATTGTCCTGTGGTGTAATTGGCAACACGTCTGACTCTGAATCAGAAGAGTCCAGGTTCGACCCCTGGCAGGACAACTAAAAAAAGAAAGAGTTACAGATGAAATTTGTAACTCTTTCTTTTTAAAACACACATAAAAAAATTTAATTTTTAGCACTCATGGAAAATCATAACCAAAAGATAATGATTATTTGCTAATATTATAAAAGCTATTTTATAGGTGTGAATTGGACATAATCCCAAAAAAGCATGCCATTTACAATGTTCCGTAGTGTTATCGTATGCTCTGAAGTAGTTGGAAAATCAACTTCACCAATTACCTGTAAACCAGCAGTTCCACCTGTACCCCCATATGCTCCTTCATAAACATAGGGTGTCGCTACTCCATCAATATATGCAACAAGGTTAGTTATATCGCCCCAGTTGGGTTGAAATATTGAAACTGTATATTTTCCCTTCATTACTTTTGGAAATGTAATTGAAATTTTCCACCACCCGTTCATACTTAAAACATCCCGGTTTATGTTATCATTTTTCAAATTATAATAGTATAAAAGATAATCCCCTTCCCATTTTATTTTTGCAAATTGATTTTCATCCTTCATCCACCTGTAATAATATTTAGTATAATAGTCTCCTTGTTTTAAGTCAAAAAAGTCTGTGGTTTCGAAAATAACAGTCGCTGGTTGAGGTTCCACAACCGGCAAAATGTCATTAATCGCATGTAATGCTCCGTTTTTGGCCGGAGTGTTTGACGCAGGAATAATAAAACCGGTATAAGCTTTGGTTTTACTATCCAGGTTAATTTTGTAATCATTATCAACAGTAATAAATACATTATTATCTCTCGATAAGATAGGATACAATGTTGTATTCAGATCAGAAAGGTAGTGGCTGCCATTTAAGCAATGGTATTCCATGTACCGATAAAATGGATTATTTAAATAAGTAATGCTGTCACGATTAGTCCCACACCAGTTTATCAAATCATCAACATTAAAAATTCCATATCGATTGTAAACCGTGTCCGGTACGGCTAACAAAGTAAACCGGGTGCGTGCTGTTTTGTTTCCAAATGGAAAATCTATTATCTTTAGTGTATCTTTTAATCCACAAATATTCAATCCCTCCGCAAATATTTTATACGAAGGATCGGATGAGACTATGCTGTATATATCATTTGTAACGGGGTCCATTACCCTGTCAATTTCGTGTATATATCCATTAGCTGTATTAATATCTCTATCAATGATTCTGGAAAACTTATTTACAATAATTTCTGATCCACTAAATTCGGTAACTACATAATCGCCCAATGCATTTATTTCTCTAAGTGCGCCCAATCCAAAATCGCCGGTCGGTATTGCATTATTGATTATGTGATTTCGTATTAAGTCACTCTTAAATAAATCACTGAAATCATCCAGTGAATTTACATTTTTGAGTTTGTAATATGCAAACATTGCATCATTGTTTGGCAGAAAAACGGTAAAGGGACCTCTAACGTTTAACAAGGATTTCATCCCTGTACCATCCATAAGTTTTTCAAATTCCGAATAATCATTAGAATTACTTGCGATATAGTCACCAGCAAGTTGATCCTGAGATTTTGTTTTCCAAATCTGAGGATCATTAATACAGAATGTAAAACTAAATACTACAAACAAAAGAAGAATGTATCTTAATTTGAGGATTGATTTGGTTTTGTTAATATAAAAATATTCCATTTTTTAATAATTCCCTAATACATTAGATTTAAATAATTCAAATAATACAGATAAATAAATTGTAAAATTAAGGAAAAAATCCATCTTATAACCAGATTTTTCATAGTAACAGACAAAGACAAAGAAGTTTAAAAATCATTACATATTAATCTCTTAAATTAATATATCATCTTCTATAGTTTGAAATTTAACCACATCTGTTATTGATAAAAAAAGGAAGGGGAAAGAACTATGGACGCTTTTTGAAGATGATAGATGATTGATGATTTACAAACCCCTTAATATAAAACCAATCATAAATACAGAAGTTACTTTCCCCTTTAGTATTATTATGCTAAACAAGTTTTAAGCCAACTATTTTCAGACCTGATATACAGACTGCTACAATTTTGTCACATATTTTCATATTCTTTATTTGGGAAAATATTGCCCGATTATTCCCATATTAAAACCTTTGAAAAGATCAGTTCTAAAAAATATTTTATTGTATTGTTTTCTTTTTTTATAAAATATTTTTATTTCAAATTATTTTTTTATATTTTAGCACAAAAAGAGTAGAATATCTTATTTTCATGAAGGATTAGTTTTATAAAGGGGTTTGTAAAATTTTCTATCCATCCAAAAGCGTCTGAAAAATTCTACTCTTTTTTTTATTTTCAATTTTTAGGCTAAAATCCAGTAATTCCGTTGCAGTTATTTTGCATCAAGCAGTAATGTTTGAAGAAATATAAAAAAGTATTTTCATTGTTGAGAAAAGTGAAAGGAAGCTGTAACTGACAAAAATTTTTAGAAATATATTTACTCATTTAGCAGCTCAGCATAAACTGATGCAAATCAATCAGTACAATTTTAACTGTTGTTTTTCGGCACCGTTCCCGTTAAAATTCTTGATGTTTCAATTATAATCATTTGTTTCTAATTGTGATGTCGGTTACTTTTGGTTCAAATCTATATACTGAATCAATTATGCCTTTAATTTATGTCGGAATTGGAATTTTGATTTTACTGATAATAATGTTGAGATTCAGTTTCGATGCATTTTTTGCCCTCCTGATTACTGGGTGAAGATGAAAAGGCATTTGAGATTAAACCTGATGCTGGATGAATTAAAATCAGAAAAGGAGGTAACAATTAACAACCAAGGAACTAAATCTAACTCCTTTGATGTTTTCAGGACTTCAGCAACCGAAAATTATTTAATTTAGAACCAAAAAATAATACAAAACAGAAAATTAATTAAACTGTTTGGCAGTTTCAGTAAGCATTTTCTTTGGACAATAATGTAATTCAATAAACATGAAAAAGGCAACCATTTTAGTAGCAACTTTTCTTTTCAACATTTCAGTTTTCGCACAGTATCCAATAATTAAAGGAGCAGATATACATGTGAAATTTGACCAACAAATTCGCGAATGGGACGGTTTTGGATTCAATTATGTGGAAACTGCACAAACACCGGATTACAAGGAATTTCCGCAGGAATATGGTGGATTTAGCTTGCTCGATGAAAATGAAAAATCAGAAATTATCGATATGATTTTTGGAGAGGATGGATTAAAAGTGGGACTTGTAAAAATGTTTTATGATCCATTTCATCAAACCGAACCAGGAGGAGTGTACGACCACGAAAACACTACGAAATACATGCGTGAATTTGTAAGAAAAGGATTGGCAAAAACACGTTCGTGGGGAGGTGATTTAAATATAATTACTACTTTGTATGGGCCACCGGCATATATGACATTGCAAAAAGTAATTCGAGGAAGGGATCTTGATCCGGCTCATAAAGAAGATCTTGCCAAATACCTTGTAAATTGGGTTCAGTTTTTAAGAGAGAAAGAGGGATTTCCTGTCAACTATGTTTCGTTGCACAATGAAGGCGAAGACTGGGATCGCTGGCCATTGGACGGGAAAGACCCAAATATTGGTCATGGTCACGATTACAATCTATACTGGAGACCGGAATTAGTAACCGAAATGATGATTCTGACCGATAAAGAATTAAATACGGTTGGATTGCAGGATGTGGGAGTAACTCCCGGAGAAAACACCAACTGGTACCGTTTCTCATACTGGGGATACGCCGATGCGATTGCAGAAAATAAAGAAGCATTAAAAGCAATTGGCTTAATTACTTCTCATGGGTTCTTTTCAGGAAGTTATGACAGTCGCTGGTTTGGAGACCATAATTGCATGGGTACCGAGATGATACGTGCAAAAAAACCAGATTTACATGCCTGGGTTACTTCCACAAGTTGGAGTAAAATGGATACCAAAAACATAAAAGAAATGCACGATAACATTTATTCATCCAGGGTAAACGGAATTATTCCCTGGGCTGGAATTCAACGGCCGGTGCAGTGGGTGGGCGGAGATCCAAACCCGGGTTCTGCATTTACAGTGCACGAGGACGGTAGTTACGAAGTGCGAAGAGGATACTATTTTTACAAACAAATAACACGTCCAGGACAACCGGGAACTGTGATTTGCCGAACACTCTCGAACGAAACTGAAGTTCCAGTAATTGCATTCGCAAAAGGTACCTCAACAGGAACTGATGCATTTGTTGTTACAAACATGAATATTAAATTGGATAAACCTTTGGTTATTATAATTACCGGAACTGACGCTTCAAAATTCAAAGCTTTCCGGACCAAAGAAGATGAAAGCGAAAAATATACTGAAATAGGAATATTTGAAACCAAAAACGGAGAGCTGTTTTATACGGCTCCAAAGGGTTCTGTTACTACATTTTTTGCTGAATAAAGTTTTATCATGAAATACATCTTAGTCTTATTATTTTTCTTTTTTTCTAATTGAATGTAATCCGATTCATCCTGTCAGTATACAATTTCAGCTTTCTGAAGACGACTTGAGCGATAATGTAAAAGCAATGTGTATCGCCCAGTTGGTTGCCGCAGTTTACAAAGTACCTGCGGGTTTTGTGCGTACTTTTATTGTAAAATAAATGATACTATTTCTCTGCAATAACAGAGAAATCTGCTAATCAAAAAAACAGATTTATCTTGGAGAGCAGTACAGTATTAATTTACCAGAGCAAATTATATCGGATATTAAATGTGATTTTTACTGTCTGGGAAATTCTTTCAACAGCAGTATTGCCAACTCATTCAGATTGTTATCTGGAAGATGGCCAACAAAAATTGTGTGTCCATATTTCCAGGCAACAGGTTGATTGTTTATCTTGTATAGGATTTTTGTGTTTTTGCTTAATTTAAATTTAGTGTTTTTATCAATAACAATTCCATTTTGATGTTTTCCAATTATGTTTTTTATACCACATAATTTTAAGGAATTTTTATCCATTTCTGCACCGTCAATAATAAGTACTGCAGCGTTTTGATTTTCCAGAAAAGGATTTAAAGTCTTGTTACTCACAATACCCATTTCTGCAATCAGAAATGAATATTCTTTAAGTTCGGCTGACTTTAATTCCGAACAAATTAAGGGTTCATAGGGGTCATACTTCAAGCCCAAATTAAAAACGGCTTCCTCAAGAAACACATCGGTTAAAAAATGGTCGGCATTTGTTTGTTCAACAGCACGCAAACTTCTTGTGGTATAAGGTCTGATAACAGCAAAATCCGCTTTGTTTTTTTCAACAACCTGGTTTTTAAAGCGGGCATGTTCTATTTTGGCTTGTTCCCACGATTCACGATTATTGTTGGGAAAAGTATTTCCAGAACCCTTTCCACCGTAGCCCAACCAAATAATTGCATCATTATTAAACTGCATTTGCTGGGTAACCATTTCTGAAACATCTTCTGCATCAGGATGCTGAAGTTGCCCGTAAACATGAGCTTGTAACCAGGGAACTACTGGTTTATTGTACCGGCGCGAAAGCCCTTCAACATAATTCATATCGCGCGGAATTAATTTTTCGTCGTACCCTTTATCGTTAACCGGATAGGGATCGAGATGTAAAATATCAAACTCTTTCGAAAGTAAATCTAAACCGCTTCCGTCCCAATCGTTCATTACATCAAAAATATTCATTCGTGTCATATTTCTGAAAACCGGTAAATGCCCCACATTTTCTTCCACCAGCGTAGATTTAACTGTATTTACCGATTGTGCAGCTGCTTCATGAAAATTATACATCCAGTGTGCATATGCCTCGTGGCCAAACATATCTGTCCAACCAACACCGCGAGGATACTCCCCATTCCAGGTATCTTTAAATTGCTGAATTGCACTTTTTGAAAAATCCCACATTGGAAAGGAGCAATCATCAGAATTCAGGTGCCCACTGATATGAAAACACTCGTCACCATATCTGACTGCAACAATCTCTAAAGGAAAACTTCCATTGTTGGCATCTTTCCATGCAAGGATTACATTTCGAACTTCTTTTTGAAGTTGTTTTTTAAATCCCTCAGAATACATCGATACTGCATCGCCAAAAATCCAATAATCCCGTGTGCCTTCTGATGTCCAGTAAACTGCGAGAACAACATTTTCCAGGTCACCCTCCACATCGCTCAAATCAAACTGCATGGCCCAAAAATGTTCTTTTTCGGGTGCAATTTTAGCTGGAATAATTTGTAAATGCTGCTCGCCATCGAAGTCAGCATTTTTAACTATCACTTCAGCTTTTACGGGCGTTAATCCCATAAAATATCGGCCAATATTTCCATAGCAATTTGTACTGTCGTAAACCGGTGATTCAATTAAAATGGTATGTTTTTCGGGAGAAAATGAAAATCTAAACCTGTCAATTGCCTTTCCTTTGTATGCGCCGCCCATCATTACTGCGCGTTCCACTTTATCTTGCTGAAAATTAAAGGCTTCTTCGCTAACTTCCGGAATACCAATGATTAATTTCATGTTGGTCTCACGGGCAAATTTTAAAACCTCTTTAGCGCGGGAGTTTCCTGCAACGCCCCAAACACCAACTTCAACGGCATCAACGCCATGCGCTTTCATATCGCTGAAATCATTTACCAAATCATCGCCATCATAATAAGTCATCCAAACTTTAGGCAATTCAGCTTTTTGTTGAGAAAAAACCGTAGAGATTAAAAACAGGAATAAGAATGTAAAAGAAAAATATTTCATCAAAGATCTATTTATCCTTTACCAATCTAACACTTAATCCTTTTTCTAAAATATCATGTCCTTCGCCAAAAAGCGGAAGTGGATTTACAAGACGGTAATAAGCCTCGCCGGTAGAATTTCCATCCACATCAAGGTATTCTGTTGAAGTCCAGAAAACCCCAATATCGCCGGTAAATACTCCATAACCCCAGTTTCCGGCATAAAGGACGTTAAAACCTGAAGAGCTGTTTTCGCCACGAATTTTATTGGGTACGTTTGTTCCATCTCCTCCATTCCCGGCTATTTTCAACCAGTCATTCATTGTTTTCCATTCAGCACGGCCTGGAATATGCCAACCTTTTGGAGCAATTCCCTGTACAACACCATCAGAATGTTCACTGTTTACAGTTGCTTCCCAGGTATAATGTGCACCCAAGGCGGTATTACATTTAATTCCATCACAATAACGTCCTTCAATTAAATAATCCTCTTCTATTAAAGATTTATCATTTGGATCCCAACCAGGTTTATGAACTGTTTTAATATTAACCGTAGTCCAACATTGTTCGCCTATCATAACTGTCGGATATTTAAACCCATCAACATCAATTAAACTATCAACACCACAAACAAATTCCGGTTGTCCCACCATAACTGAACCCGAAGTTACAACAGGTTTGTGAGGATTTGAATCGGTGACAGTTACCGAGTAAATTCCGGATTTCAGGTTTTTCAGATTTTGCTCGGTTGAACCGTTACTCCATTCATACAAAAAAGGTTCAACCCCGTTATTAACCTGCAACAATACAGAACCATTGGAATATCCCCATTTGCTGGGCATGGTTACATCGAAATTAAGATTTAAAGGAGCAGCACCGGGTTCGGTAAGTACTACTGATTTGTTTGCAACGGCCTTATCCAGGTATATTACTTTTACAGAATAATTCCCTGCTACCAAACCGGAAATATCTTTTGTATTTTCACCGTTGCTCCAGAAAATTTCGTAGGGCGTATCTTCCAATCCTTCAATGGTAAGGTTAATTGCCCCATCGCTGGCTCCATAGGAAGATGGATTGACAGCCTCGGTTGAGAGTTTTACTTTCGGTATAATTTCATCATCATTGCAACTTACAATAAACAGTATTGCAATTAATAAGCTAAATATATTTTTCAGTTGTTTCATTGTCATTCAGGTTTAAAATTATTCAGCATTGTTATTGTGCATATCCAATTCAAGTTGAGGAATTTGCCAGTACAGTCCATTATACGGATTTTGTATGGGTTGAACATTTGTCCGATCCCCGGGACCAATTGGTTTCCCGAGTGCCTGCAGGTACAAAAGATGATCGCCTTCAAAAGCCAGTTCTTTTATTCTTTCTTTGTCGATCAATTCTTCGTTAATTTCTGTAAGCGATTCAAGTCCTGCGCGGTTTCGCACCATGTTTACATCGTTGAGCGCCCCATTTGCATCGCCGGCTTTTAACCTCAAAATGCTTCGTGTAAGATAAACTTCAGCCAACCTCATCACCGGAACATTTGAATATCTTCCGTCGGCTCCCCTGAAATATTTATCGCCCCAAATATAGGGTTGCTTTATATGTGCATATTGTGTTTCATAAATCGTTGCGTCAGCCTGAGGATCTCCATTGTTACCTTCAAGGCGGTAATAGAGTTGAAGATATCTTTTATCTTTCATCGCTTCTTCTGTTATTCCCAGGTTTTCATCCATCCAACCAACATATTGCGATGCCTGATGGCTCATGCAGAACTGATCCCAAGGACAACGGCTCCAACTGTCACCGCGTCCGCCATTAACAGCGGTATAATGGCTTTTATTCATACTGGTAAAAACTTTCGCTATCGATTGTTTTAAATCATCGTAATATAAAGCATACCAAATTACTTCGTTTCCTTGTTGCGGATCGCTGTGGTTAAAAGCTTCAATTGGATCCTGATCCAAAGTATAATAACCGCTCCCAATTATGTAATTACTTTCGGCTAAAGCATTTTGAAAATCACCCAGTTGAAAATAAACCTGCATGAGTAAAAATGAAGCAGCAATGCGGTTAGCCCTTCCAAATTGGTAGGAAGGATGGTGCACCCCCGGAATAAATTGCTCCGGCAAAAAGTCTTTTGCCAGTTTAAGTTCTGCAAGAACAATATCATAAATTTGTTTGGCTGTTCCGAAATCAACGTTATTTGCCTGTTCAATATCCTTTGGAAATTCAGCTCTTAAAGGCAAAACTTCAAGGGTTTCAAAATCAGCAGAAGCAGGTACGGGAGCAAATATTTTAACTGCCGTGAAATAGGCAAAGGCTTTCATAAAATGCAACTCACCTTTTATTCTGTCGAGGTTAGCCTGGTCGTTTTCAGTTGGGTTTGGAAATGGTGTATCATTATTCTCAGCGTAAAAATCGAGGGCTGAGTTACAAGATCCTATGGCCTGATAAATATCGTTAAATACTCCATCGGTGCTACCTATCCGCACATCGGTTGTACGGAAATACATTTCGGAGTAAGGTATATCGGCAGAAGTATTCGGAAGCAGATAAATATAATCAGACATGCAATCAGTTATCAATTGATGTTGTTGCCAATAACTTCCCCACGATGAACTGAAAGTACGGTTGTAAGGTGTTACAGCCGCCATTTCCAATTGGTTTACATTTAACCAGGGGAATTCGGGCGGATTTGTTAGTTCGAAAAAATCCTCATTCTGACAGGCGTTGCCCATCAGCAAAATCAGAACAACAACAATATATTTTGAATTACTTATTATTTTCTTCATGACTATACAAATTAAAATGTAACAGTAGCACCAATGGTAAAATATTTCAATGGAGGAAGGTTCACTCCCTGAGTTTCAGGATCCCATCCTTTATATTCAGGTGTCCAGGTCAATAAATTGGTTCCTGAGGCGAACAATCTTACACCTTGTAATTTTGCCCTGTTTATGACATTCGCCGGAACATTATAGCCAATCTGAATATTTTTGAGCCGCACGTAATCTCCCCGATAGAGGTATTTTGAGAAATTGTATTGTTCGTTTTTATAATTGCCCGGTCGTTCAACCCAATCACCCTTCCCATTTGGGGCAAGTGGATCGTTGGTTGCAAGTTCAGGGTCCCAATCCCAGGGATAACTTCCCTGCCAGCGCAATTCAGGATATTTGGCATCTTTTTGTTCAGGAGTCCAGGTGTTCCCGATTAAATCGCTTCTTAACACCACCTGCCCATATTGAACATCTGTAGTACGTTGTTCTTCGTAGTCATAGAAATAGTCACCACCGGAAAATGAAAACATGATGTTTACATCGAAATTACCAAGTTCAAATTCGTTGATAAAACCACCATAATAAGTGGGCAAGCTTGTTTTTCCTTTTAACAATACCCGGTGATTGGCAAGATTGTTATTTGTTGCCGGAATGACCCTCCCGGTTTTTATGGTTTCGCCGGTAAGGTTATAATGGTCAATATCTATTTCATAAATCAGGTTTACTCCTCGTTCCTTGTCCACTCCGGCATATTCGGGCATAAAAAAGGTCCACAAACTTTCGCCTTGAATGGCTTTATTTGTTCCACCGATTCCCTTCCCCGAAACATCAAGTTCGGGAGTCAGCCTTACCACTTTATTTTTTATTGTGGTAAAGTTTAAATCAGTGGTCCATTTAAATTTTTGCTTATCGATATTTACTGATTTTATGCTAATCTCGAAACCATGATTTTGCATGTCACCAATATTGCTCCATATTTGTCCGCCGGCAACACCTGCTGAAGGTGGTAAACTTGAAGCCAGCAATAAATCGGTTACATTTTGGCGATACAGGGCAAACGACCCGGAAACGCGGTTGTTTACGAACCCGTAATCAAAACCAAAATCAAAATTATTTGTTGTTTCCCAGGTTAATGAAGGAACCCCAATATTGGTTACCAAAGTTCCGGCACTGATTAAATCCTGTGTTCCATAACGTGTATCGGGGCTTACACTGTAAGTAGTAACAGTTTTGTTTGAAGGGATATTTTGATTCCCTGTTTGGCCAAAACTCCCCCTGATTTTAAGAAAATTCATAAATTCCAGGCTTTCCATGAAATCTTCGTCCGTAATAATCCATCCGGCAGAGAGCGCTGAAAACGTTCCCCAACGGTAATCGGGTTCGAAACTTGAAATTCCGTCGCGGCGGAAACTTGCCCCAACAAGATATCTATCCAGATATTTATAATCGGCTCGCCCAAAAAAAGCTTTCAGGTATTTTTCACCACCTAAACCTCCGTACATGCCCAACATTTCATCGGGGCTTCCAATTTGTTTATATGTTCCTTTCAGGTTCTGGCCTTCCAGTTGGCGGGTGTATGCACTGGTTCGTTGTGCTTCCATCCCTGCAACTGCTGTTATGTAATGGTTTTCGCCAAACTGCCGTGAATAGTTGCCATATAAATTATAATTGTAGCTCAGGCGGGTAACAGCCTGCTCAGAAGCATAAGAACCTTCTTCACGCAGCACATCGGTAATCCAGAAAACAGAATTATTTTGTATAAAATCGAAATTAACATCCGATTTTAAAGACAAGCCAGTTACCCATGGTAACTGATATTCAAATGATAATCCACCGATCATGCGGTAGTTTTTTACCTGATCAACTGTGTAATCTTTGTCAATTCCAGCAACCAGGTTATTTCCCGACATTGGGTTCCAATATCCATGACTATACGAATTATCGTAAACAGGAAACCAGGGCAAGGCTTGCCGGTTTGCTCTTCCGAAACCACCCTGAGTTCCACCCCCACTTTGCCCCACTGCCCCTCCAACGGCAGTTTTAACCCTGTCGTTATTGGTATAGGAAAAGTTTATCCGCGATGCAACTTTAAAATTATTTCCGGGTGAAAAATCAACATTTATCCTTCCTGAAAATCGTTCAAAATCATTGCTTTTCAGCACACTCTCATCATTTCGGTAGTTAGCAGACATGTAAAACGATCCTTTTTCAAAACCTCGTTTACTTGAAAGATTTACTTCCTGAAAATTCCCAACCCGAAGAATTTCATCAAACCAATTCGTATTAATTTTTAATGCCTCGTTTCTTGATAACTCCATTCGTGGTTCAGGGAAAAAGGCAATAATATCGTTTGGCCTAAAAAGATTTTCCTGGCCATTGTTTGAATTTTTGCGTGCAGTTTCAACCAAATCGAACCACTGCGTAGTATTGGCAAAACCAACTTCCTCAGCGCTTTTTACCAAATCTGCTACTCCATATTTATAGTCGATGGTTGTTGATCCTTTTCCCCGGATCCCTTGTTTTGTGGTAACTAAAATAACACCGTTTGAGGCTCTTGATCCATAAATTGCGGTTGCTGCTGCATCTTTTAAAACCTGAATAGATTCAATATCACTTGGATTGATCATCGACATTGGCGACTGACTTGTTGAACCCTGCGTACGTTCCAGTCCTCCACCCGAATAAATTGGCATTCCATCAACAATCCAAAGTGGATCGGTACCCGATGAAATTGAACTTATTCCCCTGATTTTAATTGAAACCGGTGCTCCCGGTACCCCACTGCTGCTGGTAACCTGCACACCCGTTGCCATTCCCTGCAAAGCCTGATCAAATGAAGTGGCCGGAATCTTTGCCAATTCCTCACTTTTTACTGATGCTACCGAACCGATAATGTCGCGCTTTTTTTGCGTTCCATAGGCCACTACAACCATTTCGTCGAGGTTTACTGTGGAGGTTTGCATCTCGATATCAATTGTAGTTTTACCATTTATTTCTACCTCTTCAGTTTTGAGGCCTATAAAACTAAAAATCAAAATGTTTTTATCTTCAGGCACGTCAATAGAATACTGTCCATCGAGGTCGGTAACTGTACCAAGTTGTGTGTCTTTAACCATTATTGTAACACCTGGAATGGCTTTTCCTCCCTCATCGATAACCGTTCCCGATATCTTTTTGGTCTGGGCCATAAGCGAGCTTATTCCTGTAAACAGAAAAAGCATGCAAAGCCCTAATTGAAACAGTTTATACTTCATAGTTATTTATTAATTAGAATTTTATGACTGCTGATTGATTCATTTTCATAAATCTTTAAAATGTACATCCCGGTATTAAGCTCAGCAACATCAACCAATTTCATTGATTGATTGGATTCCAGAACACCCTGTTTAACCATTGTTCCGTTTACATTAAAAAGGGCATAAGTTGCTTTATCATTTCCGCTTTTTTTAATATTGAAATGCGATTTGCACGGATTTGGATAGATGGTAAAGTTCTTATGCTGTGCCATTTCAAATTCGGAAGAAGTAAATGGAGTTGTTATTTTCGAAACTTTTAGGTTTGTAAAATGCGTTTGATTCAAGCCACGAAAATAAATGCGCACCGCTTCTACCTCAGCAAACCAATTGTACAAGATTGGCAATTGGCTGATATTACTTTTGTGTGCCGCGT
Organism: uncultured Prolixibacteraceae bacterium; assembly: GCA_963800345.1. Taxonomy (GTDB): domain Bacteria; phylum Bacteroidota; class Bacteroidia; order Bacteroidales; family Prolixibacteraceae; genus Draconibacterium. Next base: position 32,662 of record CAWDAW010000003.1, on the reverse strand, counting down.
TAATTTCATCAATAATTTGACTTTCTGGTTTTGTGCTTTTTGGAATTTGCATAAAACACACAAGTTCATCGGCAGGTTTATTTAATTGGGCATCACGGACAAAAAATTCCATTCGCTCAGGTTCAATTATCCATGTATAGTGCTTCCAGTTGGGATAGCCAACCGTAACAAAATTGTCGTTTCGCATTGTTGGCCCATAGGGGTAAATTTGGGTTGAGCCCGGCGAAGTTCCTCCCGGTTCGCTTGAAAAACCGGGTAACCAATATTCACCATTGTATTTTTCAACTTCACCAGCTATATCCTTTCCGCCACCGTACATCATAAAAGTTCCGGTAACATTTTCTTTATTATGATTTCTGATTCGTAGGTTGTATGCCGGTCGGCCAAACGGCGATTCAGCATTTAAATTATATAATTCATTAAAAGGAATTTCGGTTTTGTAATCGTTCAATAAAGTCACAACCAGTCGTCCACTTTCACCAGTTCCGGAATTGTTCACTTCATCCCAAAGTGCGTCGAATTCAATTTTTAAGGTTGAATTGTTTCTGTCAATAATTTCGGGTAAAGCAAAATCAATTGCCTGACTTGCAAGTACAGTTCCCGGTTTATATCCTGCTTTCTGCATTGCCTCATCCGTGAGCGAAATACAGTTTTTTTGAGTGCCATTCAAATCGTCAACTTTGCCCAATTGAAATCCGGATTTTATTACTTCCGTTTCACTCCAAATAATTTTTTGAGTTAAATCAACAAAATTTGTATCACTTGTAAAATCATCATATATCAGAACAGATTCGTTGTCCTGTGCAAAGGATTGAAATCTGTAGATTGATACGAAAAGCATTACCATAAGTATAGTCAGGCGCATAAATTTTATTATGAAAAAATAGAATGCACCACATGTGCGGCACACTCTATTTAATTATTAACTATGACTTTTACTTTTTAATAAGTCGTTTTATTGCGCGTTTGTTACCTTGTGTAACTTCAATCAGATAAACTCCGGTTGTAAAATCTGCAACACTGAAATGTTCAATATGAGATCCGGCAGCTTTGTTTGAAACAATTTGTTTTACAAGGCTTCCGGTCATGTTGTAAACACTAATGCTGAATTTACCATTTTCGGAATTATTGATTACGATATTTGCTTCATTTGTTGTTGGATTAGGATACAAGTTTACAGCTTCATCCAAACTATTAAACGAACGATTTGAAGAAACCACACCAACACTTAAAGCATAATATCCGTTGGCCACAGCAGGTAAGGTAAATGTCATCACATCGCCATCTAAGGTTCCGGCAGCATCAATAGCGCTGTAGGTTGCGCCATCTTCAGAATACCAAACCGCATATCCATCGGCGCTGCCAGGAGTGGTTAAGCCTGCGGCGGCAAAATCAAATCCCATTTTAACATCAACACTTGCACCTTCTGAGGTTTGAACATACCATTTGCGTGCCCAGGTTTTTCGCTGCATTATCATCGCTATTTTCCATTCCATTATGGGCTGCAAATACATATTCATCGGCTGCGAAAGTTGAACCCACCTGAGTCAGTTGTAATCCACCTCCGGCAGCACCGGCATGAGATTCAAGACGCTCACCATACATGCCTTTTCCAATGCCTATTAACTCATTGCTGAACATTCCACTATACATTGGAATGCCTGCAGAAGAAATATCGATGTTGTATTTTGTGGCCAGGTAATTTTGCAAAATCACTTTTTGTGGTGTATTTAATCCATTTTTGAAGAACACGATTTCGCCAATATTTGCTAATACCGCATCTCCAATAACCACAAACGCATTATTATCAATAATTGGTTTTGAATATAATTTACTTGCAGTCATTTCACCATTCATCCACTGCGATGCCCTGTCGAAGTCGCGATAATCTGCTCCTATGATAACTGCATCTTCTGTATTTTTTATTGCTGCATCGGCACCACCAACAAAGTTAGAGCCTTGGTCAATGGTTAAAGTAGGTTTATCAGCATCTCCACCGCCGTTAAATTCGTAAACCCACGACCATGTTTTAGAAGTCTGGTTGTCGCGTTTTTGCATAATCGATTGCCACGAACCATCGGCAACATTTCTTTTCAAAACCAACCACATTGAGAATCCTCCGATTCCATCGAAATCCTGGTTTCCGGTTTCCATGTTTTCATCCGGAATAACCAGTGAAGAAAGCATTGTTGCATCTCCGAAGTTCAATCCTGGTAAGCCATTCACTCCTTCAGCAACATATACAGGAGCTGGTGACGGCATTTTTTCATACACTTTATTTCCGTCTTTATCCACTAAATTCTTTCCAGCATATTTGTCTGTTGCATTGTTCATTTTTCCTGAATAATCCATCCATGTTCCCACTGTATCTCCATCAACTTTTCCGGTAATCATATCAGCCATTAACCAGAGTGCTTTTTCAGGTTGTCCGCTAATTGCAACATCAGCATATCCAATACCGGCAGGACCGTCGCCAAAACCTTCAACAGTTGCTTCAATTACATAAGTTGCCTCAACAACTTCGCTTGAGTTTACACCATCAGCAGAATAAGCCTGTGCTTTTATTGTTGTTGTTGAAGTTAAAGGAATACCAGCTGCAGGGTAAGGTGTTGCAGGGTCGCTTCCATCATCAGAATAATAAATAATAGCATTGGCAGGTTCAACCATAATTGTTACAACTGGTGCGTTATCATCGGTGTAAGTAACCATTGGTGATGGGAAAAATTCAGGTACACCAACCGGGTGAATAATGTATTCGCCCATTGTAACCAAACTTGGTTTCAATTCATCAGCATAAGCAATGGCTTTTACAATAGTGGTTTCGGTAAGCATTATTTTACTCATGTACATGGTCGATGCATCTGTAGGTTCAGAACCATCCAAAGTATAATAAATAGAGGCATTGGGTGTTGCATCTTTAATTTCCACTTCAACCGACGAAATATATTCGCCCGGCACCGGACTTAATACCGGAGGCTCAACTTGTGGTTCGTAGTTTAAGAATATCGAACTTGCTCTCCACTCTTTACCTGAAATCCATGCCCTGTTGCCCGGTGTTTTTGCTTTTCCTTTTGCAACCAGCGTTATTTGCTGTTTGCCTTCTTTTATTGCAGTAATAATGTATTGATTGAATGCAGGCGAACTCAGTTCATACCAGCTTCCCGAAGCCATAAGAGTGCCTTCGAGCAAAACAGTATTTTCAACTGCAGGTTTGTTGTTCCATGTGGTTGTATCTTCGCTCCATGTATTTGTACCAGCAAAAATCTGATATTCGAATTCACTAATTCCTGTTGCTGAACTATGGATTGAACCATAAAGTTTTAAGGTAGCTGAAATCGGATTATCGTAAGCTTTGCTCAGGTCATATTTGAAGTATATCATTTTACTGGCAGCGTTGTCGCTATCGTTAATTAAATGCTGATCAGCCTCGGTTCCGAAATTCATGTCCTGTTCTCCTTCAACCTGAGATACATAAGTGTCTTCAATTACATTAGCTTCCTGAACCGGCGGAGCAACAGTATAATCCAGAATTAAAGTAGCAGCAACCCACTCTTTTCCTGAAACCCATGCATAATTTTCACCTGTGTCGTCTTTTCCTTTGATTACAAAACTTACACTTTCCTGCCCGGCTTTAATTGCCCCATTAATATAGTGTGCCAGCATATCAGCAGTCACTTCATGTAGCGCCGAAGCATTAATTTCATAATCTACCAATACCCCTGAATTTTCAATTGGTTTAGTATTCCAATCAATGGTGGCTTCCGACCAGGTATTTTCTACACCCATAATTTGAACTTTGAATGGATAAGCACCTGCTCCGGCACCGCCTTGAACGTCACCCTTTAAAACCAGGGTTGCTTTACCAACCGGACTGGTAGCTCCTTTAATTGGGAATTTAATGTAGGTTTGTTTAGCGTTGCTATTCGCATCGTCCCTGCCAATTTGCATCGCTGCAATGCCTTCACCAATTGAATCAGGGTAAGCTTCCAAAACATAAGCATCTTCAATAACTGTAATCGTATCGATAGAAACCGGCTTTTCAAGGTCCATTACCAGCATTGGCCCATAAGCGCCATCTCCGGCACCGCCGCACCAGCTAAAATCTCCTCCGTCACCATCTTTGTATTTTATGGCAAAAGCGATTTCAGAATCCATTGCTGCCAGTTTTCCGTTTATGAAATCGACAAGTTTTGTCCCATTCGGGATATATTCTTTTCTGGCTGAAGATTTTACCAGCTCCACAGTTGCAAGTTCATTGCCGACACCAGGTTTATTGTTCCATGTAAGCTCACTCCTGGTAAAATCGGTTGATTTTGCGTCAACCAGTGAAACAGTCATCATTTTACCTTCTGCATTCATGGCACCACGCGTTGAAAACGTAGCTTTTGTAATGGCTTTTCCACCAAGTGCACTTAAGTCAAACTTTACATACGCTACTGCTTCAGTAGTATCAGTTTTGTAGAAAAATATATTTGTATTATGTTTCCAAAAAGCTGTGGTATCCGGATTTTCCTTAAAAGCTGAGCCATCGGCAATGGCGTAAGAACTGCTGCCATAACCAAATTCCATTTCCAGTAGCGGGCCATAAGCGCCATCACCTTTTCCACCACACCAGCTAAAGTCAGCTCCATCACCGTCAATATATTTAAGTGCAAAAGCAATTTCACTTTTTCCCTGCATTAATTTTTCGTTTACATAATCAACCAGTTTCGTTCCTGTTGATACGTAATATTTCCGTGTAGAACTTTTTTCGATTATTACTGTTGCCAGCTCGTTACCAATGCCGGGTTTATTGTTCCAGTTTAGTGTAGAACGGGTAAAATCAGTTGATTTTGAGTCATAAAGTCCAACTGTCATTGTTTTTCCTTCAGTTGCCATTGCCCCGCGTGTTGAAAATTTTACCTTTTCAACCTGCCGACCACTAAAAGCACTGATATCAAATTTTACATATGCAATTTGTTCCGTTGTATCAGAAGATTTTGATATTAAAAGGTTTGTTGGTTTAAATGCATTGGCCGTTGAATCCGGGAAGTTTTGCGTTGCAAATCCATCGCCAATTGCATAGCCGGCAGCATTCATGCCTTCAGTAACCATTAACATTGGCCCGTAGGCGCCATCACCAGCACCTCCGGCCCATTTAAAATCTCCTCCATCACCATCTTTAAAAGTCAATGCAAAGGCAATTTCTTCGGAACCAGTTGCTAAAACACCGTTAACGTAATCAATTAATTTAGTTCCGGTGGGTGTATAAGTTTTTCTGTTTGATTCCTGATCCAATAAAACAGTTGCCAGTTCAGATCCAACACCTGGTTTATTGCTCCAGGTTAATGTGCTCCGGGTGAAGTCGACCGACTTGGCATCTTTTAAAGCAACTGTCATCAATTTGCCGTCGTTAATATCTGAACGCGTTGAAAATTCAGCGGATGAGATAGTTTTATATGCAAATCCCGGAAGTTTGAATTTTACATAAGCAATTGCTTCTGTAGTATCGGTTTTCCAAACATAAATATTTGTTGCACCTTTCCAGTTAGCAGTTGTGTCGGGCTTTTCTTTAAAAGCAACACCATCGGCGATAGCCCAGTAATTAAATCCTTCATCGAAAGTCAATGACAACATCGGCCCATAAGTCCCGTTATTAGTTCCTCCTGCCCATGAAAAATCACCTCCATCGCCCGATTTATATTTAATGGCCAATGCAATATACTGTTTGCCTTGTGCCAAAGCCTGATTGATAAAATCGGCCAGTTTTGTGCCACTGGGCGTATAATTTAATCTGGCAGATGATTTTACAAATTCTGCCGTTGCCAGTTCGCTTCCAGTTCCGGGTTTTTTATTCCATGTCAGCGAATCTCGGGTAAAGTCGGTAGATTTTGCATCAACCAACGAAACCACCATGGTTTTGCCTTCTTCTTTCATTGCTCCCCGCGTAGAAAAAATGGCTTCTGAAACAATTTTCCCCTGAAATTTCGAAATGTCAAACTTTACAAAAGCAATAGCTTCCGTAGTATCGGTTTTATAAACGAATATATTTCCTTCGTTTATATCCGTTGCAGTTGTGTCAGGCATTTCCTTAAAAGCTGTACCATCGTCAACCGACATTAATGTTGTTTGGGATGAAACTGATAATGCCATCAGAATAACCAAACCCGAAAAGAATGTTCGTAAGTAAAAGTTTTTCATAATTTATTGATTTAAATTTTAAGATTTGAATTTGCCTAAATAAAATCCGGTTAAAATTACGCCGACCTGCTTACTTCGGCATGTAGAATTGTATCAATCACATGTAAATTCGTATCACGGGTTGTAATGTTTCGCAGAAAATGAGATATCATTCACCAATTCCTTCGAGCCAGTCGGTAGTATTAATTCGTTCGTTAAACCAGCCATCTTTTACACCGGACATTTGATAGGCGGGATAAGCCAAATATTGGGCTATAACATGGGTAATATCATTTTACAAATCGAGGTGAAATGTGTCACCGGTTTTTTCTGTTCAATTTCAAGTACTAATCCTGAGTGGTTACAAATTCCGGGGGAGCAGTGCGTAATCTATTGGCAAATATTTGTTTTACTGTGCAACGAAAATGGTGAAAAAAAGAATGATGTTCTTCATCGTTTTGATTAATTTAAAGCTTGTAATCTTTTTAAGGATGCCATCATTGTATATCCAACCAGAAAAATAGCATCCTTTGTAAAAAAACTAAATAATCATAAAGCCAACAAGTAGATTTGTATCAAAGACGTGCAGGTTTGTATTGGTTTAAAGCACTGGTTTGTTCGGCAATGTATTGTGTTGGTGTTTTTCCAAAATGGCGATGGAAACATTTACTAAAATATTGCGGGTCATTAAAACCAACCTCGTACGACACTTCGGAAATGGTGAATTGGTTCTGTTGAAGTATTTGTGCAGCTCTTTTCAAACGTATCGTTTTGATAAAATCGTTGGCACTTTGCCCTGTCAGATTTTTTAATTTGCGGTAATAAACCGAGCGACTCATTCCAATTTCTGCTACCAGTTTGTCTACGTTAAAATTAGAATCAGCGATGTACTTTTCAATAATTTGCAAAGTTTTGGTGAGAAACTGTTCATCGGGCGATGTAACTGTTACATCTTTGGGAGTAAGATTAATATCCTGACTGTACCGTTGTTTTAGCAGTTTTCGGTTATCAATTAAGTTCTGAATTCGTGCGGAGAGAACCGTTGCATTAAAGGGTTTAAAAACGTAATCGTCGGCACCAATTTTTAATCCTTTTAATCTGTAATCGTCAGACGTACGGGCAGTTAATAAAATTACAGGAATGTGGCTGGTGTTTAAATCCGATTTTATTCTTTCGCACAATTCAAGTCCATCCATCTCGGGCATCATGATGTCGCTAACTATTAAATCGATATTTTTCTTTTGCGCAATTTCCAAACCCTCTTTTCCGTTTTCGGCTTCTATAACGGAAAAGTCGTTTTTAATTTCATCGCTAATGTACAAACGAACATCAGCATTGTCTTCAATTATCAATACCGTGGGTTTACCATTGCCATTTTGCACAAACTCATCTGCATCAACATTTTCATCCTCCAGTTCAAAATCGGATAGCGTGCGCAGAGGAGTAATAAAATTCTCATTCAATGTTGAAACACTATCAATCAATTCATCGGTATTAAATGTATTTTGTTCAATGGGTATGGTAACAGTAAAAGTTGTACCGTGCCATTTTTTACTTTCAACCTGAATGGTTCCGCGATGAATGTCCACTAAATTTTTGGTGTAAGACAAACCGATTCCACTTCCGCTCCAAACCGGATTTCCTGATTTTTCGACCTGAAAAAATCTATCAAATATTTTTTCGAGGTTTTCTTTAGAAATACCGCGACCATTATCTTTAATTCTAAATTGTCCAATCCCGTTTTCCTGTTCAACAATCACCTCTATTTTACCTCCCGGTGGTGTAAATTTAAAGGCATTGGAAATCAAGTTATACAAAATTTTCTCAATTTTATCGCGGTCGAACCAACCCAAAATTTGTGCCTGGTCGCATTCAAATAAATACTCAATATTATTGCGTTTGGCCACTTCATTAAAACTAAAATATATTTCGTGAACGAAAGCTGCAAAATCATTTTTAGTCACCCGCAGCTTCATTCTGCCCAGTTCAATCTTTCTGAAATCCATTATTTCGTTTACCAGACGAAGCAAACGCAGAGAGTTTCGATGGATTAATTTCAACTGATTTTTTGTTTCGTCGATTTGCTGGTTGCTGCTAAGCATTTTTTCAATAGGCCCTAAAATAAGCGTTAACGGAGTTCTGAATTCATGGGAAATATTGGTAAAAAATCTCAACTTCATTTGGTCGGCTTCATGCACTTTTTGGGTCATTTCTTCCACCTGGTCGCGCTGTTTAATAATTTCTTGCTTTTGGGTTTCCAATTCCCTGTTCTTAAATTCTACTTTGTTTTTTTGAGTCTGAAGTTCAGCTGTTCGTTTATTAACTAATTTCTCCAACTCAATTTTTTGCCTTTTTATACTTCTGGTTCGCAACATAAAAAGCAAAGTAAAAGCCCCCCAAATGGTAAACACAATAATTGCCCTAAACCACCATGTTTTCCAGAATGGTGGCGTAACAGTAATTTTGACTGATGTTCCGGTTTCATTCCACAAACCATCGTTGTTGGATGCTTTTACAAAAAATTCGTATTCTCCCGGGTTGAGGTTGGTATAAGTTGCAGTTCGCTGATTGTTAACATACTGCCAGTTCTCATCGTAATTCTTTAAAAAATAGGCATATTGGTTTTTTTCTGGAGTTGTATAATTTAAGGCTGCAAATTCAAAAATCAGCATCGAAAAATCATAAGGCAAAATTATTTTTTTGGTGCTTGAAATGTGTTTTTTCATTATTTTTTCATCTTCACCAAAAGCAACCGATTTGTTTTTAATTTTCAGATCTGTTAAAACCACGTTAGGCACATTTGGATTGTCTTTTATTTCTTTGGGATTAAAAACATTCAAACCATTTACTCCACCAAAAAGAAATTTCCCATCGAGGGTTTTAAAACAAACGCCACGGTTAAATTCGTTACCTTGTAATCCATCTTTTATATCGAAATTCCGAAACCTGTTTTTATTTGCATCGAACTTTGAAATACCCCTATTGGTAGAAATCCAAAGGAAGTTTTCATCATCCTGCAAAATACCGTTGATAACATTGTTAGGCAAGCCGTTGCTGGTATTAAAATGAGAAAAATTACCTGTTCCCCTGTTTAATAAATCCAAACCGTCCTTGGTGCCAATCCATAAATTGCGGTTGTTGTCTTCAAAAATGGTATGAACCACATTATCAATTAAGCTCAGCGAATCGGACTCAATATTCCGGAAGTGTTCAACTTCTTTTGTAAGCGGATTTATTTTTTTTAGTCCGTCGCCATAGGTTCCAATCCAAATATACCCCTGGTAGTCGCGGGCAGCACAAAGTATAGAGTTGTTGCTGTGAAAACCTTTTTCAATAATATTGAAATATTCAAAAGAATTATCAATGGGGTTGAAAAGATGCAATCCGGCTCCCCAGGTTCCCAACCATAGTTTCCCGTTTAAATCGGGCAGAATGGTCCAAACAACATTGCTCGAAACAGAACTGTTTGTATTTACAATCTCTTTTATACTTTCGAAGGTTTCAGTTTTTGTATTGAATTTGCTAAAACCACCACCAAAAGTGCCAATCCAAAGATTTCCATCCATTCCTTTTGCGATTGAAACCACCACATTGCTTGGCAAACTTTTTTTGTTTCCCGGAATATTTACAAAGGTTTTTACTTTTCCGGTTTTATTATCAATTCTGCTTAAACCACCTTTTTCTGTGCCAATCCACAAAACATTGTCATTGCCCTGAAATATTGCTTTTATATCGTTTTTTGCAATCGAATTTGGATTGTTTGGGTCGTGTCTGATTACTTCAAATTTCTGTGTTAACCGGTCTAATTTATTTACGCCACTTTTAAATGTCCCGAACCATAAATTCCCTGTCTTATCCTCGTAAATTGATGTAATGACATTGCCAACAAAACGATTTGGTTCTGAAATGGATGGATTGACAACAGAAAAAGTTTTATCTGTACGATTAAAAGTATAAAGCCCTTTTCCATCAGTTCCTATCCACATCACATTTTGTGAATCTTCATAAATTTCCTTAACATGAAATTTATTTTCAGGACCAAAGTTTTGATTTGGAGTAAAATTTTCAAATAGGTTTGTTGTGTAATCGAATTTTGACAAACCCCAAAAGGAACCAATCCATAAATCTTTATTCCTGTCCATATACACTTCCCAGCTAAAATTTGCCGGTATTAAAGCACCTGTATTTTCAAAAGGATTGTATTTTGTGAAAGTTTGATTAAGGCGATTGTACCTGAAAACTCCATTTGCTCCGGCAATCCAGATGTCGCCATATTTATCTTCTATAATGGCCTCTGTTCTGCCAAAACCAACATTCAGCCCGTTGTTAATTTTCTCAAAGATTGCTGTTTCCCGGTCAAATTTTTCCACTCCCTGTTCCGTGCCAAGCCAAAATATTCCTTCAGAATCTTCAAAAATTTCGAAAACCTGGTTGTTTGACAGCGAATTGCTTTGCCCTGAATTTGTTTCAAAATGAGTAAATGTTTGTGTAGAAAAATCGAATTTATTTAATCCGCCGCCATAAGTACCTACCCAAATAAAACCTTCGGAATCTTCGTACAACGAAAGAACCGCATTTTTACTGATACTTTTTTTATTGTTGTTTTCGTGGCTGTATCTTTCAATCGAATAACCATCGAATTTATCCAAACCATCACCGGTCCCAATCCAAACAAAACCTTTTTGGTCTTGTAAAATGGCATTTACCGTACTTTGCGACAGGCCTTGTTCTGTTGTTAAATGCTCGAAACTAAAATTCTGTCCGGCGATATAATCAACATTTAAGCAAAAAAAGATAAAAGCTGATATGTATTTAATGTAATCCATTTTTCACAAATACGATTTTCCCTGTTTTTGACACATCATTACAAATTGTTTTGCATTACATCCTATAGATTTGTATGAGTTAAGAATGTCTCATGAAAAAAATTAAAACCAAATTTACTTTAATCGAAGTCTTTATAAATATAGTGATTTTGATTCTATTGATTATTTTAATTTTTGTTCTGTAGCGTTTTCTAACTCCTGCCAAACAAAATTCAATTTAACACTTTCCAAACCGGAACATCATTTTTAAACTCTACGGAATAACCTTCAATTCCATTTGATACCTCCATTTTTCCATCCTTTACTTTTATATATGGTGAAGCGTAAACCGCTCCTTTAGTAATTTTCTCCCAGCTTTGTTTTTTGCCGTTTATTTTTGCCTGGCAACGCAATCCTTCAGGAATGTATTCCATTTCCAGTTTATCACCATATAACGTGTTATAACCAATCTGAAGTTTGCTTTGAAGTTCTGAAGCTTCAATTTTGGTTTTGTTTTTAATTGAAGTCAGAAAATTGTCAATCGTTTTGTATTCTGATTTTTCGCCGGTTTCAACAATAAAGCCAGATATTTCTCCCTGAAATGAAATCAGATTATAATCAGCAAAAAACTTTTTTGCACTGCCCTGAATGCTATTTCTGATTTCCTCGGATGGAGCAATAAGTTCCGAATTTTCAGTTAAAGGAATTACAGCTACAAATGTTTGATTGGCTTCAAATAACCAAATATTGTCTTTTTGAACTGGTTCGAGTTGATTGGGATAATAAAACCACGAACAGGCTGAGCCCTGATTTTCTTCGAAATAGTTGGTATAACTTTCAGCTGTTTCAGAAGACAATGGAAGGGTTGGTTTTAATTCTGCCCGACCATATTTTTGACGGTTTTTCATTTCAAAATTTTTGCCTTGTTCGCTGCCTGGAAGATGCCAAAGATTGTTGCGTATAATTTTTGAATAGTTTGGAGCAACCATCGTATCTGCATTTTCGATAATTGTAGTTGGAGCCGTTAACAACACCAAAGTTCCTTTCGATTGCAGGGTTTGTGTGTAAGGACTGTGTCCTGATGTGCTTTTTCGCATGGGGTGACCACCGCTAAAACAAAGCGGGCCATCAGTACCTTCCGCCACCAGCGACCACACCATTTGTTGATTGGGATTATCAACTATCGTCATTTGTACATTTCCCATGGCAAAAGAGTTGGAGCAATAATTGGTTTCGGCAAAAGCATGCGCATAATCCATGTGGTAAAATGGCCTGCTCATTTTCGATTCGAAAGGAAGCGGCAGGTTTTTATTTACAATGTCGCAAATGATTTTATTCGGTCGGTAGGATGTTGTAGTTTGGTGAATAATTGTGTGTGCATCATCCATGTTTCGCGATGTGTTATTAAAAAAAGCCCAGAGCATGGTTTCCATTTCCGAAGCTTCGTGGTTGGCCAGGTAGCCGCGTTTTTGCGGTCCGGCAATGGTTCCGTCAACAACTTTTAGTCCGTAAGTTACAAAGTAATAATCGAGCATAAATTTGGCAAGCTGGCGGGTTTCTTCATCCGGAGAAAAATCATACAAATTCAAAAATCCGGGAATACTGTGCGGATAATAAACCTGCGAATCGTATTCTCCGTTTCCGGTTTGTAAAATGCGTTTCATATAATCTACCAGCATCGGTTTTACAAGTTCCGCAGTTTCTTTGGTTGTGTACCCCGAAATCTTTACTGTATCAGGGAAAAGTTGTGCATACAATAACGCGCTGGTGCGCCACATGGTTTTGTGGTTTTCTGTGCCACCGTCTATTGTATTTCCTCCCAGCAATTCGCCTGGTTCGCCAATTAAATTGTGCGACGTTGAGAGGGGTCGCATTTCATTTCCGCCATCGGACGGGCTGCGTGATTCAGCATACTTCCCAACCCAGTAATAAAATTTACTTTTCCATTCATTGCCCATTTCATCGGCCAAAAGCGGGTAAAAGCGCGCCCAGTTTTTACAGGCAAAATGGTACTGCTGACGCAAATTTCCAGGAATGCCTAAAAAAGCTTTTGCTCTTACTACATCCTGTTTTAACAACAGCGAAGCAGTTGCCGGCGGCAAATCGTATTTTAAAGGGTCGCCGCCAAAAGCGATAATTTCGCCCTTTTCGTTGCGGGCTTTCGGTCCAAAATAACCGGTATCGCCCTGTTTATAAGCCCTGCCCGTGTATGGAGAAATAATAGTTTCTCCTTTTACCGCCCACACTTTTACCGGCAATCCGGTATCGGGGCATTTTGATTCGGCAAGCGAACGTTTTCCAAAATCTTCTTCTGCTATGCGTTGCAGCATTGGGGAAATCCGCTGCTGAAAACCTGCCTCATCGGGATATGTAAAATTATCCCATGGGTTTTGTGATAAAACAGCAGTAATTCCAAAAAGAAAAGTGAAAATTGTAAAAATGTATTTTTTCATTTGAAACTTATTTTTCCAATCTAATCCAGCGAGCATCGTTATCTTCCAGTGAAATTGACTTTAAATCCACTGTTTCCCCACTTATTGCATCGATTGCATTTTTATAGCTGAATTTTGTTTTTAACAAAACCGTTTTTGCTTCTCCATCATTTATAAAATAATAGTGGTCGGATTTTGGTGAACTTAAACGGTAAACCAAGGCATTTTTACATGAATACGGACTTTCCAGTTTTCCCATTACATTTTTTGTCAATATTGATTCTGCCGCGGTATTTTCCGGGGCAAAACATTGATGAGAAACGTCGAGTCCAATAACAACGGTTGTTCCCTTTCCATAATTGTTTTCAACAATTGCAGGTTTCCCATTGGTGTATGAATCCAATACTTTGCCTGAAGTTGCGGTCATGTCTGCTACAAAACCTGTCCAGTTCTGACCCTTAAGTCCGAGGGTTACATTTGAACCAGAAAACTGAAAATTATCAAGCGTGGCCCCAAATATTTTGTTGAAACGTGAGTCTTTGCCCGTTGGCATGAGTGCGGTGTTTTCGTCAAACTTCCCTGTTGGTAAATCCATCACCAAACGTCCGCCATCGGCAACAAATCCATCCAGTATTTCAAAAACTTTTTGGTCGAGGGCAATAATTGCGGGCATATAAATGATTTGGTAGCGTTTGGCAAGGCCATTTTTCAAATCATCGGGTGTAACAAATTCGAAGGGAATGTTGGCGTTCATCAAAGCCCGTGCAGCACCAATTCGCGCTTCTATGGGAAACATTCGAAAATCATCGCGCCCGTGCACCGACATAGCAGCCCAGGCGGCATCGTTGTTCCAGTCGAGCAAAATTCCCACCTGTGGTTCCTTGTGTGCTTCCCAAATTTCATCGCGGTATTTTTGCATTGCTTTTGCCAATTGCCCAAGTTTTATTGCACGATCAGTAATTTGGTTATTACGGTCAAGCAACGAGTATTCACCTCCCTCTTTTCCCGCTGTACGGGCGTTCCAACACCAAATACCAAAACCTTTAAAACCTGCCGCCATCTGGCTCAGGTACAACTGAAGCAAGGTGCCGCCATCAACAAAATATGAGTTTAATTTGCTGGCATCCTTTTCGCCATCGAACTGTTGCGGACCACCCGTTGATTCCCAACCTCCTGTCCAACCGCCTTTATTGAAATCGTTCATAATTGAAGCCTGCATGTAAAAAGGGCGCACTACTTCGTTGTTGGTTTCATTAAAATGCCACGACAAATGTGTTGAGGGATAAAAAGACCCGTAATCTTTTACTACATCGGCAATTCGTTCCATATCAACTCCCATGAATGCAGCAGGCAGAAACAATCCCATTTCACCACCACCGCGAAAGGGTTCGTTGCTGTCGAACGCTTGAAATGCACTCGCCCGGGCATCAATATTTTTGCATCCGTGTTCGGCTTTAAAAAGAAATACATCCATTTTATTTTTGTAGTTGCGGTGCGATGATTTGGTTTCCCAATTGGTTGCAAAATCCTCCCACGAATCAAAAGGTGTTCCCAGGCCGTGATGGTATAAACACCAGTCGTTGTTTAGCTTTTCGATGGTTTGGTAATGATTTTTTGCCCATTCTGCAAATAGTTCTTTTCCGTGTTCCGACAATTCCAAACCACGCCCGCCAATTGTTGGATCGAAGGCTGTTTGAGCGCCCTTTGGCAGTTCATCGTGTGTAAGCAGGTATTCCTTGTTTCGAAGAATTCTCGCTTTCATTATGTTGTATTGGTACTCCAGCATTTTCTGATTTTCACGAATTTCTGTAATTGCCGCATCTTTCGGTATTCCCAATTTTTCGAGGAGTTCATCGGTAATCGGCGCCCAGCCACCTTCGGCATACCACCACGGAATTAATCCTTCGTCGAGGGCAATCAACTGAACATCTTCCAAAGTCCAGCCGGGAACTGTCATAATTTGTTTCAGGCAGTTAAAACCAAGTTGCTTCATCAACCGGAAATGTTCGCGCATCTCTTTTTCGGTGTCGTTTGGTTTCAGGATATAAACCACACCCGCGGGCATTGGATGAATTTTCCGAAACTTCTGCTGCACGGGCGAATTGTGCAGTTCATCATAAAGTTTGTTTTCATACCCAATATTTTGCGAGAATCCTGAAAAAACAATACTTATGAGAATTGCAGTTATTAACGCATTAACGCCTGGTAACAATGTTTTTACATCCATACTATTCCCGGTTTAGTTAAACAATAAAAGTAGTATTTTAAATTTTTATGTCCGAATAGCACCTTTTCTTTCAATATTTAAAAATGTATAAGTATAAATGAACCGAAAAGGAATTGTGGGTCAAAAAAGTGGAATATTGTACTTAATAGCTAATTGGTAACCAACTATTTTACACTAATAAAAAATAACTCTATTTTTATTGAAACCTATACAAAAATGAAAAGCAGACGTGAATTTTTAAAAAAAGCCGCCGCAGGAACAATCGGAACTGTGATTTTAAAAAATGTTAGTGCCGGAAACACACGGTCTAATTTACCGACGGGAAGTTTACTTTTTGGGTATTCAACCGAATCAACCGTTTTGAATGATGCGAAAAAAAACATAACTAAAGTGAGGCAACGCGATGCTATTGTTCAATTGTTAAATAAAAACGGTGAAGCCCTGAAAAATAAGGAAGTTGAGGTAGAACAACTCACGCACCAGTTTTTGTTTGGCGACAACAACTGGGCAATGTCGGCGATGATGCGCAACAGCATGGCAAATACCGACCGCTTTAAATATTATCATAAAAGATTTGCTGAAGTTTTAAACTCTCTAAATACAACCGTTTACTGGACTGAACGCCCACGAAATGATGCTGCCAAAACAGAAGATTTTCAGGGAGAATTGAGATTGGACGATTTTGAGGAATCAGTAAACTGGGCAAATGCTAATGGTTTAACAGCCAAGGGACATCCCATGTACTGGACGGTTCCTAAAGCAATACCTGATTGGTTGGCGAAATACCCTTACGAAACACACATGAAATTTGTGGAAGTGCGAATAAGAAATCTTGCCGCCCGTTTCAAAAACAGGGTAAAAATTTGGGATGCCGTAAATGAAATGTTGTGGGAACCTCACCCTAAAAACCTTGCAAAACGCGAATGGCCTTATTGGGAAACAACCGAAAATATGGTCGATTACATTGGTAAAATAATTACATGGGCACGCGAGGAAGATCCGAATGCCCTGTATTCCATTAACGATTATGGTTTGTCTAGCACCACTTTTGGTGAAAAGGCTGCACAAAACGGTAAAATGGTAAATGCTCAGGTTCAGCGAAAAAGATATATTGAATTGATGCGAAAATTGGGTGATGCAGGAGTTTCTCCCAACTTAATGGGAATTCAATGTCATACGGGCTGGTTGTCGCCTTCGGAACAAATGGCATTTTACGACGAAATGTCAACAGCCGGAATTCCGCTTACAGTTACCGAGTTTTGGGCTAATACTAAAGAGCTTAAAAATATTTCGGAAAAAGCCATTGAAGGAGAAGAATGGAGATCTTTTGCAGGAAACAAAAAATTTGAAAATTTAAGTGACTTGGAATTGGAGGAAATTCGAGACCAATACATTTTGGACTACCTCACCTGCGCATTTGCACATCCCAATATCGATTCGTTCTATTTTTGGGGATTTATGGGGATGGCCGTGAAGTTTAAAAATGATTTTGACTCTTCGCACGAAATACAGCCCATTTTTAATAAGATAAACGATTTGATAAATAACCAATGGAAAACTAAACTGACCTTAAAAACTGATTCGGATGGAAAGGTTAATTTTCGCGGTTTTTGTGGTGAATATTCCTTAAAAATAAAACCTGAAAATGGGCCGGCAATTGGCAATCGCTTTTATGTCGACAAAAAAGAGGATATAAATACAATGGTAATAAAAACAGTGCTGACATGAGTTTATTCGGGATCCTGGTTTTTATTTTGTTTAGTTGCTTTGTTTCGGCACAAAATAATTTTCTACAATTTGTATATATCAGGTATGTTTCAAAATAAAAAAGAGCTACAACTAATTTTGTTGTAACTCCTTCTTTTCCAATGCGTGGGCCCACCTGGGCTTGAACCAGGGACCACCTGATTATGAGTCAGGTGCTCTAACCAACTGAGCTATAGGCCCCGAGAAGTTTAAATTTGATGGTTTAAAGTTTAAAGAATTAAACTTAAATTTTCAACATTTAAATTTCGGAGTGCAAGTTTACAACATTAACCGAAATTACACAAATATATTTTCCAAAATTCTGTGGCGATTTCTATGAATATTAGCGTCAATTGAAATAATATTTGATTTGTACCAATTTCAACTAAATTTGCACACTGTCAAATAGGAATGTTTGATTATACAGAAGAGTGGAGAGAGCGGGCTCACAGAAACTCTGGCAACCATCCGATAACTGAAGGAAAGGTGCTAAAACCCGGCCGGAAACGGAATTATAATTTAAACACAATCATTTTTTAAAATGCAAAAAACAAAAACTTACGAAGAAATCAACCTCAAACTTAAATCGGGTGAAGCAGTTATCTTGACTGCTGAGGAAGTTGCAAAAATGGCACTCGAATGTTCACCTGAAGATATTCTTGAAAAG
Source organism: uncultured Prolixibacteraceae bacterium (assembly GCA_963800345.1). GTDB lineage: Bacteria > Bacteroidota > Bacteroidia > Bacteroidales > Prolixibacteraceae > Draconibacterium. The sequence continues at coordinate 14,626 of CAWDAW010000003.1, read as the reverse complement.
GTAGATGTGGTTACTACGGCAACATTTGGCGCTATGTGTTCGTCGGGTGCAATCATCAATTTTGGTCATTCTAATCCGCCCATCCGAATGGAAAAAATAAGGTTAAATGGCGTTCCGTGCTACGAAGGATTGGCTGCTGTGGATTCTTATATTGGTGCTACCGCCTGCGACCCCGATAACCCATCATACGGAGGTGCACATGTAATTCAGGATTTAATCGAAGGAAAAGACGTTTTGTTGGAAGCCTGGGGGAAAGGCACTGATTGTTACCCTCGTAAACATATTAGGACAAAAATAAATATAACCACAATCAACGAGTTTACACTTTTCAATCCGCGAAATGCTTACCAGAATTACAATGTTGCAGTGAATACTACTAAAAAGATGATTCATACTTATATGGGAACTTTGTTACCCAACATGCGAAATGCAACTTATTCAACTTCCGGCGAATTAAGCCCATTGTTAAACGATCCCGAGTTACGGACTATTGGTTTGGGAACACGTATTTTTTTGGGTGGAACACAGGGTTTTGTAGTTTGGCCTGGTACACAATTCAATACTTCGAAACCAAAAAATGAATACGGAATTCCTGTGTCCAATTCGGCCACAATAGCAGTTATGGGTAATTTAAAGGAAATGTCGCAAGAATATTTGCAGGCAGCATACTACGAAAAATATGGTGTCAGCCTGTTTGTAGGAATCGGTGTTCCAATCCCAATTCTTGATGTTGAAATGGCCAAAAGAGTTTCGATAAATAACAGTCAGATTGAAACTTCGGTACTTGATTATGGTACTGTTGGAACACCAAAACTTGGGCAGGTAACCTACAGAGAACTGCAATCAGGAACAATAAAAATTGCCGGTAATAAAATCCGTACTGCACCAGTTTCAAGTCTGACAAAAGCAAGGAAAATAGCGGATGAATTGAAACAATGGCTCCAAAATGGTGATTTTGAAATAAGCAAACCAGTTCAAATGTTCCCTAAAAATACTTCGTTAAAAAGTTTAAAAGAAACGGAGGCCGGTAATGATTAAAAAACGATTTATCCTGAATTTTCCACCCGATAGTGGCGATAAACCTTTTACCTATCATTTGGTAAAAAATTACGACATCCGCATCAACATATTAAAAGCAGAGGTATACCCAGGGAAACGTGGCAGTTTACTGCTGGAACTTCATGGTAAAAAAGATAATATCGAGAAAGGTGTTGAATACCTCAATAAGCAAAATATTATTTGCGAATCACTTGATAAGCGAATTCATTTTAAGGAAATAAAATGTATAGATTGCGGAAATTGCACAGCTGTTTGTTTTGCGGGTTCGCTTACAATGAACCCCGAATCGTGGAAATTAGAGTTCGACAAAGAGAAATGTGTAGTTTGTGAACTTTGTATTCCTGCCTGTCCGTTGCATTTGTTTGAGATTGATTTTAGATAGTTTTGGAAATGAATTTTGGTGAAATGACACATTAAATAATGAATCAGCCTTTTAAAAATTTGTTGGGAGGATTTCAACCACGCACTTATCGCACACAATTCAACACCGCTCGTTTTACTGGTTTTGAAATTGCACACCTCGAAACCGATTTGTGGATTGGTGTAGGACCTGATTCTTTTCTACCTGAAATGAAAATGGTTGCGTTTGATAAAATCAAAAGTTTGCGAGAAAAATTGGATAAGTATATCGCGGTTGAGCCGTTTTTTAAGAAAAGCCTGAAACCATTTCAACCCTCTGATATTGCACCAAAAGAAGCGGTTGAAATGGCTGCTGCTGCAGAAAAGGCAGGAATCGGGCCCATGTCAACTGTTGCCGGATTGTTTGCACGCGAAGTTGGCGAGGCACTTTTACAAAACTTTTCAATAGAGGAAATGGTTATTGAAAACGGCGGCGACATTTACGTTCTTTTAAAAAATGAATTGGTGCTTTCTGTTTTTGCGGGTGAATCTATTTTGTCGGAACGGATTGGACTTGTAGTTCCACCTGAAAAAAACAAACTCGGAATTTGTACTTCGGCTGGAACTGTTGGCCCGTCATTGAGTTACGGGAAGGCAGATGCAGTTGTGGTAGTTTGCGAAGATGTTTTGCTTGCCGATGCATTTGCAACCGCTTTCGGTAATAAAGTAAAGTCGCCAAACGATGTTGAAAAAGTATTAAATCAATCTGAAAAATATCCGGAAATTCTTTCATTATTAATTGTTTGTGAGGATAAAGTTGGGATAAAAGGGGAGAATGAAATTAGAATTTTGAAGTAAAAAATATACTTGCGAAGGCACTGGGTTGAATATAAATAAACATTGTGTCTTTGCAACTTTGCAAGAAAAAATATATTATGATTAAAAACGATATTAGAACCGAACTCAAAACCCGTGTTCTCGTTATGGATGGCGCAATGGGTTCACTTTTACAGGAATACAAATTAACTGAAGCTAATTACCATGGCGAGCGTTTAAAGGATTTTCCATACGACCAAAAAGGGAATAACGATATTTTGTCGATTACGCATCCCGAAATTATTGTCGAAATACATACGAAATATTTGGAGGCAGGAGCTGATATTCTGTTAACCAATACTTTTAATGCAACTCCCATTTCACAGGCTGATTACCACACCGAAGAGTTTGTGTACGAAATGAACAAAGCTTCGGCAACTCTGGCAAAAATTGTTGCTGATAAGTTTACAGCACAAAATCCTTCGAAACCGCGTTTTGTTGCGGGCTCACTCGGACCAACAAACAAAACCCTTTCTTTATCACCCGAAGTTAACGACCCCGGTTATCGGGCAGTTTCTTTCGATGAAATGAAAGCTGCATACCGTGAGCAACTTGAAGGGCTTCTGGATGGTGGAGTCGATTTGATTTTAATCGAAACAATTTTTGATACATTAAATGCCAAAGCAGCTATTTTTGCTGTCGAAGAAGCGCTCGAAGCCAGAAATGTACGACTTCCTCTGATGGTTTCGGGAACGATTACCGATGCCAGCGGACGTACACTTTCAGGTCAAACCGTGGAGGCTTTTTTAAACTCGGTTTCTCATGTCGATTTGTTAAGCATTGGATTGAACTGTTCGCTTGGCGCGACAGATTTGCGGCCTTATGTACAGGAACTTTCCAAAAAAGCGCCGTTTCACATCAGTGCCCACCCAAATGCAGGTTTACCCAACCAGTTTGGCGAATATGACGAAACCCCTGAAATGATGGCCGGATTCTTACAGGATTATCTCGATAATAATTTTGTAAATATTATTGGTGGCTGCTGCGGAACAACGCCCAATCACATTCACGAATTTGCAAAAATTGCGGAAAAGGCAAATCCACACCAAATTGTTAAACCCGAAATTTATACACGTTTAAGCGGTTTGGAACCGGTTACACTTACCAAAGAAACCAACTTTATGAATATCGGCGAACGTTGCAATGTTTCAGGATCACGAAAATTTGCACGTTTGATTCGTGAAGAAAGATTTGAAGAAGCGCTTTCAGTTGCGCGGGCACAAGTTGATGAGGGCGCGCAGGTTATCGATGTGAATCTTGACGATGCAATGATCGATGCTGAAAAAGAGATGGTCCGTTTCCTGAATTTGTTGATGGCAGAACCCGATATTGCCAAACTTCCGGTGATGATTGATTCATCGAAATGGAAAGTTATAGAAGCCGGGTTAAAATGTTTGCAGGGTAAGGCAATTGTAAATTCAATCAGTTTGAAAGAAGGCGAAGAAAGTTTTGTGCAGCAGGCAAAAGTGATAAAACGGTTTGGCGCTGCGGTTGTTGTAATGGCTTTCGATGAAGTTGGACAAGCTGATAACTTTGAACGCCGCAAGGAAATTTGCAGTCGTGCCTATAAAATCCTGACGGATAAAGTCGGGTTTCTGCCACAGGATATCATCTTCGACCCAAATATTTTAACCATTGGAACCGGACTTGAAGAGCACAACAATTATGCTGTCGATTTTATTGATTCGGTTCGGTGGATTAAGGAAAATCTGCCACACGCCAAAACAAGCGGCGGAATAAGTAACGTTTCATTTTCGTTCAGGGGAAACGATGTTGTGCGCGAAGCCATGCACTCGGTTTTTCTTTATTATGCGATAAAAGCCGGCCTCGATATGGGAATTGTAAACCCCGGGATGTTGCAGATTTATGATGAAATCCCAAAAGATTTACTCGAAAAATGTGAAGATTTAATCCTGAACCGGCGACCAGATGCCACTGAACGAATGCTGGAATTTGCCGAACAGCTAAAAACAGGGGACAAAAAAGAGGCAAAAAAAGATGAGTGGCGCGAACTGCCTCTCGAAAAACGAATTGAACACGCACTTGTAAAGGGATTTCCGGAGTTTGTTGACGAAGACATGGCCGAAGCTGTAAAAATTTACCAACCGGCATTAAATATTATCGAAGGCCCGTTGATGGATGGAATGAACGTGGTTGGCAATTTGTTTGGCGCAGGGAAAATGTTCCTCCCGCAGGTAATAAAATCAGCCCGGGTAATGAAAAAGGCTGTAGCATATTTACTCCCTTATATTGAAGCCGACAAAGCAAAATACAAAACTGTTGACAAACGAAATAAAGTGCTTATGGCAACTGTAAAAGGTGATGTGCATGATATTGGTAAAAATATTGTGGGTGTTGTTCTTGCCTGTAACAATTTTGATATTATTGATTTGGGAGTTATGGTTCCCACAGAGAAAATTATCGAAACAGCTATTCAGGAAAAAGTGGATGTGATTGGATTGAGTGGACTGATTACCCCATCGTTGGAAATTATGGCCGATGTAGCGCGGGAAATGGAACGCCGCGGACTGGATATCCCGATTTTAATTGGCGGGGCAACTACATCAAAAATCCACACCGCTGTTAAAATTGAGACTGAATACTCTCATCCTGTAATCCATGTAAAAGATGCTTCACTGGCGGTAAATGTAGTTTCAAACCTCATTGCAAAAAATCAGAAGTATCTTGATGCTGTTAAGGCTGATTATGCTGAAATCCGAAGCTTTCAGAGTAAAAGAAAACCTAAAAACTATCTTACTTTGGAACAGGCCCGAAGGAATAAATTCAAAATCGACTGGGACAATACTCCAATTTACAAACCAAACTTTTTGGGCATTAAACAAATAATCGACTATCCAATTTCGGAATTGCGGGAATATATCGACTGGACTTTCTTCTTTATTACCTGGGGTTTAAAAGGTCATTATCCACAAATTTTTAATGATGGGGAACAAGGCGAAGCAGCTAAAAAGTTATATGCCGAAGCCAATGAATTTCTGGATGAAATTATCGAAAAAAAAATGTTGAAGGCAAATGCTGTAATTGGTATTTGGCCAGCAAATGCTGATGGTGACGATGTAGTTTTATATGAAGACGAAACGCGACAAAAAGAAATTGGCCGGTTCTACCACATTCGTCAACAGGAACTAAAAAAACCGGGAATTGCCAATTTCTGTCTTTCCGATTTTGTAGCACCACTTGATTCGGGTAAAATAGATTATTGTGGAGGATTTGTAACAACCGGAGGAATTGGTATCGAAAAATGGAAAGATGCCTACCGGGCTGATAATAACGATTTCAAGGCAATTATGCTGGAAGCACTTGCCGACCGTTTAGCCGAAGCTTTTGCCGAATTATTGCATCTCCAGGTTCGCAAAGATTACTGGGGATATGTTCCCGATGAAAATCTCACACAGGATGACCTGCTTAAAGTAAATTACCAGGGAATTCGTCCGGCACTGGGTTACCCGGCTTGTCCTGAACATTCTGAAAAAAAGAACCTTTTTGAACTTTTACAAGCCGAAAAAATTGGAGTTACATTGTCAGAGCATTTTGCGATGTACCCAAATGCCTCGGTTTCAGGCGAGTTTTTTGTGCACCCTGAATCGCGTTATTTCAGCCTCGAAAAAATCAGTAAAGACCAGGTGGAAGACTACGCCAGACGCAAAGGCGAAACTGTTGAATACATCGAGAAATTTATGCCTGCGAATTTGAATTACAAGTAGGAATCAGAAAAAATCGGAGACAGAAGTAGCCGGAAGTAAATGGAGTAAATTAAATATTCAAATTACATTTTGCCTGAACTCGTTAAAAAACACACTTTTTTGTATTTTTACGCCCTCTAAATCAAAAATATATGAAAAGTAAAAAGGGCAATTTCTGGGGCAAGATTCTATACTTTATTGTTGGGATGCTGTTTATGCTTGGGCTTGACATGATTTTTCAATTCAATAATTCGGTTGAAAAAGGCGTAACCCGCGAACTAAATAAAGCACAAAAGAAAATCGAGGATACGTTGAGATAATAGGTATGAAAGTAATAGACATTATAAATACGGCAAAAAAGACAGTTTTTTCGTTTGAACTTTTGCCACCATTAAAAGGGAACGACACTGGTAAATTATACCACACTATTGAGAGCCTGACCGAATTCGACCCAAAATACATAAACATTACAACACACCGGGATGAATTGGAATTCAAAGAGATGCCTGACGGCTCGATAGTGAAACGCACGGTTCGGAAACGGCCAGGGACAGTAGCCATTGCAGCCGCTATTCAGCATAAATTCGATATTCCGGTTGTACCTCATATTTTGTGCGGTGGGTTTACAAAAAGTGAAACCGAGCATGTTTTAATCGATTTAAATTTTCTGGGGATTCAAAATGTTTTGGCACTTCGTGGCGATGGGGCAAAAAACCAGCATGTTTTTCAACCCGAAAAAAATGGAAACGCAAACGCACTTGAGCTTGTGTTGCAAATGAAGGATTTGAGTAAAGGAAAATACCTTGAGGATGATTTGAAAAATAGTCTTCCTCTGGATTTTTGTATTGGAGTTGCAGGTTATCCGGAGAAACATTTTGAGGCACCGAACAGAGGTCAGGATTTGTTTCATTTAAAGCAAAAAGTAGATGCCGGAGCCGATTACATTGTTACTCAAATGTTTTTCGATAACCAGGTTTATTACGAGTTTGTGAAAAAATGTCGTGAAAACGGTATCACTGTTCCGATAATCCCAGGCATTAAACCTATTAATCTTGTCAACCAGTTAACTGTCCTGCCAAAAATTTTTAGCATCGATATTCCTGCAGAACTGGCGGCAGAACTTGCAAAGTGTAAAACAAATGCTGAGGCCGCTAAAATTGGTACAGAGTGGGCTATTTATCAATCTAAAGATTTGGTGGCCAATAATGCGCCTTCGCTTCACATTTACACCTACGGCGTTTCAGACAATGTAAAGGAAATTGTTAAGTCGGTATTTTAATTGACAGCCCCCTCTAACTCCCCCGAGGGGGAGAACAGGAAGAACCAGATATCTATTTTTCCAGTATTCAGAATCGAGATGTTAAAAGAAGCTCCAAAAAATTATATTTTTTGGAGCTTCTTAATTCCTCCCCTTTGGGGTGGTCAGGTGGGGGCTTTAATTCCCCATTTTCACTTGACTGTTTATCTTATTGTTTTTCTCCTGGTCGTTCATTTTCAACGAGTAAATCATCGCTTCCACCTGTAATAGTAAATTTCGTTTTTCTTTACTTGGAGCATAAACATAACCGAAAGCTACAATAACCCGTTGTTTGGAAGCATCCAATTCTGCCAAACATATGTATGGGCCACCCATAAAATCGTTTTCAGTACGCCAAAGTCCACGCATTTCTGCCGCATAATTTTTGTTGTGCTCACGAATGTTGAAAACCTGATCAAGGCTCTTTTCGGTTGCCATATAACTTCCTTCGGTTGGACCGGGGATATTAATGCCTAATGTACTGTCATTTTTGGCAACTAAATAATCAACAGTAAAAGTAGAATCCGAAATATAAGGAAAACTATAAAGAGCTATTCCCTGCGATATTTCCGGAGTTTCGTACCTGAACCAGATAAAATTTTCCTTTTGGCGGGCAATCACAAAACCCGGGGGAACAGTCATTGTTACTCCAAAATCATTATTTAGCGCGTTGTAAACTGTTTTTTCATAATATTTCCTGTAGTTCATTGTCAACCTTTCTTTTTCAGCAACCAAAAAATACGACAAAATTTTGTCACTGTTTTTATTGAAAAGCTCTTCGAATTGTTGGGCGTTTTTTGCCTTAATTTCTACTACTGCCTGAGGATATGCCCAAACATCTTCTTTCATTGTTATTTCCGGTGTTTCAATATTTTCCGAGATTGAAGTCTGGATAATATTGCGTGTGCTCCTGAATATTTTCTTGAAAGCTTCGTGTGGTACATTTACCAAATCAAAAACCGGTTCTTCCTGTGGTAGTGCCACATAATCCTGCCCCAAGGTATTTTTGAGTAATTCTCCGGGCTTACCTTTCCAGGCTTCATCCGAAATTACAACTACCAATTCATTGGTTTTTCCTGTAATGTTTTGGTGTAAGACAGGTTCGTTTGAACAGGATTGTAAAACGGCCAGAATAATAATTACTACGCACTGAAAAATACAATTTGTTTTCATTGTTTTTTTTTTGGTTTTGATGTTAGTATATAACAAAAACTTTACCAAAAAAAATCCTGTTTCTGAGCTTCTCAGAAACAGGATTCATGAATATATCAAAACTAAAATTATCTTTCAATTTTATCGGGATTCGACTTGATTTCCTCTTCGTCATCACCTTTACTGGCTTTTTTGAACTCGCTCATTCCTTTCCCAAGTCCTTTCATTAACTCCGGAATTTTGCGACCGCCAAAAAGTAAAAGAACAATAATTAGTATGATGATAATTTCCTGTGGCCCTACAAAACCTGCGATTACAAATAGATTCATAATATAATATATAAAAATAATTTTCTACAAAAGTAGTTTTTTTTAATTAGAATGTTCCGTTTATCATTTTTATTATGTCGTTGGCATTTGCAAATAGTACCAAAGCCAATAGAAGAACCATGCCTGCAATTTGTGCATATTCCAAAAACTTTTCGCCGGGTTTGCGGCCTGTAATTATTTCTCCAAACAAAAACATAACATGTCCGCCATCAAGCGCAGGGATAGGTAACAAATTCATGATTGCCAGAATAATTGATATAAATGCGGTCATATTCCAAAACGAATACCAATCCCACTTTCCGGGGAAAATATTGCCGATTGTTGCAAATCCGCCAAGCGATTCATAAGCTTTTGTTTCTTTTTTGAAAAACAATTTGAACTGTTTCAGATAGTCTCCGGTAGTGCGTACTCCTCTTTTAATACCGGCTGGAATTGATTCTATAAAACCATATTTTACAGTTTTATAATCAAAAACATCTGGATTATTGTATGCAGCTAAAAAGCCAATTTTTCCTTCGTCGGTAACAGTAACTTCTTTCTTAACAGGTTGACCGTCACGTATAATTTCCAGTTCCACGTTTTGTCCCTTTTTAGAATAAATGTAATCTGAGAACTCATCGTAAAATTCGAATTTTAACCCATCAACACCCGAAAAAATATCATCTTTTTGCAGGTCTGCTTTTTGTGCAGGCGAATGTTTTTCAACCTTCCCAACTTTAATATCAAATGGAGTACGCGGAACCATAACCGATTTGCTTTTTAAAAGGAGCGCCAAATCGGATCCACTAATTTCAACATCCATTTTTTTTCCGTTCCTTTCAACTTGTACCGATTTCGCATCATCCAGCACTATTGTCGGTATAATAACCGAAAAATTTTCAACGTATTTATTGTCAACGGTCAATATTTTGTCCCCATTCTGAAATCCGATTTCTTTTCCTACCTCGTTGACAGCTATACCATATTTGGCATTTTCAGTTGGTAAAAATTCTTCGCCCCACGCATACATAATACCAATGTAAATTATCATTGCGAACAGAAAATTCATTGTTACTCCACCCAACATAATCAACAATCGCTGCCAGGCAGGTTTTGATCGAAATTCGTAAGGTTGGGGAGGTAACTTCATGGCTTCTTTATCCATTGATTCATCCATCATCCCTGAAATTTTTACATAACCGCCCAAAGGAAGCCAGCCGATTCCGTATTCTGTATCGCCTTTTTTAACTTTGAAAAGCGAAAACCATGGATCAAAAAACAAGTAAAACTTTTCGACCCGCGTATTAAACAATCGGGCAAACATAAAATGCCCCAGTTCATGCAGTACAACCAGAATTGATAAACTTAAAAGTAATTGTGCCGTCTTAATTAATATCGTATCCATTAAAATTTTATCTCTTATTTTCTATTTTCAGTCAATAACATTGTTTTGCTTCGTGCTTCGGCATTTGTTTGGATTAAATCTTCCAATGTCGGATTTTGAACAAAGGCTACTTTTTGCATGACTTGTTCAATGACAACCGGCATTTGCAAAAAAGTAATTTTCCCACTTAAAAAAGCCTCAACTGCCACTTCGTTTGCAGCATTTAAAATGCAGGGAATATTTCCTCCCATTTTTATTGCTTCAAAAGCGAGTGCAAGGTTACGAAAAATTTTTGTATTTGGCAGTTCGAAATTAAGGGAGGGGTAGTTGAGGAAGTTGAAACGGGGATAATCGTTCTTAATTCTTGCAGGGAATCCCAGTGCATACTGAATGGGCAATTTCATATCAGGTAGCCCCATTTGCGCTTTCATCGAACCATCTTCAAACTGAACAATCGAGTGAATTATGGATTGGGGATGGACAATTACATCTATTTTTGATGCTTTTAAACCAAACAACCAGCACGCTTCAATCATTTCAAATCCTTTGTTCATCAATGTTGCCGAGTCGATTGTGATTTTTGCGCCCATCTCCCAATTCGGATGTTTCAAAGCATTGTCGATGGTTACATTTTGAAGTTCTTCCTCACTTTTTCCCCTGAACGGACCACCGGAACAAGTGAGGTAAATTTTTTCTATCGGATTCATAAATTCACCCACCAAACATTGAAAAATAGCAGAGTGTTCCGAGTCGACCGGCAGAATTTCAACCTTTTTTTCAAGTGCTGTTTTTGTGATGATTTCCCCAGCAACAACCATTGTCTCCTTGTTGGCAAGTGCAATATTTTTACCTGCTTTTATTGCGTTGTACGTAGGCATCAATCCCGAATAGCCAACCATTGCAGTCAACACCAAATCAATGGTTTCCATTTGAACCACCTGGTTGAGTGCGTCGGTGCCGGCATAAACTTTAATGGGTTCGTTTTTTAATGCCTCCGAAATGTATTTATATTTATCAGGGTTTGCAATAACAACGGCGTTGGGTTGAAACATTTTAGCCTGCCCAATTAAAACATCAACATTGTTATTGGCTGTAAGCACTTCAACTTCAAACTTTTCAGGGTTTTGCTGAATTACTTCGAGAGCCTGTGTTCCAATGGACCCTGTAGAACCGAGAATAGCAATACGCTTTTTCATAAATTAGAAATCAATATATTGTTCAGGATCGATGGCATTTCCACGATGCCAAAGTTCGAAATGAAGATGTGGTCCGGTTGTTAGTTCGCCCGAGTTGCCAATAATGGCAATGGCCTCGCCCGCCCTGACTTTATCGCCCGTGGATTTTAAAAGTTCAGCATTATGCTTGTACACCGAAACCAAATCGGCTTCGTGCTGAATATACATTACGTAACCTGTTTCGAGTGTCCAGCCAGAAAAAATGACTGTACCATCCAAAACCGATGAGATCCTTGCATTGGGATCACTTACAAGGTCAACCCCAATATGGTCCGATGTTAAATTATAATGATTCGTAACAATACCTTTCACCGGTACATAAAAGTGCATTTCGCTCAATTCAGTTTTTTTTCGTGTGTTGTTTTGAATCGACAAACTCAGCTGTTCAGCCAATAAATTATCCTGAAAAATGGAGTCGTGGTTATATTGGTTAAAATTGACATCGTACAACTCTGAAGAAGTATCAACAACAATATTGTCTTCAGGAGTTTCGCCTGAAATAATTGCTTTTATGCCTTTAAAAAACTCATCACGTTTTGTCAGTTCAATTTCAAGAGAATCGACTTTCAAAGCATTGTCTACCATCATTTGCCGTTGTTTTGCATCGGGATAGCCTGGAATGTATTCCTTTAAACCGGTTGCTGCAATTAGAAATGTAACAAGAATAACAATGATGGATGAGGCCACACTGACAATTGTAAAAACCTTTAAGCGTGTAAGCTTTATGCTCCAAACCGATTGAAAAGTGGAATCGTTGAAAATTGTCAGCCGATACTGGTCATTTAATTTATCAAAAAAAATACGTTTCTTTTTTTCTGCCACAGCTTTGTTTTTAAGCGGCACAAATTTAGAAAGAATTGATAAACAATCATGTAGTTTATAATTTTTTAACCACTTTGGAGTGGTGGGAACAGGAGAATCCTTTCTCCTGATTTTAGAAACAAAAAATAAATGAAACAGATTATTTTTCCCCTAATTTGAATAACACGGACTTTGGAAAGCCCATGTCCCGTAACGCTAGCTGTAGCACAAGTACCAAAATTGCAAGGTGCAGGGAAAAATTTAAGGTTGGATTAAAAGGGAAAGTCACAGTGCGTAGTTGCAGCAAGATAATTCCATGTTGCCGAAGTGTTATTCCATTGCGCCGGAGCATGATCCCTTTTGGAATGATAGATAATCCCTTTAGAACAGGAGTAAATCCATAGAGAATTACAATAATTCCGCATTGCAGCAAACACATTCCAAATAGAATTGTTTTGCTGAAGTATTGCCGAAGCCTTATCCCGGGTTGCATCACACCAGTGTCATTGTATAAAACCCCAATTTAAAGCATAGTGGCGTAAAAGTTATCTTAAAACACGATTTAATTCCTTAAGAAAAAGAGTAATAAACTGCAGTAATTTGCAATGTTTAACTAATAAAAAGACATTTATCACATAAACATGCGACATGAAAAATTATATTTGCAAACTCTTTAAGATAAAGTTAATAAAGCATGAAAAAATTAAATTTAGTACTGCTACTTACTGTAATGTTTTACGGATGGGCAGTGGCCGATGAAGGAATGTGGCTGCCTTCACTAATTAATAAACTGAATATTGCAGAAATGCAAAAGGAAGGATTGAAATTAAGTGCTGAAGATATTTACAGCATCAATAATTCAAGCCTTAAAGATGCAGTAGTAGCGCTCGATCGTGGTTCGTGTACAGCAGAATTAGTTTCGAACGATGGACTTTTACTTACCAACCACCACTGCGGTTTTGGTGAAATTCAGCAACATTCGAGTGTTGAACACGATTACCTGCAAGACGGTTTTTGGGCTATGTCGCGCGAGGAAGAATTATCCAATCCGGGCAAAACCGTTACATTCCTGATTAGTGTTGAAGATGTTACTTCGCAGGTTTTAGCCGATATTACCGATGCTACAAGTGACGAAGAACGCAGTAAAATTATTCGTAAAGTTTCATCTGAACTTGAAGAAAAAGCCAAGGGTGATACACATTACGAAACTTATGTCCGCAGCTTTTTTAGCTCAAATAAATACTACCTTTTTGTAGTTGAAACTTTCAAAGACATTCGTCTGGTTGGCGCTCCACCACAGGCTTTGGGAAAATTTGGCGGCGATACCGATAATTGGATGTGGCCCCGCCATACATGTGATTTTTCGATGTTCCGGGTATATTGTGGTCCTGACGGGAAACCGGCTGAATATGCTGAAGACAATATTCCGTATCAACCAAAACACTTTTTGCCGATTTCTTTAAAAGGTGTCGACGAGGGCGATTTTGCAATGATAATGGGTTATCCGGGAAGAACAAACCGTTATGAAACCTCGTTTGGTGTAAAAAGCACAATGGATGTTACAAATGAAGTGAGAATTGAAGTTCGTGAAAAACTGCTCGACATTTGGAGCGATTATATGAGTTCAAGCCAAAAAGCACGCATTCAGTATGCATCGAAACATGCACGTAGTTCCAACTATTACAAATACAGCATTGGGCAAAACAAAGGGCTAACAAATCTGAATGTTATCGATAAAAAGCAGGCAATCGAAAATGAATTCACGGATTGGGTAAATGCCGATAAAAACCGAATCGAAAAATATGGAAAAGCCCTTTCGATGATTGAAAACTCGTTTAAGAACCAGGAATTAGATATAGCCAGGGCATACATTGGAGAAGCGCTTTTACGTGGTCCCGAAATTTTTATGTTTGCAAATCGTGCACAATCATTGTTGGATCTTCTTGAAAAACCAGAGGAAAACAAAGACAAAATTGATCGGGTAATTGATTCAATGAAAAAAAGTATGGTTGATTATTTCAAGGATTACGATGCCGCAACCGACCAAAGAGTAGTTGGAACCTTATTAAAATTATTTGCTGATAAAAATGCAGCACAGTATTATCCTGATTTCTTTTCTACAATTCAGAAAAAATACAAAGGCGATTATGAAAAATATGCCAAAAAACTTTTTGAAAATACAGTTTTCGACAGTAAAGCAGAGTTGACAGCCTTTTTGGAAAACCCATCATTAAAAGTCCTTAAAAAAGATATGGCATTAACTGCTGCAGCTGACATTTTTGCAAAATACCGGGAGATTAGCGAAAAGGCAGGTGAAAATCAAAAAATGAGAAGTGAAGGAGAAAGGCTTTTTGTTGAGGGATTGATGGAGATGAAACCTAACAAAAATTTCTATCCTGATGCAAATTCAACAATGCGTTTAACTTATGGCCAGGTGAAGGATTATTCACCGCGAGATGGGGTTATCTACA
>CAWDAW010000002.1:0-224578 GCA_963800345.1 uncultured Prolixibacteraceae bacterium | reverse complement strand
AAGTATTTCAGTGATTTTCGCGCCATTTACTTTGCGGATGCCAATTTCTTTAATCCGATTATTAATTATTATTAAAGTGAACCCAAACAGACCCAACGAAGAGATGATAATTGCAATTACTGCGGCATAACCGATAATTTTACTCCACCTCTCCTCATCATAATATCTTTCGTTTAGTTGTTTGTCCCAAAACCTCAAATCCATTTCATTGGCAGGTGCAATTTCATTCCACGTGTTTTTAATAAAGGGCAGAACTTCTGCCAGTTGAGTGGGATTATATTTCAGGAAAATAAAATTGCCACGTTCTCCTGTTTCGGTTCCGGGCAGCAAAAGCAAAGGCTCAATTTCTTCTTTCATTGTATCGTAATGGAAATCTTTTACCACACCAGCAATCTGCAATGTTTTACCGTTCATTTTTAAAAATTGCCCAACAGCAGTTTCAGATACATTTAACTGAGCCATCATTTTTTCGTTGATGATTACCGAATTTGATTCCGGACCAGAATTATTTTCATTAAAATTTTCGCCTTGAATAATTTTTAATCCCAGCGTCGGGATGTAATTTTTATCAACCTTGAGGGTTCGTGCTGAGAGGTTTTCTCCTTCGGGGTTTTGAATAATTGCAGACGATCTGCCACTTACATAATCACGGTCGGTAAGGGTAAGATTTTCAACCCCTGAGTAGTTTTTTAATTTATCCCGAATAGCCAACTTATCTCCATTGTTGAGCTGGTACACCTTCAGGGTAATAATATTTTCAGAAGAAAAACCCAGAGATTTATATTTCATGTAGTTGGTTTGGCGCACTATAGAAATGGTCATTATAATCAGAAAAATTGAAAGAACATATTGCGTGGTTATAAACCAACCTGTAACTTTTCTGTTACCTGAATTAATTGTTTTGGAAGCCAGTTGACCTGGATTTATTTTTGTCAGTTTCAAAACCGGAATCGCACTTGTTATCAATACAACAAGCAATGCACATGAAATGGTAAATACAAATATTCGCGGTAAGTTTATCAGTTGCCGGTAAATTTCGTTTCCTGCCAATTGGTTAAACACTGGTATCAGAAAGTAACAAAGAACAGCGCCCAGCATAAGGGCAGCGATTGTTAAAACCAGGCCTTCAGTAAAAATCAGGTTGAAAATATTCACTCTTCCTGCCCCCATGATTTTCCTGATACCTACTTCTCCAATTTTTTTAAAAGATTGCCCCAACGAAAGCAATATGAAATTACTGCAAGCTATAACAAGGATTAACAGTGCAATTGCCGACAAAATGAAAAGTGATTTCTTACTGTTGCTTTTTTCATAGTCGGTATTGGATATGCTCAGATACAATTTGTTTAATGGTGTAAAGTATGGCGAAAAAGCTTCATTGGTGTTGGCTAAAAATTCCAGTGCCTGTCCCTCCTCTATCCTTGATTTGTAATATGATTTTAATTCATTTGAAACATTTACCGCGGCCAGTTTTGCATCGTTTAAATCGTTTAACTCATAAAACAATTCAGAATTTCCAAACATGTTGTTTGATTGCGAAAACGCACTTTCATATTTATAGGGGATGAGCGCGTCAAACTGAAGGCTTGAATTTTTGGGAAGTTCCTGCAGTATACCTTTAATGGTAAAAGGCTGGCTTCCTGTGCGGTTGAAGAGCACCATCTGCCCAAGCAATTCTTCTTTTGTGCATGATTTTATTGCTTGCAATTTTTCGGCAAGTGTTGAGGAAATAACTATTTCATCAGGATTTTTAAAAAGTCCATCCTTGTTTCCCGCCAACAATTTAAAACTGAATATATCGAAGAAATCACTTTCGGTGATATAAACGTTTGTCTCGAAATTGTGATTTTCAAAAATAAGTGAAGGTGAGTGTGCGCTCCTGAATGCCGTACACTTTTTAATTTGCGGTACTTTTGCTTTTAAAACTTCCGACAATTTTGGGTCTAAATACACAGAAGACATTTCCTCCCCATTTAGATGTTTTAAAGTATAATCTACCCTGAATATTTTTTGGTAATCGTTGTGAAAAGTGTTGAAATTAAATTCCTGCGACACATATATATAAATTAAAAGTGCACAGGCAAATGCAACCGATAATCCCAAAAGGGTAATAATTGAATTCATCCTGTTTTTCAGGATATTTCGAAATGCTAATTTGAAGAAAATTGTATTCATTATAAAAACCTCCTGAATGCCAGCAAAGTGGCTGAAATCCCCGGTGGGGGATTTTTTGATTTGAATTTAATTTGCAATTAATTTATTATTTCTATAAATCAATTCATTTGATTTAGTGAGGGTTTCACTACAGGTGAAGCCCTCACTACTCGTAACCTTTTCGTAACCCAATGCTATTCGCCCTTTGGCACTTCCTACAGTATTTCCACCATCGGCTCATTTACACTTTCTGTCAACACCTGCCCATCGAAAAGATTAATAACACGGTGAGCAAAACCGGCATCGTGCATTGAATGGGTAACCATAATTATGGTTGTGCCTTCCTGGTTGAGTTGGGTGAGCAGGTTCATTACTTCCAAACCGTTTTTGGAGTCGAGGTTTCCTGTTGGCTCATCGGCTAAAATCAGTTTTGGATTTGCAACTACGGCCCGCGCAATGGCCACGCGCTGCTGCTGTCCACCCGAAAGTTGCTGCGGAAAATGTTTTGCCCTGTGTCCGATTTTCATACGTTCCAGCACTTTTTCAACCATCGCCTTTCGCTCGCTGGTTTTCAGTTTCAGGTAAATCAGCGGCAATTCCACATTCTCGAAAACGTTTAGCTCGTCAATCAAATTAAAGCTCTGGAACACAAAACCGATGTTCCCTTTTCGCATTTGTGTACGCTGACGTTCTTTGTAACTGCCCACTTCAGTGCCATCAAAAAAATAGTTGCCACCACTGGGGTTGTCAAGCATCCCGATAATGTTCAGTAAAGTTGATTTTCCGCAACCGGACGGCCCCATTATGGCTACAAATTCGCCCGATTTTACTTCAATATCAACTTCGTTCAGTGCGAACGTTTCCACTTCCTCAGTCCGGAAGATTTTTGTAAGTTTTTCTGTTTTAATCATTATAAAGTTCCCTCTAATTACAGCCCCCTCTAGCTCCCCCGAAGGGGGAGGATAAGAAAGCTACATTAATATTTATATATTCAATTTTGCATTCATTTTCTTTTCTTGTCCCCTCTCCCTTGGAGAGGGTTAGGGAGAGGCTTCTTCATTTCAGTACCAACCTGTCATTATCCCCAAACAAATCATATCCCGAGGTAATCACTTTTTCTCCCGGTTCGAGCCCTTCAAGTACTTCGTAGTATTGCGGGTTTTTGCGGCCAATTCGAATTTCACGTTTGGTGGCAAAATTCCCACTGGGATCAAGTACGTATATCCACTGCCCTCCTGTGGAGTTGAAAAATGCCCCCAGGCTAACCAAATTTGATTTTTCGGGCTGCCCCAACTCCAAATTGATGTAATAAGTTTGGCCCGTTCTTATATTTTCCGGACGTTCATCGGTAAAAACCAGGTCGATTTTAAACTGTGCATTTCGCACTTCAGGATATACTTTTTTTACTGTCAGGCTAAAGGTTTTTCCCTGCCTTTCGATGCTGGCAGTCAGGTTGCGGCGCACACGATCAATGTAATGTTCGTCAATCAAAGCTGCAATTTTGTAATCAGTCAAAACGTTAATTTGCCCAATTCGCACACCTTGTCCAATGTTCTGCCCTATTTCTGCATCCAACATTCCCAACTGCCCGTCAACCGGGGCTTTTAAGTTGAGGTTGTCAAGTCGTTCATAAACAAGTGAAAGTGTTTTTTGCATCTTTTTTAAATCATCCTCAAGTTGTATCATTTCTGTTGCCAAAATCATTGAATCGTTTTCGGCACGGTGCTGGTTGATAAGATGAAGTTCCTCAGCATATTCATATTTTTCTTTAGCATCAAGATAAATATCTCTTGACACCAATTCCTTGTCGTACAATGTCTTTTGTTGATCGTAGTATCGTTTTGTTTTGATGATTTCATATTTTGAATCGAGTACGCGTTGTTGTGAAAGCAATCGTTGCGACTCAAAATTAATGCGGGTTTGTCGCAACATATTTTGTTTTTGTGCCAGGTTCGATTCGCTGTTCATAATGTTTTCATACAAATTGCGGTTTTCGAGAACCAAAATCACATCTCCTTTTTTTACCATTGCGCCCTCTTCAATCAGGCGTTCCTTCACACGGCCACCTTCTTCAGCATCCAAATAAATAGTAGAAATTGGTTCTACTGTTCCGTTTGTGCGGATAAAATCGTTAAAATCGCCGAAGCCAACTTCTTCGATTGTAATTTTTTCACGATCTACTTTAAGTGTTGAAATTTGTGACGATTGCACGACTTTTACCAGCAAGAAAATAACTACCAGCCCAATCCCGATATAAACCAGATGCTTTGGCCTGATTCCCTTTTTCTTCTCTATCTTTCTGTCCATTCCCATTTTTTCTGTCTCAATTTTAAATGTTTTGCCCTGTAAATCACAAAGACGCAAATGTTTTCTTGAATGTTGCTTTGTGCCTTCGCATCTTTACAGGAATGTTACAGTGCCAAAAAAGTGCCATTATTTTTATCTGATTGATTTTCAACTCATTTAATAAATATAGTTCCATAGAATATTTGATTGTTGTAAAAATATTTGACAAATTGTGTAAAATATTTTTACACTATGTTTGAAATGGTTTCGGGACGATTTAAATTTGAAGGAATATAAATTAAAAACATTCATTAATTATGCTATAAAATACCAGTTATGCAAAAAGGAAAACTACTGATAGTTGATGATAATAAAAGCATATTAAGTGCGCTGGAAATTTTACTCAACGATGATTTTGCAGAGGTTAAAACCATCGCCAATCCCAACCAATTACCTGCATTGATTGAAACCGGCTTTTTTGACCTGGTGTTGCTTGACATGAATTTTTCGGCAGGCGTAAACACGGGAAACGAAGGAATATACTGGCTTTCCCGAATTCAGGAATTGAGGCCTGACATGGAAACAGTACTTTTTACCGCATATGGCGACGTGGAATTAGCTGTTAAAGCCCTAAAAAATGGGGCTGCTGATTTTATTTTAAAACCCTGGGATAATGAAAAACTTCGCGCTACATTACTGAATGTGTTCCGGTTGCAACAATCCAGAAAGGAAATTAAGCAATTGAAACAAAAAGAAAATGCACTGAAAAGTGAAATCAACAGGGAGAAACATTTCATTATTGCACAGTCGCCACAAATGCTTGAGATTTTGAATCTAACCCGAAAAGTGGCCAAAACTGATGCAAGTGTTCTGATAACAGGCGACAACGGAACCGGAAAAGAGCTAATTGCCCGGGAGTTGCACCGACACTCAAAACGAACCGATGAGATAATGGTAAGTGTTGACATGGGTGCAATCAGCGAAACTCTTTTTGAAAGCGAACTTTTTGGCCACAAAAAAGGCGCATTTACAGATGCACATGAAAACCGAACCGGCAAAATTGAAAACGCCAGCGGCGGTACTCTTTTCCTCGATGAAATTGGGAACCTCCCACTTCACCTGCAACCAAAATTGCTAAGCGTTTTGCAAAACCGGAACGTAACACCAATCGGCAGCAACAAAGCCGTACCTGTTGATATACGGTTGATTTGCGCTACCAACCGTAACCTTCAGCAAATGGTTAATGAAGGTACGTTTCGACAGGATTTACTGTACCGCCTCAATACCATTCAAATAGAAATTCCGCCCTTGCGTGAAAGAAAAAAAGATATAGCTGCAATTGCCGATTATTTTCTGAAAATTTACTGTAACAAATACCGAAAAAGCTGCGGAAAAATTAACGATTCCGGGATACAAAAATTAACTGAATATCAGTGGCCGGGTAATGTTCGTGAGTTACAACATGCCATAGAAAAAGCTGTAATCCTTTCCGACAAAAGCGAACTTGATGCCGATGATTTCTTTTTCAACCCAACAACAAATGCAAGTACAATTTTGGAAGGAACAATTGAGGAGATGGAGCGGAAAATGATATCAAAAGTACTGCAAAAAAACAGTTCAAATCTATCGGCAGCTTCGCAGCAACTGGGAATCACACGCCAGACATTATATAACAAAATGAAAAAATTCAAATTGTAAATTTGATCTAAAACGATGTCAGGTTTAAGGACTTTGACCCCGGGACTTGTCAGCGTTGCAAACCTGACAACGTCAAAAAAAAAAGAAAAAAAATGAAAAACAGTTATAAATTGTAAACCAATGGTCAGCAAAAATTTCTACTTAAACATTTTGGTACGCACCTTTTTGTTGGCGGCCTCGGCTCTGGCCATGGGGTGGCTGTTTTTTGGCATCAGGTTATATGTGTTAGGCGGTGTTTTGCTGTTGGTTTTTATCGCTCAGACTTTTGAAACAATCAATTACCTGAACCGCACAAACCGTAAAATCGCCTTTTTTTTCGATGCTGTGCGCAACGACGATTCAACACTGTATTTTCCTGTAAACACAGGCAACAATTCGCTTGACGACCTTAACGAAAGCCTCAACAAACTGAATGAACTGATAAAAACAATTAAATTCGATTTACAGGAACAGGAACAATATTTCAAAATCATTCTGGAGCAGGTTTCTATAGGGGTAATCACAATAAACGAATCAGGAAATATTTTTTTGTCGAACTCGGCAGCACGAAACTTGCTTAACCGTGAACAACTTACACATATCAACCAGTTGAGCCAGGTTGACAAAAACCTGTTTGCGGCGTTTAAAGAATTACAACCTGGCGACCATAAATTGGTAAGTTTTAATCTATCAAGCGGAGCTGTTCAACTTTCTATGAAATCGACTGCGTTTAAAACTGCTGATGAAAATTTTCAGTTGGTTGCCATTCAGGATATTAAAAACGAAATGGAAACCAAAGAACTTGAATCATGGATAAAACTCATCCGCGTTTTGACCCATGAAATTATGAATACTATTGCACCCATTACTTCGCTTTCACAAACCATTTCGGGCTATTTTAAAAATTTAGACGGCAAAATTCCTGACGAAAAAACCATTTCAAATACAGTAAAAGGTCTCGGAATAATAAACGAACGCGGCAATGGTTTAATCAGTTTTGTTGAAAACTACCGTCAACTTACACGTTTGCCACAACCCGACAAGAAAAAAATAGCATTGAAACAATTTTTTGAAAGTACAGTAACTTTACTGCAGGTTGACCCAAAAAACAAAGAAAAACAAATAGAGTGGAGCTGCATACCTGCAGATTTGGAGATTGTTGCAGATGAAAAACAAATAGCACAGGTATTGATAAATTTGCTTAAAAATGCGAATGAAGCGTTGAAAAATCAGCTAAACGGCAAAATTTCCATTAAGGCAGAAATCAACAAAAATGGACGGCCACAAATATCAGTATCCGACAATGGTGCTGGGATTCCAGGAGATTTACTCGATAAAATATTTGTGCCGTTTTTCAGTACAAAAGAGAATGGTTCGGGAATTGGCCTGAGCCTTTCGCGGCAAATAATGCAAATGCATGGTGGCACATTAAAAGTAGAATCCTTACCACAAAAAACTTCATTTACAATCGTTTTCTGAATTTTAATGTTGGTAAATTTATATTTCCGATATTCACTTTCGTTTCAAAATGTTCGAATTAATTAAAGTTTTATTGAATGTTCTTTTTTGTCTGTTCTAAAACCTATTTTTGCACCAGGAGAGTTTTAAATTCTGAACTTTGACATGACTATTTTGTTTCAAAGGCTTGCAATGACATTATTTATGAAAGAAATTGAACAGTTAAACGATTTTTGTGCCAATTCAATGATTGGTGTTTTGGGGATTGTTTTTACAGAATTCAAAATAAATAGTATTCATGCTACCATGCCGGTAAACAGTAAAACCTGCCAACCAAATGGTTTTTTGCATGGCGGGGCTTCGCTGGCGTTTGCTGAGTCGCTTGCTGGTGCTGGTTCATACCTTTTAATCGACCGCGAAAAATATAATGTTTTTGGGTTGCAGGTTTCGGGAAACCACATTTCTTCAGTTGACCATGGTGCATTAAAAGGCGATGCAAAAATAATTCACAAAGGTTTTACCACGCACATTTGGGAGGTAGAAATATCAGGGGAAAATGATAAACTTATTTCAGTGGTCAGAGTTACCAATATTATCACTGATAAAACGAAGAAGGAAAATTGAACGATCAAACAAAAATATCAGTTAAATCGGTTGGAGAAACGATCTCGGTTTGCTTAAACAACAACCTCACATTTGCCGCCTACAGATTGCCCAACCATACGGCACAGGCACTAATGGTGCAGGAAAACAGCAATGCTGAAGAACTCACTGATTTGTCGGAAGTAACGAGTTTAAAAGGCTTTCTGGTTGCACCTTTTTTGAGGTCGGAAAGCAATCGGATGTTTGTTATACAACCCGATTTTTACTTTTCAGGAGAAGTTCCGAATGAACAGTTCGACAAAATAAGCAATATAAAACACCCTTCTCCCGAAAACAAATCGATTTCGCGTCCCTATCAAGTCTCAAAAAAAGAATATCTGCAACAGATTGAAGCGATACTGAAGGTAATAAAAACGGGGAAAATACAAAAAGCGGTTTTGAGCCGGGTTAAACTTGTAAGCAGTGTCAATGAAAAATTTTTACCCGCTATTTTCCTTAAACTCTGCGATTTATTTCCCAGAGCGTTTGTATATGTTTTTAAAACAAAAAATCATTTTTGGATGGGTGCAACACCCGAACCTTTTGCCTTCCTGAAAAACAATATTTTTCAAACATCTTCAGTGGCAGGTACAAAAGAAAATTCTGATAAATATCTGGGCATTGAAAACTGGGGGAATAAGGAAAAACAAGAACAACATTTTGTCTCTGAACACATTGACAAGGTTTTACAATCGAATCATTGGGAAAATATTGAACAACATGGTCCCTACGTGCAACAAGCAGGTAATGTGCTGCATTTGCGAACCGATTTCATTTCAAAAGCAAATGTAAGCAATGGAAATGTTGGTGATTTACTTAATAACCTGCACCCGACACCGGCAATTTGCGGTTCGCCAACAAAAGTGGCCCTCGAAATTATTAATGCTGTTGAAAAACATGATCGCGAATATTACGGGGGTTTTCTTGGCCCTGTTGGAATTCACAACCCGTTAATGCTTTTTGTGAACTTGCGTTGTATGCAAATAACCGGCTCACGGCTTGTGTTGTATTCGGGCGGTGGAATAACCATCGACTCAAAAGCCGAGGACGAATGGTATGAAACCGAAATAAAAACAGGGACTCTCCTTTCGGTTATTAAAAATATTTCCTGAACCGATGCCTCATCAACAGCAACATATTACTGATTTAGCTGAAATCCTTTTTGAACATGGAGTAAAAGACGTTGTAATATCCCCTGGTTCGCGCAATGCTCCTTTGATAAAAGCATTTAACAATCGTTTTGGAAAAAATTGCATAAGTTTGGTCGATGAAAGAAGCGCCGCCTATTTTGCATTGGGAGAATCTCTTGTAAGCAAAAAACCTACGGTACTAATTTGCACTTCAGGAACTGCAGCGTTAAACTACTCACCGGCAATTGCAGAAGCATATTATCAGCAAGTTCCACTTTTAATAATAACTGCCGACCGTCCGGCTGAATGGATTGGACAAATGGATAACCAGGCCATTCAACAAAATAATATTTTCAAAAATTTTGTTAAAGCCAGTTATTCATTGCCTGTAAGGATTAATGATTGGGATGAACTTTGGCACTCGCACCGTATTGTTAATGAAGCGTTTCATAAGACCATTTCGGCTAATTGTGGGCCTGTTCATATCAATGTACCGCTGAAGGAACCTTTGTATGAAAATTTGCCTGAAGTTTCCAAAAGAATTCAAATTATAAAAAAAGAAGAAACAACTATTTCCCTTCAAAAAAATAGTGTTTTTAAGGATGACTGGAAAAAAGCAAAATCGATAATGATCGTTTGCGGACAAATGCCGCCCGACATTGAAGTGCTGGATACAGTTCAAACCATTTCAAAAGACCAGCGTGTTGTTATAATTGCCGAGCCAATTTCAAATTTTTGTAAAACCGCAACTATCTGTAATCCGGAAGTTATTTTCAACAGCAAAATAGATTATCCCGAAGTTGGAATTCCTGAAATGGTAATTTATATTGGTGGACAAGTGGTTTCCAAAAAAATAAAACTCTTCCTTCGCGGACTAAAAAATTCAATTTTTTATCGCATATCAACCGATGAACAAATTATTGATACTTTTCAAAATATAACCTCTTTTATTGTTGCTGAACCTCATTCAATTTTAAAAGAATTAAAAGTTGAATCCGTAGGAAAACAAAATGCTTTCAAGGTTTTTTGGGAAAATGAAAGCAAAAAAGCAAGCCATTTATCATCAACTTATATTAACAAAATTCATTTTTCTGATTTATCTGTTTTTAAAGAAATATCAACACAACTTCCCGATGATGCAGTTGTTTTTGCAGGAAACAGCAGCGTGGTCCGTTATTTGGGTTATTTTGACCAGAAACAGAGAAAATATTATTCCAATCGTGGAGTTTCAGGGATTGATGGTTGCCTTTCTACGGCTGCCGGACTGGCTTCAAAAGTTGATGAGCCTGTTTATGCAATTGTTGGTGACCTGAGTTTTGCATATGATTCAAACGCTTTGTGGAACCGCACACTCCCAAAAAATCTTAAAATTATATTGATCAATAATGAAGGTGGCGGAATTTTCCATTTACTGAAAGGGCCATCGGAAACCGATGATTTTATGCCCTATGTGAATGCTTATCATCCGATCGACTTCAAAAAATTAGCTGAAGCTTTTGGCTTACATTACCATTTTTGTACTTCGGCAAAAGCACTTTCTCTTTCCATAAAAAATTTAGTTTTGCATAACAATGGTGCCGAAGTTTTGGAAATCAGGACGCCAAATAATGGAGAACCGCAGATTACAAAAGATTTTTTCAAATTTTTAAACAACAATTATGACACGAAATTGGCAAACGATTAAAGAATACAAAGAGATAAAATTTGAATTTTTTGAAGGAATTGCAAAAATTACAATAAATCGTCCGCGTTACCGCAACGCTTTCACACCCGACACTACACTTGAAATGTGTGAAGCTATGGTTCGTTGCCGCGAGGATGCCGAAATTTCGGTGGTTATCCTCACTGGCGAAGGCGATAAGGCATTTTGCAGTGGTGGCGACCAAAATGTAAAAAGTTTTGCCGGGTATGTTGGCAGCGACGGCGTTCCACGCTTAAATATTCTTGATTTACAAAAGCAAATCCGTTCAATCCCAAAACCTGTAATTGCAATGGTAAATGGTTACGCAATTGGCGGAGGCCACGTTTTACATGTGGTTTGCGATTTAAGCATTGCTTCTGAAAATGCGATTTTCGGGCAAACCGGCCCAAAAGTTGGCAGTTTTGACGCGGGTTTTGGTTCGTCTTATTTAGCACGTATAGTTGGTCAAAAAAAGGCGCGGGAGATCTGGTTCCTGTGTGAACAGTACTCAGCACAAGATGCCCTTGATATGGGACTTGTCAATAAAGTAGTTCCATTTAATCAACTGGAAGACACTACAGTTGAATGGTGTCAGAAAATGATGCAACACAGTCCGCTGGCACTGCGTATGATTAAAGCAGGGTTGAATGCCGAACTTGACGGACAGGCAGGAATACAGGAACTTGCAGGAAACGCAACAATGTTGTATTACATGACCGAAGAAGCACAGGAAGGCAAAAAAGCGTTCCTTGAAAAACGAAAACCCGATTATAAAAAATTTCCAAAATTCCCTTGATTTATTGCGATGAATAAATTTCTTATCTGGATTGATGCTTTTAGGTTGCGTACTTTGCCACTTGCCTTGTCAAGTGCAATATTAGGCAGTTTTCTGGCCTATGCTGAAGGTGGATTCAATCCGGCGGTTTTTATTCTTGCCATTTCAACTACTGTTTTTTTACAAATACTTTCGAACCTCGCCAATGATTTCGGCGATTCACAAAATGGTGTTGACAATGCTGGTCGGCAGGGACCGGAACGCACAGTTCAATCGGGTAAAATTTCCAAAACAGAAATGAAAAGGCTAATTACATTTTTTGTAATACTTTCATTTATTTCCGGTGGTTTGCTGATTTTTACAGGAATAAAAAATACAAATATCGGATTGGTAATTTTGTTTTTTATACTCGGGATTGCCAGTATAATTTCGGCCATAAAATATACGATCGGTAAAAATCCCTATGGATACTCGGGTTTTGGCGATCTGTTTGTTTTCATTTTTTTTGGTTTGGTTGGTGTTTGCGGAACCTATTTTTTGCATACAAATCATTTTCATTTTGCATTGCTATTACCTGCGGCTTCGGTGGGTTTGTTAAGTGCAGGCGTGCTGAACCTGAACAACATGCGTGATATTGAAAACGATGCTGCAAGTGGGAAAAAAACGCTTGGTTGTGAGAATGGGTTCGGAAAATGCAAAACTTTACCACACTTCATTGATTGTTTTGTCGCTGGTTTTGTCAGTGATTTTTGTAATTGAAACCTGGCAATCCATTTACCAGCTCATGTTTTTGTTATCTGTTTTTCCACTTGCTTTTCATCTTTATGAAGTGTTTCAAAATCACGTTCCTCAAAAACTAAACAACCAGTTGAAAGTTTTGGCGCTGACCACTTTTTTCTTTTCGGTTACCTATTCAATTGGAATTCTTCTGATAAAATGATAAAGGCATCATTTACAAAACGAACACTATTTTTTAAACAACCGGCGGGAACTTCCCGCGGTGTAATGCATCAAAAAGACGTTTTTTATCTCATTTTAAATGATTCTGAAAACCCAGCAAAAAAAGGCATTGGCGAAATTGCTCCTATTCCAGGATTGAGCCCCGATCCTATTTCCGTTTTAGAAGATAAAATAAACTATCTTATTCAGAAAATAAATAACGGGGAGGAAATAAGGGAAATTGAATTTGAAGGATTTCCCGCAGTAAAATTTGGTTACGAAACGGCGATGAAGGGACTTGATTCAAATTCGCCGGTTTTATTATACGCATCGGATTTTACAAACGGCAAGAAGGGAATCCCGATAAATGGCTTGATTTGGATGGGAACCAAAGAATTTATGCTTCAGCAGATAGCTCAAAAAATTGCGGCTGGTTTTACTTGTTTGAAATTAAAAATCGGGGCAATAGACTTTGAATCAGAAATTGAAATCATCCATTCAATCAGGGAACTTTATTCAGCAGATCAACTGGAAATCAGGGTTGATGCTAATGGCGCCTTTACACCCGAAAATTCAATGAGAAAATTGGAAAAACTTGCAAGTTTCAATTTACATTCCATTGAACAACCCATTCAACCCGGTCAAACAGAGGAAATGCAAAAACTTTGTGCAGAAACTCCATTACCGATTGCACTCGACGAGGAATTAATTGGTGTTACAAACCGTTCGGAGAAAATAAAATTGCTGGAACAAATACAGCCACAATATGTCATATTAAAACCTACTTTACTTGGCGGTATTATAGCTTCGAAAGAATGGATTGAACTGGCTAAAGAACGAGACATTGGCTGGTGGGTTACCTCGGCGCTTGAATCAAATATAGGCTTAAATGCAATTGCACAATGGACAGCAACACTTGATACGAAAAACTTCCAGGGATTGGGAACCGGTGGGCTTTTTATAAATAACATTGAATGTCCGTTGGTAGTTTCAAATGGATTTCTTTGGTTTGACCAGGAGAAAGACTGGGACTTAAAATTGATTTGATGATGAATCAGAAAATAAAAGGACTCGCAATAAACGGAAGATTTTTCTCACCCAATGAATTGAAGGAATTCTGCCGTGAAGAGATTTCAAAAAATATAAATCCAGTATGGAAACTTGATATTTTCAGTTTTATCCTCGATTTTTTAAGCGATACCGAATTTATTAACCAGCTAACTTCGGGTTCAACCGGATCACCGAAAACCATTCAGCTTCCAAAAAATGCGATGCTGAAATCGGCTGAAAACACGGTTTCATTTTTTAATTTGGAACCAAATCAAAAAGCGGTTCTTTGTCTGCCTGTTAAATATATTGCAGGTAAAATGATGATTATTCGTGCTTTTCTGGCTCAAATGAATCTCATTTTAATTGAACCTGATGGAACGCCGGATTTTTCGAACCTTAATGAAGTTGATTTTTGCGCCATGGTTCCAATGCAGGCAGCCAATTTACTTGAACAGAATAAATGGCCTGAATTAAAAACTTTGATTCTTGGTGGAGCCGAAACTCCTCTTTGGTTAGCAGAAAAATTGCAGCGGGTGGAAACCAAAATTTTTGAAACCTACGGAATGGCAGAAACCTGCTCTCACATTGCTTTGAAACAGATAAACGGAGAAAATCCGCAACAAGTGTTCACAACTTTGCCAGGAATCAGAATTTCAAAAGACGAGCGCGATTGTCTTGTAATTGACACACCATTTTTAAAAGAAAAAATAATTACAAACGATTGTGTGGAACTGGTTTCAGAAAATACATTCAAATGGCTTGGCCGGATTGACAATGTAATTAATTCAGGAGGAATAAAAATTCAACCCGAAATTCTGGAGAAAAAGTTTGAAGATATCCTTCAAAAACCCTGCATTATTTTAAGTGAACCGGATGAAGTTCTGGGACAAAAAGTGGTGTTGATTATTGAAACCATAGAAACAGAAGATCCGAATCAAATCCTAAAAAAACTGGCTCCATTTTTCGATAATAAAATGCTGCCGAAAAGTGTTCGGTTTTTAAATGAATTTCCTCGAAATAAATCGTTTAAGATTGATCGGGGGGTGTTGAAGAACAAAGACCAGGAGAATCCTTTCTCCTGATTTTGGGAGCAGGGAACAGGAGAATTCTTTCTCCTGGTTTTCAGTGAATTTTTCTCACTGGTCAATTAATCACGGACTTTGGAAAGTCCGTGTCCTGTAAAAATAGCTCGTTTTTTCAGCCTTCACATCAAAAGTAAAAATCTCTGAGTTTTTGTATTTGTAAAACACCGAAAGCAAACCAATATCTCCTGCACAAAACAAACTGTGAGCGCTCATTACAAAAATCAGGAAATAAAAAACAGGTTGATTAAACAGGAAAATTATTCCGATTAATGTTACTAGTTTTACAGCAAACAAAGGAGTTAAAGCAATGAATGCAAACTGTTTTCGGTTGATTACAAACCTGTCGGCTTCAGCATAAAAAATGAATTTTTTTAGATAAGCACCGAAATTAACCCTGGGTGCTCCAATAATTTTAAGCGCAATTCCATGCAGCAATTCATGAATGACAATTAAAACTGAAAAGCTAAAAAATGTCGCTGCCAAAGTATAATAAAGAGGTTCGAAAGAACTTTGGAAAGCCAAAACTACAGAGCGAGTAAAAAAGAAAATCCCGATAAGAATCATCAAAACCTGGTAAATCATATAAACTTTAATGATTTTGCCATTTTCCGCCAATTGATTGATTACAAACTCTTTTATTTGTTGGTGGTTGAGCTGGGCAATTAATTCAAATTTATCCGGGTTGCGAAGTTCTTCAATGGATGGATTTTCCATGATTATCTGTTTCGGATGAATTTAAATAAATCGAGGATATTAAACAAGTTCAGTATAAATGCAAAAAACACAGATAATATAATCATAGATAAATATCCATATACCCAGTTGTCGATTTGCAGGGAAACTTCAGCTAATATAATTGTAGTGCCAATAAAAGCTAATAATCTTAATAAAAACAGGTAATTTGGTTTTAGTTTGAATATCATAACTGCCAGTATTACTTGTGTGCTTGCTGTTACAATTTGTGTAAATAAACTTGCATAAGCCGACCCAAAAGCCAGGTAACGTGGAATTAATATAAGATTGAGTGTAACATTTATTACCATTCCAAAAAATGCCATAATGTTGAGTTGTTTCATGCTCCCGTTGGCTGTCAGCAACGTTCCAAAAATATAGGTTGTGGCGATACCGATAAATCCTGTCATCAAAATCCCAAGTAATTCTGAGGAATGTTCAGTGTTAGAATGGTACAGCACATCCATAATTTGGTAGTTGTAGAAAATGCTTGAAACGGCCACAACAACCGCAGTTACAAACAAAAAAGTAAACGATAATTTTACCATTTGAGTAATGTCTTCGCCGTTTTTGATCATTCTGGCAAAAATTGGGAGCAGCAAACCTGCAACCAACACGCCAAACATTGAAACGGCATCAAGCAAACGAAACGCCTGTGCATAAATACCCGCCTGTTGTTGACCAAGTGGTTCGGGCAGTAAACGTTCGAGCATTACACCGTCGATACGGTTATAAAATCCCATCAATAAAATTAGCAAGGCATAAGGATATGATTTCCGAAGAAAAGCCATAAAAAATATTGGGCTAAATCGAATGCTGATTCTACCAGACTTGTGTAAAACAATTGCAAAAGTGATTATTGATGCTAACAAATATGCTGCTGTTTGAGCATATACAAACCATTCGATAGTAAAAAACGATTTGAAATAATCAGAAAAAAGTAAAACACTGCAAATAGCAATCATCAGTGTTCGATCGAGCACCGATAAAATACTGTCGGTACGGAACAGGTGCAAACCACTGATATTTGAACGCAGGTAGAGCGTAAACGAGATAAGGAACTGGTTAAAAATGAGGAATAAAAGCAAGTGCATTTGTACTTTCCCGTAACCGATAATTGCTGCAACAGTTAAGCTAAAAATAGCATAAACAACAGCGAGCATAAATTTCAAGCCAACAATATTCGCCAAATGCTTTTTGAGCAGGAAATGATGCTGAGCAATGTTTTTATTGTTGAAGTTGGTGATGCCCAGGTCGAGTAAAATATTTAACAGCAGCGAAAAGTTGAACAGAGCGAAATACATTCCATAGCTTTCGTCGCCCACCAGATTTTGCACATTTCGGTCGATACCAAGAATCCAAAAAGGTTTTATTAAAAGATTGAGGGTTAGTAATAATATCAGATTGGTGACAAATTTGCGTTTCAATGCTTGTATTTCAATCAGTTAATGTATTTGGCAGAAAAAAGAAATTGTGTTTTTCAACCGTAGCTTTTTCAATCGGAACCAACTTCTTTTTTTGTAAAACTAACGAAGAATAGCCAAGATTGGTTAAAAGATTGATACATTTTTTGCGGTTTTCATTTTCCCATAATTCGCAATAAATAACTGGTCTATGACTCGCAATTAATTTTTCAGCTCCTTTCAAAACAAAATATTCAAAATTTTCAACGTCGATTTTCATGGCGGTAACCGTTTTTCTGAGTTTCTTCAATTCATCAAAATCATCGAGGCAGATTACAGGAACGTTGTATTTCAAACCGTCATTGTTTTCTGTGTTTTCGTCGTGAATAACGTGGCTCAACCCGTGCATCGGTACATTATTGATTACAGGCATTACCATTTCAAGAGTTCCAGGTTTATCGCCTACAGCCAATTTAAATTCTTTTATGTTTTCAAGTTTAAATTTTCTTTTTATCCGCTTTAAAGTATTCATGTTCAGCGTTAATGGCTCAAAAGAAAAAATGGAGCTCCCGGGGAAATTCTTTGCCAGATGATAACTTGTTACACCAATATTCGCTCCCAAATCAAGTATTATACCACCATCGTCAAACAACTTCATGAAATAAAAAAAGTCTCTCTCATTTTTATCCCAGCGCAGTTTTACAATAATAAAGCGGGCAAAAACATACAGGTATGTTTTTAGACCAAGTGTTTTTTGGAGGACATATTTGATGAAAGTCTTCATTTACTTCTAACTTTGGGCGCAAAGATATTAGAAAATAATTTCTATTTTACACCTGCGTTATGAGGATTGCCGTAAATACACGTTTATTGCTAAAGGGGAAACTTGAGGGAATTGGCTGGTTTACCTTTGAAACATTAAAACGGATGACCCAAAGTCATCCTGAACATGAGTTTATTTTCATATTCGACAGGCCATTCGATCGTGATTTTATTTTTTCTGAAAACATTACTCCCGTGGTTATTGGCCCTCCGGCACGTCATCCTTTATTATTTTATATCTGGTTTGATTTTCGCATTCCAAAAATCCTGAAAAAATACAAAGCCGATCTTTTTTTATCGCCTGACGGTTATTTGTCGTTACGCACAAATGTGCCTCAACTTGCAGTTATTCACGATATAAATTTTGTACACCGCCCCGATGATTTGCCGTGGTTAATTGAAAAATATTACAACTTCTTTTTTCCCCGTTTTGCGCGAATTGCCCAACGAATTGCAACAGTTTCATTTTATTCAAAAGAAGATATTGCCCGTTCATTTAAAATCAGTTACGATAAAATTGATGTTGTATATGATGGAATAAACCAGATATTTGAGCCACTTTCCGAACAGGATAAAACTGCCGTGCGTAAAAAATTTACAGACGGTGCTGAATATTTTCTGTTTGTTGGCGCACTTCATCCCAGAAAAAATGTAAGCGGTTTGCTAAATGCTTTTGATGCTTTTAAAACCGATTCGGATAATAATATTAAGCTAATAATAGTTGGTGGTGAAATGCACAAAACCGGAGAAATTTTTGAAACCTATGAAAATATGCGTTACAAAAACGATGTGATTTTTACCGGGCGGGTTAAAACTGCGGAATTGCACGATATCTTTGGTGCTGCACTGGCACTTACTTTCGTACCTTTTTTCGAAG
Organism: uncultured Prolixibacteraceae bacterium; assembly: GCA_963800345.1. GTDB lineage: Bacteria > Bacteroidota > Bacteroidia > Bacteroidales > Prolixibacteraceae > Draconibacterium. Next base: position 205,867 of record CAWDAW010000002.1, on the reverse strand, counting down.
GATTTGGGATACCTGTTGTGGAAGCAATGTCAGCCGGAGTTCCTGTAATTTGTTCGAACACTACTTCAATACCGGAAGTTGGGGGCAACGCGGTTATTTATGCCGACCCGATGAAAATTGACCAAATTACCGAAGCCATGTTAAAACTTGCAAATGATAAAGAATTGCGCCAGGAACTGATTGAAAAAGGTTTTGAACAGAAAAATAAATTTAGTTGGGACGAAACTGCTCACCTGCTTTGGGAAAGTGTGAAACGAACGATGCAGTAAATTTCAATCAAACTCCCTAAAATAGAGGAGTTGAAGAATTCAAAATGAAAACCAAATTACTTCCATATTTCAAATTAAACACACTTGAAGCGGGATGCGATGAAGCCGGAAGAGGTTGTCTGGCAGGCCCGGTTTTTGCAGCCGCGGTTATTTTACCAATTGATTTCGAAAATGAAATTTTAAATGACTCGAAAATGCTCACAGAAAAACAACGGCACTATTTACGTCCAATTATTGAAAAAGAAGCGTTGGCATGGGCAGTTGAAGCAGTTTCGAATGAAGAAATTGATGAAGTTAACATTTTGAATGCATCTTTTCTTGCAATGAACAGGGCAGTTGATCGATTATTTATTCAACCCGAATTTTTACTGGTTGATGGAAACCGTTTTCGCACGCAATCAAAAATACCGTTTACCTGCATAATAAAAGGTGATGGGCGCTTTTCTTCAATAGCAGCCGCATCGGTGCTGGCAAAAACTTACCGTGATGATTTTATGGGAAAAATACACAATGAATTTCCGGATTTCGACTGGAAAAAAAACAAAGGTTACCCAACTAAAATGCATCGTGATGCTATTCGAAAATTTGGTGTAACCAGATACCACCGAAAAACGTTTCGGCTTTTAAATGAGCAATTGGTGCTCGATTTATTATGAATTCAAATTTTTAAAAGATGATAAAACTTGTTTTTTTATTTATAACATTTCTCCCATTCATGGGTTACAGCCAAAAGGATACAGTTTACTTTTATGGTGTAAACGGCAAAATCAATCATCCTGAAAAAAGGGAAATTATGAAAAGTGTCGATTACAGAAGAAATAATAAAATAAAAGTAAAAACTTACAAATTCGACGAAACTGGCTGGCAATTGGTGTATACAGAAAATATAAAAGTAACCAGCGACTCCATTTTTGAAATCAGAATGAAAGGTGATGAGTTTTCGGGGATGCTCACACGGGTTTTTGAAACTATTGACGGTGGGTTCAAGTTTACCGACTGGATGGGTAAAACCATCAAACGCACAGGGATAACAAAAAGTAAGGTCCCGCTTATTTTTGACGGTACGGTTACAGAGAACTATAGTTCAGGGAAAGTTAAATCAATTTCAGAATATAAAAATAATGAACTGATTTCGAATAAAACCTGGCAACCAGATGGCACGCCTTTGGTAAACAACATTTTTTATTCGGTTGATACAGAGCCTCGTTTTGAACCTGGAATAGGTTTTATTCACCAACAAATACGACAGGCAATTAAAGATGCCAAGTTTGATTTGCTGACAGTTGAAGGAAAAATGGTTGTTGGTCTTGTAGTCACAAAAGAGGGTAAAATAGATGGTGTACAAATTATAAAAGGCATCAGTCAAACCCTCAATGGGATTCTTGTAAATGCTTTCAATAATGTTGAAGGTGCCTGGGTTCCGGCAAAATTAAATGGTAAGGATGTTAACTTTTTTCAGATGATCCCAATCAATTTTATTTACAACAAGTATGATTTCGATTATCTTGAAATGGACAGGGGGATGATGTATTGGGTGATAAATTAGCTAATTTTTACCATTAATCTTTCTGTATGTAAATTGCCAATCCCGAATTTTCGCCTATTTCAAAATCATTTGTTTTGTCAGAATTCACTGTTAATTCTTCAATTTTTATTTTGGTTGAAGATTCAGAATCAGGGTCAAATGAATAAACAGTTGCTTTGTAATTTATTCCTGATTCCAGAAAGCTAAAATCAAAGCTGCACCTTCTCGCTTGATTTGCAGTTAGTGACCCCAAAAACCAATCATTTCCTGACCTCCTTGCAATTGTAGCAAACTCTCCTACTTTGCCTTCTAAAATTTCTGTTTCATCCCAAACTGTTGGCAAAAGTTTGTAAAACTCAAGTTCCGGGTTATTTTTTATAAATCCGTCAGAATCGCCTGCGCCACCTTTTTTCCCGGGCGAACCTTCAGGACGGTCATACCAGTACAAAAACTGCCATGGACTGTAAATCATTACTGCTTTTGCGAGCTGTGAAACATGGCCACCCATTTTTTCTGTAACGCGCGGTGCGTAATAACAATTTGTATTGTCGGCCGCACCGGAAAGCATTCTTGTAAAAAGTGTTTTCAAAGTGTGTTCATTTGACGGGCTTTCTTCATCACCGCGAATTCCTTCCTGAGAAAGCAAATTCGGGTATGTTCGTGAAAATCCTGTTGGCCTGTATTCATCGTGAATGTCAACCATCAATTCACTTTCGGCAGCTTTTTTAACAGCTTCGTGTAACCAGCTTGTCCACTCCTGCGTGCCTACCTGCACAAAACCATATTTCACCCCTTTTATTCCCCATGATTTGTACAACGGCAGAATTTCATCAATCTGTTTTTCAAGAGCGCGGCGGTTGACATATACAATAATCCCAATTCCTTTTGTTTCGCCATAATCGATAACCCGTTGCAAATCAAGCGGACCGGGTGAGCGTTTTGGGTCAACAGTAATTGTTGTGGCGTCTGAAGTTTCATCGTTTTCCGGTCCGTACCAGCCTGCATCAAATTCCACATATTGCAAACCGTTTTCCGAGGCAAAATCAACACAGGCCAAACCGCCTTGGGTTGTAAGGGTAACTTCGCGGATAACTTTTCCGGGTTTTATCCACTCTACATTTTTAATTGCACATTCATCATTCAGGTTTTCATAAAAAAAGTTGTTTGAAAGAAGTTCTCTTTCCGATTTTCCAATCATAATAGTTCGCCAGGGAGTTGTGTATGGCAATTTCACCGTTGCTTCACCTTCCAACGCTGCAACCAACGAATTCTCTTTTTCACCTGAAATAAATTTTAAACGGGCAAAATCTACAAGTTTTGCTTCACCCAACGCAACTCTGTAATTTCCGGCTTCTACTAACAGCGGTCTTTCCACAGGATTTGAAATTGAATTGACCTGAATTTTATGAATTTCAGATTGTGCTCTTTCCGACACCCAGCAGTTGTAATTTTCAGTAAAATTGAATTCTGTATTTTCTTTTAGTATGTGAAGCGTTTCATTTTCATTGATTGGCAAGAGTGTATAATTAAATGCAACTCCTTCATTATAAATCCTGAAAGTGACATCAAATTCCCTTCCATTCGATTTTTTTTCCTTTAAACGAATAGTAGTTGCATTGTAATTGTCCTTAATTTCCGACCGCTCGCCATACACAGGATTCCAGGTTTGGTTGACCGCCATTTCTGATACCGAAACAATTTCAAGGTTTTTACCCATTTCCTCATTTTCTTCAAATTGAAAACCCATTATTGAATTTTCGATAATAACAGAATCTTCAAATCCCACAGTGTAAAAAATTGCTGAAGAATCATTTATTCCAAAACTGACCTGAATTTTTCCATCAGGACTCAGCACTTTTATGTTTTCAACCTGATTGCAGGAAAACAGCACCACCGAAAATAAAATCAGGCTAATTATGTATGTCTTGTTTCTCATATCTAAAAATATAAATGTCTGTTTTAATGCCTAAATATCACAAAAACAAACCACATAAAACAATACATCAACCCAAAAAAAACTACTTTTGCGTATTGGGAAACCAATACATTTTCAAAATGAACAATCAATACGATGTAATAATAGTTGGTGCCGGTCCTGCCGGCATTTTTACTGCCTACGAGTTAATAAAAAACAGGCCTGAACTAAAAATTCTGATGCTCGAAAAAGGCAACGGAATTTACAAACGCAAATGCCCTAAACATACAAATGGCGGCACTTGTGTGCATTGCAAACCTTGTAATATTACAACAGGTTGGGCAGGTGCAGGTGCCTATTCCGATGGAAAACTGTCGCTGTCGCACGAAGTGGGAGGAACAATTTCTGACTATATTGGAATTGAAGCCACTCAGGAAATTATCGATTACACCGATAAAATTTATCTTGAATTTGGTGGAGAACCTGATATTCACGGCGAAGAAATTACGCCGGCAATGCGCGAAATCCAAAAAAAATCAATCGAGGCTAATCTTCGATTGGTTCACTGTCCGGTGCGCCATTTGGGAACCGAAAAAACCCAGTTGCTATACAAATTGCTTTTTGACTTTATTCATGAAAAAGGGGTTGAAGTTTTATTTCGGAAACCTGTAACAGATTTTATTTTTGAAAATAACACTGTAACTGGTGTAATTGTAAATGGAAGTGAATATTATGCTCAGAAAGTTGTAGTTACAGTTGGTCGTGAAGGTTCTGACTGGTTAATGAAAAAATGTGAGCATCACCACATTAAAACCGAAGTTGGTGTGGTTGATATTGGTGTTCGCGTGGAGTGCCGCAATGAAATTATGCAGGAAATTAACGAAAATTTCTACGAGGCAAAACTTATTCATTACACAAAAACCTTTGATGATAAAGTGCGCACTTTTTGCTCAAACCCGGGTGGTTTTGTTTCCTCAGAATATTACGACAACAACCTGGCCGTTGTGAATGGACACAGTTATAAAGACCTGAAAAGCAACAATACAAATTTCGCACTACTTGTTTCGCAAAAGTTTACCGAGCCGTTTAATTCGCCAATCGAATTTGGCCGGCATGTTGCCGACATGGCAAATATGCTGACGCAACACAAAATACTTGTTCAACGTTTCGGGGATTTGGTGCGTGGACGAAGAACAACACCCGAACGTCTTTTCAGAAATAATATCATCCCGACTTTAAAAGATGCAGTCCCGGGAGATTTGAGCCTTGTCCTCCCCTACCGCATTATGACCGATATAATTGAAATGATTCAGGCCCTGGATAAAGTCAGTCCCGGTTTAGCCAGCGACGAAACTTTGCTTTATGGTGTTGAAGTGAAATTCTATTCGAATAAAATAAAGGTAAACAGCGGATTTCAAACCGATACAATAAAAAATCTTGTATGTTGGTGGTGATGGAGCCGGAATTACTCGCGGATTGATGCAAGCCTCGGTAAATGGCGTACTGATTGCGAGGGAGATTTTGCAAGGAATGAATTAAAAAAATAAAATAGTGTTTATAAGAAAACACCAATATCCAAATTTCAAATTACAAGTAAATCCCAAATTCAATCAATTTAACCGCTTTCAATTTACAGGCAATCTGAAATTATTCGCCGAAAGTACAATCCTAAATCAAAACGGTTATCTTTGCGCTGATTTTTAAGGATTTAAAAAATATATGACACATAAAGCAGGATTTGTAAATATTATCGGGAACCCCAACGTGGGTAAATCGACAATAATGAACGCACTGGTAGGCGAAAAAATATCGATTATTACACAGAAGATGCAGACTACCAGGCATCGGATTAAAGGGATTGTAAGTGGTGAGGATTTCCAGATTGTGTATTCCGACACACCCGGGATTTTGAAACCCAACTACAAATTGCAGGAAACGATGATGAAATTTGTCGATTCGGCACTGATTGATGCAGACATAATTTTATTTGTTACCGACGTAATTGAAACTCCGGGCAAAAATCCGGATTACATTGAAAAAGTGCGAAAATCGAATATGCCTGTTATCGTTCTGATCAACAAAATTGATTTATCGAATCAGGAAAATGTATTGAAGTTGTTTGATTACTGGACAAATATATTTCCAGGTGCCAATATTTTCCCTATTTCTGCAAAAGAAAAATTCAACATCGAACCAATTTTTGATCGCATTTTGGAACTGCTGCCCGAAGCACCCGCTTATTTCGACAAAGATGAGTTGACCGACAGAAACGAGCGGTTTTTTATTCAGGAAATCATCCGCGAAAAAATATTGCTCCACTACCAAAAAGAAATTCCATATTCGGTAGAAGTGGAAGTGGAAGAATTCAAAGAAACCGAGAAAATAATCAACGTAAGGTGTGTTATCCATGTTGAGCGTGACAGTCAAAAAGGAATAATAATTGGTCACAAAGGCGAAATGATAAAACGTGTGGGAACCGAAGCCCGAAAGGATGCCGAAGAATTTTTCGATAAGAAAATTTTTATGGAATTATTTGTGAAAGTCGCAAAAGACTGGCGCGAAAAAGATAAGCAGTTAAAGAATTTTGGGTATGATGCGATTTAAAAGTCTCCCCCAACCCTCCGAAGGAGTGGAGTAAAGAATGTAGAGAAAACAAAAAAACAATAGAAAAAAGAAATTCAAAACCTAACGGTTCTCAGAACCTTCCCTCTTAGAGGGAATTAGAAGGGGGCTATAAGAATGGGGTAATTATTATGAGCAGCAAAATAGCAGCAATTGTAGGAAGGCCAAACGTAGGAAAATCAACATTATTCAACCGTTTGGTGGAACAAAGAAAAGCGATAGTTAATGAAACAGCGGGCGTTACTCGCGACAGGAATTATGGAAAAGGTGAGTGGAATGGTGTTGAATTTTCAGTAATTGATACAGGTGGATATGTGGTAAATTCGGATGATGTGTTTGAAGCCGAAATTAATAAACAAGTGCACCTAGCTATTGATGAGGCTGATGTAATTTTATTCGTGGTTGATGTGGAATTGGGTATAACCGACCTTGATGATGCTGTCGCCGCGATTTTGCGCAAAGGAAAAAAACCCGTATTAGTCGTTGTAAACAAAGTGGATAACAACAACCGCATTCTAGACGCCCAGGAATTTTACAGTCTGGGTTTGGGCGAAATTTACTGTGTATCATCGATGACTGGCAGTGGAACAGGGGAAATGCTTGATGCGATGGTTGAACTTCTGCCTAAAACCGAAAATATTGATGAAGAATCAGAATTGCCGCATTTATCGGTGGTTGGCAGGCCAAATGTTGGAAAGTCTTCGTTTGTGAATGCTTTGATTGGCGAAGAACGAAATATTGTAACAGAAATCGCCGGTACAACACGTGATTCAATTCATACAAGGTTTAACAAATTTGGCCACGATTTTATGATTGTTGATACTGCCGGTTTGCGAAAAAGGGCGAAAGTAGAGGAAGATATAGAATTTTATTCGGTATTGCGCTCTGTACGTACAATAGAAAGCTCTGATGTTTGTCTGTTGCTGATTGATGCTGAACGTGGCATTGAAGCGCAGGATGTTACCATTTTTAGCATGATATTAAAAAACAAAAAAGGAGTAGTTATATTGGTAAATAAATGGGATTTGATTGATAAAGATACAAATTCGACAAAAAAGTTTACAGAAGAAATAAAGGAAAAAATAGCGCCTTTTGTAGATGTACCAATCCTTTTTATTTCGGCATTGACAAAACAAAGGGTGCACAAAGCTTTGGAAACGGCGATTGAAGTTTATAACCGACGTCAGCAAAAAATAAAAACTTCGGAGTTAAATGAATTATTGATTGAAGCCATTGAAAAACAAAGCCCACCATCGATAAAAGGAAAATATATCAAGATTAAATATGTTACGCAGTTGCCATCGCAAACCCCATCGTTTGCGTTTTTTGCCAACTTGCCGCAATACATAAAAGAGCCATATAAACGGTATCTGGAAAACCAAATTCGCGAGCATTTCAATTTTACAGGGGTACCCATTCAGATTTATTTCAGGCAAAAATAAAGCAGTTGAATGCTTTTTAATTCGCTCATATTTGTTGCTTTTGCAATTATTTTTTTCCTGATTTCGAAAATTATCGGGAAAAATGTATTAGGGCGTTTAATTTGGTTGACTGCAGCATCCTTCTTTTTTTATGGTTGGTGGGACTGGCGTTTTTTGTCACTCATTTTAATAAGCGGACTGATTGATTACTTTGCTGCGCTTGGTATTTACCATTATCCCGGTCGCAAAAAGTTTTTGTTGATTTTATCGATTATTGGCAATCTTGGTTCTTTGTCGTTGTTTAAATATTCAGGATTTATTGCTGAAAATATCGACAAATTATTGGGATTACAGGGCGGTTTTTCTCTCGCTGCCAATATCCCGGAGTTTTTCTTGATAACGCCAGTTGGAATTAGTTTCTACACATTTCAGAGTATGAGTTACACTTTCGATGTGTATCGAAATAAACTAAAACCAACCAAAAGCATCCTTCAGTTTTTCGCCTACCTGTCAATGTTTCCGCAGTTGGTAGCAGGGCCAATTGTTCGGGCCGAAATCATGTTGCCACAACTTTTAAAAGTAAACCGGATAACAAAAGATAAACGCTGGGATGGGTTTCAGTTGATTGTTCGCGGGTATTTCAAAAAGATGGTAATAGCCGATAATCTGGCACCGTTGGTGATGGCGGCTTTTGGTGCTCCTGAACTTAACTCATCTTCAATGTTTTGGTGGGGCGCAATTATTGCGTTTGCCTTTCAAATTTATTGCGATTTTGCCGGATACAGTGATATCGCACGCGGTTTGGCTATGTGGATGGGCTATGATTTTCCCGATAATTTTAACCATCCTTACATATCAACTTCAATCCGTGAATTTTGGGAACGCTGGCACATTTCATTATCAACCTGGTTTCGTGATTATCTTTATATACCATTGGGCGGAAACCGGAAAGGAAAATTCAGGAGTTATATTAATCTATGGATTACGATGCTCGTTTCAGGTTTATGGCATGGAGCCGCCTGGACTTTTGTAGCCTGGGGCGCAGTACACGCATTTTTTGCCTCAGCAGAGCGGTTTACCAATTGGCCTGAAAAATTAGGTAAAAGTTCGATTGCAAGGTTTGTAGCATGGTTTTTTGTAAGTATTCAGGTACTTGTTGCATGGGTATTTTTTCGGGCTGAAAATATTAATCAGTCTTTTGATATTTTGAAAATCATGTTTTCATTTCAGGGCCCGTTTAGTTTTGGCTGGGGTTTGGATGCTTCGGTTTTTATATCAGTAATAGTTTTGCGAGAACTGTTTGCCGCGCTTCATTTCGATGAAAAAATTAAAGGAAAACACCCGGTTGCTGAAATGGTTTTTTATGCAGTTTTAATTGCAGCAGTAATATTTTTCAGGGGAGCGGGAAGCGAATTTATCTACTTTCAATTTTAAAAAAATGGGAAGGAAACCAAATATATGGATTACGCTGGCGATTGCAGCAACATTGGTTGCTGCACTAAGTTTTGTACTGCCGAAAGATGCTGAAAAATATTTGGGAGAACTTTTCTGGACCAGAAAAACTTTTGCACCACCAAAATACAATATGGTAATAATGGGCGATTCACGGGTGTATCGTGGAGTTTCTCCTCAAATTATTGAAAAGCGTTTGCCCGGGTTGAAAGTTTTGAATTTCGCATTCTCAAACGGTGGTTTGAACCCAACAATGTTTGATGCTGCAGAAAAAAAACTGGTTCACAATTCCAAACCAAAAATTATTGTATTGGGAATTTCTGCCAATGCAATTTCAGGATATTCAGCAGGAAACCAGCAATATATACAGGAATTGAATCGTCCGCGAGAAGAAATTTTTGAGCGCATTTATTTCAATCCACTTCGTTACTGGTTTTCGGCAACTTCACCTGAAAAATTGAAAAATCATTTTTCGAAACAGGAAGAAATCAGGTTTTACAGGAACACTTACTTTATGAACGGTTATGTTGAATCGGATAAATATCCGGTTGATACAATGGAAGCAATTGCTTCATACACAAAAGATTTTACGAATTATAAAGTTGAACCTGAAAATCTCCAGATACTATTTAACCAGGTGAAAAATTGGACAAATAATGGAATTATTGTAGTTGGTTTTGTACCTCCTGTTTCGCAACCTATGCAAATGCTGGAAGATACATTGGGATTATTTGACGAAGTCGCTGTTAAAGCTGGTTTTGAAAATGTTTCGGGAAAATGGATTGACCTGAATCCGGCAAATTACAAAACTTACGATGGCAGCCATTTGACGATAGAATCGGCAAAGGAACTTTCACATAAAATTGCTGATTTTGTTAGTGAACTGATTGTAAATAATTTGGATTGAAAAATCTCGAATGATTTTTACCCTAAAAAATTGTAAAACAAATTTTGAATGATGAAATACAATATTGAAATTGATATCTACTTTTTGTCTAATTTTGCATTTTAAAAATTGAAAAATGCTTTTGGTTTTGAGTGCTGAAGAATTTTTGCAAATCAATTAAATTTGAAAATTATGTATATCGTTCATGTTTTTGTTCATGTTAAGGAAAATTTCGTTGAAGAGTTTAAAATCCTGACTACCGAAAATGCGAAGGACAGTTTACTTGAATCAGGTGTTGTGCGGTTTGATGTGATCCAACAACATGATGATCAAACGAAATTTGTTCTTGTAGAAGTTTACAAATCTTTTGAAGATACGGCAAAACATAAACTTACCGACCACTATATGCGTTGGCGCGATGCAGTTTCAAATATGATGGAAGAGCCTCGATCAGGCATCAAATATTACAATGTTTTTCCTGAAGATGAAGGATGGGAATAAATTTTCAATTTGCTACTTCTACTCAAATCATTTTCGAAAATGGTTCCTTTAAAAAAGTTCCCTGGCTAATTAAAAACCTGGGGAGCAAGGTATTACTCGTTTCCGGAAAAAATCAAAAACTGGCAATTCAACTTTCAGGATGGCTTAAAGAACTGGAATTGACATTTGAAATATTCAGTATCGAATCTGAGCCAACCACTCTTGATATTGTAAATGGCACTGCACTGGCAAAAAAAACAGGTTGCAATGTAATTGTTGGAGTGGGTGGTGGAAGCGTTATAGATTCGGCCAAAGCAATTGCTGCACTTGCCACAAACACAGGCGAACTTACAGATTATCTTGAAGTTATTGGGAAAGGACATAAACTTGAAAAATCTCCCCTGCCCTGTATTGCAATCCCCACAACAGCCGGAACCGGAGCAGAAGTTACCAAAAATGCTGTGATAAAATCAGTCGAACACGATGTAAAAGTTAGTCTTCGCAGCGATTTAATGTTCCCGACTATTGCAGTAATCGACCCGGAATTAACGTTAACAATGCCCCCGGAAATTACTGCAAGCACCGGTGTTGATGCTCTTACTCATTTGTTGGAAACATATGTTTCATTCCAGTCGAACCCTTTTATCGACATGATTTGCAGGGAAGGAATGAAGCGGATTACAAATTTTTTGGAACGTGCATTTATAAATGGTAACGACCTGGAAGCCCGCGAAAATATGGCAATGGCAAGCATGCTAGGAGGAATGGCGCTTGCTAATGTAAAACTGGGTGCAGTGCATGGATTTGCCGGACCGCTTGGAGGAATGTTTCCAATACCACACGGCGCGGTTTGTGCTTGCTTACTCCCAGCGGTTATGGAAATAAATATTGCAGTTATAAGCGAAAAAAAACTGGAAAATCAATTGCTTAAATTTAATGAAGTCGCCCGTATATTGACACAAAACAATTCAGCAACTGCTGACGACGGTGTTATCTGGATACAGGAAATGGTAAAAAAACTTAAAATTCCTTCATTGTCAGATTTTAAAATTACCCCGGATTCGTTTTCTGAACTGATAAACAAAGCCCAAAATTCAAGCAGCATGAAAGGAAATCCTGTGAATCTTGGCAGCAAACAATTATTCGAAATCCTGAATAAATCATTGTAGTCTTTTACATTGCTGATACTTAGCCTGAGAATAATTTTGACGAATTAACCCTATCTTTGTTCAAAAATAACATTTTAAACTATGATTGGAAGATTTTTTTATACTCCAGGGACAAAACAATTTAATGTCAGGCCACGATTTCATGACCCTGACAAGGAAGAACGTGATGAACGGGAACGCAGGATTAAAGAAGAACTGGGAATTGTTGATGAAAAAGATAAAGATTTACAAAACTACAGACCACGGATAAAAGGGCAATTCCGAAATTTGGATGGCTGGCAGTCAAAATCATCACAACCCGCTCGAAGGGCTCAAAACAAAAGGCTGCTTTGGTTATTCGTCATCCTCGCACTTATTTTCTATCTCTTCTTTTATTCCGATTTTACGTTTTAGGAATTGCTATCACAATTCCCGTATCTATTAATCATGATTCTCTAAATATATTTGTTAAATCCAAGTGAGTGATATAATTCAGTTATTGCCAGATTCGGTAGCCAACCAAATTGCAGCCGGCGAAGTTATTCAGCGGCCTGCTTCGGTTGTGAAAGAGTTGGTTGAAAATGCTTTGGATGCAGGAGCCAATGAAATTACAGTTCATGTAAAAGATGCCGGAAGAACGCTGATACAAATTACAGACAATGGATGCGGAATGTCGCCCACCGATGCACGTATGGCTTTTGAACGCCATGCAACTTCAAAAATTAACTCGGCCAATGATCTGTTTTGTATCCACACAATGGGTTTCAGGGGCGAGGCGCTGGCTTCAATTGCCGCCATTGCCGATGTGGAAATCCGCACAAAAAAAATAGACGATGAAGTTGGGACTTTCATTCATATTATTGGTTCCGAAGTAAAAACTCAGGAGCCAACTGCCGGAAACAATGGAACCAGTTTTATGATTAAAAACCTTTTTTTCAATGTTCCTGCCCGAAGGAAATTCTTAAAAGGAAATACCACTGAAATAAAGCACATAATTTGGGAAATTCAGCGAATTGCCATCCCTAATCCAGAGATTAAAGTCTCACTTTATCACAACAATTCCCCTATTTACGAACTTCCAAAAACCAACCATCGCAAACGTATTGTTGATTTATTTGGAAAATCGATCAACCAAAGTTTGGTTCAGGTAAACGAAAAAACAAGCATTTTAAATATTTACGGATTTATTGGTCAGCCCAAATTTGCACGTAAAACCATTGGCGAACAGTTCTTTTTTGTTAACAGACGGTTTATGCGGCATCCGTATTTTCACAAAGCGATTATGCAGGCTTACCAGCAGTTGCTTCCGCCCGATACATTTCCTTCCTACTTTTTGTTCCTTGAAATCGATCCGGGAAACATTGACATAAACGTTCATCCCACCAAAACCGAAATAAAATTTGAAAATGAACGCGACATTTGGCAGATTGTGCATGCTGCAGTGCGCGAATCACTTGGAAAACACAATGTTGTTCCTTCCATTGATTTTGATCAAGGCGGAAATATTGATATTCCTGTACCACAAAGGTCGTTTGATAATATTCAATTTCCTGAAATCCGTGTAAATCCTGATTACAACCCTTTTGAAACAGGGAAAAGCACAGCAATGGGAAGTTTTAGTAAAACTCCTGCAGAAAAGAAAAATCTAGAGCGCTGGGAAGATTTATACACCGGAACACAATTGAAATTGAAGGCCGAACCGCAAGTCGCACCCGAAATTGATGACCTGCTTTTTTCGCAGAATCACGTTCAGTTTTCGGGTAAAAAAACGCTGCAGTTAAAACAAAGATATATACTAACTCCCGTAAAATCGGGCCTAATGGTAATCGACCAAAAACGGGCTCACGAGCGGATTTTGTTCGAAAAATTTATGGAAGTACTGAAATCGGATTCGGTTGCCAGTCAGCAAATGCTTTTCCCTCAAACCATTGAACTAAACCCGGCTGATGCGGCAATTCTTCAAAACATATTACCCGAACTGTTATCACTTGGTTTTGATATCCGCGATTTTGGCAAGAATACTTTCATCATTAGCGGTACTCCGGGAGTTTTGGATGTTTCATCACCCGAATTGATTGTTGAAAAATTGCTTGAAGAGTATAAAAATTCTCCCGTTGATGCACGTTCAAAAGCAAAGGAACAAATAGCCATTTCACTGGCAAAAGCATCGTCTCTTGATTATGGTACTGATTTAAAACAAGAGGAAATTGACCATTTAATCGACAACCTTTTTGCCTGTGCAACACCCAATTTTTCGCCCGAAGGAAAAAAAGTTTTAACAATAATTCCGGTTACCGATATCGAAAAAAGTTTTAATAAATGACAATATGTCGTTATATTCAGCCTAATAGAAACTGGTCTGGCAATTGTTAGACCCATTAAAAAAATAGAAATATGAATTACAGACCTGGTTTTAACAGTATTCCCCCGGTTGTAAAAAATCTGATTATCGTAAATGTGCTCATGTTGCTTGCTACGTTTGTACTTGAGCGGGTTGGAATCGATTTATATACCTATTTGGGGCTCTATTTTCCGTTATCCGAAAAATTCAGGTTACACCAGATTTTCACACACATGTTTATGCACGGTGGCTTAACGCACCTTTTCTTTAACATGTTCGCGCTGTATATGTTCGGGCGTGTTCTCGAGAGCGTGTGGGGACCAAAACGGTTTTTAACTTTTTACCTGGTAACAGGTGTTGGTGCGGCAATTTTACATTCGTTGGTAAATTTTATTGAATACAATCATGTGACTTCACAATTAACTCCCGATCAAGTGGCTTATGTTAAGGAAGCCGGTTATAATCTTTGGACTGAAGGGAAAAATTTTTCTGACCCGTTGTTGGGTAAATTAAATATGGTACTTAATACACCTACAGTTGGCGCTTCGGGTGCTGTTTTTGGTATTTTACTCGGTTTTGGTATGTTGTTTCCAAATACCCAGTTAATGTTGCTATTTCCGCCAATTCCTATTAAAGCAAAATATTTTGTGATAGGTTATGGTGCAATTGAATTATACCTTGGTATTTCACAGCCCGGCAGCAATGTTGCACATTTTGCCCATCTTGGTGGAATGTTATTTGGATATTTTATGATTAAATACTGGAATAAAAATTCGAAACGGTTTTATTAGAAAGAGATTGATTGGGATTGATGGAGATTGATTGAGATGGATGAGATTGATGGAGTTTATGCAAGAAACGTAATGAATGTATTAGATTTTAATGTTTGATTTTAAATCTCTTTCGAAATTGGATTTTATTTGAACTTTGTTTTTTGCAATTTGGAATTTTATGAATGATGGATATTTTTGATGACATAAAACGCACATTTAAAGAAGGTTCAGCCTTAACAAGATTGATATATATAAACCTGGGCGTTTTTTTGATGGTTGGTATTACAGGTGTTTTACTTTATTTGTCGGGGCAACCCAATGTTTTGGCTAATTGGCTTTCGCTCCCTTCTGCTACTTCCGAAATTCTTAAAAAACCCTGGACACCAATTACCTACATGTTTTTACATACAGGTTTTCTGCATTTACTTTTTAATATTCTGGGTTTATATTGGTTTGGCAAACTATTTCTTTATCGTCTGGATAATGACAAACTGACTAGTGTTTATTTGCTTGGTGGACTTTCGGGAGCTGCGTTTTATTTACTTGCATATAACCTCCTCCCGGTTTTCCAGTCGGTAAATGGGTTGTTAATGGGTGCTTCGGCTTCTGTTTTTGCCATTTTGGTTGCCATAGCATTTTACGATCCCAATCAGGAAATTCGCCTGTCTTTTATAGGCACTTTTCAATTGAAATATATTGCGTTGTTTTATGTGTTGCTTTCTGTTATTGAAATTTCAGCAAGTAATCCAGGAGGTAATATTGCGCATTTGGGTGGCGCGTTTTGGGGCTGGTTTTATATTTTTCAACTCGGTAAAGGAAAAGATATGGGTGATGGATTTGTAAAAATTATAAATAAAATTTCAATTTGGATTGCAGATATTTTCAAACCTAAGAATAACCTGAAGGTTACGCACAAGCAACCACCCCGCGACGACTACGAATACAACAGGATAAAAAATGCCGAGCAGGAAGAAATAAATCGTATCCTTGAAAAAGTTGGCAAATCAGGTTACGACAGCCTGTCGAAAAAGGAAAAGGAATTGCTTTTCAGACAAGGAAAGTAAAAATTCGCTCATCTCAACACTTCAGATTCATTTTTCGCCTGATGAATGCTGGCGTTAAGTTCAAATCCTATCAAAAGAATCATGGACATGACGTACATTAGCAAGAGTATAATTAACAAAGTTCCAATTGATCCATACAATTTGTTGTACTGGTTGAAACGGTTGATGTAGAATGAAAGTCCTACAAATGCAATTACGCTTAAAATAGTTGATAAAGTACCTCCTGCAGAGATAAATCGCCATTTGATCCGTTTTGCAGGTGCCATGAAATACAAAAACGAAAAAGTAAAAAACAACAAAGCCAATATAATCAGCCATTTCCCAAATATCAATAAAAATATAATAAATTGGTCATGCAACATTTGTTTATCCTGCAACTTTTGAATAATCAGTTGTCCGCTGGTAAGTAAAGCAATTACAATTGTGAGCAAAACTGAAAGGATGATCAACAGATAAATTGCTGTAATTCGCTGGCTGATCCACGAGCGGCGGTGGATGGTATGAATTGTTGCATCAAAAGCGCTCATCATGGACGCAAGCCCGTTTGTTGAAAAAATTAGTGCCGCAAAAAAACCAAATGAAAGTAAATCGCCCCGTGGCTGGGTAATTATGTCTTCAACAGTTTGCTCAATAGTTGTATAGGTTGTTGACGGTACGAGGTCTTGAATAAGAATAAGAAGTTCATTCTGAAAATTATCTATTGGGATATACGGAATCAATGTGAAAAGGAAAATAATAAATGGGAAAAAGGCTATAAAGAACGAAAATGCGATAGCCGAAGCCCTTGTGGCAATTGCCCCGTCAACAATACTTCGCCAAAAAAATAAAGCAACATCGTACAACGGAACCCCCTCAAAAAATGGTAGAGAAATCTTTTTTGCTCGTTCGGCAATTTTTTCTCCAATTTCTATAAGATGGTTAATGTACTTGCCCTCCTTGATCATCAGGTTTATTGTTCTTCAATTCTCAGTTGATGGATATAATCTTTCCCGCCATTCTTTTTCAACAGGAAGTAAACCCTGAAAGTACCTTTGCTGGTTACTAAATTGCCTATCACATATTGGGCTCCTTCCTTTCCGCCTTGGTGGATTATGCTGAAACTTTCGGGCGGATTGCTGCTAAAAAACTTATTTACAATTTGTTGGGCTTGTGCTTTGCTGTAAACATTATCATTATCCAAAACAACCATTTCAACATTTTGATTGAAATATTCAGAAAGTGTTTTAGAATTTCCTGTTTTTAAGCTTTGAAGAATTTCATCAGGTATCTGGGCCTTTAATTGATTGGAGTAAAACATAAACCCAGCAATGAAAAGTATGAAAAGCGTGATTTTATTAATTTTTGACATTTTTTACTATTTCAAAAAGTGAGTAATTCTACTTCAAATATTGTGCTAAAATCTTTTAAACGCCCAATTTTAGTGTAAATTTATAAAATTATAAATCAAAATCTGTCATGAAGATTACTTTATTGGTAATTGGTAAAACCGATTCAGCATATTTAACCGAAGGTATAAACGATTATGCAAAACGCCTGAACCATTATATTAATTTTGAAATTGAAGTAATTCCTGACATCAAAAAAAATAAGAACCTAAGCATCGAACTACAAAAACAGCAGGAGGGGGAACTTATCCTTTCAAGGAAAATATCTGGAAAAGAACTTCATTTGTTTGATGAAAAGGGGAAAATGTTCACTTCGCGTGAGTTTGCCGTATTTTTGGAAAAGAAAATGGCAAGTGGTTTGAAAGACCTGGTTTTATTGATTGGTGGGCCTTACGGTTTTTCGCAGGAAGTTTACGAAAAATCCAAATCCAAAATTTCTTTATCAAAACTTACATTTTCACATCAAATGGTACGGTTAATGTGTGTTGAGCAAATTTACCGGGCTTTTACAATTTTAAAGGGCGAACCGTATCATCACGACTAAAATATGTTGCTAAAACTAAATAAATACAGTTACCTGATTTTTGCGATATGCTTTTTTACAGCTGCTGCAATTATTGAAAATGGCCTGCTGAAACAACATCCTGAAATACATTTGATCGAAGATTTTCAAGATCAACTTTTATCACATGAAAAAGAGCTGGACACACAAATCGAAAATATTGCAGAAGTGATTACCAACAGCAATTTCGATGGTAGTTTTTTTGAATCTCTAAAAAGTTACACCTCACTTATAAACGAAAGTGGTTCAGGATTTTTGGTTTATCAATCAGGGAATCTGGTGTACTGGTCCGACAGGTCAATTTCATTTTATGGTACACTCCGGGAATTCAAAAAAAAGGAAGGGCTGCTTCAACTGCCTAATGGTTACTACCTGGCTTCAAACAAAGTTGCCGGGGATTTTGAAGTTATTGGCTTAAATTTAATCAGGCACAATTATGAACACGAAAACAAGTATTTAAAAAACTCCTTTTATAAAACTTACAATTTGCCCGATGCTTTTCAGTTGTTACATTCCAACCAAAAAGCGGCATTCCCGGTGGTAAATAATAAGGGTGAATACTTATTTTCAATCAAAACTGCCGGGCAATTTTTGTGCACACAAAACCAACTCTACCTTCCCGGGATCATCTATTTTTTAGGACTAATTATATTATTGTTTTATTTTCGAAAAGAGTTTTTAACATCGGAAGCAGGCTTTTTTCTAAGGCTTTTTGGATTGGCAGCGGCTCTTTTTATTGTTTTTTGGTTGCACCTCATGTTTAAAATTCCCGGACTTTTATCGCACCTGCCATTTTTTAGTCCCGAAGTTTTTGCAGTAAGCATCTGGCTGCCTTCTTTGGGTGACTTTTTTTTAATGGTACTATTTTTTGTTTTCTGGTTATTCCATTTTACCGAAGGATTAAACCTGGACAAACTGAAAGAAGATGGAGAATTGCCACGAAAAATAATCGCTGTTTTGTTGCTACTATTTGCTGCAAGTTTGTTTTTGCTCGTCAACTACCTTATTGAAATCTTAATTTATAATTCAACAATTTCGTTTTCCCTCAATAAAATTATTGGTATAACCATACAAAGTATTGTAGGTATATTTTCAGTTGGTTTGCTGCTTTTTGGTATACTTTATTTTGTAATCAAAATCATCGATGAAGCTGCAAATGATTTCCCTTTTTTTCAATTGACAGGTATTCTTTTAGTAATTGTATTTTTCTTAGGTGTAGTTCAAAATATTGCCATTCAACGTGTCTCATATTATGTGTTGCTATTTTTTATCGTTTCTACAGTTTTGGCAGCACTTTTCAGCAAACAATATTTGCGGAAAATAGCTTTGAGTTACCTCATACTTTTTGTTTCGCTCGCCTCAGTTTATTCACTTGTAATTTTTTACCACATTGTTAATCTGAAAGAAAAGGAGAGCCAGAAGTTATTCGCTGTAACACTTGTGGCAGAGCGCGATCCCGCCGCCGAAGAATTTCTGACAAAGATTGAAAAGCAAATGCTAAACGACCCGGCAATCATAAGTTTACTCATCCAAAACGAAGATCCGAGAGAATATATAGAGCGGGCTTATTTTAACGGATATTTCAGAAAATATATATTCGAAATATATGTATGCCATTCAAACGACAGTTTGGTTATTCAACCTGAAAGCCAAACAGTTCCATGCATGTCGTTTATGGACGGAATGATACAGGACATGGGGGTCCAGATTTCCGGAACCAACTTTTACTACATGGACAACATGAATGGCCGCATTTCATACACAGGTAAAATCCATTTTCGAATGCCCAATAATCTTGATGGAGTTGCAATATATATTGACTTGGATTCTGATTTGCTTTTCGAAGGAATTGGTTTTCCCGAGCTTCTGATTGATAAATCGATAACACGTTCGGAAAATTACAGGAAATTTAGTTATGCGAAATATTACGGTGGTGAATTAACCGATAAATTCGGCGATTTCAATTACAATTTATACATTGAATCATACCGACCTAAAGACCAGGAATTTACATCGCGCAAATTGGAAGGATACGAACATTTAATTTATCATACCCGCGAAAACAATTATGTGATTGTGTCACGAAAAATTTTTTCTTTTGTAGATTATCTGATTTCTTTCCCCTATTTGTTTGTATTCTATTTTCTTATTGTGCTGATAATTAAATCTATAGGTACCCGGAATTTTTTTGCAAATAAATTAAGATTCGATTTAAAATTTAAAATTCAGGTTGCCATTATTTCAATAGTATTTGTTTCGTTGCTTGTGGTGGCTTTGGCTACAATTTTTTACAATATTGAACAGTACAAAACGAAACACCGCAGCGATTTGAATGAAAAAATGAAATCTATTTCGGAAGAAATTGATATGCGCCTCGAAATAAAAGATGAAATAACCCCTGAATTGGTAGACTGGCTATATAAGGAATTATCTAAACTTTCAAATATTTTTCGCACCGACATTAATATTTACGGGGTCGATGGCAACTTACTTGCTTCATCCAGAGTTGAAATATTTCAACGCGGATTGGTTTCAACCCGAATGAACTCATTAGCCTATTATGAGATTTTTCAAAATTATCAATACGACAATTATTTTCAGCCCGAAAAAATTGGAGAATTATCATATTTGTCTGTATATAAGCCAATTATTAATAACCGGGGACAAATTTTAGGAACAATTAATCTGCCTTATTTTATTACACAAGATAAATACAGCCAGGAAATTTCGACTTTTATAGTGGCGTTTATTAATTTGTATGTGCTGCTGTTGCTGGCAAGTATAGTTATGGCTGTTTTTATTTCAAACCAAATTACCCGTCCGCTTGTGGTAATACAAGAGAACCTGCAAAAAATGCAACTCGGCAAACACAATGCACCCATTAACTATAAGCGGAACGATGAAATTGGCAGCCTTGTTAAAGAGTACAACAAAAAGGTGGATGAACTGGCAGTGAGCGCTGATCTTCTTGCCCGATCCGAACGTGAATCGGCATGGCGCGAAATGGCCAAACAAATTGCCCACGAAATCAAAAATCCACTGACCCCAATGAAACTCAACATACAGCATTTACAACGCGCACGTGGTCGTGGAAAGGAATACAATGAATATATCGAGCGAGTAACATCAATTTTAATTGAACAAATTGATACACTGTCAAATATTGCTACCGAATTCTCCAATTTTGCCCAAATCCCAAATGCCCGTAATCAGGTTTTTGAACTTGCCGGACAAATGAAAAAAGTAATTGGTTTATTCGAAACCCACGACAGGGCAACCATAAAATTTAATTGCGAGGGTTGCGAAAATATTGTTGTAAATGCCGACCGTGAACAATTATCAAGGGCTATTATAAATTTGATAAAGAACGCAATACAAGCTATTCCGGAAGATAAAAAAGGAAAAATTACAATCACGCTTAGCCGGAAAGATGATATGGCAATAATCGCGGTTGCCGACAGTGGCGCTGGGATCCCGATGGAATTACGCGATAAATTATTCAGCCCTAGTTTTACCACAAAAACAAGTGGAATGGGACTTGGTTTGGCCATAGTAAAAAATATAGTTGAAAATTTTTCGGGGCGAATATGGTTCGAAACTGAGCTTGAATCAGGTACAACCTTTTATATAGAAATTCCGGTGTATCAACAAGAAAGTGCTGATTTGGAAACATTAAATTAAATAGAATTCACAATTACAAGTGAAATCAAACTTAATTAACTTAATAGCTATCGTGTTTATGATTGTTTCCTGTAGCAATCAACTTAAAACAATTTTTAAAAAGCAATAAAATGAAATTAAAGACTTTAATAATTGCATGTGCCGCATTTCTTCTATTCTCGTGCAATTCGAAAAAAATAAGTAAGGAAATTTATGCAGAGTTTCAACAAAAGGGGAATGAAGTATCGAACAAGGCGCAATCAGTTTTGCTTGCTAATGTTGGTAAGGCAATGCAAACAGGAGGTGTTGCTTATGCCATTGAGTTCTGTAATTTAGAGGCTTCAACCATTATTGACAGTTTAAATCAAGCAAATAACTGCGTAATTACGAGGCTTTCACAAAAAAACCGAAACCCGCAAAACAAATTAAAAACAAGCACGGAAAAGGATTTGTGGAAAATTTTCGGAAATGGGAGTGTGAATGATACAATCATTCAGGAACAAAACAAACTGGTTTTTTACAAATCTATTAAAATCGGATTACCGGCATGTTTAAAATGCCACGGTCAACCCGGTACAGATATTGAACCTTCTACTTTCGAAAAAATTCAGCATTTATACCCGTCTGATCTGGCTACCGGTTATGATTTGAACGATTTCAGAGGTTTATGGAAAATTGAATTTTCGCTTGATTAATACTGTGCATATTCTTTTTATCCAATTTTCCGTGATTTTCCTACTTATGCACGGCAATATGTTGATAATAAACCACTATTTCGAGTATTTGACTGCAATTCATTTTATAACATTGAAGACCCTTATTTTTTATCTTATAAAATTATGCGTACCAGGGGTGGCGTTCTGCCGCCCTTTTTTCATTATATACACTTTAATAAAAAGTTAATCTTTAAAATTGTAATTTTAAAATCAGTTTTCTAAATTTTACTACAATGAAACGTAATTCATTTAAAACAACATTTCTGCTATTTTTAATATTTAATATGGTTTTCGTTTTCTCTAAAGCAGAAAAACCAACAAATTTTATCATTATTTATCTTGATGACGTTGGATTCGGGGATATTGCACTTACAGGAGCATTAGGGTATTCAACACCAAACCTCGATAAAATGGCAGCGAGTGGAATGTTCTTTTCCCATTATTACTCACCACAGGCGGTTTGCAGTGCTTCACGCGCAGGATTGTTAACTGGTTGCTACCCAAACCGTGTTGGTTTTCATGGTGCGCTTGATCATACAGCAAAAACGGGAATAAATACCGATGAAGAAACCATTGCCGAAGTTTTGAAAAAGAAAGGATACGCAACCGCAGCATTTGGAAAATGGCATTTGGGTCATCATAAACAATTCCTGCCTACTCATAATGGTTTCGATGAATATTTTGGAATTCCCTATTCCAATGATATGTGGCCAAACCATCCAACCGGAAAAAACTACTATCCTCCCCTACCCTTAATTGAAGGTGATGAAGTTGTTGAAACAAATCCTGATCAATCAAAATTTACAACTGAATTTACAGAACGTACAATTAAATTCATCAAAAAAAATCAAAAAAATCCGTTTTTTGTTTACCTGGCTCACCCCATGGCACACGTACCTCTTTTTGTTTCTGATAAATTTAAAGGGAAATCCAGACAAGGTTTATATGGAGATGTGATGGAAGAAATCGACTGGAGTGTGGGACAAATCATGCAAACTTTAAAAGAGTTAGGACTCGAAGAAAATACACTGGTTATTTTTACTTCTGATAACGGACCATGGATAAATTACGGAAATCATGCTGGTAGTACTGGTGGATTACGAGAAGGGAAAGGCACTACTTTCGAAGGTGGGCAGCGTGTGCCATGCCTGATGATGTGGAAAGGGACAATTTCTGCAGGTACTGTAAACAATAACCTTATAGCCGGAATGGATATTTTGCCAACCATTGCCGAAATAGCAGGTGTACCACTTCCTGTCAAAAAAATAGATGGCGTAAGTATTTTGCCCCTTATAAAAGGTGAACAGGTCCATTCACCCAGAAAATCAATGTATTATTACTACCGTACAAACAATTTGGAAGCAGTGCAGGACGGGCAATGGAAACTTGTATTTCCACACAAAGGCCGCACATACGAAGGATTCGAACCCGGAAAAGATGGTATGCCCGGAAAAGCTAACGAAAATTCTGATGTTGCAGCTGGTTTGTATGATTTGCGCCGCGACCCAGGGGAAAGATACAATGTGATTGAATTTAATCCTGAAATTGTCGAAAAACTTGAAAAAATAGCCACTGAAGCACGTGACGATTTAGGTGACGATTTAACTGGAAATCCCGGTAAAAACAGAAGGGAACCCGGAAGGATTTTGGAATAGAAAAACCAAGCGGAAGAGAATCTGGATTGGCTTTGTTAAAGTCATCAGATTGGATCGATTGAAACCGGCAGAAATTTCCGCTTTTTATGAAAAAGGAACTTTACTCAATAATGGAACGATACTAAAAGTTAATCGTTAGGAACGACCACAGATTTTGTTTTGCAAAAAACGATAATCCTGTTGTTTTGTATGCTGCCTGTTCAATTGATCCTTGCAATAAAACCAGGATGGGGGGATTTTTAATGCGCAAATTTAAATTAAGAAGATTAAAAAGGTGAGTTAGCTTAATAGTTCGCTTGGAATATAAAAGAAAAAGAGTAGAAATCTTTGGACGCTTTTTGATGTGTGTGATTGAAAATTTTACAAACCCTTTTATAAAACCAATCATAATATAAGATATTCTACTCTTTTCAAAGCTGGTTACATTTTTGATATAACCATTATATGCATACAATTTATAACAAAACTTTGGGTTTATAACTATACTTCGATTAATAATAATCAGGTTTTTAAGTTTTTTTTACAATAAAAAATATTTCAAATATGGACGTGTTAATGGGGAAGCAATTAAATTAAAAGTAGAAAGGTATCAATAACGAACATCCTGATAATATTTTATGATTTCTAATCCGTTTGAAATACTGTTCTGACCATTCTTTTAAAAAAATCTTCCAGTTAACTTTTCTCAAATTTACCTCCCAATCCAATCCTCAGGATTCAGTTTTTGGGTTTCCAACCAGATTTGGAATTTCAGTATCGATTTGTTTTCATCATCAGAATCGGTATAGATGGTACCGATAATTTGCTTGGTTGTAACTTTGTCGCCTTTTTTTACTGTTACTTCACGCAAATTAGAATAAACAGTAAGGTATTTACCGTGTCTGATAATAACAGCCGTGTTTCCACCTGTAATACCAAATACCCGGCTCACTTCCCCATTAAATACCGACCTTACTTTAGCTCCCGCTTCGGTAGAAATGCTGATACCGTTGTTTCGTGTTTGTACGTTGCTCAAAACCGGATGCTGGTTTATACCAAAATGTTCAGTAATCACTCCCCGTTCAACCGGCCAGGGCAATCTTTTTTTATTCTGAACAAAATTGTCTCCAACCAACTTTTGTTCGGGCGTAAGTTCAAAACCCGAACCGGTTCCACCGGAAACTTTGTTTTTTTTGGTTTCTTCTTCTATTATTTTTTGGATTGCCTTTTCAAGTTGCTGCTCAATATCTCGCTGCTGTTGTATTTTTTTGCGCAATGATTGCTGTTCTTTTTGCAATTTTTGTATTTCCGTATTTTTTTGTGTTTTTTCCTGTGCCAACTGCTGGGTTTCCTTTTTTATATCTGTCAATAACTGCAGTTTTATCAGTTTTTGTTGTTCTGAATTTTCCTTTTTTTGATTCAGCATTTCCTGTATCGTCCTGATAACTTCAGCCTGATTTTCGCGGTAGGCAGTGTAATGTTTCATGTACAAATGTCGTCGGAATGCCTGGTTTACATTATCCGCAGAAAGCAACAATAGCAAGCCGTCATAAGCATTTTTGTTACGGAATGCTGATCTTATCAACTCAGCGTATTCCTTTTTTATCTCTTCAATATCGCTGTTCATTAGCCTAATTGCCAGTGAATTGTTATCTATCAATTGCTGATAAATATCTACTTCGTTGCTTATTGTAGCAACTATTGTATTTCTTTTTTCGATTTGATTATTCAGTAATTGGAGTCGGTTAAGTGATAATTTTTGATTTTTTTGAACCTCGTTAAGTAATTTGGTGGTGTACTTGATCTCGTTCTCTGCTTCTTGTTTTTTCTTCTGCAGTTCGTCAATCGACTGCGAAAATGCGAGTAAACATTGAAAAATAAAAATTCCGGTAACAAGCAATAACTTCATTCGAAAATAAAATTTTGTTCCTGCGAAAGTAATGGTTTAGGCGCTTAATGTACCTTTATTTGTTGATATTTTTGAGGAATATCTAAATTTAACGAATCCAATTTTTCTGTCGAAAAACCACTCATTCTTAATTTCAAAGAGATATTTTCAGATTCGGAATTAAAATTCATATCAATTTCACCAGGATAATCTTTATTTAACACTTTTTCAAACTCATCAAAATTCATTTCCATTTTACGGTTGTTGGTTTTGTCTTCGATAAGCAGCCTTGTAAAAGCAAAATTTGATGGATTAAAACTCATTTTCTGCAAAATTAAAGCGTTGTCATCCAACCGTTTTAAACGGCGTTCAATTTTGCCTGTTTTCTCCTTTTCGTCCATTCTAAAAACTTTACGCTCTTTTTCCGATTGTAAAACATACATACCATTCTCTACCGAAGTGCTGAAGGTTTTAAAATCTTTGTCTTTTTCATCGTTTCGATAGGAAAAAGCATTGTTTGAAATAATAGATTGTATGGTAGAAAAATCAAGGTCGATATTGAGAAAATTGCTTAAAAATGTATAATCATCAACAAAAAAGTTCCTATCGATGTAATTCACATACACAACGCTGTCGGGAGTTAACAAAACACGCCCTACCGGAATATTCAATTTAGTAATGGAAGCTAAAATTTGCTTGTCTTTTATCGCCTTTAAGCTAATTTTAAAAGACGTTTTTGATTGATTGCTGTTGAACTGGCAATTGATGCGGTTGATTGAAAAACTCTCATAAACCAAACTATTTTCTGCTACGTTTTTTAGCAATTTGGCTGTTCCAATAGGTTTTACATTCGCTCTGGGAATTTCGCGGGAGGTTTTGCACGAAGAAAAACCAAGCACAATGACTAGAAAAAAGAATAAGAATAAATTGAATTGAGATTGACGCCAGACCATATTTTTATTCTTCGAAATATTTTTGTTCGCGGATTTTTCGTAATAAAACTTCAGAGGTACTACCACTGTTTTTCGCTTTCTCCCAATATTGTTTTGCCTCTTCTAATTTGTTGAGCATAAACAATATATCACCATAATGTTCGTACATAACAGCGTTATCCTCGCCCCCGTTTTTAATGGCAGTTTCCATATAAAACCTGGCCAGTGTATAATTCCCTTTTTTGAAAAGTATCCAGGCATAAGTATCGAGGTAAGTAGAATTTTCAGGGAAACGTTCGATCACTTTCCCGCTCATCCTTTCGGCTTTGTCCAAATCGCGGCCGGTTAATGATAAATAATAGGCGTAATTATTTAATCCAACATAATTATCCGGACTGATTTCAACCGATTTATCAAAAAATTTGAATGCTTCATCAAGTTTGTTTTGTTTGTAAAGCGCCTCTCCTTTCAGCATTAAAAACTGCCCTTTTAACGCAGGGTTGTCAACAACAAAGTCCATTCCTTCGTCAACATTTGCAATGGTTTCATCATATTTTTCGAGTTGGATACCGGCCACGCTTTTTAAAAGATATACATTGGGTTGGTTTGGGAACAGCTCAATTGCATTTGAACTGTGTTCGTAAAGAGCTTGCCAGTCCTGTAAATCGTTGTCAATAAACAGAAGCCGCTCCCAAATCATATAATCATTGTTTTCCAACTCCAAAGCTTTTAGAAGGGCTTCCCTTCCCTCTGTAAGTTTGTTATTCCGCAACAAATTATCGGCCTTGACTGTATAAACCAAAGATTCATCCGGATGATTTTCAATTAATATATCAATCAACTCTGACTCTTTTTCGCCTGTAATTTTTGATTCTTCAGGGTTGGAAACCAGCATCATATATAACTGAATTTTGGCTTGCAGTTCAACATTTTTACTTGCAAACCCCTTTTTTGTTTCCTGGAAAGATTTTTCGTAATCCTGATGTTCAAGATAATAATTAGCCAGCGAAAAATGCACGAAACCGCTTTCGGGGTCCATTACGAGAATCTTATTGTAATTTTTAAGTGCATTTATACTGTCGCCCTGGCTTTGGTACAAATCGGCAAGCAGCCCGTAATATTTTGACTCAGTTGGATTATCTTTAATCAACTTTTCAATCTCTGCAAATGCTTTGTCAACCTGATTATTGGCAATGTAAAGTTGCTGAATTTCCACTGAAATTTGCTCATTAATCCCTGTTTCTGATTCGAGTACTTTATAGGTTTTTATTGCCTCGTCAAATTTTTGTGCATTGGCCAACATTACCGCCTTTGTGTATAAATACTCCTGGTTATCCGGGTCATCTTTTAGCATCTCGGTATATAGCGCAGCAGCTTCTTCAAACTTTTTTGTTTGCTGATAAATTTGGGCCAACAACTGTTTGTACCAAATATTATCAGGATTTAAACTGATTGCTTTTTCGAGCAACATCGTTGAACTTGTAAAATCGTTGTTTGCCGCATGAATGCTAGCCAGTTCATACATTGCTGACGATGAATTCGGGTCGATTTGCAGACAACTCGATAAAATTTGTATGGCATTTTGAGTGTTACCAAACATTTTCTGTTTTATCGCCTCCGAAAACAAATAATCAAATTCCATCTGTTTTTTCTCGTCCAGTTCATTTTCTCCGGGCATAACCGCAGCTTTTACGATTTGCTGTTCGGTAATTTTTTTTCCTCCTGTGCATGAAACAAACGTTGCAAAAAGTGCTATACAGGAAACATATACTATTTTTTTCATTCTATTATTTTTTACCGGTATGGCCAAATCCACCTTCCCCACGAATGGTTTCTTCCAATTTTTCAACCAAAATCCATTGCACAGTTTCGTGTGCTGCGATAATCATCTGGCAAATCCGCTCGCCATTTTCAATTACAAAATCTTCGTTTGAAAGATTGATTAAAATTATACCTACTTCGCCCCTGTAATCGGCATCGATAGTTCCGGGCGAGTTCAAAACAGTTATACCTTTTTTTAGCGCCAACCCACTTCTGGGACGGATTTGAGCTTCATATCCTATCGGGATTTCAACAAACAATCCGGTAGGAATTAATTTTCTTTCCAAAGGTTTCAGTGTAACAGGTGCAGGCAAAAAAGCCCGCAAATCCATTCCTGCCGAGTGTTGAGTGCTGTATGCAGGATTTTCGTTATTCGATTTATTTACAATTTTAATCTCCATTCAAACCGCTTTTTTTTTGAGAATCGCAAATATATGGATTAATAAAGATTTTACAGTCCTTATTAACATTATTTGTCAATTGATGCTCCCAATTCAACTAGTTGGATAACAATTAAATGAACATAAGGTTCGCCATTATTTCATCGGAAACAAACATTCCCTTTTCTGTTAAATTGTAAATCCCATTATCCAGTTTTACCAAATACGTGATTATATATTTGTCTATATTTTTTCTGAAGTAGGTGGATTTTTCACTCCCAAAAAGCCTCTCCAATTCTTTGTCAGAAACGCCCCAAATAGTTCGAATCCGGGTTAAAACATATTCGTTGTATTTATTGTTTTCGCTGAGGATTTCTTCTTCAAAAAAAGGTAACCCAAATTCAAGCGCTTTTATATAACTCTCAATGTGTGAGCTGTTCCAGC
This sequence comes from uncultured Prolixibacteraceae bacterium, assembly GCA_963800345.1. Taxonomy (GTDB): domain Bacteria; phylum Bacteroidota; class Bacteroidia; order Bacteroidales; family Prolixibacteraceae; genus Draconibacterium. The sequence goes on along the minus strand of CAWDAW010000002.1, from coordinate 176,549 downwards.
TTCTTGAATCACCATTAAATGAATGTGCCGAAGGACCAAGTCCAAGATATTTTGTACCTTTCCAGTAGGACGAATTATGTTTTGAATATCTTCTTTCTTTTGCAAAATTCGAAATTTCGTATTGTTCAAATCCGTTATCTTTTGCCGATTGAATCAGCATTTCAAACTGTTTGATGCTTTCAGTTTCATTTAGTGCTTTTAAAGTCCCTTTTTTTAACCAGGTGTAAAATGGCGTCCCTTTGTGATAGGTTAAATGATAGGCTGAAAGGTGCTGGACCGGAAGTTTGAAAACTTGTTCCAAGTCGGTTTTCCACTGATTTATTTTTAACCCGGGCAGCCCGTAAATCAAATCTACACTGATATCATTAAAACCAATTTCTGCTGCATTTTCAACCGCTTCAATTGCCTGGTTTGCATCGTGGCGGCGGTTCATTTTTTGCAAATATTCATTCTTAAAAGATTGAATACCAATGCTTAACCGGCGAACTCCAGTATTGTGTAAATCATTCAAATATTCAATTGAAAGGTCATCGGGATTGGCTTCGAATGTAATTTCCACGGTTTCGGAAAAATCAAAATGCAGGCTTAAAAAATCTAATATTCCGCATATTTCAGTTTTTTTTAATACCGAAGGAGTACCTCCACCAAAATAAATTGTTTCAATAATTTCGTTTTCCAAATAATTTTTCCGCTGAACGATTTCACGTTTCAAAGCTGACAAAAATTTATCGGTAAGCGAGGTATTTACGGTTTTATAAAAATCACAGTAATAGCATTTCTGGCGGCAAAAGGGAATATGTATATAAATACCAGCCATTTTTATTTCTGTTTTGTTAACTGTTATAAAATAAGGAATTGCGCAAAAAAGCTTAATATTGCAAACCTTTTAGAATGTTTGGCAGATTATATTTTCAATATTACTTATAAAAAAAATGAAGATACTATACTTTTGGAAACCTTTGCTATGGCTGGCAATTATTTGCTATTTGCTTTTTATCCCGGCCAATGATTTACCTACAAGTTTCTTTTCCAAGATTCCCCATTTCGACAAGATTGTGCATTTTACGCTTTTTTTTGTGCTTTGCCTTTTTTTGCTGAGGCCATTGAAAAGGCTGAATCGCAATCACTATCTTTTAGCACCTTTATTTTCAATTATATGCAGCGGTTTACTTGAATTAATCCAGCATTCATTGTCTTCAACACGCCAAAGTGACATATATGATTTTTTAGCAAACTCATTAGGCGTACTTTCATCTGTCCTGTTTTTTTATCTGTTTGTGTCGGGCAGAAAATGGGAAAAACTGTTTTAAAGTTTTACAAATTCCTGGAATTTGTCAATATCCTGGGTGATAATTTCAAGCGTGGTATTTTTGTAAAAAGAGCTAATTTCTTTCCGTAATTTGTCATATTGCGAATGAACCGGGCAAAGCGGTTTTGATGGGTCATGAGTTTGGCACGGTTCCAACGTAATCAAACAATTTGTAAAAAACTCTTCTCCATCTACTTTTGTAACAATGTCCCACAGTGTAACTTCATCAGGCTTTTTACCCAGTGCAAACCCTCCGTTTGGTCCCTTTGTTGAAACAAGTAGTTTTTGTTTTACAAGACTTTGAAGAATTTTACCAAGAAACGGCGATGACAACTGCAGATCTTCTGATATTTTTTTAATACCAATCCGTGAATCTTTTTCCGAATATTTTCCGAGATAAATCAACGCACGCAGTGCATATTTACAAGTATTCGATAACATAGCTATGATTTTAAATTTAACTTCCAGTTTTTACTAAATGAGTTTTTGGCAAATTCAGGAAACTCTTTTTGATTTCCCAATATATTTTTATTTACTTTCAATATTGTATTTTTTAATGTTCCTCCAACTAAATCAAGGTTTTTTCGATTTTTAAATGCCCATTCATAGGCTTTCATTCCCATGTTCCATTCAAAAGTATCTAGTTTTTGTTCAACACTTTTTTTTCGGTTCAGCAGGAGCAAATCATGCAGTGGTATTTTTACCGGGCAAACTTCGGAACAGGCACCACAAACTGAGCATGCATAACTTAAATGGTTGTATTTTTCGAAACCCATTAAAAAACGGCGTGATTATCGGAACCTATTGGTCCTGTGTAAGTTGAGCCAAAAGTATAACCGCCAACATTTTTATAGATAGGGCATGCATTTAAACATGCTCCGCAGCGGATACATTTTAAAGCTTTATAATGTTCTTTTTCATTTGCAATTTCTGTCCTGTTATTGTCGAGCAATACCACGAACATTTTTTCCGGACCGTTTGCTTCGTTTTCTTTTTTTGGACCGGTTAAAAGCGAGTTATAAACCGTAACCTGTTGTCCTGTTCCGTGTGCTGCTAAAAGTGGCAAAAAAAGCGGCAAATCAGCAATTGAGGGCAGTATTTTTTCGATACCTGTTATTACAATATGTATTTTTGGGAAAGCAACCGACATGAAACCATTTCCTTCGTTTTCAGTAAGAGCCACTCCGCCAACATCGGCAATCAAAAAATTGGCTCCACTTACCCCAACTTCAGCCGAAGTAAATTTCTTACGTAAAATATCGCGAACAAAAAGTGTGATTTCTGTTGGCGTTGAATTTGGACGGCGTATTAAATTTTTTATTGAAAAGTTCGGCAACGTCTTCCTTTGATTTGTGCATTGCCGGAGTTAAAATATGGTAGGGTTTTTCGCCTGCAACCTGAACAATAAACTCTCCCAAATCGGTTTCAACAGGCTCAAAACCTGCTTTTTCAAGATTTTCATTTAGTTCAATTTCTTCCGAAATCATCGATTTGCTTTTTACAAGCAAATGCGCTTCGTTTTCTTTCAGAACCTTAATTATTTCAGAAACCGCTTCCTCACTGTTTCGTGCCCAAATAAGCTGAATGTTGTTTTTAATGGCATTTTTTTCAAATTCTTCCAAATATCCAGCAAGGTTTGCCACAACTTTTCCTTTGATATATGAGGCTCGTTGTTTTGCCAATTCGAGGTTTGCATAACGAAGTTTTCCACGTGAAACAGCCTCGTCATATCGTGAAATATTAAAATTTATGGTTTTCCTGTGCTTCTTGTCAAAAGCAATTTTAGAATCTTCAATAAATATGTTTTTTGTGCTTGCCATTTATTTATTCAGAGGAATTTGGGCCACCCTGCGGGCATGCCTTCCGCCTTCAAATTCGGCATTCAAATATGCTTCTACAATTGCAATGGCTTGTTCATCGGTTACAAACCTTCCGGGGATTGCACAAATATTGGCATCGTTGTGTTGTTTTGCCAAAGCTGCTATTTCGGGCATCCAGCATGTTGCTGAGCGAACATGCTGAAATTTGTTTGCTGCTATGCTAATTCCCTGGCCACTCCCGCAAAAAGTTATCCCAATTTTAAATTCCCCATTTTCAATGGCTTCACCAATGGCATGAGCAAATTCAGGATAATCTACACTTTGATTCGAAAAGCAGCCAAAATCCTTATAATTAATGCCTTTTTCTTTAAAATACTGAAGTATTACCTGCTTCTTATCGAATCCGGCATGATCGCTGGCAACTGCAATAATTGTGTTTTTCAAATCTTTCATTTGTGCAAAAATAATACTTTTTGGTACTTATTTCTTTTTATTCATTTTAAATAAGCTTTTTAACTCACTGTTTTCAAACATAAAAACCGAAGCGAAAAAAGAGAAAAGTAAAATTGTGTTGATAAAATACTTCAAAACGGGTGAGAATGACTGTGTATAAATAGAAATAAAATAAATAATACCTGCGATTAAAAAATAAGTCAGAATACGTTTAACAGGGTAAGGTACCTGATAATATTTTTGCCCAAGAAAATAGGATAAAACCATCATTATAAAAAAACCTATAAAAGCACTTATTGCCGAACCCATATAACCCATTACCGGTATTAACAACACATTTAAAAGAACCGTAACGACTGCGCCAAATATAGCCACATATGCACCAAGTTTTGTTTTATCGGTAAGTTTGTACCACAACGAAAGGGTAAAATATATACCAAAAAACAGGTTCGCCAAAAGAATTAACGGAATTGCCTTCATCCCTTCCTGGTAATCTTTCTGTATAATTAGTTTTAATAAATCGACGTAAAGCATCATGCCAAGGAAAATGAGCAACCCAAAAATCACGAAATATTTCATGATCACGGCATAAATTTTTGGGTCGTTTTTTTTGCCACTATGCGAAAAGAAAAACGGCTCAAATGCGTACCGGAAAGCCTGTATAAAAACGTTCATCAGTATTGCAACTTTAAAATTTCCGCCATAAATGCCCAATTGCTGCATGGGGTTTTGATTTTCAGGTACCAAAAAAGGAATTAAAATTTTATCGATTCCCTGGCTTACCATTCCCGCCAGACCAACTACCAAAATACCACCACCGTAGGTAAGCATAGTTTTGAGTTGTTTCTGGTCGAATTGAAATGAAATTTTCAACATTTCCGGCAGCAACAATACCAATGTTGAAAGCGATGCCAGCAGGTTTGCAATAAAAACATACCCCACTCCCACTTCGGGCGAATAAATATATTTAACAATTGATTCAGGGTTATTTTTGAGCAAATACGGGCAAAGGGAAAGGAAAAATAAGTTAAATGCAATGTTAAAAGCAATGTTTATGATTTTGATTGTAGCAAACCGTACGGGTCTGTTTTTCAATCTTAACTGAGCAAATGGAATAGCTGTCAGCGCATCGATTCCTAGGATAATTGCCAACCACAAAATATATTCGGGATGACCTGGATATTGCAAAATGCGGGCGACAAAATCGCTTACAAAGAAAAATGGAAGAACAAATAAAACAGAAGTTGAAAATAATGAAATTACTGCCGTGGAATAAACTTTATCAGGTTCGTCGCTATTTGATGCATACCTGAAAAACGAGGTTTCCATTCCGTACGTAAGCAAAATCATTAAAAAAGCCACATACTGGTATAAATTGGTCATAATCCCAAAATCTTCAGGAGCAAAAATTACCATGTAATACGGGGCAAGGCACCAGTTTAAAATTCGTCCGACGATGCTGCTCATGCCGTATATAACAGTATCGCCAGCCAGTTTTTTATAGCTATTCAAAATGTTTAAAATTTTGCCCAAAGATATAATTCATCTGCCACAATTGAACCGACAAAATGGTATTTTACTTTTGAAATCATGTACAAACATTTTTATATTAATTTTACCACCTTATTTAATTTCTTATTGAAAATGAAACCATTCTCTTTTTCGTTGATAATTCTTTTAAGTCTTTTTATAACTGCTTTTTCGTGTTCAAACAATTCTTCCAAATCACGAAAACCGGTTTGTTCTATTACCGTTCAACCCGATAAAAACAATTATGTTTTTGGAGAAAAAGTTTCTGTAAATGTTTCAACCAAAGTAAAAAACGGCGAAATTGAAAACATAAAAGTTTATTACAAAAATGAACTTATCAAAGAAAGCAAGGAGCTATCCTTTACTATCGAAGGCGTTGAAATCAGCACATTAGGAAACAGTGTGATATCGGTTGAGGCCATAAAAACGGACGGTGTAAGTAACACGCAATCAAAAACTTTACACACACTTTCCAATATTGTACCCGAAAAATTAACATACAAAACCATTAATGTTTATCCACATTCAAAAGAATATTTCACTGAAGGTTTGGAATTTCACGACGGATATATTTATGAAGGAACCGGCGAAAATGGTGCATCAGGAATTTTTAAAGTGAATTTGGCAACTGGTAAAGCGGTTCAATCGGTTGAATTGGATGAAAAGTATTTTGGAGAAGGGATAACCGTTTTGAACAACAAAATTTACCAGTTGACCTACCGCGCAAAAAAAGGGTTTATTTATGATTTCAACACTTTCGCGAAACTCGATAGTTTTCAATTCACTTCAACAACCAACGAAGGTTGGGGATTGACAAATGACGGCAAAAACTTGATAATGAGCGACGGTTCGCAGTTTTTAACCTGGTTAAGCCCAAAAGACTTTTCAATTGTAAAACGTGTTGAAGTGGGAAATAACAAAACAATTTACAAAAACGTAAACGAGCTGGAATACATAAAAGGAACCATTTACGCTAATATTTATACCACCGAAATGATTGTGCAAATTGATCCGGAAACGGGAAGGATTTTGTCTGAAATCAGTTTTCCTGACTTGATAAAAATGTACCACAACCACGAAGACAGAATTGATTTGATGAATGGAATTGCCTGGGACAGTAAAAACAACAGGCTTTTTGTAACCGGAAAATTGTGGCCTAAACTTTTTGAAATAGAACTTATCCCTTTAAAATAACGAAAGTGTATCTCCGTATTTTATTCGTCCTAAATGCTTGTATGCCAAATCGGTAACTTCTCTTCCACGCGGAGTTCTTTTTATAAAACCTTCTTTTATCAAAAACGGTTCGTAAACCTCTTCAATGGTGCCACTGTCCTCTCCTACCGCAGTTGCTATAGTGGAAATTCCAACCGGTCCACCTTTAAATTTATCAATAATGCAAAGCAATATCCGGTTGTCCATTTCATCCAGTCCGTATTCATCGATATTAAGCGCTTTCAGGGCATGTTTTGTTATTTCCATATCAATACTACCATTTCCTTTTACCTGCGCGAAATCGCGCACACGGCGCAGCAGGGAGTTTACAATTCTTGGTGTTCCACGGCTCCTGAATGCAATTTCACTGGCTGCATCATCATTAATTCCAACGTCCAAAATACGCGCCGAGCGTTTTACTATACCAGTAAGTACTTCAGCATCATAATATTCCAAATGTGAATTGATACCAAATCTGGCTCGCAAAGGCGCAGTCAACAATCCCGAACGGGTAGTTGCTCCAATTAAAGTAAACGGGTTTAATTCAATTTGAACTGAACGGGCACTGGGCCCCTTATCAATCATGATATCAATCCTGAAATCCTCCATGGCTGAATACAAATACTCTTCTACAATGGGCGATAACCGGTGGATTTCGTCAATAAAAAGTACGTCGTTTGTATCAAGATTGGTAAGTAAACCGGCCAAATCTCCGGGTTTGTCCAAAACAGGCCCGGAGGTAACTTTTAAACCCACTCCCATTTCATTTGAAATTATATTCGAAAGGGTAGTTTTTCCCAATCCTGGCGGGCCATGCAAAAGAACATGATCCAAAGATTCCCCGCGCATTCTGGCTGCTTTTACAAATATTTCAAGGTTTTCAACAATTTGTTTTTGCCCACTGAAATCTTTGAACTGAAGTGGCCTTAGTTTGATATCCAAATCTTTGTCGTTGTCAGAATAATTGTCCCCTCTGATGTCTAAATCTATTGTCATGCTATTGATTATTCTTTCAGCTGTATTTTTGGATTGCGTCAATTAATTGCTGGGCCGAAAATGGTTTAGACAAATAGTCGTTCATGCCAACACTTAAACATTTTTCTTTATCATTTTCGTATGTATTAGCAGTTAAAGCTATTATGACTACAGGATTTGAAACTTTCTGCAATTTTTCAAATTTTCTTATTTCTATTGTAATTTCGTAGCCGTTCATTTCCGGTAACATTATATCCATTAAAACTATATCGTATTTATTGTTTTTAAAGGTTTCAAATGCCTCTTTACCATTTGATACAGCGGTAATTTCACAGTTTAATTTTTTCAAATTAAACATTACTACTTTTTGATTCATTAAATTATCTTCAACTAAAAGTATCTTCAAAGCGTAATTATTATTTAAATTCTTAATTAAACAAATATAAGATCAAATATTACTTAATATATCCTGTTCAAACTGTTCATTTCTATTTTTCTATTTTTTATAAAGTTGCAATTAACAGACAAATAAACTTCTTTTTAACATCTTTTTTGCTCTTTAATTTGTTTAGACATAAACATATAACTTTAGTTTTAAACAACTGTTAATAGTTTTTGAAGTTTATAAATGCAAACTGTGAACAGGTTTACAAGTTGTCAATATGTTGCTTTTAAAAACTGAAAGTTATTAGTACATTTTAATTTTAAGGTTTTATATAGATTAAAATTCGAAAAATGCAAATTTTATATTAAAAGTTTACTTTTGTTTTTTAAACTGTTTTTAATTACATATTAACATTTGTTATTTTTATAAAATACTGTATTTAAAATATTTATAATTAATGTCGGAAAGTTTTAACATACTTGTTAATAGACTTAATTCATTTAAGTTGAGGTACTATTCCTTTAAATTGTTAAAGGGTGCAGTGATATCGTTATTTTTTATTTTGGTTGTATATACAGCATTTTCATTAATAGAATATTTTGTTTTTCTCTCTTCTGATGTGCGTAAAATAGTTTTTTTTGGATTTTTAATTTTTTCAGGCTTCCTGATGATTCAGTTTGTTGGAATTCCGTTGTTGAAAATGGTTCATATTTTAAAAACAATTGATTTAAAAACTACAACAAAAATTATACAAAAACATTTTTCAGGGATGGAAGATAGGCTTTTAAATATAATTGAGCTGAATGATTTACCTGAAAATCAATATTCAAATGAACTAGTTTTAGCAAGCATCAACCAAAAAATAGAACAATTGAAATTTTTTGATTTTAATGAAGCTATTCAATTTAAAAATATAAAATATGTGTTTATATATTTTATAATCAGTGTATTAGTAACATGTGGAATTTATATATCAAACAGAAATGTATTTATTGATTCAACAAACAGACTGTTACATTTTAATACAACTTTTATTAAACCAGCTCCTTTTTATTTTAAACTGGAAAATACACAATTAGAAGTTAAAAAGGGAGATTCATATAATATAAAAGTATCAGTTGAAGGTGATGAACTTCCTGAAATTGTGTATATAAATATTGAGGGAAATAATTATTTAATGAAAACTGAATCGGCAGGTTTATTTGATTTTGAAATGGTTTCGGTTATAAATCCTGTTAATTTTTATTTTACAGATTTAAAATACAACTCAGAAAACTACAATCTGAAATTACTTCCAAAACCTGGAATAACACATTTCAAAACTACAATTTTTCCACCTGCATACACAGGTATTCAAACACAGGTGCTTGATAATATTGGAGATTTACAAATTCCGAATGGGACTAAAGTTGAATGGAGTTTTTCAGGTATTGATATAGATTCGGTGTATATAATAGTAAATGATTCGGTAAGGATTGTTGCTGAAAAAGTAAATGATAGTTATTTATTAAAATCTAATTTTTACAAATCAACGAATTATAATGTTTTTATTCAAAATGTAATTACTCAACCAGAATTAGCTTTGTCCTACTCCATCGAAGTAATTCCGGATTTATTCCCTGAAATAGAAATAAATCAAATAGTAGATTCTTTGCAATTAACCAGATATTATTTCAAAGGTAACATTGGCGATGATTACGGTTTTTCAAATCTTCAGTTTCACTATAATATTGATAATTCAGATTCAGCAATTTCAATACCTATTGTTAAAATGTTGACTGACCAGGAGTTTTATTTTGTATTTGATTTTCAGAATTTAAGTCAAAAGGAAGGTATTGTTTCATACTATTTTACAGTAACCGATAATGATGCTGTAAACAATTATAAGACAACAACATCCAATAATTATACTTTTCAATTTCCTGATAGTAAAGAGATTTTAGCAAAGGATAAGGAGCAGTTTGAAAAGTTACAAGCCAATATAGATAAAAGCAGGGAGTTGGCTAAAGAAATAAAGCAGGATTTAAATAATCTGCAATTAAAAAATATGGACACCAATGTTTCGGACTGGGAGAAATCGCAAATGGTAAGTGATATAATTTCAAAACAAAATAAACTGGAACAATTGTATGAACAAATAAAACAGGATAATCAAAATTTAAATAATTACTTGAATTCTTTTGACGAAAAAAGCCAGGCAATTCAGGAAAAACAAAAACAAATAGAAGCATTGTTGGATGAAGTTTTTACCGATGAATTAAAGAAACTGATGGAAGAATTTAATAAACTGGCTGAAGAATTTAACAGTCAAAAATTGAATCAACTTTCAGAAAACATGAATTTAACATTTGAAGATCTGGAGAAACAGTTGGAAAGGAACCTCGAAATGTTACAGAAAATGAAAGTTGAACAAAAACTTCAGGATGTAATTGATAAAACAAACGAAATAGCAAAGGAAGAGGAAAATCTGGCTAAAGATGTTGAGGAAAATAAGAATTTTGAGGAGACAGAAGAAAAGGTTTCCAGGCATCAGAAACAAGTCACGGAACTCGAGAAAAACTTAGGAGAAGCACTCGAATTGAATAAGGAGCTTAAAAAGCCAATGAACTTTGATAGTTTTGATGAAGAATTTAAGGAAGTGGATGAAAGTTTTGAAGAAAGCAAAAGTGAACTAAGCAAAAAGAACAAAAAGAAATCGGGAGAAAGCATCAAAAAGACCAGTGAAAAAATGCAAAATATGGCCTTTGGCATGCAGCAAATGTTGGATTCAAATACGAAAGAAGAAAACATGGAGAACATTGAAAATCTGAAACAACTATTAAGTAATTTAATTTTCCTTTCGTTTTCTCAGGAAAAAGTTTTGGCAGAATTGAATGGTATTGCAGATAAGGATCCAGCATTAAATCAGCTAAATAGAGATCAAAAGAGGATTCTTGAACAAAGTCAGATTGTAAAAGATTCGTTATATACTCTTGCGATGAGAACTCCTCAGATTACTAACATTGTCAACAACGAGTTGCTTTCAATGGAAATATATTTAAAACGAGCAAATGAAGAAATGCAGGAGGCACTTTTTCCAAATGCCAGGGTGAGTCAGCAGTTTGTGGTTACTTCATTAAATAATCTGGCTTTGATGCTTAACGAAGCGTTGGAAAATATTGAAAATCAAATGGCTAATTCTCAACCTGGAGATCAGGAATGTGAGAAACCCGGAGGGAAAGGTAAACCAGGTATGAACATGTTAAAACAACAATCAGAAAGCATTAAACAGCAATTGCAGCAAATGATTGAACAAATGAAAAATGGCAATCCTCAGAATATGGGCAAACAAATGGGACAGAGCCTGATGCAACACGAAATGATGCAACAAATGCTGCGTGACATGATGAACAGTGGTGGTGTTGGTAGTGATGCAAAACAACAATTGCAGCAAATAGATAACATGCTGGAACAAAATCGTAAAGATTTAATGAACAAATCAATAAATGCACAAACAATTGCGAGGCAAAACCAAATAACAACACGTTTATTACAAGCAGAAAAGGCTGAAATGGAGAGGGATTTTGAAGATAAAAGAGAGTCGGAAACTGCTAATGAATTTTATAGTAACCCGATTAAATTTTTTGAGTATAAACAGAAAGACAATTACAGCATTGAATATTTAAATAAAAATTCTCATAAATTGCAGAATTTTTATAATAATAAATATAAGCAATACCTTAAAAATATAGAATAAAGTAGTGATAATCAGGCCTCCTAAAATACTATTGATTAAATCAGATGTTAGGGAATTAAAAAAAGTTGAAGATTTTCTAATTAACATCTTTAATGAATATAATTTGGATAAAAAATATTTCAATAAGATATACTTGTGTATTTCTGAAGCGGTGTTAAATTCAATTAAACATGGAAATAAAAACGATTTGAATAAAGAGGTTTCTATTATTGTAGATTGTAGCAGACATAAAATGAATATACAAATTGAGGATGAAGGAGACGGATTTGATATTGACATGGTAGAAAATCCAACATTAAAAGAAAACATAAATAAAGAATCGGGTAGGGGTATTTTTATTATTAAAAATTTATCGGATAAGATTGAATATAATAAAAAAGGAAATCAGGTTCTGTTAAATATTGAGTGTAAGTGAGCAAGATTGAAATATTTTACGAGGACATAAAACCCTTAAAACTGGATAAATCACGCATTATAAAACATATTAATCACTTGTTAATCAAAGAGATAAAGAAACCAGGGGATTTTTCATTGATTTTATGCTCAGACGATTATTTGTTAAATATTAACATTAATTATTTAAATCATAACTATTACACGGACATTATCACCTTTAATTATGTTGAGGGCGAAGTTATTTCAGGTGATTTATTTATAAGCATTGATAGAGTAAAGGAAAATGCAATTAAATTCGAAACAACATATATTAAGGAATTGTATAGAGTTATATTTCATGGTTTGTTACATTTAATTGGTTATAATGACAAAACGAAAGATGAAAAAAAAATTATGCGGGAAAAGGAGGATTTATATTTAAGTTTAGTTGATTTTAGAGGGATAGAAGTATGATGCCAATTTATGATGTTATAGTTGTAGGAGGTGGCCATGCTGGATGTGAGGCAGCATCAGCGGCAGCTAATTTAGGCTCGAAAACCTTACTGATTACAATGGATATGACCAAATTTGCCCAAATGTCTTGCAATCCCGCAATGGGAGGAATTGCTAAAGGTCAGATAGTGCGTGAAATAGATGCACTAGGTGGTTATTCAGGTATAATTGCAGATAAAACTACCATTCAATTTCGAATGCTTAATAAATCAAAAGGACCAGCAATGTGGAGTCCTCGTGCACAAAATGACAGGTTCAAATTTACTGAACTTTGGCGCGACACACTGGAAAGTATCGAAAATCTGGATTTATGGCAAGATGCAGTTACTCAACTCATTGTAAAAAATAAAACAGTTTTAGGAGTTGTTACAAAAATAGGAATTGAATTTAAAGCAAAAACAGTAATTCTTACCAACGGCACGTTTTTAAATGGATTAATGCATATTGGTTCAGCCAAAATGAAAGGTGGTAGAATTGGTGAGGCTGCGTCCTATAATATTTCAGAACAGTTAATTGATTTAGGATTTAAAACAGGACGTTTGAAAACAGGAACTCCTGTACGAATTGATGGTAGGACAATTGATTTTACCTCTTTAATTGAACAAAAGGGCGATGTTGGAAATTATAAATTTTCATATTTACCAGGAACAGAAAGTAAACTAAAACAACGTTCATGTTGGATAACTAATACAAATACTGATGTTCACGACGAATTGAAAACTGGGTTCGAAGATTCTCCAATGTTTGATGGAACTATACAAAGTACAGGGCCACGTTATTGCCCAAGTATTGAATCAAAACTTATTACTTTTTCTGAAAAAGAATCCCACCAGTTATTTTTAGAACCTGAAGGTGAAAAAACTATAGAATATTACCTTAACGGTTTTTCTTCATCACTTCCCTGGGATGTTCAATATAATGGATTAAGAAAAATAAAGGGTTTAGAGAATGTTAAAATTTTCCGACCAGGTTATGCGATAGAATATGATTATTTTGAACCCACACAATTAATTCACACGTTAGAGACAAAAATTATAAAGAATTTATTTTTTGCAGGACAAATAAATGGTACTACAGGATATGAGGAAGCTGGTGCTCAGGGTATAATGGCTGGAATCAATGCACACTTAAATTGTTACAAACCGGGCGAGCAATTTATTTTAAAAAGAAATGAAGCATATATAGGAGTTTTAATTGACGATTTGGTCACAAAAGGAGTAGATGAACCATACAGGATGTTTACAAGCAGGGCCGAGTACAGGATTTTGTTACGTCAGGATAATGCAGACTTACGTTTAACTGAAAAATCTTATAAATTGGGGTTAGCTTCTCTTGAACGAATCAATTTGTTGAATGAAAAAATCAGGTTAATTGATGAGATTATAGATTTTGCAAAGAAGTTTAGCGTTAAGCAAAGATTTGTTAATCAATTACTTGTGGAGAAAGGAACTTCTGAATTAAAACAAAGTGTAAAGCTTTATGATATTATTTTACGACCTCAGATTTCGATATTTGATCTAATAGAATCAATTACTCCATTTAAATCATTTCTTGAAAGAGTTCCGAGTGGAAGGCGATTGGAGATTATTGAAGGTGCAGAAATAATTATTAAATATGAAGGTTATATAAACCGGGAAAAATTACTGGCAGAAAAATTGGATAAATTTGAAAACATAAAAATCGAAAATAGATTTAATTATGTAGAAATAAAATCTATTTCAACAGAAGCAAGACAAAAACTGGAAAAAATTAATCCAAAAACAATAGGTCAGGCTAAGCGTATTTCAGGGGTATCACCTGCTGACATAAATGTGCTTTTAATAATGTTGGGAAGGTAACGTTTCACGTGGAACAAACGGAAATACAAAATGGATTTAAAAAAGGAAATTAGAGAAATTCAGGATTATCCTAAAGAAGGAATCAGCTTTAAAGACATTACAACTTTGACAAAAAACCCAAAAGCGCTAAATTATGTAATTGATTCAGTTGTTGATGAATTCCGTAATAAAGGGATAACAAAGGTTGTTGGGCTGGAAGCGCGAGGGTTTATTTTTGGCGGAGCAATTGCAAGTAGATTGAATGCTGGTTTTGTTCCGATTCGAAAAAAAAATAAGCTTCCAGGTAAAGTATTAATAGAAACATACGATCTTGAGTATGGACAGGACAGGATTGAAATGCATATTGATGGTTTGATAGAAAATGATGTTGTTTTGGTTCATGACGACTTGCTAGCCACAGGCGGTACGGCTCATGCTGCTTTAAAAATGATTGAAAGGTGCGGCGTAAGGAAGGTTTACTTTAGTTTTGTTTGCGACCTGGAATTTATTGATACACCAAGTAAGAGATTGTTGAAAAATTATTTAACCCAGATTTTAGTTAAGTACTCATAATTGAAATATAATACAATAAATAAAAATATTGATTATTTAAAATCACTTGTATCTGTTCTTCCAAGCAAGGCGGGCATATATCAATATTTTGATAATACGGGTAAGAATAATATATATTGGAAAAGCAAAGAATTTAAAAAAAAGAGTTTCTTCTTATTTCTCAAAATCACACGATCATCGTAAAACCTCCATGTTGGTTCGAAATATAGCTGACATTAAACACATGGTTGTGCAAAGTGAACAAGATGCACTGCTTTTGGAAAACAACCTTATAAAGAAGTATCAACCACGCTACAATATTCAGCTTAAAGACGACAAAAGCTTTCCTTGGATTTGTGTAAAAAATGAATCTTTTCCCAGGGTGATAAAAACAAGGGAATTAGAAAAGGATGGTTCAAAATATTATGGCCCATATACTTCAATCTACACTGTTCGTACTTTGTTGGATCTATTCAAATCAGAATATAAATTGCGTACTTGCAATTATAATTTAACGGAGGAAAATATCAAAAGTGGTAAATATAAAGTGTGTCTTGAATATCATATTGGTAATTGTTTAGGACCATGTGAAGGATTAATTACAGAAAACACGTACAATGAGGGAATAACAGATATCAATAATATTTTAAAGGGAAATATTTCAGGAGTAATCAAGCATCTGAAGGAAAAAATGAATGAATTGGCTCAATCCTTAAATTTTGAAGAGGCAGCTAAAATAAAAGAAAAATACGATTCATTAAGCAGATATCAAAGTCGATCTACAATTGTATCTCCTAATATTACTGATGTTGATGTATTTTCAATAGAAGAGGATGACAAATTTGCCTTTATTAATTATCTTAAAGTAGTAAAAGGGGCAATTATTCAAACATTTACGCTTGAAATTAAAAAAGTTTTGGATGAAACATCAGAAGATTTGCTGCTTTCAGGAATTGTGGAAATCAGGCAAAAAATATTCAGCAATTGCAAAGAAATTTTGGTTCCAATAAAGTTGGATTTTAATTTGGAAAATGTGGTGTTCAAAATACCTCAACGAGGTGAAAAAAAAAATTTACTGGAACTTTCACAGAGAAATGCTAAGTATTTTAAGTTGGAAAAGGAGAAACATGTGGTTTTAAAGAATCCTAATTTTAGAGTGGAACAGTTGCTTGGCACTATAAAAACGGACCTTCAATTAGCTGAATTTCCTGTACATATAGAATGTTTTGATAACAGTAATTTACAAGGCACAAATCCAGTTGCGGCCTGTGTTGTTTTTAAAAATGCTAAACCAAGTATAAAGGAATACAGACACTATAATATAAAAACGGTGGAAGGTCCAAATGATTTTGCTTCGATGGAGGAAGTTGTATACAGGCGCTATAAACGCTTAATAGACGAAGAAAAATCATTACCGCAACTAATTGTGATAGATGGAGGCAAAGGTCAATTGTCTTCAGCAGTTACTGCTCTTGATAAATTAGAATTACGAGGTAAAATATCGATTATCGGTATAGCGAAGAAACTCGAAGAGATTTATTTTCCCGGAGATTCGGTACCAATTTATATTAATAAAAACTCACAAACCCTAAAAATAATCCAACAACTTCGTGATGAAGCACACCGATTTGGTATTACATTCCACAGGAATAAAAGATCAAAGGAATTCATTACTTCAGAATTAACATCGATTGAAGGCATTGGAGAAAAAACAATGCAAAAATTACTAAAAGAGTTTAAGTCGGTAAAATCAATTAAAGAACAAAACTTAGATATTTTAGAAAAAAGTGTTGGAAAATCGAAAGCAAAAACCATTTTTGACTATTTCCATAAATAACATCCTGTTATTTTGAAAGATTTAAAATTTACTAAAACAGAACCAATAAGACAAAAAATTTCAGTTAGATGACAAAATTTTAATGAGGATCATATTTCGGAGTTATTTGTTGACTAAAGCATATGATAATTATGTAACTGCCAGAAAATAAGGAAGATATGGCTTCAGTAAATTATTGTAAATTATTTATACTTGAAATTTTAACCCCATGAGAATTGAATATTTGACTTTTTAATGGAGTAGGGGTTGAATTTTTATATCCAGGAGCGATAAAATCAGTTAAATATCATGATAGTTATTGAAAGTTTAAAATTTCAAAAAATTATTGAAGTTTGATTTAAATTTGATTATTTAAAAGGCAGGCCTGTATCTATCATCGGCTTCCAGTAATCCTAAATAACTAATAAATCGTGACTGGGCAATTTCATTTTTTTCTACTGCTTGTTTTACAGCGCAATCAGGTTCGTGTGTGTGAGAACAATTTTTGTATTGACAGTTTGCGGAAATTTTGAAAATCTCAGGAAAATAATGAGAAATTTCCCAGGATTCCATTTCAAGCATACCAAAAGCTTTTATTCCAGGAGTATCGATAATGTAACCACCAAAACTTAATTTGTAAAGTGTTGTAAATGTAGTAGTATGTTTTCCGGTGTTGTGAACGTCAGAAATATCCATTGTCTTCAACTTTAAACCAGGTTCCAGAATATTTATAAGTGTTGATTTTCCAACGCCACTGTGGCCATTTACAACATTAATTTTGTTTTTTAAGGCATCTTTTAAACTTTCAATTCCGTGCAAACTAGTTGCAGAAGTTGTTATACATGGATAACCGATTTTGGTGTAAATATTAATTATTTTGTTCAGTGAAGTTCTTTGATCGCTGTTTAACCTATCATTTTTATTGAATACAATTAAAACCGGAATCCGGTATGCTTCAGCGGATGCGAGATATCTGTCAATGAAAGTAGTTGTTGTAACCGGATAAAATAAAGTGACCACTAATACAGCCTGGTCAATGTTGGCAGCAATAATGTGCGATTGTTTTGATAGATTTTGTGAACGACGAATAATATAATTTTTGCGTTCTTCAATACCAAATATCAAACCTATATTTTGCTCTTTGTCACTATTCTTTGATGATAGGACAGTAAATTCAACACGATCGCCAACAGCAACAGGATTGGTACTTTTTATATCTTTGATACGAAATTTGCCTTTAATTTTGCATTCATATTTCTCCTCATTTTCGGTTTCAACAGTGTACCAACTGCCAGTCGACTTAATTACAATTCCTTTTTTCAAGCTGAATTTTTTTCAAAAGTAGTTTTTTTGCTGCAAACATGAAATGAAACAAAAGGATAGATTTTCACGTGAAACATATTCTGAAAAATTGATATTCACCTTTTTACATTCAAAAATCAAATGACAAACCTGTTATATATAAAAAAAATATCTATTCCCAATCTAAAATAATCTTACCGCAATTTCCATTTTCCATAATTTCAAAGGCCTTTTGAAAATCATCGGCAGGAAAACGGTGGGTGATAATTGGCGAAATATCAAGCCCGCTAGTAAGCATCATTTCCATTTGATACCAGGTTTCGTACATTTCACGGCCATATATTCCTTTTAGCGTGAGGCCTTTGAAAATGAGTTTACTCCAGTTGATTTGGGTATTTTGTGGCAAAAGTCCCAGCAAACTTATTTTTCCACCGTTGTACATATGGTTTACCATGTCGTTGAAAGCGGCAGGTGAACCTGAACATTCCAACCCTATATCAAACCCGGCAACCATTTCATGCTTTGCCATGGCTTCTTTTATACTTTCTTTAGTAGGATCAATTACTCGTGTTGCACCCATTTTTTTCGCTAAATCACGACGATATTCACTTAAATCGGTACCAATAATATTTCGTGCACCTGAAAATTTGCAAATTGCTGTTGCCATTGCTCCAATCGGACCGCCAATTCCAGTTATCAGCACGTCTTCGCCAAGCAGCGGAAATGAAAGTGCAGTATGTGTTGCGTTACCCAGCGGATCCATAATCGCCATCATTTCATCAGAAATACGGTTGTCAATATGTAACACATTTTTTGCAGGAACAGAAATATATTCAGCAAATCCACCGTTACGATTAACACCAATTCCAACAGTATGGTCGCAAATATGCTGGCGGCCGCGGCGGCAATTACGGCAAAAACCGCAAGAAATATGGCCTTCAACAGTTACACGTTCGCCAACTTTTACACGATCAACTTCAGAACCTGCTTCAACCACTTCGCCCATATATTCGTGGCCTATTGTAACAGGGGTTTTAATGGTTTGTTGTGCCCATTCGTCCCATTTGTAAATGTGCAAATCGGTGCCGCAAATGGCTGATTTTTTTACTTTGATTAAAACATCATTGGGACCAATTGCCGGAATAGGGACTTCTTCCATCCAAATTCCTTTTTCGGGTTTACTTTTTACTATTGCTTTCACTACGATATTATTTTAAAGGTGCAAGTTAAAACAAAATCCAGGTACAAATAATAACTAAAATCAGGATTTAATTTTTATGAATTAAGTAAAATATTCGAATAACGAACAGACAATTAACAGATTAAATGTTTTGGTCTGATAAATATTTTTGAGAAATAAATTTTATGGGATACCACGAAGCAAAAAAACCGATTAGTAAAACAACCACAAATATTAACATGATATCAGTAAACACAATTTGCACAGGGTAGCCGGTAATCAGAAATGTGCCGTTATTTGGGAATGCAATGATTTCGAAAGTAATTTGAAGCCAACACAATGCCAAACCTAACAAAGTGCCCATAATTGCCCCAACAATAGAAATCAGCCAGCCTTCGAAAAGGAAAATCTTACCAATAGTTTTTGAATCCGCTCCCATGCTGCGAAGAATCAAAATATCTTCTTTTTTGTCGATTATCAACATTGATAAGCTGCTTAAAATGTTGAAAGATGCGATTATTAGTATAAAAACTAGTATTAAATATGCAGCCCATTTTTCTGACTGCATGGTTTTAAAAATCAGGTCGTGCTGCTGATATTTATTTTTCACTTTAAACCCGCTGCCCAATATTTTTTCAATTTCCTTTTGTATTTTTTTTGGATTGATATCATTGGATAAGCCTATTTCAACTGTAGAAACTAGTTGTTCGCTTTCGAATAATTCAGCTGCAAACTTGTGCGAAACGATAATGTATTTTGCATCAATTTCTTCCAAAACGGCAAAAACACCGGAAGGGAAAATGTAATTATGACTAATTGCACGGGCAGGATTTACGGATACTTGTTTTCCTTTTTTGGGTACATAAATTAACAAAGGATCGGTAAACTCAGGACGAATGCCCAAGTTATATGCAACTCCCTGACCAACTATTGTGTAGTTAATTCCTTGATTTTCAAGCATGAATTTACCATCGACAATCAAACTGTCTATCCCTGTATATTTTGTATAGTTTTCAGGAACACCTTTTACAACTGCCGGATAAATTTGCGTTCCGTATTTTAACAACGCAACTTCTTCTATTATTTCAGCATAATGCACTACACCCGGCAAATTTTTTATTTTTTCAAAATCGAAATCACTGGGATCGAACATTTTTCCTTCTACAGGACTAATTTTAAGGTCGGGATCGAAACTACTGAAAAAGGTATCAATTAAAGATTGAAAACCATTAAAAACTGAGAGTACGATAATTAATGCCATTGTACCAACAATTATCCCACCAACTGAAATCGCTGATATAATGTTGATTATATTCTGTTTCTTTTTCGAAACCAAATAACGTCGCGCTATAAACAATGGTAAATTCAATGTTTTTCTTGTGGAATAAAAAACGGTTATTTAAATTTAAAAATGAATTTTTGTTAAGATTTAATGAGTTTATTGATATTGTCAATGTAATCAAGGCTGTCATCAATATAGAATTCTAATTGGGGGATTACCCGCAGTGATTTTCCGAGTTTTCTGCCTAATTCACCTCTAAGTTGTTTGTTCATCAACTCAATTTCCTTTAAAATTTCGGCCCCAAATTCTGACGGGAAAATGCTTAAATAAACCCTTGCAATCCCAAGATCTTTGGTAACCCGAACAATGGTTACACTGATTAATTTTCCTGTGAATTTAGTTTTATTTACCCGCAATAAAATATCGGCTATTTCACGTTGAATCAGCCGGGAAATTTTGTTTTGTCGTGTACTGAGTTCTTCCATTCGATTATTCTTAATATCTGTTAAAAGGCTCAAAATTACAGAAAAAGCACGAAAGGACACGTTTTAAATGCGTGTAACAAAGATTAAAAGTTTCCGCTTAGGTTTTAATAATAATGAGGATTACTTTATGTCAGCATGTTTATATGCATTTTGCAAATCTTCATCTGGTTTAATTATGTTGAAGTTTTCCCAAAACCCGGGGTCATAATTGTTGATCATTTCAACAAATATATCACGCTGGGTGAACGATTCGTCCCTGTCGAATTTTTTGAGTTCGGTGTCCTGAATATCGGTTATCAACAAATCAGATACACTGTAATATTCTGAATTTATCCTATCGTTTCTACTTCTAACTTTAAACTTTACTGAAGCTTTTACATTTGCTAAATGCCATTTACCGTTGTATTGTTGATAATTGGCCTCGTAATTGGTTAATGTGGGCTTGGCTTTCACACCTTTTGGTTTCTTTTTAATCATTTCGTTTTCGGCATTTTTAAGGCCTGTTTTTGTATATCGAAAACCTACATGTACAATTGCAAATGTTTCACGATGAACGTACATTTCGCCAATAAATCCATTTTCGTTGAAGTCGCCAATAGGTTTAAATTCAAGCACATAAACCGGGCTTCCGTTGTACCATATCGTTTTGTTAATTGCGTAATCGTATAAGTTCTGAAACTTTTCGTCTAAAAAAGTTTCTTCAGTCTTAACAACATCTAAACGAGTAATTGTAAATGGCCCGCCCTGCAATTTGAAATTAAGCCATTGAAATTGTTTTACCTCTGAGCTTCGGCGGCCCTTAATTATCCGCACCAAATCACTGCGATTTGAATTGTTGTAAGGCGCTTTCAATATCTCAATTACTGCCTCCGAAACGTTAATATATTCATCATCCTGTTTGATTGTTTCACGGTAAAAGGCTGTCATTAATTTTGAATCATCACTATAGTTTACAGCCAGATTTTCCCTAATATTCTCCAGCAATTTTTCAGGTGTTGTTGCAACAACTTTTACCTCTTTTATTCTGATTGAAAAAGGATACATTACAATATCATCTTCATCAAGGATTTTATAGGCAGGCATTAAAATTTGAGCGTAACCCATACAGGAAATTACTACTGAATCGCGAATAAAATCGGGATGAATTTTTAAAATAAAATTTCCATCAGCATTAGAAATTGTGCCAATTGGCTTGTTAAGCAGCGAAACGGAAACATATTTCAAGGGATCCCCTTTTTTGTCATCAACAACTTTTCCTGATAGAAAAAAATATTTAACCGGTATTGAATCCAGTTTTATTTCTTCAGATATGTTTTCCATATCAGTTTTCGAAATAATTATCTGGTTTTCCAATTCAGTAAATTTGAATTCGGTTGGTTTAAAAAGTTTATTTAAAACCGTATAAAGCGATTTATCATTTATTTCGAGACTGAATTTTTGATTTGAATTGAGTATCGACGCATCATATGAAAAATAAACTCCGGCTTGCCAGCTGATTTGGTCAAGGATTGAATTGATTGGCTGATTTTTTTGGCTGATCGTTATCCGGGTTTCAAAGACAGAGCCATTCTGCTGCTGAGCTTTGGATATTGTTGACAGCAACAGAATGGCAATTAATATAGTAAATTGTTTTCTGAACATTAAAACAGCTTTTTCAGCTCGAATGAAGTTTCATGTTCCACGCCATCGCGCAGATATTTAACTTTAATTTTTCTGTTTTCCTTGCTTTGAAGCAACAGGTTTATATCGTTCAATTCAAGCATTTTATTGCTGTTGTTGTTTAGCGACAAAATCTGGTCGTTTTCCTGCAACCCTGCAAAAAAAGCAGGAGAATTTTCACGTATATTGGTAACAGTAAATACTGGTAAACCTGGCATCGGATTTATAATTTCCATTCCGCTCATGTTATAGTTGAAATCATCTTTGAATTTATGGTTTGGTCGCAAAGTTAACCGGCTATTTCTATAGTCGATTGTAACATAAAAGCGGCGTAAAATCTCCGCGCCAATAGTCCCGTTCCTATCGTTTGATGTCATTAATTGGTCAATTATCTCAGAGTTTGGGAATGCAACAATAGGTTGTGGCAAAATTAGCGGACCTACCCAAATGCCTTCAATACGGCCTTTTACACCATATAAATCACCGCTCAATCCTCTACCAATAAAAGTTTCAATATGTTTTTTGGGAAATTGAATCCTTTCATCAGAATTCTCCGAAAGCCAGATTGCATCACTCGCGCCTGTGTCAACCAAAAGTTTTACAGGTACTTTTGTTGAATCATCGGTAATAATTTCAGTGTTTACAAAAGGTTTGTTCCCATCGAAATTTAGTGGCATGATGATGTCTTTTCTACGGTCACGGTATTTGTAGTATTCGGGCTTATTCAGTGTTATTTTTTCGTTAATGTAATCTATTTCAACAATGTAATCCTTAAAAAGATTGAACCCGATTAAACCGTGTACAGGAATTCCAAGAATATGTGAAATCTGAAAATTTTCATCTATAATCATCTGAACTTCCTGGTTTCGGGCTGTTAAACCATTGATGCTCATTGTATTATTTGCCGAACGGTAGGCGGTCAATTCATCACCTTCGCCTAAACCCTTAATCTGAACCGGCATTAAATAGTTGAGATTTAATTTATTGACAAACGGAAGTTCTGTAATGATAGGGTATCTGACACCTGTATCCAATATGAAATTCAAAGTGTCAGATTCATTGATTGTAACCGGGATAATTATCAGGTTACTTGATGATTTGAATTTGATAGTGATTGATTTACTGCGTTGATTATCAAATAAAAAACCCCGGTTGTTGGCATAGTATTGGCTTGGGTTTTCGCTGTAATCCATACTTTTATCCAGCGGCACATAATCGCGGACAACCAAAATATTATCCTCAATTTCAAAAAGCAGGTAGTAGTCCTTCATCAGTTTATCAAGCACGAATTTAATTGGTTTGTTCGAGACATTCATACTAACTTTTTTGTCGGCCAACATTGCAGAGTTGTATTTGTAGTCGATATTCAGGTACTTACAAATTTTCTCGATAACGTTAGTCAACGATTCGTCTTCAACGGAAATGCTGATATTCTGGTCGAGTGCTGCTGATTTTGTATCCTGTGCGTATTGATTTTTGGGAATAAATACAAAAACAAATACTGCAACCAGCAATGAAATTTTAATATAATTCAATTTTGTTTTCATCTTGTTTAATTGTTTTTATGGTTCGAAAATGTATATTGTTCATTATCAACCGATAGTTTTAAGTTAAATGTGAGACTTACAACATTTAAAATAAAATCGATTGGTTTTTTATCAAATTGGGCATTTAATTTTAATTCGTAAAGCTCTGGTTCCAACACATCAATATTTACGTGATATGTTTTTTCGAGGCATTTAAAAACTTCATTTAAAGGCACTTCATCGAAAATAAAATCATGAGTTCTCCAAGCCAGGTAATTGGGATCTATGTTTTTTGATTTTTCAGGAATACTGTTGTTATTTAAAAGAGTTCCTTTTTCTCCAGGTGTCAGATAAACTTGCTTTTCAACTGAAAATTCATTGATATTTTTGCTGATGACCTGTACTTTACCTGTTTTAACCACCACTTCAACGATTTCATTTTCGGGGTAGGCGGAAACATTGAAAGACGTTCCCACAACTTTAACCTGTGCATTTCCGGCATTTATGATAAAAGGTTTTTCCGGATTTGGCGTTACTTCAAAAAAAGCTTCGCCTTCAATTGTTACTTCCCTTGTTTCGCCTTTAAATTGTTTCGGGAAAACTAATTTCGAGTTGCTGTTTAACGCAACCACTGAACCATCGGGCAAAGTATAATCGACAATTACCTGGTTAGAAGTCGAAATTATTTCGCTGAAAACTTCTGCGGTATGATTTCTGAAACCGAAATAAAACCCTGCTGAGCCAAGTATTACCGCAAAAATAATTATAGCAGCATATTTATAAATACGTGTTATAACCTCCTTTCTGATTGTTTTACGCTGAACAATTTTAATTTTCGGTTGATTCATTTTTGCTTTCACATTTTTCAAGGCACCCACCGAATCAAATCTTTCTGTATTGTAGAAAGTGTCAATAGTATCGAGCATTTTCCGGCTTTGCTCCAGTTCTTCCAGGTTTTCGACCGATTGGTCCAGCCAGGCTTCCACTTCCGATTTTTCAACTGGGTTAACCTCGTTAAAAAGGTATTTGGCCAATAAATCCCTGTTAAAAAATTCCATGTTCTTTTTTTCTTTCATGATACTTAATTGACAAATGAATAAGATTTTACCCTGAACCAGTGGTTAATATTTCGACTATAAAAAAGTAAAAAAGCGATAATAATTTTTAAGTTTATCGCGTAACGTTTTAATAGCCAAGCTCATTTGGGTTTCAACTGTTTTTATTGAAACATTAAGTTTTTCAGCAATCTCATGGTATTTTAATCCTTCCTGACGGCTCAATCTAAATATCTCTTTCCTTTTTTCGGGGAGCGAGTTGATACTTTCCTTTATTTTTTGAGAGAGTTCAATTTCATAAAAACTATCGTCATCAGAATAATTATTTTCAATTTCTGAAATAACTTTTTGGGTGTAACGAAGCTTGGTCTTATTGTGTTGAATATAATTGATGCAAAGATTTTTTACTGAACGGAAAAGGTAGTTTTTTATTGAAGTTTCGATATTGAGTTGACCTCTTTTTTCCCAGATTTTCACAAATAAATCCTGCACAATTTCTTCAGCTGCTGAATCATCGTTTATAATTTTTGTTGCATATAAACATAAATATCCGTAATATTTTTTGAAAAGGATTTCGAAAGATTTTTCGTCACTCTTTTTAATCCCTTTAAACAATTCAATTTCTTCAGGTTTATTCATCTTTAAAACACTCAGACAGTAATGGCTAAGTTAGAAAAAACTAAATCTTCGCGAAAATATTCACATATTATGTTTATTGGAAATACTCCGTTTTGTTAATCCGATAATGCTTCTTATTTTGCGCAATATGAAATCGGAACAAACCAAAGTCGAAAAAAAAGAAACCTGGAAATTTCCAAGGGCATTTTGGATAGCAAACACAGTTGAACTTTTTGAAAGGGCTGCATATTACGGCGTTTTTATTGTAATTACGCTTTATTTGTCCCGCATACTGGGTTTTGGAGATATAGAAGCTGCTGCCATTGCAGGTATTTTTCAGGCAATGCTTTATTTTTTGCCAACTTTTGCTGGTGCCTATGCCGATAAAATAGGTTTTCGCAAATCATTAATGGCGGCATTTGGTTTATTGACTTTAGGCTACCTTGGAATGGGGCTTTTACCAACATTTTTCGAATCGTCTGGATTGGTAAAATACGGAGATAAAACACTTTTTAATGGATTAGATACTTCTTCAGCCAGATATGCAATTATTCCGGTAATGGCGCTAATCGTGTTGGGTGGGGCTTTTATTAAATCCGTAATTACCGGCACAGTTGCCACAGAAACCACTGCAACTAACAGGGCACGCGGGTTCAGCATTTTTTATGCAATGGTTAATATTGGCGCTTTTTCGGGCAAAACAATCGTGAAGCCAATCCGTGAAGCCATGGGAAATACAGGTTTGATTTGGATCAGTTATTTCTCGGCAGCCATGACTTTAATTGGTTTAATTGTGGTTTTCCTTTGGTTCCACAATCGAAAATTGGAAGGTGAAGGAAAAACTATAAGCGAAATATTCGAAGGGTTGATTAAAGTGCTAACCAATTTAAGGTTGTTGTTTTTGATTTTGATTATTACAGGTTTTTGGATGGTGCAACACCAAATGTATGCAACCATGCCAAAATACGTTTTGCGCCTGGCTGGTGAAGGTGCTTCGCCAGAGTGGTACGCCAATGTTAACCCGCTTGTTGTGTTTACGATGGTTGGTTTTGTAACACATTTAATGCGGAAGCGAACCGCCCTTTTCAGTATGACAGTTGGAATGTTTATTATGCCTATCTCTGCCATTTTTATGGCTGCAGGTAATTTGTTGCACGGAAACATTCTGGGAATGCACCCAGTGGCGTTTATGATGGTTGTGGGGATAGCATTTCAGGGTTTTGCCGAAACATTTATATCACCAAGATATTTGGAGTATTTTTCATTGCAGGCACCTAAAGGTGAGGAAGGTATGTATCTCGGATTTAGTCACCTGCATTCGTTTCTTTCATCAATATTTGGTTTTTTAATGTCGGGTGTTTTACTTGAAAAATATTGCCCTGATCCACGTTTGTTTTCATCGCACGAAGCATGGGAAGATGCTGCAAAAAATGCACACTACATTTGGTATTATTTTGTAGGGATTGCGCTAATATCTGCAGTGGCACTGATTATTTACGGGCAGGTTGTAAAAAGAATAGATAGAAGGAAACAAATTTCAGTTTAATGTTTTGTTGATTCAGGTGAAATAATTAGTTTTGCGAACCAATTTCAAAGAAAAGAATTTGCCCGGGTGGCGGAATTGGTAGACGCGCTGGATTCAAAATCCAGTTTCCGCAAGGAAGTGCGGGTTCGATTCCCGCCCCGGGTACGAGGAAGAAATTCCAACAGCCTGTAGCAGTTATTGTTACAGGTTTTTTTATGCTGTTGAGTAACGGAATAATAACACTATTGTCTGGTACTATCGAATCATCCTCAGCAAAATATTAATTCTTTCTTATTTTATTGGTTTTTAATATCTGGTGAAGCCGCATAGTTTGAAGAATAAATATTTCCAGTTTGGACTGTATAATCTGCGGAAATAAATTTCCATCTGTTTCAACTGATAAAAATGGCAGATTTATAATTTCGGAGCCATTTAAATCAAGAGGTTTATCAGATGCAGTTGTCTTACCATTTACATTCATATTCACATTAAGTATGGATTCGGCAACACGGGAATGCATGCAGCCAAAAGGACCCAAAGAAATTACACCTGAAGCATGATTAACAATTTCAGAAAGTGCACTTCCAACAGTTAGAATTGCCTCTCCTTCCATATCTATTGGAATCAGCCCTTTGGAGTGTTTTACAATTCTTTTAATATCAACAGGGTGGTTCTCTACAAATCCCGACTCCGCCAAAATACTTTTGATTCGCAATTCAATTTTTCGCTGAATGACTTCCTGCAATTTAAATTTTATTCTGGAACCTACTGTTGGCATTTGTTGTTTGTACAATCTTTTAGCCTGATAATTGGCATAAAACAAATTTTCTACAATGGGAGAAGTTTTTATTACGATGTTATGCTCCTGTAGCTTTGCAACCAATTCCCTTCTTGAAAAATCTTCATTTCGAACATATATTTCACCAACTAAAGCCACCTTCACAGCTTCCTCCAGAGAATAAATCTGTTCAATATTCTTAAGTTCAATAGCAGAAAGTTTAAGTTGTTTGTATATATCTCTTGAACTGCCTGTTTCTATTTTAACCATAATTTTTTTCCATTCTCTGTTGAATAATTCCAGTGCAGTTTTATTATCGACCGCCAGAGCAAGTATTGCGTTATAGATATTTTGCATTACATCTCCAATGGTTATCCCAATAAAAGCTCTTAAAATAAATTCCTGACCAAATCCTCCGAATGAATTTTCATCGGACAATGTTATAACACCATGGTTAATCATTTTTTTACTTTGGATAATGTCTTTTAAATAAACCGCGTATTGTCCCAACCGGCATGGACCACAAGCAGAAGCCATTAGCATGATTGTTATTTCATCGGGATTTGGATTATTTAAGTGACGATTAACCATCGCGCCTGTAAAAAGGGTTAGTGGAATACACTCTTTGGAAGTTGTTAAACCTCGCCCGGTTTTTAATATCTCGAAGGTGTTTTCGGTGTAGGTTTCAGAATTCATACCACAATACCTAAAAGCTGCAGATAAGGCTTCAGAACCAAATTTCCCCATCTGATGGACAATGATTTTTACATTTTTGTCAGTGAACTTATGATTTCTTCCAAACGAGTCAGTTATTATATCTCCATTAATTTCCAACATTTTGAAGTCTGATTGGGCTACATTCAACATCCCTTTTTTCGAAAGCTCCCTGTATCTGTATATAATATCAAGAGCGGCTTCGATGCGTGTATTTAATCCGGCATCGGCCGAGTGACTGTCAAGTTCCAAAGTAAGCGACGGCTTGTTACCCATTATTTTTCTGAAATAGGGGATAATCATCGAATCGGGGCCACAACTAAAATTCGTAATGTATGTTCCAAAAAGTTGATTGTGTGTTTTTACGAATCTGGCAGAGCGAAGAATTTGATTTCCGGCCCACCAATACATATTTTCACCACTTTCGAGATTTCCGCTCGGAATAAAATCATGTGGTATTAAAAGGATGTTTCGGGAGGAAAATTTTTGAGGGATTCCCAAATTTGCTTCTTTGGCAAAAGCATTATAAGATCGTCCAAATAACACGATGCCAATTTTTGTAGGATCAGACTCCAATTCCCTGATTGCCTTTTTTCCGTGACTTGAAAAATCAGCAAACATCTGATTTAGTTGTAACAGCGCAAACCTAAAAGCCGATTCGGCGTCTGATTTATTTTTTCCTAATTCGATTACCAGGTTAACAAAGGCAGTCTCACTGTTTTCGTATCCTTTAGAGAAATTAAATACAGGAGTAAGTAGCTTAATTTCTCCAAGTGATTCTTTGAATGTGGATTTTAGATAATAAGGTTCTGACTGCAGTAATACGCACGTTTTGTTGTATTTATTTCCAGAAGAATCATTTCCTTCGGTAATATGAGGAAGAAAAATATAATCAGGTTTTAAATTAATTAAGCCCTGCAAAAAGCCATGTGCCAATTCTGCCGGATAGCAAAATGATGCTTGTTGTTTATCAATCCCATCTTTAACCGGCACTTCACCCAAAATAACTTTAAATCCGAGCTTCGAAAAGAAATTGTAATAAAGCGGAAACAGGGTATTTGTTAGAAATGATTTTGAAATAGCAACTACAGGCGCATTTTTCGTAAGCTGATATTTAGGTATATATTTTTCGAACACAAGTTGCTGTCTTACCCTGGCTAAGTTTGCATTTACTTTTTCTGTTTCATTTGCTTTTTTATTGATGTAATATTTGTTACACGCTCCACCAAAAGGTATTTTCTTTCCTTCTAATTCGATGATATTTATATTGCATTTAAGGTCACAATCTTCAGGTTTTCCTTTACAAATAAACGATTTACCGTAATGAACAGTTCTGTTAATTAACGCATCTAAATTAAAAGTCTGCTCTTTCATAAGATTGAGAGAAATCCTTTGTTTTATTTCAAGCGCAACACCAAACGCACCCATTAACCCGGGTTCAGGCGGAACAATAATGTGCTTTCCTGTTAATGCAGCCATTGCAACAGGAACTGCTTTGTTGTAGCAAACTCCACCCTGCATAAAAACTTTATTCCCTGTAGGACGGTTTCCTTTTACCCGATTGTTGTAATTCATGCAAATAGAATATACTAAACCAGCAACAATATCTTCTTTATTCAATCCTTCGTGCAAGGCATTTTTTATATCGCTACTTATAAATGCTGAGCATTGGTCGTTAAAATTGGGCGGATTTGATGCTCGTAAAGCGATGTCACCTATTTCTTTATAATCTATATTCAATGATTCTTTTGCTGCCTCTTCCAGAAAAGATCCCGTTCCTGCAGAACATGCTTCATTCATTGCATAATCTGATGGAACACCGGCTGTAATATGAGTATATTTTGCATCCTGACCGCCAATTTCAAATATGGTATCCACATCTTTATCAAAATAAATAGTAGCATTTGCATGGGCCAAAATTTCGTTAATTATTCCTTGAGTATTGGCATGAAGTCCGGAAATATACCTGCCCGATCCGGTAACTCCCAACCCAATGATATTTACCGAGGCTGCTAATTTTTCTTTCAAACTTTTGTAGCATTCTATCGATGCTCCAACCGGATCACCATTGGTTCTCAGGTACTCTGTGGCCAGAATAGCGCTATCGGATTGACGCATCATTATTGCCTTTGTTGTTGTGGAACCAACATCAAGACCAAGAATGCAGGTATCATTTTCAATCGCTTTTCCGATGGTAAAATCTTTAAATTCAACAAAATCGATAAATTCTTTTAAATCTTTATGGAAGGTAAACGAAACGTGTTCCTTTCGAAATAAATCATTGACATTCACCGCTTCAACTTTATGAATGGTGGAATACAAGGCAGCTCCCAGGGCCTCGAAATAAGTTGCCTCTTCAGGTACTACAAGTTCTTTAAAATGGTATTTCAGGGTTTTTAATATTTTCTTATTTCGGCTTACACCTCCAATAATAACAGCACTTTCGCATGATAAATGCGATGTTAATTCGATGATTTTATTGGCCATCATGCGGCACAAGCCAGCTATTACATTTGATTTGCTGATACCTTTATTGAGGGCATGTGTGCAATCTGATTTACAGAATACAGAACATCTTCCTGAGATGTTATACACTTCGGATTCATCTTCCATATTAATAGCTTCTTCAACGCTTAAATCCATTCGTTTAATTTGCTGAAGAAAAAATTCACCGGTACCGGAAGCACACTTATTTCCAGTTGAACATTTCGATATTTTCCGGTTCTTATCCAGTTGATAAATCAAAAAGTTTTCGGCACCCGCGCTTATCAAAATGTCGGTATCAAGCTTCAGGTATTCAGCTGATAACTCCACAGCCTCTGATTCAGGAATAGTAGTGATATTAAGCAAGCTTCTGAATTTGCGTCCTGTAACAACTATGTTGGAAGGAGTTTCGTTTTTGAATATTTCTTCAATCAGTCGCTTCGGATTTCCCTGGTGGTTCAGTGTATTGTGCGATAAGATTTTTACTTCTCCATTAACTTTCTTTAGCTCAACCGTTGATATTGACGAGGCTCCAATATTAATTCCGAGATGATAAGACGAGCATTCTGGTATCATGATTGGATTTATTAGTTAATTAAGAAAAATGTAATTTAAAATACAAATATTTTCTTATTCAGACTATATAAGGTTTATTCTGTGTTCTATTTAAATAATTTTGAAGGTTAATTTGACAAGATAACGATTTTATCAATATGTTCGGGAATTTTTTTATCCGGCTCAGATATTTAAAAATTTCATAGGGACTTCAAAATAGTAACATATCAAGGTTATATTTAACTTCCATATCAAC
Source organism: uncultured Prolixibacteraceae bacterium (assembly GCA_963800345.1). GTDB lineage: Bacteria > Bacteroidota > Bacteroidia > Bacteroidales > Prolixibacteraceae > Draconibacterium. Next base: position 144,637 of record CAWDAW010000002.1, on the reverse strand, counting down.
TCCAAATCAGGAAAAAATGGTTCGGAAAAAAGAACAGCCCCGGGTACTTAATGAGCCTGACTGTGCTGCAGTTAGGCTTTTTTGCTGCAGTTTAAAGGACCTGATTCCGGGAACAACCAACGGTAAAATAAAGGGTAGCGTTAAAAATTTAATTTAACTTATGGAAAAGTACATTATTTATACTCCTCAGGGTAACAACAGCTCTTTACTCCATTACAACTTCCTGAATTGTAACAGGCCCCAATAATCCGGAAGAAATAGGTTCTGTAAACTTAAATGATCTCAATGCTGCATCAATTGTAAAAGTGAATCTCCCCGTTGTAAATTCTTTTCCTCCCAATAATCCATTGTTAAATTTTACGGTTCGAATATTCACATCAGGTTCTTGTTGGTCGCCCAACAAACGGTTAATCCAACGGTTGGCAATTTCTATTTCCAATTCGTTATTTCCTTCTTTTAGTGCCCCGGAAATATTTATTCTCCATGGCGCACACCAAACAATTCCAACAGACACACCATTAAGTTTTACGCTTGCTATATCGTGAACTTCGCCAAGGTCAACAAAATAAATTTTATCCTCCGGATTATTAAAACTAAACTTTTTCTTGTATTTGGCTATTCCTGAATAATATTTAATTCCTCTCATTTCATGTGCCGTCCAATCTTGTAATGAGTCAAATTTTATTTCTGCAGGGCCGCCCCATTTAGGGTCAAATGAAACATCCCAGGCTCCAGTTATGGTCTTAATTTCGTTTAACACCGGAAAGTTTCTCTCTCCTTTTTGTGTTGATATATTTTCCTCTGAAAAAGTGACAAAGAAACTTTCGAAAGGGAAAAATTCCATAGGAATTGTGGTTATTCCATTATTCACTGTAAAGTCAGAAATATTTCGTGTTTCTCCGGAAGTGGTCATCCATAGTTCTGGTTTTCCATCTGCACGGAAGGAACAAGTTGTAGTTTGAAAAGTATCGGTTCTGTTGGCGACAAAATATATATTTTTATCCTGAGTTTTTCGGTGTCCAAAACGAATGGTGTTATTTGCTGATTTAAAGTCTGCAGGAATGTTCATGCTGGATAAAAGTTCAACTGTACTTTTATAAGTTGGATAAAGTTCATTTGTAGCTGTATTACTTAGCGCCCCTCCCCAGTATATTCTTCCTTCACCGTAGTTTACCGTAGTTATTTTATCGGGTGTTTTCAACGAAGTCCAAAGCTTTTCAGCTAATTCTTTTACCTGATTATCGCAATTTGGATAGCCAGACAGACTCGGAGATTTTAAAGGAGGTGTACCTATAATTTTCGCTCCTTTTTCAACCAGGGAAATAATTTTTTTAAGCAATTCGGGTGTCATAGTTTCGAAATTGGGTAGCACCATAATTTCGTAGGACGATGCCCCGGGGAATACAATTTTCCCTTCTTTCACATCAGCTCTTTCCAGAAGCATTTTAGGTGAACAGCCATCGAAACCGTATTCTTTTTTATCCGGAATACTTCCATTTTCCTTTAAAGCATCTAACGGTGGAGTAAAAACCATAGGTGCACCTTCCGGAGTTAAATACAAAATATCCGAGACTGCTTGTCCCTGCTGCATCATATGTGAATTGCGACTAATATAATCATGATATGCGCCAACCATCGGCCACCAGGTTTGTCCGCGGTCCCAATGTACACCATAAGGTCCCATTGTCATTCCGGGCCTGTATTCGTCGCCCAAAGGTTTATGGGCAAATGTATGGTATATAAAACGGTTCACTCCCAAAGCCAATGCCCAGTCGCTCTGATCTTTCATCGACCAGGGATATTGTTGCCAGGCCTCATTGTTATTAGATGTAAAAACTTCGGCACCCACAACAGGCTGGCCGGTTATATGAGAAATGGATGTGGCTTCAAGAACCGCGAAATGGGTGTCATATCCAAATCCTTTACTCCAGAATTCGGCCATAATCACATCGGCCACTGCTCCCAAATCAAGGTCTCCTGCAGGGTTCATATCATAAGGTTCAATGGTCAATTCCAAACCATTTTTGTGCGCATAAGATTTGGCAAATCCGGCATGGTTTTCTAAAAGTAGCTCCTGACAGGTAAGACGTAAATCCCATAAAAAACGCTCGCTGATTTCCAGACTCAGAACCGCGCGCCCGGTATAGGTCAGGAAATAAGGTTCAGGGTCATACCCCCGTCTTTTTTTAAATTCTTCCACAATTCCTTCTGTCCAGTTTTGCGAGCCACTTTCCCAACTATCGATATGAAAACCTGTCCAACCAACACCTTCTTTTCGCGGAGCAGTTTTTTCCAGTAAGATATCGGTATAATTTTTAAGATGCTCTCTAAAAGCTTTCGCATTCAATTTATCAGATTCAAGGCCAATTACAGGTTCCGGCGAAGGACGTGTGCTTGCTCCGGTTACCCGAAGTCCCATCCTTACGATAGTCCAGTTTCCTTGCGGCGCATCCCAAACCAATTTTCCATCAGTTTGCAAAAATTCGGAAATATTAATTATTTCTTTTGGCTGTAGCAGTAATTTATCATCTATTTTGTCAAATACTGCTGAAGTTGGTATATACGCTTTTACATTTGGATATGAAGAATAAGGATACCTTTCGTAGAGTGCCTTTTCGTTGATGTCTTCAATTACAGGTTTCGCTGATTTGGGAATAGCGTAAACTGCAACATCTTCATAATACGGATTTTTCATCGTATGCCATGGTGTACTTCGTTGTTCGGGAACCGGAAGTGAAATTTCCACTAAATGGTTGCCTGTAACTTCAGTTTCACTAAAAACCAGATGTTTCATTGATTCTTCCGGTTTCACCCACGGACCGCCACTTCCGCACCAACCTGGACCTGCGCCCAAACGTATTTTGATACCCAGACGCTCTGCTTCCCTTACTGCATGAACAAATAAATCCTGCCACTCCTCGCTCATAAAATCAACCGGCCCCCTGGGAACTCCAATTCCAACTTCAAGAAAAATTAAATTATTAATTCCCGCCTGCTTCATGGACTCAAGGTCTTTTGTCATCTCTTCTCGCGATAAATTTCCATCCATAAAATACCAGTAAACACCCGGTCGTGCTGAATCCGGAGGATTTTTAAACTCTTCTTTTAATGTGTCAACGGATGCAGTGGTACAACTGATAAGTATGACAACAACATGGAAAAACAGAATCGCGGGTTTAAAGACTTTGGGTTTATGAATTCTTATTGGTTTCATAGTCAGTTTTTATTGGTAATAAAATACGTTTCCGTGAATTTATTGATTTAGAATTGAGTATTTTATTTCAGAATATTGTTTTTTTAGTTCGTCAATAAAATGCTTATCCTTTTCGCGATTAAAATCACAAATCGCAACAAGCACATTTTCCAATCCTGAATCTAAAAGTTGTATGAATTTTTTATCTGGCTCCGAAAGTTCATTTTGCTCATTTGTTTTTTGAAAGAAAAATCCAAAAACCATGGCTTCAAGAATAAAATTATAGGGGAGCCCACTTTCTTTTGCCATTTGAATAATCCCCGCAAAACGATCGCATCTGTTTAGTTTTCTTGGTAAATCCTGACCAACACGGAAAATGGTGTCTTTCAATGCTTCATTCTGAAAACGATACAATAAATCATCGATATGAAGTTCAAGATCGGTAAAAGTAAAATCGTTCGGATAAAAGTAAACAAGTATTTGGGCTGCCTGTTTCATCACATTTTTAGCAAATGAGAAAATACGTTCATTGGCCAGGACTTCATAAACAAATTGAGATTTGGGGAAATAAAATGCTCCGGCATAAGCTACTGTTGCATGACCCAGATTATGAATAAATGCTTTTCTGTCAACCCAGGCTTTTATATTTTCTTTTGGTGAAAGACCTTTCACATCCGGAATTTCACCTTTAAATCCGTGTTTGTCTAAAATTAATTCGTTGTATGGTTCAGCAAAAACCTGTAACGGATCATCCAAATGATCAGCAGCAGTAATTAACGGAACCATTTTCCCAATACTTGTTTCAACAAGTCCAACCAATTTGTGAATTGGATAATATTCAGGAAGAAAGGATGAAAGTTTATCAAAAATAAATTCGGCAGCCGATCGCATATTTTCAGCAATAATAATATCTAAAGGAAGATTTGGATTTGTGTGAAAACGTCTTTCAAGGCCTTTGGCTATTAATGGAATAACCTTTTCCAAAGCATTTTTCCCAACTGAAACGGCCAAAATGGATGCATTAGCAATTTCTGAAATTACTTTTTCGTGTTCAAACACTGAAACCGCCCTGACATTTGAAACAATAATTGTTTTTTCTGTTTCGCTTTTTATTACCACCGGATAACATTTCCGTTTATTTAAAGCTTCTGTAATTTCAAGGTCAATATCTGTAAAAATAACTTCGTAACCAGCCACACCAAAAAGTTGTCCAATAAAAGAACGCCCGATTTTGCCAGCCCCAAAAATTAATATCGATTTATTTTTATCCACCAATCTGGTTTATATACTTTTTGTAATATGGAGCTATTAAGTTTCTTTTCTCGCCACCAGTTTCTTCAAAATAGGTTCCACCCATATAAAAACATGAATATCCTCCTGAAATAATTCCCCAAATTATCGCTTCAGTTAAATCGGGTTTTTCAGAATTGTTTTGTAACTGTGAAACCAGTGAGGCAATTACACCACCAACGAAATTGTCGCCACAACCTGTTGTGTCGCCGAAATGCCCTTTTTTCAACTCTTCTGAAATGGCTTTGGAAACTGGCAGTTTCGAAATCAGAGGTTTCCGAAACCTACTTTCTTCATTTACAAAAAAATGAAGATTTTCAGCACCATTGGTAACTATTACTGCCCCGGTTTTATTTTTCTGGAAAAATTCAAATGCCGAATTTAAATTGGTTTTTCCGCTTAATCGCAGTGCCTCTTCCCTGTCAGTAATTAAAAGATCGGTATTTTTATAACTTTCATCGCTTTTACCCAAGGGCCATTTTTCTGCTGGGTTAGCTTTTTCATTTCTGAAATCATAAACAGTATTTACAATTGTAATGCAGTTTTTCCGTTTTGCTTTTTCCAGTACTTCTGTCAAATTATCGTGAATTGCCGGAACCAGTGCTGTACCTCCAAAAACCACTATATCAGAAGTAAAAAAGTCATCATCGAGTTCATTGGGCGAATAATCCCATGCAGCACCAATTGAATTTATAAATATGCGTTCACCATTACCATTATCAAAACCGGGGTCTGAAAGCACAACAGTAGAAGGTGTTACTGCCCCGGTTAATTTGTAGGAATCGAAAATTACAGGAGTTTTTTTCAACGATGACAGCAGGAAATTTCCATCTTCATCTTTTCCGCCGCAACCGTAAAACCGGCATTCTGAATGAGTGTTTTCAAGCATTTGGGCTGCGTGGATAATTGCAACAATGCCCGGTCCACCGATATTTATTTTATCATGCTGTTTTCCATCTGTAATTTTGAAAAGTGAATTTTGAAAATCCATTCCGCTGAATTTTTCAAATTCCTCAGTGAAAACAAGTTTTCCGGGAGTCAATCCACCATCTCCACGTTTTTTGGAAAGGTAAACTGAAAAATTTTCGGAAGTAAAAGAAATGTTATTGTACACACGGTCAACCAAACAACACCCAACTCCGGAAACAATAATTTTGCGGTTCATATTCAACTGTTTTGTTCTGTCTTATTGTTAAATCAGAGGTAATTCCTGTAATCTGAAACCAGTAAATGCAGTGGTGCCTCATCTTCTTCAATTTTTGGGAAACGACCTATCGGATCGTAAAATCTGTTGTCCGCATTATCATCATTCACAGCGCTAACTTCACCCACAAAAACTTTCCCTTTTCCAGCTTCACCATAAAATTTGTGATAAATTCCCTGTTCCAAACAAATGCTTTCCCCTGGGGTAAGAATTACTTTTGAATTCGCTTTTAGCCGGTGTGTAATTCCATCAATTTGTACGGCAAAATCTTCTTCCGAAAAATTTTCGTTTTTATCAGCCTTTATGAGATCAAGCACTAGATTTCCTCCTCCACGATTGATAATATCTTCCATTTTACTCCAGTGAAAATGCATCGGAGTAACCTGGTTTTCTTCAACAATCATAACTTTTTCAGCATATGTTTTACCTCCCTTTTTCAGGTTTCCATTTCGAATTGTAAACAATATTAAACCTTGTTTCTGAAAATTGCCAATTCCAAAGTCGGTTAAATCCCATCCCAGCATGTTGTCCACAATTTCCGAACAGGTGTCGTATTTTCCTTTCCAGTCTTGCGGTTTCCAGTAGGCCCACGGCGGGAGTTTAAAATTCATTTCATTGAAGAAATCAATTGATTGCTGAATTAGCTGGTTAATTTCGCTGCGTTTCATTCGATTAAAAATTATAGATTATTGTTTTGTTTTCATTTTCCTTGATGAATGTATAATTATTTCCATTGTTTTAAGCAAGCAGGTTTTGTTTGCTAATTTCCATAGCAAGTATTAAAACCTTAAAAATATAAATATCCAATTATGGTAGTTTCTTCGCAAGGTAAATAACTTCTTTTAAGTTTTTAGCAGTTTCAAGCTGATTTGCAAATCCATCAGTAATTCTTTTGATCTTCCTTCCATTGAGTAGAAAAGGGATAATAACTTCCAAAACAGGCGATTAAATTAAGATACATTGTGGTTTATACGTGACTTCAACTTTTATCGGATTTCTTGCTGGGATTTATATAACTAAACTTTACAAACGCAACAAAAACAACTCCACCAACTAAATTACCAAGTGTAGCCCAAATTTGAACATGTAAATAATCCTTCCAACCAACAAGTTCGCTGGTTATGGTGGCAGTAAAAATCTCAATTGAACCTACAATGGAGTGATGGAGCCCTCCCATACCGATAACTGAGGTTATGAGAATGATAATAAAGATGCGACTTATGGTTTCCTGTGATGATGTGACAAGCCATGATAAAAGCCCCATAAGCCAGCCTGCTAAAACACCACTGCCCAATATAACATACCAGGGATGATTAATTAATTTTTCAGCAAGGAAGTAAAATGTGTTATTGTGAATGTTGTTTAACCGTTCGGGCAATATGGACAAAATATATCCAAAAAAGTACCCACCCAAAAGATTGCCGGCATAAACTATACTCCATAAAATGAGTAAACTTTTGATTGTGGCGTTTCGATTTAATACTGGAATAACCGCTAATGTGGTGTGTTCGGTAAAAAGCTCGGAACGGCCAATTATCACAAAAATAAACCCTATTGGATATGCAAGGGCTATTAAAACATGAAGCACCGAAGGATGAAGAAAACCATGAAACAAACTATAAACAACCGCCATTAAAAAAACGCTGAACCCAACTTCCAGGCCTGCAGATATTGCAGAAAAAAACAAATCCTGATTTGAACGACGATGCTCCCTTAAAGCAGTTTCAATTTGTTCATCCAGAATTTCATTAATCTTTTTGGGTTTATTTAATGCATCTTTAAGATCTTTACGTTGTTTTGACATAGATAAAAAAATAAAGAACCAAATGATTTGTTCTATTTATTGTTTTGAAAAAACTCTTTAACACCCGAAGAAAACTGTTGCGTATTGTGTCTAAATTCGGCTTTAAAAGCTTGCCAGTTTTTATAATCTTGTTTTTCAATTTCGCCAATGTGAACCCTAAGTACATCTCTTTTAGCTTTTAATTTGATTAATGGTTCCTCGTTGTTTGGATTGTTTTTAGTTGAACCTTGCTGTAATTCGTTTTCATATGCAAAAAGCTGCTTGTCGAAATCATTTAACACCGAATCAACTTCAGTTTTCAATTTCTCTTTTTCAAAAACCAAATTGTCGTCTTCTACCTCATTCATGTGTTGAATTTCATTCGGAACTTCTTCCTTCTTTGTGTTTTGTTGAGTTGAAGAATTACAGGAAACAATTATAATGGATTGTAAAAAAATAATAAACCAACTCAACAGTATAACACTTGATTTTAGTATGTTGTTTATCTTTTTCATATCAATTGTTTTTTCAGGTCTGTTGGAGAATTGAAAATATTGTGCCACATGAAACTGTGTATTGGTTTAGGTTTTAAAAGCGCGCAAAAGGGATTTTTAGTGTAGAGGTTTTTCACACTATTCTCTTTTTTTCCACAATTGCTATCTTTTCATTTATTGCAAAATGATGAGAGGGCATATCAAAAGCCTTTAAATGCGGAATTTCAATTCAATTTAACAAATATGGAAAAGACAGAGGCACAGGGTTTGTTCTAATTATGATAACAATAAAAATATATATTATGAAAACACTACTGGCAGTTGTAAACGACCCCAATCAATCGAAAGAATTTTTACGTTTTGTAGCAGGTATGGCAATTGACCTTACTGGTCAGGTAAAAGTATTAAATGTTCATACACCACCGCAATACCCTTATGGTTTGGCAGGTTCTGCAGGTGTAGCATCAATGCAGGTTGAAGGAAATCTGAAAGAAATAACTGACGAAACCAACATGATTTTAAAAAGAAATGTTGATGAAGTGAGCAAAGAAATTCCAAAGCCTGTTTTTAGTGGATATTCAGTAGAAATTGGCTCTGCAGTTTTAGTTATAGATGAACTTATTTCAAATAATGAAGCTGATATGGTAATACTTGAAGGTCAGCAAGATGACAGTTTCTGGGTGCAAACTTCTTCCAATATAGATGTAATAAAAACTGTGGAATGTCCGGTTTGGATTATTCCTAAAGGAGCATTTTACCGACCATTTTCCGAAATAGTTTATGCCACCGATTACAAAGAAGAAGATGTTGAAAATTTAAAAAAACTAATTGGCCTTTTTCCTCATGTAATGCCAAACATTACTGCTTTGCACATAACCGATAGCGTTGATTTTGAAGATCGGGTAAAAAAGGCAGGTTTTGTAGAAATGCTTCAGGCGAAAACTTCTTATAAACAACTTACTGTTAAAGCAGTGTATCAAAGCAAAGATGACGAATTGATTCCGCTCTTAAACGATCTGGCTGTGAATAACAATGCTGATTTATTGGTAATGTTAAAAGCAAATAAATCATTCTTTGAGCGAATATTTACTTCGAGTCATACAAAAGAATTGCTAAAAACTACCCAACTTCCTGTGTTGGTTTTTCACGAAAAAAAATAGTTCAGGCACATGAACTGCATATTGAACGTGAACTGAGCAAATATTTAAATTTTGAGAAATGATAATTAAATAGAAACGAATGAGTATATTGAACGTATAAAACACCTTTTGAACGTTCAAGGTTTTAAAAACAATACTGCAGGCAGCAAATGCAGCATGTGTTGAAACCCAGTTCAAATAAAAAAGATGAATTCATGTGGAGAAACTGAACCTAAAATGGGAAAATTACAAACTGACGATAAAACAGAAACGCCCGACTATTGTTTATTTCATAGAATTGCACAGCAGACGTTTTATAAGGAGATAAATTTTTCCATGATAACCGGTTAAATTGTCAGAATAAAATTCGCATGTAAATGCTATTCAGTACCTTTAAAAAATTTGAATTATTTTTTGTTGAAAATTAAAACACAAACCTAATTCAGCAGTAAAACAAATTGAAAATTAACATTTAAAATAAAAATCAATGCAAAAAACATTTATCGTAATATTAGTAATTATACTGGCTGTCGTTTTTTTTGCCCTGGATAATTCCACAACAGTTAATATCAAATTTTGGCTTTGGAGCACTGAATCGAATTTGTCACTTGTTCTGATATTATCTGTAATAATCGGAGCCATCATCAGTTCACTGTTGTCATTGCCTTATCGCAATAAAATGATTCGTGAATTAAGGACTAAGGAGAAAAAAATAAAAAGTCAGGAAGAAGAAATCCGACAGTTAAAAAGCGTAAAAACCGATTCATTCGATATGAAACTTTAATACACAAAAATCAATCATCAATTGATTTCCTGTAAACCGGAAACTACAGTCGTTATAAGTTATTGTTGCTAACTTTTTTAATACTATAATTATTTAGAGGCCAGATTTGGATCTAACAAGTCGTAAAACTGATTGAGTTTTGGAAGTATAATAATTCTTGTTCTGCGATTTGTAGATCTTCCCTCATCCGTATCATTGCTGGCCAACGTGTTGAATTCACCCCTTCCTGCAGCAATTAACCGATTGGGATCTACGTTGTAACTGTTTTGTAACAATCTAACTACCGAAGTTGCTCTTTTTACACTTAAGTCCCAGTTATCTTTCAAGCATGATGTACTTACCGGAACATTGTCGGTGTAGCCTTCAACCATTACTTCAAGTTCGGGTCTTGATTTGATAATAAGGGCTATTTTTTCCAATACTTCATTAGCTCTTGGCGTTAAATTGAAGCTTCCGCTTTCATATAACATCTTGTCGGAAATGTTGATGAATACCACTGTCTTATCGACTTTTATTTCAACATCCTTGTCTTCTATTCCCTCACTTAAAACATTTTTAAGATTTATCGCAAGAGCAAGGTTAATTGAATCTGCCTTAGACCTTGCGGATTGTAACAACTGAATATAATTATCCTTTTTTTGCAACTGACTCAAGGTTTCAGCAATATTTTGATTGGCTGATTGCGAAAGAACCGCTAAATCACCAACCTGTGTAACCTGTTTATCTCTTTGATTTTTGACGTCGGTAAGTTGATCTCTCAAATCAGTTATTTGCTCTTCGCGATGATTCAAGTTAGATTTACTTGCCGTAAGTTCTTTAATGTAGTCATTTACCCTGTCGTTACATTCTTCAAGTTGAGTATTCTTTGCTGCAATGTCTCTTTCAAGACTTTCACGCATTGACGTATATTTTTTAGTACTCACACAAGAGGTTATTTCCAGGCCCACAAATATTATGAGCAACAATTTTGATTTTAATTTCATGATATTTTTAATTTCATTTTTTAACTGTATCTATATTACACTTGTAAATAATGCCATATGCACCATAATTCAACTTAAATTACTCTGTTAACTCCTGCCAAAACAATGAATTATAGCAAATTCTTTGTTGGTTGCTTATTGATGTCTATACCTGCAGCAATGTCAGCAAGATGCCAAAAAGCAGTGATTGATATTTCTCGAAATCTAAGTTGACAACTATTATATGAATGATTAAAACTTAACACCTACATATAACTGAATTACCATGTTTTTGGCATCACCCAAAAAGTCATAGGCTATGTCATCGTTTTTTGCAACCTGATTGAGCCCCAGGTTGTAATTAACTCCAAAAATCAAAGGATCCAAATCGAATCCAAGTCCGGCTGTTAATCCGTAATCAAATGAGTTAAAACGATCCCTGTCAATTTCATCCGCCGAGTTAACCTGAAAAAAATTCAGTACATCTGCATTAGTATCAATATTTGCATTTAACAGGTAACTTACATAAGGGCCAACCTGAAATTCAAAATCTTCAGATAAATTAAAAACCAATTTTACAGGTAAATCAATATAATTCAAATTGAATTTTGAATCTCCATCAGCAATGGCACTTTCATCGTAATTTAGTTTGATTCCTTTATTTGAATAAAGTAATTCGGGCTGAATGGCAAAAACATCATTAAACGGAATTTTTGTAAAAACACCTGCATTTAGTCCCATTTTTAAGTTTTTATCGTTGTTCCCGTCAGTAGAAAGACTTGAGAAGTTTATACCACCCTTAATTCCTGTGCGTGAATTTTGGGAGTAAATAATTGAACTAACGCCCAGACATAAAATTGTTATTAATATTATTTTTTTCATTTCATTAAATTTTAAATTTTTAAATTATTTTGTTTCCACTTCGCCTTGTTCGGCTGCTTTTTTCAACTTTTCGTTAGCAAAAATTGCAACTTCAACCCGTCTGTTTTGGCTTCTTCCATCCTCACTTGAATTATCGGCAACTGGCATTTCTTCTCCGTAACCAACTTCAGAAATCCTTGATGAATCCACACCAAGTGCTTTTAATTGACCCGCTACGCTTGATGCTCTTTGTTCTGAAAGCTTTTGATTGTATTTTTTGGAGCCTTTACTATCTGTATGACCTTCAACAATAATTTCAGTATCTTCATATTTTTTCAATGTTTCTGCCATTTCTGAAATATTATCTCTTGAAGACTCGGTAAGCTGAGTTGAATCAAAACCAAACAGTATTCCGGAATCAAAAGTTACTTTTATTCCTTCACCAATACGTTCTACTTCTGCACCTTCCAAATCTTTTTCGAGTTCTTCCGCTTGTTTATCCATGTAGTTTCCGATAACAGCACCGGCAGCTCCACCAACTGCAGCACCTAAAATTGCTCCTTTAGCTGCATTGTCAGAACCCGAACCAATTAAACCTCCAATCACTCCTCCGGCTCCGGCTCCAATCGCACCACCTTTAAATGTTTTTGTTGTGTTGCATGAGGATATCATCAACACCAACGCGAATAATATGGGTAGCAAATTTTTGCATCTTTTCATTTTTGAATTCATAATTTTCAATTTTATAGTGATTTTTGTTCAGGAGTAAAATAATTATGCCATTACAGGAAATAAAAGTTGAAAATTATTTCAAGTTACTGATTCAGTGTTGCATACGATTTAATCGTAAATTTTTGAATTTTGTTTTTTTGCATGATTTTGTTTATTAATATCCACACATTGAGGTTTAGTGTCCACAACATTAAAAAGGTTTGATCTCAAAAAAATAAAACAAATCTATTTGAAATTCAGCTTGTTAAACAATTATAAAACTACATTACGTTGTTTCATGGAGAGTTATATAAGCTGAAACTAAGAAGAACAATATACAACAGACGGTTTAAAATGCTAATTCTGATTACAATTGTTTTGTTTGGTGCAAAACCTGTTTTGCCTCAACATGATTTTGAGACAAGATTCTTTGTGGAGGAACATAGGGATCTGCGTTATTTCTTTTTTTAGTAAAAATGATCGGCATACCTGTAAATCTAAATTCTACACTTTTTGTGGATTTAATTCCTCAGAATGTGTGGAACTTTTGATTTGATTCTATTTAACGAAAACTGTTAAAAAATGTGCTTGCTGACAGTAAAGTCAGGCGATGTGGTAATATTTATTATGCTAATTTTTTTTGCCTGTTTAATTTTGGCATGTTATTGTCAGTAATTACTATCATAATCAAAAAAAATTGATAAAAAATGAAAGTAGCAGGAATTATATTATTTGTTTTAGGCCTGGCCGGAGTTATAATTTTTGGTTTACAAGCTATTGATAATTCGGAAACGTTTAGTTTGTTCGGAATTGATATTGCAGTCAGTTCAGCAAACTGGACTCCTGTAATTGTTAGTGGAGTAATCATGGTTATTGGCTTTGTTATGGCGGTAAATAAAAAAAGATGATATAATTTTTGTGATGATCTTTTGTTTAAAAAGATATGGGACAACAGAAGCCAAATTAGAAGAAAAAATTCATTCGGAGGTTTTATGATAATTTAGGTTTTAGCAAAAGAAACATATTGAAATTAAGGTCAGATTGAAAAGTAAGATTGAAATATAAAGGAACATTTTAACGAATGAACCGGAAGAGAACAGGGTTAATTTAAGCCCTTACAATATTTCCATTACAGAAAATCTATAATGGAGTAATTAATGTCTAATATTTAAAAATTAAAGCTATGAACAAATTACAAATTAAAGGAAACTGGAATGTTTTAAAAGGTAAAATGAAACAAAAGTATGCAGATCTTACAGATGAGGATCTTAAATACGCGGATGGAAAAGAGGATGAACTTCTCGGTCGTCTCCAAAAAAAGACGGGCAAATCAAAAGAGGAATTAACTGATGAAATCAATAATTTATAAGCCATGAGAGGAATACTGTATATAATAGCTGTAGTTCTGATCATTGGTTGGATATTTGGTTTCTTTGTATATTCAGCTGGAGGTTTGATTCACATTTTGCTTGTACTGGCAGTCATATCCATTCTGGTTTCTCTCATACGAGGGTCCTAGGAGCTCTGAATTACCAAACGGATTTTTATAATCCGTTTTTTTTTGCCATTTTTTATTGGAAACCTTTATCTACCTTGTCTATACGGAAAGGTACTGCAAACTTCATTGGTTTGTTTTTGTGATGAAAGAACAGTGAAAACTGGTGACTTATTTCAACACCAAAATAGAATATAATTGATGCATAATAAATCCATACAAGAATAATTGCAAACGAACTGGCTGCACCATAAACCACTCCCAGATTGCTGCTTCCGATAATATAGCCAATCAGAAATTTTCCACCGGAAAATAAAATTGAAGCAAAAATGGCGGCAAACCAACTTGCATTCCATCTCACTTTTACATCAGGTAAAAAACGATAAATCACGGCAAATATGGAGGTTATAATTCCAAATGAAAGGACGTAATTAATTATTTGTGCCAAAACAATCATTTTATTGTTCAGGTAGGTCGATAAAAAATCTTTCAAAAATGCGATTGAAGCATCGAAAACAAGTGAAACAAGAAGCACAAAACCAAGGCTAAGTATCACTCCAAAAGATAAAATCCGGGTTTTTATCAGGTTTAATATCCCCATTCTAACATTTGCTTTAGCCTGTACCCGCCAAATGTAATTTATTGAATTTTGCAGAATGCTAAAGAGAGTGGTTGCTGAAAACAGGAATATTACAATTCCGATGACAGCACCTATACCACTTTTTTGAGCGATCTGATAATTATCAATCGCCGTTTGCAACAATTGACTACTTTCCTTACCCAACAACACATTTAATTCGTTAAACAGCTTCTGACGGATGATTTCATCATTCGTAATGAAACCAAATACGGAGATAATTATGATAAGAATGGGTGCAATAGAAAAAATAGCAAAAAATGCAGTTGTTCCGGCCAATTGTATGGGCCGGTTTGAATCAAAATGTTTAATTGCGTTTTTTAAAATTGTAAACCAGTTACGCAGTGTTTTTAAAATCTTATTTTTTTCCATAGCTGTTTAACCTTTCTTTTATTATTTTTTAAAATGCCTGCAACATTTATACTGTAATTGTCCACACCTCTGTCGCTTATTAAAAAAGCATAAGGTTTCAGTCTTTCAATATTCCGCATAATGATTTTTAAAATTGCCAGACAGGGAACTACAATTAGCATCCCGGCTATTCCCCAAATCATATTTGCTAAAAGGAGACTGAGAATAATTGCAAATGGGTTAATTTTAATATTTCCCCCCACAATATTGGGTGTTAAAATGTTATTCTCTAAAAATTGTACAATTACAAACAGAATTACAATTTGCAATATGGTATGAAATGGCTGTGGGGTGCTTATCAGAACATACAAAATAGGAATTAATCCACCGAGTAAAGTGCCAAAATAGGGAATCAGATTTAATACAGCCGAAAGTATTCCGAAGGTAAGAGCATTTTCAATGCCTATAATATATAAGCCTGTTGAATTAAGTATAGCCAGAATTAAAACAACAGTCAGCACTCCTCTCAAATATTTTGTAGTTACCGTGGATATTTCACGTAAAATTTTAAGTGTTCTCCATTTTCTTTTTCGTCCGGCCAACCTAAAAATAACATGAGCTGTTTTGGTACGGTAAAAAAGAATAAAAAAAGTATAAACCGGTAAAATGACGATTTGAAAAATAGTAGTAGTTGTTGTGGTTAATATGTTTCCCGCTTGCGATTCCAAAGAAGTAAATAATTTATTTACAATCTCGTTAAAGTAATGTTTCATTGTGCTTGCTTTCAACGTAGTATTTGATTCGAAATAATTAATAAGTGAATCGATTTTCATATCAACCTGATCTTTTAACTCTGATAAATTAATGCTTGTGTTTGAAATTTTCAGGGATACAAGTAAAACGATGCCGCTACAAACTATTAGTGTTAAAATCAATACCAGTAATATGGCAAAAATCCTGGGTACGCCTGATTTTTCTAACTTCCATACAAGCGGATAAAGCAAATATGACAGGAAAAAACTAAACAAGAGTGGCAATAAAAAATCCTTTGCTAAAATTGCTCCAAGTAACAACACTGAAACAATAATTAAAGAAAATGCTGTTCTTTCCAGTAAACTTTTATTCATATATTGAAATTATTGTATGCAGGTATGAATGAAAGAATTATGCCAGTTTTTAACAATGTTATGATAAAATATATTAAACCTTGTTTATACACCTAATAGATAAACTTTGATTTGAAAAATTGGAATAAAAAGTACAATAACCTGTTCTTATAAATTGATTAAAAGATGTAAAAAAATAGCTAAAATATATTTACAAAAAATTGTATTTCAGTTAATTAGAATTTAATTCAATAACAATATGTATAATAGTATATATTTTGAATTGAACAAAATTTTACTTGTCGGTTTTCTTTTTGTAATAAAGAAATTTTGGAAATTATAATTTCCAGTTATTTAACTTGTTGACCATTATTGTAGAAAATTTTCACACCTTTTTATCAAATCTTAACGTTAAAAATATTTTTATCAATACAGATGAAGATATTGTTTGGGCTTCAATGGGTTGTTTTTCAGTTTAATATAAGTTGATTTCAAAGAGTAACAGAATATTTGACAGGATTTATTCACAACCATAACCACAATCAGAATCAATTGGTAAAAAACAGCTCCATTACTTATTTTTATTTTTTGAAAACAAATTAAAAATCCAGCTGCGTTCTATTGTTTTGGCGGCATCCTGTACATTTTCAATACCATTATTCACTTTTACAAATGTCGTATCAAATTGGTCGGCCATAACAGTATCGTAAACCAAACGGTGCGCAATACCATTTCCCGTATTCAGTTCTTTGGCGAAAAGAAGTAATTGTGTGGTTAAAGAGTCAGTTTTTATGCTGATTTTGTTCAGGTTGCCCATTACATTATTTATTTGTCCGGTTATAATGGTGTCTCTCACTAATCTCCCCAAATCACCTTCTCCATCATTTACATGCTCCGATATTTCTTTGGCATTTGTTGCAAAAGCTATCATTTCATCACCTGTTTCATCCAATTTTGATGTTATATTATTTTCATTGAGAAGAACAGCAAAATCGCCTTTCCCGTTATTCATTTTCTCACTGATGTCAATAAGGTTTTGAGTAATCTGACGACCTTCCTGTATAAATTGTTGTGCATCCTCCAACACATTTTGCATGTCAATAGTATTTTTTGTTTGTAAAAAATCGTCTTCGCTAACCTGCCCCGCATTTGAAGTGCCTGGCAGAATATTAATTATTTTGCTGCCCATTAAGCCATCGCTGCTAATTACAACTTTTGAATCTTTTCGGATAAATTTTACGATTTTTTTATCAACTGCCATGTCAACCAGAATGGTTGTGTCTTTTATTATCTGAATCTGTGATACAGTACCGACTGTTATTCCAGAGTAACGTACTTTGTTTCCTTCAACCAAACCACTCACATTTCTAAAATAACTTTTTAAAGTAACAGTTGAAGAAAAAAGGTTTTGCTGACTGCCCAGGTAATAAATGGCCACAATAAATAACAATAGTCCGGCAGCAACCATTAATCCCAGTTTTATCGTATGTATTTTTTGTTTTTTCATGATTTTTATTCTAATTAAAATAAGCCCTCACATATTTGTCCTCACTTTTACTCAGTTCATCATAAGTGCCTTCTGTTGAGATTTTGCCGTCTATCATCAGTTTCAGTTCATTGGCAGTAATTTTTGCGCACTTCATATCATGTGTTATTATTATGGAAGATGTATTATATTTTTCCTGAACCCGTAAAATTAATTCGCTTATTTCACCTGATGTAACAGGATCTAAACCAGTTGTTGGTTCATCATATAAAATAATTTCAGGCCTAAGTATTATTGTTCTGGCCAGCCCGATGCGTTTTTTCATTCCGCCGGAGAGTTCAGCAGGCATCTTGTTTATTGCATCCAGAAGCCCTACATTCTCCAATGCTTCTTCCACCATATTGTTTATTTCACCTTTATTTTTCGAAGCCTGGGTTCGTCTTACCGGAAATTCAAGATTTTGTCTTACCGTCATTGAATCATACAACGCCCCTCCCTGGAAAAGATATCCAATATGCTGTCGCATTTCATCCAATTCAATACCATCCAATTCGTTTATGTTTTTTTTCAACACTTTAATAGTACCCGAATCAGCTTTTAGTAATCTAACAATACATTTGGTTAACACCGATTTTCCCGAGCCCGATTCCCCCAGAATGGCTATATTTTCTCCACGGTTAAGCTTAAGACTTACACCTTTTAGAACGTTATTGCTTCCAAACGACTTTTTCAGATCTTCTATTTCTATTACTTTTTCCATAAATGGCAGTTATAACCTGTAAATTAATTCGGACGCTTGTACGGCAATCAAATCAATAATGAAAATTACAAGTGATGCTGTGACTACGGCAGAATTCGCCGATTGCCCTACAGATTCTGTCCCACGGGCCGTGTTATACCCTTTATATGAACCGATTAAGCCAATAAAAAATCCAAAAAATATGGATTTTATTGTCGCCGGAATTAAATCGGCAAAACTTAATGAATCAAAAGCCTGTGTAAGAAACAGGATAAGCGACAATTTTTCGTGCATAATTACTGCAACATATGAACCGAAAATGGCAATTGCATCATTATAAAATACCAACACCGGCACAATTAAAGTAGTGGCTAAAACACGCGTGGCAACAACAAAGTTTAACGGTTTGGTACCCGAAACTTCCATGGCATCCAGTTGTTCGGTAACTTTCATTGCTCCCAGTTCGGCACCAATTCCCGAACTTATTTTACCGGCGCAAAGTAAAGCCGTAATTACAGGGCCAATTTCCCTGATTATGGAAACGGTAATCATTCCCGGAAGCATTGATTGAGCGCCAAATTCAGCCAAAACCGGCCTCGTTTGTAATGTGAGAACCAAACCCATAATAAATCCTGTTATTGAAATCAGTGAAAGCGTTTTGTTTCCAGTTTGGTAACCCTGTTTTAACAATTCTTTTAGTTCAAAAGGAGCTATAAAAAACTGTTGAATGGTACGTATGGTAAATTGGGTAATATTTCCCATTTCATTCAAAAAACCTTCGGTTGAGCTTTGTATCTGGCCTATAATACCTTTCATAATGATTTTTAGATGTATGTTGCAATTGTATATTTTTGCATTTCAAATAAAGCACCAGAAATATTGAATATGTTTATTATGATTATATGCGCTTATAATATTCTTATTATCAACTTACTAAATATGACGTTAAATTGTTAACTGAACATTTGTTAGAAGCTAAAAACACAGTAATGTGTGGAAAAAAATACACTAATTGTAGAATTTGTATTTTCTAATGTTTAATAAAAAAACACCGTTGAATGCACTGTTCATTTTAATTAACTCTTTGTGTTTCATTTGCCTGAAATGTAGTGAATTAAATCATCCACAGTAAAAACGAGCTGGCAGAGTAGTTTGGCACAATTCTTCACTGTAATCTTAGGACAATAAAAAAAGTTAGTATGAAATGGACAAAAACAGATTATCCGATAGCAATGGAAAACCTGGATAGCAATGTACGTGAAAAAGCAATTGAAATAGCAAATTCACTGGTAGAGAAGGAACATATGGATGAAGGGATGTCAATACCAATTGCCATAAGTAAAGCAAAAGAATGGAATGGGGAAAATAAATAAATTGGTTAATACAGTATTATGGATTAAGAAAGTTTAATTATAACTATTCTGCATATCATAACATTAGAGGCAAAGTTAAAACTGTATTGTAACGATTTTTAAATTTAACAGGTAACTGGTTTTTCTGAACAAATCAATTTGATTATCGGAACATTCAACAGGTTAGTAACAAAAGCTATGCTTACAACATGAAATGATAATTATAAATATTCATTCAAATTAATTAACACATTACTTTTTATGCACCTGCTTCGATTCGTTTTTATAGGTATTTTAATCATTGCAACTACTTTTTTGGGAAGTGCACAGAGTAATTATGAAATTAGGCACATTAATTTTCATGGAAATAAAACGCTGGATAAACAATTCCTGCTGGAAGCCATGTCGTTAAAAGATGTATCATTCCTTCAAAAATTATTGACAAAGAAAGAGCGATCCCTTTATAATCAGGAGATAATCGATATGGACATGCAACGGCTAATACGCACTTATCAAAGCGAAGGATTTTTGAATGTGGATGCAAAACTACGGCCACTTCGTATAAATGAAAAAAAACAAAAAGTTACACTTAACATCGATATCGATGAGGGGAAACCTGTTGTGGTGGATACGATTAAGTTTCAGTTTGGAGAAGAATTAATGCATTTAAATACTGATTCGTTGTTAAAACGATTGCACCGGCAAATGGATTTAAAAAAAGGCAAACGGTTTCGTGACGAAGATTTAAACAATGATGTTCAGGTGGTTGAAGACAACTTCAAAAGCCTCGGATATGCTTATGTTAAAGTAGATTATAACATAAACCTCGACCTGGAAAATTTACAAAGTGATATTACATATTCTCTTCAGTCGGGACCCAAGACTTACATTGGAGAAACGGAAATTTCGGGTAACGATTATGTATCAAAAAAAGTTATTCGCAATCAAATTAAATATAAAGACGGGCAATTATACAACAAATCTTTACTCGATAAAACCCGCAAAAGCTTGTACCAGTTACAACTGTTCAGGGTTGTTTCTGTGTTGCCGCAAACCACTGAAGAAACCCCGGAGAATCCAATTGACGTCAAAATAAATGTAGACGAAATACCACGGATTACAACCCGTTATGGTGTCGGTTACGGAACCGAGGATAAATTCCGGACCTTTCTCGACTTTACTTACCGGAGTTTTTTGGGTGGTGCCAGCCGTATAAATCTTTACCTGAAACACTCGGCTTTGATGCCTTATTCTGCCAATTTGCGTTGGATTCAGCCCCAATTGTTTGGGTTAATGAACAGCACCATTGAACTAAATCCGTTTATTACAAAAAATACTGAGCCAGGTTACAATACCCGCACTTATGGTATGAATATACCATTTACCTACCAGTTTAACCCGCGGCTAAACAGCTCGCTTAACTATTACCTTGAAGATGTTGAACAAACTACTGAACCGGGCGATCCGGAGTTTCCAGATAGTGAAAGCCACAAATTTCCTTATAATAAGTCCGGGCTGCTGTTTAATACTATTTTTGATAATTCAGATCCCAAATTTTCACCTGAAGAAGGATTTAATGTGTCGGTTGGTTTTAAGTTAAATGGCTATTTGTTTGGAGGAGATTTTAGTTACACTCGGTTGTGGGGCAATTTTCGCACTTATCACAAATTTGGTGAAGTGGTTATTGCTGCCCGAATAATGGCTGGAGGAATTAGCTCTGCCGATTCAAGCGGGTTCATTCCGGTTGAAGACAGGTTTTATTCCGGCGGTAGCTATTCAGTTCGCGGTTGGAATCGTTCGGAGTTGGGACCAAAACGTGAAAGTGGTACCCCACTGGGCGGGAAAAGTGTTTTGGAAGGAAACCTTGAATTGCGGTATAAATTGTTTTGGCGATTAAGCGGAGTGTTATTTATAGATGCCGGAAATGTGTGGCTGCCATCTTACGATTACCATTTTAACGAACTGGCTTATGCTGCCGGTGGCGGATTACGGGTAGAAACCCCAATTGGGCCGGTGCGGTTTGATTTGGGCTTTCCGGTGTGGAATGAGAAAAAGAGCCCACAATTTTTTATTAGTGTAGGACAAGCATTTTAATTGAAAGTGAAAAAAGTAATCATATTTGTTTTGAAGTTCCTGGGATGGTTTATTCTGGGCATCATTGTTTTGCTCATTTTGGCAGGTCTGCTCATTCAAACCCGGCCGGTAAAACAAAAACTGGCGGAAATTGCTACCAAACAAGCCGCCAACTTCGTTAATGGAAATGTTTCTTTAGAGGAAATCAACGGCAATTTTTTTACAAACTTACAACTGAAAAATTTACTTTGGACATACGAAAGTGATACAGTTGCTTTTATTGCCAACCTGGATTTGCAATACAATTTACGTCCACTTTTAAACGGGCATTTGTTAATAAAATCAGTCGAAATCGATCAGCCATTATTTCATTTAAAACAAGTAAACGATTCAACCTGGAATATCACGGAATTAATAAAACCTACTTCCTCAGCAACCGATTCAACCGATTCGGAAAGCAATTTTCAGGTGGATTTACAGGCAGTGCAATTGAATGAGGGTAAAATTTTATTAACTACTCCCGACACATTAATTCCTGAACAAATTCAGCATCTGAACAGCAATCTTTCTTTACACTGGGAAGAAAACCGGCAATCGGTTCAGCTTAAAAATTTCTCGTTTGTTTCGAAAAAGCCTGATGTTACCCTAACGCAACTTGCTTTCAACGTAACGCGGGATACAACGATGATTGATTTAACAGGTTTTCAACTCAAAACTCAACAAAACCAACTTACCGGAAAAGGTACATACCTACCTCCAACCAACGAGGCAACTGCTCATTTTCAGAGTACACCAATTCATCCGGAGGAATTCGAATTTATATTACCCGATTTAAAAATACCGGCCAATCCCGAATTTATGCTGGATGCCCGCATGGAAAATGATTCATTAAAGGCCACCATCAATCTGGAAGAAAAGGATCAAAAAATTCATTTGAATATTTCTTCAGCTAACTTTGTTGAATTCCTGTCAAATTCAACACAAATTACTCTGGATTATTATGTAAGCGGAAACCTTGAAAAAGTTAACCTTGCCCACTGGACTGGTAATGCACAACTCGATTATTTAATTAACGGAAATCTCACCGCAAAGGGAATGGGTACTGATCCAAAAACCGCAGTTCTAACTTTGAATGGAGATTTAAAAGATGTTATGATTGAAAACAGGCCTGTGGATAAATTGGTATTTAATTTTAATCTCGATCATGGAAATTTAACTGGACTGGTGGAAGGAAACGGTGACTTTGGAAGAATTAACTTACGTCCTGCAGTACAGAATTTGTTTGATGTTCCGGTATATCAACTTGCATTGACTACCCGTCAGTTTAACCTGGCTGAGATTATGGGGAATGACAGTTTGAAATCGGATATAAACCTTAAGGCAAACATAACCGGAAAGGGATTTACACCTGAAAATATGACTGCAAAAGTAAAAATGAATGCTTCTGAATCGCAATTCCAATCGTTAAAACTGGATACGCTAATTGCTGATTTGCAGTATAAAAACAAAAATGTTATGGTGGATTCCCTCAGGGTTAAAACACAATCAGCTGTTTTAACGGCACATGGTAATTATAGCTTAAAGTCGAATTCTGACATCATATTAAATGCCCGCTTCGACAGTATTGCTGATTTTAAATCATTTATTCCTCTTACCACGCTTAAAACCAGTGGCAAAGTTCAGGCACATTTGTGGGGTTCGGTTGATTCACTGCACCTGGAATCGGCTGTAAATTTGGATTCAACCCGTTATGAGACTTTTTTTCTCGATAGTTTGACGGTAAATGCAACTGCAGAAGTAAACGGACAGGACACTGTTGTGAATGCAAAAATGATTGCGTTTAATCTTCAAAATGAAAGTTTAGTTATCGATTCAGTTTTGATGGATATAAAAACCAATACAGATTCGATGTTTATGAACGGACGGGTGGTGGGTGAAGATATCCAAAGCACCTTAAAAGGTCGGCTGAACTGGCAAAAAGAGCTACTCATTACGCTTGAAAACTGGACAATGGATTATAAAAATCAGCATTTGGCATTACAGTCATCGCCGGCTTTGTTTAAAATTGACTCAACTAATTATGTCATAAATAATTTGAAAATTGCCTCCAACTCCTCTGATACGGCTCAATACATCTCTGTGGAGGGAAACATAAGCACTACAGGAAGCGAAAATTTGGAAATAAAAGTAAATAATGTAGATGTGGCCAGCTGGCTGGAATTATCTGAAAACGAGGTTAAGGCTGCCGGACTGGCTAATTTGAATGTCAATGTGGGAGGAACAGCAAAAGCACCAGTTATAAAAGGAGATTTTGGAATAAATGATGCTGTACTGAACACCTATAAATTTACCGAATTTGGCGGCACGTTTGATTACAAGGGAAATAAGCTGAATGTACAATCCAACATTGTTCCTGTTGACAGTGGCAGAATCGAGTTGTCGGGATTTGTTCCGCTTCAGGTAGCACTTGATAGTTTTGACTTTAATTTCAATCCAAAAGATCCTATCAATTTGCAACTAAACGTAGATAAATTTCCGCTGGCCGTAATTCAGACTTTAAATTTGAGTGAAAAAATTTCCGGATATATAGATGGAAATGTTGACGTAACCGGAACGGCTGAAGCGCCTGATCCAAATGGAGAATTAAAGCTTATAGATGCAGCAGTTAAAATTCCGGAATACGGAGTTGATTACCACAACATTCTCTTTAATCTTTCATTTCTTCAGAATAATATCAGTTTGGATACACTTCGTATTGAGACAGCCGATGGTAATGTAAGCGGAAGTGGTAAAATTGATTTCTCATCCGAGTTTTATAAGGGAGATATCAGTCAGTCACATATAAGTCTCAACTTCGATCAGTTTAATCCGGTGAACCATCGCCAGTTTAATATGCAGGTTTCCGGAAACGCCAGTCTCAGTGGAAAAAAGGGAGATGTGGTTTTCGATGGCAATTTGAACATACCGGAGTCAGAAGTTTATTTGCCCGCCGTGTTAAATATGATGGGTAAAATTTATGTTCCTAAAATACCCAAACCCATTTTGGTACAGGCAATGGAAGATCTTAAAGATGTGCCCGATTCCTTTCACGTAAGTATGCAACCGAAAGATACTACGGAGCAATTTAATCTTGATTATTTTAATGGGTTAACAGGTAAAGTCCGGATAAAAATTCCAAGAAATACATGGGTGAAAAATGAAGATTTACGCATTGAGCTTTCGGGCGATTTGGAAATGGACAAAAATAAAGACTTTTTTGAACTGTTTGGTTCAGTCAATGTTGTTCGCGGGCAATATGACATGCTGGGTAGGACTTTTGTGATTGATGAAGGTACAATACGTTTTCAGGGAGGAGAGGAATTAATGCCTGAGCTGAATATTACTGCTACATACTCATTTAGAGATGCTCAACGTCAGGAAAAAAAGCTTACTGTGAATATTACAGGAACGGCAAATTCACCAACAGTTGATTTTACCCTCGACGGAAGTGCGATTAATGAAGGCGATGCGCTGTCGTATATGTTTTTTGGGAAAAGTTTAAACGAATTATCAATCGATCAGCAAAATAACATAGAAGGTGCTGGAGGTGGACAAATAGCGGAAAATGCTGCCGCATCAATATTATCGGCACAATTAACCAATTTTCTTAGCGATAAACTTAATGTGGATTATATCGAAGTAAAAAGCGACGGTGGTTTCGACAATGCCACTGTGGTGGTTGGCAAATACATAACCAATGATTTATTTGTTAGCTATGAACAGCGGTTTGGCACAACCGATCAAACAAATATTGACAAATATGAGGTAAAACTCGAATATGAATTATTTAAATTTTTGTTTTTACAGTTAAATAACTCAAGTACCGATAGTGGGTTTGATGTGATATTCAAACTAAACTCCAATACCTTTAATTAATTTTCACGAGCTCTTTAAATTTGATCAGCAGCGAATCAAATTGTGCAGACATTCATGATTGTGTATTTTTTCCACAATTGGTGAAACCTAACCACAAAATAAACCATCATAATTATTTTTTCCTGAACCTGAATGGTGTCTCAAACTTAATCTGAATACCATATACAGCAGAAATAATTGAGGTTATTTGATAAACTGTTGAATATGGCATATTTATAGAATATAGTGAAGAGCATTGATATGAACAGATTGATTATTCACATTAAAAAGCAGTTATGGAAACAAATAATTCGATTAAAAATAATTGGGAAGAAATTAAACTTGAATTAAAACAGAAATACCCGCAATTAACCGAAGCCGATTTAAAGTATGTGACTGGTTATGAAAATGAATTCTATCGCAATTTGGAATTGAAATTAGGGATGAACAGACAACAACTAATGACAGTATTGAGCAGCCTTACATTGGATACAAGCCAGAATCAGGAAGGATAAGTAAAAAATGAGTGCAAATATTCCTGATTATTTCTGAATGAGAATTACAAAAGGCAATTCAGTAATTAAATTTTAACAATATGGAAAATTATCATGAACCACCATCGGAACTTTCGGTAGAAACACGGGACTTTATGCGCGCGCTGGTCACACTAAAAGAAGAAATTGAAGCCATTGACTGGTATCAACAACGTTTAACAGTTACATCCGATCAGCATTTGAAAAAAATACTCAAACACAACCAGCATGAAGAAATGGAACATGCATGTATGGCCCTGGAGTGGCTTCGCAGAAACATGGATGGATGGGATAAAAAAATGAAAAAATATCTGTTTACAGAAAGAGATATTTTAAAAATTGAAGAACAGGAATAATAATAGAAAGTTATGAATATTTTGAAAAAGTCACTGGCCCCAATTACTGATAAAGCTTGGGATGAAATAATAGAACGTACAAAAAAAGTACTAAAAACAAGATTAACAGCCCGTAATTTTGTAGATATTGAGGGACCCAATGGATTGGAACAAGGAGGAGTTTCTACAGGACACCTAATCACAAATAATTCACAATCCGAAGAGGGCGTAAATTATGGAATTCGGGAAGTACTTCCATTTGTGGAAGTGAGGAAACCATTCGAATTAAATATCTGGGAACTTGATAATATTGATCGCGGCGCCAAAGACGCTGATTTATCGCCTCTTGAAAATGCAGCCCGCGAAATAGCCCTTTTCGAAGAGAAAGCTATATACGACGGGTTTCAACCAGCTAAAATTGTTGGCCTCGGACAAGCGGCAGAAGGTAATCCGATAACGCTGCCATCAAATGCAAACACACTTTTAAAAGAGATTGGAAACCAGATTATCAATCTTGAAAAAAAAGCTGTTCAAGGTCCTTATACTTTAGTAATTAATGAAATGGAATGGCTTGAACTGGTAGAACTGTCTGAAGGATATCCAATTCAGAAACAATTAAAGACAATTCTTGGTGGAAAAGTTTTGATTAATCATTACAATAAAAATTCCTTTCTGCTATCAGAAAGGGGAGGCGATTACGAGTTGGTTATCGGGCAGGATTATACCATAGGATACGACAACAGTACAACATCGAAAGTAAAATTGTTCCTGACAGGTTCTTTCACTTTCAGGGTGATAAACCCGGAAGCAATTGTTGTTTTTACGCGCTCTGTATCCTAACATATGTCAGAACTGAATAATGTAAAACTGATGATTTAAAAAAATTATTTTCCGATAACGATTCAGGAACATTTGTAAAACTGGATGATGAATCTTCAAATTATTTCTCATAAGTTGACAAATTATAAAACCTTGGAATAAAGGCGGAAGACAAACATTAAAAATAGTTAGATATGAAAAAAAGTAAAGCACAGGCTAAATGGAATGGAGATTTAAAAAATGGTAAAGGATCAATAAAATTACCTACTTCGGATAAAGAGTTTTCTTACAGTTTTTCTTCCCGTTTCGAAGATGGAAAAGGAACCAATCCGGAGGAACTAATTGCAGCTGCTCACGCCGCTTGCTTTTCAATGGCTCTTTCGGGCATTTTGGCCGATAAAGGATACAATCCGGAATCGATATCAACCACTGCTGAAGTAACTGTAGAAAAGGTAGGTGATGGTTTTAAAATTTCACAAAGTGCCTTGAAAACTGAAGGGAAAATTCCGGAAATCAAGGAAGACGAATTTTTAAAATTGGCGCAGACAGCCAAAGAAAATTGTCCGGTATCGCAGGTACTCGATTCTTTAAAAATAACTCTTGATGCCAAATTACTAAAATAGCGAAAAGAATTCAACAGCCATGTTCAAAATACTTGATATTACAAAAGGCGACTTAATTGCCATCAAAGTGGATGGCAAGCTGAAAAAAAGTGATTATGACAAAATTACCCCACTGATTGAAAAAACTGTAAAGGATTTTGGAAAAATCAGGCTCTATATCCAGTTAAACAGTGTGGATGGAATTGAGCCCAAAGCATTCAGGGAAGATGTAAAAACCTACCTGAAGCATTTTAACCACATGAAAAAAATTGCGGTTGTTGGGAAAAATATGTGGGAAAAAATGTGGTCTGGACTGGCCAGCCCTTTTATTTCGGGTGAAGTAAAGTATTTCGATTTTCCGGAAATGGAAACTGCCCGGGATTGGATTCAGGAATAGTATCCGTAATAGAGATGCAGGTGGTAGGATAACCGGTTTTGGGATTAACTTAAAAAGGTTGATTCCTCGCCGGTTATTATTTTGAAACTCCGGAGTGAACGGAAAGGATTGTAAAACTCTAAACATACCTTAATAAATACAATACAGCGAAATGAATAAAATGAAAATAAAACCTGAAGCCGTTGTGCTGGATATGGACGGTGTAATTACACAAACAGCTAAAGTTCATAAAACTGCCTGGAAAAAGATGTTTAACCATTTCCTTCAGGAAAGGTCAGCCAATTACAACCCAATGAATGACAATGATTACGTGCAATTTATTGATGGAATGCCGCGCTATGAAGGAGTAAAAAGTTTTCTTCAATCAAGAAATATTGATTTGCCATTCGGAAATCCCAATGATAGTCCGGGAAATCAAACCATTTGTGGTCTTGGTAACCGTAAAAATGAATTTTTTGTATCGCAGGTAAAAGAAAATGGCGTGGAAACCTATACAAATGCCATCGAAAAAATTAAATACTGGCGGAGCAAGGGGCTTAAAACTGCTGTGGTTACCTCAAGTAAAAACTGTAAAATGGTACTTGATGCTGCAGGAATTACGCAATTGTTTGATGTTCGTGTAGATGGAAATACAGCACAGGAACGTGGATTAAAAGGCAAACCAAATCCTGATATTTTTTTGGAAGCGGCAAAAGAGTTGGGTAAATCTCCCGGATTGTGTGTGTTGTTCGAAGATGCCATTGCCGGCGTTCAGAGCGGAAGTAACGGGAATTTTGCACTTGTAGTAGGTGTAAATCGCGGAAATAACAGAAAGATGTTAATCGAAAATGGAGCCGACATTATAATCGATAATTTTGATGAATTGGATTTATTTGGCGATGAGGAGTTGCAACATTATTTTGATAAGTCTGTGCCATTGATTTTGCCGGAAAATGCGAAAATTACACAACAGGTTAAAAACAGGAAGCCGGTATTGTTTCTGGATTACGACGGAACACTTACGCCCATTGTAAATCGGCCGGAAGATGCGATTATATCAGAAGAAATGAAGGATGCTTTACGGCAATGTGCTGACAAGTTTACTGTAGCTGCTGTGAGTGGAAGAGACATGGATGACTTGAAAAACAGGATTGGTTTGGATAACCTTGTATATGCAGGCAGTCATGGTTTCCGCATTTCCGGTCCCAACGGTTTGTACCGGGAACATGAAAAATCAGTAGAAATTTTACCTCAGCTTGACAAGATTGAGAAAAAACTGCAAAAAGAATTTTCAGAGATCGATAAAGGGATACAAATCGACAGGAAACGCTACGCCATTGGTGTTCATTACAGAAATGCAAAGCAGGAAAGCATTCCTGAAATTACCCAAAAAGCTGATGAAATAGTGGCCAATCATCCGGAGTTCAAAAAAGGGGAAGGAAAAAAGATTTTGGAAATTAAACCCAATGTTGACTGGCACAAAGGAAAGGCCGTGCTTTGGTTACTTGAAAAACTCGGTCTTGACGATAAAACAAAATATATCCCCATTTATATCGGCGACGACATTACCGATGAGGATGCTTTTGAGTCTGTTTCTGATTTTGGAATTGGAATCCTTGTCGGTTCACACGGACAGTCAACTGCAGCGAAATACGGGCTGAAAAATGTTTACCAGGTGCGGCAGTTTCTTCAAAAACTGGCTGATGCATTTCCCTGATTCCTCATTCGAACCTGATTTACTGAACAACTATTTTCAATCATTCAAAAAATTGCTAAAATGGACAACTGGAATATTATATACAACGAATGGGATCCGGAGAAACATCCGCTGCGTGAATCGCTGTGTACCCTTGGGAACGGATATTTCGCCACACGTGGTGCGTTGGAAGAAAGCAAAGCAAACGGTTACAACTACCCCGGAACTTATCTTGCCGGCGGGTATAACCGGGCTATTTCAAAAATAAAAGATAAAAAAATTGAAAATGAAGATTTGGTAAACTGGCCCAACTGGTTGTACCTCACATTCAAAATAACCGGCTCTGACTGGTTTGACATAAATGAGTTACAGATACTCGATTATACTACAAATTTAAATTTGAAAGAAGGAATACTGGAGCGTAAAATGAGATTCAGGGATAATCAGGACCGTGAAACTTCGCTTACAAGCAGGCGGATTGTGAGTATGGACGATCCTCATGTTGCCGGCATTGAATGGACATTTACACCCGAAAACTGGTCGGGAATAATAACTATTCGTTCAGGAATTGACGGGAACATTACCAACCGCGGAGTGGAACGTTACAACGATTTGAATGGAACCCATCTGAAAATACTGGATAAAGATGCGTTTGCTGACAATAGCATTTACCTTGTGAGTCAAACATTAGAATCGAAAATAACAATGGCTCAGGCGGCTTCTGTAAAAATGTTTGTCAATGAAGAAAGGGTAGAAATCGAGCCGAAAATTATTGAGAACAAAAATTCAATTTTTCAGGAGATAAAAATAGAATGTGAAAAAATGCAGCCATTTCGGTTGGAAAAGCTGGTTTCAGTATTTACATCGCGTGATTTTGCCATTAGCGACCCGCTGAACGAAGCAATGCTAAAAATTAACCGGTTAAAATCATTCAGTTTTATTTATGAACAACAAAAAATAGCATGGGCACACATTTGGGAATTCGGAAATGTGGATTTGGATGCCAAAGGCAATGAACCGTTAATTTTGCGCCTGCACATATTTCATATTTTTCAAACGGTTTCCCAAAACAGCATTGGCCGTGACATAGGCGTCCCTTCGCGGGGTTGGCATGGAGAAGCATACCGTGGACATATATTTTGGGACGAACTTTATATTTTCCCATACATAAATCTGCATATGCCTCAACTGGCTCGTTCATTATTGATGTATCGCTATCATCGTTTGCCGAATGCCCGGCATGAAGCACGCAGGAGCGGATACAGGGGTGCTATGTATCCATGGCAAAGCGGAAGCAATGGTAGAGAAGAAAGTCAGCGCATTCACCTCAATCCAAAATCCGGTCGTTGGATTGAGGATAATTCAAGTTTGCAAAGACACATAAACGCAGCCATTCCTTATAATGTTTGGCAATACTATCAAACTACAGGCGATATGGATTTTCTTTCGGAATATGGTGCTGAAATGATTCTTAGTACAGCTTTGTTTTGGTCGGATATTGCTGAATATAATCCACATACTGATCGTTATGAAATTCGAGGTATTATGGGGCCCGATGAATATCATTCAGGATACCCGGAAACGGACAAGCCCGGACTAAATAACAACGCTTACACTAATTTTATGGCGGTTTGGGTTGTTCAGTGTGCGCAAACAGTGCTTGAAAAGTTCGATGAAAAAGATGTGAATCAACTTTCAGTTAAAGTAGGTTTCAATAAAGATGATACAGAGCGCTGGAAAGAAATGACGAAAAAGATGTACATTCCTTTTATTGAAGATGATATTATTCTTCAGTATGAAGGTTTTGACAAGCTGAAGGATTTAGACTGGAAAAAATACAGAAGTAAATTTGGCGATGTATTGCGCCTCGACCGCATTTTGGAAAAGGAAAATGATTCACCCAACAATTACAAAGCCAGCAAACAGGCCGATGTCATTATGCTCTTCTACCTCTTTTCGTCTGATGAATTAATAAAAGTGTTGAATAATCTGGGTTATGATTTTAAGAAGGAAAGCATTCCTAAAAATATTGAATATTATGAAAAAATAACATCAAACGGATCTACGCTAAGCCAGGTCATTCATTCATGGGTTTTAGCAAGATCTGACAGGGAACGCTCATGGACGAGTTTTAAAAAAGCGCTTTTAAGTGATTTTAATGATGTGCAGGGAGGAACTACACCCGAAGGAATTCATCTTGGTGCAATGGCTGGAACGGTGGATATTATTCAACGTTGTTACACGGGTTTGGAGATACGGGATGACGTGTTGTGGCTAAATCCGGGATTGCCACGCGAAATTGAAGAAATCACCCTACACATCAGGTATCGCAGCCATTGGATAAAACTGAAAATAAATCACAAAAAGTTATGGATCGATTTTGATAAAGGATGGGCAAACCCTGTTAAAATTAATGTTCAGGGGAAAAGTAAAATGTTTAAAACCGATGATTCAGAGATGTTCGATCTGAAGTAACAAAAACAACTTCAGGATACTGGAGAACTTTCAGCAGAATCCATTTCAATAAAACCATGTTTTGAGGCGTGACGGGCTGCTTCGTTTGTATCTTTTACTTCCAGATAAGTAGTTTTGGCATTTTCCAGTTTTTGATAAAAATCTTCTTCACTACTTAGAAAACTTCGCGACCGTATTTTTCGAATATAAATGGCTTCAACTCTACCCGGAAATTCGAGCGCAAGTTTGGTATAAATCCCCGGATCCTGTTGTCCGCTGTCGCCAATCAGTATAAACTTTTGATTCTTATAAAATTTTATCAGTGATTTTATTTCTTCATATTTATGTTCGTGGTTTCCTCCGCCCGATTTCCAGAATTTGAATATGCTGTATTCAAGTTTGCGCAAAATAAACACCCCTTTTGGAATGTGGTTAAAATGAAAAAAATCCTCCAAAAGGTCATATAAATTCCATTCGCTGCTCGACACAAAAAAGAAAGGATTGTTTTCCTTTTTTCCTTTTCCGTTGGCAAGTGCATGGTAAAATGCGGCCACATTCGGAAAGGGAAGGCGGGTGAGTGCATTCTTAAACAACATGAGCCTTAGTTTTCGCAGGGTTTGTGTGGAGTGCGAAATCATTACCGTATCGTCAATATCAGAAACTATTACGCGGTTTTGTTGTGGCGAAATAATTCTTACTTCACCTGTGGCATAAATTGGTGGCTGATTTTCAATAATGGTATCAAGCAATTCAAAATGAACCGTGTGCCATTTTTTTGTGAGTAAATTGGTGGTAGAATCTTTAAACTGAAAATGAAATTCGAAAAAACCCAGTTCGTCGGTTTCCATTGTTTTGGATTTCCCGAAAAAAGTGGCCTTTACTCTTGCTCCGGCTATTTCGTCGCTTGAAAAACGTTTAATTGTAGCCAGAATATTCTGCCAGAACTTTTGTTTATCTTTTGGTTTTGCAAGCCCTTTATCTTCAATTAAAATTCCTTGTATAAAAACATCCGAACCATTCCCGTAACCTTTATATGGGAGAATTTTAGGCGTATCGAGCCAGCCAGCTTTCTGTTTCAGAAATACTTTAAGCCGTTTTACTGGTGTTTTAATACCTTTAAATATTGGTTTTAGGTACTTCATAAAATTTGTTGTACAGTATTTGTATAATCAGTGCAAGTATTAAGCCATTAACGAATAATAGTTTTAATGAAAAAAGATTTTAATAAAATATTGTTTGTAATAAATCCAACATCCGGCACAGGAATAAATGTGGATTATGAACCTGACATAAAAAGGCACTCGGAAAGCTCTGATTTTAAATATTTAATTTACTACACAACCGGAATTAATGACAGCGGGAAACTCAAAAACCATATTAATGATTTTAATCCCGAAATGGTTATCGCTGTTGGTGGTGATGGTACAATAAATGTTGTGGCCAGCTTGCTTGTTGGCACCGAAATGATTTTAGGAATTATTCCGGTTGGATCTGCCAACGGATTGGCATTCAACCTGAATATTCCAACTAATTTTGAATCCGCACTTGGTATAAATTTACAGGCACGCATTAAAGCCATTGATGTATTATTAATTAATGATGAACGTTTCTGCTTTCATTTGAGCGATTTAGGTATTAATGCCCGTATTGTTAAAAGGTATGAACAGGAAGGTTCCAAAGGATTAAGTGGTTACGGGAAACAGCTGTTAAAAGAGTTATTCTTACCGAAATCAACATTTTCATTTCAATTAACAACAGACAGTGTATCCAAAAATTCAAAAGCCGAATTGTTGATTTTTACAAATGCACACAGTTTTGGTACAGGAGTAATTATAAATCCAACGGGTGATTTAAGTGATGGTTTATTTGAAATTGTGGTTATTAGGCCATATCCGTGGTGGTTCATTTTTACATTTATTGTTAAAGGTTTCACCGGAAATTTGCACAAAGTGCAGTATGTAAAAGTTTATAAAACCAGCCGGGCTGAAATTAAACTGAAACATTACCAGGATTTTCAGATTGACGGCGAAATTCAGGATAAAACAAAATCGTTAAAAATCGAACTCATAAAGAACTCATTGAACGTTGTGTTTCCGGGATGAGTCCTGGAATTAACAGTTCGCATTTCAATAGTAATTTTTGAATAATTTCTTTTTCTTGTAAAGAAGTTTAGGCCGTATTATTTAGCTCATCTGTTGCAGTTTTGCCTGAAAGTTTTGCTGCCAGCTTGTGAAAAGTCAAGCCTTGAGCCAAAATGGAAAATATTACAACAATATAGGTAACAACAACCCATAAATTATTGTGGTTTCCTGTTGGCAGTGAAAGCGCCATGGCAATTGAAATTCCTCCACGCAACCCGCCCCATGTGAGCAGGAGTATATCTGAGTGGCTGTACCTTCCGCGAAAACGTGTAAGTTGACCCGGTAACCATACACTTAAGAACCTGCTCATTAATACAATTAGGATAGAGACCAGACCAATGAGGAGATAATTAACTTTAAATGGAATTATTAAAAGCTCCAGGCCAATGAGCACAAAAAGGATGGCATTTAAAATTTCGTCAATTAATTCCCAAAAACCGCTTACGTAATTCCATGTGTTATCAGACATGGCGCGTGTTTTGCCTTTGTTTCCCATAATTATTCCGGCAGCAACCATAGCCAGCGGGCCACTCAGACCGAGTTTGCTTGCCAGTGTGTATCCACCCATAACCACGGCCACCGTAAGCAATACTTCCACTTTATAATTATCGATGGTTTTCATCAGCAAATAAGCTCCGTACCCAACAGCTATGCCCAACAGCAAACCACCAACGGCTTCGCGTAAAAATATAAGTCCGATATCCCACCACATTAATTGTTCGGTATGATTGGCAATTTTTAAAATGGTAAGAAAAATAACTACTGCTACTCCATCGTTGAAAAGCGATTCGCCTGTAATTTTCATTTCAGTTGATTTTCCGATACCCGCCTTTTTTAGGATTGCCAGAACTGCAATGGGATCGGTGGGAGAAATTATTATACCAAACAAAAGACATTGAACATAAGAAATTGGGAGTCGAAAAAGGGGTAAAATCAAGTACAAACCGGTACCAATTATAAATGTGGAAAGTAATAAACCAAATGAAACATAAATAAATATGCTGAACTGTTCCTTTTTTAAATCCCCGGCATTCACTTGAATGGCACCGGCAAACAGAATAAAACTCAACATCGAACCCAACAGTAACTCCGAAAAATCAAAATTGTGTAACAGGTCAGTTGTGTCTTTCATTACCACAGGGAAAAAAGCTGCCGTTGCGAGCAGTATTAGTGAAGTAACGATAGCTATTGACATTAAGCCAATGGTGGATGGCAATTTGATAAACCTGTAGTTTATGAATGCAAACAGTGCAGACAGTACTATAAGTATGGAGAAAGTATCATAAAAAGTCATGTTCCGTTAGTTCCTTTTTTTCCGTCTTCATATTTACTGTTCATTCCACCCTTCTTTCCTGAGTCTTCAGTATTTGCAATCCGGGCTTTCCGCTTTTTTATTATTGCCGGAATTAATGTGCCACACAATCATCATAATGGATTTCTTTTAAACGTTTTTTATGTGTAACGCGTGGTTGATGACTGAAACGCTTAAAATCAGAGGGTGTCATCCCGGTAATTCTCTTAAATTGACTGGAAAGATGGGCTACGCTGCTGTAGTGCATCTTAAATGCTATCTCATTAAGATTCAGTTCATCGTATTTCAGCAATTCTTTTACCCTTTCAATTTTATGGGTGATATAGAATTTTTCGATTGTTGTACCTTGAATTTCCGAAAACAGATTTGCGAGATATGTATAGTCGTAGTTTAAATTTTCCGACAAATAATCGGATAGATTTATTTTAAGCGGCTCATCTGAATAATATACAAGTTCAACAATCATGTTTTTTATTTTCTCCATCAGGATACTCTTTCTATCTTTCATAAGTTCAAGACCTGATTTTTTTAATACAGCTTTTAATTTTTTATGCTGTTCATCCGAGAGTGATCCATAAATCTGAACTTCACCTGTATCAGCAAATGTGTTTTTGATCCCAAGTTTTTCCAACTCCAGTTTAACAACAGTCTTACAGCGAATACATACCATATTCTTAATATAAAGCTTCATAAATTAATTTTTAAATTGATTCTAACAGACATAATATCAAAACCCTGCCAAAATTTTTTATGATTTTTGTTAACTATACTATCTGTCTGCTTTCCAGTCAGATTCTTTTTATTCCTGTCAAATCGGTTGATGTAGAAATATGAGTAAAAAATTCCTCAGATTGACTATCATATCCACAAAATGACTTGTTTATTTTTCCTTTTTTGTGTTTTGGAAGATTTAGTGTAATAAAATCATGAAAACAGAATTGTCTTGATTACAATGGAGAATGGCCACATACCGGAAAAGGAGTCGATTCGGCACATTGAAAATCAACATGGCAAAATGCTGGCATGGTTTTTCCTTTTAACTTACTAAACTAAGATTACCGATAAATTAAACTTAACCCGAAAAGCTCTTTAACAAACAAATTAAATAAAACAGCTAGTATGAAAAGAGAAAATATTGAAACACTTTCTATTAATACCATAAGAACTTTAGCCATGGATGCAGTACAAAAAGCCGGATCGGGTCATCCGGGAACGGCAATGTCACTGGCACCGGCAGCCTATGTTTTATGGAACAACATTATGAAGTACAATCCAAAAAACCCACACTGGTTTAACCGTGACCGATTCGTTTTGTCCAACGGTCATGCTTCCATAATTCAATATATCATGTTACATCTAACGGGCTATCCGTTATCGCTTGATGATCTTAAAAACCTTAGGCAGTGGGGCAGCAAAACCCCCGGTCATCCGGAATACGAATTAACCGAAGGCATAGAAACAACAACGGGTCCGCTGGGCCAGGGATTTATGACTGCGGTGGGAATGGCCATGGCAGAAGCACACCTTGCTTCCCGGTTTAACAAATCCGACTTTCAGGTTATAGACCATTACGTTTATGGTTTTTGCAGTGACGGAGACCTGATGGAAGGTGCTTCACATGAAGCAGCTTCACTGGCAGGTAATCTTGGACTGGGAAAACTGATTTTTCTTTACGATGACAACCACATCAGCATCGACGGAAACACTGAGATTACATTCAGTGAAGATGTTAAAAAACGATTCGAGGCATATAACTGGCATGTGCAGGATTTGGGCGAAAGTGCCAATGATACGGAAAAAATTACCAAAGCCTATGAGGTAGCTCAACAGGAAAAAGATAAACCCTCGTTGATAATTTTACGCACCCACATTGCTTATGGTGCACCAAACAAACAGGATACGGCAGAAGCACACGGTTCTCCGCTGGGTGAAGACGAAATTAAAGCAACCAAAAAGTTTTACGGTTGGCCTGAAGACAAATCTTTTTACATTCCCGAAGAGGTGATAACGCACATGCAACAAGCCATTGAAAGAGGGGAACAGCTTGAAAAAAAATGGAATTCCTTGTATGACAATTACAAACAAAAGTACCCGGATTTATATTCCTCACTTGAAAAAGGTAGAGTACTTGAACCTGATAAAGACTGGGATAAAGATATTCCTGAATTCAATACCGGATGATGGCCCCATGGCCACGCGTAAAGCATCAGCAAAAGTCATCAATTCTTTTGCCACGCAAATTCCCTACCTTCTGGGTGGAAGTGCTGATCTGGCTGCTTCTACAAAAACATTGATGGAAGAATGGGGATATTTTAGTAAAGGAAACTACCAGAACCGAAATATCGCCTGGGGAATCAGGGAACACGGAATGGCAGCAGCCACTTCCGGAATTACGCTTCACGGCGGGCTACGGGCTTTTGCCGCTACATTTTTTATCTTTTCTGATTATGCCCGGCCTGCAATCAGGCTGGCAGCATTGATGAAACTGCCCACTATTTATGTGTTCACTCACGACTCCATTGGTCTGGGAGGTGATGGCCCCACCCATCAACCCGTAGAACACCTGGCGTCTTTCAGGGC
Source organism: uncultured Prolixibacteraceae bacterium (assembly GCA_963800345.1). Classification (GTDB taxonomy): domain Bacteria; phylum Bacteroidota; class Bacteroidia; order Bacteroidales; family Prolixibacteraceae; genus Draconibacterium. The sequence continues at coordinate 106,235 of CAWDAW010000002.1, read as the reverse complement.
TATGCCCAACATTTTTGTTTTTCGTCCCGCAGATGCCAACGAAGTAGCTTACACCTGGAGAGCTGTTCTCCAAAGAAAAGAGGGTCCCTCGATGATGGTTTTAACACGCCAAAATGTTCCAGTTGCCGACAGAAATAAATATGCTTCAGCCAAAGGTGTGTTGAAAGGAGCTTATGTGATTTCGAAAGAAAAAGGCGAAACACCTGATGCAATCCTGATTGGCACTGGTTCGGAAGTGGCACTGGCTCTTGAAGCACAGGAAAAACTACGCGATATGAATATTGACACAAGGGTGGTGAGCATGCCTTGCTGGGAACTTTTTAAGGAACAGGACGAAGCATACAGGAACGAAGTACTTCCACCACAAATAAAAGCCAGAACAGCAGTGGAAGCCGGAGCTTCACTGGGATGGAAAGAGTGGATAGGTGACAGTGGCACGATGGTTTCTGTTGAACGTTTTGGCTCAAGTGCTTCTTACCAGGAAAACTTCAAACATTATGGTTTCACGGTTGACAATGTAATTGACCATGTTAAAAAGGCAATAAAACGAAGTAAAACTGGAGATTAATGCAGTTCGAAAAAAAGGAGAAATTTTTAATCAAAAAAAATACTAAAATAAAATATCCATTATGGAAAAGTTTGACAAACTACTGGAATTCGGCCAAAGCTATTGGCTTGATAACTTATCGAGAGAAATAATTACAAACGGAGAATTGGAAAACAGAATTAAAAATGAAGGTTTGCGGGGAATTACCTCTAACCCGAGTATTTTTAAGAAAGCTATTTCCAGTGGCCATTTATATGACGACCAGATAAAAGCACTGGCCGGCCAGGGAAAAAACCCGGAATGAAATTTACGAAGAACTGGCCATTCAGGATATTCAAAATGCATGTGACATGTTACGACAGGTTTTCGATGATTCTGAAGGCGAAGATGGTTTTGTTAGTTTGGAAGTTTCGCCTTTACTGGCAGCGGAAACAGAAAAAACCAAGGATGAAGCCAGGCGACTGTATAAGGCAGTAAACCGCCCAAATTGCCTCATTAAAATTCCGGGGACAAAAGAAGGAATTCCGGCCATTGAAGAAATGTTGTTCGAAGGGATTAACATCAATATCACCCTGCTTTTTTCCATAGAAAGTTATGAAGCCGTTGCTGAGGCATACTTGAAAGCACTGGAACGCCGCGTTGAAAAAGGAAAACCCATTGATAAAATTGCATCGGTAGCCAGTTTCTTCCTAAGCCGTATTGATGTACTTACTGATAAAATTCTGCAGGATAATATCATTCCCCAACTGCATGGAGATAAAAAAATATTGGCAGGAAATCTGCTCGGTGATACGGCTGTTGCAAGTGCCAAAATTGCCTACAGAAGTTTTGAAAAAAAATTTAACGGTGACAGATGGGAAAAACTAGCTGCAAAAGGTGCAAAGGTGCAACGTCCGCTTTGGGCAAGCACAAGTAATAAAACAGATTTTTACCGCGATACCCGTTATGTGGAACCACTCATTGGTCCGCATACTGTAAATACAATGACAGGGGAAACCATCGAAGCTTTTAAAAATCATGGCAAACTATATCCTGATTCTGTGAAACAAAATGTGGATGAGGCTTTCCGTGTTTTTGATGATCTTGAAAAAGTAGGTGTCAACCTGAAAAACATTACAGATCAACTGGTAGAGGAAGGTATTAAAAAATTCGTTGAACCTTTTGATCAGTTGCTTAAAACTGTTGAAGAGGAGTCGAAACAATAAACCTTAACCAAAAGAATTGCTGACTGATACGCTTTCGAGTTATTTAAATGAAAACAGTAAAAATGAAAACAGAAAATAATATAAAAGCTATTTTTTTCGATTTAGGTGGCGTATGTCTTACCAACGGCTGGGATGAATCTTCGAGGGAAAAAATGGCGCAGGAATTCAACCTGAATTTTGAACAAACCGAATCTGTTCATGCTACCATTTATGAAGATTTTGATCGCGGAGAAATAACACTTGGACAGTACATCGATGCCGTATATTTTGCACCGGGGCAAAAAATGGACATATCAAGACAGGAGGTTATAAGTTTTATGAAAGATCAGAGTAAAAGCTATGAGTCTACTTTTGAAATACTGGAGAAATTGAAAAAAAATGGTAATTACCGGCTGGCAACCATTAATAACGAATCTTTTGCGCTGAACCAGTTTAGAATTGAGAAATTTGGCCTTAACCGGTATTTCGATAATTTTTTCAGTTCATGTTATTTGCACATGAGAAAACCCGAACCTCGGATATTCAAAACGGTTATTCACATTACCCAACTTAATTCAGGTGAGTGCCTGTTCATCGACGACCGCATAGAAAATATTGAAGTAGCACGCGGTGAAGGGATTAAATGTATTCATCTCAGTAAAGTGGAAGAACTCGGTGAAAACCTAAAAAAGTTTAATATAAAATTTTAACACAGTTATGGAAAAATATGAATTTGGTTTAATAGGACTTGGTGTAATGGGTAGAAATTTTATTCTGAACATTGCAGAAAACCGGCACTCTGCAATTGGCTATGATTTGGATAAAGAAAAAGTAGAAGCCTTGAATACAGAGGCCAAAGAATTTGAGGTAAAAGGAGTGAGTGCTTTAAAAGATTTTGTTTCGGGACTTGCCAAACCGCGAAAAATTATGCTTCTCGTTCCGGCAGATGCGGTAGATAAAGCACTGGCCGATTTGCTTCCCTTACTCGAAAAAGATGATTTGATAATTGATGGCGGTAATTCGCATCCGAACGATACAGAACGACGGGAGAAAGAAATTCTGGAAAAAGGATTCAGATACCTCGGAGTGGGAATCTCCGGCGGCGCTGAAGGTGCGAGGCATGGTCCAAGTATGATGCCGGGAGGCGACAAAGAATCATACAATCTGGTACGCGGTATTTTTACTGATGCGGCTGCCAAAGTAAATGGCGAAGCTTGTGTAACCTGGCTCGGCAACGGATCCGCCGGTCATTTCGTAAAAATGGTACACAATGGCATTGAATACGGAATCATGCAGTTAATTTCTGAAATTTATGATGTGATGAAAAATGGCTTGTCCATGAAAAATTCAGAAATGTGTGCCGTTTTTAATAAATGGAACAAGGGTACTTTGGGTTCTTATCTTGTTGAAATTACAGCAGATATACTGGCAAAAGAAGACAAACAGGAAGGTGGTTATCTTATCGATCATATTCTGGACAGTGCCAAACAAAAAGGAACAGGAATATGGACATCGCAATTTGCCATGGATTTCCAGGCGCCGGTTCCAACCATCGACACTGCCGTATCCATGCGGCATATTTCAGCCTTTAAAAGTGAGCGTTTAAAAGCTGATTGTATTCTTACAGGCCCGGTTGCCCGGATTGAAGAGGACAAAGAAATGTTTATCAATAAAATCGAAAATACACTGTTCTTTGCAATGTTAATTACCTACACCCAGGGGTTTGAACTGTTACGCATTGCTTCCGAAGAAAAAAGCTTTAACCTGAATTTAAGCGAAGTTGCGCGTATTTGGAGAGGCGGTTGTATTATCCGCTCGGCCATGCTTGACGATTTTATGAAAGCTTTTGAAAATGATCCCCGGTTAACCAATCTTTTGTTTGATACAAAGCTCTCCAAATCTGTGAATAAACAGCAGGAAAAAGTGCGCGATGTTATTATTCAGGCAGTAAAAGCCGGCTTGCCTGTTCCGGGATTAATGTCGGCACTGGGGTATTTCGATGCATACAGAAGCGGTCACCTTGCTGCAAATATGATTCAGGCCCAGCGGGATTATTTTGGTTCGCACACCTACCAAAGAATTGGAGAAGAAGGAATTTTTCACACCGATTGGTAAAATAACAGGGTAAAGTTTAACTGAATTTTCTTTCCATTCATTTTTTCATTTCGAAACATTTTAAACCAGTATGACAGAAGATGAAATTATAAAAATACAAATCACAAAAATTAGAACATGAAAAGCATTTCTGAACTTACTCCCACCGTATTAACTATTTTTGGTGGCAACGGCGATCTTACCTGGCGAAAACTTATTCCGGCTTTGTACAATTTGTACATCGATGGATTTATTCCTGAAAAATTCAAAATACTTAGTGTAGATATGAAGGATATTACACAGGATGAATACAATAAGAGACATTTGGAAGGGGTAAATACATTTTCACGCCGGGGAAAAGCCGACAAGGAAAAATGGAGGGAATTCGAAAAATATATCTCATATGTGCAGGCTGACATCACCAATAAGAAATCTTATAATGAACTAAAAAGTATTTTCACAAATATCGACAAGGATTGGAATGAGGAAGCTTCACGTATTTTTTACATGGCAGTTGCTCCACGATTTATAAAAGAAATTGCCGCACAAATTGACAAATCAGGAATTGCCGGTAACAGTCAGAAACACCGTATTGTAGTGGAAAAACCTTTCGGTCATAATTTGGAAAGTGCAAAAGATTTGAACCATGTTTTACAGGGAATATTCAACGAATGCCAGATTTACCGGATTGATCATTATCTGGGCAAGGAAACTGTGCAAAACATTATGGCATTTCGTTTTGCCAACGCACTTTTCGAGCCGCTTTGGAACCGCAATTTTATTGAACAAATTCAAATAAATGTTTCGGAACAGGTGGGTGTTGAAAACAGGGCTTCTTATTATGAAAAGTCAGGAGCAGTGCGCGATATGATTCAAAACCATATTCTTCAACTCATATGTCTGATAGGGATGGAACCTCCGGTGGATTTGAAGGCCAACAGCGTTCGCGATAAAAAACTGGAAGTGTTGCAGGCCATACGTCGTTTCTCGGAATACGATGTGTACAGAAATGCAGTGAGGGGACAATATGATAAAGGTTGGATTGAAGGCAAAGAGGTAAAAGCTTATCGCGAAGAAGATAATGTTGATAACGAATCGACGACAGAAACTTTTGCCGCAATCCGTTTTTTTATTGACAACTGGCGTTGGCAGGGAGTGCCCATTTATTTAAGAACCGGTAAACGCATGCAGGGAAAGACATCGTACATTAGCATTCAGTTTAAAGAAGTACCGCATAAAATTTTCCCCTCAGGGGTAAGGGAATTGGTCGACCAAAATTTAATGGTTATAAGTATTCAACCACAAATGGGCATTCGAATTCAATTTGAGGCCAAAAAAACAGGTTTAGACATGAGACTGAAACCTGTAGATATGATTTTTAATTACAGCGATTCCTATGAAAATGACCCACCTGATGCTTATGAAACCTTATTAAATGATGTAATGTTAGGCGACGCAACCCTTTTTATGCGTTCGGATCAAATAGAAGAAGCGTGGAGTATCATTATGCCCATTCTTAATGTGTGGGCGGTCAATCCTCCGCAAAAATTTCCCAACTACCAATCGGGAAGCTGGGGCCCACCGGAAGCAGAAGCTTTAATAGCACACGATGGTTTTTACTGGCATACTTTCACCGAACCTTTGGATGATACCTCCGAATTACAATCGAAATCTAAACTGAAGGTTCAGTAAAAATGTACGGTAACTTTTAATGAACTATTGTGAACCCTTAAATAGGGTCTGATGAAAAACTCAAGTAGATTTATTTTGACCTCAGAGAGGTCACATATTTATAGAAAATGATGATTTGGAAGATATTCGACCCCGGCCAGGGGTCGCACATTCGCACGTTTGAACCATTTTCTATAAACATTTTATCCCTCTGGGATAACTTTTTAGAACAGACTAAAATTTAAAGTGCAAGCTTTTTTTGGTACTCTTTTTAAAATGCTTGCACTTCATTCTTTCAAATTGTCTGTTATACTATTTATTATCAATACTAAAGATATTTTTCAGCAAGCCCTAAATATGTTTGCGAATCAGGTACAGTACCAAAAAAGAGGGCGATCCGTTTTGGACCGCCCCCTCAGTAAAAATCACATTAAAAAAACCATTATGTACAAGTCGCATTAAATTGACCAACCCTCATAAACACCGGATTCATCTGCCGGCACCAAGTCTCCGTTAAAAGTTAAATGGCCACCGCGTATTCCGGTTAAAAATGCTGTTGCCTGTCCGCCTGCCATCACAGAAAAATTCAGGTCGTACATGCCAATTGGTGTCATAACACCCATTTTCACATTAAATGTTTTCTTTTTCTCATTTGTATTTACCTCCCACCTTGTAATTTCTCCTTTTGCTGTAACTCCACCTACTCCGTTTGGACCCAATCTCCAATTCGAGCCAATTTGAATTACGGCTAAATTGTTGGGTTCTACTTTTACAAAGTTAATATTGGAACTCACAGGAATTCTGTAACCATACCGGTTTTGAAGGAAATCGGTTTCCAACACAAAATTTTTGTTTTCGAGCATATCTTTTGTTATCTGGTATTGTCTTTCCAGTTCTGCTTCACGTTTTTCTTTTTTCGTAAGAGTTTCATCCTGATACGTACTCTGTGCAAAAATCAGCGAAGTAGAAAGTGCCAATACAAATATTAAAACTAACTTTTTCATGATTTTTTTCCTCTCTTCTAATTAATTAATAATATTTATGAAACAAGATGTATTCCAGAGTATCAGTATAGAAATGAATTCTAACATTCGTTAGCAACATTTAACAAAATTAAACAGCAACGAAAAGGGAATTTCATTGTGCTATTTATTGAATTAACAGCATCCCGGGCACAACAAAAATTATTTGAAAATTGAACATTGGGGAAAAAATCAACAAAAAAGTACATTAATCTACAGATTGTTGTGGAAATCTTCATCAAAACCTGCAGGAGATTTTACTGATAAATTTTCTTTTAATTGCAAGTCTTTCAATGATATCATTCAATATAAAGTAACCACCGTCACGGTTTAATACTTCAGTTAAATTGCTGGTACTAAAATTGATTTTAAGCCTTTGCTATAAGAAAACCATACATATGCAAAGCAAGAATTCATACCTGCCCATAGAAAATTACGGTTTAATTGGAAATCTGAACACCACTGCCTTGGTTTCTAAAAGAGGATCGATTGACTTTATGCCATTTACACGTTTCGACTCACCAACTGTGTTTGCAGCCTTACTTGATAATGAAAAAGGAGGTTTTTTCTCCATAGATGTAAAAGACGGAGAAGTAAATCATAAGCAATTGTATCTACCCGACACAGCCGTTTTGATTACCCGTTACCTTTCGCAGGATGGAATTGCCGAACTTACTGATTTTATGCCCTTGGAAAAAGAGGAAAACCGGTTGGTACTGGTGCGAAAATTAAAAATAATTAAAGGTGAACACACCTTCAGCATAGTTATTAAGCCCCGTTTCGATTATGGCAAAAATGGATTTATAGCGAAAAATGAAAAAGGAGTTGTTACAGTGCGAAGCGATGGTGATGAAAAACTGGCATTCAGGCTGCTGAGCGATGTTGACTTTAAAATAGAAAATAACATTTTGTCTGCCGAAATAAAACTAAAAACCAAAGATGAAATAAGGATAGCCATTGTGGCTGCAGATGAAAAAGGGCAATTATCAACTTCCGAAAGCCTGGAGTATTATGCAGAAAAAAGCTTTGATAAAACTGTGCATTTTTGGCGCAGCTGGACAAATAAATCAACCTACACCGGACGTTGGCAGGATGTTGTCAACCGTTCGGCTATTACACTGAAACTTCTCACTTCCAGTCGTTATGGTTCAACGGTGGCTGCAGCAACGCTGGGATTGCCTGAAAAAATTGGAGGCGTGCGGAATTGGGATTACCGTTTCACATGGATTCGCGATGCTGCTTTTACCATGTATAGTTTTTTAGGACTGGGATATACAAGTGAAGCCCGGCATTTTATTAAATGGATTCATCAGCGAAGTCAGGAAATACAATCACCCAGCGAGTTGAAACTGATGTACAGGGTTGATGGTTCAACCAACCTCAGGGAAGTTCACCTAAAACACCTTGAAGGTTATCAAGGTTCTGCACCTGTTCGTGCCGGAAACGGTGCCTTCGACCAGTTTCAACTTGATATTTACGGAGAACTGATTGACACCATTTATATATACAATAAAAATGCGGAGCCTATTAGTTATGAATTCTGGCTGAGCATGATCAAATTCATTGATTTTGTTTGCGAAAACTGGAAAGAAAAAGACAGGGGTATTTGGGAAGTGCGCGACGATAAAAGAGAATTTCTGATTTCTAAAGTAATGTCGTGGGTAGCACTCGACCGTGGAATTCAGATAGCCAATGACAGATCTTTTCCTGCTCCGCTTGAACGTTGGCGAAAAACCCGCAATGAAATTTTCAATGATGTTTTTAACAATTACTGGAATCCTGAACGCAAAGCATTTGTACAATATCGTGGCGCAAATACGCTTGATGCTTCGGCATTGCTTATTCCACTTGTACGCATGCTCAGCCCAAAAGAACCTCGTTGGGTTTCCACATTAAAAGCCATTGAAGAGGAATTGGTAACCGATTCACTGGTATACAGATACAAGCTGGAAGACGGTGCCACTGATGGTTTTTCCGGAGAAGAGGGAACATTCTCGATGTGTTCTTTCTGGTACATTGAGTGCCTGGCCAAATCAGGTGAATTGGACAAAGCCATTCTGTTTTTTGAAAAAATGCTGGGGTACGCCAATCACCTTGGTTTGTTTTCTGAACAAATTAGCTTAAAAGGTGAACAACTGGGCAATTTTCCACAGGCATTTACGCACCTCGGATTAATCAGCTCTGCTCATCAGCTCAGATCTTTAATTGCTAAAGACAGCATGTTAAAATCAAATAAATAAAAACTACGAAACGAAATAATGAAATCACTTGAAAATAAAATAGCATTGATAACAGGCGCAGCAACGGGTATTGGTAAAGCTATTGCCCTGCGTTTTGGGAGAGAAGGAAGTCATGTAATTATCAATTACCTTAACCAGGAAGAGGCTGCGGATGAAGTAGTACAGAAAGTAAAAGCTGAGGGTGGCAGTGCGACAAAAATCATGGCGGATATCAGTCGCGAAGATCAGGTTCAAAATATGTTTTCTTTTATAAAGAACCAGTTTGGACGACTCGACATTTTGGTAAATAACGCTGGCCGGCAGAAAGACCGTAAATTTGTGGATATGACTTTGGCGGACTGGAATGCAGTGATTGGTGTGGATTTAACCGGCCATTTTCTGTGTGCCCGCGAGGCTTCCCGTATTTTTATGGAACAACAGCCGGAAAACGATCAACAGTCACCGGGAGTAATGGTGTTTATTACTTCCGTCCATCAGAATATTCCGTGGGCAAAACGAGCCAATTACTGTGCTGCCAAAGCCGGCGCGGCAATGTTAATGAAAACCATTGCGCAGGAGTTGGCTCCCTATAAAATAAGGGCAAACGCTGTAGCTCCGGGAGCAGTAAAAACCGCCATTAACATTGAAAATTTTAATGAGCCAAAGGCCAAAGAACAGATAATAAGGAAAATACCATACGGGCATGCGGGAAAGGTCGATGATATAGCTTCTGCAGTAGTCTGGCTTGCTTCGGACGAAGCGGATTATGTTACTGGCGAAACCTTATTTGTTGACGGAGGCATGGAACTTTTTGCTGATTTTGCGCATGGAGGTTAGCAATTATGCTCAAATAAAAACCCGGTTGAATTCGATTTCAACCGGGTTTTTATTTTAAATCCTGAGTTATACCAGGACTAAAATGTTATTACCGAATCAAGGCAGGTAAAAACGGGTCTTTCTGAAAATCAAATGTTATTGGTACAACTGCAAGCGATGCAACATCAACACCTGCTACTTTCGCAGGTTCCCAATTACCTGATGTTTCTTTAACTGCAGTTACAGCCTGATTTTCAAGGTCTTCTAAATATGACTCCATCGAGGTTTCAATGTTACTCGAGGTTGTGGCAAAAGGTATTTTACCGTTTTGATCAACAACGAATTTAACATATATGGTTCCTTCAACTCCCCAGTTTTTTGCCTGTTCCGGAAACTTCAGGTTGTTTAATAGCGTTTCGTCGATTTCTCCTTTGTATTCTGCCGGTTTGTCTACCGAATAAAACACGCCTACTCTGTTTGCTTTATTTTTCAGCATGTTCTTATTGTTGTTCAGGTCGAACAGAACAACTTCCAGCCTTTTTCTATCAATAACATTATCAACTCCCGTTACAGAAACATCTTCCACTTTTCCATCATTCATTGTGTAGCTGTATGAAAAAGCGGGATAATCTTTAATTATCTTATGAATTTGTTTCATATAATCCATATCCTGATCCTGTAACTTTTCCAGATCACTGCTGTTCATCGTATTTGAATCCTGTGCACCGGCAGGAAACATCGCTAACGAAAACAGCATAACAAGTGCTATTGTCACTGTTTTAAAAAATTCTTTTTTTCCTTTTAATAATTTCATAATATTCTCCTTTTTTTATTTGTTAATACTGTTAAATAATCCAACAATTACACGAACCACCATAAGTACCAAAACTGTAACTTGATTTCCAAAACTCATTTGGATTACTGTTCTCCGGCAAAATTGTTTTTTGAAATTCTAATTAAGAACTGATTTTTAATTCCCGGGATGGAGTTTGTTGCCGCTTATTGCAGTGTAGTGTTTAACTCCAATGAAACCCGATATTCAATATTAAAAATCTACATCAAATTCTGTAATCAAAACAATCAATACCTGAAAACGAGGTGTTTGTAATTGTTTTTTTATTTCTAATGTCTACAGTTATAAGATGAAAAAATTGTGCCAGAGTGCCTCATTCAAATTGAACTTTGCATTCATTAACATTATTATTAATTAGAATGGTTAAGTTATTTGCTGTCATTACAATCGGGTGAAATAAAACTTAGTTTGTTTATTTTATCTGGGCTGAATAAGTCTTCAACAAAAGCTTTCAGGAATATGAAAATAAAAATTTTACTTTGGTTCAATGTTCATGTAATTTAAGTACAACTCCATTATAAAATCAAACCGTTTTAAAAGAATCTATCATTTTCTTTTATTCAGTATGAATGATTGGTTAACCCGTTACGTGAGGAATTGTTCCATATACTGTGGAATATTTCCTCACTTCCATTTTTTAAATGCTCTATGGTTTAGCGTTTAAAAAACTGGAACGATTATTTCGGCATTGGTAAAAAACTTAAAAGGATGAATATTTTAATTACAGGAACAAGCTCGGGACTTGGATATGGTTTGGCGAAGCTTTATTTGGATGAAGAGCATACAGTTTACGGAATAAGCAGGCGACAAAATCCGAAGTTGAATGAATACAGCAATTTTAATTACCTGTCGCAGGATATTTCCCGGTTTACCGAGTTAAAACCAAAGATGGCTGCCTTTTTAGAAGGGCAAACAAAAATGGATCTTGTGATTCTGAATGCAGGAATTATAAACGAGATTAATGATTTGTACTTTACTTCACTGGATGAAATTAAAAAAGTGATGGACGTAAATGTGTGGGCAAATAAGGTGCTTATTGATTTACTTTTTCGGAGGTTGGATTCAATCGACCAAATTGTTGCCATTTCATCCGGTGCATCGGTAAGTGGCTCGCGCGGATGGAATGCATATTCCCTGTCAAAGGCAACTTTGAATATGCTCATCAATTTATATTCAAAAGAATTTACCCAAACTCATTTTTGTGCATTGGCTCCGGGAATTATTGATTCTCAAATGCAGGAATACATTTTTAATTTGCCCGAAGACAACAATTATCCTGCTGTTCAAAAGTTAAAAGAAGCGAAGGAAAAAAATCAGATGCCGGGTGTAGAAGAAGCCGCCGAAATAGTTTCAAATGCTATAAAAAAGGTTAAAAAATATGAAAGTGGCTCATTTTTGGATGTCAGGGATATGAAATAGGAATTTTAGAATTCCGTGATTTATGATTTCACAATAAAAATTTAAAGTTATGATGTATAGAAGAATAATATTACAAATGTTGGTGCTTTTTCTGACAGCACAAGTGGCATTTAGCCAGCCACGGGAGATAAAAATTGAAGGAAAGGATATATTGCGTTACTCGGTTGAAACCATTAAGGCAAAACCCGGAGAAACGTTGAAAATAACCTTAACAACAATTAGTAAGATGGATAAAAGCCAAATGGCTCACAACTGGGTTTTATTAAAACCTGGAACTGATGCCTTGAATTTTGTTACAACTGGTTTACAGCATCCTAAAACCGATTATATTGATCCTTCCATGTCGGATAAAATTATAGCTAAAACCGATATGGTAGGCGGTGGAGAAACGGATTCAGTAACTTTTAAAGTACCTGAAAAAAAGGGAAAATATGAATACGTTTGTACATTCCGTGCGCATTATCAGGCTGGCATGAAAGGAACTTTGATAGTTGAATAAACCGGTTTATCAGGATTTTTTGGTGTTGGCAGCTGTAAAAGTTTGAGTATTAAGTTCAACACTAAAAATCAAACTAAAAATTTCCACACTTTAAAATCCTGATTTTCATCGTGTCAGTAATAAATCTATTTCAGGTTTTTAAGCAAAACCATCGAACGGGCCTGAAGTTCGTACACACCCCGAACAGGAATCTGTAGAGTGATGGTATCTTCTGAATCGGTATCAACCAAAACCTGCCATTCGGGATTCATTCCTTCATGTGGCAGAATAAACGATATTGGCTCCCAGAAACTATTTACCAGAATGAGCAAAATTTCAGCATTTAAACTGTTACCATATTCGTCAATTAAAGTCATAAGTTCGCCGTTCAGCAACATTCCCATCGAACGTATAAAACTTGTATCCCATTCTTCCTGACTCATGTCTATTCCATCGGTATTTAACCATCGGATATCATAAATTCCTTCACCCTGGATGCTCCGGTTTTTGAAGTAACGTCGTGGATGCAATATGGACTGCTCATTCCGAATGGAAATAATCCTTTTGGTGAATTCAAACAACTTCTTCTGACTTTCACTCCAGTTCCAATCCATCCATGCAATTTCATTGTCCTGGCAATAGGTATTGTTGTTGCCATGTTGTGTTCTGCCATATTCGTCGCCATGACTTATCATTGGCACTCCCTGGCTTAGCAAAAGGGTACTGAGAAAATTCCTTTTTCGTTTTTCCCTGAGCTTTAGAATTTCCGGATCATCAGTTGGGCCTTCGACACCGCTATTCCAACTTATATTGTGATTTTCGCCATCATTGTTTTCTTCTTTGTTATTCAGGTTGTGTTTTTGATTGTAGCTTACCAAATCGTGTAAAGTAAATCCATCATGTGCTGTTATAAAATTTATGCTCGATGAAGGCAGCTTTCCGTTATCCTGGTATAAATCACTACTTCCGCTTAAACGGTATGCAAGTTCACTCACCTGGCTTTCGTCACCGCGCCAGAATTTACGCACCGAATCGCGGAATTTTCCATTCCATTCGGCCCAAAGCACCGGAAAATAGCCAACCTGGTATCCGCCTTCTCCCAAATCCCATGGTTCTGCAATTAATTTTAATTGTGAAATAATAGGATCCTGATGAATCGTATCCAGAAACGCGGAAAGTTTTCCAACGTCATATAACCCTCTTGCCAGTGTTGAGGCAAGGTCAAAGCGGAAACCATCAACCTGCATTTCTGTTGCCCAGTACCGCAGGCTGTCCATTACAAGTTGAAGTGTACGGCTGCTAAGCATGTTCAAAGTATTTCCGGTTCCTGTATAGTCGGTATAGTAAAGCGGCCTTTTTTGCTCCAACCTGTAATAATGGTGATTATCAATGCCTCTAAAAGCCAGTGTAGGACCCAAATGATTTCCTTCTGCGGTATGATTGTACACAACGTCTAGTATTACTTCTATTCCTGCCAGGTGATATGCTTTTACCATTTCCTTAAATTCAGTAACCTGTTCGCCGGTTGTTCCGGATGCACTGTATTCGGCATGAGGAGCAAAATACCCGATGGAATTATATCCCCAGTAGTTGGTAAGACCCTTGTCGAGCAAAAATTTATTGTGTGTGAAATGATGAATGGGCATTAATTCAATTGCTGTTATACCCAAATCCTTTAAGTAATTTATAATTACCGGGTTGGCAAGTCCTTTATATGTTCCGCGTTCTTCTTCAGGAATACCCGGATGTTTTATGGTGAATCCCTTTACATGAAGTTCATAAATGATGGAATTGTGCATTGCAGTTTCGGGTTTGGATACCCCTTCCCAATTAAAAGAATTATCGATAACCACAGATTTTTTGGTATATGCAGCACTGTCACTAATCTCTTTTTTTAAATGTATCCTTTCAATACCTTTTATCAGTTCATAATCAAACATGCTTTCGTGTACATCTACCCTGCCGCAAATGGCTTTGGCATATGGGTCGATTAATAGTTTTTGCGAATTAAACCGAAAACCTTTTTTGGGTAGATATCTGCCAAATATCCTGTATCCGTAAAGTTGTCCGGGCTTTATTCCGATGAGGTATGCGTGCCACACATAATCTGTTACTTCCGTAAAGTCAACCTGAGTGTATTCATGAGTATCATCGGGATGGTGAAACAAACATAACTTAACTCCCGTTGCATTTTCACTGAATATGGCAAAATTTACTCCCTTTCCATCATATGTTGTACCCAAAGGGTAGGGTCTGCCAGGTAAAACTTTCCCTTCATAACTTATTATTCTTTCGTTTGATTTATCCATAAATACGTACTTTTTTTTCCTGATTTTTTATAAAAAAACCGAATGTTTGTACACATACAGGATAAATATTATGCCAAATAGGTGACAGATACAATTTCTGAAGGCTGTATCTTAATTAAACGTCAAAACCTGTTCCTGAAACAGGAATGTCTCATCCCTTATAATTATCCGAAGAAAGTTTGGCAGAAACCTTGCAAATACAATTCAACACAGGTTAACACATTACAAAAAATTTACCTGTAGAGACTAAAACACAGATTATGAAATACAGAACAATTTTTCCATTTTTTCGCGGTAATACCTGTGAGTTCACCACGTGGGCACCTAAAGCCAAAATAGTTCAGCTGGAATATGGTCAAACCGGCCAGTTGATAGAAATGCAGCCACAGAAACTGGGATACTGGTCGGTAAAAGTAGAAAATACAAAACCCGGAACAAGGTATAAGTATCGTTTGAATAAAAGCGAGAGTTACCCTGATCCAGCTTCACTGTCACAGCCAGAGGGTGTCCATCAGGCTTCTGAAATAATTAATCTAAAGAATTTTGATTGGACCGATTACAACTGGAAAAATATTCCTCTTAAAGATATGATTCAATATGAATTACATACGGGAACTTTTTCAACTGCAGGCAATTTCGGGGGAATCCGGCAGAAAATAAATTATTTTAAAGAACTGGGGATTAATACCATTGAAATTTTACCTGTGGCTCAGTTTAGCGGACACCGAAATTGGGGTTATGACGGTGCTTATCCATTTGCAGTTCACAATACTTATGGTGGAGCATTCGAATTTATGGCGCTGGTAAATGAATTTCATAATAATGGAATTGCTGTAATTTTAGATGTAGTTTATAATCATTTTGGCCCCGAAGGAAATTATTTGGGGAATTTTGGCCACTATTTTTCGGGGACATTTTCCACACCTTGGGGAAATCCCATAAATTTTGATGGCCCACATTCTGATGATGTCCGCAACTATATTATTCAAAATGCACTAATGTGGTGTCGTGATTTTCATGTAGATGGCTTAAGATTGGATGCCGTGCACTCCATTTTGGATTTTGGAGCTAAGCATATTATGCAGGAGTTGGCAGAAAATTTGGTTGAATTAAGCCAGGAAACAGGTCGTAAACATTATTTAATAGCAGAATCGCATTTGAATGATGCGCGATACGTAAATCCGGTTTTGGCCGGTGGTTATGGTTTGGATGCACAATGGTCCGATGATTTTCATCATGCCATCCATACGCTGACAACAAACGAGAAAAAAAGTTATTACATGGATTTTGGCAAAGCAGAACAACTTTCAAAATCGATAAAAAGTGTTTTTGTTTTTGATGGTCAATATTCTGAATACAGAAAAAAAACATACGGGAATACGACCGAAAACAATTCGGCAGAGCAATTTGTGATTTTTAACCAGAATCACGATCAGGTTGGAAATCGTTTAAATGGCGACAGGCTGATTTCGCTAACGGATTTTGAAACAGCCAAAACCATTGCAGGTACAATGTTTGTTTCACCTTATATTCCCATGTTATTTATGGGTGAAGAGTATGGTGAGCGGAATCCGTTTTACTATTTTGTAAGTCATCTCGATCCTGAGTTGAACCGCTTGGTGCGTGAAGGAAGAAAAAGAGAATTTAGTGAATTTTACGCAAAAAGCATCAATGCCATTGACCCGGATTCAATGAAAGCTTTCGAGGATTCAAAACTGTCATGGAATATTGAAAACAATTCGGAAAAGCAAGCCATGTTCGGTTTTTACAAAGCTCTTATTCAACTGCGAAAAAATCATCCGGTACTCCAAATACCCGATAAAGATAACCTCAACATTTCCGAAGATGGAAAAATGTTTATTCTGGAAAGAGGACGTGAAAATACCCAACTGCTTGCCGTAATGAATTTCGAAAAAAGGAAAAAATTATTGAAAATCAATTTAAAAAAAGGTGGGCAGATGAAAAAGATATTTGATTCGACGGAAAAAATATGGAATGGTTCGGGAGAAATCTCCCCCGGGTTAATATCAACAAATGATGAGATTTTAATACAAAAGAAATCAATTGTAATTTATTCAAATTAAAAAATATGAACGGACAACAAAGAGTTTTTATTGAAAATGTAAAGCCACAGGTTAACGGTGGCCAGTTTCCGGTTAAAAGGGTAATTGGCGACAACTTTAAAGTTACTGCCGACATTTATTGTGATAGCCACGATGTACTTGCAGCAAAGGTTTTATACAAATACAGTGATGATGAAGAGTGGCAGCAAACAGAGATGGAATATGTTGTAAATGATACCTGGAAAGGAGAATTTCTTTTAACAGGATTAGGTGCCTGTTTGTACACGGTAATTGCCTGGGTAGATAATTTTAAAACATGGCACCGTGATATTCTTAAAAAAATTGATGCTTCAGTTGATATAACAGTCGATTTGCAAATAGGGGCAATTATTATTCAGCAAACACTGAAAGCATATTCCGGCATTGCAGAAAAAGATGAAGACTTTTTAAAAAATATTATTGAAAAATTTACCTCAGACGAGCTTTTAACTGAAAATAAAATTGAATCAATTCTAAGTAAAAAGCTATATAAATCTATGATTCAATATCCCCTGAAAAATTTTGTTACAAGTTTCGACAAGACATTTGAAATTTCTGTAGAACGGAAAAAAGCCAATTTTAGCACCTGGTATGAAGTTTTTCCACGCGCGCTAAATGCTGAAAATGGTAAACACGGAACCTTTATGGATTGCATAAATTTCTTGCCTTACGTAGAAGAAATGGGTTTCGATGTGCTGTACCTGCCACCTGTTCATCCGATTGGAGACACAAACCGGAAAGGTAAAAACAACAGTGTAAGGGCAAAACCCGGCGAACCCGGATCTCCATGGGCTATTGGCAATAAAGAAGGTGGTCATAAAGCAGTTCACCCTGAATTGGGCACCATGGAAGACTTTCAGCAACTGATTCAAAAAGCACATGAATATGGAATTGAAATTGCCATGGACATTGCATTTCAGTGTTCGCCCGACCATCCGTATGTGAAAGAACATCCGCAGTGGTTTAAACACCGGCCCGATGGCTCGCTGCAGTATGCCGAAAACCCGCCTAAAAAATACGAGGATATTTACCCGATTTATTTTGAAACCGAAGATTGGGAAAATCTTTGGGAAGAGTTAAAAAGCATATTCCTTTTTTGGATTGACAAAGGCATAAAAATATTCAGGGTAGATAATCCGCATACCAAAGCTTTTAATTTTTGGGGGTGGGCTATTCAGGGAATAAAAAAAGAACACCCCGATGTTATTTTCCTCGCTGAAGCATTTACCCGGCCAAAAGTAATGTACAACCTTGCAAAACAAGGTTTTACACAGTCATACACCTACTTTACCTGGCGCAATACAAAACACGATTTGGTAACATATTGCAAAGAGTTGGTAAATACCGATGTACGTGAATTTTTCAGGCCTAATTTCTGGCCCAATACTCCCGATATTCTGCCTGAATTTTTACAGGTTACAAATCGTGCCGGATTTATACAGCGTGTAGCACTGGCTGCAACACTCAGCTCAAATTACGGGATTTACGGTCCGGCTTTTGAACAGATGGAAAACACACCCATTCAACCTGGAAAAGAGGAATATTTGAATTCTGAAAAATTCGAAATAAAAAACTGGGATTTGGAAAATCCCAAAAGTCTGAAAAAAATTATTAGTCGGATTAATACAATCAGAAAAGAAAACAGTGCACTTCAAAATACACATTCACTCAGGTTTCACGACATTGACAATGAGGCCATGGTGTGTTTTAGCAAAAAATCCGACGATTTGAGCAATATCATTTTGGTAGTTGTAAATCTCGATTCACATTATACACATTCCGGATGGCTGCAGTTTCCGCTCAGTGATTTCGAAATGGAGGACAATGTTCCCTTTCAGGTTCACGATCTGGTAAGCGGTTCCTACTTTCTTTGGAACGGTGAATTCAATTTTGTACAGATAGATCCTGGAATAATGCCCATGCACATTTTCAAGGTGCGAAGAAAAGTACGTACCGAAAGAGATTTTGATTATTTCATGTAAAACATTCACATTATGAACAAAAACGATACGAGAAGTTGGTATAAAGATGCTGTTATTTATCAGGCGCATGTGCGTTCTTTTAAAGACAGCGATGGAGATGGCATTGGCGATTTTAAAGGACTTATTGAAAAATTGGATCACCTGAAATTATTGGGAGTTACTGCAATCTGGATTTTGCCGTTTTATAAATCACCTTTAAAAGACGGGGGTTATGATATTTCTGATTTCACAGCAATAAATCCGGATTATGGAACCATGGCCGATTTTAAACGGTTTATCCGCGAAGCACACAAACGTGAATTGCGGGTAATTACAGAATTGGTGCTAAACCATACTTCCATCGAACATAAATGGTTTCAGCGGGCCCGGCATGCAAGTGCCGGCAGTACATACCGCGATTTTTACGTTTGGAATGAAACAACTGACAAATACCAGGATGCCCGGATAATTTTTCAGGATTTTGAAATTTCCAACTGGACATGGGACCCGGTCGCCAAAGCCTATTACTGGCATCGGTTTTATTCGCATCAGCCCGATTTGAATTTTGATAATCCAAGTGTTCACAAAGCTGTTATCAAAGTCCTTGACTTTTGGTTCAACATCGGTGTAGATGGTTTGCGTTTGGATGCTGTTCCCTACTTGTATGAACGTGAAGGAACAAATTGTGAAAACCTTGCTGAAACGCACCAGTTTCTAAAAAAATTGCGCAAATACATCGACAGGAATTATAAAGATAAAATGCTGTTGGCGGAAGCCAACCAGTGGCCTGATGATGCTTCTGAATATTTTGGCGACGGTGATGAGTGCCACATGAATTTTAATTTTCCGCTTATGCCACGCCTTTACATGTCAATGCGCATGGAAGACAGGTTTCCGCTCATTGATATTATTGAGCAAACCCCGGAAATCCCTGACAACTGTCAATGGGCAATATTCCTTCGGAACCACGATGAATTAACCCTCGAAATGGTGTCGGATGAAGAACGGGATTACATGTATAAGTCATTCGCACAAAATACAAAACAACGCATTAACCTTGGTATCCGGCGAAGATTGGCACCACTTCTCAACAACGACCGCAAGAATATCGAGTTGATGAATATTATGCTGTTTTCATTGCCCGGAACACCCATTGTATATTATGGCGACGAAATAGGAATGGGTGATAATGTTTACCTCGGTGACCGCGATGGAGTGAGAACCCCAATGCAATGGTCGGCAGATAAAAATGCAGGCTTTTCCACAGCAGAACCACAGCAGCTTTTTCTTCCGGTTATTTTCAACCACGATTATCATTATGAAAGTATAAATGTGGATAACCAGGATCGAAATACAACTTCCTTGCTGTGGTGGATGCGCCGGATTATTGCCAAACGAAAACAATATAAAGCCTTTAGCCGCGGCGATATTGAATTTATTGATGCCAGTAATTCAAAGATTCTTGCTTTTACAAGAAGTTACGAAGATCAGAAAATACTGGTTATTATTAACCTTTCCAGATATTCCCAACAGGCAGAACTAGATTTATCAAAATATTCAGGTTATGTCCCCACTGAAGTTTTCAGCCGAAATCAATTTTCTGTAATAGGCGAAAATCCCTATGTTTTTCCGCTGCAGTTTAAAAATTATTTTTGGTTTGAACTGAGCAAACAGGAAGAAGACAAATTTTCCAAATCGATGTCACCAGATGCTCAGTTGACATTATCAGCAAAAGAATGGAATTCAATGCAGGCTTCAACAATAAACGAAGTGCAGGAATTGCTGTTAAACTACATAAACAGGAGCCGCTGGTTTAGGGGGAAGGCCAAAAAAATAAGTGCCATCAACATTAAAAATGCAATACCCTTGTCTTTCGAAGAATTAAACTCTTTTATCATCATTATTGAATGCATTTATATTGAAGGTAAAAATGAGCAATATGTTATTCCGCTTTCCATAACAACAGGCGACAAAATTTCTGAAATAAAATTAAAAAATCCTGAAGCTCAGGTGGCTTTTGTAAACATCGACGGTCATGACGGACTTTTGTATGATGGTTCTTATGATAAAAATGTGAGGGATTTATTTTTTCAACTGATCCACCAAAATGGAAGGGTAAAAAATAAGAACGGAACCATAATCGGAATACCGGGTAAAAAAATGGGATCAAAAGTGAAAAAAGCTGAACTTCCGTTATCTTCCCGCGTTTTGGTTGCCGATCAGTCAAATACATCCATTTTATACGACAACCGTTTTTTCTTTAAAATGTATAGAAGTCCGGAAGAAGGCAGTAATCCTGAACTGGAAATTATAAAAACTCTCACGGAGAATACAAGTTTTCGAAATTTCCCAACTTTTACCGGTGCTTTGGAATACGTTAAAAATGATGCTGAAAGTTCAGCATTGGGTATTTTGGTAGATTTTGTGCCCAATGAGGGAAATGCCTGGCAATTCACGCAATCGGCTATTGATCGTTATTTCGACCGCATAATTACCGACAAGGCTAAATTAATGACCGAAATTAAAGATGACAATGTAAATGTTGTCGAGCGGTTTGGAGAAGAAAAAATGAAAGAATTAGTGGGGCCGTTTTTTATTGAAATGATAAAACTTTTGGGACAGCGAACCGCTGAAATGCATCTCGCTCTTGCTTCTGTAAAAAACAAAAAGGAATTTACGCCCGAACCATTTTCAGTTTTGTACCAGAAATCATTGTATCAGTCGTTCAGAACTCTTATTAAGAGAACTGTAAATCAAATGAAAACATCAAAAAATAAATTGAATGATGAAGGAAAAAGCTTGGTAAATGATATTATAAAAAATGAGAACCTGCTGTTATCGACAATGAAACACACCCTTGAGAAGAAAAAAATACATACATGCAAAACAAGGGTTCATGGCGATTATCACCTGGGTCAGGTGCTTTTTACCGGTAAGGATTTTATGATTATAGATTTTGAAGGCGAACCAACCCGGTCAATTACCACGCGTAAATTAAAGCATTGCCCCCTTAAAGATGTGGCTGGAATGTTGCGATCATTCCATTATGCAATTTACTCGGGACAGTTGGAAAATGAATCAAAAATGCAGGAGAGAGATGATTATCTGAAACCCTGGCTGGAAGCATGGTATGAAACGGTTGAAAAAGAATTTATCGAAAGTTATTTGAAAACCGCAGGTAATGCATCGTTTATACCCGAAGAGGAGCGGCAAATTAATGATTTACTTTCAGTATATACCATAGAAAAGGCCGTTTACGAAGCCGATTATGAATTCAATAACCGGCCCGATTGGCTCCCTATACCGCTTAATGGTTTAAAAAAGATTTTAAACAACCTGGTTGAACAGGAATTGGATGTAAAACAGTAAAAATTGAGTTATGAGTGAAAAACAAAACATACAGGAATCTAAAACAAAAAAAACAAATATCGATGTTTCTGAAAATCAGTTAAATCCGGTGGAAAAAGCAAATGATTTTATTACCGGATATGACATCTACCTTTTCAGGGAAGGGAAACATTTTTCGTTACACGAGAAACTGGGAGCACATGTGACAGAACAAAACAACACCCGTGGAACTTTTTTCGCGGTGTGGGCGCCAAATGCCACAATGGTTTCAGTTGTCGGTAACTTTAACGGCTGGTTTAAAGATGCCAATCATCTCAGCCGCCGTGAGGATGAATCCGGATTATGGGAAGGTTTTATTCCGGGAGTGAAAAAGGGTGAAGCGTACAAATACTTTATTCGTTCAAAGTATAATGGTTACGAAGTTGAAAAAGCCGACCCTGTTGGATTTTACAGCGAACAACCGCCCAAAACTGCATCGATTGTATGGGAATATAATTACAACTGGAATGATACGGATTGGATGGAAAACAGGAAAAATTACAACTCTGCTGACAGTCCTTTTTCTGTGTACGAAGTTCATTTGGAATCCTGGCGGCGTAAACCGGAGGAAAACATGCAGGTTCTTAGTTACGCTGAACTTGCAGAACAACTTACGTCGTATGTAAAAGAAATGGGATATACGCATGTGGAATTAATGCCTGTAACTGAATACCCGTATTCGGGTTCATGGGGATACCAGGTAACTGGTTTTTTTGCTCCTACAAGCCGATTCGGAACGCCCGATGATTTTATGTATTTTGTTGATTATCTGCACCAAAACAAGATTGGAGTGATCATGGATTGGGTGCCTTCGCATTTTCCGGGCGACCTGCACGGATTGCATTTTTTTGACGGTACTTATTTATATGAACACGAGGATCCCAGAAAAGGTTATCATCCCGACTGGAGCAGCTACATTTTTAATTATGGACGAAATGAAATCCGTAACTTCTTAATTAGCAGTGCACACAGCTGGATGGAACGTTTTCACATTGATGGAATCAGGGTAGATGCTGTAGCTTCCATGTTGTACCTCGATTACTCACGAAAAGAGGGAGAATGGATTCCAAACGAACATGGAGGGCGTGAAAACCTTGATGCCATTCAGTTTATGCGCGACCTGAATGAATCACTTTATACCAAATTCCCCGATGTGCAAACCATTGCCGAAGAATCTACTGCCTGGCCAATGGTAACCCGGCCTGTTTATACCGGCGGACTTGGATTTGGAATGAAATGGAATATGGGCTGGATGCACGATACGCTGGGTTATTTTCAGAATGAACCCATTCACCGTAGTTTCCACCATAACCAAATGACATTCAGTATTATGTACGCTTTTAATGAGAATTTTATGCTTTCACTGTCACACGATGAAGTGGTACACGGCAAAGGGAGTCTCATACAGAAAATGCCGGGTGATGATTGGCAGAAGTTTGCAAATTTACGCGCCATGTTTGGTTTTATGTTTGCTCACCCCGGGAAAAAACTTCATTTTATGGGTATGGAATTTGGCCAGTGGAAAGAATGGAATTATGAGAGCAGCCTCGACTGGCATTTATTGGAACACGAATCACACAAGGGACTTCAGTTTTTTATGAAAGACCTGAACAGCGTTTATAAACGTTTTGCAGCTCTTTATGAAAACGATTTTAGTGGTGAAGGATTTAGATGGATTGATGCCAACGATTCTCAAAACTCGGTTTTTAGTTTTATTCGTTATGACAAAAAGAAAGAACATCCTGTTGTTTTCATTGCAAATTTGACACCTGTTCCCAGGTTTAATTATCGCGTAGGAGTTCCTGATGATGCCAAATGGCAGGAAATTCTTAACAGTGATGCATCTCAATATGGAGGAAGTGGAATGGGGAATTTTGGAGGAGTTGCTTCAAACCCGGTTCCGTATCATGGAGAAGAGCAATCAATAAATGTGTTATTGCCGCCATTGGGAGTGGTAATGTTTGCAAAAGAGTAAAAAAACAAGGCAATGTCAATATATAATCCGCTTACAACATACAGGCTCCAGTTCAATAAAAATTTCACACTAAACGATGCTGAAAAAATATTACAGTATTTGCACAAACTGGGCATTAAAACAATTTATGCTTCACCGGTTTTTAGTGCTGTAAAAGCAAGCACACACGGTTATGATGTAATTAATCCTTTACAGCTGAATCCTGAAATTGGTTCAGAAAATGATCTGCGACTTTTTATTGAAAAACTCAGGGATTTAAATCTTGGTCTTTTAATAGATATAGTGCCCAATCATATGGCCTTTTCTACCGAAAACCCATGGTTGTATGATTTGCTTGAAAAAGGGAAAAGTTCGAAGTTTAATTCCTTTTTTGATATTCTTGAAAATCATTCGGACGAGGAACTGCATAACCGGTTAATGCTGCCATTTTTTGGAAAATCATTGGATAAACTTATTGAAGATAAAGAATTAACAGTTGGCATTGGTAATAATGGATTTAAACTGAATTATTTTGAAACTCAATACCCGGTGTCTGCTCCTGCATATCCTTTGATACTTAAGGCTGCGGCTCATCGAAACATTCCGGAGCCGGTTTCGGCGTGTGTAATTGCGGTGGAACAAAATAATGATTTTGATGAAGTGAGGAACAATCTTTTGGATGATTACCATTTGACAAAAGAAACAGAAGATTACATCAACGAATGTTTGTCAGTTGTCAATAGTGACGATGAAAAACTTAAGGAGTTGGTTGGTAAACTTCATTATCGACCGGCGTTTTGGAAAGAAACTGAATACAAAATAAATTACCGCCGTTTTTTTACGATAAACGGGCTTATTTGTGTCAACGTTCAGAATAAAGAAGTTTTTAACATAACCCACAAACTTGTTGAAAGCTGGTTAAAAAATAAATTGGTACAGGGAATCCGCGTGGATCACATTGACGGATTGTTTAATCCCACTGAATATTTGGAGCGACTGCGAAATCTGGCTGGAGAAGAACTTTATATTGTGGTGGAAAAAATACTTGAAAAAGATGAAAAAATTCCTGAAAACTGGCCTGTTGAAGGAACAACCGGATATGATTTTTTGGGGCTTGTGAACAACCTTCTTACCAACCCCGAAAAAGGAAAAGATTTTTACGCTTATTACAATAAATGGATTGATAAATCAGATGATTTTAGCGATGTTTTTTATCGAAAAAACCGGTTCATCCTGTACAACCGCTTGAAAGGTGAGCTGGAAAACCTGGCGCGTGAGTGTGTAAAAATAAATGCTTTCTCAACATTTGATTTAGATGGTTTGAAAATAAAAACAGCCATTGGTGAATTTCTTGTTTTTTGCCCCGTTTATAAAGTTTATCATTCTCCATCTTCTTTTTCTGACCATGACAAAACACTTGTTTCTTCGATTTTTACAGAAGTAAAAAAGTATAAAAGAGCCAGTGAAAATGTTGTAAATATTTTGGAAGATTTGTTTTTACTGCGCTTGCCGGGCAGCGAAAATGAAATACCGGCCATTGATGCTTTTTTCAGGCATTGTATGCAATTTACCGGTCCGCTGATGGCAAAAGGAATTGAAGACACAGCTTTTTATTCCTACAACCCGTTTATATGTCATAACGAGGTAGGCGATTCGCCGGGCTACTTTGGCATTCAAACAGAAACTTTTCACAAGTACATGATCGAACGACTTGAAAAGCAACCTTTAACCATGAACGCCATTTCAACACACGATACAAAACGAGGTGAAGATGCACGTGCCCGTTTAAATGTGTTAAGCGACATTCCTGAAAAGTGGATGGGTGTAACGCAAAAATGGCGTGAATTAAACAGGAAGTTTAAACATTTCGATGGCGATAAAGAAATTCCGTCACCCAACGATGAATATTTAATTTACCAGGTTTTGTGCGCGCATTTACCCATGAACGCTAAAATAGACGACACATTTGTGGACCGTTTGGAAGAGTACCTTGTGAAGGCTATGAGAGAAGCAAAAGTAAATTCTTCATGGAGCGATCCAAATGAATATTACGAAAGCAAAACTTTAGACTTTGCCCGAAAAATACTGAAAGCTGAATCAAAATTTACAGCGATTTTTCTGACATTTATGGAAGAGTTGATTCCTCATGGAATTACAAATTCAATTTCACAGCTAATTCTGAAAAATACAGTCCCGGGAGTACCCGATACTTTTCAAGGCACGGAATACTGGAATCTCAGTTTTGTGGATCCTGATAACCGCCGCCCGGTAGATTTTACGCATCTTTCTGAGGAACTGAGTCAAATTGTTGAAAATTATCGTGAAAATGCAGTAAATCTGGCCGAAAATTTATGGAAAGACGCTACAAACAGCAGGTTAAAACTATGGATTACATGGCTTACATTACAGGAAAGAATGAATCACGAAAACCTTTTTCTGAAAGGTAGCTATGTTCCATTAAAGGTTTCAGGTGAATTCGAAAAAAACATTATTGCCTTTTACAGAAATTTCAGTGATGAACATTTGATTGTAGTGCTACCCTTAAACACGGCTGGCCTTCCGGATGGATTTTCGTGGGAAAATACACAGATTGAACTTCCGGCATCAGCACCATCAAAATGGATCAACCGTATAACAAATGAACAGCTGGTTGCGAACAAGACTTTAAAAACAAAGGAAGTATTTGGTGTGATTCCTTTTGGGATTTTGGCAAGTAGCGTTTAGAAAAATTTATTGGAAAAACTCATGTTTCAGTAACACATTTCTTTGACAACATAAGGGACTTTAGGGTTTTTTCCGGATTGTTTTTAAGAAACTTAAATTTAAGGAGATTTGGTTATGAAAGTTAAAAATTTGATTTTACAATTACTGGTGTTGATTCTCATTGTACCAGCATCGTACAGTCAGTCACGCGAAATTAATATTGAGGGGAACGACCAGATGCGGTACACGGTTGAAACGATTAGAGCAAAACCAGGTGAAAAGCTGAAAATTACATTGAAAACCGAAAGTACAAAGGACAAAAGTAAGATGGCCCACAATTGGGTATTACTGGAAAAGGATACCGACGCTTTGAACTTTGTTACCAAAGGATTGCGACACGAGGACAACGATTTTATTGATCCGGCATTTAATTATGAAATTATTGCTAAAACAGATATGCTGGGTAATGGCGAAGTCGATTCGGTAACTTTTACAGTTCCTGAGGAAAAAGGTGAATACCAGTATGTGTGCACATTTAAAGCTCACTTTCAGGACGGTATGAAAGGAAAATTAATTGTGGAATAATTTGAGTTGGAATATTGAACTATAAAACAAATGAAAGGAATACAATGATAATACTGGTTTTTGGACTACCCGCAACAGGGAAAACATATTTTGCCGAACATTTTGCCAAAAAGATAAAAGCTGTGCATGTAAACACCGACATCGTTCGTGAAAAACTAAATTTTACGGGGCAATATGACGAAAAAACAAAACAGCAGGTTTACAACGAATTGTTTAAGCAGGTGCAAATGGAAGTTAAAAAAGGAGCCGATGTAATTGTTGATGGTACTTTTCATTTGAAACGCAGACGCGATCAACTTGAAAATTTGTTGGCAGAAGAAAATAAGAAAATCCGCTATATCGAAATAAAAGCTGACGTGAAGACAGTGCGCAGGCGATTGAAAAAAAGCAGAAAACACAGTGAAGCGGATGCTGATGTTTATGAAACAATTAAAAATGAATTTGAACCACCTGACAAAGATTGCCTCCAATTATGGTCAGACAAGGAAGAGTTGGAGGAAATGATTGGTAAAGCACAAAAATATATTTATGGATAAAAATCAAGTAAACAGTATCGTTGAAAAACGCAGTTTCCCAGGGAAAAGTGAAAGTTCTGAATTGGTAGAAACACATATTTCATGGATTATTCTGGCAGAGGATTTTGCCTATAAAATTAAGCGTCCGGTAAAGTTGTCCTTTCTCGATTTTTCAACCCTCGAAAACAGAAAACATTTCTGCGAAGAGGAATTAAAACTGAATAAACGTTTAGAACCGGAGATGTACCTCGAAGTGTTGCCCGTAACCAGTGATCTTATAATTTCAGAAAACGGGCAAAGTGAAGATATTGTTGATTATGCGCTGAAAATGAAGCGCATGGATTATGCGAAAGGGATGGATAAATTGCTGGCTGAGAATAAAGTTACAAGTACTCAAATAGACAAGCTGGCAATGAAAGTAGCCGGATTTCATAAAAATGCCCGTGTAATCAAAAACTCTTTCGGGACACTCGAATTTCATGAAAAATTCGCGGATATAGCCAATCATTACGATTTAATTTCTGAAAAACTAGGGGAAGAATACAAACAAAAAATCAGCAGGTGCGTCGAAAACTCCTTCAAATATTTGAATAAAATCAGGAGTTTTTCCAACGAGCGCGTCATTTCAGGTTTTCAACGCGATTGCCATGGCGATTTGAAGGCAAGCAATATTCTACTGTATGATGATCCGGTGATTTTTGACTGCATAGAATTCAACAGCGAACTGCGGCAAATTGATGTGTTGAATGACATCGCATTTTTATGTGTCAATCTTGATTTTTATGATCGGGAGGATTTAAGCGAACTTTTTTATGAAAAATACAGGGAGAATTTTGAGCTCGAAGAAAATGAAGATGAAAATAAGCTCTTCCAATATTATAAAAGTTACAGGGCAAATGTGATGGCAAAAGTTAACCTGCTGAAGGTTCAAAAACAAAATGGTGATGAAATTTCCGGCAAGTTGACGGATGCTAAAAAATACATTGATTTAATGGTCGGTTACAATGAATATTTAATGAATAAGATTTCATAATCTGTATAACATTTGACAATTCTAAAAAAACATCATTTAGGAAAAGGCTGTTCTTTTCAAATTGCCGGAACATTCACATTCATCTTTTTTTATTTCAGTTTTGCATATAATTTAATACAGGTTATATTTTAAATTTTCCCATGTATTCCGTCTTTTCAATAAATAAACCGTTTATGGCCTCATAAAAATCTTTGCCTTTGCTGACCGATTCAGGTGGCAGTTTCTTTTTCAGTGCAAAAAGTCTGAAAAAATAACGATGTTCTTCACCTTTGGGAGGGCAGGGTCCGCCATAACCCAACTTGCCAAAATCATTTTGACCTTGCGAGGCTCCGTTTTCCAGCTTTTTTTGATTCGGAATTGTCGTCTCCAGCTTGTCTGATTCAGGAGGCAGGTTATATACAATCCAATGGGTAAATGTTCCATTGGGTGCATCCGGATCTTCCATAATTAATGCCAGTGAGGCCGTTCCTTCAGGTACTTCTTTCCAACTCAGTGGTGCCGGTATATCGTCACCTTTACATGTGAATTTATCCGGTATGGTTGCTCCATACTCAAATGCTGTTGTTGTAATATTGAATGCCATAATTCAAATTTTTTAAAGTTTATTAATCCATCTGTTTTTCACCGTTTTCAGATAATTGCTGCAAAGACTGCCGCAACTCTTCCAAAGCTTTTCCGGTTTCGTTGAAATTTTTCTGTTGCATTGATTCGAGGTAATTTTCAAAGGCACTGTTGGCCCGATCAATTAGTTGCCTTATGGTTTGGTTTGCAACCGCTTGTCCGGGTTCTTCTGTGTTAACCTTTGCCGGCACACTTCCTGCCTGAAAGAGCCCGTCAAGTGCTTCACCGAATGTTTCTGCATAACTCAGGTTATCGTTGTGCATCACAGCCACTAGCCGCAACTCTGGATAGGCTGAAGTTTCCGATTGCAGATAAATTGGTTCAACATAAATTATTGTTCCATCAATAGGTATCGCCAGCACGTTGCCACGAATGACGTTTGAACCACGTTGATCCCACAGGGTGAGTTGACCGGATAGATATGAATCCTGGTCGATTTTGGTTTCCACCTGCTGGGTTCCCAAAATTCGCTTTTCTTTTGGAAACTTGTAGGCCAGAAAACGGCCATAGTTTTCTCCGTCACATAAGCCGGCAATCCATCCAATCATTACCTGTTTGTCTTTGGGAGTGAAAGGCAGAATAAGAGAAAACTCCATTTTGCTGCTTCCCGGCTGCTGCCACATAATATAATATGGTTCCACTGGCTGCACATCGCTGTAATATTTTTCGGTAGAGCGTACCCATAAATCTTCCTGGTTGTAAAAAACAGCAGGATCAGTCATGTGATATTTTGCATACACCAAACCCTGGATAAGCAGCATATCAGCAGGGTATCTGATGTGTTTTTTTAAACCTTCCGGCATTTCAGATTTGTCTTTCAGCAATTCAGGAAAGATTTTTTGATATACCTGCACCAATGGATCTTCTTTTTCAAAAACATAGAAATTAACCTCACCATTATAGGCATCTATTGTAACTTTTACCGAATTGCGAATGTAATTCTTTCCCCTAAGGCTATTGCTAACCTCACTGTACAAGCCACGGTTTGTGTTACCCTGGTTGTAACCTATGCGCTCCTCAAGAGATGAAAATGATTCGCTGTATGGATAGAATCCCGAGGTAGTGTACGCATCGATTATCCAGAATAAACGGCCTTCATTTAAAACAATGTACGGATCGTCATCAAAGTCGAGAAATGGTGCGAGTGCTTCCACGCGTTCTTCAATGTTGCGGTGGAACATAATCCGGCTTTCTTTGTTTGGATAACCTGAAAGTAAAAAACGTGTTCCGCCATATTTTGATCCATATAAAAATTTCCGCCATAAATTGGTGAGCGGTACACCTCCATTGCCCTGGTAACGTGCATAAATGTTATTTTCACCACTTGGGTAATCAAATTCCTTTTCATCGGTATTTACCACCACAAAATCATTGGTTAGTTCACCGTAGTACAGTTCGGGACGGGTAACTTCAAGTTCTTTGGATTTGCTCACCGGCGGAATATCTTTCACCAGTAAATTGGGCAACCCTTCCGGTGTGAATTCATTTACACGGTTCAGCGTGATTCCGAAACCGTGGGTATATTTAAATCGCTTGTTTACAAAAGTCTGGCTTTCTGCAGGGAGATTTCCGGATTCCATCTCACGGGCTGAAATCATCACCTGGTTGTAATTATCATCAATTGTGTAGCGGTCAATGTCAACATCAGTAAATTCATAGTAAAGCCTGATCTCCTGAAATTGTTTGAACACAGCATCCAGTGCCCGGTAATCCCACAGCCTTATATTGTTCAGCAGTTTCTGGTTGGAGGTAACAATTTCATGTGAAAAATTATCGGATACAGGAAATTCATATTCTTCTACTTTGTTCAGATGATAACCATCGCGGGTGAATTTTATGTTATTTTCTATATAAGATCTTTCAACTGTAATTTCGTTTGGTTCCACTTTTAGCCATTGAAAAAGAGACGGCACAATGGACAGTGAAATTATCCAAAAAGCAAATGTAACTCCCGGAATAACAACGATTTCCCTCACTCCTGAAAATCCTGAACTTTTGCCGAAAATTCCGGAAATTCGCTTTCGGACAGAGGGTATCATAATAACAATACCTGAAGCCGCAGTTACAAATGACGCAATAAGCAGAACAGGCAGGCGAATATTGTCGTCTGTCCAACCCGGTCCTGAAACAATGCCTTGTGTGGAGTACATCAGTTCGTAACGATCGAGATATTTACCGAAAGAGAGAACAATTAATAAAACACCGATACTTGTGAATAATGACTTGTTCTTGTTAAAATCCTCATGTACGATGATGTTGGAACTACCGTTTTTTATGGCTTTAAAACTTGTAACAACAGAAGCAATTACAGCGATTACAGAAAGTGAAACCAATGTTGTGAAAATGACCTTCAGAAAGGGATAAACAAACAGGTAGAAGCCGGTTTGCATATTCAATATTGGTTCGGTTACCGAAGTTTCAATTCTGAAAATATATTTCAAAACAATTTCCCAATCGGAATACAGCCAGATTCCGCTAAGCAACGCACCAATTAAAACTGCAATGTACCTGATTGTTTTTTGCCGGTTGGTTTTCAACGAAAAAGTCAGAAGGTAAACATACACCGCGCCAATGATAAAAGCACCAATAAACAAACCGATTTTTGTTCCCCACACTGTCAGGAACCGGTCATTGTAGCCCAGTTGATCGAACCAAAGTTTTTCGCCCCAGAATTCCATAAAACCGGGAAACAGGAGCGTAATAAATGCGATAACCACACCGGTTATAATTAATGTATTGCTTCTGGATTTTAGACCTCTGTAAACAAGAAATATTGCCGATGCAATAAAAAGTAGAAATAGTGCAGTATACATTTCCGGTTGTTTTTAAACGTGATTAATTTGATATCCTGACAATTCTATGCCAGAATTCAGGTGTATTAAACCTTTATAAAATTATTCGTTTATACGTTTTGAGTGTCACAATGGCTTCATTGTGGTATTATTTTTATTGGGTTGACTATCAGTAGATTTAATTCTTTTTTAAATGTTAATTTCAAAATCGATAAAAATTGTAGTTCAACAAGCCATCCTTCAAAATCAAAAAAGTGTGGGGAATAAGCGCTCAGTTTGTGTAATCGCACCACGTCAATCTTAATATTCAAAATTAAAAGTTGGAATTCGAAGTAATGTAATGATTTGAAATTCAACATTTAAGTAAAAATACCCGGTGACGTGGTAAATATCCTGAGTATGGCATATTCATTGGTTTTTTCTACTTGTTCGTTCCGGTTACGGAAACAACGAATAAGAATGAAGTATTTTAAATTATTTAAAAATCAATAAATTATGAAAAAATCATACAGAAATGCTCCCCAAATCAACAGAATGAAAACTTTTAATTTAAAGCGAATGAAAACACTTACGTTCATTTTATTGGCAGTATTCAATTTGCAAGCAGTCAACCTTGTGGCGCAGGAAACAAAATGGGTGGCCGATAAAGCACATACAAAAATTAAATTTTCGGCAACTCATATGGCAATTTCTGAAGTTGACGGGAAGTTTGCAGATTACGATGTGGAAGTTTTTGCGAACGGTGAAAATTTTGACGGCGCCAAAGTAAAAGTGACTATTGATGCAAACAGTATTGACACCGACAATTCCAAAAGGGATGAACATCTCCGTTCAGATGACTTTTTAGCTGTGGCTAAATACCCCAAAATAACATTTACGGGTAAATTGGAAGAAAATGCTACAGATAATGAATATACCCTTAAAGGCGCGTTAACCATACGCGATGTTTCAAAACCAGAACAATTTAAGGTTGAACACAAAGGAACAGTAGAAGCGATGGGAGTTTTACGTGCCGGCTTTAAAATTACCGGAACTGTTGACAGGTTTGACTATAATGTGGACTGGAACAAAACGTTTACCAGCGGACTGGTTGTGAGTAAAGAAATAGATATTATTTGTGATATTGAGCTAAATAAAGCCAAAGAATAGCGAAAGGTTACTTTCCTGATGTTTTAAAAAAGAAAGAGCTGTTGACAGAAAATTATTTCATACAACAGCTCTTTTTTTTATGAAAAACAAATGCTACTCAGCAATTCCTATTACACCGCAGGCAACCCTGGATCCGGCATCGCCGGTAGGTTGCGAAGTTAAATCGTCTTCACCGGCATGTACAATAATTGCCCTGCCAATGATAGAGTGTTCGCCGCTAAAACTAATCAGCGAATCTGTCATTTCAAGATGGGCAGTACTATCGGCTTCTGCCATTAAATTTCCTAAATCACCAACATGCCGCTCAGCATCAGAAGGTGCACCGTGGTTTTTGTTTTCCGGATTAAAATGTCCACCGGCAGAAGTTCCGTCGGATGCCGAGCAATCACCGTACTGGTGAATATGAAATCCGTGTTTTCCCTCCGAAAGTCCTTCAACATCGGCAACAACTTTTATCCCCGTATCTGTTTTTGTAAAAGTTATCACTCCTTTCGCGGTGTTACCCTCGGTAGGATGAAGCACGCAGACGGCTTTGCTGATGGATTCAACCTCTGTGGTAACAACTGTATCATCATTGCGAGTGTTGTTGGTACAGGCTTGTGTAAAAAGTAAAATACCTGCGGTTACCAAAAAGCTAAAAAATAATTTTTTACGTTTCATAATACTAAATTTTAAATTATATAATCTATTTTTTTTACTTCAAAATAGTTTAAACGAGAAATTACAATTCTGGTCAACTGCAATTCTTATTTCATGATGTATTTTACAGTTTGTATTAATAAAAATGTGCCAGAATTATCAATTGTTAATATAATACTCTGATATTCATTATTTTAATATATAGTTGTGATTATCATTTTCTATTAATTTTCAGGGTTTTGTGGAATAATGGAATCGTTTTGGGGAACAATTACACAAAGTGCCTTATTCAAAAAAATGAATTCTGTACCAGAATTTAAAAAATGATAAAAAAAATTCAGAAGTTTCCGAAAATGTAGATTTTTTCCCCAATTCCCCATTTTTCTACAAAAGTTAAAACTTAGCCGGGCCGGCAAAAAACAGAAAGTTATGGTAAAGTAGCCATGAAACATGATTAATTGGGAATTACGATTGTAATAAGCGTAAAAGGCATAAGGCTTGTATTATATTCTTTATAACATTTAAAAAAAAGCATTATGAAAAATATAATAGCAATTGTTAATGAACCAATAAATTCAAAAGAGTTTTTACGTTATGTGGCTGAAATGGCAATAAACCTTTCGGGTACAGTAAAAGTGTTAAGTGTTCATACACCACCCAATTATCCGTATGTTTTTGCCGGCACCGAAGGAATAGCTTCCGTTGAGGTACAAAGAAACCTTGAAGAAATTATTGAAGAAATTAACGTGAAGTTGAAAAAAAATGTCGATGAAATTAACAATGAAATTTCCAAACCTGTTTTTAGTGGATTTTCAGCGGAAATTGGCATGGCAGTTACAGTTATCGATGAACTTGTTTCGAGCATTAATGCAGATATGGTGATACTTGAAGGTCAGCAAAATGATAATTTCTGGGTGCAAACTTCAACCAATATGGACATTATTAAAAAAGTTGAATGTCCGGTATTTATTGTGCCAAACGGAGCTTTATACAGGCCATTTTCGGAGATTGTTTATGCTACAGATTATAAAGTAGAGGATATTACAAACTTAAAAAAACTGATCAGCTTTTTTCCTCAGGTAAATTCAAACATTACAGCTGTACACATTACTGACAGCATTGATTTTGAAGAACGGGTAAAAAAAGAAGGTTTTTTAGAAATGTTACAGTCGAAAACATCTTACAAAAATCTTTCAGTTAAAGTCGTATATCAAAAAAAAGATGATGATTTAATTCCACTTTTGAATGACATTGCAGTGAAAAACAATGCTGATTTACTGGTAATGTTAAAAGAAAATAAATCATTTTTTAAACGGATATTTACATCGAGCCACACAAAGGAAATACTAAAAATAACCCAGCTTCCTGTATTGGTTTACAAGGAAAAAAAATAGTTTAAATGGGCAGGAAATGCCCAAAATTCTTAATTAAAATGGTAACAGAAAATAATTTGGAAAAGGAAAGTACAGGGGAAAATAGAGAATTGATGCGAATTGGTATAGCAGCTGACCATGGTGGTTTTGAATTGAAAGAAAAATTATTGGCAGCACTTACATTTGCAGGTTATGTAGTTAAGGACTACGGAGCTTTCAACCTGGTGGCAACAGATGACTACCCCGATTTTGTAGTGCCTATGGCCAGAGCGGTTGCAGGAGGTGAATTAACACGCGGGCTGGCCATTTGTGGCAGCGGAGTGGGGGCTTGTGTGGCAGCCAATAAAGTTCAGGGTGTGCGGGCAGCATTAATCACCGATTCTTTCTCAGCTCATCAGGGTGTGGAAGATGATGATATGAATGTAATGTGCCTGGGAGGCCGGATTACAGGAACTGAGTTGGCCTGGGAATTGGTTCAAACATTTCTAAAGGCTGATTTCAAAACTGAAGAAAGGTTTGTTCGCCGGCTTTCTAAAATTGCAGCACTTGAAAAATAAATCTCAAAAACTTTTTAACGTCAGCATTTGGGGAATAAAACCTAAATTTTTGATTTGGATAATTTCAAAACAACAACCAGTCATCACCGCTCTTAATCTTCTATCCGTCGACACTGTCGAGGATTGAAATGATGTTACCATTGATTTGTTCCTTATCCATTGTTTTAATTTGTGCACGCAGTTGGTCGATTATTTCTGTTTTATTTTCATGCACCAGTACTTTTACAAACATTTCAAGCAGGGTACTGCGCAATTGGATATTATGTTTGTAGTATTCTTTTATAACATAAAAAAGATTTATATCCATTGGCCGGTCCTTCGACCATTTGAGCAATAGAAGGTATTCAAAAAAGTTGCTGTGGTTAAACTTCACATAAGTAATGTTTCCCCAAAGTCCGTTGGGTATGGTATATTCATAAATAATCCTGTATGAAATTAGTATATCATAAGCTAATTTAGTGTTGTGCGATGAGTTGAACAATTTATCTTTTCTGACTGAATTGGTTTCTTTACCAAGTTCACACATTTCAAGCATGTTGTCAACGAGCATGGTTTTTTCTTCAATGTAGGGTGGTGCATACAGCCGTTCGTTTAAAAAGGTGTGCAGCAAAATTATCTCTGAAATCTCATCGGTTTTTTTGGTTTGGTACACAAAAAGTGGAAAAATATTTGGATATTTAATGATAGATAAAACGTTTTTGTGTTGTCTGTTCCAGATAATTACAATCATATTCAAACCCATGCATTTTTAACAATTCGTTGATTTCATCCTTGTTAAGAAGTGGTACATTAATTTGGTCTTTAAAATTGTTGTTATCAAAATCCATGTCGAACCAGGAGTTTTTAAGAATGGGATTTTTTTTAATTTGATATATAAAAGCGTCAAGATTTTCGGGGCGGCAGGTGAGCAGCGTTTTATACCATCCGTTGTCATTGCCCATAATCAACCGCATGAGGTTTTCAATAAAATTATGATACTTGTTCCGGTCAAAGAATATTTCATCCACATTGTCGATAATCATTAAAATGCGTCCTTTGAGTTCATCCGGGTTTCGTTGGAAATATTGTTCCAGGCCCGAACCTGCATTATATTCAAGAAGTTGGCTCAGCAGGTTGATGTTTGAATTTTTTGAATAGAGATTGAAAAAAATACCACCGTCGATTAAAAAAACGATGTCGTTTTTATACGGAGCATCAGGGTTTAGAAAATAATTTTCCACTATTTGAATAACACTTGTCGATTTGCCATATCCATCAGGTGCAACAAGCATGGTAACTGCTTTTTCCGATTCCATAAACCCGTGTAATTTTTTCTCTGCGAATTTTCTGGAAAGCACTTTTTCTGAATCATCTAGCGCTTTTTGTTTTAATGATTCCAAACTGTGATTTGTAACAATCATGATGCGTTTTCTCAGATTGTCCCATGAACCCAAATTACCGTTTTGATGTTTCGATTGATCAAAAGTATTTACATAATCATACCAGTCATCAAATCCAAGAAATTGTACCAATGTTTCAAGTGTGTATTTCGAAGTTTGAAAAGGAGATTTTACAATGCCAAAAAAACGTTTTAATGTTGAATTACTGATTTGTCTTCCGGTTTCTTTTTTTAGCTGTTCCGATAACCTCGTGCAATCTCTTCCATATCTGATTTGGCCTACTTTTCTTTGAATATCTTTTCTAAGTAATTCGTATATATCGTTGTTCATCTTTTCTTTAAAGGTATTAATTATTAGTTGTTTAATTACTTAAAGCATTTTTTTTCGATGTGTATTCAAAAACGACCTGTAAGACCTGTGTTTAGGGACAAATTTAATATTTTGAAATACTCTTTTTCATTCATTCCAATAATGAATAGAATGAACAGGATGAATTTGTGCGTAAAATATCAAATTTCATTTTAAAAAAAATGAACGAAAGACTGCAAAAACTCACATAAAAACAGACATTTATATCCTCAATATGTTAGGGTCTGCTGAAAAACTCAAGTAGATTTATTTTGACCTCAGAGAGGTCACATATTTATAGAAAATGATGATTTGAAAGATATTCGACCCCGGCCAGGGGTCGCACATTCGCACGTTTGAACCATTTTCTATAAACATTTTATCCCTCTGGGATAACTTTTTAGAACAGACTAAAATTTTTCAGCAAGCCCTATGTTATAGTTGTATATTTTCTGAATAAAAAATAACGTCAGGCTATTTTGCAAAAGTGAACATTTCTGTCACCTTCTTTTGTACATTATTTGTGAGCGAATGCCATTTTAGGTTAAAGGATAACCACCCCTCAGTTTCCAAATAATTACGCCCAACAAAAAAATGAGCAGAATCCAGAACAATGCTCCTACTGTCGCCGCTTCAGTGTCGCTCACAACCGGTTTATTGCCTTCTCTTTTGGTTGAAACACGTTTCTGCTTTCGTGGAGATGCAGCTCCCAGCAAAAGGGCAACAATTATCATTACCATAAGTATTGGTATCCATGCCACTCCCCATATTATTGGGCCTGCCGGTACTATCCATAATCCTGCTGCCAAACCTGCCAGCACCAATACCAGCATGAAAGTCCAAAAACTCTCCCATGGACCGGTGGTCTTAATAACAAAATAAAATATTGTACTTGTTACTACGGCTGCCAAAACTGTAAGTAAAATTCCCAATAGTGTCATAAACGGTTTTTTGAAAATAATGAATATTAATTCTCCTGTCATACCGGGGAATATCATACCATTTATTTTTTTCGGAAAGTAGGAAACTGCATCAAACCATTTTTTGGGTGCCGGTAATAATAATTTATTATATGTAATACATTGAAATACAAAATAATAATAATAATTATTTGTTCACCTGGTTTGTTTCAGAATATAATTTGTCAACCGATTTTAATGTAAATTTAATTGTTGATGAAAAACCTCAATGTGTACCTTATTTCCCATTTTGTTACCTGCAAAAATTCATTCTGTTTTTTTTTCAGAAACTCACTTTGAACAATGTAAAATGTTTGTGGGTTTTTAATGTGATACAACCCGGCTGTTTCGGTTACTTCCACTTGTTTTTATAGCTTGAAAATAGCATTTGTAAGAATTTATCGCATATAAATGAACAAAATGAATTAGATAATGATTCGGTAGCAGATTGATTCAAAACATATTATAAGCTATATTTAAGGTTTGTGTCGCTTAAACTAAATAAAACATTTAAAATGAAAAAACCAGACAAGTAAAAATTGAATATGCCTGACAAATTTTGAAAATTATATAACTGTTGGATTTATATCTACGAACTTAAAAAATCTGCAGAATGGGTCGGCTCCGCTATGCAAATTGCAATTTATAACCAAACTGATGGAATTACTTCGGTTTACAAACGGATATAAACAACAATTTTTAAAATTTTATATTATGAGGAATATAATAAATAATAAAGCTCACACTGGCCATAAAAATATTACTAAATATTACCGGGTAAGTGAAAAAGAAATCATTGAGCTGTTACATACATTAAAGGCAACGCTTACATCAGAAAATTTTTGTGAAACAGCAGGGCAGATATTTAAAAGTTGTGCAAAAATTATTGGAGCGAAAGCCGGATATGTTGCAGTTTTGCCCGACAAGGGTCAGGACAGTGAATTGTTGTTGTTTGAGAAAAACGGATTGTCTCGTTCTGTTAACCCTGAATTACCATTGGCAATAAGCGAATTGCATGAAAAAGTTTATGAGACGGGCGAGATTATTTGCAATAACAATTTTATGAAAAGTGAGTGGGTAGATTTTATGCCGGAAAAGCAATTCGCATTTAGTAATTTGCTCTTAATTCCATTAAAAAATGATAAAAAAACTGTTGGTATTTTGGGATTTGCATGTAAAGAAGATCACTTCACTGAAAATGATAAGAAAATGGCTGCTGCCTTTGGTAGTTATGCGGCAACAGCACTTCAGAGCTACAGAACAATGGGAGCGTTGGTTGATTCAAACAAAACAAAAGACAAGCTTTTTTACATCATCGCACACGATTTAAAATCTCCTTTTAGCTCATTGCTTGGATATAGCGATTTGCTGGTGAATGAAGTATCCTGCATCAATAACCAACAGATAATTGATGATTCAATTATGATAAATGAAACAGCCAAAAAATTCTATGAGTATTTAAACAACTTATTGGAATGGTCACGGTTGAACAACAATAATATAGAGTTTTACCCCGAAGTTTTTAACTTGTCCGAGCTGATTCACGAAGCTACAGACACCTTGTCACTACAGGCTCAACACAAAAAAATTAAACTTAACATTTCTTTTGAGAATGAAATACTTGTATTTGCAGATAGAAATATGATTAAAATAGTATTAATCAATTTAATATCAAATGCAATTAAATTCAGCGGCCAGGGAAGTGAAATAATTATATGGGGAGAACAATACAAAAAATTTTATAAAATCTATGTAACTGATAACGGTGTTGGAATGAATAAGGAAATGCAGATGAATTTGTTCAAGGTTTCAAAAACATTCAGCACCATTGGAACAAATAAGGAAAGAGGGACTGGATTGGGTTTGATACTTTGTAAAGATTTTATAAACAAACACAGCGGACAGATGGGTGTGGAAAGCAATCTTGGAAAAGGTTCAACATTTTGGTTTAGCTTACCATCAAAAAAGTATAATAGAAATATTACCTCATAAATAATGTTGAGCTGAATTTGATTCCACTTACTAATTGATGTCTGAAACTGAAATCAGATTTTAAACCTCTTATCTTAAAATGAAATTAAAAGTGACTGAAATTACCTGTTTGAAAATGAACGGAATGAATAATAAAAAGACTAAATAGTATTGTGATTCTGGAGATGATAACTTCTACCTTTGATATCCACGATTAGAAATGGCATTTGTTCTTTAACTGTAAAAAATAAAATACCCAAACATTAATTGTTTAAAACAAACCCGATATGATTGAATATGCAAAAGAAATTTTACCCAAAGTTTGTAACTGGAAAAAGTTATTTCGCAAAGAACTGATAAAATGTGTTGAATGGTCAGGTGCTGAAAAACGCGATGAATTGTATAACTGGTGTTACAACAATTACTCTGATATACATTCGGATGTTTTGGAAGAAGTTTTTCCTGATAAAAAGAAATTCATCCCCACACGTTTTTATGTTAAAAAAACAACTACTGTAAAATCGGTTTATTAGAACCAATATTATTTAATTTCCAAAAAAGAAAGGATAACAAAGACAAATTGAGAATACGAACAGAAAATTGATGAGCATGTTAAAACATGCTGACTAACCGTAATTCCGATTATTTAAAATTAACCATTAAAACCTCAAAAAAAATGAAAAGTTCAACAAAAAAAAAACTAAAATTTTTGAATTTTGTTTGTGGAAAGGATCCAAAATTAACTTCCGAAGAAAAATTTAAAATTAAAAAGTACAAACCGCGTGTATTTAATAAAAGAAGAAACCCGATTTCTTTTGTTGTTGACTGGCAGTTAAATGATACACAAGTTTAACCACATTTGTTCATCCCGGGCAATTAAATAATAATAAGTCATATGATTAAAGTTTGTTTGAATTTTAAAATACATATTCCTGCTGTCAGAGCATTGAATGAGTTTCTGAAAACCAGTTACTATTTACAGAATGACAGTATCAGTGAAACAGAAAAAAGCATTGTTGAACAATGTGCAGCGAACTTACTTACTTATTTACACGGACTGGAAAGTGTTCATCTTCAGTCGAAGGGGCAGTTTAAAGCAGGTATGTCGATTAATGGAATAACGCTCATGCAGTTGCTTAAATATGCACCTGAAGTAATTGAGCAGCTGAAAATACTGCATGATAAAAAATGCATTGAGATTTTATCGGAACCCTGGTCGCATTCAGTTATACCCTTTTTGGATGAATTAACTTTGGCCAGACAAATCGAACTTCACGATATCACAGTACAATCAGTTTTTGGAGTAACGCCCCAGGTTTTTATCGTGCATTCGCCCATTTATATGAGGAACTTTCAGAAAACAGTTTCAAAAGCAGGGAAAAGAGCCATTTTTACCAATTTAAATCTGTTTAAAAAGGAAACATTCGAAAATAATGCATCTGAAAACAACGCCAACACCAATAATGCAAAAGTGATTCCGATAAATCACAGAATCAGCAGCATGCTGCAGAAACTTGATTTTAATCCATACTCAGATGAGGATTCTGTTTGTTCACAACGCATTATCCATAAAGTTCAAAATTATGTTACCGACAGTAATCCTGTTATTGCAGTTTACAATCTCACACGGGTAAATAATTTTTTTGGTTTGAGTAAGTTCTGGCAGAAATTTCTTGTGAATTTATTGGCGGAAAATAAAGTGATTTTTAATTCTCCTTCAGAAGCTATCGAAAATTATACGCCGTTAAAAGATTTAAAAAATTTACTTGATGTTATTTTTTACCACAGCCATCTTGACGATATGTGGCTTGAAAATAAGTTTCAAAACCGGTCGTTCGACCAGCTGTTAAGAATAAATACGATGATGCAGAGTGAACCGGATAAAGAACTGATAAAGGAATGGGAGGTAATTCAGGATATGGAAAACCTGTTTTATATGAACGACAGGTTTAAGAAAAACGGGTTTGCCAAACACTATTTTAGTCTTTTTGATGATCCGGATATCGCATTTTTTAGCTACACAAATGTGTTGGATAAATTTATGGATAAGCTTTTGGTAAGAGAAAAAATACAAAAATCATTTAAATTATATAAAAGTTTAAGACTACAGGTTCGAAAA
The DNA here is from genome assembly GCA_963800345.1 of uncultured Prolixibacteraceae bacterium. GTDB lineage: Bacteria > Bacteroidota > Bacteroidia > Bacteroidales > Prolixibacteraceae > Draconibacterium. The sequence goes on along the minus strand of CAWDAW010000002.1, from coordinate 63,476 downwards.
TAATGCTGTAATATTTTGCATTTGCATCACTTAATATGTTTCAGGAGAAACTACAGAATATTTCCCTTGATGCATGGATTTAAAGCCACATCTTCAAAATTTACCCGGGTCACAGAATTTATTTCTGTTCCCGGGTATTCTGCTTATTTAGTGTCTGCTGAAAAACTCAAGTAGATTTATTTTGACCTCTGAGAGGTCACATATTTATAGAAAATGATGATTTAAAAGATATTCGACCCCGGCCAGGGGTCGCACATTCGCACGTTTGAACCATTTTCTATAAACATTTTATCCCTCTGGGATAAGTTTTTAGAACAGACTAAAATTTAAAGTGCAAGCTTTTTTTGGTACTCTTTTTAAAATGCTTGCACTTCATTCTTTCAAATTGTCTGTTATACTATTTATTATCAATACTAAAGATATTTTTCAGCAAGCCTTATTTATGCTTTACAACAATTTATCAGTATTGCCATTTTTATTATCAATTCTATACAATTTAAGTTGAACAGAGGGTATTGCTGATCAGTCCTTTACCTTATTTGCACCCGGCAAAAATTTGAATCGCAAGTAAAAATTGAGGATGCTTTTATTTCATGGTGGAACAGTTAACCGCCATGGTAGTATAGTAAGACAGGAAAATTAGTATGTTCCGGCAATGTGCTCAATTCATCTTTGGTAAACAGGCTTTTTATGACGTTCGGTTTTTGCAGAACCAACAAAACCAAATCAAAGTTGTTCCTTTTCAGGTATGTTAAAAGGGTATCCATAAATTTTTCACCTTCAATAATATTGGTTCTTAACGATGATGGTAGAAAATATTTCCCGGCCACTTCTTTCCAGGCTTTCCCCTTAAGTTCCAGTTCAGTGAAATCATTTTGTGTGGACACACTTACAGCGTTAACAATGGGGTTAAAACGTTCAAGAAATGATTTCACGTCGGTAAAAGCGCTTATTTTTTTTGAATCAAAATCTGTAGGCAATAAAACCTTTTTAAAATCACGAAATTCAAATCCGGGAGAAACAAGTAAGCAAATGATGCCTGTATTTTTAATGGTTTCACGTATTTCATCTTTTGTTTCAAAAATGTATCCATCCGGTTCGTTACTGATTACAAAAACAGCAGTAGATTCGTTTTGATATTTTGTTTGTGTGGCTTCCATAATGCTGCTCTCTTCCACAATCGTATTTATCTTAAGCGGGTAGTTTAAGCGCGAAGCTTCACGGCTTAACAGTTTGTCCAGTTCAATCTTTGCCCAGTTTTTCTCCCTTTCAATAACTTCTTCCTGCGAAAAAGTGTGGCCGGGAGTTATGGATTGAGAGTCAGAAAAAGAGCTGTATTCACCCTGAAAAACCCTGGAATCAATAGTGTGTAGTATATCCACTTCTGTTTCAAGAGTTTTGGCCAGATTCAGACCATAAGGAATTATTGATTCTGATTTGCTGTGTATGTCACTGATAATAATTGTTTTCATATCTGTAGTTATTTATTTTTTACAAGTGAGTGCGCCGGATGTCCATAAAACATTTCGGCGGCTTCCATAATTGTTTCTGAAAGTGTAGGGTGGGGGTGAACCGAAAGCGCCACATCTTCGGCAGTAGCAGCCATTTCAATGGCAAGAACAAGTTCGGCAATCATATCTCCGGCGTATTTTCCGACTATTCCGGCACCCAAAATACGTTCATTTTCGGGGTGAACAAGAAGTTTTGTAAAACCTTGTCCGGCATTCATAGCCACCGCACGTCCGGATGCCGACCAGGGGAATTTAACCAATTTGTATTCTATATTTTTTTCTTTTGCCTGTCTTTCAGTTAATCCACAGGTAGCGATTTCGGGGTCGGTGTAAATTACTGCCGGAATTGCCCTGGCATCGTTGGCCGATTTTCGTCCTGCGATAACTTCGGCTGCAACGCGACCTTCGTAACTGGCTTTGTGCGCCAGCAATGGCGGACCTGTTACATCGCCAATGGCAAAAATTCCTTTTTCTGTGGTTTGTTGTTGTTCATTTACTTCAATAAAACCTTTTTCATTAAGTTTTACTGAAGTATTTTCCAGCCCCAGGTTTTTGGTATTGGGCGACTGTCCAACTGCAACTAATATCTTGTTGTATTCTTTACTGAATGTTTTGCCTTTTTTATCTTCAAACTCTACTTCAAGAGCCTCTTTTTTTGCTTCAATCTTTTTTACTTTGGTTTCAAGAAATATTTCACTGAACAGCGTAGTACTTGCTTTTTTATAGGCTTCAACAAGGTCTTTATCCATTCCCGGCATAAAATTATCTGTCAATTCAACAATGGAAACTTTTGAACTGAGCGAATTGTAAATGGTGGCCATTTCAAGACCAATATATCCACCGCCCACAACAAGCATTTTTTCGGGAATATCTTTTAAATCCAGCGAATCGGCCGAATTCATTATGCGTTTATCACTGTAATCAATGTGAGGAAGCTGAACCGGTTTTGCGCCGGTAGCTATAATTGCATTTTTAAACTCAAGCTTTTTTTCTTTACCACCGTCAGCATTCACTTTTAATGTTTTTGAATCAATAAATTTGGCAGTGCCTTTAATGTAGGTTATTTTCCGGGCTTTTACCAGCTGGCCGAGACCGCCGGTTAGTTGTTTAACAACATTATCTTTCCAGCTTCGCACTTTATTCAGGTCGATTTTAGAAACCTTGAAATTGATTCCCATTTCAAAAGCATGATCCGCATCGGATTTAATTTTTGCCAGGTGCAACAGCGCTTTGGTGGGTATGCAGCCACGATACAGGCATACTCCTCCGGGATTAACTTCAGGATCAATTAAAGTAACGCTGAGCCCGAGGTCGGCAGCCATAAATGCAGCCCTGTAACCTCCCGGACCTGCGCCGATTATTACCAATTCATGGTTATTATTTTCGCTCATTTTTTATTTAATTTATTGCAACAGTGCATAAGGATCTTCAATTACTTCGCAAATCCAGCGCAGAAAACGGGCGCCGTCGGCTCCGTCTATGGCACGGTGATCGTACGACAGCGACAACGGTATAATCAGTCGCTTTTGAAATTCACCTTCAACGAAAACCTGTTGGTATTTTGCTCTTGAAACTCCCAAAATAGCAACCTGCGGCGGCAGTACAATGGGCGTAAAATTGGTTCCACCAATTCCGCCCAGGTTCGAAATTGTAAAGTTTCCACCCTGTAATTCATCGGGCGATATTTTTTTGTCGCGGGCTTTCTGTGCCAACTCAGTCAACTCAACGGAAAGCTCCGTGAGGGATTTTTTGTTTATGTCGCGAACAACAGGCACTAACAGACCTTGTGGAGTATCTGCCGCAATTCCCACGTTGATATAATTTTTGTATATAATTTTTTCTGATTGTGTATCGATGCTTGCGTTAAACCGGGGAAACTTCTGTAAAGCAAATCCTGCAATTTTCAATAATATGGATGTCACAGTTAATTTACCTCCTGCCTTTTCCACTTTGTCCTGGTAATTTTTTCTGAACTCTTCAAGCCTTGTCATATCAGCTTCATCAAACTGTGTGACATGTGGAATGGTTTGCCAGGCCTGTTGCGTATTTTTCGATGTAATTTTACGAATGTTACTCATCGCTTCATCAGAAGTATTTCCCCATTGTGAGAAATCGGGAAGTTTGGCTTCCCTGGGTGCAGATGCAGCCGGTTGCGCTGAGAAGCTTTTTATGTCATCCGCAGAAATCCGGTTACCGGGACCCGTTCCCTGCACTTTGGTCAGATCCACGCCCTGTTCCCGGGCCAGCCTTCTTACCGAAGGTGATGCAGGAATATCGCTTAAATCCTGTTCTTTCGTTTCTTTGTCTTCTTCTACCGTTTCCGATGATGATTTATCTGCATCTTTTTCAGTTTCGTCCGCATCTTTTTCTTCTACCGTTTTATCAGATTCGTTCTCCTCATCGTCTTTCTTTTGATCGGCGTCTTCTTCCTTTTCAACCTTCTCCCCGTCTTCTTCTTTATTCTTTTTGTTACTTACTTTTTCTGAATTTTCATCCTTGTTATCATCTTCTTTTGCTTCATTATCATCTTCACTTTCCTCTTCTGTTTCGATAATCATTATTACCTGATTAACTTTTACTTCATCGCCTTCCTTTATTCTAATTTCTTTAATTACACCATCGTATGGCGAAGGTAAATCAGTGGTTGCTTTGTCGGTTTCAATTTCCACCAGCGACTGGTCAGCTTTCACTTTATCGCCTTTGGAAACCAAAATTCCTGCAATCAATCCGGTTTCTACGTTTTCTGCAATTTCCGGTATTTTAAATTCTTTTTCCATCGTTTTAAAATTTTAGTCCTTAAATCAGGATCGATTAGCAACTGACTTTTCCCGATATTTATTTTTTAATATGTCTTTAGTTTCACAATATTCCCGGTAAACATTCAAAATATACTCCCAACCTTGCTTACTGTCCATCATTTTTAGATAATCTTCGGCCCCATCTCCGTGATTTTCAAAATTCCAATGTTCAAATACCAGGGATGTTGACAAGTCCTCGTTTTCTTTAAATATAATTTTGATATCGCTTGCTTTTTCAGGGTTGGGAACTGGTTCACGTTTCGGACTTATTTGCCATTTCAATTTAATTTTATTGTTTTCATCGAGTTCTGTTACCCGCCCCCAATCGCAACGGAATCCGTACGGACCAATTTCAGTGCATAGTCCGCCTTTCTTTCCATCAATCCAAATTCCTTGCAACTCCTCCTTCGACCATGTATATTCCTTTGGCCACCATTCGTTAATTTCGTTTAAAAATTTTCGGAATGCCATGTCCTTTGCAATTCCAACTTTCACTTCTTTAGTAATGCTTTCCATTGTTAAGGATTTTCAATTTGTTTTCATCTTTTTTGTTTGCCGCTAACTATGGTTATATACTTGTTGGTGATGTTTTATCACTGTTAATATTCAATTGCTGTTTGGCTTTCTCCAAAACCTTATCATCCACTTTTTTCTGTTTGTGCAGACTGTTCAGCGCACTCCAGACTATAAAGCCTGCATCAATTTCAAAATGCCGGCGCAATTCATCGCGGTGTTCGCTGAGCCCAAAACCATCAGTCCCAAGCGCTGTAAATGTTCCGGGGAACCAGTTGGAAACAGATAACGGTAGCGCCTTTACATAATCAGATGCAGCTATAAATGTTCCTTTATCTGTTTCAAAACATTTTTCAATATAGTTTGATGTTTTTTCTCCTTTTACCCGGTTGGAACGTTCAGTTTCCACAGCATTGTCATAAAGACATTTGTAGCTTGTTACACTCCACACTTCAGGAAAAATTTTGTAATCTTTTTTCAAAATATCGGCTGCTTTTAGTGCTTCATTCAGAATAGAACCACTGCCAAGCAAATGGAGGTTGTATTTATTTTTCTGACTGCTGCGGTATTTGTACATGCCGTTAATGATTCCTGTTTCAATTTCCTTACGGGCCGGCATCGACGGCATTTTATATTTTTCATTCATCACTGTGATGTAATAAAAAATATCTTCACCCTCCATATACATTTTTTTAATACCATCCTGAATGATAACCGCAATTTCGTATGCAAAAGCCGGGTCATATGCCCGCACAGATGGTACGGTTAGCGCAAGCAAATGACTGTGCCCGTCCTGGTGCTGTAATCCTTCACCGGCCAGGGTTGATCTACCGGCAGTTCCTCCAAGCATAAATCCTTTTGTACGTGCGTCTGCTGCTGCCCAAATCAGATCTCCAATGCGCTGAAATCCGAACATTGAGTAGAAAATGTAAAAGGGAATGCAGTTGATCTGGTGGGTTGAATATGCTGTTCCTGCCGCGATAAACGATGACATGGAGCCGGCCTCGGTAATCCCTTCTTCAAGAATAGAGCCGTCTTTTGCCTCTTTGTAGTAGAGCAGACTTTCGCGATCAACAGGTTCGTACAACTGCCCCGTGTGGGCATATATACCGGCCTGGCGAAACAGTGCATCCATGCCGAAAGTTCGTGATTCATCGGGAACAATTGGAACCATCAGTTGGCCGGTTTCTTTGTCTTTTAACAGTTTTCCCAAAAGTTGGACTGTTGCCATTGTGGTCGCTACTTCCCGCTTTCCCGAACCTTTTAGGAATTCATCAAAAACCTTGGGGTCGGGCATTGTAAAAGTAGTATTCCGGCGCTGTCGTTTGGGCAGGAATCCTCCCAGTTTTTTTCGGTGCTCCAGCATATATTTTATCTCTTCACTGTCTTCTCCCGGATGGTAAAAGGGCGCCTCAGCTATTTCATCATCCGAAATGGGAATATTAAACCGATCACGAAAATGAATTAATTCCTGCTCGTTTAATTTTTTCTGCTGGTGTGTAATATTTCTTCCTTCGCCGGCCTCTCCCAACCCATAACCTTTAATGGTTTGTGCAAGAATGACAGTTGGCGCCCCCTTATTTTCTACAGCTTTTTTATAGGCATTGAACACTTTAAGCGGGTCATGACCACCACGGCGCAATTTGGCCAAATCTTCATCACTCATATCTTTTACCATTTTACGCAACTCATCGTATTTTCCAAAGAACTTTTCACGGATGTAATCTCCACCAGAAATGGAATATTTTTGTCGCTCGCCGTCTACCAACTCTCCCAGCCTTTTTTTTAGGATACCATTTTTGTCTTTCTCAAGCAATGAATCCCAGTTTTCACCCAATATAACTTTAATAACATTCCAGCCTGCTCCGCGAAAAGCACTTTCCAGTTCCTGAATAATTGAGCTGTTCCCACGTACCGGACCGTCAAGCCGTTGCAAATTGCAGTTCACAACGAATATCAGGTTGTCCAATTCTTCCCGCGATGCAAGTGTTAATGCTCCCATAGATTCAGGTTCATCCATTTCACCATCACCCAGAAAAGCCCACACCTTTTGATCCTGAGTGCTGCTCATTTTTTTATCCTGAAGATATTTACAAAAACGTGCCTGATAAATGGCCATTATTGGCCCCAGCCCCATGGAAACAGTTGGGAACTGCCAGTAATCCTGCATAAGACGTGGGTGCGGATAAGAAGTTAATCCTTTGTCGGATTGCAATTCCCTTCGAAAATTTTCAAGCATTTTTTCCGATAGCCGGCCTTCCAGAAAAGAGCGGGCATAAATTCCGGGTGAAGCATGTCCCTGAAAATAAACAATATCCGCGGGTTGTTCTCCGTCGCCACCCTTAAAAAAATGGTTAAATCCTACTTCGTAAAGTGTGGCTGCCGATGCATATGTAGAAATATGTCCGCCAATTCCATCTTTTTTGCGATTGGCCTGAACCACCATTGCCATGGCATTCCACCGGATAATGCTTTTTATTTTGCGCTCAAGTTCGCGGTTTCCCGGGTATTCCGATTCTTCAGAAACAGAAATGGTGTTCACGTAAGGTGTTTTCAAATGCGGCTTTAAATGAAGCCCTTTCTCCAATGCCCGGTTTTTAAGCAATTCAATAATTTCTTCAACCCGCTCCTCTTTTTCATTGCTGATAACATAATCAATGGAATCAAGCCATTCCTGATTTTCAAATTCTATAATTTTTTCTTTTTCCGACATGTTTGTCTCTTCAAATTCGTGATATGATAATGATGTTTAAGATGCTATTCCGAGATTAATCCGGTTACGTGAATCTTTCAATTTCTCCTCATCCAGCATCTCAATGAGGGGTCTCTTCATCATTGTTTGGCTTTTGTTTCAGATCATCTGTTTTTATAGATTTCATTATTTGATGTTTTATATGGAAAAACAAGGGGCAAGCGCTGTACCATATAAGATTTAACAATTGGTGTATTGAGTAATTTCTTAGTTTTTAAAGCTCCGGCGGAATTTTCTGAATAAACCGGAAAGCTGGCTAATTGAACAGTTGTGGAATTGGAATGACAAAATGAGGAAAATATTCCCCAAAAATACTTTTCGCAGCGGGGTTTTCAAAATAGAAAAATTTACAGAATGTTTGAAACAAACCCGAAATGTCTTGTACGCTTTGAGATATAACAATTCAACTACTCCAAAATAAATTTTACAAAAAGATGGTGGAATGATATTTTCACTCACAACTACAGTAAATATTGTGATCTGGCAGATAACAATAAGATATTTACAGGTTTTTAACAAGTAAACAGAAATGGCAGATTGATAATTTAAATAAAAAACAAGATGTACAAGATAGTGTTATTGCGACATGGAGAAAGCGTTTGGAATAAGGAAAAATTGTTTACCGGCTGGACGGATGTAGGTTTGTCGGAAAATGGGATTATTGAAGCAAAAAACGCCGGTAAAATACTGGCAGCTAACGATTTTAAGTTTGATTACGCTTTTGTTTCCCTGTTAAAACGTGCACTTCAAACGCTCTGGATAGTGCTTGAAGAGATGGATCAATTGTGGATTCCATGGGAAAAATCGTGGCGGCTAAACGAACGGCATTATGGTGCTTTGCAGGGTTTGAATAAATTGGAAACTGCAGCTAAGTATGGTGATGACCAGGTACATCAGTGGAGACGCAGCTATAAAATAAAGCCACCACAACTTGAAAAGGGAGATAAGCGATTCCCCGGAAATGAGCGAAAATACCAACATATTTTGGCGCAGGAACTACCGTTGGGTGAAAGTCTGGAGGATACAGTAACCCGCTTTTTACCGTACTGGGAAGAAACAATCGTTCCGACTATTAAAACAGGGAAACAAATAATTATCGCGGCTCACGGAAACAGTTTAAGGGCTTTGGCAAAACATCTGGAAAACATATCGGATGATAAGATAAACGAATTGGAAATTCCAACAGGAATACCTCTGATTTATGAGGTGGACGAGAACATGATCTATCAGAAGCATTATTATTTAAAATAAATTGGAATTCAGTTGTCGTTTATTCATGGTAATGATGTTTTTTTGTCTTTGATTATCATTTGACTTTCATTCTGATTTTAACCTTCATAAGAAGATCAATATCATTAAATAAAAAGCTGTTAACCAGTTCCATTAACCAGGTAGGGTAAACACCAAGCCAAACAATTACTGCTCCCAAAACGGCAAGTACAAATACACCTGAAAATACAATCGAAGTTCGGGCTTCAGCCACTTTTCCCTTTTTCTTTTTCATCATCACTCCGATTAAACGCAGATAATAAAACAGGCCAATTACACTGCTGATTACCAATACAAAAACGAGTGTCCACCTTGCAGAACCTACCCCCGCTGTGAGCAGAAAATATTTTCCCATAAATCCTGCCGTGAGCGGGATGCCTGCAAGCGAAAGCAGTACTATGGTAAAAATGGCCGCGACAAATGGCCTGCGCCAGAATAAACCTCTGTAATCATTCATTTTCACAGCTTCTTTGTCGGTTTGCGAAATGAGAGTAACCAGTCCGAATGCAGCCAAAATGGTTACAAAATAAGTTGTAACATAAAAAGTTGCCGCCTGCGGTCCAATTGAAGTTCCTGAAATAAGCGCTACAAGTGCGTACCCAAAATGCGCTATTGAAGAATAGGCAAGTAACCGTTTTATATTTTTTTGAAGTAGTGCCAGTAAATTACCAATCAACATGGAGAGAATGGAAATGGCTGTAAATACCTGGATAATATTGTCAAAATTGTAAAGGTCCGCCATTACAAAAATGCGAATCAATACAGCAACCATCGCACCTTTCGATACACTGGCAATGAAAGCGCTAACGGGCGATGAGGCACCTTCGTAAACATCGGGTGTCCACATGTGAAAGGGTACAACCGCAAGTTTGAAACCAATTCCAACAATCATCATTCCCCAGCCGGCAACTGCCATAAGTGATGATGTTTTATTTAAAGTGGCAAAACTTCCGGGTAGGTTTTGAAATGCCATGTTTCCGGTTGTGGCATAAATGAGGGCCATTCCAAAAAGCAGGAACGCCGACGACATGGCTGCTATAATCAGGTATTTCACACCGGCTTCAATGGGTTTTATCCGCTCGCGGTAATAAGCAATTAAACTATACAGCGAAACACTAAGAATTTCGAGACTAACAAAAAATGAGATGAAGTGCGTACTTGTTACCATCATGCCCGCACCGAGAGTCGCAAACATTAACAATAAATAGTACTCCTCTTTTCTTTTTCCGGGGAAAAAATTACGAATGCTAACATAGCTGAATACAGTTACAGTCATTGCTGCCAGCAGAATAAGCGCCTGATAATATAATCCAAATAAATCCATTAAAAAAAGGTCGCCAAGGGAATGTGGCAAATGCGGGGCAACAACAAAAATAGCTGCAAATGAGCCGGCCAGCACAACCATTGAAGAAGCAAATGTGAGTTCATGATTGCGTTTCATGGCAACCAAAAGCATTGTTAGTAATGAGCCTCCGGCTAAAATCACCATTGGTAATAAGCTTAATATGTCATATCCGGATATCATTGTTTTGAGTTATCTGGGTTTTGCCTGGTTTCAGAAGGCTCTTTTATTGTTGCTTCTTTGGCCAAAGATTTATTAAATAAATAGTTGCTTTTTGGATTTGATATTTTGGATGCCTGCTTTAATCCCTCCACCTTTTCTATTATATTTTGAACAGGTTGTTTTGAAATGTTTAAGGCTGAGGTCGGGTAAAGACCAAGCCAAATAATAACAACTGTTAGCGCACCCATAATAAACATTTCCCGTGAATCTAAATCTGAAATTTTATGGCTATTTTTCTTTTCACCGTAAAATATTTTTTGCATTAGCCGCAACGAATAAATGGTTGCCGCAACCATTCCCAAAGCTGCAATTGAAGTATAAAAAGCGCTGGAAGGAAACGAACCGGTTAAGATTAAAATTTCAGCAATAAAATTTCCGAGGCCTGGCAAACCAAGTGAACCCATAACGAATAATCAGTCCCACTGCACCCATTTTAGGCACTGCTGCCCAGAGTCCGCCCATATTTTCAAGTTCGCGCGTATGCAATCTTTCGTACAAAATACCGGCGAGTATAAACAACGCCGAAATAGTTATTCCGTGAGCCACCATTTGCAGCACCACACCCTGCATGGCCATTTCATTAAACGCATAAATTCCAAGCAAAATAAATCCCATGTGACTTATGCTGGAGTATGCAACCAGTCGTTTTATATCGGTTTGGGCGAATGCAAGTTTCGCTCCGTATAAAATACTGATTACGCCAAATGCCATGGCAATCGGCGCAAATTCATGTGAGGCCTGCGGAAACAAGGGCAAAACAAACCGAATAATTCCATAAGCTCCTGTTTTTAGGAGCAGGGCGGCAAGAATTACGCTTCCCGCTGTGGGCGCTTGTGTGTGAGCATCGGGCAGCCAGCTGTGAAGCGGAACTGTAGATAACTTCACCATAAATGCAAGCAAAAAACCAATCATTAGTGTGAAAGCAATCGGCAGTGGCAGTTCGGTGCCAAGGAGTTGTTCATAATCAAAGGTATAAACGCCTGTGTTGGCGTGGTGGATAAAATATAATGCGAGAATTGAGAGGAACATAACAAGTCCGCTGGCCTGGGTAAACAGGAAAAATTTGGTGGCAGCATAGGTGCGGTTTTCATGCCCCCAAATGCTGATGAGAAAATACATCGGTATGAGCATCATTTCCCAGAAAAAATAAAAAAGAAACAGGTCGAGCGCCACAAATACCCCTGAAATTCCGGCCAGGATAAACAGCAGGTTGAAGTGAAAAAAGCCAACCCTCCGGTATAATTCCCTTCCATGAAACGAGAACTGAAATAACTCCAAGAAACGAGGTCAGCAAAAGCATTAACAAACTCAGACCATCGGCGGCCACCTTCACCTGAATGCCAAAAGCAGGAATCCATTTGAGGGTACTTTCCGCTATCCATTCCTGACCGGTACTGCCATTTTTCAACCAAATTACCAGCAATATGATAAGCTCAACAAGTGTTACAGCAAGGCTGATAATCCGTGGCAGTGTATTGTTATAGCGGCCTGCCAGCCATGCCAGTAGTGCACCTGCAATCAATAATAATATGAGCCAAATCAGTATCATCGGTAAAATAGTATTGTTAAGGTTAAAATGGCGCCAATCGCGATAACCATTGCATACCAGCTGACTTTACCGGTTTGAGAAGCGCTAAGTGCAATGTTGAGCGCCCGGGCCAGTGATGCAAGGCCGTTGTAAAACATATCCACAAAATCATTTTTATTGATTTTGGAGAGAAATACAAAGGGTTGAACTAAAAGCTTGTTATACAATAAATCGAAATCCCAGCCATTGTAAAAGAAATTTTCAACTGCATTTCGCTGAGGTACGGCGGCAGGAAATGATTTGTTGAAATAGTACTTATAAGCCACAAACAACCCTGAAAGTGCAGCAATTGCGGCAATCAACTGAAAAATCCATTCTGCCTGATGACCTGTTTCAGAAAGAACCGCTGCCGGCAAAGTTTTTTGGATAAAATCCGAGAAAAGTTGCAGATGACCCATATTTTCGGGCAGTTCGATATAACCTGCAGCAAACGAAAAAAACGCCAGAACAATCATTGGAATGGTCATACCTATGAGGGGACGAACGGAAAGTTCAGATTTTTGTTTTCCGAAAAAAGTAACAAACACCATTCTGAATGTGTAAAGTGCAGTAATAAATGCTCCCACAAGTCCGGCAAGCCAAAGAACTACAGAGCCTTTTTCGCTGGCAAAGGCCATCCACAGGATTTTATCTTTGCTGAAAAAACCCGCCGTAATTAAAGGCAGTGCAGCCAATGAAGCCGAAGCAATTAAAAATGGCCAGAAAACAGCAGGGATTTTTTTCCACAAACCGCCCATTTTGAACATGTTGTGTTCTTCGTTCAGCACAAAAATAACCGTACCGGCACCAAGGAAAAGCAGCGCTTTGAAAAACGCATGAATCATAAAATGGAAAATGGCTGCCGACCAGGCTCCTACCCCCAGTGCAAGAAACATATAGCCGATTTGCGAAATGGTGGAGTAGGCCAAAACTCTTTTTATATCGTGCTGATTCAATGCTGAAAAACCTGCCATAAGTAAGGTAACTGCTCCAATTACTGCAACAATGTTTTGTACCAGCGGAGCCAATTCGAACAGTACATGTGTGCGGGCAATTAAATATACACCTGCAGTTACCATTGTTGCTGCGTGAATTAATGCCGAAACAGGCGACGGACCAGCCATGGCATCGGGCAACCAGGTTTGCAAGGGTAACTGTGCCGATTTGCCCACAGCTCCGCCCAATAAAAGAAAGGCAACTGTAACCGCTGTGGCAGAACCAACCATCCACATACCCGGTGCGGTGTTCAGAATCTCCTGAATATTGAGTGTGCCGAAATGCATAAAAAGAATAAACAGCCCGATGGCCAGTGCCGTATCGCCAACACGCGTTACAATAAATGCTTTGCGGGCGGCATAACCATTATCCGGATTTTTGTACCAGAATCCAATCAGCAGGTAACTGCACAAGCCAACGCCTTCCCAGCCCAGGTACAGCAATAGTAAATTGTTTGCCAAAACCAGTGTCAGCATAAATCCGATGAACAGATTCATGTAGGCAAAGAATCGCGAAAAACCTTCCTGTTCCCGCATAAACTGCGCAGAATATAAATGTATAAGTGCACCAACAAACGTGATAACAAAAATGAAAGTGAGCGAAACCGTATCGAGATAAAATGCAATGTCGGTTGACAGACCGCCCACATTAAACCAGTTCCATAATACCTGTTCATAGGGTTGACCGGCCGGATTGTTACCTATAAAATCGAGGGCTAAAAGTATGGTTAAAATTGCCGAAAGCAGGATGCTACCAACTCCGATTACTGAAATGGTTAAACGCGACATTTTTCTCCCTGCCAGCGCCAGAACCAGCGCTCCTGAAAAAGGTAAAGCCACAATTAACCAAAGTAATTCTTTCATTATTCCAATTTTTTATCCTTTCATGGTGCCGGCTTTGTCAATGTCAGCCGAATTAAATTTCTTTAGTATTTGAATAATTAATGCCAGTCCCACCGAAACTTCGGCAGCAGCCATGGCCAGTATAAAAATGAACATCACTTGTCCGTCGGCCTGTTGCCATGCTGAACCGGCAACCACAAATGCAAGTCCGGCAGCGTTAAGCATAACTTCAACCGACATTAACATGTAGATTATATTTCTGTGAACCAGCAGACCTGCAAGTCCAATGCAAAACAGTATAGCCGCCAGTAATATTCCGTGTTCCATAGGTACATTCATACGTCCTGATTTTCATTTTTTAAATAGCGATGATGAATTATAATATCTTTTTGTCCGAGGTGATATGCGCCGACAATTCCGGCCGTGAGCAGGAATGCGGCCAGCTCAACCACCAAAATATATTTTGTAAACAATAGTTTGCCCACGTCAACCGGTAAAACAATTTGTTGTCCCATAGCAAGTGCAGGCTGAGCGGCAATCATATAAACCATTTCAGCCAAAAGAATAAGGGCAATTACCGAAGGAGCAATCCATATTTTGAGTTGTGATAATTTAATTTCACGTTTGATTTGACTATTCAGGTTGAGTATCATAATGATAAAAACGAAAAGAACCATTATTGCCCCGGCGTAAATGATAACTTCGAGGGCAGCCGCAAACGGAGCACCTATGATAAACATGACCACTGAGGCCGAGAACAGTGAAACAATAAGGAAAAGCAGCGAATGAACCGCATTTTTATTTGTCACCATAAAAAGGGTAGAAATGATTGCTGCCCCCGCAGCGATGTAAAAAAGTATATTCATAATTTCATTTTTTATTATTCATAAAACAGGTAGCCATGCTATAATCAAGGCATCAGTTTTCTTACATCTACAGGTTTTTCTTCGGACTCACCTTCACCTTTCTTTTTTACGCCCATATCCACGCCTGCATGCCTGTAAAAGTTGTATCCATGGTATTTTCCCTGTCCAGCTATTAAAAGGTCTTCTTTTTCATAAACAAGGTTTTGTCTGTCGTATTCACTCATTTCAAAATCCGGAATAAGTTGAATGGCATATGTTGGGCACGCTTCTTCGCAGTAACCACAAAAAATGCAACGCGAAAAGTTGATGCGGAAAAATTCAGGATATCTGCGGCCATTTTCATCTTCAGTGGCCTGAAGCGAAATACAATCTACCGGGCAGGCTGCGGCACACAAATAACAGCCAACACACCTTTCTTCGTGATCCGGATCGCGGGTAAGCACAATTCGTCCACGCCAGCGGGCAGGTAACTCCGGTTTTTCTTCAGGGTACTGCACAGTTTTCCGTTTGTGAAACATGTTTAAAAAAACGAGCCAAAGTGATCTTAAAATACTAAACATTATGATGGTTATTTATAAATTTCTTCACAATACTTTTATTGAAAATACAACACAACTGCTCCCGTAACCAGCAGGTTTAAAAGCGATAACGGCAACAATATTTTCCACCCAAACGACATAAGCTGATCGTACCTTGGGCGGGGTAATGCAGCTCTCAGCAAAATGAAAATCATGATAAACACGAACGTTTTGATGAAGAACCATACCACCGGTGGTAAAAATCCGAAACCGAGCCAGCCTCCGAAAAACAAAGCTGTCATTAGCGCCGAAATAAGTGTGATTCCCAGATATTCTCCCACAAAGAATACCCCGAATTTCAGTCCCGAATATTCAGAATGGTATCCAGCAATCAACTCACTTTCTGCCTCCATTATATCGAATGGCAGGCGATGTGTTTCTGCAATTCCGGCAATAAAAAATATGATAAACCCAAGGAATTGCGGAATTACAAACCACACTTTTTGCTGGGCAAGTACAATATCGGTTAAGTTGAATGAGCCTGCCATAACCACCACACCCATTAACGATAATCCCATAAAAACTTCGTAGGAAATCATTTGTGCTGCACCGCGCATGCCGCCCAGCAACGAATATTTGTTGTTGGAAGACCAACCACCCAACACTGCGCTGTAGGCACCGAGTGACGACATGGCAAGGAAAAATAAAACACCGATATTGAGGTCAACAACCATGATTTGAGGGGCAAACGGAATTATGGCAAAGCTCATTAGAATCGTAATCATCAATACCGCCGGAGCCATTACAAACACTTTTTTATCGGCAAAAGGAGGTATCCAGTCTTCCTTGAAAAATATTTTAATCATATCGGCTACAACCTGTAAAAGTCCAAATGGTCCCACCCGGTTTGGGCCGTACCGTTCCTGCCAAAGCGCCAGCATTCGTCTTTCTATATAAATTAAACCGGAGGCAATGGTTAGCAATACCACTAATGTTCCAAATACAATGAGTATATACTTCAACGTTTCATTCATGTTTTTACTTTATTTATTGTTGTCCGGAATGGAAATTCAATTCCGTTGGTTTCATTAAATCCTTTGGGCAACCCCACAGTACCTTTAGCAAAGCCAAGGTTTAGCTTCACCGTGAGTTCCAGTTTTTCCCCGGCCACAGAAATTTCCACTTTATCATTTTCTTCAATACCGGCTTCCGATGCATCAGTATTATTGAGAACAATGTACGCTTCGGGCACACGTTCCTTCACTGCCGGGCTTTGTGCACTTAGTTCGTCTGAACCGAAAATATGATATACCGGCAGAACCACCCATTCTCCTTTTTTTGGTTTGAATTGCGGAGGAATCGTTTTAAAATATTCGAGATTCGTTTTTCCTGAATCAAATAACCGTTTACCCGGATTGCCACCATGTAATTCTCCGCCAACTTCAATCTGGTATTTGTTAATGGCTTGCACTGAATTCCACCGGGGCGACCAGTAATAAGGAGTGAGTGCCGACGGTGGAACGCCGGTGTATCCTTCCATGGAATAAGAAAGTGCCGAATCGGGATCTTCCGGTGGTCTGCGTTCTATAACATTGTGCTGCAAAGCCGTTCTTCCGCTGTACCTGTGCGTTTCCCTTGGAATTTTCTGTGTCCCCTTTCTGTATTCAGCCGGCGGGGCAACCGATTGTATTTCTTTTAAGCGGGGATAGGCCTTTGCCAACTGCGCAACAATGCCGTCGAGATGAAGTCCTGAAACATTTGCGTTTTCCGGCATAATTTCCTGAATCCATTTCCAGCTGCTTTTTATTTCACTGGCCGGAACATATACCTCGTAAAAGCGTTGTGCCCTGCCTTCATTATTGATTACAGTTCCACTGGCCTCGGCAAAAGTACCCGCAGGCAGAATATAATTGGCATGTTTTGTTGTTTCATTTTCAAGGTATTCAAGTACAATCGTACTTTTCGCATTTTGAAATAAACCGTCAGCCTTGCTTTTATTTGTTCTCCGGTAAATATCGTTTTCCAGAATAACCAGCAGTTTTTTCCATTTCCGGTTTAACATTTTCTATGGCCTTTTCCAGAAATTGTTCAGATAAGGAAACGAGACCAACTGAATTTACTTCCGGAACGATGTAAAACAATCCGGCATCTTTTTCTTTTTCGGTTAAAGCAAAAGCAATGTTGGCAGCAGCCTCAATAACAGGTTGACTGAATAAACTTGTGCCCGCTACAATAAGCGGTTTTTTTGCATTTAACAGTGCCTCTGATATTGATTCTGCCAGTTTGTTTATTTCCTTTTCTCTGTTTGTGTCCGGTAGATTTGGATTAATGTTACGCGCAACTGCATGACCTAACCGTGCAATTTCATCGGGATGGGCCCGAAGGGAACCGGTAGCAATTTCATCCAGTTTGGTTTTATGTACCGAAGCAATAAAAAACGGGCCTGTGTTGTTCTGAACGACCTCTCTTATGCCCGCATCGTTCCATTTTGGAATATCCATGCCTTTGATTGATTCGGCAGGTTTGTTTTTCGCGGCCTGTCGCAGATTTAGCGCCAGCATAGGAGCTGTATTGGTTACATCTTCGCCTAAAATAAAGACAGCATCATAATCCTTTACTGCGTTTAACGATGGCATTTTTGTTTTACCACTTTGGGTTATTTCAATAATTTGCTGAATTAGTTTTCCTTCATTTTCCGGAATTCCTGCATAAAAGTTTTCAGCACCTACCCATTGTTGCAGTAAAAAGTTGGATTCGAGCGATGCTCTTGGTGAGCCAATTCCAATTAATTTATTGGATGAAATGTTGTTTTGAATTTCCTGAATGGCTTGTTTTTTCGTTACCTGCAAAAGGGTATTTTTTTGTTTTATGAAAGGAGTCAGAATTCTTTTGCTGCTGTTTATATATTCATAGCCAAATCGTCCGCGGTCGCACAGGAAATAGCCATTTACATCGCCATTATATCTGCTCAGAATTCTTCGGATTGACCCATAACGTTCAGAAGCAATAATATTACAACCCAGTCCGCAGTTGTGGCAAACTGAGGGGGCGTTGGTGAGATCCCATTTACGGGTGTAATGTTTTTCCAGTGTTTTATCGGTAAAAACGCCGGTGGGGCACATTTCCACCAGGTTTCCGCTGAATTCATTTTCAAGTGTTCCGGGTTCAAATCTTCCAAAATAAATATCGTTATGTGCCCCAAATACATCCAGATCTTTTCCTCCGGCATATTCTTTATAAAAACGCACACAACGGTAACATTGTATGCAACGGTTCATTTCGTGTTTGATAAACGGGCCCAGGTACTGGTTGTTGTGGGTACGTTTTTTAAAACGATACCTGCGGTAATTGTGGCCTGTCATTACCGTCATATCCTGAAGGTGGCATTCTCCGCCTTCATCGCAAACCGGGCAATCGTGCGGGTGGTTAATCATTAATGCTTCAATATTACTGGCCCGAAAATTTTTGGCTTCTTCCTCATCAAGCGAAATGCGAAGATTATCTTTTACCGGTTCCATGCAAGCCATGGTGAGCTTGCCCTTTTTGTCATCCCCGTCTTTGTATTTAATAACGGCACACTGGCGGCATGCACCCACCGAATCGAGCTCGGGATGCCAGCAGAAATAGGGAAGATCGAGTCCCAGCGAAAGACAGGCTTCGAGAACGTTTTTGCCCTCTTCTACTTCATATTCCTTATTATCGATAATTAATTTTGCCATTATAATTCAGTTTTCCACGGACATTTATGTTCATGAATGTGCTTTTCGAAATCTTCCTTAAAATATTTTAATGCGCTTTGTAACGGTTCCATGGCGCCGGGAGCCAGTGCGCAGTAAGTGTTCCCTGCAGCCATATAATTGGTTTGAAATTGCAGGATATCGAGGTCTCGCATTTCACCTTTCCCGTTTTCTATGGCTTCAAGTGTTTTTGCTGTCCAGGGCAAACCTTCCCTGCAGGGCGTGCACCAGCCGCAGGATTCGTGTGCAAAAAAGCGTTCGAGATTCAGCACCATTCCCACCGGGCAGGTTTTATCGTCCAAAACAATTAAAGTTCCGGTACCCAAACGACTTCCAGCCTTGCCAACACTGGCAAAATCCATGGCCACATTTAAATGTTCCTGTGTGAGAAAATCAGTTGAGCCACCTCCGGGCAATACTCCCTTAAACTTGTAACCGTCCTGCATTCCTCCGGCATGTTCTTCCAGAAGTTCCTGCAAAGTGATACCCAGCGGTAATTCCCATAAACCCTGTTTCTTTACCCGGCCACTGGCTCCGTAAATTTTTGTGCCGCCTTCATCGGAAATACTCAGGCCCTTGAACCAATCGGCGCCGTGAACCAATATATGGGGCACGTTGCTTAGTGTTTCCACGTTGTTAACCACTGAAGGTTTTCCAAATAATCCGCTTACACCGGGATAGGGTGGTTTGGATCGCGGGTTTGCTCTTTTGCCTTCCAGGGCATTTAACAAGCCTGTTTCTTCACCACACATGTAACGACCTACACTAATGTGCAACGAAGCATCAAGATGAAAACCGCTTCCAGCGATATTTTTCCCGAGGTAACCGGCGTTATAGGCTTCCTGAATAGCGCCTGAAATAGCATCTGCCGCCTGGTGGTAGGCCCACCGAAGAAATACATAACTGAAACGTGCCTGTATGGCGTACGACCCAATGATCAGCCCTTCGAGCAGCTGGTGTGGATTTCCTTCCAAAAGTAACCTGTCTTTAAAACTGCCGGGTTCCATTTCATCGGCATTGGCTATAAAATATTTAGGTGTATGGGCATCTTCGCCGAGGGGAACAAAACTCCATTTCATACCTGCCGAAAAACCCGCGCCACCGCGTCCTTTTAACCCCGCATCCTTTACCAGTTTGGTAACGTCTTCCGGGTTTAACTTTAACGCTTTTCGCAATCCCTTGTATCCTCCCACCTTTTCATATTCTTTCAAGGAAAGCCAGGAATTGTCGTTTTTAATATGTTGGGTCAATGGTTTTTCCATGTTGGTTCCACTGTAATTTCAAATTGTTGTTTATTTATATTTTTCCAATATCGCGTCAATTTTATCCGTAGTTAAATTCCGGTGCAGGTCTTTGTCAATCATTATTGCCGGAGCTTTGTCACAGGTTCCGAGGCAGGGCACCGTTAATAAAGTAAACCTGTCGTCTTTGGTAGTTTCTCCAAAATCAACAGACAATCTATCCTTTAGGAAACCTGTCGTTTTTTCTTCTCCCATAATCCAGCAACTCACGCTGTCGCAAACCAGAATAACATGACGGCCCACAGGTTTTCTAAATATCAAATTGTAGAAAGTGGCTACGCTATCAATAGCATCAGGTGACATTTCAAGTATCTCAGCCAGTTCTTCTACGGCTTCATCGGATACCCAACGATGATATTTTTGAATTACCCGAAGGCCTTCGATACATGCCGCACTTTTTTGTGGGAAGTGTTCGTATAACTTCTCTATTTCCTTTTTAATTTCTTCTGTTATTATTTTATGTGTTACCATTTTCATCATCTGTTTATCTGTCAATGTCGGAAAGCACATAGTCCACACTTCCCAAAATGGCCATTAAATCGGCTATGGTATATCCACGGCTTATTTCGGGCACAAACTGCATGTGAGGGAACGAGGGAGTACGAATTCGTGTACGGTATGAATTCGTGCTTCCATCGGAAACCAGGTAATAGCCATTGTTTCCCTTGGTTGCTTCCACACAGCAAAACGCCTCGCCCACCGGCATTACAGGTCCCCAGCTTACATGCACAAAGTGATTGATAAGTGTTTCTATATCCTGCATGGTTTGTTTTTTTCGGGGAGGTGTTGTTAAAGGGTGATCAGATTTATATTCACCTTCGGGCATATTTTTTAAGCATTGCTCTACAATGCGGAGACTTTGTCTTAATTCTTCCACGCGAACAACCGAACGGTCGAAACAGTCGCCGTTAGCACCGGTTGGCACTTCGAAATCAAACTGTTCATATCCTGAGTAGGGTTGTTTTTTTCTGAAATCCCAGTCAAATCCGGTTGCCCTCAAGCCAGGACCGGTTACGCCCCATTCAATGGCTTCTTCAGTTGAATATATCCCGATCCCTTTTGTTCTGGCTTTAAAAATTCCGTTCCGCATAACATACCGGTCATATTCCTTCAGTTTTTTTGGGAAATAATCAATAAACTCCAGTATCAGTTTTTCCCAACCTAATGGCAGATCCTGAGCAACCCCACCAATTCGAAACCAATTGGGATGCATTCTACCCCCGGTGATGGCAGCAACAATATCCAAAACCTTTTCCCTGTCAGCAAACATCAGAAATACGGGTGTCATCATACCCAGGTCCTGGGCAAAAGTTCCATACCAAACAAGGTGACTCGAAATTCGGAACAGCTCGCTCATCATGATTCGGATTACTTTGGCGCGATCAGGCACGGTAATGCCTGCCAGTTTTTCAACTGCCATTACATAAGGGAGATTATTCATTACTCCACCGAGGTATTCAACGCGGTCGGTATAAGGAATATAGGAGTGCCAGGTTTGCCGCTCTCCCATTTTTTCGGCGCCCCGGTGATGGAACCCAATATCGGGAATTATGTTTACAATGTCCTCGCCATCCAACTGCAGCACAAATCTTAAAACTCCATGTGTGCCGGGGTGCTGCGGACCCAGATTCAAAAACATCAGATCGTCTTCTTCCAGTGTTTTATCGAGTCCCCATTCTTCGGGTTTAAACCGCAAGTCCTGCTGTTCTATTTCTTCTTCACTTTCCGGAAGTTGAAAGGGTTTCATTTCGGTTGCCCTGGCAGGATGTGATTTCTGTAATGGGTGACCTTCCCACCATTGAGGCATCAGAATACGTTTTAAATGCGGATGTCCTTTAAATTTTATTCCAAACATGTCGAATACCTCCCGTTCATACCAGTTGGCAACAGGCCATACCGAAGTAATGGTCGAAAGTTCGGATTCAGTGGATGTAAGCGGAACTTTTAAACGAATAAAATCATTTCGTTCGAATGAAAGAAGCATGTAGACAATGGTAAAGCTGCTTTTGGGTTGATCTTTCCGGTGCACTCTTGCCTGTTCATCGATAGCGGTAAGGTCGTACAGCATTTTGTATGGTTGTTTAACCTCATTTTTCAAAAAGTTAAGTACCGCAACTATACTTAAAGATTCTACCCATAATGTTGGAAATTTATCCATGGTTTCCTGAATCCCCAAAATGGAATTTTGAAATTTATTTTTTAATATGAAAACAATATCTTCCGTCATTTAATGTACTTCTTGCAATCTAAATTCGGCTTTTATGTATGCGATTAATGCTCATTTATTAAATTTCATCGGGACTTTTTATTTCCGTCATTTTTAACCTTTGCGGGCCCTGAATATTTTTCATTGAAGTTTTTTCGGGTTTTATAATTCCCTGTGGTCCCATAACCCAGCTTAGTGGTCTTTTTTCCTTTCCTACATGATCCCTGAGCAGTAGAACAGCTTCCAGAAATGAATCGGGGCGGGGCGGGCAGCCTACAACGTATACATCAACAGGCATAAATTTATCAACACCCTGAACCACACTATAAATGTCGTACATGCCACCTGAGTTGGAACACGAGCCCATAGAAATTACCCATCGCGGGGCCATCATTTGTTCATATAAACGCTTAATTACAGGTGCCATTTTAATAAAAACTGTTCCTGCAACCACCATCATATCGGCTTCGCGTGGTGTACCGCGGATGACTTCAGCCCCAAAACGGGCAATGTCGTAACGGCTGGTGATGGAAGTAGCCATTTCAACATAACAGCACGATAATCCGAAATTGAAAGGCCAAATGGAGTTTTTTCTTCCCCAGGCCACCATGCTTTCCATATTGGTAAGCAGCACATTCTTTTGAAGGGTTTCTTCAAAAGAACTACTTCCGGTTATCGATTCAACCGGATCTTTAAGTTTGCTTGTCCACCATTTCATTTGACTTGACTTTGTTTATTTTTTTATGATAAGCTTTTAGGATTTTTTTGCCACTGGGGCCAAAATCCAGTGCGCCGATTTTTAATTCGTACACCAGCACTACCAGCAAAATAACTGTGAAAATTAAAACAGCCACGTAACCGGTCCAACCCGTTTGGCGAATGGAAATTGCCCATGAAATAATAATGGCAGCTTCGAGATCGAAAATGACAAAAAACATGGCGACAATGTAAAAATGTACAGGAAAACGCAACTGGGTATTTCCCGTTGGTGCAATTCCTGATTCATATAATTTATTTGTAGCGCGTTCTTTATGTTTTTCACCCAGAAAATAGGAAATGAAAAGCATTCCTGCCACCAGTAAAACCACGGCAATTGCATACAGAAGAAATGGCCATAATAAAATGGTATCTGAATTCTGTTCCATGTTATGTATTATATTTAGCTGAGTGCATAACCAGTTTTACCAGTTGCGTTTTAATTGTAAAATGAAATACCTGCTTCCGGCATCATTCTTCGGAAATGTGAATCAGTACCACAGGCTTCTGAATGCTTGTGGGAAAAGCATGCCATATAATTTTTTAGAATTATATCTTATTGGTTTATTTGATATTAAGTTGTTTCGGAATGTTTGGGAAGCCATTATTGAAAATAATGTGTAGAGGGGTTACACGCTTTTTGAGCATTTTTTTCTACAAGAAACAGAAAGAAGTGCAGTTTACCACTTTAAGGATGTCAATCATATTTCCAGCCGGTTTCTCCGTTGTAAATTTGAATGACTTTATGCGTAAACCACTTTAATAGTTTATTTTTCAGCAGAAACATTTGGGTTTGTCATAAGTTCCGGTTTTACCCATTCATCAAACTGTTTTTCTGAAACCAAATCAAGTTCCGCAGCCGCCTGTTTAAGGCTGCAATTTTTTTTATGTGCGAATTTTGCAATTTTAGCTGCATTTTCGTAGCCAATAAAAGGAGTTAAAGCAGTTACGAGCATGAGCGAATTTTTGACGTGCGATTTGATTTTTTCCACATCAGGTTCTATATCAACCAAACAATTTCTGTTGAATGATTTACAGGCATCATGTAATAAAGTTTCCGATTGCAGGAAATTCGCAATGATTACAGGTTTAAACACATTTAGTTGAAAATGACCGTATGAATTGGCTACTGAAATGCACACATCATTTCCTATAACCTGGGTGCAAACCATCGAAAGCGCTTCTATTTGTGTTGGATTTACTTTTCCGGGCATAATGGAAGAACCGGCTTCGTTTGCAGGAATTTTTAATTCGCCAATCCCTGCTCTCGGCCCCGACACCATAACCCGGATATCGTTTACAATTTTTAGCAAACTAACTGCCAGTTGTTTTATTGCAGCGTGCGATTGAACAAAAGCATCATGCCCGGCAATTAAAGCAAATTTATTACCGGCCATTTTAAAAGGCAAACCGGTAAATTTGGCTATTTCATTTACAATTTCCTTATCAAATCCGGGCGGAGTGTTTAATCCTGTGCCAACCGCCGTGCCACCCAGAGGCAACTCTTCCAGATCGGGCAAAGTATTTTTTAAGGTATTTATTCCCTTTTCTATTTGAGTTGCATAAGCCGAAAATTCCTGTCCCAATGTAATAGGTACTGCATCCATAAAATGGGTTCTGCCTAACTTTACAACTGCACCAAATTCCTGCGATTTTTTATAGAATGTGTTTTGAAGTTCTGAAAGAACAGGTAAAAGACTGTTTACAATTTTTCTGTAGGCAGCAATATGCATGGCTGCAGAAAAAGTGTCGTTTGAGGATTGCGATTTGTTAACATCATCAATTGGATGAACAAAAATTTTTTCCGAATGATTGTCACTTTCTGATATTTGTCCGGCACGATTGGCTATCACCTCATTTATATTCATGTTTGTGTGCGTTCCGGAGCCTGTTTGCCAAATAACAAGCGGAAAATGATCTTTCAGTTTTCCCAATAATATTTCATCACAAACTTTTTCAATCAGTTCTTTTTTATTTGTTGGTAAAAGTCCGAATTTGTGATTGCATATTGCTGCTGCTTTTTTGATAATCGCAAAAGATTCTATAATCTCATCAGGCATCGAAGCTTTCGGGCCTATGTCAAAATTTTGAAGCGAACGCTGAGTATGCGCGCCCCAGAGTTTATCTTCAGGCACTTTTATTTCACCCAATGTATCTTTTTCAATGCGATATTTCATGTTATTAACCTGTTATGATTTTTTATCGTTGGCGTGTGAATATTTTAAACCACACTCCCGGTGAAAAGATTTAGATTTTGAGCAACAACACAGCAATTGAATTTCCATGACGAATACCAATTAGTCTTCATCAATTCCAATTACCTGTGTTGGGCATGAATCAGCAGCTTCCCTTATTACACCTTCATTTGCGTTCAAATCAGCACCCGGTATAACTTCCATTTTATCAGGCACTTCAAACACGTCAGGTGCAATACTTGCACACAAATCGCATGATATGCATTCATCTTCGCTCTCATCAAGCCATACTTTTTTAATTGTCATTATTCCAGTTTTATTGTTATGAATTATTCTCAAACTTATATTTCATCAATTTTATCGGCCAAAATAAAATCATTTGCCGATAATCCACCAATTTTATGTGTACTCAGTTCCACTTCAACTGAACTATAGTGAATACACATATCCGGATGGTGATCTTCCTGGTCGGCTATTATTGCCACATTTTGAGCAAATGCCATACTTCGTTTAAAATTCTCAAACGGGAATTCCCTTTTGATTTTCTTACCGTCAATTACTTTCCAATCGGTACTGACTTTTTTTTTGTACTGTTCAATTTCTTCAGTATTTAAAGGAGGAGTACCTTGCTGGCAAGGCGTGCAATGTTTTTCTTTTAATTCCATCATATTCTTTATATTTTTTCTTGTTCAGGAAAATTACCTGAATGAACTTTATTATTGAAAATAATATGCCATTATGAAATATACTGATATAAAGATAAATGAGCATTATGTATTGTGTATTTTTTCCACAAATGGTGAATCTGTGCCACAATGTTTAAGTCGGTAAATGGTACTTCAAAATTTATCAAATTCACTTATTATTTACACTAAACAACTAAAAATGATGATAAAATTTTAGTGATGTCTTCAAATAAATTGGTTGTGGCATGTTTCTGGAATATTAAAAGGTAATTGTTGAATATAAAATTTACAACTATGAAGAATAATGAACAAATCAATCTTCGGACAAAATATAAAATCGAAGATATAGAAAGAAAACTGAAAGAAATTAATTATGAGTTTGAACAGCAACAGGCCAATGATTTACAAGAACAAGCAAAGGCCAGTTTAGAAAAATTAAAAAGATTGCATAATGAAATAGAAAAATTGTATCAGGAAATTACCCGAATAGAGACTACCGAACAGCTAAAATTCGATGAAATTGAAAAACAGATTTACACCAATATTGAGTCGTTTCATGATACCTACAAAAGTGCCGGGTCATTTATCAAAACAAACTCTAATTATGTTAAATCGAATAAAATACTATAGAGATGAAAAAGTTTACAATACCCATTTTATCCGCACTTTTTGCCAGTGCTTTTACAATTTTTATTTTTCTATCGTTTTACAATGGAAATCCAAAGTCGGTAACCATTGAACAACTACCAACTGTATCAGCAAAAGGAGTGCTTTATACTGCAGATAGCAATGGCGAAATCGTTCCGCTTGATTTTACTGAAATATCAAAAAAAGTAATGGATGCTGTTGTGCATATTAGTTCCATAAAAAATGTCGATCAGTCCGGCAGATCGGATATTCAGCAACTACCGGATCCTTTCAGAGATTTTTTTGGCGATGAATTTTTCAAACAATATAAGCAGCAACAGCGACCAAACAACCCACAGGAATATGATCGGCCACCGCAAAGACGCGGAACCGGTTCCGGAGTTATTATTAATTCTGATGGCTATATCGTTACAAACAATCATGTAGTTGCTGATGCCGATGAAATTGAAGTCGCACTGCATAATAACCAGACTTACAACGCCACTATTATTGGTACCGACCCTAATACAGATTTGGCCCTGATAAAAATAAATGAAAAAAATCTTACCTCTGTGCCACTTGTTAACTCAGATAATATAGAGGTTGGAGAATGGGTGCTTGCCATTGGAAATCCGTTCAATTTGAATTCCACCGTAACTGCCGGTATTGTAAGTGCAAAGTCAAGAAACATAAATATTTTACGCGAACAATATGCCATCGAATCTTATATTCAAACAGATGCAGCAATAAATCCAGGGAATAGTGGAGGTGCATTGGTTAATCTGGAAGGTGGTTTGGTTGGAATAAACTCGGCCATTGCTAGTCCAACAGGGACGTACGCAGGATATGGTTTTGCAGTACCCTCAAATATTGTAAACAAGGTTATAGAAGACTTAATTTCTTATGGTATGGTACAACGGGGTTATTTGGGAGTTACCATCAGAAATGTTACTGGTAATTTTGCAAAAGAAGAAGGACTGGATGTAACTGAAGGGGTGTATGTTGACAGTGTTTTAACTAAAAGTGCTGCTGACCTGGCAGGTATTAGAGAAGGTGATGTAATTACCGGTGTTGATGGCAGAGTAATAACAAAATCATCAGAACTCCAGGAAATGGTTTCAAACCATCGGCCGGGAGACGAAGTGGAATTGGTTGTTGACAGAAATGGCCGCACAATTAAATACTCTGTTTTTCTTCAATCAATTGAGGGTAAAACCGAAATTGCAAGCAGGGAAAGAGGTGAAATGCAATCTGTTCTTGGTGCTGAATTGATTTCTATCGACAAGGAGGAAGCAAAAAATCTGAATGTTGAAGGTGGAGTGAAAGTATCAAAATTATATCCGGGAAAACTGAGAAGTGAAACAAATATCAGGGAAGGATTTATCATTACAAAAGTAAATACCAAAGCGGTAAAAAGCGTTGAAGAACTTACCAATATTGTACAGGAAACAAAGGGTGGAGTTATGCTGGAAGGATTTTATAAAAATGATTCTGAGGAACATTATTATGCATTTGGACTATGATTTTAAATTTTAAGATTAAGAACTCTGTTTAAATTTGAACAAATTGTAAAACAGATTCCCCCCGTAAATAAAGTGGGCTAAATGCCCACTTTTTTTTGTATTATTTGTTGTTAAAATTTGCAAATAACAAATTCAAACCACCCTGTTTTATCAGTGGGTTTTAAAACTGAACAGTCAACAGTAGCGGCACAACATCTATTTAAAATTCTGAAGATTATCTTGTTGTTCAAGACTGATTAAAAATCCAAGTAGTATTAGAATAAACAGGAAAACTATCAAAAACCAAAAAAAGCGTCCAACTACAACTGAAGTTTTCTCTTCAACAAGATTTTCATTTGATAACTTTTCATTTCGTGTAAGTGGTTTGCCAGGAGGAGTTGTTGCTGCCAACAGGAAAGCAATAAGCACCCCAACAATTAATGGTGGCAACCAGTAAACATCGGCGTAGTATGGCCCAATTGGTCCAATCCATAAATCCGAAGCCAGAATAGCCAACAACACTATTGTAAAAAAAGTCCAGAAACTACCCCAGGGTCCGCGTGCACTTAAAAACCACCGAAAGATGAGCGTGATAATTGCTGCAAGGCCAGTTAAATAAAACAATCCTAATAATATCATAAAATTTGATTTTAAATGAATAGTATGTTTTCATTTTCTCCTTAAAATATCGTGCCAATCGTTACTGGTGAAGACATTTATACCGCTCCTCACATTTACGGTTGGCTATTAAAAACGAGAAAAGCGAAAGAGCGAGCTCCAATTGAAGATTACATGCTGATTAGGTTGTATTACCTTCTTTCAGCATATCAGACAGCGATTTACCGCCTTTAATTCCAAAGTCGATAGTACGAATCGGGAAAGTAATGGTAATATCGTTTTCGGAGAAAGCTTTTTTAATATTTTTAATGCCCTGGCTTTGAGCACGCAGGTATCGCAAATAATCATCTGTATGGTAGTCAACCCAAAAGCGCACAGTAAAAATGATGGCACTGTCGCCAAATTCTTTAAAGTACAAATCCACTGGTTTTTCTTTTTTCAAAAATGATATTTTATTTATGGCTTCGATTGCTACTTTTTCAACTTTATCCAAATCGTCGCCATACGAAATACCCACATCCAAATCGATACGGCGTTCACCATTGATACTGTAATGGGTATATTTTTCCTGCATAATTAAACGGTTTGGAATAATGACATCCTGACCCTGAAAGGTTTTTATGGTGCTCGAACGTAATCCGATTTCTTTTATTATACCCTGTTCTTCCTGATATTCAATAATGTCGCCTACATTTACAGGACTTTTAACAGCCAAATAAATACCGGCTATAAAATTGGCAGCAATGTCTTTAAAGGCAAATCCCAGCGCCAAACCAACAATACCCAAACCCGCTAAAAGCGAGGTAACAGTTTTATCAAGATTCAAAACACGTAAGGCAATAAAAAGACCGAATATAAAAATCAGGAAAAAGGAAATAGAAGAAGCAAGTTGGTCTATGGCTTCGTTTTTTGAAATCTTTTTCATCGTTCGATATACAAGTTTTCGAACTAATTTTGCGAGAAATACGGCTACCAGAATGATAAGTGTGGCAACAATGAAGTTGGGTAACATTATTATAAACGAGTTTAACCAGCCATGAAGCTTTTCTGCTAAACTTTCAATATAAGTTTGAATATCATTTACCATTTATTTTATGAATTAAATATTTCCAAAAAAAAAGTCAACATTTACATGAACGAAAAAAGGAGATAAGGGCACTTGTGTTACAGGATAAATTATGGAATTTAATATTGGTGGTTTACCACTTTGTAAATGCTATATCTTTCAGCAACCTTTTCCCAATCCACCACTTTCCAAAATGCTTTAATATAATCAGTACGACTGTTTTGGTATTTGAGATAATAAGCGTGTTCCCATACATCAAGGCATAATAACGGAGTACCTTTTATTGGTGCAATATCCATTAACGGATTATCCTGATTTGGGCTTGATGTTACAATAAGTTCTCCATTGTTTTTTAATACCAGCCAGGCCCATCCTGAGCCAAATTGTGTTGCAGCTGCATGCGAAAACTCTTCTATTAATTTTTCAGGTGTACCAAAATATTTTGTAACAGCATCTAACAGTTTTGTATCCTTAATATCTTGCGAATCGGGTGTTAAACATTGCCAGAAAAGTGCATGATTAAAAAATCCTCCTCCGTTATTTCGCACTACACTGCTGTATTTCGAAATTTCA
This sequence comes from uncultured Prolixibacteraceae bacterium, assembly GCA_963800345.1. GTDB lineage: Bacteria > Bacteroidota > Bacteroidia > Bacteroidales > Prolixibacteraceae > Draconibacterium. The sequence continues at coordinate 33,013 of CAWDAW010000002.1, read as the reverse complement.
GCAAAAATTGCGGAAGGTGTTTTGTGTTCAAGTTCGGTGTTTTCAATTGCCTCATTAAAATTTTTAAGATAAGAAGCATGATGTTTTATGTGGTGAACTTCCATTGTTCTTGCATCAATATACGGTTCAAGAGCATTGTAGTCGAAATCTAATTCCGGTAATTTAAAAGACATAATTCATAATTTTTATTGTTCAATATTTTTCGATTGTCAAAATCTGAATTAATGCGATGAAAAATCTATGCCATTTTAATGAAAAAGACTTAAATTCCTTCACATCGCTTAGTGAGAAATATTAAAATGTGATTGAATATGAGGAGTATTTTGTTGAATAAAGTCTACAAACGTGGTAACAATCTACAAATTTAATTCTGGAGCAGAATACAGTGGATGAAAATTATTTTTGAATGTCAATGTTGTGAAGCTTAATTTTATTGTATAAGGTTTTTCTGTCTATATTGAGCAGGTTTGCAGCTTTCGATTTGTTGTAGTTCGCTTGTTTTAGGGCATTGCTTATCACCTCTTTCTCGGTTATGTGGGTCGCTTCCTTTAAATCAGAAAGTCCGTTTCCGGGTGATTTATCCTTCATTTTCCGGGTTACGTCGTACAGATTGTTATTTTGAATTTCATCAGGCAAAACCTCTGAGGTAATAAAATCAGATGTTGTTAAAAGCACCGAACGGTTAACCACATTTTGAAGTTCGCGAATATTACCCCACCAATCGTATTTATAAAAGAGTTCTTTGGCGAAATCATCAAGTCCTTCAATATTTTTATTGAACATTTTATTGGCCCGCGCAATAAAAAAATCTGTAAATTCAAAAATATCTTCTGTCCTTTGCCTTAGTGGAGGAATTAGAATTCGGAACTCATTCAGGCGATGAAAAAGATCCTCCCTGAATTCGTTTTCTTCAACCAGTTTAACAAGATCTTCATTTGAGGCAGCTATTAGCCTGACATCAACTTTTATGTTTTTATTGTCGCCTACTTTACTTATCACCCTTTCCTGCAAAGCACGTAATAGTTTTATCTGATTTTCATAAGGAAGGTTGCCTACTTCATCCAAAAAAAGTGTACCTCCCTGGGCCTGTTCAAAAACGCCCATTTTATTGTTTATTGCTCCGGTAAAAGCACCCTTTATATGTCCAAAAAGTTCGCTGTTGGCCAGTTCTTTCGGAATTGCACCACAATCAACAGCAATAAATGGTTTGTTTTTTCTGGCGCTGGCATAATGAATGGCTTTGGCAATAAATTCTTTTCCCGATCCCGATTCACCTTCAATCAGAACAGTTAAGCCAGTGGGTGCCACAACTTGTACATGTTGCATTACCTCTTTCATCTTTTTACTTTTACCAACTATAAAGTTTTCGCTAAATGTTGTGCTATCTTCTTTTTTATTTTTCGAACTTATGGCCAGTTCTATAAGATGAAGAATTTCTTCAGGTTGAATTGGTTTGGTTACGTAATCAAGTGCACCTGTTTTAATCAATTTCACTGCCAGTTTCACATCAGCATAGGCCGTCATTATAATAACCGGCAGATCTGGCTTTTTTGATTTTATATGTTGCAGAATCTTTAAACCATCGGAATCTGGCAACCGGTAATCGCATAAAACCAAATTAAAGTTTATTTTTTCGATTCTTTTTATAGCGTTTCTTCCGGTAATGGTACCTTCTGCTTCATACCCATTTTGTTTCAGATAATTTACCAAAAGATTGTTGATATAAGAATCATCATCAATAACTAAAATTCTCTTCATACTTTTCCTTTTAAATTATCTTTGCAATAAAGAATTTAAACCGCAATAAGATATTATTTACAATAAAAACCTTAAAATACAACATTTTAAGATTTAAAGCAATTAAGAATAATTATAATTTTATTGAAATAAGGTTAATTTAAATTCTGTTTTTTTAATTACTTTCTGTATCGAATGTAATTACACCTGCATTAATTTCTTCTTCTATCAGTTTATTTTTTATGTCTTCTTTTAAGTATTTGGGAACAACCAGATAAAAATTTCCGTTATTTTTTCTTGCGTATTTTGAAAATATACGCCATTTGTCAACAGGCATTTTTTTATTTAATTCAATTTCATAAACAATGGTCTCATTTTCATAAATAGCTGCAATGTCCGGAACATAAACTTCACTGCTATTGTCTGTTGAAATGCGGTCAGGACTATTATAACCAACTATATGATTTGTCCGTATTTCCTTTGGGTTTCTTTCATCTTCCAATTTTGCAATAATTGCCCTGCTTACAATTGATTTATTTATTTCCTGTTCCATAGTTCATTCTTGTTATTCCGGTTTGATCTTTCGGTTTTGCAGTTTAATGAATTTATGCCATTTGGTGTTTTTGATTTCATTGTATCGAAAAATATCCTTTATTCCCTTTTTGTTTCAATAGTTTTCCATTTTGTTTTAATTTCAATACATTATGTAAAATTTGGTCGTAAGTATAGTTCAATTTATAAACCAAAAATCCTAAAGCACATTCTTTTTTGATTTTAAGTAATTCAGGAATTTTATTTTGAATTTTGTTGTTTTTCAATTTGGTCATATTTTAATTTCTGTTTAAAGAAAATAAGTGTCTAAACTTGTACCAGTATATCTCCTAAAATTGCAGTTAAAGAAGTATTGGAATTGAAGAAAATACATAAATTATATAAATAACTGATATACAAATCCAAGGCTCAAATAAAAAAAAAGAATTTTGGTAAATCTTATTTTAATCATACCAACATAATATAAATGACTGTAGAAGTTTTCCTCAAATGGGGTTCTTTTCCCCAATATTTCTCTTTAAGTATTATTCTTAATGCGACTTTTTATTTGCCTTAACTCGTCTTTTATATCAACAAGCAATTTATTTATGGCTTCAATGAGATGTTGGGTAAGTTTTGAAATGATTTTATAATTTCCTGAATTATTCGATTTAGTTTTTATTTCGAGTAATTTTTTAACAATAGAGTTTACTTCAAGGTGTTGAAAAGATGGCAGTAACTTATGAGTAAGTTCAGCAATTTGTTGCCAATCCTTTTCGTCCAGCGCGTGTTGTAATTTTATTACAGCATCTTCCGAATTTGCAATAAATGTTGAAAGCATTTTCGCAATAACTTCCGGTTTATTACCAAACATTGTTTTAAGTTCTGTTAAATCATACAGTTTAGGTTGAATTTCTTCTTTCAAAATTATTTCGGTGACTGTTTTTGGGAAGGTCATTTTTTTGAGCTTTAATACCTCGCACATTTTATTAAACAGATAAATTTCTTTATAAGGTTTTACCAGAAAGTCGTTGATTCCAGCCTGAAAGTATCTTTGAATGTCATCTTTCATAACGGCAGCAGTTACTGCAACTATTTTTGTGGTAGAATTTTTATTCTTTTGCCTAAAATATTTTGCTACTTCAACTCCGTTTATATCTGGCATGTGTATGTCTAAAAGTACAATATCATATTCGTTAGTATCCAGTTTTGAAATGGCTTCTTTGCCATTATTTGCTATGTCAAAATCACATTCTATTTTTTCGAGAATAGTTTTTCCAAGCAAACGGTTAACACTGTCGTCGTCCACCAGCAATACCTTTCTGTTTCTTAATTTGTTAGGGTCAATTTCGCCTAAATCATTGGTAATGATATCTGTTTCTTTTCCTTTGGTATAAGGAATAATAAACGAAAAAGTAGTTCCAACATTTTCCTGGCTTGAAACAGACAAGCTTCCGGCCTGCATGTCAATTAAATTTTTACAAATGGACAAACCTAAACCAGTACCTCCATATTTTTGTGTAATACTTGAGTCAGCTTGTTTAAATTGTTCAAAAATAGATTGTAGGTTTTTAGGATTAATACCAATACCGGTGTCAATAACATCAAACTGTACTTTAATTCTTTCGCTGGTTTCTTCTGCCAGAAAACACCTCAATTCGACAAAGCCCGAAGGGGTAAATTTCACGGCGTTGCTAAGCAGGTTTATCAGTATTTGCCTCAACCGAAACGAATCTCCAAGTAGCACAAAATTTAGCTTTTCATCCACATTGTAAGTAAACCTTAACCCTTTTTCGGTGGCTTTTGTAAGAAATGCGTTGTACACATACTTTACTGTATGTTCTATTTTAAATGGGCTTTTATCGAAGTTGATTTGCCGCGCTTCTATCTTGGATAAAATAAGAATATCGTTAATTAATGATAATAAATGTTCTGATGATTTATCGATAATATTCACAAAATTATTTTGTTTTTCGTTCATCCGGGTTTGCTTTAGCTGTTCAGTAAAACCCAAAATGGCGTTTAATGGAGTTCTGATTTCATGACTTACGCGGGCCAGAAAATCGCTTTTCGCCTGATTGGCTTTTTCGGCAGTTTCTTTTGCCCATTTTAGTTGTTGCTCCGTTCGTTTGTCGTCTGTAATGTTTTGTGTTATCGCTATTCCCGAATAGGTGTTGTTATCAGGGTTTTTTATGGGAATTACCCAAATTAAGTAATAATAATTGTTGAATTTATATTCCGATGAAATTTCCTTTCCTGCTACTACTTTTTCAAAAAAAGGTGACCATATTTTTTGAAGTTTCCTGTTTTTTAACTCTGATATTCGTTTATTTTCAAAATCACTATTCTCGAAACCGTTATTTTTCATTTCTGATCCTTCGGCAATGATAAAGCGTTGATTTTCGTCGAATAAATAAAGGTTAATATCAGGTATATTTTGAGCCAGAATGCGATAAAGATTTAAGTTATTTTGCAATTCGCGCTGGTAACGCACATAGTCTGTAACATCCTCCCCCGAAATTAAAATACCAAGGATATTGTTTTGGTTGTCGCGAATGGCAATATTTTTTGCCTCTATAATTTTAATTTCATTTTCACGCGTAAGCAATCTATATTTTATGGTTTCAGGATATTTAATTTCAGTGTTTGCCACAGAATCAAAAAGTGCCTGGATTATATCCTGTTGTTCCTTTTCAATAAACCGTTTGATGAAGTTCTGTCCCGTAATTTTATTTGGTCTCAGCCCAAGCAATTCGCTACCTGTGCGGTTTATTAAAATAACGTTTCCCTCTAAATTAATCGCAGCAACAAAAACATTTACAATATCGAAACATTGCTGCACAAGAGCAGTTTCATAGTCGTTACCAGAGTGAATAATAAAAATATCTTTTATTATACTGGAACCTAATTTATTTTTCATGTTTTAAGTTTTTCCCGAATGAATACAAAAATCATACGAAAACAGAATTGAAAAATATAAATAAGTTTACTCATAGTTCCTTACCAGAACTTCTTCAACCTCACCCCTCTTCGTTCCCACAGAATTGATGGCCCGATTAGCCTTTATTATACTAATTTTATAATTTTTATAAAGATCAAGGATTAATGGAGAAGAAGAATTGGAAAGTAAAAATTTAATTCCCTTCGAATCAAGTTCGTCACAAGATTTTCTTAATCTTGTTTGATCATCTATATCCCAACCACCTTTTACATAACCAGTAAAGTTGGAATTTTCGGATATTGGATGATAAGGAGGATCCAAATAAACAAAAGAACTTTCATTTGCTTTTTTTAAAGCTTCATTAAAATCGCCGCAAAGCAATTGAATATTATTGGAATTTAAATATTTACTTACAGCCCTTAAAACTGGTTCGTTAACAATATTTGGATTTTTATAACGTCCGAACGGAGTATTGAATTCTCCGGCATTGTTCACCCGATATAAACCATTAAAACACGTTTTGTTAAGGTATATTATTCTTGATGCTCTTTTAACTTTACTTAAATTCTTAAACTCTTCAGACCTGTCAATTCTCCTTATTTTGTAAAAATAATCAGATTCATTTTTGTGCAATCCAAGATCAGCTATTAGATCTTCAACCTGGTTTTTAATAACATTATAAACATTTATCAGCTCTGGGTTGAAATCATTAATAATCGATTTGTTAGGTTGCAAATGAAATAAGAACTGCACCTCCTCCAACAAAAGGTTCAATGTAATTTAGTTTGGAAATATTTTTTGGCATGTGATCAACAATCACAGACATTATTTGTCTTTTCCCTCCAACCCATTTTAAAAAGGGCGCTACCAGATTATCCTTGGTCATTTAAAAAGAAATAATTTATTTAACTTTCAAATATAGGTGATTTTATTTCTGAAGAATGTCATGTAATTTTTAATTGTCTCCTGTTTATAGCTAATAAATCCTGGAAAAGAAACAAAAAAAAGATTGAATAAAATACATAACTTCATGTAAATGAACATTTTTACCTTTATATTTTAAAGAAATATTCACAATAAAACAGCCCAAAATATTGGGTGCTTACTTAAAGGGCAAAATAATTTCAAAAAAAATAACTTTTTATAAACCTTTTTTACATCTGTGTGTTTTATCTATACTACAAAGAGTAAACATCAGTTTTACTCACCATGTAAAAATGGTTAGGTTTTTGGTTTAGTTTAGGTTTAGGTTGATTGAGAAAAGGCTGGTTGTTGAACCGGCCTTTCATTTTTATACCCGCCAGGTGTTTAAAATTCAGCACGGTAGGTAGAAAAAGGGAAAGGGATATTTTCATTAAAAAATATCCCTTTCCTTGTTAAATAACTTCGGTGATTACCTTTTCATTATACCGTAACAAATAATTTTCAGGATTATATCAACACTGTTTTCAATATTTACATTTCCGTAAGTTCCTGCTGAAAGAGGCATTTCCAAACCTTTTATTGCCGTTGTAATTCCAATGGCTGCAAGATTAAAATCATAAATTTCAAACTCATTCTTTCGCACTCCTTCAATCAAAATCCTTTTGATCATTCTTATTTCATCAAGTTCATAACGGCGTTTAACATCATTGATAAACCCAACTGCAGTAACGTCATTTTCTATAGCATGGTAAAAATTGGCCAAACTCCTGAAAGTGGTAAGTTTTGTGAGAATATAGTCGCGCAATTTATCAATTGGGTCGGTATTTCTGTTGATAACGATTTCAAGTTCATGAGCTAAAATGTCAACCTCCTTCATTATTACAGCCTGAAATAAATCTTCTTTGCTTTCGAAATAATAATAAAGAGAACTTTTCCCTTTTCGCACTGCATTTGCAATATCATCGAGGGTGGTTTTTTTAAAACCATATTTGCTGAAAATTTCGCGGGCGATTTTCAGGATGTTTTCACGATTCTGATCTTTCTTGTACCCGATTTCATTTTTGATTTGCATTTTATTCACTTTTTTTGCAACATTAAAAGGACACAAATATAACCAAATATTTTGCCGCCAAAACTGTTTTGAATATTTTACTTTATCAGACGATAAAAGTCAAGGATTAATAAAACTGGCTTAAACAAATGGCTAATATGATGTTACAATTCGAAAATAGTTTACTTATCTTTTGAAACAAGTTGAAAATCAAGCTGTTTTTTTTCCAGATTTGTGCGCCATATTTTTACTTTCAATTCATCGCCCAATTGATATTTTTTATGTGAATGACGACCTACAAGCGAATAGTTTTTTTCATCGAAAATGTAAAAATCGTCATCCAATTCCCTGATTGGGATCATTCCTTCAATTTTGTTTTCGAGCTCTACAAAAATGCCCCAGTCAGTAACCCCTGAAATCACTCCCGGATAAATTTGCCCAATATGATCCTGCATAAATTCAACCTGTTTGTATTTTATCGAAGCACGTTCGGCATTGGCAGCGCGGGTTTCCATATCGGACGAGTGCTTACACTGTTCTTCATATTTTTGTTCGTTTGCCGATCTTCCACCTGCGAGATATTTCTCCAAAAGCCGGTGAACCATCATATCCGGATATCGACGAATAGGAGAAGTAAAATGTGAGTAATATTCGAATGACAATCCATAATGGCCAATATTCCGTGTTGAATATGCCGCTTTTGCCATGGTTCTAATGGCTAGGGTTTCAACAAGATTTTGTTCTTTTTTACCTTTTACATTATTAAGCAAATTATTGAGCGAAGATGAAATTGCCTTTGAAGTGGTGAGTTGGATTCCGTATCCAAAACGCTGGATAAAAGTATTAAATGTTGAAAGTTTGTCAGGGTCAGGTTTGTCGTGGATTCGGTAAACAAAAGTTTTTGGAGTTTTGTTTTCTCCCTTTTTCCCAACAAATTCAGCTACACGTTTATTGGCCAGCAACATAAACTCTTCAATGAGTTTATTTGAATCTTTGGCTTCTTTAAAATACACCGAAACCGGTTTTCCCTTTTCATCAATTTCGAATTTAATTTCAACCCGTTCAAAAGCAATCGAACCATCTTTAAACCGTTTTTCGCGGAGATTAATTGCCAACTGATTTAAAGATATTATTTCTGCTGCCAAATCTCCTTCGCCGGTTTCAATTACCTGCTGTGCCTCTTCATAAGCAAACCGGCGGTTCGAGTGGATTACTGTTTTTCCAAACCATTCTTTTACAAGATCTGCATTTTCATTTAATTCAAAAATAGCAGAAAAGCAAAGTTTATCTTCATTGGGCCGAAGCGAACAAACCCCGTTTGAAAGCCGTTCAGGTAACATTGGTACAACGCGATCAACTAAATAAACTGAGGTTGCACGGCTTTGGGCTTCATCTTCAATAATTGTGTTTGGTGTAACGTAATGGGTTACATCAGCAATGTGCACACCAACTTCCCAGTTGCCGTTTTTCAGTTTTTGCAATGAAAGTGCATCATCAAAATCCTTGGCATCATGCGGGTCGATTGTAAATGTTGTAATACCGCGCATATCACGCCGTTTTTTAATTTCATCTTGCGGAATTTCAAGTGGAATTTTTTCGGCTGCCCTGTCAACATTTTCAGGAAATTTATGTGGCAATTCAAATTCGGCAAGAATTGCATGCATTTCAGTATCGTTGTTCCCTGCATCGCCAAGTACTTCTTTTATTTGTCCGAACGGACTTCGGGCATTTGCCGGCCATTCAACAATTTCGGCTATTGCTTTCTGTCCGTTTTTTGCTCCGTTCAGTTTTTCGAGAGGGATAAAAATATCGAATCCAACTTTTCCTGAAGGTATTAAAAAGGCAAAATTCCTTGAAGTTTGAACAGTGCCTACAAATACTGATTTTGCTCTCTCAATAATTTCAGTTATTTCGCCTTCCAAATCATGCTTTTTTCTTGTCGCGAATAACCTGACACTTACTTTGTCGCCTGCCATCGCATGGTTAAGGTTTCGAGACGATATAAGAATCGGTCGTTCAACTTCATCGCTGTTTACATAGGCAAAACCTTGCGACTGCAAATCAACAATTCCAACTACAGTACCTGATTTTGCTTTCAGTTTAAACTTTCCGCGTACTATTTGTTCAAGGTAACCATCATCGTGCAATTCCTGTAAAACTGCATTCACAAGTTTGCGCGTTTCCATGTCCTTAATGCCCAACCATGTTGATATTTGCTTGTAATTCACAGTCTTGCCCGGTTCACCATAAAGAATTGTTATGATTGAATTTTTTAACTTCTTTTTGTTAAAAGTTTCGGCTTTAATCTTTTTAAAACCACCCCTTTTCTTATTTTTCTTTAACATATTTCCTGATTTTTTTGAAAGAACAATTTAGGTTTTTTATTCTGAACAAAGATTTTATATCCCTTTTTTATTTAACAAAGCATAACTTTTAATGTTTGCAGGAATTTGTATGTTTGTAATCCATTAAAACGAATGAAAATTAAAGGTAAAATACCAGTTATTATAGTAGCGGCGCTGGCCTGGATAGTTATAATTTCATCATGTGCAAACCCCGGAATGCCGATTGGTGGAGCGAAAGATACTATACCCCCGGTACTTATAAAAACGGAGCCTGGATATAGAACCTTAAATTATAAAGGGGATGATATCAGGCTTACATTTAACGAGTACCTGACCATCGAAGATATTTCTGAGTCGCTTGTTATTTCGCCTCCAATGATTAAAAAACCAATTATCCGCACAAAATCAAAAACATTAGTTGTCGAGTTTAACGAAGATTTAAAAGACAGCACAACTTACTCTCTGGATTTTAAAAATTCAGTTGCCGATAACAATGAAAAGAACCCACTCGAAAATTTTAGATTTTCATTCAGCACCGGACCGGTTTTTGATTCGTTACGCGTGTCGGGCCGGTTGATGAATGCCTTTAACCTTGAACCAATTGACAAAGGGTTGGTGTTGTTGCACAAGAATTTGCATGATTCGGCATTTTTTAGAACAAGACCCGATTATATTGCCAAAACCAACGAGGAGGGGATTTTTATGATTGATAATATTGCTCCAGGAAAATATCACCTGTTTTCACTTTCTGATGGGAACAATAATCTGTTATACGATGAAGGTGCCGAAGAAATGGCTTTCGAAGATTCAGTAATAATACCGTCATCAGAATATGTTGAAGAATTAGATACAATTTACACAGCTACGGATACCATTGTAATTATGGGACATACCCATTTTTATCCTGAGCCGATTTCCCTTCGCCAGTTTAATGAAAATATTTTCGACCAGTACCTGGATAAGTATTCAAGAGACACACGGTATAAATGTACGTTTGTTTTTAATGAATCGGTTAAAGACTCATTTCAGCTTAATTTGATAAACCATGATGCAATTAACTGGTACCAAACGGAATACAATGAGAATATTGATTCACTCACAATATGGATTACTGATACAACAGTTGCCCGGTTAGACACCTTAATTATGGAAGTCGATTATCTTCAGTTAGATACTTTAGATCAACTTTATTTGCAGAGGGATACAGTGGAAATGAATTTTGTGGATAAAGAAGACAGTAGATCAGCAAAAAAGAAGAAAACAAAAGATGGAGAAGAAGAAGCTCCGGAACCTGCAGTTCAGTTTAACTGGCAAACTGACATCAACAGTTCGGTTGTTGAGTTAAATAATAATATAGGGATATTTGCTCCTGAACCGATAGATACTTTTTACAGCACTAAAATTCAGCTTTATCTTGCTGAAGATACACTTAAAACACCTTTATCTTTTAATTTTTATAAAGATACAACTGAATACCGAAAATACTTAATTGAATACAAATGGGAATCCGGGGTTGTTTATTTCCTTGATATTGATTCCGCTGCTGCGGTAAATATCTATGGTGTCACAAGCAAAAAACTAAAATCAAAATTTACAGCCCGAGAAGAGGATTATTACGGAGCAGTAACACTAAATCTGACCGGAGTTAAAATGCCTGTTATTGCTCAATTGGTCAGTAACGATGATGCCGAAAAGGTTATTGTTGAAAAAATTAAGAACGAAGACGGGAAGGTTGTTTTTGATTATCTCAAACCCGAAAAATACAAAGCAAAAGTTATTTTCGACAGGAACGGGAATGGGAAATGGGATACAGGAAGTTACCAGGATAAATATCAGCCTGAAAGGGTATCATACATTAATGAAGTTTTAAAAGTTAAATCCAATTGGGAAAAGGAATACAACTGGGATTTAAAGCCTGATTTGACTTTTGTAAAAAAGGTTCGTGACATAGAAGAGGAGGAAAAACAGCGCAAAGAAGCAGAGGAGAAAGCACGGAAAGAGCAGGAAAAAGGCGAAAATCCTCAGCAGATGCAAAACTTAATGCAAGGCGGGGGCGGATCGGGTTCATTTAGGTAATGTACAGTGCTTTTCATCAGAATATTGTTTAAATTTGAAATTAAATCACAAAAAAATGGCAAGCATAAAAGACTTAAAAAAAGACATTGATGTACTGATGTCGCTGGTATTGAATGACTGTTTTGCGGTATTGGAACACAATGAAAAAGTTGATAACGAAGCAATACTGAAAATAGCTGGAGATGTAATCCAAAAACACCGTGAATTGCGCCTCCGTGTTAATCATCCGGATGGAAAAGATAATCCAAAACTGGTGAGAAACTATTACAATAAATTAATTCAGGATACATTAAAGGAAGCCGATGCCGCATTCGAAAGACTTTCGGCTGAAGTGAAAAAGGTGGCATAAAAATGTAACATTATATTTTAAGGTTGATTTATTAGCTTCATATGATTTGAATGTAGCCTGTCCGATACTCATATTTTAATACAATCACAGTTTGTTTTGTTTCGGTTTAAAAGATTTCTAATTTTGGAACGTTATTAAACGACCGAAATGTTTTAAATGAATTTGAATTAAAAAAATTATCCAAATTCAACAGCAATTGCAAATTAAAAAATCTATCAGTTCGAATGAGTGAATTTGAAAACATACCTGCACAAAAATCCAGGAACCTGCGAAACAACATCATTGTAGTTGCACTTTCAGTTGTTCTTGTGGTAATGATTGTTTTATTTTTCATGCAACGCCGGGAACATGGAATGATAATGGGAAATATCAGGGCAGAAAAAGATTCCATTCAAAACGAATTAACACAAATAGTTGCCGGGTACGATTTGTTAAAAACTGAAAACGATACAATTAACGAACAGTTGGTGTATGCGCAAGCTAAAGTTAGAGATTTACTGATTGAAGTTGAACAAACAAAAAAGGTGAGTTACGAAAAAATTACTGATTACCAAAAGCAGGTTACAACCTTGCGCGGTATTATGCGCGATTTTGTTGTTCAAATTGATTCTCTCAATAAGCGTAACGAACAATTAATGGCCGAAAACACGCAGGTAAAAGAACAATTCAAGCAAGTTGAAATAAAAAATGAACAGTTGAGCCAGGACATAGAAACAAAGGAAAAAAAACTGCAACGTGCTGCCCAACTCGAAACGCGTGATTTAATTGCGGAGGGGTTGAATTCACGGGGCAAGGAAACACGATTTGCCAAAAAGGCCGAAACAATTCGTATTTCATTTGTGTTGGGTAAAAATATTACTTCAAAACGGGGAGCCAAAAATGTTTATGTTCGTATTATGCGGCCCGATCAACTATTAATGACAAAATCTCCCAACGATTTATTCCAGTTTGAAGATCTAAAAATTCCATTTTCGGCTATGCGCGAAGTAAATTATGAAGGACAAGATCTTCCTGTAAATATATATTGGGACAATGCTGGTGAAGCTGAATTTATGGTCGGCACCTATACGATTGACTTGTTCGCCGATGGCAATAATGTTGGGACAACTACAATTGATTTTAAGTAACGATTCAGAAAATCATAGGTTACAGGTTTTTTTGAATTTTTAGGATTTGATCATTAGTCGTTTTAATATCTAAATCTCAAGACCAATATAGTATCTGTCAGGCAAAATAAAGATGAAAAAATAAAAGGGCGATAATTGATTCGTTTTTGAAATGTTCTTTAAGAAGTGAAATTGCCCTGTACAAATGGTTTTCTACTGTCCGTTTAGAAAGATTTAATTTTTTCGCAATTTCATCATTTGATAGACCTTCTGTTTTACTTAAATGAAATACTTTTTGCTGCTGAATTGGCAATTGCTCAACAAAATTTTGCAGATTCTGTTTCATGTCTTCAAAAATTACAGATTGCCATGTATTGTCAGATTCCAGTTCAGAGTTTGCCTTTGTAAAATTACTAAAGGCGTTTTCAATGTTTTTTCGACGTATAAAATCATAAATCGTATTAACGGCAATTTTAAAAACAAATGATTTTATATTCTTTGAATGATCAAGCATCTCTCTTTTTTCCCAAATCTTTAGAAATACTTCCTGAACTAGTTCCTCGCTGTCTGTTTTGTTTTTCAGATAGGCGTGTGAAAATTTATATATGCGGGGCGCGTATCTTTCAAAAAGTTCCTGATAAGCAGATTTTTGGCCACCACTAATTTTAAGTGCAAGTTCTGAATCGCTTATATTTTCAAAATTTTTCAAATCACGCTCCCATTTTGACCGTGTAAATGTAACATAATTAAAAAAAACTGGCACAACACTATTTTCCTAACCATAAAGTTTACAAATATTTCATTTATGAATTTAGAAAAATATGTCGTGTTACTTTTACTTATCTTCATTAATCAATCAAAATCTTCACAACAATCTTTTTAATTTGAATTGAATCACCCGTCGTAATTGAAGGACGGTGAACGTCATCGGGGAAAAACAGAAAGAATTTTTCAGGTGTGGCTTTCAGGTAATCTCCTCCATCAAATTCATAAAATGCAATGTCTTTTTCTTCGTCGTATGGTTCAGTTACTTTAACTTTATCATGGGTTGTCAGCCCAATTATCTCCTCTCCTTCAATCACATACTGAATATCGATGTATTTTTTATGAGATTCGTACAATGCATCCGATTTCACTTTCCCGAAGTATTCCTGAACGTTAACGAAAAGGTGTTCTCCTTCCAGTTCCTGTTTTCCCAGCGGCAGTTCTTTCAGATTTGCTGATTTCAGGAAATGAAATGCCTGATCCCAATGCCTTGAATTTTTGTAATATAACATGGCAAAAGTCCGTTTATTTATTGATGCATCGGGTAAAATATTCCATCCACCAAGCCATTCTTTCTTATTAAACCAATTATTTAATTCCTCTTCAGTCCACTTTTCAGGATTTGAATTCCTATTAGTGCATGCAGTTTCCATAATCATAAGTATAGAAATTACTATTAAATTTAGCTTCATAATACAAGTATTTGTTGAATGAAACCTAAATCTAGTTCTTTTATTTCAATTTTTCGTTGTTAAAATGGCGCTCTTTATCCCGCACAGTTTTCTTTTCTATGTTTTTCAGAAAAGCTTCGTTTAAATCGATGCCGGTTTGATTGGCCAGGCATATTAATACCCAAAGTACATCCGCCATTTCATCGCCAAGATCATATTTTTCGTCTGATTTTTTAAAGGATTGATCTCCGAATTTACGAGCCATTATTCTTGCCAGTTCGCCAACTTCTTCGGTTAAAATTGCCATGTTTGTTAATTCGCTGAAATAACGGACACCGATAGATTTTATCCATTTATCCACCATTTGCTGAGCTTCGGGAAGTGTAATGTTTTTCTTTTCCATTTCCTTTAATTTATTTTACTAAAAACCAATTTGATACATCGTTTTAGAGATGACGCGAGTGACTAACTACTCCTTTTGTTTCGAATCAATGATAATTGTTACAGGTCCATCATTTACAAGCGAAACTTCCATCATCGCGCCAAATTGCCCGGTTCCCACTTTTTTTCCCAACGCAAGTTCAATAGCCTCAACAAATTTATTGTACATAGGAATGGCAAATTCAGGTCGGGCAGCTCGAATGTATGAAGGACGATTCCCTTTTTTTGTATTGGCATGCAAAGTAAACTGACTCACAATAATAATTTCTCCGTCAATGTCTTTAACAGACAAATTCATCATTCCGTTTTCATCATCAAAAATCCGCAGCTGTGCTACTTTATTCGTTAACCAGTTGATATCCTCATCGCTATCAGCCACCTCAATCCCCACTAAAATCAGCATTCCATGTTTGATTTCAGCTAAAACTTTACCACCAGCTATTACTGAAGCTTCTGAAACTCTTTGAATTACAATGCGCATATTATAAATTCTTTCAATCGCTAATTTAAAAAAACAATGGCTTTTTTCAACAAAGACAATTAATTTCTGTTTATTATTGCAATTCAATATTTAAACAAAAGCCGAAAATGAAAACTTCAACAGCTTTAATCGCTACAATTTTTCTAATAAGTTGTGCAACTCAGAAAAATCTTCCGGGAACCATAGAAACATTAAAGACTACGCCTGAAAACATAAATACAAATCTTGAATTTGATTTGACCGTCGGCAAATCCCACAATCATCCATCGTTTGCTATTTGGATTGAGGATTTAGAAGGAAATTATATTGAAACTCTTTATGTAACCCAATATTTTGCTAAAGGCGTTTTTGGTCATGGTGAAGTTCAGGAGGGCAAATGGAAAGATGAACCGGGAGAAGTTCGTCGACCCGCCGCTTTGCCATATTGGTCGCACAAACGGAATATTAAAGCAAACGACGGTTTGTATGCACCGGCACCTGAAACTGCTGTTCCGGATGCATTAACAGGTGCAACACCAAAAGGAAATTTTATTTTACACACTGGAACGAAATTGGGTGATGACATGAAGTTCAAGGTGCTTTTTGAAGTAAATCAGGCCTGGGATTCAAATGATTACTGGACAAATAGTAAATTACCCGATGATTTTAACTATAAAACTTCACTTCAACCAGCTATAATTTATGATGCTACAATTGACCCAAAATCATCAAAAACTGAGTATATTCTTTATGCTGTTGGACACAGTGAAGCCTCTGGCAAAAACGGAGAGCTTTTTACCGATTTATCAACTTTAACAACTGCAAAAGATATTTTTAGCAGGATTTTGGTTCGTATTAAGTAGAGAAGTAAAATGGATAGAAGTATCAAGTATTAACACAAATTGTATTAAGAATAAAAGAAAAAAAATCACTGAAAAAAGATATTAAAGTTTCGCAAAGAATAAGTCTTGGTACTAATATCTTTTTAGTCTCAAATCAAAAATCAAAAATGAAAAAAATTAGAATATTCATCCTTATCACATTATTTCCCATTTCGGTATTTGCACAAAAAGCATCGTTAACCGGGAAAGTGGTTGATGCAGTAAGCAACGAACCACTGCCATTTGTTAACATTATTTTATCCGGAACTTCAATTGGAACCACAACCGATTTGGATGGTAATTTTATACTAAGAGGACTCACTCCTGGTTTCATCAGGCTTGAAGCTTCATTTATTGGTTATAAACAAGCTATTTCCGCTGAAATTGAAGTGAGCAATGCAAATGCCAACAGTATTGAAATAAGGATGGAGGAGCAGAAGGAACAGATTGAAGAAGTTGTTGTAAAGGCATCACCTTTTAGAAAAACTGAAGAAAGCCCGGTTTCGTTGCGCACGATTGGCATTGGCGAAATTGAAAAAAGCCCCGGCGCCAACCGCGATATTTCAAAAGTAATCCAGTCTTTTCCTGGAGTTCAGTCTACTCCTGCATTTAGGAATGATATCATCATTCGTGGAGGTGGCCCATCGGAAAGCCGTTTTTATTTGGATGGTGTAGAAGTGCCGTTTATCAACCATTTTGCCACGCAAGGCGCTTCGGGCGGACCTGTCGGAATTATTAACGCCGACTTTATCCGGGAGGTAAATTATTATTCCGGTGCCTTTCCTGCCAACCGCGGAAATGCGCTCAGTGGTGTGCTCGAATTCAATCAAATTGATGGCAATCCAGACAAAGCTAACTTTCAGTTTACGCTCGGAGCTTCTGAAATTGCAGGTACAGTTGACGGCCCTATTGGAGAAAAAACAACATATGTTATTTCAGCCCGCCGTTCTTACCTGAAGTTTCTGTTTAACATTCTGGAACTCCCGTTTTTACCTACTTTTAACGATATGCAGTTTAAAGTAAAATCGCGAATCGACAAAAAAAATGAGCTTGCTTTTGTAGGATTAGGCTCAAAGGATTTGTTCGATTTAAATCTCGGAATTGAGAATCCGGATGAGACTCAGGAATATATTTTAAGTCAGATTCCGGTAAACGAACAATGGAGCTACACACTAGGCGGTGTTTACAAACATTACGAAAAACACAGCTTCCAGACTTTGGTTGTAAGTCGCAGCCACTTTAACAACAGTGCTGTAAAATATCTTGATAACGATGACAGCTCGGAAGCCAACAAAACACTTGATTATTCCTCAGAAGAAATGGAAAATAAATTCAGGTTTGAAAATACTTCCCGATTTGGCGATTACAAATTTAATGTGGGAGCAAATGTTGATTTTGTGACTTACAAGAATGCTTCTCAATTGCAAAAGTTTTACAATAACGAAATTGTGAATATTGATTATAATACCAAACTGAATTTGGTGAAATGGGGTTTTTTTGGACAGGTCAGCAAAAATATATTTAACGAGCGGTTGTCGCTTTCACTTGGATTGCGCACCGATGCCAACAATTATTCTACAGAAATGAACAACATGTTCAAACAATTTTCGCCACGTTTTTCGGCTTCCTACAGTTTAACAAACGAGTGGAGCCTGAATTTCAATACTGGCCGTTATTATCAGCTACCTGCTTACACTTCCCTGGGTTATAAAGAAAATGACATGCTGGTAAACAAACAAAACAAGCTGCAATACATTTCGGTTGACCATTTGATTGGCGGACTTGAATACCGCCCTTCATCAACAGTTTTATTTTCGCTCGAAGGGTTTTGGAAGAATTACAGAAACTATCCTTATTCTATAAATGACAGTATCAGTTTGGCCAACAAAGGAGCCGATTTTGGCGTGGTTGGCGACGAGGCTGTACTTTCATCATCAAAAGGGCATGCTTACGGAGCTGAATTTCAAACCCGGATTAATGCAAAGAAGGGCAATTTGAATCTTTCATACACTTTGGTTCGCAGCGAGTTTGACGATTCGCGCGGCAATTTTCTTCCTTCAAGCTGGGACTCAAAACATTTGGTAGCTTTAACCGGAACGCGCGAATTAAAAAACAACTGGCGCATTGGCGGACGCTGGCGTTTTGTGGGCGGATTACCCTATACTCCATGGGATCTAGAAAAAAGTTCGTATGTTAATGTTTGGAACCTTTCCGGTGGTCCATCTTTGGATTATTCAAAGTTAAATTCATTACGTTTTTCTGCTTTCCACCAGCTCGATTTGCGGGTTGACAAAGCCTTCTATTTGAATAAAATAACTGCAAAGTTTTATATTGATATTCAAAACCTCTATAATTTCCAGGCTGAACAGCCGGATATTGTTGTTCGTGAAAAAGATGCCAACGGTAACTACATTACCATCGACAACGGAACAAAATATATTTTGAAAACATTACCAAATACCACTGGAACTGTGTTGCCAACGATTGGGATAATTTTGGTTTTCTAAATCATTGCATCTTCGATAACGTTGTCAGGTCTAAAGACGTTGACAAGTTACTTTTTCATTTTCCACGAAAATTAAACCACAATTTAATTGGGTAAAATTCGTCGCCGTTATGACCTGAAAAATTTCCTTTTTGCCCGGATGGCCCCATTACATCAGCTTGTTGAAATTTGGTACCAATTGCCGGGATTTCATAAAGAAATGAAATATCTCCTTCGGGAAATGGAGGATAAACACCCCCTTTAACATTTTCAGGTTTTGCAGGCGTAAACAAACGGAAAAATAGATTTGGTGTTTCTGAAATAACGGTGAAATCTGATTCTGTTGTTTCCAATGTTGCCCAGTATAAATTTCCGTGATATCCTTTAAATTCGGGATAAATCAACTCGTTAAAACTTTCACCTGTAATTGTGTTGTTGTACTCCTTTTCCCAAACCCCGAAATTGCTGCCTTTTAAGCGGTTTTTCCAAACGCGGTATGGTCCGCGGCCCATCCATTTTACTCCCTTACATTTTTCCTCCGGATAATTAAAGGTTAGTCCAATAAAATCGATATCACCGGCACGTTGCAAAGGATCCGCCTCCAGTTTCAACAACCCGTTTTTGAGTAACGTCCACAATATCTTTTTCGGGTAAGCTGAATATAAAACTTCAATTTCCAAATCCCCGTTTCCTGTTTTTACCCATTTCACACCTTCCACTTTGGAATCGACACCAACGGGTATAGGTCCGCCTGACAATGAAATATTTCCAACGCTATTTTTAATATTTTGAAGCGTGCCATCTGTTTTGTTAAACGAGATTTTCAGGTCTGCAACTGAAGCAACAATCAAATCCTCTGTATCAAGCACTTCAATTTCAGATTTCTTTAAATCGGTTGATTGCAATTCCCTGGCTTTTTCTTCAGCCTGAATTACAGGCCAGCTCCAGGTATAAAGTTCATAACCATTTTGGTCGATGGCTTTAAATTTGAAAATATCGGCATCCTGCAAAGCATCACCAAAATTGATTAGAATTTGTGCGGTTTCTCCGGGCATAGCGTCGGGACTTGGGAAAGTCCCGCTCCCGGTAACAGTTTCCTTTGTACTTCCAATTTCAGTTTTTACAGATTGCCAGCTAAATCCGCAATCTTGTAAATTTGTGTAAATAAATTTATTCTTCAGGAAAAGTTTGCCGTTCCACTGCCGGTTAATGGTTACTGGTTCCACCTGCACAGGCGACCAAATTTCTTTTACAGTATAAAAACTACCTTCTTTTTCGTGGTGCGGACCCAAAATCCCATCGGGTGCATTGTTGCCGCTTGCATCATAAACAGTACCTTCCTTGTCGGTACGCAAAACTGCTTCATCGGCAAAAACCCACAAAAAAGCGCCTGCAAGCAAAGGTGATGATTCATAATTCCGCCAAAAATCATCCAATCCGGCGCCCAAACCTCCATCGTATAAACCATGCATAAATTCGGTTGGCATAAACGGATCGTTACCTGAGACAAACCTGCCAATCGCATAATTGAAATCCGGATAATGATGCGTATCCACTCCATTTCTCAAAAGCCAGGGATATATTACAGGTCGTTTCTGAATATCAAATTCGTGAAATCCTTTTTCATTGGCAAAATCCCAGCCGCCTTCATTTCCCAAATCCCAGATTACAACAGAAGGGTGATTTTCATCTTTCAGAATGGTTTCTTTCACGAGTTTCGGGCCAACAATTGTGTCGTAGCCCTGCTGCCAGCCGGTTACCTCATCCAAAACAAAAATCCCCAATGAATCGCATATATCAAGAAACCGTTTATCGGGCACATAATGTGAGCAACGAACTGCATTCATGTTCATCTCCTTCATTAAACGAATGTCGCTTAAATGATTTTCGTCACTCAAACAGCGGCCTGTTTCAGGCCAAAACGAATGGCGGCACACACCTTTGAAAACTACTTTTTCTCCGTTTACATAAAATCCATCATGTTTGCGGAGTTCAACTGTGCGGAAACCAATTCGCTCTGTTACTTCGTGTAAAATTGTTTCCTCATTTTTCAAGGTGATTTTCATGTCATATAATGTTGGCCATTCCGGGTTCCATGATTTAACACCATCAAATTTCCCTGAAATCATTTTTTCTGAAATTCCCTTTTCAATTTTAGATTGTATTGTTTTCCCGGTTTTATTTCCTTTTAAATCAAACAATTCAATGAATACCGAAAAATCTGATTTTGAATTGTTTGTTTCGATTAAAACGTTAAAAGAACCATCGGCTTTTGCATCAATTGCAGTTCGGTTCATGTGGATTTCGGGCAAAACTTCCAGAAAAACAGGGCGAAAAATTCCTCCAAAAATCCAAAAATCTGCCTGGCGTTCAGCACGAACAACTGATTCGTTTGAAGAGTGTTTGTCAACATCTACTTCAAGTAAATTCGTTTTGCCGTATTTAAGTAGTTTCGAAATATCATATTTAAATCGATAAAATGCACCTTGATGCATTTCACCCGCCGATTTGCCATTGATTTTTACTTTTGTGTCGGTCATTGAACCATCGAAAACGATGTTAATGGTTTTGCCCTTCCAATTTGCCGGAACTTGAAATTCGTGTTTATACAAACCATGTTCAAGACCCAGTTTTATATTGCTATCCTTCCAGTCGTGGCCATAATTATAGGTTCCAAAACCTTGCAACTCCCAGTTTGAAGGCACGGGTATTTTAGTCCATTCACCGCTGTTTCTTCCGTCCGTACAAAAGAAATCCCAATCTACAGTGTTGGCAGCATCGGTTCCGGAGAGTAAAACGATTTTGGTTTGCTGGGCTGACAAAATGATTGATAAGAAGAAAATTAAAATAAAAAGAGGTGATTTTTTTAGTATCATTTTATGTTGGTTTAAGATTTCGGCTTTAAATTTAAGCATAAATTTATATCCGACTACTATTTAAATAATATGCTGAATTTACTTACAATCGTGCGGCAGCAGTGTTCTGTAATTACCAGAACAAGTTATTTGTATAAATTACCTAATAAAATAGGAGACTAACCGCAATTTTTTACAATGGTTGCCTTGTGATTGCCAGAACGTAATCATTTAAAAGAATTGTATGGGAATCTGAGACGAATATAAAAAACATTTTATAGATCGAAGAAATTCAGGCGAAGACGATAAATTCCTCCATCTGCTTCTGCAAACCGGTAAACCAACGACTGAGGAATCCTTACTTTGCTTTCCTGAAATCGGAGCTATTCAATTGTTTCTTCAGTTCTTTATCAGCCCGGAATTGAATGCGGACGCCGGAAATGGTGCTTTCCTTAACTTCTTCCGGTGAATTTTTAAGCTGACAGATTAATGTTGCCGAGAAAATACCAATTTCATCAAACTGCACCGATTTCCCGTCGCACAATAGTTCAGGCATTAATTCGGCCAGTCCTGTCAACACAGCTTTTACATCTGCCCGCCTTACAGTGCATCGGTCTGCCAGCATACGGCTTAGCTCGTGCGTTCCGGTTACTTTTCTTCCTGTAGCTGCAGCGTGATATTTAAAATCACCACCTCCTTTAATACCCGCCTGTGCTTTCTTAACCACTTTGTATCTGATTGGCATAATCAATGTTTTATTGTATTTATTTTTATCTGTTAAAAAACAATCCAATACAATATCATTTTATCGGAAAGTTTTAGTAAACTTAAAAAATATTACTCCATATGAACATACAAAGCATTTTCTTAACAACATAATTTTCCTGCACAGAAAACATCCTTTTCCTGAGTAGAAAACATAATTTTCCTGCACAACAAATCATACTTTCCTGCACACTAAAAATCAAAGATGTGCAGACATAAAATCTAAAATGTGCTGTTGTAAAAATTACAGATCAAGAGTTCTTATCATTTAACAGCAGCTTTCTTTTTTATGAATGCCCGCGTCCTGTATATGATTTGCCATTATACACAAGGCACAAACAATTAATCCTTTGTTTTCGGCGCAATATTTTAACGAATTGACTATTTCAATTCTTTTCGCGTAAAAACCAGCCAGCCGGTTGAAAAATGTGGCATCAAACTGGGCGAAAAACAAGATATCGACCAACCGGAAGTGGAGGCGATTTTGAAAAACCGCATTTAAATTTTTTCACGAATGGAAACACCTCTTTTTCATGGCTGCTTTCTTTTTGCTTGCTTCCCAAAAATCATTCAAAAAAAGACTTTATGGTTTTTGCATTGTCAACTGAATTTGCATTGAAATCGTTGTTGAAATAAACGAAAAGCTCGTTTACATTTTTTAATTTCTTAAGGCGTTCTTCCCAGATTTTAAGTTCTTTTTCGGAATAATGATAGCGGTACCACTCTTTTTTGCCATGCAACCTCAAATAAGCCAGTTTGCTGGTGGTCCTCGATTCTTCCGGCAGGTTTCCGGGCGCTGATATAATACAAAGCGCTACATGGTTTTCCGAAAGTATTTTATAAACTTCCTCATCAAACCATGATTCATGGCGAAATTCAATTACATGAAGATTTTTTTCGCTGAATAACCGGCACAGGTTGTGCAGTTTGTACGTGTTTTTATGCAGGTTTCCCGGAAGTTGCCAAAGCACGCTGCCCAGTTTATTTTCCATGCCGTGGGCAATTTCCATAAAATTGTGGAACTGCTCTTTAAAATCATCGTCCACATGCAGCTTTTTCTGATGGGTAAAATAGCGGTTGGCTTTTAAAGTAAACCTGAAATCCTCAGGCGTGCGGGTTTTCCATTTATCCAAATCCTTTTTTTCGGGCATTTTATAGAAGGTGTTGTTAATTTCAACGGTGTTAAAATGCTCAGAATAGTATTCCAGCCATTTTTTCCTTGTCAAATCTTCAGGATAAAATTTGCCTTTCCAATCGGAATAATAAAATCCGCTGCAACCAATGTACGTTTTCATGTTTTTGCCTTTTCCTTTTTAGTTCCAATTTCCTGCCAAAAAGGTTTCATTCATTTTTGGGACGGCACAAAATTGAAAATACTGTATAAACAGCAATTGACAACGAACAACTGGCTGATTACAACCTGATTCAAAACCTCTACAACTGTGGTGAATTGCATCAAAATTTTTTCAGAAAATAAAAGCTGATTTTTTCTGGTTTACGTAATCGGCAAAAACGTAAAATTTGAGCATAGAATTTCCTTTTTTGGGTTGATTTTTTTGTTTATGCCGCTTTTTTGAGCTTGATTTTGTCGTGTGCTTTTTCTTTGCTGCTAAACAGTGTTATAATTAAGTCATTTATTGTATAACACGCAGCAGCTGTTTTTGATCAAGTTGCCTGTACGTTAGCGATATAATGAATCCCCATCCAGCTCATTTTTAAAATTCCAAATAGTTTTAATTTTAAAGCTATTTGATTTTACTCTAAAAATAACAGGATAGCAGGTTTTAATAACTCCGTTTGCTGTTGCAGAAGGAGTTCCAGGGGCTTCACTTGAAAAAACCTGAAAATTTTCCGGCTGGTCAATCATTAATCGAACAGATAAAGAGTTAAAATCTAAAACTATTTCTTTATTTAAATCCTTATACATTATGTTGCTTATATGTTTGTATTCATTCAGAACAGTGTCTTTTAACCCGGGAAGAATTGGTTTTTCCGTAAAAAGCAAAACATAATCATAAGTATGGACAGAATCTGAATTACAAGTAAAAACATCCGCAAGTTCGGCCTCGTTCAAAGATAATTCTCTGGTCATTTTAACACCTGGATATGCTTCGTCTGATGTTGCAATAACACGCCCTCCTGATTCCAAAGGACTAAAGCTTATTAATTTTCCACTTGTTTTATTCTGATTCTTACCATCAACTGTAACTGTATTGTGTGCAATTGTATTTTGGTACCATTCCCTACATACTGGCAGGCTATATGCAGGCGTTCCCAAATCAGGCAGCACCTCGCTTTCTCCATCGTGCACTGAAATCGATAATTTATCAGGATGACCGTGAACACCACCATGAGGCCCGTATTTTAAAACGACCGACCTATCGCCGCTCCTAAGTATTGCAACCCCAAGATCAGGAAACAATTTACTTTTTCTTTTCAGTGGGTCCGGTGTTTTATCAAGCTCCATCCCATTAATTAAAGCATTCGGAGAGTTTCTTCTGGAAACCTGATAGCAAAGTTGAAGTAAATTTATAAATGACGGCTCATGAAAACGTTTTGCGGCAAGTTCATACAATCCTGCTTGCGCCAACAAAGAAGAACCATACCAACCATCGTTTTGCGAGGGTAAAGTATAATCAGAATATGCCAGTTGCATGGGCGATTGAAACATGTTGAAAAGTTGCTTGTTATACAAGTCAATATTCCGGCAGCGAACTGCCTCAGCGGTAAGTAGTAACGAACGAAGCGGGTAAAAGTGATAGGTAACTGAACCCTCTTTCCACCAACCATCAGGATAAACATTTTCCTTCATCACAGCCCAATAGCCAAATTCCGGTTCATTGACAGCTACATCGATTATGTGATCGCTTTGCAAAGCGACTCCCAATGCTGCAATGGCGCCAATATGCCAGGCCTGCCAGTTTCCCCGGTCGTGTTTTCGCATTAGCATTTCAGCACACACTTTCAGATAACGATCTCGGATGAAAGTTTTTTCTTCGCTACTCAATTTAGGCTCAATAACTTGAAATACCCTGGCAGCATCAATTGCCCAAACAGCTTCGTCAAGGCTTTGAGCGAACATCTTTCCACTGTATTCACGAGTTCTTTCCCGCAGACGGTTGTGTTCAATGTATCCGGGATATTTATCTGCATATGCCAGAAGCATTAATTTCGCTTTTTCGGCATAACGAGTGCTATCCGAAATAAGGTACAGATACATATTGGCAACCAGATAGTCCAGATTCCTGCCATGTGCCACGGCAATCCAGGCCCAGTCATATTTATCCTCATTTGTCCAGTATTTTTCGCATGCACTGCAATAATGTTCATGGGGTCTATTCCATTCAAAAACAAATTGCAGACCATGGATAGGACAAAAATAATCATGAATATAACTACCTTCAGGCACCGGAATATCCATCGGATACTTTTCCCGTTCCTGTATTGTATTTCTAAATCCTTCAACTATCTCCCTGCCCCAATTTGTTGTTGCTGATTGCTTTATGTTTTGGATATCATCATCAGAATAAAAGTAAAATGATTGCTTATTTTGAGACGATACTGAAAAGGTGCAAAACAAAATCAGAATTAGCTGTATCAGGATTTTCCTTTTCATCATCATTCTGTTTACAAATAAGTTATAGCTGACGAATAATCATTGTTGATCCGCCACGCGCATATAAATTAAGCTTTACCCTGGTATTGCTGTCAACTTTCAGCTTTTGAATTTTAACGTGAGTACGCGTTTCCACTTCTTCACCTCCATCGGTATAAATAGTTGCTTCATACTTTCTACCTGGAATAAGAAAATCGAGCGGTAGTTCCATTTTTCGCGCATCGTTATTTGTGATGCATGCCACAAACCATTTTTCGGCTTTGCGTCTGGCTATACTTATATAGCCACCTATTTTACCGTTCAAAACTTTGGTGTCGTCCCAAACAGTTGGCAATTGGTCAAAAAATTCCAGTTCCGGTTCATCCTGAACATCTGCCGGAGTATCGTACCAGTATAAAAACTGTAACGGACTGTAATTGATCACTGAAAGTGCCAGTTGGTGACAAGCCGTATTTTGCAACAAACGGGCCTTTGGATTCTTAGCCTGTTCAGGTTTCAAATCTTTCCGCTGATAATAACAAACCGTTGCATCGGCGGCACCGGCAATATAGCGGGTAAAAGGCAGTGTTGTATTGGTATTACCATCGGGAAACTCTTCATTTCCACGAACACCTTCCTGCGTTAACAAGTTTGGATAGGTACGGCTAAAACCAGTTGGCCTGTATTCATCGTGGATGTCGACCATCAGATGATGTTCGGCACATTTTTTTACCGCATCGTGCAGCCAGCTTGTCCATTGCTGGGAACCAACATTGACAAAGCCAAATTTAATCCCTGAAATTCCCCATTTTTCATACAATGGAAGTATTTCATCCATGTAATTTTCCAGCGCAATGTGATTCACGTACAACCAGATGCCAACTCCTTTGCTTTTTGCATAATTAACAACTTCCGGTATGTTTAAATCATTGATTTTCGATCGGGCCGGATCGACATCCGATTTAGTCGGGTTGGATGCAGGGTCAGTTTCAGCGCCGTACCAGCCTGAATCAAAATGAACGTATTCAAGTTTTCTTTTGGCAGCAAAATCAACTACCTTTTTTGCTCCTTCGGTAGTTAATGAAATCGTACGAATGACTTTACCGGGTTTTATCCATTCAGTATTTTCAATAGCACAGGGCTGATTTAAATTCAGTATTAAATCATTATTTTCCAGCAAATCCGCAGGTTTTTCGGCAACCATAATAACTCTCCAGGGACTCGCAATAGGTGCTGTTGTTTTCACCGGTCCGTCCATAACACAACGGATGATGTTTTCTTCGCCAGCGACAACAGTAAATTTTGTGCGACTATAATTCACCAGCTCCGCTTCTGCAAGGCAGGAAAATAATCCATTTTCAAGTTGAAGTGTTAATGGTCTTTCTGCCAAATCTTTCCAGTTTTTTACAGGAAGCAGCTGATAATCGGATTGAGCGTGATACGCGACCCAGGCCATTGTGTTTTTAGGAACCGTGAAACTTGTTTTTTCTGAATTAATAGTTACTGTTCCACTTTTATTTTCAGGAAAAAAATAATGAAAAGCAATGCCTTCATTGTATGCACGGACTATTAATTGAATTTGTTCGTCAGTTCCAGTCTTTTTTATTGTAATTGTTTTCCCCGCATAATGATCACGGATGCTGGCACGTTCACCATATACAGGATTCCAGATTGTATCTTGTTTTTGGTCTGTAACCTTGTCAATTTTCAGATTTTGTTCCCATCCTGTAATACCCAACTCAGATTTCCGAATAACTGATTTTCCAATATAGTCAACCTGATAAAACATCATTCCTTCTTTTGAAATAGAAAAAGCCATGCATAAATTTCCATCAGGGGAACTTATTTTTACCTGGTCATTGGCCTGAATGCTTCCAACAAAAAAAAGCTGAAGCAGAAAATATTGAACAAGTAATTTTTTCATGTGTTTTTTAGTTTTAAAGTTATTACACCCGTACTACCCAGCCGCCATCTGAAGCCAATGAAATAGTAATTCGACTGACTTTCTTCACTTTTCGAATTTCGAGTAATAGTGACAAATAATTTATTGATTTCATCCTTTCGATGGTTTGGGTTTCATTTAACAAGTTCAATTTCGGAAATAACCGGCAAATGATCAGACAGTTGAGTTTCAATTGTTTGACTTGAAACCAGATTCCAAGCATTTAGTGGAAATCCAAAAAGAAAATCAATTTTATGTTTTGGGTTCGATGCGGGAGAAGTTGGATCAGAATTACTAAGTGCTGCCCAGTCATAGAAACCACCCTTAATCTCCTCTGATTCCAGATATGAATTCAAATCTCCACCCAGCAAAACCGGATACTTCAATGATTTAAGTTTATTGACAATCACCTCAATTTGCTCTTTTCGGGCATTAAAACTGGTATAATCGAGGTGAGTTGATGCAAAAATAATTGTATCGGCATCATTCAGTTCAATGGTAGCAATTAACAGAACCCTGTATTCAGTAACATTTTCCGCTTTGGGAAGGATAATCTTTTCAACATTGATGTATGGTTTCCTTGTTAAAATGCCAATCCCGTACAAACCTCCGGCATACGAAATAGTCTTTCCGAAAAGTGGAAACATTCCGGTACGAAAACCGAGCTCTGTTGTAAAATCCTTATGGTGTTGATGCGGGGCACGATCTCGCTGTGTCATCCAATCCAACTCTTGAAGTGCAACCAAATCTGGCTCTTTTTCAGCAATAAAATCTGCCAGTTCCTCAAGGCTGGCCAACTCTCCAAAACGAAGGTTATATGTCATTATTTTCAGACGAACAGGTTCTTTGGAATATGACAAACCTACAGAGAAAGAGCACATTAATATGATAACATAAATTCGTTTCATTTTATTCGTCTTATTATAAGTCTTTAAACTAACAAAATAGGATGCAGAAACAATTCGATCCTTAATTTTCGGGCTGTTCATTTGAAAGAATAGCAGCCCCCATAACAGGGCTGCTACACTAATATTTAAACTTAATCTTTTATTACAATTGATTAAAGTGGATACGGATCGTATGGTGCAATAACCGATTGATTGTTCGCCGTACGTTGATTGTCCTTTGGATATTTAATATCAAAAACAAATTCCCAATGTCCATTTGCTTTTTGAGTTACCCGTTTAACCCAAACTAATGCGTGTGCCACATTGTTTACTACTGCAGGGTCAACAGTTGGATGGGTGTGTGTACCCCAGGCAATTACAAATCCACCTTCGGACTTTGATTCATTAAAAGTATCACCCACACGACGACTCGAAGTGTACACATTATAGTTTTGTCCTTCCGGGGCAGGGCCAAAAATATAAGTATCAATATATGATTTGATATCTGCCTCGGATACCAATTCATTAAATGCTTCCTCTGTCACTATTGATCTTTTTGACGTCAGATATAAATAAGTCAATTGAGTAAACCCTTGTAAATAAGGAAGTGTATTCTCGTAATACGCAGAACTGGCACCGTATGCAAGTCCACTTACCGGTTGAGCCCCTGAACTTTTATAAGTAAGTATCCAGTCGACCATTAGCTGATCGGACTTAGCCTCGGCAATACCATAAACGTGTGGAGTTTTGTATGCAGAAAAGAAACATTTATCATCGGCAGGGTCAGTTGACATAACAACGTCTTTAAGATAATTCGCGCGATAAGATGCCTCCGGAATAGGCAAGTTTAAAGTCATTGTCTTCCCCCCATTGTTTTCAGCTATCAATTTCACACTCTGCATTCCTGCTTCTCCAGTGATATCTATGTTAAATTCCAGCTCATTATCTTCAACTCCGCTGGTAACCGGTTGCGCAACACCTTCAGTATCGTTTTTAGTAATGATATATTTTAAAGATTTAATATCAGAACCCGAATTTATGACACCACTAATTGTATTTTTTTCGTCGATAAGGAAATGATTTAATTCGGTAAGGTTTCCATTTATGTTCAAATTGATGAAATCATCGCTTACAACATTCAGAACTTTAAAAGTATCAATAGAAATTCCACCTAATGTATTCTCAGCCCGAAGCAATACATAATCAAGTCCAGCTTCGACAGGTACATCTGCCACAAATTCAACATTTGATTTATTTCCCAGATCCAGTACAACCGAAGTACTTTCATTTCCATTATTTACAGGTGTAAAACTAATTTGCTTCAACTCATTTTCACTTGTAACATTTCCGTTAATTTTGAAATTAATACCAACTGCAGCGGTTTTCCTGAAATCAATATCGTTTTTGAATGTTATAACAGGTGATTTATTAACACCTTCAACCTTGATTGTACGAAGATTAATAATATCATCAGTATCATAAACCGCAATTACAACGCTGTTCAAATCCATGGTAACCGGAATTGAAAGAACAGTATCCAGCGAATTTCCTGACACTGGAATATTTATTTCGGGCCCTATTTTAGGCTTATAGGTATTCTCCTGGTTGGTCACAATTTTGTAATAGGCCTTTTTTAAACCTTTTTCTGACGTTATGGCGATTGGAATTTCCAAATTCGCATTTTCATTCAGCGATTCATAAACTTCAGGAGTGCCTTTCAGATCAATTGCATAATTCATTTCAATGGTATCTTCCTGGCATGCAAATAAAAGTATACCGACAAACATTGAAAGAATGTACTTTAATAAATATCTATTTTTCATAATCTAATTTTTATATAATCAAATGACATTACATTTTTAGCAGATTTTGAATTCTCTCAGAAACCTAATTTTGTTCAATTTTTATTCCCGAATTCGCATCAATAACCTGTTGTGGTATTGGAAATAAGTTATTCTTCAAAGAACTATTGTCAACTGTATTTGCAGCTACAGTATATCCAAAACGCTTTGTCCTGTCGGAATATAGATTTAAACGACACAGTGTTAGCGTACGCAATTCTTCACCATATAATTCACGACCTCTTTCATCCAAAATATAATCAATGTTTACTTCTCCTGGTGTAATTGGTTTTGCGTTCGAACGTGCTCTTACTGTGTTTATGTCGGCTGCCGCTTTGGCTAAATCGCCATTTTTCATGTAAGCCTCTGCCCTAATCAAATAAGTTTCGGCCAAACGAGCAACATAATAATCCATAACAAAAGTGTTACTTGGATCGGTTGTATAGTGCCAATCCGAGCCCATTTTCATTACACGTGGGTACCATCTTGCCATTGTGTCTTCCCGTGTAACCAACCACTCTTTTCTAACTGTATCCCCGGGATGAAGCTGAACGGAAATTACAGAACCATCAATCAACGTAATTTCCTGCGGTGTTGTCGGATAATTTCTGCTTGAATCCGGTAACTCCTGATAAGTGAGATCCGGATTGGGAACTTTCAAGACGCGGTTGATGTTCCATTCAGCATTTCTTGTATCCTCTTTACCCGACTTATTCCATAAATCGTAGAGGAAATAGCTGGTAGGCCTTACCCATGCAACACCACGCCCCATCCAGTCATAAGCAACTCCTTTATAACCGAATTTGTTAAAACCCCAAAATGCCGGCCAGAAAGTTCGTTCCTGATCACTACGGGTACTTAACTCAGAAGGCAGTCCCCCTGTTTTGAATTTATCGAGGTGAATAATGAAAATTGATTCTTTGTTACCTCCCTGATAGCTGAAATTAGTTGTGCCGTCTTCTTTGGTAATTTGAAACATATCCCAAAAAGCGTCTTTTCCAGGTACATTTGCCCTGTAACCAAAACGGTTTGTCATTAAATGATAATCGCCTCCATCAATAACCTGGCTTGCAGCATCAATGCTTTTTTGATAAAGTGTTTTATCAGTTCCGCCTGTCTCGTCAGCCAAAGCAATATACATTTCAGATAAGAAATGATAACCCGCTGCACTTACCAATTGTCCGACACCACTAGTTTTAGGTAGATTTTCTGCAGCAAATTTAAAATCTTCAACGCACAATTTGTAAACGTCTTCGCGTTTGTCACGGGTGTAAGATAAACTTGGTTTGGTTATCGGTTCTGTGATGATTGGCATATCCCCCCACATATATGACAGGAACCTATAGGCGAAGCCCCTAAAGAAACGAGCTTCTGCCTGAATCTCCTTTTTCTCTGCTTCGTTTACCCATTTAACATCCGGGTTCTCAGATTGAGCCAAAATAATATTTACCTTGTTAATCATTTCAAATTGTCTGTAAAACAAATCTTTGAGAAAACCGGCAGTACCATTCAAGTTTGAGTAATTAGTCCACAAGTTTTGATCGTTCCAGCTGAAATTAAGATCAGCGCCCACTCCAAATTGAACAACGTAAGCATCTCCATCCTTGTAAATATAATTCCGGCGAAAATCATAATACAAATAATTTATCCCGGTTCTAAATTGAGCCGCATTCAAAAAAGCATTGTCAATTGTAAGAAAGTCAGACGGTTTTTCACGTAAAAATTCATCATCGTTGCAACCTCCAAAGGGAAGAAGAAACAGCAGCGATATTGTAATAAATAATAATTTTTTCGTATCCATAATATTCAAATTTTATATCAATTAAAATGTAACATTCAGGCCAAGCGTAATTATTTTGAAAACGGGTGGTCCTCCGGCATATTGGGTACCCGCTTCAGGATCTAATCCTTCCCATTTTGTAAATGTCAACAGGTTTTTTCCTGAAGTAAAAACCTTCATTGCTGAAATAGGTGTCCTTTCCAATAGTTGATTGGGCAAATAATACGAAAATGAAAGATCCTGTAAACGAAGGAATTCGCGGGTCTTAGGGAAGTTATAACCAAATGCTGCATTATTATAATTCAATCGGGTTACCTCATTAGAAGGATGGTCAGGCGTCCAGTACTTTTTATCCAACCAGTTTGCCGCTGTTCCTCCATATAGCGCATTAGGATAATATGCATAGAGATTGCCTCCCATATAATAATTGTCTTTTCCTCCTCCAGCGATATAGTTGAACAGAAAATAAAGTTCAAAATTTTTGTAAGTAAATGTATTCGATAAAGTCATTGTAAAGTTAGGCTTGGTATAACCTACAATTTTTCTGTCGTTGGTCGCATCAATTTTACCATCATTATTTAAGTC
>CAWDAW010000001.1:0-270619 GCA_963800345.1 uncultured Prolixibacteraceae bacterium | reverse complement strand
GAAGCAAATAAGTGCTTGTCTTTCATTAAGAAGCAAATTTAAGACCGTCGTAAAGTACATAGGAAATTCTGAAAATAAATCGTGTTGTAATTCACCTCAGACTTATTGATGAGTCTTGCATACCACGCAGAGTCCCATTTATTAGCGTTAGTATTTCCTATTTGTCAATACTTTTATGTTTTGTCCATTCATATTCGATTTGACTAAATTTTACGTGATAAATCTTTTCAAATATTATTTCATTCCTGGCTCTATTTGTATTTGATAATGATTTATATAACTCCAGAAATTTTTGCTTGCCGAATTCCTTGATTAAGAATTCAACAAAAGATGCTGACGTGCAATATTCCAAAACAAATTTATTTGAATTACCAATTTCATCATATGAAAGTAAGGTTGATATAGTTATCAATCCTTCTTTTTTATTATGCAATAAAAGAATTTCATTAATACTTTTTGTTGGGTAACCAATTAATCTGGAAAAAGCTTTGTCCCCATATAACTGAGATAGATAAACTGCTGTACCCTCATCAATCAACGCCGGAGGTTCATTAAGTGTATATCCAATAACATGCACCAACTCATGATAAGGGTCCATTCGTATTGAATCATTAAATACTTCAACGATATTATTATCAAATCCCCATCCAATACCTTTATGACCAGTAAGATTATATTTTAATTGTTCATTCCTGAAAAGGAAAATATTGATTGTTAAATTTGGTTTAATCCCAAAAAAATTGGAAATCTCTTGAAATGCTGATTCCCTTTCATTTAAAATATCAACCTTTGTTTTTTTGCTAAGATGACCATCAAAAGAGTATAGATTAAAATGTTCAGAAGATATTGATGTAAAAACTGAGTCCTTGTTCAATAGCCATTTTCTTTCTTGTCCTCTACCGCTATACGGAATGAAGAGTAGAATGATTAATATTAATATCCAGTTTCTCATTGATTTACTCATCCATGTTTATACCCGAAAGTTCCAAAAATTATTAGAGCTTTTTATTACTCAACCCGCAACCCGGTTACCAGTCTTTTCTTTTGCAACGAGAACCAGGTAAGGCCAAATATCCAGAGTATTCCATTCACCAAAATCAGTCCAACTACAAATCCTACAGTACCGAATGAAACCCCTGTGTTTGCAGATATAAATGCTGGTAATGTGGCCACTACGGCGGTAATAAAACCAATCAAAACCCCGGCAAAAAGTAAACTTAAATATTCAAGCGAAATGATTTTGAAAATGGGTTTGGTATTAAATCCAACCGCCTGCATAACAGCAATTTCGCGACTGCGTTCAAGCAGGGTGCGGGCCAGAATTACTGCTAATCCAACGGTTCCGAGAATTAAACCCAACGCTCCCAAAGCAAGGAAAATGGAAAGATAGGTATTTGTAACAGAGTAAAATTCTACAAGTCGTTTTGATGTTGTTTCCATTTCCCAACCGTAATCGCGAAAAACTGACTGCAATTCATCGCCAATTTGTTGCTGGTTTTCTGGGTTTCCATCTATCAGGAAAATATTTGTGCCGCTTTTGGTGGGATAATTCTTTAAAAAGTTTTGATTCGAAATGATTACAAAACCCTGAAAAATGGAAGGAGTTGTGCCGGCAATTAATTTAAGTTTGATTGTATCGCCTAATTCATTTTGATAGATAAGAATGTCGCCAACTTTCATTCCCAAACCCCACTGAATTACAGTTTGATCGGCAATTGCCGGAATTGTTCCGTCATCTGATTTTCGGTTTAATGCCAACCAGGGATCTTTATCTCCCAGTTCTTCCATTTTAGCTGCAAACGAAAAACGTTCTTTTAAAGCTTCGGGATTTACGCCCAAAATAGCAGGTTGCGAAATCCGGTTCAGGTTGAGGCAACTTGCATCATCGCCATCAACTTTACTGAATTGCACCGCTGTGAAATCTTCAGTTATCCCTTCTTCTGCGCGTTTTTTAGAGTCGTTTATATCGAACAAAACCGGCATGGTAGTTTCGGCAAAATACATGAAACCGCCGGTGCCACTTGTTTTGTTTTGAGCGTTGGCAAATAAATCAAGTTTGTTCGAACCCGTTGAAACTACCATAAAAGTTCCCAATGCAAAAAGTGTAACAACTGTTAATGAGCGCATTTTGTTGCGGGAAAGGTTCAATTGTCATAATCTTTCCAAACTAAAATCCTCCTGCTTTTTTGATTCAACACGATAAATATTTTTTCTGAAAAGAAGCAGCAAACCCAACAGCAACAACACCCCCGACAAAAAGAAAAGTGTTGGATTTAGTTGTGTTTTACTTGCCATTTGATAAATAAAAATACCGATTGAGGAGAGCAGTGATAAGTACATTACCCCATTCAACAAAAGTCTTTTTCCTTTTTTCTCAACTGAAACGGTTTGTTTTTGCACGTCAGCAGTTCGTTGTTTTTGAAACCGTCTGACGGATATAAAAATGGCGATTAACGAAATTAATACGCTAATAATCAGTCCGAAAATCAAAGTTGCAGGATTAATTTTTATCAACAAAACGTCTGTGCGTACAATCTCAAACCATAATGTATTTAGAATCTTGAAGACAAGTAATGTATAAAACACAGAAACAACCAGCCCGATAATTCCACCAAACAATGCCACAACAAACCCTTCGGAAAGAAAAAAGCCGCGTACCTGTTTTTGTTTAAAACCCAAGCGCATCAAACAATCCTATTTGCGCCGAACGGTTTTCAAGGTTAAAACGGAAAAGCAACGCTGTTAAAATAATTGCGGCTATCAGCAAAAAGAAGCTCAAACCGATAAAAAGTCCACTAAAATCTGTTCCGTTTTGGGCTGCCTGCACACCTTGTTCGCGGATAGGAGTTACGGACATACCCAAATCTGCGGGGTCAATTTCCGAGGCAAATATTTGATTGTATTTGTTTTCATCGAATGTTTCAGCCGGAAACCGCACGGCTGTGTAATTCCCAAAACGGTTCGACCACATTTTCAATGCGGCGTCATTCGAAACAAATGCTTTTGGCGTGCCTTTGTAATCTTCCCAGTATTTTTCATCTTTTTCACGAATGGCATCCAAGTTAATCGGCACGCCCGCTTCCCACTCCCGGCAATGTCCGGCATCTGAAAGTCCCGGTAAATGCGGCACACGCGTCGGGTCAGCCCATTCCGAATTCATTGGAAATATCTCCCTGAGGACGAATGTAGTTTCCTTATTTACCAATTGGCGGAGCGGCCCGATTTCAAAGTATTTTAAACTGATACTGTCTCCAATTTTTGCCTGCAAATCATCCGCTGCCCAACGATTGAGGGCAATTTCGTTTTCTGCAAGTTGGTTGTTGGGGATTGAGGAAACAAAAGAGTAGGGGATAGAGTTCAGAGTTTTGGGTTCAGAGTTCAGAGTTGCAGGTTTCGGGTTCCGGGTTTTAGGTTCCCCTGTTTTTACTTCGGGCTTCGGACTTCGGACCTCCGACTTCTCTATCTCATTCACAAAATACGTTAAAACAGGTTTTGAACCCGGCAATTCCTTTAACGTTTCCGAAATTTTATCTTCAAGAAAAACCCGTTCGGTGGAAATTTCAATTTCATTTGTTGCTTCTATATTTTTCAATTGAAGACCTGCATCGGTGGGAGTGAGGCTTTTTTTAACCGATTCTGCAACTTTTTCAGTTTCAATTTGAGTGGATATTAATATTTGATTTGCTTTTCCTTCAAATTCCATTAATTGATTTAGACGTTGAATGGAAAGAAATATATTGTAAGGTGCGGTTTGAGAATTCTTCAAACTAAACCTTCCGAGTTCCTCTTTTTGAACGACTTTTTTTACAGTTGCCTGCAACGAAACACTTGTTTCATCTGCCGAAACAAATGGTGCGTTCATTGGAATCAGACTGGCTTTTTGGATTCGGACCAAAAGATTGTCGCCTTCGTTTAAATGTAATTTTTCTGCAAGATTCTCACTAATAGCAATTTCATTGTTTTGAAGTTCAGAAAAAATGGTTGATTGTGCAATCTTTTCAAAACCTGAATCTATGCCCACAATTTGCACTTTATTTACCCGCTGTTGCCCACCGTCTGCAACTGCCATTCCTTCGAGCAACAAAATCGGTACTGCTTTTATGGCAGGATTATCAGCCTCTATTTCGGAAGCCATTTCCTGTCTGAAATATCGTTCTTTTACCGAAACCAAGTGGGTAGTTTCGCCTAACCTTGAAAATGTGGATTGTTGTAAACTGTATCGCACCGAATCTCCGATAATCAACGAACCTGTTAAAACTGTGGTGCTTACAACAACGCCAAGTGCCACCAACAGGTTGGACTTGAAATAGTGGATAAATGTTTTAATAATAAAGAAGCCCCCTCTGGCTCCCCCAAAGGGGGAGAAGTATGAAGAAGAATTTCTTTTTTTATGATTTGTATTAGATTTCACTCAGATATCTCTTTTTAACCAAATTATTTTTTCTTATTCCCCTCTTTGGGAGAGCCTGTCCCGAATATCGGGAGGTTAGGGGAGGCTTTACCGTTTCGTCAAAGTGATCTCTTTTGTCCATTTTTCCTGCCAGTTCTGAAGAGTGAGTAACCGTTATCAGCGTTACATTTTCTTCATCGCTCAATTGAATCAACAATGCTGAAAGTGCTGTCGCATTTTCTTCGTCAAGTGCGCCTGTTGGTTCATCGGCTAAAATCAGTTCCGGTTTGTTTATTAATGCCCGTACAACAGCTGTTCGCTGACATTCACCTCCCGACATTTCCGCTGGTTTTTGATTGCGCTGTTC
The DNA here is from genome assembly GCA_963800345.1 of uncultured Prolixibacteraceae bacterium. Taxonomy (GTDB): domain Bacteria; phylum Bacteroidota; class Bacteroidia; order Bacteroidales; family Prolixibacteraceae; genus Draconibacterium. Next base: position 265,862 of record CAWDAW010000001.1, on the reverse strand, counting down.
CCAGATTCCCACTTTTTGAATCAGATATTCAGCCCACTCTTTTTGTTCTTTTGAAATTTTATTTCCCTGTGGCAACAGTGGCAACAGCACATTTTCCAAAAGCGTAAGTTGTGGCATCAAATGGTGCAACTGAAAAATAAAACCGAGGTGTTTGTTCCTGAAATCAGCCAATTCAGCTTTTGAGTACCTAGTCAAATCATTTCCGTTGAAAAGAATTTTACCAGAATCAGGTAGGTCGAGCGTTCCCAACAAATTGAGCATGGTGGTTTTTCCGGAACCACTTGGACCAATGATTGAAATTTTTTCGCCCTTTTCAATTTCGAGGTTAAGGTTATTTAAAACCGGGCGAAAACTATGTGTGCCGATTTCGCCATAACCTTTTGATATGTTTGCAGTAGTAGCATATTGTTTTTTCATACCCTAAGCGATAGTCGAAGGGTATTGTTTTTAAATTATTCATCGTTTAAACGATCCTTCACTGCTCAGGATGACTGTGTCTGTCACATTGAGCGAAGTCGAAATGTGTTTTTTTCAATTCAATATATCAATTCAAAACATCCTTCGACTGCGCTCAGGATGACGGAGTCCGTCACATTGAGCGAAGTCGAAATGTGTTTATTTCAATTCAATATTTTAATTTAATCATCCTTCGACTCCGCTCAGGATGACGGTGTGTCACATTGAGCGTAGTCGAAATGTGTTTTTTTCAATTCATTATATCAATTCAAAACATCCTTCGACTGCGCTCAGGATGACGGACGTCCGTCACATTGAGCGAAGTCGAAATGTGTTTAATCGTTTTCCTTTTTAAAGTTAGAAAAATGCGTTTTATTCTGACAAATTGAATATTCTTTCAACTTCTCCCAGTTTCTTTCAATTAGCGCTTCTTTTTTTCTTCTCGACCAACCTTTTATTCTTTTCTCCCATTGTTCTGCAATAGCAAAATCATTAAAAGTTTCACAAACATCAAGTTTACAGGCCTCCGGATTGCAGTATAACTATCAGGCGCTTCTCCAAAATTATGTTCTTCCAACCGTCTTTCAATGTCGTTTGTTATTCCTGTATAATAACTTTCATCACGACATTTTACAATATAAACATAAAAGGTTTTCATTTATCGCAAATAAACTTACTTCGAAACATTATTCTTTCTTTGAAACATCCTTCGACTCCGCTCAGGATGACTCCCTGTCACATTGAGCGCAGTCGAAATGTGTTTTTTCAATTCATTATTTCAATTCAAAACATCCTTCGACTCCGCTCAGGATGACGGTGTGTCACATTGAGTGAAGTCGAAAAGTGTTTTCTCATAACATCAGTTTTATTCTAAACATGCTTCGACTACGCTCAGCATGACAATGCGCTCAGGATGACTGGCGCAATCGTTCATACAAGCCAATTATTTCGGCAGCGTGATTGTGGATATTGAAGTATTTCTTTGTTCCTTCATAACCATCACGACTGAGTTTTTCGAGCTTTTCCGGATTGGAGAGCAAATCAGCCCAGGTTTCGCTCAGTTTTTCTGGTGTATTGGGGGAATAAGTTACGCCGCCGCCCGATTTTTTCGCAATTTCGGGGAAGGCACCTAATGCCGGCTGAACAACAGGAATTCCTGATGCCATCGACTCCAGGAGATACATTCCAAATGCTTCACCAACCCGCACCGGAACAGAAACCATTGAAACTTTTCCAAAAAAATTATGCCGCGCATCACCTTCAAATTCTTCAATTATTTCGAATGAATCTTCTAAGTTATTGTCCTTGATTTTTTGTTTTTGTTCTTTCAGGAATTTTTTATCATCGCCGGTTAAACCTCCTGTTGCTATCAATTTAACGTCTTCAAAACCTGGTTTTTTCTTTAAATCAATAAATGCATCCACCACAATATCAAAACCATCTTTGTGGCACATGCGCGAAATATAACCTACATTCCGTGGTTTTTCGTTTACCGGAATATACAGATAATCCGCTGCGTCAACACCGAGATAAAAAGTATGGATTTTTTCGGCAGACAGAGACATGCGTTTTTTCATTTCACCAGCAAAATAATTGCTCACAGCCACCAATGCATCAACATCTTCAGCGCGTTCGTGCATCAAATCCCAAATCCTTTGCTGAAATTGGGGTTGCATGGCATCTACCCAAACATCTTCGTCCTGTAGCGAGCAAAGCACAGGCACTCCCGTTTTCTCTTTTAACCTCCTTGCCAAACCCAAAAGCAGCGCATTTGAAATGTGGATGATGTCGGGCTTGCAATGATCAACAATCCAATCCACCATTTTGTCTAGTTCTTCTTTTTGTTGACCAAGTTCGCCCAAAAGCATCGAAATAGTCATATCTTCAAGTCCTTTCGCACGGGTTGAGCCGGCCATTGAAGCTGCCATTTTCATCATTGGTTTCGAGTTGAGCATTTTTTCGAACCAACCCGGCATATTTCTGAATACAGGATAAACTTGTTTTAGGTACATGGCAATTGCACCGTAAAAAATCGGTATTTCGCCTATGTCGTGTTCATCGGAAAACAGTGGCAGATACATTGGAATTTTTACCACCTGATGCCCTTGTTTCCGCAATGCATCAACATATTTACTGTCGCGCAAACAGTTGCCGCAGTAAAAACTTCCCCCCGAACCGGGTATGATTTGTATGATGTTCATAAAGCCCCCTCCCGCTCCCCCGAAGGGGGAGTGTTAAAATAAACTACATTTAAATTTTGTTATTCAATTTTAGTCTGGCCTTTTCCTGTCCCTCCCCTTTGGGGAGGTTAGGAGGGGCCTCCAAAACAATACACATTTCCATCATAAGCGCCAACAAAAATCTTTCCACTGGCAACGGCAGGATTGCTAATGATTTGACTGCCGATTTCATAAGTCCAAACAGGTTTGCCATCGGACAGGTTTACAATGGCCAAATCGCCACGCATATTTGCAATCAACACTTTGTCGCCAACCACTACTGGAGAGGCTTCCACCTGTTTGCCGGTGTTGTATTCCCAAAGTTTTTTGCCCGAATCTTTATCAAAACAATACAGAAACTTATTGTAGTTAGCTGTTAAAACCATGTTGCCCGCAAGAGCTGCCGATGCAATAAACTGTAGTTTTGTTGTTTCGTGTTCCCAAACCCAGGAAGTTTTTCCGGCTTTGATATCGACCTGAAAGAACCTTCCATCATAATCGCCAATGTATGCCTTTTCGCCATCAACTGTAATTGAGTTGGCCACATAAGTTGCTACGTCAATTTTTTTGAAAAGCTCACCGGTGGTAATGTCAACAATGTGAAGATAACCATCGCAACCGCCAAAGTAAGCTTTTCCGTTTGAACATGCCGCGGCACCGTTTATAAAATTATCCGATTCATATTTCCAGCGCACTTTTCCGGTTTTAGCATCAACGCAATGCAGGTAATAATCGTAACTACCAACAACGATGCTGGTTGTATTGCCTTCTTTCCACCAGTTGGCTGAGCCAATAATCTGGTTGTCGGTTTCGTATTCCCAGAATTTTTTGCCTGAGTTTAAATCAAGGGCGTACAACGTTCCGTCAAGGTTTCCGATATAGACAATATTTTCATGAATGAGCGCGGGTGCTTCGATTGCATTTCCTGTTTCAAATTTCCAAAGTAGTTTCCCGTTTGTGTCGAGGCAATAAACAAAACCATCGGTGGAGCCAATTACAATTTTGCCTTTATCAATTACAGGCGCCGATTTAATATTGTCGCCCGTTGTAAAAGTCCATAATAATTTCGGGGAAGTTGGGAGTGTGGATTTCGAAACCCCTTTCAGGTTCTGGTTGCCACGGAAAATGGGCCACGAATCGGTGGGCTGGGAGCTCACATTTAATGTTAACAAGATAGAGATGAATACAAATACTAATATTTTTTTCATGTTAATCCTTTCTTATTCAGCATTTAATTGTTTTTCGATTAACGCTTTCAGTTCTTCGCGATTTGGCAAATAAAGCTGGTATTTCGAAACAAATAACTGAGAGCTTACATTATTCATTGCATACTTCACTAACAATTCGTCTTTTTCGCGGGCAAGTACGATTCCAATTGGCGGGTTGTCTCCAATAGTATTTTCCTCATTTTCAAAATATCCCATATACATATTCATTTGTCCGATATCTTCGTGACCTGCTTCATTTTTTTTGAGGTCAATTAATACAAAGCATTTCAAGATACGGTGATAAAAGACTAAATCAACATAGAAGTTTCGATTATTGAGTGTAATTCGATATTGTCTTCCGATAAATGCAAAACCTTTTCCAAGTTCAAGTAAAAAATTCTGAAGGCTGCCAATTATGCGAGATTCGAGTTCAGATTCACTGACAAAAGCAGGTTCGGCAATATGCAAAAATTCCAACACATACGGTTCCCTTATTATATCGTCCGGCTTTTCAATAATTTGTCCATTTTTAGCCAAACGTAAAATTTCTTGTTTGTTTTTGGAAGCTGCTAGACGAAGGTATAGGGATGCCTTTTTTTGACGTATCAACTCGCGAATCGACCAATTTTCAGCCAATGCCTGTTGTTCATAAAAACTACGCTCCAAACCATCATCGATTTTTAACAACTCTACGTAATGTGACCAACTCAATTGGTGCGACACTGTCGCACCTTTTGGGTATTCCAGATAAAATTGCCTCATCCTTTTCAAGTTACTCAAGCTAAATCCTTTGCCATGAAGCAAAGCAAGGTCTTGTGTCAATTGTTGTAACAATTTGCTGCCATATTCGGCTCGTTGTTTACCATCTTGTTCAAACTCGACTATATGTTCACCAACTTGCCAATAAGTTTCAATAATTTGTCTATTAATCGCATACACCGCCACTTCTTTACCTTTCAAATATGTTTCTGAAATTAGAGAAACCAGCTTATTGTATTTATTTGTTTCAGGCATGTTGATTTTCTCAATATTTTAATTTTAGAAATTTGATTTTATATTCACAAACGTTAATCGACATTCTTCATAGAAATCGCTCCAGTTGGACACCCCTCCGCAACTTTTACCGCTATTTTTGTCAATCCAACTTCCAATTCTTCATTAAACGGAATTCCAATTTCAACATCGAAACCCCGTCCAATATAAGTAAAACCAAACTTTTCGCCATGCTTTTCTGTAAGTCTTACACAAATACCGCATTTTATGCATTTTTGCGGTTCGTAAACCACCGAGCCGTGATTTATTTGTTTTGTGATTTGACGCCGTTCGCTGGTTTTAAAACGTTTTTGGTCAACCTGATACTGATTAGAATAATCGCGCAACTTACAATTATCAATCGCTCGGCAATCGCAATGCAAACAACGTCCAGCTTCTGCAATTGCTTCTTCTTTTGAAAAACTGGAATGTCCGCCGTTTGAAGGAAAAACACGTTTGCCTTCCACCGATTCTTTTATATATTCTGAAAATTCGGCAACAACCAATTTTCCAAAACGCGAGTTAAAAATCCGGGGTTCACCTTTGGGTTCCTGCTCGTTAAAATGCTGTAAAACTGAAAAAGCGACTTCTTTTCCCTGTCCAACAGAACGCACCGCCAATCGCGATGAACGCAACACGTTTCCGATTGCAAACACATTCTTTTCGGAAGTTTGGTATGAATCTTTATCCGCCGTTATTCCTTTTGGAGTAGCATTCAAACCAAAAAAATCTGGGTTTTCAGCGACAGTTCCGGTTGCAATTACAACAGCATCAAAATCTTTTTTCAAAGTTTCAAAAACTTCAGAAGTAATATCTTTTCCACTCATGGAATTCAACTCCTGTTTTAAGAATTGATTCGATTTCATTATCAAGAACTTCTTTGGGTAATATTTCCTCCGAAATTGCAGTTCTAAGTAATCCTCCTGCTTTTTCATTTTTATCGAGCAAAGTAACCTGAACTCCTTTGATTTGAAGATAATAAGCAGCGGCCAATCCGGCAGGACCGGCACCAATTACGACAGCTTTTTTTCCTGTTTTTGGAGCAGAAATAATTTCAGGTTCTGCGCCTTCATCTCCTACAAAACGTTTCAACAAACAAATTGAAATCGGTTCATCAACAGTTTTCCTGTGGCAGGCACCTTCGCAAGGAGCCGGACAAATGCGGCCCAAAACAGCAGGCAACGCAATGTCACGTTTCACAACTGCCAGAGATTCATCGAACTTCCCGGCGGCAATTAACCTGTTCATTTGTGGAATGTTCATGTGTGCCGGACATGCAATCTGGCAGGGCGCTTCGCAGTCGCCAACATGTTCACTTAGCAAAAGTTCCAACGCGGTTTGCCGGGCTTCTTTAATTTCAGAATCGTCTGTTACTACTTCCAGTCCTTCGGTAGCTTTTACCGAACATGAGGGAAAAAGTTTGCCGTTCGACTTGTCCTTTACAAGGCACAACATGCACGAAGTGAAGTGTTCCAGTTCATCGTGCCAGCACATGTTTGGAACTTCAATTCCCATCGCCTGCGCGGCTTTCATTACCGAAGTACCGTCTTCGACCTGAATTATTTGGTTATTTATTTTAAGTGTAATCATATTTTTTCTCGCAAAGGCGCAAAGTCGCCACGGTTTTTTTGTATTCTGAAACCAGCGGTTTCGTATGTTTTAAAAATTATCTCACTAAATTTGCTCTTTTTTATTTAACCTTTGAACTCTTTTTAGACATCCTTCGAATACGTTCAGGATGAAGGTGGCCGTGTCACATTGAGCGAAGTCGAAATGTGTTTAATCATTACATCAATTTTATCCAATTTTCTTTTTATAGGAAAAATGTGTTTTATTTTGACAAACTGAATATTCTTTAAGCTTTTCCCAGTTCTTTTCAATAAGAGCCTCTTTTTTCCTTCGAGACCAGCCTTTCAACTTTTTTTCCCATTGTTCTGCAATTGAAAAATCATTAAAAGTTTCATAGAATACAAGTTTTACAGGCCTCCGGATGGCAGTATAACTATCAGGCGCTTCTCCAAAATTATGTTCTTCCAACCGTCTTTCTATATCGTTTGTTATTCCAGTATAGTAACTTTCATCGCGGCATTTTACAATGTAAACATAGAATGTTTTCATTTTCCTGGTTTTAGTAATTACTTCAAAATATGCATATTCATTCAAAACATCCTTCGACTCCGCTCAGGATGACTGTTGCCGCAACCCTATACATTAAACTTTAAACTCACTTCACATCTATCGCATCCTCCGGGCAAACAGCGCGGCACGCATCACATTTAATACAGAGTTCGGTGTTGATGAAATGCTTTTCGTGCGGGGTAAACGGGATTGCGTCAACCGGGCATTTTTGTACACAAAGGGTACAGCCAATACATTTATCATTAACAGAATAGGTTATTAAATCCTGACATTTTCCCGTTGGACAAACGCCGTTTATATGAGCTTCATATTCATCCCGAAAATATTTCAAAGTACTTAAAACAGGGTTTGGGGCAGTTTTTCCAAGTCCGCATAAGCTTCCTTTTTTTGTCCAGCCAGCCAAATGTTCCAACTCCTCAATATCCCCCTTTTTACCTTTTCCTTTTGTAATATTTTCAAGAATATCGAGCATCCGTTTTGTACCAACGCGGCAAAATGTGCATTTTCCGCATGACTCTTCCTGGGTAAACGAAAGGAAATAACGCGCAATGTCAACCATACAATCCGTATCATCCAGAACAACAAGTCCGCCGGAACCCATCATCGCGCCCATTTCGCTGAGCGATTCAAAATTTATTGGTGTGTCGGCATACTCGGCAGGAATACAACCACCTGAAGGACCGCCAATCTGCACAGCTTTAAATTTCCGGCCATTGGCAATCCCACCGCCAATTTCGTCGATTACCTGTCGGATTGTAATTCCCATCGGCACCTCAATTAACCCGCCACGGGCAATTTTTCCGGCTAAGGCAAAAACTTTTGTACCCGTACTTTTTTCTGTTCCAATATTTTTGAATTTGTCGGAACCTTCGCGTAAAATGTAGGAAATCTGAGCCAGCGTTTCTGTATTGTTTACAAGTGTCGGGAAACCCCACAAACCGCTTTCCGCGGGAAATGGCGGACGGATTCTCGGAAAACCACGGCTACCTTCGATTGAAGAAATCAGTGCAGTTTCCTCGCCGCACACAAAAGCGCCGGCACCTTCATAAATTTGAAGGTCGAGGTTAAAACCTGAACCTAAAATATTTTCTCCCAGATAATTATTTTCGATACAAATTTTTATGGCTTCACGAATTCGTTTCACAGCCAGCGGGTATTCTGCACGGATATAAAAATAACCCTGATGAATTCCGACTGCATAAGCTGCGATAATCATTCCCTCAATTACACGATAGGGATATGATTCCAAAAGCATTCGGTCCATAAATGCACCGGGGTCACCTTCATCGCCGTTACAGATGATATATTTTGTTTCGCCGGGTTGCTTTTTAACCAGTTCCCATTTTATGCCACTTGGAAAACCTGCGCCACCGCGCCCGCGGATACCGCTGTTTTTAACTTCGGCAATAACTTCGTCGGGTGAAAGCGAATCCAATGTTTTTTTCAATGCTGTAAAACCGCCACGTTTCAGGTATTCATTTATGTCGATTGGATTGATGATTCCGCGATATTCAGTAGCTATTGGAAGCTGGTTTCCCAAAAAAGATGCGACAGGTTTTTCGCGCATACTGATTTCGTAACGCTGAATTCCATCCCAGTTTCTGTCGGTTTGAATAGTGTCAACCAAACTCAGTAATTTGTTTTTTGCTTTGGTGAAAATCCCCGGAGCATCGAAATGATTTTCAACAATACGTTGTACGTCTTCGGGTTTTACTTTGGCATATAAAGTTGGTTCGCCTTCATTTGGCACAATTTCAACAAGCGGAACCTGGTGGCACATTCCAACACAACCCACATGTTTCAAAGTAATCCGCAAACCGCTGTTATTAATTACATTTTCAACTTCCTGCTGAATTTCCTGGCTGCCACTTGCCACACAACATGAACCGAGGCCAATCCTTATTTCGCCTTTTATTTCAGAGCCATCAGCTTTTCGGGCTTTTTTTGAGTTTTTTGTTCCTTTTCGGCTTTCAAAATCTGAAATAATCTGACCCACCTGGTCGGGTGCAACGTGTCCATATGTTGTTTCGTCAATCTGAACCACCGGGGCAAGTGTGCAGCAACCCAAACACGCCACTTTGTCGAGCGTATATTTTCCGGAGGAATCGGTATTTACGCCTTCCTCCAGTTTAAATTCCCTGCGAAAAGCATCGTAAACCTGACCGGCGCCTTTAACGTGGCAAGCCGTACCAACACAAATTTTTACAATATGTTCGCCAACGGGAGCCAGTCTGAATTGCGAATAAAAACTTGCAACTCCCATAATTTCTGCGGGTTTTATTTCTGTTTTTTCAGAAACGTAACGCAAAATATCCTCCGGCAGATAGTTGTATTCTTTTTGAATGGCCTGTAAAATTGGAATAAGGCTCTTTTTTGCAGAACCTTTTTCATCAATTAACTTGTCGATATTTTTGTAATCTTCTTTCATTTATGATTTTCAGCGTTCCTTTCCTTCAATCAGTTGTTTCAGTTGGGATTTGCTTGGCAAAACTGTTTCATACTTGCTTGCAAAAATCTGTTTGTTTTCAGGTAATGTTATTTCAACCAATGTGTCATTTTTCTTTTTGCACAAAATTATACCGATTGTTTTATTTTCATTTTCGAGTTTAACAAACCTATCATAATAGTTGACATACATTTGCATCTGACCAAGGTCTTGATGAGTCAACTCTCCAATTTTTAAATCTATTAATACAAAACTTTGTAGTATCCTATTAAAGAATACCAAATCTACCCTAAAATGTTTGTCGTCAAAAGTGAACCGAACTTGTCGTCCAACAAACGTGTAACCTTTTCCCAATTCAAGTAAAAAATGTTCCAGTTTGTCAATAATCCTCTGTTCCAAATCAGTCTCTGAATATTTTGTTTCTTCTTTTAAACCAATAAATTCCAGTACGTAAGGGTCTTTTAGAACATCCTGGGGTGTTTCGATAACTTGTCCTTTTTCAGCAAGCTTTTTAACACCAGCTTTATCTTTGCTTAAAGCCAGCCTTTCGTATAGTGATGAATCAAACTGACGTTGCAATTCGCGTAAACTCCAACCATTCCTGGCCGCCTCAATTTCATAAAAGCTTCGTTCATCTTGATTTTCAATTCTCATTAATTTCAAATAGTGAGACCAGCTTAAATTGAAATTAGCAGACAGTGTCTGTTGTTTTTGAAAAACGAGGTAAAAGATTCTCATTTGCTGAATGTTGGTAACTGAAAATCCCTTGCCAAACTCTAATGTTAACCTTTTCGATAAATCGATAATCAATTGTTTCCCATATTCCGCGCGTCCTTTCCCTGCCTGTTCTTCTTCAACTATTAGTTTCCCTATTTCAAAATAGGTAAATACCATCGCACTATTTACTGCTCTTGCAACCGAATTTCGAGCTTCTTTTAACAATTGGGCAACCCTGTCGAAAATAGTTTCTGTACTTTTATTTTGAATTTGATTTGTCATATTTATTTGTTCGCAAAGGCGCAAAGACGCTAAGTTTTTTAACTATTTTTTATTTACTTTTTAAACTCTGAACTCTGAATTCTGAACACTAAACTCTAAACTCTGAACTCCCCCCTCACTTTCCAATGCAGTATAAATTTTTGTCACCTCTGATATAAATTTTACCATCGGCAAAAGCAGGCGTGGTTCCGGCTTTTTCGCCCAATTTATTTTCTGAAATCAGTTTCATCTCCTTTGCAAATTCGTAAATCCGCATCACGCCGTCGTTGTCCATCATAAAAAGCTTCCCGTCAGCAAATATTGGCGAAGAATACAAGGTTTTTCCTACATCATGTTCCCAGTACATTTCGCCTGATTTCAAATCATAACAGGCCATTACACCATAACTTGTTGCTACGATTACCATTCCGTTGTGGGCAAGAATACTGGCGGCTTCAGGCAGATATTCATCATTTTCCCAAAGTATTTCCTTTGTTTTTACGTCGATGGCCACCATTTTTGCATATTCGTTGGCTGCCACAACGATTCCATCCGAGAAACCAACTGAAGGACCAACTTCACCCATCATACATTTTACCTGCCACAATTCTGCTCCGGTTTGAACATCGTAACCCGCAACAATCGGGTCGGCGGTTAGGATGACTTGGTATTTGCCATCAACTTGCGCCAAAACCGGACTAGCCCATGAAATCTTTGAAGAACGGGTAGTTTGCCAGGCTTCTTCACCAGTAGCAGTTTTTAGGGCGATTAGTTTTCCACCCTTGTTTGTGTCGTACTGGATGAATAACTTATTGTCCCAAACGATAAGCGAAGAAGAGTGTCCATAATGATTATCAGGAACGCCAAGATTTTTTGCCCAAACCCTTTTTCCTTCCATATCGAAAGCAATTACATCGCCTGTGGCAAAAATGGCGTAAACGTTTTGTCCGTCGGTTGTAAGTGTGGGGGCGGAAAGACCAGTATCTGCAGTAACTTTTGGTGGATTTGTCGGAGAACCCTTAATATTGTCTGCTTTGCCTGTCCAAAGTAATTTTCCATCGATACGGTTGTAGCAGTAAACTTCACGACTTTGATTGTCGGAACCTGAAACAAATATTTTATCATCCCAAATTACTGGCGAATTAAAGCCATGTTTCGGAATGGGAGATTTCCAGGCAATGTTTGTTGCTGTTGCTCCATCCCATTTTGTTGGAATATTTTTGTGGTAAACAACACTTTGGCTGAATGGCCCACGAAAAGAGTTGTGGTTTTTTTTGACAAGTTCAGCATTTAAAACAACATTAGTTTTTTTAGGTTGAACGACTTCAACCGCTGTTTTGTCAGAATTGGATTGTACAAGTGCAATTTGTTTATTTGTCGTGTCTGCTTCAACTTCAGCTTGCACGGTTAAAGAAGAATCATTCTGAATATTTCCTACTTCAACTACTTCAATTCCCTGTTCTTCTGGTTTATTTTCTTCCGCAGCTACGGTAGTCTGAGCATCAAATTCATCAAGATAATTTACAGTTGCAAATGATGCTGCAAATGCAAAAAGAAAAACTACGGCACCCACAATAATAATTCCTTTTTGTGCGAGAATGCGGCTGGCGATTTCATTTTCCATGATTTTGTCGGGTGAATCTATTTTTGCTTTTGCCTTGTAGTAAACACGCAATGCAAATGCCAGAATTATTGCACCAAAAAGCAACATCAAAGCGCCGGTTTGTATCTGCCACTGGCTGTTAAAATAAGCTTTTCGCGCCAGCAAATCATAATTTCTGATTTCCGATTTTAAGCCATCGTTGTTGGGTTCTTGTTTTAACCTTTCAACAAGAACTTCAAGTGCTTTGCTTTCAATGGGGTCGGATTTTGAAATTTGCCAAAAGTTGAGCAAAAGCAATAAAGCCACTACAGCCGAAAAAATTCCGGCAATTACTGCAATGTTTTGCGCAAGTTTTATTTTATCGTTGTTTGTCATAATTTATTAGTAGTTGGAAGTATTAAATCCATTCGTTGAAACGTATTTTGACATTCGGAATTTTTATAATCCATTTTTCAATTTTTGTTTTTATTTTTTATTTCACTTTTGACGTTGTCAGGTCTGCGACGCTGACAAGTCAGTGTTTGCTATTTCAATCTCCATCAATCTCCATAAATCCCTTCAATCTCCATCAATCTCCTTTCTTCACTTCTCCACCGGGCAAAAATCCATGCAGCGGGTACAGCTCAGGCAGTTGCTTTTGTTGGGTTCATAATCCTGTCGTTTTCGGAAAACCACTGTGTTCAGCAAAGTTAATCCGATTACCAAGCCCATAAATCCACCCACCATCATACTTCCATAATAAAATTTGTGGCGTATAACTTCGGCTTCAGAAACCAATGTTTCCAGAGTTTTTCCTGATGAAAGGAAAGTTTGCACATCAATGTTGTCTTTATCGTTTTTAATTTCAGGTTTCGAGATTAGTAATTCAGCAAGAAAAACATCGGGATTGGCTTTTGAAAGGAAAGTATGTGAACGGTTTCCAATGAAAACCCCGGCTGCAATCCATAATGGAATAACAAGTGCGTAGGTCAGAAATTTTTTCGGACCAAGACCGGATTTAAGCACTTCTTTTTCATTTGTCGGATAATCAATGGCATCAAATGGGCATGAGTTTGAGCACAGTTTACATTGGATACATTTTGAGGGTGTGATTGTCATGTGCGACTTTGAGAATCTGGACATCCAACTGAGCGGAACACTGTATGGACAAAGGAACCGGCAATATGGGCGCGCAATAAACATTCCCATAAGCAACATGCTGACACCCAGTATAACCATAAGGAATTTGGCATCCATTCGAAAAATACCAATGAATGGATCATAGCGGCAAATGATAAAATCTGTACCTGTAGCTGCAAAAAGTATTGCCAATGATAAATATAAATAGGGTATTAATCCAAGCGTTTTGTTCAGCCATTTTGGAATACTGATAGGTTTAATAATTACAACATCCTGTATAGCGCCCAACGGACATGCAGCTGCGCAAAATGTTCGCCCGAAAAACAAGGTAAATACAAGTGGTAAAATAAAGAACAAAAGTACTGTGAGCGATATTGTATAAGCCGGACTGGCAAAGGAAAGTGAGACATTTTGTATCGCGCCAATGGAGCAAATACAGCCGTTTCGGTAAAACCCAAAATAGGCAAGTGTGAAAACCGATAGCCAAAGTATGCTTTGCCGTGAACGTTTTTTAACAACCAGCCAACTTGCCAGCGAAAGAACCGCAAGCAATACAGCTACATCAAGATATTCAAGTGCAAGTGCACGTGGTTCAGGCGTAATTGTTGAAGGTTGTTCATGTCCTGTTGCAAATTCGGGTTTTGGGAAACGTTGTTTTTGGGCTGAAGAGGAAAGGGTCAAAATAAGGAAAATAAAAAGAAGCAAGCCCCTCCTAACCTCTCCGAAGGGGAGGGACCAGGAATTAGCTTTTGATATTTTGTGATTTGAATTGATCTTCATAACGGGTTATACATTGGGTTTTCTTGAGAAATCGCCTTTTATCAGGTAGGCTTCACTGGCTTTTACTCGTTTGATTGCATTTGACGGGCAGGTCCGGGCAATGGAACATTCATTGCAGTTAACACAAATACTATGGATAATCTGTAAATGCAGTGAACCGTTTCCAAACGAAGTACAACCTTTCACACATTTTGCACAACCGATACATAAGTCTTCGTTAATATGATATTCGAAATAAGGTTCTTCAATAAAACGTCGTTCGATTGCGGCCGTTGGGCAAAGCTGGTTTTCTGCTGCAGTATCACGGGCAACGGAATCGGGTTTCAGGTAGCCACCGCACAAATCGCAATAACCACAAAGTGCATATGCATGCACACATTTTACTGCTGAAGGTTTCATCACACATTCGGTGGCACACCGGCCACATTGTGTGCATTCAAACGGGTCGATTTGCCATACATAATCGTCGGTGGTTACTTTCCTCAACGCTGCGGCTGTTACTGTTCCCAACGACAGCAACAAAGAAAGCCTGACACCGTTTTGGATGAATTTGCGTCGGTTTTGTGTTTTATTCATATTAAGCCCCCTTCCTGTTCCCCCAAAGGGGGAAAGATTTGAAAATCACTTTATCAATTACTCTCATTACGATTTACTTTTTTTGCCTGTGGCAATTCGCATTTCGAAAATTTGCCGCAACTTTTACAGGTTGGCGAAACTGAACAGGAAGCCGTTACTTTGTTATTCAGTACAAGGTATCCGGATGAGGCTGTAATTCCTGCGAGGATCAGCAACCTTCCTGCTGTAGTAAAAAATTCTTTTCGGTCCATATTAAATCAACTTTTCTTTGTGCGGTGTATGGTTTGTCCATTTTTTAATCGACGGGCATAGATGCACCTTGTTCAATTTTTCTTTTTTGTGTCCCTGGGATGAATCCCGGGAATATTCATATTTCATTGACGTTGTCAGGTCTGCGACGCTGACAAGTCGTTTGCTCCTATTTATTTCGGTTCAAAAACACGAATCATTTTTTTATCAAAATCGAGGGCGTAAATGTTGCCCTGGCTGTCGGTTGCAACGTCGGGCGCTTCGCCTTCGTCTTTGAATTTGGCAGGAGCAGCAACAACTCCTTCAAATTCTCCTGAAGGTTTGTAAGTTTTAATTCGTACCAAACCTTTTTCACTTGTTACAAACCGGCCATCTGGCAAAAATGTAAAATGGGCCGGATTGCAGCATCCGCTAAAACCTTCGGTTTGCATGGTTGTGTTGTTCCAGTGTTCACGAAGGTTGCCGTCTTCGGTGTAGTTTTCCAGTGCGTGCAAACCGGGATTCACTACCCATAAATCGCCATCGGTATTTATATCCAAATCGAAATACGGGCTGGGAATAATAAATCCATGAATCACTCCTTCATCTGCTTTGCCGTCAAATTCAGCTAATTTTTCCCCCTGCAAATTGTAGCGGATTACCTTTCGTTTTCCGGCATCGGCAATGAAAATGTTTTTGTCATATGCGGCAATTGCAGTAATCAGCGAATTTTCAGCAGGCTTTTCCCATTCTTTTAGTAAGTTTCCAGACAAGTCGTAAACAACAATTTGATTGTTAACAGAAACATAAATATTTTCTTTATAAACTTCCATTGTTTTTGCTGTTTCAGAAAGGTTGATTTCTGTTAAAAGTTTACCGTTTAAATCAATTATCTGAAGTTTGTTGTCGCCTGATACATAAAGTTTACCTGCTTCAATAGTAAGGGATGATGGTACTTCAAATCCCAGTTTGAAATTTTTGGTTTCTTTAAAAAGAATCAATTCTTCAGGCACATTTTTAAAATTGTTTACATCGTAAGCAAACGGATTTGGGGTACTTTTATCCGGTCTTCCCGACAAATAATCGACGGCAATTACTGCGATTATCACAACTGCCATAACGATTAAAAATATGACTATTCCTTTATTTTTCATTTATTTTGGATTTTTAGATAGTGAGAAATGAGTATCAGGAAAAGAAATTCCTTGTTATCATCAAGAAAATCACTTCATTTACTAAAACTTCTTTTTCCCAAAATCACCATAAATCTCATTCAATCTTTTTCAACTCTGTCAATCTCTATCAATCCCCATCAATCTCATCCTTACAAATTCAAATCCACACAAACCATTTTTTTCGAATCGCGCATCAGCAAATATCCATTGGCCAGTGCAAAAGGTGCCCAGGCATCGTGAGCATCTTCAATAATACTTACCTGATCAAGCTGAATATATTTTGAAGTACTTGGTCTGGCTATTGTGAGTGTTGCATCATCGTTCAAAATGAAAAGTTTATTGTCGGCCATAAAATACGGACCCAGGCCAAAACGGTTTTCAGTACCGCTTGTCCATACAGGTTTTTTTGGATCTTTCGGATTGACACAAACCAATTGGTTGCGCATTGAACCTCCATCTTTTGGCATGATTCCAAATAAATGTCCCTGCCAGTAAATGGCTGTTTGCTGCTCGCATGCCAACCCATCTTTTGGCGCATACTCTGTCAGAACTTCGATACTGAATTTGCCATCGTTTTCTTTCAGTTGAAGCATCATGCTACCCGCGCCATATCCGGCTGTCATAAATATTTTCCCATCGGGCATGCAAACCGGCGATGGTGCCACAACCGAATGGTTCCATGCCGGGGTTTCCCAAAGAACTTTTCCTGCATCGGGGCCATCGGCTGCAATTCCAACCAATCCACCTATTGGGCTGTAAACATACATTTTACGTCCTCCAAAGGTAAAAGGCAGAACTGAAGAATGGCTCATTTTCCAACCCTTCGGATTTGGTGTTTCCCAGATTTTTTCGCCTGTTTGGCAATTTACTGCTATTACAAGCGCTTTTCCGCCTGTTGCAATTATTGCTGAATTGTTGTCGATGAGCGGACACTGGCCCGTGTACCACAGCGGAACCTCTGATTCGTACTCTTTTGCAACGTCCAATCCCCAGCGCAGATTCCCATCTTTTCGGTCGAGGCACATTACATGGCACATTGGCCCTATGGTTAAAATATAATCTTCTGTAATTGCAGGAATTGTGCGTGACATACCGTGATTTCGCTTAACGTTCAGTTTATAACCCCGTTTCCACATTTCTTTTCCGTCGGCAAGCGAAAAGCAGCGAAGCATATCCGAACGTTTTTCTTCATTGTAATCAAGAACATATGCCAAACCTTTATAAATGGCAGCTCCTGAGTGACCTTCACCAAGTTCAACCGACCAAACGATTTTTGGTGTGCCAATTTTCTCTTTCAGTTTTATGGGCGATTTGGAAATATTATCAAAATCATTACCCCTGAAACGTGGCCAGGTTTCTGACATTTCGGTGTAATCGGTGGCAAACTGTTCGAAAAGTTCGCCAATTGTTACGTCCTGTGCTGCAAGCCCTTTTCCACGGTTATCTGCCCCGGGCATGCTCACTAAATATTCAGCAGTAGGGTCGGTTCGAACCCACCATAAAATGAGTATGAGCGCGACTGCACCAAGTGACCAAACAATTATATTGATTGTGCGTTTGTTCATTTATGCTTTTATGTTGTAAACCACCAAAACATTTCCATGCCTGATAAACAGTTTTCCGTTGTATATGGCAGGATGCGCCCAATGCGGACCATCGCCCTCTTTCATTTTAAAAGTACTGATTACTTTAAGATTTTTGGATGAAGGCTCTACCAATGCCACATTTCCACCTTTTTCCTCATAAATATAGAGCATTCCATCGGCATAAATCGTTGATCCTTTGTTGAACCAGGTTTCTTCCCAGTTTGTTCGTCCGGTTTCCCAATTTACGCTGGTCCAACGACCTTTTGAGTTATTTTGCCAGTTAGAGCCGTAAAGGTTTCCATTAACCAATACCACACCGCCATGATGTGTATCGATGGTATCGTTTTTCCATATTTCAGTAACCGATTTACCATCTTCGGAAAGTGCAAGTTTAATTCCGGGATGATCATAACCGCTTGTAACAAATAGTTCACCCTTAAAATAGAGTGGGGGATTTGTATTTGCACCAACACCCTGCTCATGTAAATGATACCTGATGAGGTTATAATGCCATAAAATCTCTCCATTTTCAGGGTTAAGTGCAATTAAATTTTCGGAAGTCTGAATAAGAATGACATCAAAGCCATTGTGGTTAATAACTACTGGCGATGCGTATGACTTAGCACCACCAAGGCTTTTGGCTTTCCAAACCAGCGAACCATCTGTTTTATTCAGCGCCACTGCTGTGTTTTCCTCACCACCGGTTGTATAAATCACCATATCATTCAAAACCAGTGGATGTTCAGCATCACCGTGTTTAAAGATTTCGCCACTGTATTTTTGTATGGCATCAATTTGCCAGATAATTTTCCCAGTTTTTGCATCAATACAGTTAACCTGTCCTGTGCCGCTTGCAACATACAGTTTTCCGTTTTCAAAAGTAGGAGTGCTGCGGCTGTCGGTATATGATTTGGTCCAGGAACGTCCATAATTTGTTTCCCAGAGTATATCACCATTTAAATTGTATGCTGAAATTATGTCGGCGGTATCTTCTTTTATTCCTGTTACAAAAATGGTGTTGTCAGCAAAAATGGGATGGGAATAGCCTTTTCCAATTCCTTCAATTTTTAACAGAACTTCTGGTCCATTTTCCGGCCATTGTTTAAGTAACCCGGTTTCGTTAAAATGGCCGGATCTTTCTATTCCTCTGAATTCAACTAAATCCTGTGAAAACAAAAATGAAGATGTGAAATATATCAGCATAAAGAAAAAGTATTTCATACATTGGAATTTAAATAGAAAGTGAGAGATGCTGTAATTATTGCTTCTGTTTTATATTATAAACCATTAAAACATCGCCGTGCCGAATCAATAATTTTCCATCGGCAATAAAAGGGTGTGCCCAGTGAGGGCCTGCTCCTTCGGTAATTTTAAATTCGCTGATAACTTTGAAACCAGCAGGATCAGGAGCTACCAAACCAACATTTCCTTTTTCATTGTAACAATATAAAAGGCCATCGGCCATCACCATCGCACCTTTTGTATCCCATTCATTTTCATACATAATTTTACCGGTATCCCAGTTCATGCAAACCCAGTTTCCACGTTTATTGTCACGCCAGTTTGAGCCGTATAAATAACCATCAACTAAAATAACGCCATGGTGGTGGTTGTCGAAAATGGTATCAGTAAAAACTTCTGAAACTGATTTTCCATCGGCGGACATTTGAATCATTTTGGCATTGTAATCATAGCCCATGGTCAGGAAAATTCTGTCATCTTTAAAAACAGGCGTGTTGGTCCAGATTAAACCGGGTTGATCCCATTTTTCGGGATTGAGGTATTTGTAATTCCATGCAATTTCGCCGGATTCGGGAACCAGTGCAATTAAATCGGTGCCAATAACTGCCAGTATGTACCTGAAATTATTGTATTTATAAATTGTTGCAGATGCGTATGCACGTTCTCCACCCAGTGATTTACTTTGCCAGGCAAGTTTTCCTGTCATTTTATTGAAAGCTACCACGCTTGTTTTTTTGCCTCCGGGTGTACAAATTACCTTGTCGTCAACAATCAGGGGTGTTTCCGAGTTTCCCCATGTGTGGTATTCACATTCAAAATCTTTATCAACATCAACTGCCCATATTTCTTTTCCACTGGTTCGGTCTATACATGCCAGTCTGCCTGTTCCGCTTTGTACATAAATCCTGTTGTCTTCAATGGTTGCAGTACTGCGGGTGTCCGGAAAAGATTTATTCCATGACCGGCCATATGGAACCTGCCATTTTATATTTCCCTGCATGTCAATTGCACTTAAATAATCAAGGGTATCAATCATTCCGGTAGTGTAAATCATGTCACCAACCAATATGGGTGATGACCAGCCCTTGCCAATTTTTTCGACCTGGAGGATTAATTCCGGACCTTTATCAGGCCACGATTTTAAAAGATTGGTTTCAGAGAACTGTCCGTCACGATTTGGACCACGCCACTGTACAAGTTGGGCATTCGAAACGAATACAAAACTCAAAAGAATAAGACAGATAAATTGGTTTTTCATTTTAATTTAATAGTTGGTTTTAAAAAAGTATCAAGATTATGAGTATCAAGTATAAAGATTAAAAGTATCAGGTATATAGATAAGTATCAGTATCAAGATTAAAAGTATCAAGATTATGAGTATCAAGATTGAGAATTCAGGTGTTTTCTGAAATGAAAAATCATTTTTTGTAGTTCCTGAACTTTTTCAAGATATATATCCATTTGTTCTTCTGAGTAATATTCCAGATCACAAGCTATATAGATTTGTGACTCGAGCTCGAATGCTGAACCATTTGCAATATCAAGAAATCCTGAAAAATCCTTATCAGATTCTCTTCCCGCCCCCTCTGCAATATTTGATGGAATTGAAATGGCTGCCCTTCTCATTTGAGATGACAAAACGAAAAGTTCATCTTTCGGAAGTTGTTTTGTCAAAATGTAAATGTCCTTGACAAATTTGCGCGATTTCTGCCAGATCTTTAATTCTTTGAAATTATGCATAAAGTTGTTTTTTTATATTTCCAATTCCTTTTGTCTTCTTGTCTTGCTACTTGTGTCTTTATTCGTCTTGTGTCTAATTTTGCTACTTGTGTCTTTATTCGTCTTGCTACTTGTGTCTATTCGTCTTGTGTCTAATCTTATTATTTAATTTTATACGCAATCAAAGTATTACCGTGGCGCAAATACAATTTTCCGTTGTCGATAACCGGGTGCGACCAGTGCTGTTCAGAACCCAATTCAACTTTTGATTTACTGACAATTTTAAAGGCTGCGGGGTTTGCTTCCACAAGCGCCAATTCGCCTTTGTCGCTATAGCAATACAACATACCATCGGCATAAATTACCACACCTTTGCCAACTGTTTTGTCTGCATATTTTTCATTTCCTGTAAGCCAGTCCACACAGCGCCATTCGCGGTTATTGTCTCCTGAACCATACAAATATCCATTCACTTTTACCATACCGCCAATGCGGCTATCGAGTTTGTCGTTGAACCAGGCTTTTTTTACTGAAGTACCATCAGCACTAAGTTCAAGTTTCACACCACCTTGTCCATATCCGCTAAAACAAAACAGGCCGCCATCAGCATAAACCGGTGTGTTTGCATGTACCTGAAAACGGTTTGTGTGTGGATACGACCAGAGCATTTTGCCTGAAGATGCTTCAACGCCAATGATGTGTTCGGCTGTCATCGTAACCAGGATTTTTTTTGCGGGTAATTGAACCAAAAGCGGAGTACAATAAGCCGATTTTTCGCCCATTGCCGGAGAACTCCATATCAGGTCGCCGTTAATTCGGTTTAGTGCTACAACATTGTTTTTCTTTCCTCCCGGTGTCAGGTAAACCAATCCGCCATCCACAACAACAGTTTCAGTAACTCCCCAACGGATATTTTCCCCATCGA
The DNA here is from genome assembly GCA_963800345.1 of uncultured Prolixibacteraceae bacterium. GTDB lineage: Bacteria > Bacteroidota > Bacteroidia > Bacteroidales > Prolixibacteraceae > Draconibacterium. The sequence continues at coordinate 244,431 of CAWDAW010000001.1, read as the reverse complement.
AATCTTTGAATGCGTCCTTTTTCCATTTTATGCTCCCATTGTTTGCATCCATACAGGTCAGCACACCCAAACCAGAATAAATATATAGTAAATCGCCTGCAATAGTTGGTGTTGAACGTGAACCAGGGTAGCTTTCTGTGAATTCAGGGCCATAGGGTACTTTCCATTTAAGCTTACCGTCGGGTGTGAGCGCATATACATAACCTTTTTCATCTTCCATTCCTGAAAGATAAATTAACCCGTTGGCAAATGCGGGAGAAGAATGTCCCAGACCAAGTTCATCAAAATGCCAAATTATTTCGGGACCGTTTGCAGGCCATTTTTTGAGCAATCCGGTTTCTTTGTAAATGCCATTTCCATTAGAACCGCGCCATTTGGTAGGTGTTTGCGCATGAATTAAACTTCCTGAAAATATAATAATTGAAACAAGAATAATTGCTTTTCTAATCATGGTTTTCCCCTTAAATTTTGCCTCTAAAATAGAACCAAAAAGTAATATTTACAAGGTGTTACAGCAATTTATCACATGTCTAAATAGTAATATATGTTTACATTTTATTAAAAGGTTGTTAACAAATACAGAGATTGTTACATGATGTTTTTAAATGCGGTATATATTCTTCAAACCGGTCAATGTCAACTGGATTATAGTTTGAAAAATAAGGAATATTACCCGGCAAAATCCAACCGATATTCACTGGTGGATTTCCCTGAATGTTTGATTTTACAATAATCGAAAAGCTACATTTTTCTTGTTACCTGTTTCCTCTTTACAGGGGTTAGAGGAGGCTGCCATTCATTTTTCCAAACACCCTTTCCATTGCAATTGTGCGAAAATCAAATATCTCTTTTAACTGATTTTTGATTAGAATGGTATTAGCAATTGATCCCAGAAATCCAAACGGTGGTTTGTATGATACAACATCTGTCATTAAAACACCTCCATCGATTGGCTCTATTTTATGTTCATGGTGCCATATTGAATATGGACCAACCCGTTGTTCGTCAACAAAATATTCTTTTTCTTTTATGTGTGTTATTTCGGTTACCCAGGTCATTTTGATGCCCAAAACCGGGCTCACTTTGTAGCTGATTATCATTCCCGGGTACATTTTTTCGTTTAGCATTAACGATGTAATATTGAACCCCATATACCCGGGTGTTATTATTTTTAAATTAGCGGGAGACGAAATAAAATCCCAAACCTGATCAATTGTGGCAGGAACTTTCTGTGTTTTGTGTAATTGATAAAATCCCATTTTATACTGCAAGTTTATTTATTATTCCGTTAATATTCATCTGTGAAAAAGTAGCACAAGTAATTATTTTGTTTTATAATTTTAACTAAAACATTAAACAGAAATTTGTGTAAAAAGTTTTGCTATGTAAATTTTAAAAACGGATGGCTTACAAAAATGATTCTTATAAGAACAAAAAAAAATGTCCTGCCGATTGAAAACTCATTTTCCATTGCGGCAGGACATTTATACCTATCTCTAAATCTTCTGATTTAGTCGGTTACAACTTTTGTTTGTCTTTTTCTGTCGTGTTCGTTTAACAAAATTTTCCTGATCCGCATATTTTTCGGCGTAACTTCAATATATTCATCGTTACGAATATATTCCATTGCTTCTTCGAGCGAAAATTTCACAGCCGGTGCAATACTTGTTTTATCATCGGAACCGGAAGCACGCATGTTTGACATTTTTTTTGTGCGAATGATATTCAAAGTTAAATCATCCTGACGTGTGTTTTCGCCAACTACTTGTCCCATGTACACATCTTCGCCGGGATTTACAAAAAAACGTCCACGGTCCTGCGCTTTGTCTATTGAATAAGCGATTGCGGTGCCTGTTTCAATCGAAATCAAAGCGCCATTCCTGCGCACTCCCAACTCGCCTTTCCAGGGTTCGTAGGCATAAAAGCGGTGGGCCATAATAGCTTCTCCCTCGGTGGCTGTGAGCATCTGGTTACGCAACCCGATTAATCCGCGTGCCGGAATCAAAAAGTCGAGGTGGGCGCGTTCGTTTTTTACCTCTATGGTTTGTATATCTCCCTTGCGTTGTGTAACAAGCTCAATTACTTTTCCTGAAAATATTTCTGGAACATGAACTGTTAATGCTTCAACAGGCTCGTGTTTTCTTCCGTCAATTTCCTTGATAATTACCTTGGGTTGACCCAGCTGCATTTCGAAACCTTCGCGGCGCATGGTTTCCACTAAAACTGACAAGTGAAGTATTCCGCGGCCATAAACCAAAAATGAATCAGCTGAATCGGTTTCTTCAACACGCAAAGCAAGGTTTTTTTCTGTTTCCTTGAAAAGGCGGTCGCGCAATTGGCGTGAAGTAACAAACTTGCCATCTTTCCCGAAAAAAGGGGAATTGTTAATCGCAAATAACATGCTCATGGTTGGTTCGTCAACTTTTATTGCCGGCAAGCTTTCAGGTTCTTCGCCATCGGCAACTGTATCGCCAATATCAAAACCATCCAATCCTAGCACGGCACAAATTTCGCCTGAAGGGACAGGTAATTTTGTCTTTTCTTTTCCCAAACCTTCAAAAAGATAAACTTCTTTAAGTACTGTTTTTTGGACCCTTCCATCGCGTTTCATCAAAGTAACCTGCGAACCGGGAATCAATTCGCCGCGTGAAATTTTCCCAACGGCAATCCGGCCAGTGTATGACGAATAATCAAGCGAAGTGATGCGCATTTGCAGCGAACCTTCTTTATGTTTTGCTGCTGGTATATAGTCTAAAATAGTGTCGAGCAAATAGGTGACATCAGTGGTTTCAGTTTTCCAGTCGGGACCCATCCAACCCGCTTTTGATGAGCCAAAAACTGTTGGGAAATTGAGTTGTTCTTCGGTTGCTTCGAGGCTGAACATCAAATCGAAAACTTTTTCCTGTGCAATGTCGGGTGTGCAATTAGGTTTGTCAACTTTGTTTACAACCACGATCGGTTTTAAGCCCAGTTCGATTGCCTTTTGTAATACAAAACGAGTTTGTGGCATGGGGCCTTCAAAAGCGTCAACGATGAGCAAAACGCCGTCGGCCATGTTTAAAACACGCTCCACTTCGCCGCCAAAATCGGAGTGACCGGGTGTGTCGATGATGTTTATTTTGGTGTCTTTATAACGTACAGATACGTTTTTTGCCAAAATTGTAATTCCACGTTCACGTTCCAAATCGTTGCTGTCGAGGATTAATTCTCCCATATCCTGGTTGTCGCGAAAAAGGTGTACCTGGTGTAAAATTCTGTCAACTAATGTTGTTTTGCCGTGGTCAACGTGGGCAATAATTGCGATATTTCTAATTTCTGTCATTTTCTTATTTTACTTAAACCAATAACCCAATTTGTGTTGAATTGTTTTTAAATCATTGCATTACAACGGAATGATGAATTTTCCACAAATCGGCGCGCAAAAGTAAAAAAGATTTTTTCTGAGTGGAGGTTTTGAGGTTAATTTTGACGAATATGGCGTTAATATTTAACCTTGAAAAATAAATTGACTTCAACTTTGATTGCTTAAAACATTGTTTTCCAAAAATCAGGGACTTGGGAAAGTCCCTGTCCTTTCCCCTACTTAATCAGATACAAATTCTTTTCAGTCCTCAGCAACAATTTATTATCAACAAAAACGGGTACTGCTTTTACTGTTTCACTAATTTCATTTTCAGCTACAAGTTGAAATGAATCCCCAGGTTTGATAATAGTGCAATCGCCTTTTACATTGATGAAATATATGTTTCCTGCTGCGTAAATCGGTGATGAGTTGAAATTTCCCTTTAATTCGTGTTTCCATATTACTTTGGCTGTTTTTGCATCAATACAAGTCACCATTCCACGATCGTGCACCATGTACATAAGTCCGTCAACAATAACAGGCGTGGGGATTTGTGGTACTTCATCCTCGTACATCCATTTTACATGGGTTTTTGTTACATCTCCTTTTCCGGTTGGGTCAATCGCATATTGACGGGTAAAAAAAGGAGTGTTGTCAATAAAAATCCACCCTGAATTTACATACACCATTCCGTCCCAGTAAAGTGGCTGGCTAACAGTTGAATCAAAACCATATTCAACTGTCCATACAACTTCCCCGGTATTTATATCGTGTGCAAAACACATAAAAGCCGAATTGCTGATTAACAGTTCTTTTCCATTTACCTCAATCACAATAGGTGTTTGATAGGATTTGCGGAAAACCGGTTCCAGTGGATCGTAGATTTCTTTTGGGCGGATACTTTTCCAAATGGTTTTGCCTGTTTTTTTGTCAAGCGCGGCAACATAGGGATCTTCTGTTCCTTCGAGATGAACAATGAGCATATTTTTGTGAAGTATGAGAGAAGACGCAGGTCCCTGCATGTGGTCGCAAGGCATGTCTTCACGTTTCCAAACTACTTCAAAATTATTTGTGTTGATACAAGCCGTTCCAAAAGTCCCGTAATGAACATACACAAAACCCTCTTCGATGCAGGGAGTTGGCGTGGCATACGAATTTGTTCCGTGGATGCGCTGGGGATCTTCTGCTGTAAAAATGATTTTTTCATCCAATAAATTTCCAGTTTTCAAATCGAAACAAAATGTGTAAAACTCTTTTCCGTCTTTTGCCGCTGAAGTTACCCAGATTTGGTTTCCAAAAACTACCGGAGATGACCAACCCAGACCGTTTACGGGAACTTTCCATTCGATATTTGTCGAGTCGGACCAGTGCAAAGGCGCGGATGCAACATTTGCATGACCGTTTGAATTTGAACCCCTGAAATGTGTCCAGTTGCTATCTTTTTGCGAAAACAAACTTGAAACTGAAAACAAAAAAACTGTAATTAGAAAAAGCGATTTGCGATTCATGACAAAAAAAGTATAGTATGATTTGCCTCAAAGTTAAACCAAAAAAGGAAAAATTATTACCTAAGAATCACTGATTTAAAAAAGCTGGATATTTTAATGCAACAGATTCAAATAATGGAAGGTTATGGCTGCTTTTGAATTTTTTAAATGTAAAAAAAATACCCAACTTTAGGGTTTGATGAAATTGAGGTGATATTGACGAAAATAAACCCACCGGATAAGTTGTTAAAATCAATTCAAAAGTATAAAACATAAACATGAGGAAAGTATTATTATTGGGCGCCGGAATGGTCGCCAAACCATTAGCAGAATATATTCTTGACAATAAACTAAAACTTACAATTGCAAGCAGAACAGTTGCTAAAGCTGAAAAACTAATAAAAGAACATACCAACGGCAAAGCAGTTTCATGGAGTACCGATGATATGAAAACCCTTGAGCAATTAATTTCTACACATGATGTTGTGATTAGCTTGTTGCCATATGCACATCATGTTGCTGTAGCCAAATTGTGTATTCAACACAAAAAAAACATGATTACCACTTCATACGTTTCTTCAGAAATGAAAACATTGGATGCTGAAGCAAGAAACGCCGGAATTATTATTTTAAATGAAATTGGCGTTGACCCAGGTATCGACCATATGACGATCATGCGTATTGTTGACAAAGTGAAAAATGAAGGTGGAAAAATAAAAGAATTATACTCATTATGTGGTGCTCTTGCGGCCCCCGAAGAAGCCGACAACCCGTTTCGATATAAATTTTCATGGTCGCCAGGAGGCGTAATTATGGCGGGTAATAATAATGCCAAATATTTGAAAAATGGCGAAATCATTAAAATACAGGCCGAAAATATATTCAAAAATCCAATTCAAATCAATTTCCCGGGTGTAGGGCAAATGGAAGTTTATCCAAACCGCGACTCACTTGCATATGTTGATATTTATAACATTCCCGAAGTAGAAACCATATATCGTGGTACTTTCAGATATCCCAACTGGTGCAGAATTATGGATATCATGAAATCTTTGGGATTGGTATCAACTGAAATACAAAATTTCGAAGGAAAAACACTAAAGGAAATAGTAGCTGAAAAAATCGACGTTTACCCAAAAAATGTAAAGGAAAAGGTTGTAGGCAGGTTGAAACTCGAATTAGATGGCCCTGTAATTAATGCGATTGACTGGCTGGGTTATTTCAGCAATGATAAAGCTAATATAACCGAAGGATCAACATTGGATATTACGAAAGGTTTGATGCTCAAAAAAATGATGCTCCCGGAAGGTGCGCGTGACATGGTAATCATGCAACATGTATTGTTAATTGAAAAAGCCGATGGTCAAAAAGAGGTCGTAAAATCGCGGCTTCTTGATTTTGCCACTGGGGATGACACATCAATTGCCCGGACAGTTGCTTTGCCCGCAGCCATTGCTGTTAAAATGATACTGGATGGTAAAATCACAGAGAAAGGGATTCAAATTCCTGTAACAAAATCTATTTACGAACCTGTGTTGAATGAACTTGAAAAAATGGGAATTGCCATGGTTGAAGAGTGGGGATTGCCGGAGGGAGAAGGAATTTAATTTCGTTTGAATCAATCTACTAGCTCCAACAAATAAAAAATGGCCATCCGCAAGGACAGCCATTTTTAAAATATTTTCACTAAAGAAGTTTTACTTCCTGTAAACTTTCTTATATCCGTAAATTGCGCTTGCACCCAACTCTTCTTCAATACGAAGGAGTTGGTTGTATTTTGCCATCCTGTCAGAGCGGCTTAATGAACCTGTTTTAATTTGACCAGAGTTGGTTGCTACTGCAATGTCAGCAATTGTTGAATCTTCAGTTTCACCTGAACGGTGAGAAGTTACTGAAGTATAACCTGCACGGTGAGCCATTTCAATCGCATCCAAAGTTTCAGTTAATGTACCAATCTGGTTTACTTTAATAAGGATTGAGTTTGCAGCGTTTAATTCAATACCTTTTTTTAGGTACTCTACGTTAGTTACAAACAGGTCATCACCTACAATCTGGCATTTGTCGCCAATTGCAGCGTTTAATTTTACCCAGCCATCCCAGTCACCTTCGTCCATTCCATCTTCGATAGAATCAATTGGGTATTTTGAAATTAATTCAGCCAAATAAGCAGCTTGTTCATCAGAGTTGCGTTTTGCGCCGTTAGGTTCAAAAATGCTATAGTCATAAACTCCGTTTTTGTAGAATTCAGAAGCAGCACAATCCATAGCAATGGAAACATCACCACCGTCTTCAGCGCGACCTGGTTTATAACCTGCATTTTTAATTGCTGTAAGAATCGATTCAATTGCTTCTTCTGTACCTCCCAACATTGGTGCGAAACCACCTTCGTCGCCAACTGCAGTAGAAAGACCCTTTCCTTTTAATACTTTTGCCAGGGCATGGAACACCTCGGCACCCATACGCAAAGCTTCACGGAAAGAAGGTGCTCCAATTGGGCGAATCATAAACTCCTGGAATGCAATTGTAGCATCCGAGTGAGAACCTCCATTGATGATGTTCATCATTGGAACAGGTAATGTTTTAGCGTTGGCACCACCGATATAACGGTATAACGGAAGTTCGCAATAATCGGCAGCAGCTTTTGCAACAGCTAATGAAACTCCCAGCATAGCGTTTGCACCCAGGTTCGATTTGGTTTTAGTGCCGTCCATTTCCAGTAATTTGCTGTCTATGGCAACCTGATCGGTTGCATCCATGCCAATAATTTCTTTGGCAATTATTTCGTTTACGTTTTCCACTGCTTTTAAACAGCCTTTTCCAAGGTAGCGGCTTTTGTCGCCATCACGCAATTCAAGTGCTTCATTTTCCCCTGTGGATGCTCCTGAAGGAACAGCTGCACGGCCAAATGCACCACTTTCCAATAACACTTCAACTTCCAAAGTTGGATTTCCACGAGAATCCAGAATCTCTCTTGCTTTTACTTCGCTAATAAACATTGTGAGTAGTTTTTATTGTTTAACTTATGTTGTTTTAATCAGAAAATCAGCGTTTTATTGCCAATTTGCCAAAGCGGCTCAAAGATAGTAAATTGTTCCTTTTCAAACGGATGGCTAATAGAAAGGTTACCATTATTTCATATTGGTTTAACTTAAAAATTGGTGAATGAAAGAATAAAGGTTTAGCGAAAATGATAATGTTTGAATAAATGGATTAGGAAGGATTCAAAACCTTTCTGGCAACACTTTTTACACAGTTACGCCGGGAAATTATGCGCCGTTTTTTGCTATTCATATCAACAACGGCGACACAAGTTTTACAATAGGTTTAATGAGGCCGCTTCACGATTTTGAATACGAACACATGGAAGGCCGGCCAGTGGATTTTTCAAACTTTCTTTTATATTTAGCTCAAAAAAACAAAATGAGACACGTAAATCTGATCAATCTAACCCTGATTTTAATACTTTTCGGATGCACACAACCCAAAACTTCCAAAGTTTTCGAACAAACAAAAAATTATCCTGAAGAATTAAAACAGTTGCACCAAAACGTGCTCTCCAATATTTTGGAAGAACCTGCAGATCTGCAAAATGTAAAAAAACTTTTAACTGAAATGCAGCCCGATGGAACCTGGAGTGATATTGATTATGCAAGTAAAGAAAGGGGAGGGTGGACTCCAAGAAATCATTTGTCAAATTTGCTTGAAATTTCAAAAGCCTATCAAACTTTAGGAACAGAATTTTATCAAAAGAAAAATAGTTTCAGAAAAAATGCATTTGGCGCTAAATTTTTGGCTCGAAAACGATTTGATTTGTCCCAACTGGTGGTATCCCGAAATTGGAGTTCCAATGGTTTTGGCTCCGGTAATGATTTTAATGGAACCCGAACTTTCGCCTGAGCAAATTGAAAAAGGGGTTAAAATCCTCAACCGATCAAAAATAGGAATGACAGGGCAAAATAAAGTTTGGCAATCAGGCAATGTGCTGCTCCGGAATTTATTACTAAAAAATGAGGATACAATTCGAATTGCTTCTGAATCCATTCAGGAAGAACTTGTTGTGAGCACAGGTGAAGGTGTTCAGCCCGATTGGTCGTACCATCAGCACGGACCACAGTTACAGTTTGGAAATTACGGCCTCGCCTATGTTGGCGACATGATTAAATGGATTACAATTCTCAGAAATACTCCTTTTCAGTTTAACGAAAGCAAAGTTGAAATTTTAAGGAACTACCTTATTGAAGGCCAGCAGTGGGTAACTTGGAAAAACTTCTACGATATCAGTTCCTGTGGGAGGCAATTGTTCCCTAAAGCACAGGAAACAAAGGCGGCTTCACTGGCGCAAAATATGACAAAAATGGAAAAGCTCGACCCGGAATTTGCATCAGATTATGAAAAGGCAAACCAATGGCAGAATCTTTCAGGAAACCGACATTTTTGGCGTTCCGACTTTCAGATTCGAAGAACGCCTAAATATTATTTTTCAGTAAAAATGTGTTCAGAAAGGGTAATTGGCGCCGAATCCTGTAACTCCGAAAATATCCAGGGATATTATATGGGTGACGGAGCAACTTTTCTGTACCAAACTCAAAACGAATATCTAGATATCTTTCCTTTCTGGGACTGGAAAAAAATTCCGGGAACAACCGTTCAGCAGGACAATGACACACTTCCCGTTCTCACTGCGCGGGGATACAGAATTGAAAGCGATTTTGTAGGTGGTGTTTCTGATGGGCAAAACGGAATTGCAGTAATGGATTACAACCGAAACGGACTAAAGGCCCGTAAATCGTGGTTTATGTTTAATGATAAAATTATTTGTCTGGGGGCCGGAATTTCCGCTTCAGAAGGATTGCCGGTTACAACTTCGGTGAATCAGTCGTTTTTAAATGGCGAAGTTGTTGTTAAAACTGCAAATGGTGAAAAAATAGTGAACGAATCCGAAGAAGTAAAAAACCCACAGTGGATTCTGCATGACAATATTGGATATTTTTTTCCTAACGGAGGTAATCTTCAACTTCAATCAGGACAAGTGAATGGAGCCTGGCACTGGGTGGCATCCCGTTATCCCGAAGAGATTTTGAAAGCAAATATTTTCAAGCTGTATTTTGAACATGGCAAAAATCCTAAAAACGATTCGTATGAATACATTTTAGTTCCCAATGCTACAAAATCGGTTATGGAAGAAATGGAAAAACAACTTTCTTTTGAAATTATCAATACAATAAATACACAGGAAGTTGTTGCTTCGGATAAAACCAAGGCAGGAGTTGTTTTTTACAAAGCTGGTAAATCTGCTGCTTTTGGTGGTTTTGAAGTTGACCAACCCTGTTTGGTAATGCTGAAAAAACAGGAATACAGAATTCAGATTTCAGTTGCCGATCCAACTCAAAAACTAGCTGAAATAAATCTCGTTTTACAAGGAGAATATTCAGGTGAGAATTTGAATGTAACCGATGGTAAAACACATTTGAAAATTGAACTTCCAAAAGAAGGAGAAGCCGGAAAAACAGTAGTTTTATCAATTAAAGAAATTTAAATTACAACTCCAAAGGAGTTAAATTTGAATAACCCCGGGATTTATCCCGGGGATTAAAAGCGCAAAATAAAAAGGCTCATCCACGTTGGTTATTTGAAAAAGTAAGTTGCATGAGCCGCATGATTAGGTTTTAAATAAATACTGATGATAAACAGTTATAAAACATGAGTATGGACACTTCAAAACATAAAAGTAAAGCCAATTTGCTTGGTGATATAAAATCACTGATTGAGCAGAGTAAGCAGCAGGTTGCGGTTACAGTTAATGCTGCCATGAGCATGTTATATTGGCAAATTGGCAAAAAAATCAATCAGGAAATACTGAATGACAAGCGGGCAGAATATGGGAAACAAATAGTCGCCACGCTTTCGGAACATTTGATTCCCGAGTATGGAAATTCATTTACAGAGAAAAACTTACGAAGAATGATGCAGTTTGCCATTTCGTTTCCTGAAAAAGAAATTGTCGTATCATTGATACGACAATTGTCATGGACTCATTTATTGGCAGTTATACCTATTGAAGATCCACTGAAAAGAATGTTTTATATCGAAATGTGTAAAATTGAAAAATGGAGTGTGCGTACTTTTAGAGAGCGAATTAATTCGATGCTTTATGAACGAACTGCAATCAGTAAAAAAACAAAAGAAACAATACTTAATGAACTTCAAAAGTTGGGTAAATCCAGTCAGATTACTCAGGATTTAGTATTTCGGGACCCTTACTTTCTTGACTTTCTCAATCTTAAAGATACATATTCAGAACAGGATTTAGAAACGGCTATTGTTGCAGAGTTGCAACGTTTCATTTCCGAGTTGGGTAATGATTTTGCGTTTCTTGCCCGACAGAAAAGGATCACAATTGATAATCGCGATTATTATATCGATTTGCTCTTTTATCATCGTAGGTTGAAGTCATTGATTGCAATTGATTTAAAGATTGGCGAATTCGATGCAGCTAATAAAGGAGAAATGGAACTATATCTGGGATATCTGGAAAAATATGAAACAGTAGAAGGTGAAAATCAACCAATTGGATTAATACTTTGTTCTGGTAAAAACCCGGAGCATATTGAATTGTTGCAATTGCATAAAAGCAATATAAATGTAGCAGATTACTTTACTGTTTTACCTTCAAAAGAAGTTCTTCTTAAAAAATTGCAACAGGCAATTGAAATTGCACAGAACCGAATGTTGCGAAATGAATTGGAACAATAAAACTTGAGGTTAATTAGCAACCCACTACAAAACAATTATTTCATGAAAAAAATAATCCTGATTTCATCCTTTATTTTTTTAACAATAAACACATTTTCGCAGTCCCTCTCCAACACAAAACTCAATGGTTACAGCCCAATCTGGTTCGAGCTCAACCAGAAATATGAATATGGCGACAAATACTCCGGTGCACTCGGAACTTACACCGCCAAGCACGTTCCGCTGGCAATTTATTCTGAAAAAGCCGATAAAACCTTTTTTGTATTTGGAGGAACGAAATCAGAAAGCGAAAAATACCTGCTTTGCATGATTGGTGAATTCGACCATCTTACCGGTAAAGTTTCAAAACCCACAGTGGTTTACGACAAGCAGGGTGTTAACGATCCACACGATAATCCATCAATAATGATTGACGATGATGATTATATTTGGGTTTTTGTAAGCGGGCGTGGACAAACCCGTCCAGGCTTCAAATTCAAAAGTAGAAAACCTTTGAATATTGATGAATTTGAGCAGATAACCGAAGAAGAAATGACATACCCGCAACCCTGGAATACTGATTTTGGATATTTCCATTTCTTTACAAAATATACAGGAGTCCGCCAGCTTTATTTCGAAACAAGTGCCGATGGAATTCACTGGACAGAAGATAAACTGTTGGCTGCAATTCCTGTAAAAACAGGGGAACAATCGGGACATTATCAAACCAGTAATATTTTTCAAGGGAAAAAGTTGGGCACATTTTTCAATCGCCACCCACAGGGAAACGTGGATAAACGCACTGATTTGTATTATGTTCAAACCGAAGATTTCGGTAAAACCTGGACAAATGTTTCAGGTGAAAAGCTTCAGATACCGATTGTTGATTTGAATTCACCGGCAAAGGCAATTGATTACTCATCAAAAGGAAAAAATGTTTATTTAAAAGATATGGGTTTTGATGAAAACGGAAACCCTGCATGTTTGTACATTCGGAGCAACGGCCACGAACCCGGCCCAAAAAGTGCGCCCTACGAATGGTGTATCACAAAATGGGATGGGGAAAAATGGCAAACTTCTGTAATTACTGAATCAGACCACAATTACGATATGGGGAGCTTGTTTATATCTGATGAAGAATGGAGAATTGTCGGTCCTACAGAAAAAGGCCCGCAACCCTGGGGAGTTGGCGGTGAACTGGCAATTTGGAAATCGGTGAATAAGGGAGAAACCTGGAGTAAGGAAAAACAGCTCACCCAAAGCAGTAAGATGAGTCATTCTTATGTTCGTCGTCCGGTAAATTTCAAAGCACCATTTTGTTTTTTCTGGGCCGATGGTGATTCACACAAATTCAGCAAATCAGAATTGTATTTTGGCGATTTTGAAGGAAATATCTGGAAACTGCCTTATGAAATGAATAATGATTTTGAGAAACCGGAAAAAATTCAGTAATCTTTAAAAAAAAAATTAAACTCAGTTTATGAAGTTCGTTACTTTTCATTCGTTCAGTACAAATCGTTGTTCCATAAAATCTGTTTTTATTTTGCTGATGTTATTGTTTGCAACTGTTTCATGCAGTAAAAAACAATTTGCTGTTTCATCAGTGAATACAAGATCTTCCGGTTTAAGCAGCGAAATGCAGGCTTTCATAAAAGGCGGTGCTGAACTAAAACTGGATACCGGCAGGAAAAAACCAAAACAAATCATTCGCGCGGCAGAAAAATATTTGGGAACCCCGCATTGTATGGGAGGAACCAGTAAAAAATGTTTGGATTGCTCTGGACTTACCTATTTGTCGTTTACTGCCAATAAAATAAATATTCCGCGCAGGTCGCAGGATCAGGCGCGTTACGGAAAGATAATTTTGAACAAATCGGAACTTAAAAAAGGCGATTTGGTTTTCTTTACAAAATCTTACAATTCTCCCGATTATATTACACATGTGGGAATTTATTTGGGAAACAGCAGGTTTATTCATACTTCAACTTCAAAAGGAGTAATTATTACAGAAATTCAAAATCCGTGGTGGTCAGAACGTTATGTGTTTGGAACAAGGGTATTTTGAGGTTTTATTGCCATTTAAAACTGAAATGAGGTTAATAAGGTTGAATTATATTGCGTGTAGATTCATCTACTGAGGTTGGGGGAAATGGAAATTAGGTTTTCCTTTTCTTATTCACAAAAACCTTATTTTTTGATGATAAACCTCAGTAGCCCGAAAATCATCATAAACAAAAACCTTATTAACAATATTCAAGCGAATTCAATGATTCGTTATAGAATTTAGGTTGTTTCCCGGGTTGTGCAAATTTTGTAACAGAAGTTAATTGACCAAAATTTGGTTTTACTTTTTCCTAATTCAGAATTATTTTAAAAGGTTAATTAGTTTGAACTGTTAACTTTGCAGACTTACTAAAAACTAAACAAATGAGGAAACTTTTAATGTTCAAACTTTTTTTTGCCTTAACCTTTCTTTTCGCAAGTGTAATTCTTTCAGCACAAATTCCTGAAGGTGGAACAATGTTGAACGCAACTACCGGAAGTACGTATTTGAAAATTGGAAATTGCACATTGTCCCAGGTTACAGTTGCTGATCAATCTTTTACAAAGGCAATCCGTTGTGCCACAGGACCAAATATTGCCAATTTTTGGGATGCGCAAATCCAGTTTCCTTCGGTTGCGGGGATTACAACAAACGATGTAATTTTAGTTACATTTTTTGCCCGCACAATTGCAACTATTCAGGAATCGGGCGAAGGTGCGCTAACTGTTGTAATCGAACACAAAACCACCTACGATAAGGAAATTTCGCATAAAATATTGATTGGCAGTGAATGGAAACAATATTATGCCTCGGTAAAAGTTAAATCAACCTGGAGTACATCCGATGTCAGATATGCGTTTTTTACCGGATATTCTTCACAAACCATTGAAGTTGCCGACGTTCAGTTTCTGAACTATAAAAACACAATCAGTATCGACGATCTGCCGGTTTCTGAAATTACTTATCCGGGTCAGGCTGCCGACGCTGAATGGCGCGCACCGGCTCAGGAACGCATCAACCAGATTAGAAAAGGAATTGTAAATATTGAAGTTTATGACGAAAATGGTGTGGCAGTTAAGGATGCCGAAGTTTCAATTGAAATGACAAAGCATAAATTTGGTTTTGGTACGGCAATTCCGGCGAGTGTTTTTGTAAGCAATTCAACTTTTCGGAAAAAAGTATATGAGCTTTTTAACGAAGTAGTTTTTGAAAACGACTTGAAATGGCCGCAATTCAATCCAAATTCTACATTAAATATACGCAAATCCCTTGATTCTCTTGACGCTCATGGTATTGCAGTTCGCGGGCACAATGTTATCTGGCCTTCGTGGAGAAATACGCCATCCTCACTGAAATTGTTGGAAGCGGATCCGGTTGCTTTGCGCGCTGCCATTGATAAACACATTGATGAAGTTACCAAATTTACAAGCGGACGGCTGGTTGATTGGGACGTAATTAATGAACCTTATACAGAACATGATATAATGGATATTCTGGGAAAAGATGTTATGGCAGATTGGTTTAAAAGGGTTCGCAATAACGACCGCACGGTAAAACTTTATTTGAATGATTATTCAATTCTCTCGGGTGGTGGAAGCGATACCAAAAAACAGGATTCATATTACAACCTTGTGAAGTATATGGAAGAAAAGGGTGCACAGGTTAACGGTATTGGAATGCAGGGTCATTTTGGCAGCGAACTTACTTCGATTCCAAAAGTTTACTCAATCCTCGATCGTTTTGCTGAACTGGGAAAAGAAATTAAAATTACTGAACATGATATCAATGTTACACAACGTTCGGTTCAGGCTGAATATACACGCGATTTCATGACCATTTGTTTTAGTCACGAAAACGTAAAGTCATTTTTGTTTTGGGGATTCTGGGCAAATGCACATTGGTTGCCCGAAGGTGCTTTGTATGATTCCAACTGGAATATCAGACCTCATGGAGAAGCTTATAAAGAATTGGTTTTCAATCAGTGGTGGACAAAAACGACCGATGGAGTAACTGATTCATTGGGTAAAGTTTCATTTGATGGTTTTCTTGGTGATTACAAATACACAATCAAATCGGGCGAAAAAACGCGAACCGGAACATTCAAAATCGACAATTCAAAACAAAGCGGAAAAGCAAATTTGGTAGTTCTTTCTTTTGATTCAAATATGCCTGATAATATTGAAATTTCAGCAACAAAACCAGCCTGTTTGTGCGAAGGTGAAAACTTAACTCTGAAAACTGCAAATGTGGATGGATTGAATTATCAGTGGTTTCGGAATGATACGTTGTTAAACGAGCAATCTGCTTCATTAACAACAGGTTTGGCCGGATTCTATTCGGTAAAAGTTGGTAATAACGAACATTGAAAAAGTTTCAACACCTTTCGAAATAAAGGTAAATCCTATTCCAAATGTAGAAATCGCTTCTTCTGGTGATTTGAGTTTTTGTCCGGGAGGTGCATTGAATCTTGCTGCCAGTGTTCCCGGTAATGCTTCATATAACTGGATGAAAGGTAGTTCAAAAATTCAGGGATCGGTATCATCAATCGATGTAAGCCAAAGTGGAAGCTATATTTTAACAGCCAGTGCAAATGGTTGCGCCGCAAGTTCAGAACCCGTAAATGTGCAGGTTTATTCAGCCAACGATCCTGCCTGTACAACAGGTATAAATGAAAACGAACTTCAATTAAAGGTTTATCCAAATCCGTTCAAAGATTCGTTTATTCTTGAAACAAGTTTCAACGAAAACAAACCTGTAAGTGCTGAACTGTACAATGCTCCTGGTGCTCTTGTAAAAACTGTTCAACTGAATCAGTATTCCGGCAAAACCATTATTACGATGAATACTCCCGGTTTTTATACACTCAGAATAAATACCGGAAATGGAATAAAAATTTTCAAAATAGTTGGAAATTAATTAGCTAAAATCAAAATCAGAATAAGAAAGAGTCAAATTCCATATGTTTTATTAACAATGAAAAATAAATTAAAAATCAAACTTACGCTACTTTTAAACTTGTTGTTTTTATCGATACTGGCACACAGTCAGGAAAATAATCAACAGGGATTTTTTCTAAACGACTGGGAACCAAAAACCGCTGTAAGTCCCAATTTCACTAATACTCCGCAACCCGTTGAACCTGCAACAGTAACCATAACAGTTGATGTAAAAGATACGATTACAAAAGTCAGCAAATACATTTACGGAAATAATGCAATTCCATGGGCAGGCAAAATGAACACAAAATCAACTTTGATAAAAGACATTAACAATTTAAGTCCAAATGTATTGCGCTGGCCGGGAGGCAACCTTTCCAACGAACATTTTTGGGATGCCAAAACCGGAAACGGGCCAAAGGATATTCCACCAACTTTGAAAATAAATGATTTGAATGCTGGGATGAATTCAGCAAACTGGGCAATGAACCTAAACGATTATTATGATTTGCTGGCAAAAACTAATTCAACAGGTTGTATTTGTGTGAATTACAGTTATGCTCGCTATGGAACCGGACCTACTCCTGTTGAAACTGCTGCTCATTATGCAGCAAATTGGGTACGCTATGATAATGGACGGACAAAATTCTGGGAAATTGGTAACGAAAACCAGGGAAGCTGGGAAGCCGGATATGAGATTGATACATCACTAAATCAGGACGGGCAGCCAAAAATAATTTCAGGTGAATTATACGGCAAACATTGCCGCATTTTTATCGATTCAATGAAAAGTGCTGCTGCCGAAATTGGTTCTGAAATCAAAATTGGAGTTGGTCTAATGGAAAGTTTGGTAACATACAACCAGGTGATGAATAAGTGGAACAGCGGTGTTTTGCCGCAGGTAGCCGACAAAGCTGATTTTCTGATCGTTCATTCTTATTACACACCTTACGATCAAAATTCAAATGCCACAGTTATTTTAAATTCGGCATCAATTACAAAAGACCATAAAAACTATGTTATAAACGACCTGAAAAAATATACCGAATTGGAAAATCTTCCTGTTGCTTTAACCGAATGGAACATTTTTGCAACGGGTAGCAAACAGGCAGTTTCATACATCAATGGTATGCACGCTACATTGGTTTTGGGTGAACTCATTAAAAATCAATACGGACAAGCCATGCGCTGGGATTTGGTAAACGGCTGGAGCAACGGAAACGATCATGGTTTATTTGCAGCAAGTGATGAACCCGGTGTCCCATATTATTCACCACACGCTCCATTTTATTACATGTATTATTTTCAAAAATATTTTGGCGATGTTATGGTAAAATCAACAGTTGCCGGAAATAGCAGCATAATTTCCTATGCTTCTTCGTTTTCATCGGGAGAAAGTGGGGTAGTGGTTGTAAACAAGGGAACAACGAAACAAATTGTTGAGCTTGATATGAAAAATTACCCCGAAGCACGAAGTTTTTACCGTTACGTTTTAACCGGAGGAACCGACAATGGTGAGTTTTCACGGAAAGTTTATGTAAATGGCGAAACCACTACACAGCAGGGCGGTGGTCCATCGAATTATGAAACCCTGAACGCTTTCGGTAAAAGCATTTTCGGGAAAGCGAAATTTGAAGTCCCTGCTCGTTCGGTTACCTTTGTTTTGGTTTCAAAGGATTCAATACCTGTTTTAACAGGAATTGAAACAATCGAAAAATCATCTTTGAAAATTTATCCGAACCCAACAAATGGTGAAATAACCATTCACAGCCCGGATTTTACATACAATAAATTGGATGTTATAAATTTAACCGGGAAAAAAGTAACTGAACAGGTTTTTGACCAATCGGCAAACGAAACCGCTCAATATAATTTCAACTTGAATTCAGGAATCTACATTTTGAATTTATACAAAGGCAATCAAAAGATTTCGAAGAAGTTGGTTGTGAAATAGTAGGACACGGACTTTCCAAGTCCGTGATTAAGGGACACAGACTTTCCATGTCCATGAGATAAAAATCAGTGTAGTTTACACAGCCAAAAATCAGGAGAAAGGATTCTCCTGCTCCCAACGCAGGACACGGACTTTCCAAGTCCGTGAAGAAGTTTACCCGAATTTTTCAACCCGGCGAAACAAACTCCATTTATTTCAGTTGGAATTTTTATCTTTAAAACTCAAGAAAAACCTAATTGATGAAACCCAAAAAAGAATATTATAGGGGAAACCTTCCCCATTACCAACAACCAGGACAATGGTTTTCTGTTACTTGTTCACTTTTTGGGGCGATGCCCAAAGGTGCGATGATTAAATACGCTTCAAAATTGGAGATTGCCAGGGGTAACTTGAAAATTGCGAAAGCAAATCACGACAAGGAGGATGAAATCAGTTTATTGGAAAAACAATATTTCATCGCATTAAACAATTATAGGCTTGCCTTTGATAAAACATTACATAACTCAAAAAGCCCAAAAATATCTTTGATGACAGAAACTAACAGACCAGTTTTGGAAGAAGCTCTTGGTTTTTGGGAGGGCAAACGTTTGACATCACATGCCTGGTGCATTATGTCAAACCATTTTCATTGGGTGCTTTCAGTTTTTAAAAAAGATGAAAATGGGAACCCTGTTTATTTGGAGGATATTTTACATTCTGTAAAGTTATTTTCAGCACGTAATATTAACGCCAACGAAGGCATTGAAGGACAACTTTGGATGCATGAAAGTTTCGATACGACTATACGAAATAACCGACACTTCAACAATGTCGTGAATTACGTAATCAACAATCCGGTTTCCGCTGGATTGGTAAAGGATTGGCAAGATTGGCCTGGAACATTTTTGGAATCCGGGACACGGACTTTCCAAGTCCGTGATTAGGGGACACAGAGTTTCCAAGTCCGTGATTAAGGGACACAGACTTTCCATATCCATGAGATAAAAATCAGTGTAGTTTACACAGCCAAAAATCAGGAGAAAGGATTCTCCTGCTCCCACGAGGGACACGGACTTTCCAAGTCCGTGATTAAGGGACACAGACTTTGCATATCCATGAGATAAAAATCAGTGTAGTTTACACAGCCAAAAATCAGGAGAAAGGATTCTCCTGCTCCCACACAGGACACGGACTTTCCAAGTCCGTGACTATGAGACCCGGCCTTTCCATGTTAGTGTGATAAACAACAGTACAGTTTACACATCCAAAAATCAGGAGAAAGGATTCTCCTGCTCCCAACCAGGACAGGGACTTTCCAAGTCCGTTAGATGATTGACAGTTAAAATATCACTATTTGAAAATCAGGAGAAAGGATTCTCCTGCTCCCGTTAAAAACAAAAAGCAATGCCACGTTCAGAAATTTTTCCAAACATGGCATTGTATTTTACAGGATGATTTCCTGCACAGAAAATTCGAAGTATTACTGTAACCCGGTAGCAATAAGGAAAGTTGCTGCGAAAGCTACAATTGCATACAGTTCAGGAAATACTGCCAGCACCATCGATTTACCAAAAACATCATATCCTGCACCAATTCCTGCAATACCGTTGGCACAAATCTGGCCTTGTTTTATTGCCGAAAACAATCCAACAATACCAAGAGTAAATCCTGCTGCTAAAATAGCTACTCCCTGTAAAATGGTCATTTCCATTGAAACTACGCCTGAAGTATTCACAATAAAAAATCCTGCAAATCCGTAAAGACCTTGTGTTCCGGGCAATGCACTAAGCAACATGTATTTACCAAATTCTGCTTCGTTTTTCTTTAATGCGCCAATGGTTGCGCTACCACCAATCGAAACGCCAATTGCACTCCCGATACCTGCCAATGAAATCATTAACGCAATACCAACATACGCTAAAATTACTGCTGTTGTCATAAATTATTCTCCTTTTTAATTAATAGTTTATTTCTGAATGGTTTATATTCTTTACCTCCGCCAATGAAACCGGCGTTTTTGTAAAATTCAACAAATGTTAAACGCATGGGGTGTACAAACGAACCGAGCGATGAAATCATCAAGTTGGCAGTGTGACCGATGATTAAAAAAATTACGAAAAATATCGGGCCAATTATTGGTGCCGAACCTAGAATTTGCATCGCTATTGTGTTGATAACAAAACCTAAAATTGCACTCGAAATTCCCAGCGCAAACAAACGGATATATGAAAGTACATCGCCAAAAATACCTGTGATGCCATACAAATCCCAGATTCCTTTTCCAATTCTACCCAGAATACCTGCTTTTGGATCACTCCAGAGTACAATTAATGCTACCCCAAAATATGCAATGTACTTTGTAAAAGGTGCTCCAAGTTTTAAGATTGCAATATCTAAAATGGCCAAAATCAAAATAAACCAACCAATTGATGGGATTGCATATTGCCAGCCATACATTCTGAAACTGTTTACAGTTTTTATGATTAATCCAAAAAGTATTTGAAATAACCCGATGGCCAAAGCAAGGTAAAAAGTTTTCTGACTGTCAAGCATAAAATTCCTGATTTTGCCAAGACCTTCAACCTCTAATAGGCTGATGCCAAAGAAAGTGCCGGTTAAGATTCCAAAAATTACTGTTGCGATACCCAAATACTGTGCGAGCGACAAAACAGGTTTCATTTCATCAGAAGCTTTGCGTTTGAATATTGTTGTACCCACCAGGATTGCAAGTCCGTAACCTGCATCACCGAGGCAAAAACCAAAAAACATCATAAAGAAAGGCGCGAAAAAAGGCGTCAAATCCAGCTCTGAGTAGGCAGGTAAAGAAAATAGTTTTCCAATGGGTTCGTATAGTTTTGCAAACCTGTTGTTTTTTTGCTTGATTGGAACTTTGTCCTCCATTCTTGCTTTCCCTGTGAAATAAACAATCGAGTTGTTTTTGAGGTATTCGTCCAATTCAGCAGTTTCATTTTTAGGAACATAAGCCTCAATAACCCTTACTTCATCCTCAACTGCATTATCAGTATTTAAAAGGACTTTCGAATAATCAATTTCCTCTTCAAGTTGAAAAAGATAATTCTGAAAATCATCGGTATAATGAATTGCAATATAATTCAGTTCCTGTTCAATCCGTGTAATCTCCTCGAAACGTTCCAACTTTTTTTGCACAACCTCACTTACCGTTTCTTCGGGGAAAATGACTTCTTCAGCGTCTAATTCAATTTTTTCGCCGGGCGCAGCAACCAAAGCAAAATAAACATAAGGGCTGATTGTATTGATGATTTCAATGTTATAAAGTTCCAGCCATTGTTTGTCAAACTTTTTTTCAGAAGTAGTGAAAAGCCTGATATCTACATTGTTTTCTTTCAGCTTTAAAATTGTTTCAGTTGAAAACTCCCCCCAGGGTTGTGCAGCTTTCAGTGCTTTGTTAAGAATCAGGTCGTGTTGAATGAGTGCATCTTTCTGATCCCTGTAATTCAGCACCTTATTTAATATTTCGTCCCCGGTTAACGCAGGTTTTTTATAATCTTTGTTTCCAAATTTATCGCGGTAATATTGAAATCTTATTATGCTTAGCTTTTTATTGAAAGGCTCAATATCTTCAACATAAATTTCCGGCCATTTTTTGAGTGCCAGATTTTTATGTTCTACATCTACGTTCCGCCGTTTCAAATCATCTTCAGTTTCTTTAATTTCTGCCAGGGCATTTATCTTTTGTTTTTCAAGAAAATCAAAAACCTGTTTAGCATTTTTGAGAAAGTCAAGTTTGTCTTTTGACAAACTTCCCGGATCACTTATTTTCTCTACAATATCCAAAACACCAATGTCTCTGATATCCATCAGAAATTTATCATAATCAAGATGCCAGGCAATAAACGTATATTTTAGCATTGGTACAATCATGCGACTTCCTCCTGCTCTTGTTGACGGTTTTTTACAATTTTTTGCGACGATTTTGAAAGATTTTCCTCGTCTTCAAGGAACCGTTTTATTTTCAAAATGGCATCCTCATAACCCGGTATTTGTACTTTTTCATACAAATTTACTTTCTGGGTGGTTTTTTTTCTGGCTGAATAAAGCAGCTCGCTTTTTCTGAAAAGAATTTCACGTTCAAGAGCAATTGTTGTGAGTTCCTTTACAATCGAAATTCCCTTTAAAAACCACTGTGGATTGTTGAAAAGACTAAATTCCTTTGTTTCGAAAACAATATCATTTAAAACAGGAACTTTTACGCCTGCAATTTTTTTAACCGATAAGTCAATGTCTTTAACCGAAAGTAGTGTGTTATCAAATTCACCCCAAATGCGGGCAAATTTTTCATATTTAGAAATTTTCAGGGAGAGGTTTTTGTCATAAACTACAGCTTCATCTTTGGCACGTTTTACTTCAACACGCAATGCTGCCTCCTTGTTTTTTATGGTTGGCAATGCACGCACGCGAACTTTTAGTTGCTTGTCCAAATCCTGAAGCGCCGTTTTGTTATATTGAAATTTCATCTCTTTCTAATTTAATTCTAAAAACCACCTTTAATTTCACTAATCAATGATTCGTACTCGTCACCTTTTAGGGGCTGGGGGTGGTTTTATTCCCCTTTCCAGTACTGATCCATAAACTCACTCCTGATGGCAACTTCAGCTTTTGAAAAATATTTTGCAAACAAACTCCATGCGGTTTCGAGCATCATATCGATATCAATATTTACATCAATTGCCAAAAGTTTATCCGAATATTCCTTGCCAAATTTCAGCGTTCTTTCATCATAATCAGTCAGGTCGAAACCGTTTTCGAGTTTTGTTTTCGCCTGTGCCGCGTCTGCATATAAGCGGATTGCAGTGTTCATAACTTGTGGGTGGTCTTTTCGTGTTTTTTTGCCGATAACCAGCTGTTTCAACCTCGATAGACTTCGGAAAGGATCGACAATTACTTTACCAATATCCGAATCTTTACGCAGGAACAGCTGTCCTTCAGTAATATAACCTGTATTGTCAGGAATTGCGTGTGTAATATCTCCTCCTGAAAGTGTAGTTACAGCAATTATTGTTATCGATCCACCATCAGGAAACTGCACAGCTTTTTCGTAAATTTTTGCCAAATCGGAGTAAAGCGAACCCGGCATACTGTCTTTCGAAGGAATCTGATCCATGCGGTTTGATACAATACTTAGTGCATCGGCATATAAAGTCATATCAGTTAAAAGAACGAGCACGCTTTGTTTTTTATCAACAGCAAAATATTCGGCAGTGGTTAAAGCCATATCGGGGACAAGAAGCCGCTCAACCGGTGGATTTTCAGTGGTATTTACAAAACAGATAATGCGGTCGAGGGCACCGGCGTTTTCAAATACACTTTTGTAGAACAAATAATCGTCGTTGGTAAGTCCCATTCCGCCAAGTATAATTTTATCGGCTTTTGCGCGCATGGCAACCATTGCCATTACCTGGTTAAAAGGCTGATCGGGATCTGCAAAAAACGGTATTTTCTGTCCGGTTACAATTGTATTGTTCAGGTCGATACCTGCTATACCTGTAGCAATCAGTTCCGAAGGTTGTTTTCTGCGAACGGGATTTACTGATGGGCCACCGATTTCGCGTTCCTCTCCTTCAACTTCAGGTCCTCCGTCAATTGGATTTCCAAAAGCATCAAAAAATCTTCCGGCCAAATCATCGCTAACTTTTATTACGGGAGGTTTTCCCATAAAAACTACTTCAGCATTTGTGGGAATTCCTTCGGTTCCGCCAAAAACCTGCAGGGTTACCACATCACCAATTATTTTTACCACCTGCGCCAAACGACCGTTTATCATGGCAAGTTCTTCATAACCAATTCCGCTCGCACGAAGTGAACAGGTAGCTTTGGTTATCTGAATAATCTTTGTATATATTTTTTGAAATGCTTTTGTTTCCATGCTTTTATTTCCTTTCGTCGGTAATGGTTGTTAATTCATTGAGGTATTGGTTGAATTTTTCTGATTTATATTCTGAATAGTTCATCTGTTTCAGGTTGTTAATAATTCGCTTGAAATAGGGATTTACCTCGTCGAATGATTCGAAATTGAATTCCATTTCGCAAATATCAAGTACTTTTTCAAGCAGAAATTTTTGTCTTTCCAATGAAGTTTGTTTGTCAATTTCATCAAAGGCATCCTGTTGAAGAATTACAAAGTCGATAACTTCCCCTCTCCAAAAACTCAAATGGTAGCCAATTGGAACGCCATCATCACCCAAAATATTAATTTGTTCAGATGCTTCCCTGCTTCTTAATAAATAATTTTTGGCCTGCATTACTTTATCTATCCAGTGTTCGCCAACATTTTTTTTGAGATATTCCTGTAATTCAGGATATTCAAGGTATTTTGAATAACTGTCGATTGGATCAACAGCAGGGTATCGTTTACTGTCGGCGCGTTGCTGCGAAAGCGCATAAAAACAACGCGCTGCTTTTTTAGTTGATTCGGTAACGGGTTCTTTTAAATTACCGCCAGCAGGCGAAACCGTTCCTATAAAAGTGATTGATCCGGTATTTCCATTATTCAAAAACACATATCCGGCGCGTGAATAAAAGTTTGAAATGATAGCGGGTAAATCCATTGGAAAGGCATCTTGTCCGGGGAGTTCTTCCATGCGGTTCGACATTTCGCGTAAGGCCTGCGCCCAACGCGAAGTTGAATCGGCAAGTAAAAGCACTTTCAAGCCCATAGAGCGGTAATATTCTCCCAAAGTCATTGCCGTGTACACCGATGCTTCGCGGGCTGCAACCGGCATATTTGAAGTGTTTGCGATAATTGTTGTTCGTTCCATTAATTTACGTCCGGTGCGGGGGTCGTCAATTTCGGGGAATTCAGTAAAAATTTCAACTACCTCATTTGCACGTTCGCCGCAGGCAGCAACAATTACAATATCGGCTTCCGCTTGTTTTGAAAGCGCATGCTGAAGTACAGTTTTTCCGCTGCCAAAAGGACCGGGGATAAATCCTGTGCCGCCTTCCACAATTGGGTTTAATGTATCAATCGTTCTAACACCGGTTTCCAATAATTTGTAAGGTCGTGGTTTATTTTTATAGGTTTTTATGGGGATTTTTACCGGCCAGGTTTGTGTCATTGTAACATTTACCTCGTTGTTTTTGCTGTCAGTTAATACGGCAATTACTTCATTTACATTGTATTGTCCTGCTGGTGTTAGTTTTTTGATTGTATATTTTCCTTCGAATTTAAATGGCACCATTATTTTGTGTGGCATTACATTTTCGATAACTTCTCCAATCCAGTCGCCGGCAATTACAGTGTCACCTACATTTGCCAGTGGAGTATAATCCCAAAGTTTTTCAAAATCAAGTGCCTGAGTATAGTCTCCGCGTTTCAGGAAAACACCGTCCATTCTGTCGAGGTCGTGTTGAAGTCCGTCATAGTTTCTTGAAAGGATGCCCGGCCCCAGTGTTACTTCAAGCATGGCATTTGTAAATTCAACAGGTTGTCCAACTTTCAATCCGCGTGTACTTTCGAAGACCTGCACAAAAACCTTTGTTTCAAAAACTTTAATAACCTCGGCCATCAGGTCGATGTTTGCCAGTTTGATATAGCAAATTTCGTTTTGTGAAACCGGACCGTCAACCTCAACTGTTACAAGGTTGGCGATAATTCCGGCTATCTTTCCTTTTGTAATTTTATCGTCTTTTTTCATTGATATTAAAGTCTTTGGAAAATTGGAAACTATTTTCTAAATCAGTAAGTATTTTTCTGAAAGTTTTTTTGCTTTGGTCTGGATCAAGGTTCGACCACCGTTCAACAATTATAAATTCGAGGACGTATGCTAAAATGAATTCAATTGTAAAATAATTGAAAGTATTCAGGTTATTCATGTGTCGCCATTTTAACAGGTCTATTGACATTTCCTGTTCAAGGATATCATTGTTTTCGTAAATTCCAATTATTTCGTCGATAGGGGTAATTTCACTTGCCAGACCAAAATCTTTGGAAGTTGTTTTTTTTGCCGCTTCGGTTAATTCGTAATTACCAATCATCTGATTTTCAATATTCAATCCAAATTTGCGGGCATTGTAAATGGCAAAAATGTTGTTGATATCGCGTATAGTAGTAAATATGTCGCGCAAAAACTGGTTTTTTTGTTCGAGCATAAAATCGAAATACAACCAGGTGAGTTGGTTTTCGAGGCTTAAATTTGGGTGAAGCGGATTTTCATCAAGATATCCTTCAAGAAACTTTTTCATGTAGTCGGGTAAATTCTCAGGTTCCTTTATTTCATCTATAAAAAAACTCTCACTGTAATTACCCAATGGGTTGAATATTGCATCCTTCTTTTGAAGAATGTTCAAAAAATTAATATTGTCATAAGGCAAAAATAAATACTCAACAAGTTGATAATCTTGTGGATGAAGCTGATATTGAAGTTCTTGTTTTAACTCAATCAGGGAAAAAGGAATTTTCTTTTGGTCAATAAGAATATCTGGTAATCCCGCAATTAAGCAATAATAGTTTCTTTTAAACATTATTCTTCTCCGTAAAGTAGGTTTGCAGTTTTGGCTTTTAAATAGGTTTTGAAGAAATTATCGAAATCTTCATTTGCGAAATTAATGATATAACTGTTGTCTTTTGGGGCAATTTTAAAGCCTGATTTAAAATTGTCTTCAAAGTTTACTTCAAGCCCTTTTTTCAATAAATGACTGATTTTTTCTTTGATATATGTATTGAAATTGCCCTTTTCCTTTTCAGGTAATATTATTTGAAGTTCGATACTTTCGGCATCATCGGGTTGCCACTTTCTAACCATCAGTTCTATAATCGTTTTTATGAAATCATTGTCGCTCAGGCTTTTTTCAATGTCTTTTGTAAGCATGTCCTGAACAATGAGATTGGTAACCTGATTTTTTATTGTTGATATAACCTGTTTTGACGAAAGTTTCAGTTCCGACTCAATTTTTGTTTTTAATTCTTCGCTTTCGTTTTTGGCTTTGCTGATTATCGTTGCCGCTTCATTGCTGGCATTTAAAATAATTCCATCAGCTTTTTTTTGTGCTTCGGCTATAATTATTTCTGCCTCTTTTTGTGCCTTTTCAATGCCTGTAGTGTAAAGTTTTTGGGTTAGTTCCTGAAGCTTGTTTTCCATATTGAAAATGGTTTTGAAGTTGGTTATATATGAATGATTTAATAAAATTTTGGAAGGCTAAAATATGAAACATTTTAATTTAAAAGTGGGTCGTAAAGTTATTTGATTGTTAATAATATATGTTTTAAAACAATCTTAAAAAAACTTAAATTGGTTAAGGAGCAGATAAATATTGCATTGTGCGGATGGTGTATTGTGCAAAAAGAGTTTGAATTTTGTTGAATATTTCCACGTGAATGCCAATACCACCAACGACAATATTACAATGACTTCAACCTGAAAACCAACAAAATAAGCAAGTGTGATTTAAATACGGCAAGTTTTTTATGAGTAAAAAATCGAAATTTATACCGGCTTTATTTTCTGAAACAATCCCATTAATTTGGTCTGATAAATTTCTGAAATTTGCGCTTCATGCTCGCTGATTGGTTTTACCGGTATCAAGTCGATTACCTCGTCATTGCTTAAACCCGAATTGTAGAATAATTCAATGGCAGCCAATAAAGTTTGTTGAACTGTTTCTTTGCTTTCCGTTTCATTCAATCCCATTTGCAAGCCAAGTTTTTGCATTTCTTTCCACTGAAACCAGAAATAAGTTGGTAACATGGCAGAAACAATTGCGTAAGCTTCGAGTTTTGATTCAGCAACTTCAAATGTTTTTCCCAAAGTTTTTAGCAATTCGAACAAGGATTGTTTTTCAGTACTTGAAAATTCAGCAGAAAAGGAAACCGGATTATAGCCTTCGTTAATGTATGAAGTGGCATTGGGAATCATTCGGGCAATTTTTTTTGTTGCCAGTTTCGATGCTATTTTTTCGATGCTGATTTTTGGGGCGAATGAAACTATCTGTGTTTTTTCAGAAACCGATACTTTCATTTTTTCTACTGTTTCCATAATAACCGGCGGGTGTAAAGCAATAAACACAATTTCCTGTTGTGCTGTCAATTCGCACGAATCGGTGATATTAATCATAGGAAACTGCTTTTTGAGTGCGTTCAAAACTTCCGAATTAGTATCGTAAACCACTACTGAGGACAGTTTGATTTGTTTGTTTGTCAATGCTTGCAGAAAAATTTTAGTGATTCTTCCGCCACCAACAAAACCAAGTGATTCTGTTTTCATAATTTTTGATTTTAAAGTTTTACATCACATAGTTAAAAATGAACCCGACAATTAAAATTCCAATTGCCACAATTCCAATAAATACAGATATTAATTGCCATTTTAATACTTTTTTCAGGATGATAATTTCGGGAAGGGATAAAGCAATTACCGACATCATAAATGCCAACGCTGTCCCCAGCGAAACGCCTTTTTCAATCAACACGCTCACAATGGGAATAATTCCTGCCGCATTGGAATACATCGGGATACCCATTAAAATTGCGACGGGAACGCCGTACCAATTCTCCTTGCCCAACAATGACCCCAGAAAATCTTCGGGAACATAACCATGCGCTCCAGCTCCAACTGCAATACCAATGATAATATAAATCCAAATTTTACCTACAATATCTTTGACTGATTCATACCCTTTTTGAATCCTTTCATGGAAAGTGATTTTTTCTTCAATTTCACCATCACTTTTCGATTTTACTTTATACACCCAATCGGCAACATATTTTTCCATTTTGAATTTGCCGATGATCCAGCCCGACAAAATGGCAATTGTAAGACCTGTGGCAACATATATTAACGCGACTTTCCATCCAAAAAGCCCCACCAATAAAATCAGGGCAACTTCATTTATCATCGGGGCAGCAATCAAAAATGAGAATGTAACGCCAATTGGAATGCCCGCTTCAACAAAACCTAAAAACAGCGGAATAGCCGAGCAGGAGCAAAATGGCGTTACAATCCCCAATAATGCAGCCATAGTGTTTCCTGCAAATAAGGATTTGCCTTCGAGCATTTTACGCGTTTTTTCAGTTGAGAAATAGCTTCTTAAAATCCCAACTCCGAAAATAATCAGCACAAGTAGAAGCATAACTTTTGGAACTTCGAAAATAAAAAAGCGCAGTGTTTCGGTCAGGTGTTTGCCTTGTATCATTCCAAAAACGTCGTCAATAACAAAATCGGATAAGGGTTGAAGATTCCAATAAATGATTATCCATAACGGAAGAAGAATGGCAGGAACAAGCCATCCATTCATATTTTGGTTGATTGCAATTACTTTCTCTCTCATTATTTTCTTCTGATAACTAATTAGTAAAAATGTGAACTTTATTTGTGAATTTTTTTAGAAATAAATCGTGAATATATAGTACGCCCCGACCACGATAAATAAAACCGCAACTACACGCCTGAACCAAAGCTCAAAATTTTTCAACTTGTTGTAAACATTGCCAATAGAACCAATACTGAATGCAATTAGCCATGCAAAAATTATCACGGGTATTCCGGTTGCAATGGCAAAAAACAGTGGTAAATATAAACCGCTAACGCTACTGATTGTCATGGGCATCAACATACCAAAATAAAGTACGCCACTGTAAGGGCAAAATGCAAGAGCGAAAACAATGCCCAATAAAAGCACGCCCCAAAATCCGCTGTTCGATTTGTTCTCCATTTTTTCGGTTAACGAAGCGATGCCTGGGATTTTGAGTTTTAAAATACCAAGCATAAACAAGCCTATTATGATTAAAAGCGGCCCCAATAATTTTTCGCCCCATTTTTGAAAGAACCCGGCCAGCTCGAATTGACTGGCACCAAAAAAGAAAAGTAAACCAATTGCAGTATATGAAATTGCCCGTCCCAAAGTATAAACCAATCCATTAACAAAAACTTTGCGCTGACTTACAATGTCTTTACTGATATATCCAATCGCTGTAATGTTGGTTGCCAAAGGGCAGGGACTTATGGCGGTCATAAGTCCCAGAATGAAAGCTGTGAATATTGGAAATTGCGATGTTTCCAGAAAATTTTGTAATACTTCCATTCCTACATCATCGAATCAATTGTCGATTTCAATTTGCTTTTTAATTTTTCGGGTTTGGTGCGGGCATTTAAAAACGCATCGTTGGTCAGGTCAACCGTTTTTTCTCCGTTGTCGATTAAAAGCGCAGTTCCGCTAACTTTGTATTTTGCCACCAGCGTTTTATTTTTTTCTTCGTCCCTGTTAATGGCTTCAAAACTTACTTTATCACCATAATACTCTGCAATTGCTTCTTTCGAAACTTTTTCAACGGCCTCACATGTTACGCAACGAACATTCCCATGAAAATAGTAGGCTTTTACTTCGCCTGTTTTTTGAGTTTCGGTGTTTGCTACTTCTGGAGTTGTTGAATTCTGGGCTAAGGCCTTGTTACAACATTGTGCCGATACGGCTACTATTCCTACAAAAAGGATAAGGCTTAAAGTGCTGATTAATTTTTTCATCTTTTTACTGATTATAAGGTTAATAATTTTGAGATTTCATCTACCGAAGGTACTTTCCCTTTTACCACAACTTTACCGTTGATAACTAAAGCAGGGGTTGTCATTACGCCAAACTGCATAATTTCAACAATGTCTTCCACTTTTGTAACGGTGGCATTTACCCCGGTTTTTGCAACGGCTTCGTTTGTTGCTTTTTCAAGCGATTTGCATTTTGCACATCCTGTGCCAAGAACTTTGATTTCCATGTTTGCAAGTTTTAAATTGTTTAAATCCATGTTGTTACTTTTTTTGTTCGCTATTCGCAAAACAACGAACATTGTTTTTAAATTTTTTTAGATTCCCATAAACTGTTTAAAAAGTTGTTGTGCTTCTTTCCAGTTTTCTTTGTTGATACAATATTTAATTCGGGGAGCTTCAATTTCTCCCTGGATTAATCCGGCGTCTTTTAATTCTTTCAGGTGTTGCGATAAAGTTGATTTTGCAATCGGCAATTCATCGCTTAAGTCGCCGCTGTAACAGCAACTTTGGTTTGAAAGCAATTCCAAAACATACATCCGAACGGGATGCCCCATTGCTTTGGCGTAACGTGCTGTCCTGATTTGTTTGTCTGTTGTAACTGATTTGATATTCATTCTTGTTCGTAATTTTGCGAACAAAGGTAAAAAGATTTTTTAATTCCACTAAAATATAAGAATAATGAATTGTGTTTTTTGCCCCATGCTTCAGCATGGGGTTAAAATTGACAAAAATTCCTGGCTTTAGCCATTAATTCTTAAAGCATAGAATTTAAAGGCTAAAGCGGAAAATCCAACCCATTTCAAATCACCGCGCTAAAGCGGCGGTGCAAAATATAAAAACAAACTTTCTGAAGTTTTTACCAAATTACTTTTCCGGTTCCGCATCAAATTTCTCGATAAAATCTGTGGAAAGTACCCTGAATTCAGTGCGGCGGTTTATGGCGTTACAAATGTCCTGTTGTTCTTTTGGTAATTTCAGTATAAAGGCTTCGGTTAATTCATCGTTTCTCTTGAGGAAATCGTATTGTTTGGCAATTTCGCGGGTAACCACTTTTGGCCAGGTTTCGCCATATCCTTTGGCCACAAGCCGTTGCGGACTGATTCCTTTTTCGATGAGATAGTCAACAACACTTTGTGCCCGTTTTTGCGAAAGTTCGAAGTTTGCCTGGTCGCTGCCCACATAATCGGTGTGTGCCATTAATTCAATTGTAATTGTAGGGTTGAAAACCAGAACTTGATAAACAGTATCAAGTGCAATTTTTGATTCTGGTTTTAATTCGAAGCTGGCAAACTCATAATTAATATTGTCAACTTTTATTGGCGAATCTGTAGGTGTCAGAAATAAATCGAATTCAAAATCTTTGCTGTCAGCCAAACCGATTGTGTTTGCAGTAGCTTTGTCACGGAGGTATCCATCTTTAAAAGCCGCAAAAACATATTCTGTTTCGGGTTTGAGTTTCATCTTGAATTTACCGTTTTGAGTGCGCATTTTCATGTTTGTGCCATCAGTTCCAATAATTCTAACTGTAGCACCATCAATCCGGTTATTGTTTTCCTTGTCGAAAACATTTCCTTCAACTTCGTAAATTTTTGGTGGAACTAAAAAGGAATAAATATCATCGCCCCGCGAACCTTTTCGACTGCTTGTAAACATTCCCTTATTTTCGCCTTTTACATATGCAATTCCAAAATCATCCTCCGGAGAGTTTATAGGAGAACCCATATTTTCAACAATCCAGTTTTTATCTTCGTCTTTTGTCGCAACAAAAATGTCGAAACCACCCATTCCCGGCAGATAATTCGAGGCAAAATAAAGTTCTCCGTTGTCGCGCACAAACGGGAACATTTCATCGCCGGGAGTATTAATTTTTTCACCTAAATTTACTGGTTTTGAGAAAGTCGCGCCATTCTTTTCGGCAACCCAAATATCTTTTCCTCCAAATCCACCTTCCATGTCGGATACAAAATAAAGCATGGTTTCCGATTCGTTATAAGCTGGGTGTGCAGCAATTATACTGTCGCCAACGACCTGAACTTTTATGGGTTCAGAAAAGGATCCACGGGATTGCGATGTGGAGTAAAGTTCAGCTCCCAATGGTTGATTGTTATCATAACGGCAACGTGTAAAAATCATTTGTTCACCAGTTGAAGAAATTGTAACTGCACCTTCTTCGTCTTCGGTATTGATTATTAAATCTTCGTCGAGTAATTTAGGTTTTTCCCATTTTTGTTTTTGAACTCCAAAGGTGCTCCTGAAAAGATCAGTATAACCCTGTCCGGTTATCCCACTTTTCCTTTTTCCTGTAACACCTTTCCTCGAAGAAGTAAATATGATTTCATTATCGCGCCCGGCAACAAAAACCGGTGAATAATCGCTTTGAATTGAGTTGATTTCTTTTATTGGATTTACAATGTGACGGGTTGGATTTGCTACCCACTCCTGTGTTTTGCGGATAGATTCCAATCCGGCAAGTGCCCGTTCATCGCCCGGCACCGAATCAAGATAGGTGCGGTAAGTTTCTATTGATTCTTCGTATTGTTGGGTTGCACGCAACATATCGGCATGGTACAAAAGCGCTATATTATCTTTATAACCACGGCGAATAGCATTTTTATAGTACAGTTCAGCCCTTTCATAATCGCAAATGTAACGGTAACATTCGGCGGTTTCGAATGCGTAAAGCATCCTTTTATCCCGATCTTTTTCCTTTTTGGTTGCTTTCCTTAGTTTTTCTATTGCCTTGTAATATTCGCCAATATCCTTCGATAGCAGTGCATCACGACCATATTTGGCCGAACCGCATCCGCTTAAAATAATTATAAGTAAAAAAAATAAAGAAAACCTAAAGTTCATGCCCATAAAATTTCGGGTGGTAAAAGTAAATTAATTTTTTAAAAGACTATTACCATAACGTTGGTTTGAACAGTTAAGTATATGGCAGTTAAAATGTATGCAGCCATAAATTATAAATAACTACTGTAATTTGAAATTTAATGTTGTTTGGCTATTTGTCAGTAAACGCTCAAGTTTAAAGACTTTAACAAGTTTCGGGCAATAACGGTTTAAAAGGCAAAATTTACAATTTAATTGAAATTGATTTGAAATTAACAATTCACAAAATTTTACCCACTCATTCATTACTCCTAAAACGACCACTTTAACCTTCCATAAAGTGCTTTTCCATAATCACCATATTCAGTTCCACTTCGCCCCAGAAACAGCTGTCCATTTAACATGATTTCCCAATTGTTGCCCAAAGAATAAGTAAGTGAAGGACCAATAAAAGATGATTGATCCAGCGGATTCATCATAGCTGCGAAATTCCCGGAAAACAGCGGAGTAAATGGATAACTTATTTGCCCGAAAAGTTCAACCATGCCCAATGCCAGCATTTTTGCCGATAAGTTTTGGTCGAAAAATCCACGGTCGCCACCTGCGTCACCGGTTTTTCCGTTGCTGCTAAAAAGTATGGCAGAGTGGAGGTATAAACTGTTTTTTAGAGTGTAGTCACCCGAAACAGAAGCAACAAAAGCCTGTTCACTTCCATTATCGGTTTTTGTTGGAAGAAAATAAGAAAGTTCACCACGAAAGCCCCCTCCTTTTATATCGCCCGACCAGCCTCCACCAAAAACATAATCTTTGCCGGCCCAACCTCCCAAAACCTGAAAATCGTAACTACCCTTCAGAAAACGGTACATGCCGGCAACTGCGCTTTCATTGGTGTTGTGACCAATTTTATAAACCAGTTGAGCTGATGAAGTAACGCCTGTGTAATACTGAATTTTTGCTGCATCCGTACCGGGGCGTTCTTCATAATCAAATTCGAAGTAAGAAAATGAATTAAAAATATCGTTGGGATTCCAAACTAAATTTACGCCCCAGTTTATACGCTGCCGTCCCAATGTAAACTGCCATTTGTCGAGAGTATAATCAATCCAGGCGCGGTCGATGGCCGAATGTAAAAACCAACTGTCGCCTGAAACAATAACTTTTCCCAAATCAAAATAACCATTATCACTATTTATTGATATTTTGTATTCAGGATATTTCTTTATCATCTGACCAAAAAATAAACGATTGCGGGCTTCAAGGGCGATGGTGAGTTTATTTGTTGCAAACCACCTGAAATTTAATCGGTTATGTATTTGATTCAGAAAAAGAAAATCAAGTGAATCAGTTGTGCTTGTGGGTATCGGATGGACCGGCTTATAGAACATGTTCAATTCTTTAATGTATCCGTTAAGTGAAACACTTGATTGTGATTTTGCAAAAAAAACAGTAGCAAGTAAAAGAAATATAAGTAAAGTTTTTTTCATTCTGAATTGATTTTCGATGTAAAACACATGTTAACGTATTCCATTTTCGAACCACATACTCTGCGTCAACAACATGATTATAACAATGGATCAGAAAATGTAAATGTCACCCAAACTCCACAATTTTCAATTTTGTACTTCTGAATTTCTTCTACTTTTCGGTCATTCCGCCTGCAAAATCCATTACACACATATTATTGTAAAACGGATGACTCCCTGTGGCAACTCCAACCAATTTAAAATCAGGATGAAGAAAGTTTTTTCTATGACCACGGTCACTTACACCGTCATCAACAAGTAGGTAAATCATAATTTGCCGGGCCGTATTTCCGCCATAAGCAATGTTTTCTGCAATCCTTACATTCCATTTACCATACCTTTCTATTCTTTCCTTCGAACTGGAACGATCTTTTCCAAAATGCCCGGTTTTTCCGGTTTTCGACTGATCTTTTACATGATCTACAGCTGCTTTTGTTAATGCCGGGTTGGGATAAAGAATTGATACCGGTGTAGCTTTTTTTAATTCACGCGCACACTCGTAAATTGCTTGTACTCCTTCTTTTGTCAGTATTGGTTTGTCATTGGGATAATACAGTAACTTTCCTTTATAGTTTTTTGCCAGCGGGGCAATGTATTTTTCAGCATAATCAGCCGGATTAGATCGAAAAAGGTTAATTTCATAAACTATTTCTTTTTCTATGGGCGAGAGGTAACCAGCATTTTCGGCAGTGTTTAAGTTGATTGCTATTTTGGGGTCAGTTGCAAAACTTAAAAAATAAACACTTATAAAAATAACAGTTGCCAAGGTTTTCATTGCAATTACTTTTTAATATCGCTAATTATTTTCCCGTCTTCGATGGTAATAATACGCCGTGCTTTGTTTACCACCCGTTGATCATGTGTTGAAAATATAAACGTTATTTTTTCTTCTTTATTTAGTTGCTCCATAATATCGAGCAAATTTTCCGTTGATTTTGAATCAAGGTTAGCAGTTGGTTCATCGGCTAAAACAAATTTAGGTTTTGATGCCAAAGCACGGGCAACTGCAACACGTTGTTGCTGGCCACCTGAAAGTTTTGACGGACGACGGTTTTCCATTCCACCCAAACCAACAGCTTTTAATAACTCAGAGGTTCGTTTGTCGCGCGCTTTTTTATCAGCTCCCTGCAAGTGCATTATAAACTCTACATTTTCCTGGGCCGTTAATACCGGAATTAAATTATAGGCCTGAAAAACAAATCCAATATTTTTCATTCTGAAATCGGTTAGTTTTCTTGAAGAAAGTTCATTGATTTTTACCCCGTCAATGATTACTGATCCTTCGGTGGCATCATCCAATCCGCCAATTATATTTAATAAAGTAGTTTTCCCTGAGCCGGAAGGACCAACAATTGCCGAAAATTCGCCTTCTTCGAAGGACAGGTTAACACCGTTTACGGCGTGCACCGCAACTGATTCACTTTCGTAGGTTTTGTGCAGGTTTGTTATTTCTATGATTTTCATTTGTTTATGATTATTTTGTTTTTCTTTTTTTGCATACCATACCTCCTGTTCTCGCCTCAGCCCGTCAAGCGGTCTTGCGGCTCAAACGAGGGTTAGCGTATATTTTATTCACAATTTTATTCATCACAATTTTTTTTCTCCCCTCCTTCGGAGAGCTCGTCCCGAAAATCGGGAGGTCGGGGGAGGCATTCAATCCGTCCTCGTCGCTTCCGCAGGGTTCAGTTTTAGCGCCTTTTTAGCCGGGTAAATTGCCGAAACCAGACCCGTGATTATCACTAGTATTGCCACGGTTAACAAAGTGTCAGGTTTTAACGAAGTGTAAATTTGAGTAGCAAAACCATATTTTTCCAATCCATCAGAAAATGCCGAAACATCGATTGGGGTTGTTTCAAAGATTTTTGTAATTACCGATCCAATTAATACCCCAAATACGCCACCGGTAAAAGTTAACATTACCGATTCCAGAATTATCATACTGAAAATTTTTCGTTTGTTCATGCCAACAGCCATCAACATTCCAATTTCTTTGGTACGTTCGAGCACAGACATCAGCATTGTATTTATTATTCCAAAGCACAAACCGAGCAAAATAATCAGAATAAAAATATACATATATTCATCCATGTAATCCGTCAGTAATGACATTTCCGGACTGAGTTCTTTCCAGGTCTTAACATCATTTCCCAGTGCAACTTTCTGAATCGATGATTTTACCAGTGATGCTTCATCTCCGCTTTCCAGAACTATTGCAACTTCGTGGGCAGCATCATTCTCAATGCCAAGCTGGGTTCTCAAATCATCGTACAAAACAAATAAATGTGTTTCGTCATAAGTTGTGTTTGCTGTTTTATAAATGCCACACACCCTATATCCTTTCGATGACAAATCGCCATTAAAATCAACCATTTGAACGTTCATTTTAGAGCCGATTTTCAATTGTAGCTTTTTAGCCAGTTTGTTGCCAATAAGAACAGGAGGCATACGACCTGTTTGCTCCAGGTAAGTCCCTTCAATTACATGTTCCCAAATATCGGTTACATATTTTTCTTTTTCGGGTTGAACGCCAATCAGTCTTCCGCCACCTGTTCCGTGTGCCGCAGTTATAAACGGCTCGGCTACCAAACGCTGGCTTGCCGCTACAACCGAGTCAAGGCTTTCAATTTTATTTGTTAATGTACTGGCATTCTTTATAAAAAGTCCACTTTCATTATTATCCAAAAAATGGGGCGCATGAATTTGCAAATGAGCCAGTTCCGATTTAGTGGCAGACTTGATTCGGGCATCAACTGCGCCCTGCATAAATGCTGTTGTGAATACGCCGGCAGTCAATCCAAGTGCAATGGCAACAATCATAATTATGCTGCGCACTTTATTTCTCCAAACATTTCTCCACGCAATTTGCCAAATCATAATTCCTTTATTTAAAGTTTAAAGTTTAAAGTTCAAAGTTCCCGGTTCCCGGTTCCAGGTTTCAAGCTTTATGAGTTAAGTTTTTACCCAATCACTCGATCACTCATTTATCATTCTTTTATTTCTGAATTCACGCATTCTGTCATTTTTCATCCACGCATAGCTTTTGTAATTTTCAAACGATATATATTATAAATTGGAAATATTGAAATGAATACGCTGATGAAGAAGACCAAAATCATCTGGCTGTAAAATAAGGACGATTTCAATGAAAAAAACATATACGGTTCCATTCCGTATTGTTCTGTTGCTGTAGCCATATTACCTGATAAAGGAATCGGGTTGTAAAAAAAATACAGACAAAATATATAGCTAATGATTAATCCAATTGAGCATCCGATGAAGCCAATAAAAATGGTCTCAAAGAATACGACAACCATTAGTTTGTTTTTTTGCATTCCAACTGCATGCACAACAGCGAATTCCCGACTTCGTTCCTTTACCATCATCAGCACAACGCTAAACATACCGAATGCAATAACCATATACAAAATTCCCAACATAATTAGTCCGCTGCCACGATCGCTTTCTATTAATTGCTCAATTTCAGGTTGCATTTCGTTCCAGGTCATAACCCTCTTACTGGTATCTGTAATTTGTTCTATTTTATGTTTGATATGATTTACCCGGTTGTGGTTATCAGTCATCACTACCAGCGAAGTCGACAATC
This sequence comes from uncultured Prolixibacteraceae bacterium, assembly GCA_963800345.1. Lineage (GTDB taxonomy): Bacteria > Bacteroidota > Bacteroidia > Bacteroidales > Prolixibacteraceae > Draconibacterium. The sequence goes on along the minus strand of CAWDAW010000001.1, from coordinate 205,482 downwards.
CGGAAGCTGAGTAAAATTCGCGTGCAGTTTCAATGTCAAGATAAATCATTCTTTTGTCGAATTCGGCAATGGGGTGCGACATAATTCCTTTTATTTCGAAAAGCCCGCTGGCACTCAACCCATGGTAACCCTGGCTAATCATAACCAAAGTGTCACCAACATTCAGGTTGAGGTATTCTGCCAATCCTTTTCCCAAAACTGCACCTTTATCCCCATTTTTCAGAAACACGCCCTCCTTTATTTTTTTAGAAATGCCTGTAATTTGATTTTCTGCTTCGGGTTCGATTCCCATTACCATTGCGGGCTTACTTTTCAATTTGTTGGCAGCCAACGCAAAAGATTCGATCCGGTTTGAAACCAATGTTACATCTTTAACCTTTTGAATTTCCTGAATGAGTTCGGGTTTGGCTTCAAAACTGTTATCCAGCGTTTTTTCTTCCCAATATGCAGTGTCCTGAACCTGTAAATAACCAGAGTAAAATTTAACAGAATTTTCAATCATACTGTCATATGAGCCTTCCTGCATCGACCGCATCCACGATGCCAGAAGTACGCTAAAAACAATGGAAGAAATGGCGATAACCGTTCGTCGCCGATTTCTCCAGAGGTTACGCCATGCAAGTTTTAAATTGGTTTTCATAATTGGTGACTGAATGATTGATTGACGGAAATACTGATTTTTAACTTCATTACTGTTTATTTTTTCTTTCTGTTGCCATAATTTAAAAAATTTCAAGACTTTCATAATTTAACTGAACTGACTCCATTGTGTTACAAATCGCAGAATGGATTAATAAATCTACCACATTTCAGTTTCGTCAGCTTCTTCAACTACAATCCCTCAATCCTTATCTTATCCTTTTCATATTTTGCTGCGAGAAAAACGATTCATCCAGTTTTACACTGAATTTCATGTTCCTGAAAATAATTGTCGTTTTGTTTCCAGGTTCATCGGCCGGAATCATCTCCATGCGGGTAGGTATTTTTCTATCATCCATCTGTTTTACTTCCGAAAGAATTTCAGTATTTACCAGTTCCCCGTCTTCGTCGTAATATTCAGATTTTAACCAGTAATATTCTTCCTTCGAAATCCAGATTATAACTTTCCCCCAAACAACAGGGGCATCGTCGAGTGGTGTTAATTCAACTTTGTAGCAATTGTAACCGTCAATAATTTCTTCGCCCAGCAATTTGTGTGTGTAATCATGAACAATTGATGATTCGCGAACCAAATCGTCGTTGGTAAAATCTGAGCCCATCCATGATTGCATCATCATCGACGGTGGAATTTTTATCATGCGCTCAATGTTGGGAACCCAATTCCACATTTCCTTTTCACGTTTCAAAAACACCTGTCCTTTTTCTTTTGCGGGTGCTGTAATATAGATTAACGAATATTCATTGCCGAGCGACCAGTTTTTCATGGTTACTTCCCTGGACCAGGTTGGGCGTTCAATAATCATTGTCATTTCGCCCTCACTTGAATTTCCCCTGAATTTTTCATCGCTTTTCCGAATAATTTCTTTTATATCCTGGGCAAAAGTCGCAGTGTTTGAAAGAACCAGCAGTATTATAAAGATTTTAATTTTCATGATTATTTATTAATTGTTTAAAATTTTAAAGCAAGCGGATATAATTCTATCGTCCAGCTTTTCGGGAGGAAAAAACTCAGGAGCAGTGATTGCTGTAATAAAAGCACCTTTTAACAGAGCGCTAATCGCAAACATATCGCTTTCAGGATCTTTACTTCCACTCGAAATAATAAACTGGTAAAAAAGTTTAAAAATAGCTTTCGACTCATTACTGTAATCTTGTTTTAACGACTCGGAAACTTTCGGCTGTAGCATGAGTGAAATATAAAGCTTCCAAAAATCTGTTTTCTCACGCATAATTTTAAAACTTTGCCGGATAAAATACATAAATTCCTCTTTGGTGAGCACATCATCACGATTTAAATCCCAGTTGGAATAAATGGAATTAAAACCAACTTTTATAATTTCATTAAGAATTTCATTTTTGCTTTCGAAATAATTGTAAATAAGTCCTTTTGAAATTTTAGCTTTTTTTGCAATCTGACTGATTGATGTGACATGAAACCCATGTTCAGCAAAAAGTTCAAGCGCTGATTCCAAAATCAACTCTTTCTTTTGTTTTCTGATATCATCAAATTGTTTTGCACTGCGTGGTGACATAATATTAAATTGAAATTTTTGACTGAACGGTTGGTCAAATTTAAAACAACATTTTTTATTTACTAAAAAAATGATGTTAAAAAAAAGTTAAGAATGACCGATTGGTCAATTTTAACCAGAATTAGATTGAAAAAGAGCCGGGATAAAATACATTTAAATTTTAGCAATTATTATTTTTTCCTTTGTTGCGATAAAACTAACTTTAGCCCCCGAATTAAAAACCGTATTAAATTTTATTCTTGCTACTAATAATCTCAAATCTTTAAAAGATGAATACAAACCGTCGGAATTTTATAAAAAATACAGCAGTTGCAGCAGCAGCTGTTAGTGTTGCCCCAACATTTTTACAAGCTTGTGCATCACCATCAGAAAAAGTTACGGTGGCATTAATTGGTTGCCGCTCAATGGGTTGGAGTGATTTGGATGCGTTCCTGAAACAGGATAATGTTGAATGTGCAGCTTTGTGCGATGTTGATTCAAAAATACTCGAAGATCGAACAGCAGAAGTTGAAAAGCGCACGGGCAAACGTCCGCAAGCCGTTGGCGATTTCAGAAAAATACTTGAGAATAAAGATATTGACGCTGTTATTATTGGTACACCCGACCATTGGCATGCCATAATAATGATGATGGCGCTGGAAGCCGGAAAACATGTGTATGTGGAAAAACCAATGGGACATAGCATTGAAGAGTGTAATGCAATGGTTGCAATGGCTTCAAAATATCCGAATTTAAAAGTGCAGGTTGGTATGTGGCAGCGCAGTTCAAAACACTGGTTTGAAGCATCTGATATTGTAAAATCAGGCGAACTTGGCGATGTACATTTAGTTAAGGCCTGGATTTATAAAGGTTACAATACGCCTTTTCCTGCAATGCCGGATACTGAAGCTCCTGAAACCGTTGATTATGATATGTGGCTTGGTCCAGCGCCAAAACGCCCTTTTAATGTCAACCGTTTTCATTATAATTTTCGTTGGTGGTGGGATTATGCCGGAGGAGCGATGACTGACTGGGGTGTGCATTTATTGGATTTTGCTCTTTATGGAATGGATGCCGGCATGCCTGCAATCTATTTCCCCCGGTGGCGGTATATATTTTTATGAACCCGGTGCAATGGAAACTCCGGATACTCAGCAAGCATTATATAACTATCCTAATCATTCAATGGTTTGGGAGTGTGGATTAAACCCGGGAATTGGACCATACGGACGGGGACATGGTGTGGCTTTTGTAGGGAATAAAGGTACTTTGGTTGTTGATCGTGGCGGTTGGGAAACTATGCCCGGTAGAAACAATGATGAAAAGAAACCTTTTTTTGAGGCTAAAACCCAAAAAAATTACGGCGACGGACTTGATGAGCATGTTCAGAATTTCCTGAAGTGTATTCGCGAAGGTGGCAGTGTAAATGCAAGTGTTGAAATTGGTGCAAAAACCGCAATTGTTTCTGAAATGGGAAATATTGCCTACCGTGTTGGCCAACGCATTCATTGGGATGATGCAACAAAAAGTTTTAAGGAGGAAGAAGCCAACAATTTGATGAAACTGACTTACCGGGATAAGTGGCAATTGCCTAAAGTATAACATTTTTAGGGAGTTTGACTTTCCTAAGTCAAACTTGTAAATTGATTGTCTTTTTATTTTCACTTTAAGGTTCGCCTGATGAAATAATTCATCGGGCGAATCTTTTTTATGACTTTTGTAAAGATTATCTTTAGCCATACTTTTCAACTAAAATCCAATATAATGAACTCAACCCGAAGAAATTTTATCAAATCAACCGTCCTGGCAACCGCTGCTTTTGGGGCTTTTCCAACCATTTTAAAAGCAGGTTCTGCTAACGAAAAAATAATAGTCGGATTAGTTGGTTGCAACGGAATGGGTTTTAGTGACCTCATTGCATTTTTAAAACAACCTAATGTTGAATGCGCAGCCATTTGCGATGTGGACAGAAATGTGCTTGAAAAACGTGCTGCCGAAGTTGAAAAAATACAAGGGAAAAAACCTATCCTATATAATGATTTTAGGGAATTGCTTAATAATAAAGATATTGATGCAGTTATAAACGGAACACCCGACCACTGGCACGCCCTGGTGGGGATTTATGCCATGGAAGCCGGAAAAGATTTATATACAGAAAAACCATTGGCCAATTCAATTCAGGAATGCAATTTAATGGTGGCCGCCCAAAATCGCTACAACAAAGTGGTTCAGGTGGGGCAGTGGCAACGCAGCGATCCACATTGGAAAGCGGCTGTTGAATATTTGCATACCGGAAAAATTGGGCGCATTCGCTCTGTACGGGCATGGTCATATGTGGGTTGGAAAAATTCAATCCCTGTTTTGCCCGACACAGAAGTACCAGCAGGAGTGAATTACGATTTTTGGCTAGGTCCTGCTCCAAAACGTCCTTTCAATCAAAACAGGTTTCATTTTACATTTCGCTGGTACTGGGATTATGCGGGAGGTTTGCTGGCCGATTGGGGTGTTCATTTGCTCGATTATGCACTTTTCGGAATGAATCAGTATGTGCCGAAATCGGTAATGGCAACTGGTGGGAAATATGCTTTCCCAAATGATGCAATGGAAACGCCAGACACCTGCATGGCTGTTTACGACTTTGGTGATTTTGGTGTGCTGTGGGATCACACCATTGGGATTTATGGCGCCAATTATGGAAACCGTGGTCACGGTGTGGCTTTTATTGGCGAGTGGGGTACTTTAATTGTTGACAGAAATGGTTGGGAAGTGATTCCTGAAACAACAAGTACCTCAGCAAAAAATGGTTTTACCGGAATGCCATTGCAAAAAGGCACCGGCCAGGGTTTGGATTTGCATGTTGCCAATTTCCTTGATTGCATAAAAACCCGCAACAAACCAAATTGCGATATTGAAATTGGAGCACATATTGCCAGAATTTCGCACCTTGGCAACATTTCTTATCGTTTGGGCAGAAAAGTTTTCTGGGATCCTTTAAAACAGGAATTCAAAAACGATGCTGAAGCAAATGAAATGGTGAAAGCCCATTACCGTTCACCATGGGAGTTGCCAAAAGTCTGATTTGGACTTAAAACGTCCATTTTAATAATGTAATAACCAAAAAAATATGTTTTACAACATATTAATTTTACGCAAACCTTTGCGCAAACCTTTGCGCAAACCAGCCCATTTTCAATGGTTTGCAGGGTACAAAAAGAATGTCAATCTTTGTGTCGAAAATGAATTTTAACAATAAAAAAGATGAAAAAAAGAGCATTAGTAGCAGGAGCCGGTGGCTTTATAGGCGGCCATCTCGCAAAAAAGTTATTGGAAATGGATTATGAAGTTCGCGCAGTTGATAAAAAACCGTTAACTGAATGGTATCAGATTCATGATGATTGCGACAACCTGGTGCTTGACCTGAATGGAAAGGAAAATTGTTACACAGCAGTAAATGGATATTACGAAGTTTTCAACCTGGCAGCCGATATGGGCGGAATGGGTTTTATCGAAAACAACAAAGCAGATTGTATGTTGAGCGTTTTAATCAACACACACCTTTTAATGGCAGCCCGCGACCTGGGTGTAACGCGTTTCTTTTATGCATCATCAGCCTGTGTTTACAATGGCGATAAACAAACTGATGTGCACAATCCCGGACTTAAAGAAGCTGATGCATATCCGGCTTTGGCCGAAGATGGTTATGGTTGGGAAAAACTATTCTCCGAAAGAATGTGCCGACACTTCACTGAAGATTTTGGAATTACAACAAGAGTAGCGCGTTTCCATAATGTTTATGGGCCATTTGGAACTTATGACGGCGGTCGGGAAAAAGCGCCTGCCGCAATGTGCCGGAAAGTAATTGAAGCTGAATTGTATGGAAAAGACGAGATCGTAATTTGGGGCGATGGTGAACAAACCCGATCGTTTATGTACATTGATGAATGTGTTGAAGGTATTCTGAAAATAATGTACAGTAATATCGAGGAGCCAATTAATTTGGGTAGCGATGAAATGGTTTCAATCAATCAACTGGTTGATTATGTTGAAGATATTGCCGGTTACAAACTTAAAAGAAGTTACGATTTAGGCGCTCCCAAAGGTGTTCGCGGCCGTAACAGCGATAACACCCTGATTAAGGAATATCTGAGTTGGGCGCCGTCCTATCCACTTCGTGACGGAATGAAAAAAACCTATGACTGGATAAAAGAACAAATGATTTCAGACAAAAAGTAAACTTTTAACTATTTTGAAAGGGACCTCAATATCTAAATATTGAGGTTTCTTTTTATGAAATTTTTAATCAGACTTTGATTAACTTAAACAAAATCAAATGAAAGATAAAAAAGTAATGGTCAGCGGATGCTATGATTTGTTACATGCGGGCCATATTGCGTTTTTTAAAACAGCCGCCCAATATGGAAAACTTCACGTTTTTGTGGGACAGGATGAAAATATAAAATTCTTAAAAGGAAAAGCACCTTATTTTTCGCAGGAAGAGCGGAAATATATGGTTGGTGCCGTGCGGTATGTGGAACAGGCAAATATTGCATCGGGTTCAGGAATGCTTGATTTTGAACCTGATATGAAAATACTGAAACCGGACATTTTTGTTGTAAATCATGATGGTTTTACTGAAGGGAAAAAACAACTCTGCGATGAAAATGGTGTTGAATTGATTGTTTTGGATCGAATTCCGGAAGACGGAATGCCAGAACGTTCCAGTTCAGCTTCTAAACGGGATCTTAAATTTCCATACCGAGCTTGTTTGGCCGGGGGTTGGATGGATCAGCCGTGGGTTTCCGAAATACTTCCAGGATCGGTAGTTGTAGCACAAATTTGGCCAACTATTGAATTTAACGATCGCTCGGGAATGGCAACAAGTTCACGCAAAATAGCCATGGAAATGTGGGGAGATCGAATCCCTGCCGGCGATCCTGCACGCAATGCACAGTTGCTTTTTGGTGCCGAAAATCCTCCGGGTTCCGAATACATTTCAGGATCGCAGGATCACATTGGTTTGCTCGTTCCCGGAATAACACGCATAGATTATAAAGGAAAATTCTGGCCTGGCCATATTGAAAATACTGTTGACCCGGAAATTTGTGAGTGGTTATCAAATGTGTTGCACTTTGCGCCACTGCAGCCACGTCCGGAAGGTTATAACCCAATCTTAAAAAAGAACCTCGACCCAAAAATCATTAAACGTTTAGGAGAATCCGGTGTAGCGTGTTACGAAGCAATCCTGAAAAAAAATGTCAATCATTTGGGCGAATCGATGAAAGAATCATTCCTCGCATGGAGTGAAATGTTACCCTACACAGTGCCTGAGTGGGTTATGGAAGAAGTGCAAAACAACTACTTTCCTAAATATTCGGGTGCGATTACCTCAGGAAGTGGTGGTGGATATATAGTTTTTCCTTCGGAACAGGAAGTTGAGGGGATGTTAAAAGTAAAAGTGAAATATTAAATGTAAAGCCCCATTCCGATATTTGCAGGAGTGAAAATGGAAAGAAAAACAAATTACAACTTTTCAAATGCAGGAAATTAAAAGTTATTGCAAATCACTCAAGTTGATTTTTAATAAAACAAGTTTTTTTCGCATATTAGCATGATTAACTGATAAATGATCAGCTCGAATTATTCAAAAAAATAATTTTTTTAATGATATAAATAAATCTTAATCTTTTTAAATAAACGAAATGAAAAACTTATTGATTTCTGTTCTGCTAATTTTTCTAATTACTTCCTGCGCCGATAAAAAGGAGTTACTGTTTAATGGCAAAAACCTTGATGGCTGGACAATTTTCGTAAACGATTCTATAATCAGTCCAAACGATTTTTTTTATGCTAAAGATGGCGTGATTGAAACGGTTGGGGTTCCTGTGGGATACTTAAGAACAGTAAAAGAATACTCAGATTATAATCTTCATATTGAATGGCGTTATCCTGAGAAACCTACAAATAGTGGCATTTTTGTGCATACAAACGGACCGGATTTAATTTGGCCAGGCCATTACCAGGGACAGCTAAAATATGAAAATGCCGGCGATTTTATAGTACACGGAGTTGGTATGAGTGCTACTTTGAATGACACAGTTTTTACGTCAACCACCGATAACAAACCGCTAATCTCAAAAATGCATCCATCAAATGAAAAACCGGCTGGTGAGTGGAACAGTTTCGATATAACCTGTAATGGAAACACCATAGAATTTAGAATAAATGGTTTGCTTCAGAATGTGGCAACAAACTGTTCGGTTACCAAAGGTGGAATTGGTTTACAGGCAGAAGGTTCAAAAATTCAATTCCGTAATTTATGGCTTGAACCATTAAATTGAATCAAAAAATTACTCAGTTAAAACCGAATCAAAACTTTCCCTTTGCTCATGTTATTCTGATAGGTTTCTATTGCTTCAACAATTTGTTCAGGCTGAAATGTTTTGTAAATGGTTGTACTTAATTCATTTCCTATCAGCGATTTTACTTTTCGAACATTTAACATAGTTTGCATTAAACTTTGGCTTTTTAGTCGGTTTCAGTAAGCCAAAAACCTTGAATTTTACTTTCAGAAAAAATTAAATTGCCGGGTTGAATTTCACAAGGTTCTGATGATAAACGACCGTAAATAAAAAGATGACTTTCATTTGGAGTGGCGTCAATTAATTGTTGTACCATTTTTCCTCCCACACAGTCAAAAATCACAGTTGCATTAATCTTGTGCGCCAGTTCTTTTAGACTTTTTTCAAAGTCAGCATCGCTGCTGTTTAAAATATTTTCAGCTCCTTCAGCTTTCAAAATATCTACCTGTTCTTTTCTTCTGACAACAGATATAACCGGAATACCTTGCGTTTTCCCCAATTTAATTACCATCCGTCCAAGCGCGCTGGCTGCTGCGGTATTGATTATGCCACGCTTTTTTTTGCCTGGGTTTGGCAGGTTTTTATAAACATCAAAAAAAGCCAAAGCAGTCATCGGATTTACAAACATCATTGCACCTTGTTCCATCGAAATCTCTTTCGAAAGTGGAACACAAGAAGCGGCTGTGGTAACCATATATTCAGCCCAGCAACCGTTGTATTTTGGCGATGCCGCACAAGCAACATTTTTTCCTAACCACAATTTTGGCAGAATTCCTTTTCCGGCTGTTACAACAGTTCCGCTACCTTCAAATCCGGGAACAGCAGGATATGGTTTTTTGATTCCATAACCACCGGCAAGAAAAGCTAAATCAGATGGATTAATTGGCGATGCATGCATTTTAACCAACACTTCACCGGTTCCTGGTTGTGGAACAGGAATTTCTGCAATTGTTGGTTTTGCTCCGCTTTCGGTTAAAACAACCGCTTTCATTGTTTTTGGAATGTTTGTTTTCATACTGCAAATGTATTGGTTTTACGAGACACGACCCCGATTACTTTCGGCATATTCAAGTTTGTATATTGGAATTCAATTTTTACATCCAATCGGAAATTGAAAATTTGAATTTTTCAGAAAGTGGAAAAAGCTAAGATGAAATTCCATGTTCCGGAATAAGAATCTATCAAAAATCAACATGAAATTAGAAAACTTTTAAAGTTCCGATTGCTAAAAAAACTTTTAAACCATTTTTTTGTTTTACAATTCATAAACAATTTAAAAAGTTCAGAATGAAAAAAATAGCATTAATTTTCAGTATGGTAATTCTAGCAGGAGCTGTTTTTGCACAGCAATCGTTTTATGATTTTAAAGTAAAAGACATTGAAGGAAATGATTTCGATCTTTCATCCTTGAAAGGAAAAAAAGTTTTGGTTGTTAATACGGCATCAAAATGTGGAAATACGCCACAATATGAACAATTGCAGGGTTTATATGAGAAATATGGCGACAAAAATTTTGTTGTCATTGGTTTTCCGGCCAATAATTTTGGTAAACAGGAACCTGGATCAAATGCGGAGATTGAAGAATTTTGCTCAAAAAATTATGGCGTAACTTTTCCAATGATGTCAAAAATTTCAGTGAAGGGTGAAGATATGAATCCGCTTTATAAATGGTTAACATCAAAAAGTGAAAACGGATTTTTGGATTCTGAAGTAAGCTGGAACTTTCAAAAGTACCTGATTGACGAAAAAGGAAACCTTGTAAAAATGATTCCTCCAAAAGTAAAACCCGACGACGAACAAATTGTATCGTGGATTGGAGAATAATGCGAAAAAAGTATATTGAGTTTTTTTAATTTGAAACCGTTGTGAATTCATTTTCGCAGCGGTTTCTTTTTGTGATGGATTACACAATGCTTTTTGCGCAGTTCAACTTGTTTATCATTACTTTTCATTTTCTAAAAAATCAATAACAAGACTCACATTCAAAATAAACAGTTTACTTTTGACTTTAAAATGACTTTATATGCAGGCACAAACGCCACAAATGATAACGAATTCTTCAAAACATAGGCCAAAAGGACTTACTATCCTGTATGAGGATCAGGATATTGTTGTGGTGGATAAAATAAATGGCCTACTTACAATGGGGACGGACAGGGAAAAGGAGAAAACAGCTTATTTTCTTTTAAACGATTATGTCAGAAAAGGAAATCCCCGTTCGAGAAACAGGATTTTTATTGTTCACCGGCTCGACCGCGATACTTCAGGCGTGTTGGTTTTTGCAAAAAATGAACAGGCAAAACAATTTTTGCAGAACAATTGGAAAGATTTTACTAAAACCTATTTTGCCGTTGTTAATGGTCAATTGAAAGAAAAGGAGGGGATTATAACTTCATACTTAGTCGAAAACAGTGCATATAGAATGTATTCAGTAAATAATCCGGATAAAGGAAAATTTTCGAAAACAGGCTACAAAGTTTTAAAAGAAAATGCAAATTTCAGTTTAGTGGAAATCAATTTGTTTACGGGCACAAAAAACCAAATCCGTGTGCATTTTGCTGAAAACGGTAATCCGGTTGCAGGAGATAAAATTTATGGAAATTCAGATAAAGGAATAAAAAGACTTGCCTTGCATTCGGCTTCATTGACTTTGCTTCATCCTTATTCAAAGAAAAAAATGAACTTTCAGACATCGGTGCCACCATATTTTTATCAACTTGTGAAATAAAAATAAACAAACTTATACTATGAAAAAACTTATAATCTTTAGTTTTCTTGCCACCATTTTTGTCCTTGTTTCTTTTTCATTTAAACCTAAAGAAGAAAGTAAAAAAGGTTGGATCACTTTATTTAATGGTAAAAACCTAAACGGTTGGATTGTTAAAATTCATCATCACAATGTGGGCGACAATTATGCAAATACTTTTAGGGTTGTTGACGGTAAAATTCAGGTAAATTATAATGGTTATAAAGATTTCAGCAACCGCTACGGGCACCTTTTTTATAAAACTCCATTTTCATCTTATCATTTGAAATTCCAATACAGGTTTACGGATCAGTGGATGAAAGATGCCCCTTCATATACTTATAGGAACAGTGGTGTGATGTTTCATTCACAGGATCCAAAAACAATTCTTAAAGAGCAGGATTGGCCAATTTCTGTTGAATACCAGATTCTTGCAGGTGCCGGAGATGGTCAGCCTCGTCCGACAGGAAATATGTGTTCGCCCGGAACAGAAGTCTTTTTCAAAGGCGAAATGGATCCGAACCATTGTATAAACTCGTCGTCAAAAACATACGATTGGGATGAGTGGGTGACTGGGGAATTGATTGTTTATGGTGATTCGTTAATTATCCATATTGTAAATGGTGAAAAGGTTTTGGAATACACAAAACCACAAATAGGCGGCGGCGTTGCTAACGGTTTTGATCCCTCAATAAAAATCGACAAAAAACCTTTAACAGAAGGTTATATTGGATTGCAGGCAGAAGGGCAGGGGATTGAATTCAGAGAAATAAAGATTAAAAAGTTGGATTAGCCATTTTTTATTGGAATTTTTCCATTGAATTAGCAGTTCCTTTTTTATTAAATTACTTACATCTTTTCAACTTTATTTTGTACAAATTGAATTTCAATTATTTTATTTTGAGTTGATTGCGGAATATCCAATTTAAAATTAATTCCAACAATTGAATTAAATAAATATATTAATATCCGTAAATATTCATATATTTATATGAAGCATTTGCTGGAATATTTGAATTCAATTTATATTAACATTTTAAATTTTACAAAATGAAAAAGGTAAATCTACTTTCAATTGCCGCAGTTATTGCGGTTGTTCTGATTTCCTCATATTCTGTTGATGCAAAAATCTGGCGTGTCAACAACGGTTCCAATTATAACGGTACAGCACTTTGGGGAAGCAATTTTGGCGGTAATCCTGCATATCCGGTTTTTAAACAAATTGATCAGGCAATAGCTTGGAGTTCAGTGATGGATTCAGACACGATTCATGTTGAAAGCTCTCAGTTTATTTATACCTCGGCAACAATTACAAAAAAAGTGGTGCTAATTGGTCCGGGATTTTTTCTTCCTGATAACTTGAAAACAGGAAATAATTTACTGGATGCAAGAGTAACAAGAATTAATTTTAATGAAGGATCTGAAGGTTCTACTGTTATGGGTTTAAATATTGCTGTAAACACGAACTCAGCCGACGGATATATCCAGATAGCTGCGGACAACATTACAATTAAAAGATGCAGGATTGAAAAAAGTATTTATTTCCATATCTCAGGTGGTTCCGGAATACAGCGGGTTACAATAATTCAAAATTACTTCCCAAATAACTTTGTTACAAATGCCCTGTATTTCACGAATAGTAATTTTGTGCCGCCAGTTGAGGTTATTTTTAATAACAATATCTGTCAGAAAACACTTTTATGGGAACGGTCAGCCACAGGTGTTGAATGGAACATAACACAATGCAGGAATAATGTTTTTGACGGTCCCAACAATCTGGCAACACCAAATCTAAGATTCACAACCTCCGATTTTAGCAATAACATTCTAATGCCAGTTAATGCAATAGTTGATATAACTGCAACACCTGCCCAAATTGCTTATAATATTGGAACGCAAACTGCGCAATTTGGCACTTCAAATAATAATCTTGTTGTGCCCGATATTAATACATTATTTATAGGTGGTGATTCTAAAGATGGTTTTTACCAGATTAAACCAGGGTCTCAGGCTTTTCAGAATGGAAGTGATGGTACTGATCGAGGGGTATTTGGAGGTGCAATACTTTCAAGCCGGTACACTTTATCGGGGTTAGCACCGGTTCCAGTAGTTTATGAAGTTACTTCAACAGGCGCGGTTTCTGCCGAAACCGGATTAGAGGTTACAATTAAAGCACGTACAATTAAATAATTGTCTATGAAAAAGCTGATCGTGCTCATTGCATTTGTTGCGATAGCAATATGTGCATTTTCGCAAAACATAATCAGGGGTGAATACTTTGTTGATTCGGACCCTGGATTTGGCAAAGCCACAGGATTTTCTGTATCACATCCTGATTCCGGTTTTTCACAAACAATTACAATTCCATATGCTTCATTTTCTGGTCCGGGTTATCACAATCTGTTTTTGAGAACTCAGGATTCAAATGGCAATTGGAGCCAGACAACCAGAAATTTTGTTGAGGCGGATGGTAGTACAAATATGTCAGAAATTAATAAAGTTGAATATTTTTTTAATACTGATAATGGTTTTGGAAATAATTCATTTGTACAACTTGATGCTTCACCGGACAATACCTGGAATTTTATTATTCCATTTGATCTTATTCCAACAAATTGGAAACCAAATGATACCCTTTCACTTAGGGTTCAGGATAATACAAACAATCTCTGGTCACAAACATCCTTTATTGATTCTTTGAATTTTGTTATGGTTGGTATTAATGTTCTTGAACAATTTACCGGTGTATCGGTTTTCCCAAATCCATTTTTTGATGAAATAAGCATTGCATCAAAAAACGAAGGTAATTTGCGATTGGTTTTATATAACAATACAGGGATGCTTTTAATGGATAAAAATATTGTGGGAAACGATAAACTGGATACACGCTTATTAGCTCCCGGAGTTTATGTAATAGTTATATATGCTGACAAACAAAAAATATTCGGAAGTAAAATTGTTAAACTTTAAAACTGTTGTTATAGATTCTTTAAAACCCGGTTGGGCAAACAACTAATTTTATTTTAAGACAATTAATTAATACCTTTGACAGTTATAAATATATTCTAAAAAATTAGAAACAATTTTGGAATATAGAATTAAAAATGAAAAGCTATGAAACACAAATTAATGATTTTGTTTGGTTTTGCCTTTGGCATGTTGTTGTGGTCCTGTGGAAATGATGATCCAAAAGTGGATTTACCTGATTCTGTTAAAGATTCAAGGATTTATAATTATGGAATTATTGCTCCCGCTGGATCGACGATTACTTTGGATAAAACAATCAAACTTTCTGATTTTACTTCCCTTGGAATAAATGAAAAGTATGTACGTAATGGAGCATTAAATACCGATTCGTATATTGAGTTTATTAAAGGAGCATCTGACAGTCTTGAATTAAAAGATGTGACGTTGCAAGTTAAAAACAACGCGAATTTGAAGTATAATCTGGGTACTCTAAAAGGAGATTATAAATTTAGTTCTTTGCAGGATTTGAATTTTTTGCAGTTGGTAGTGAATGAAATGGTCAACAAGAAAGAAACTGTGTTGCAGTTGAGCTATAATTCCGCCGATGCAATTTCTAAACAGGCGAATTTAAATGTCAAATTTGATATAACATTCTACTTTTAATAGATAAGAAGTAATTTTTCTTTTGTAGGGGCAGGTTGAGTATCAATCTGCCCTTCTCGTTTTTTTCGGTATTGGCATTTATTTGGAATAGAGATTATTACAAAAAGTGTTTAAAATTAGCATGCACGATGTGTCGGCCTATTTTAGAAAATAGATATCTTGGCACCCAAATTTAGAAAATGGCAATCGAAATAAAAGAGGTAACTACCAAAAAACTAATGCGTGAATTTATTCACCTACCTGCCAGGATACATAAATATCATTCAAATTGGGTTCCACCAATATACATGGATGAATGGACTTATTTCAATCCAAAAAAGAACAAGGCTTTTGATCACTGCACATCCATTTTGTTTGTTGCTGTTAAAGCAGATGAAGTAGTTGGACGGATTATGGGTATAATTAGTCATCAGTATAATGAAACCCATAACAAAAAGGATGTACGTTTTTGTTACCTTGAAACATATAACGATGCTGAAGTATTTAGTCGTTTGTTAGAATCATTATCAGATTGGGCGAAAAATAATGACATGGTGCGGATGGTTGGACCGTTGGGTTTTTCTGATAAAGACCCGCAGGGTTGGCTTATAGAAGGATATGATCAACCAATTGTTATTGCCACCAATTGTAATTATCCCTATATGAATATGTTGGTTGAGGGTCTGTCTTTCACAAAAGAAATCGATTTAGTTGTTTACCGTGTACCAATACCCGACGAGTTGCCAGAGTTTTATAAGAACATTTACAAACGATTTACAAGCAGGGAGAATAACTTGAGGTTGATGGAATTTACAAAAAGAAGCCAGGTGAAACCTTATATCAGAAAAGTTCTTACGCTTTTAAATGAAACATTTGCAGGAATATATGGATTTGTGCCATTTACACTCAAAGAAATGGACGATTTTGCAAATCGATATCTGTATTTGATAAACCCGAGATTTATTAAAATTTTTATTGATAAAGAAGAGAAGGTAATTTCATTCTTGGTTGCCATGTCGGACATTAGTGAGGGAATTAAAAAATCGAAAGGTTACTTGTTGCCCTGGGGGTTTATCCCTTTACTAACCGCCGGAAGGAAAAGCAAACAACTAAATTTACTTTTAGGCGGTATTTCTCCTGATTATCAGGGTAGGGGGCTCGATGTTATGATGGGAATAAAGCTCATAGAATCAGCAAAAAAAGCTAATAAGGTTGTAATCGATTCTCATCTGGAACTAGAGACAAATGTAAAAGTTCGTGCAGAAATGGAGAAAATGGGTGGACAAGTATACAAACGTTACAGGATTTATCAGAAAATGTTATAATCAAAAATACTTTCTATTTGTTTTGAGACTTGATCATTTTAACACTTTTCCCTTAGTTGGTTCCGTTTATGCCCGTGTAATACTCTTTTGGAGTTTTACCAAATTTTTTCTTGAACGAACGTATGAAATAAGAAGTTGAATTAAAACCAACGTAGGTCCCAATTTCATCAATATTGAAATTACCTGTTTTCATTAATTCAACAGCATTTTTTAAACGAATGTCACGAATAAATTCTGATGGACTTTGGTTTACGGATGTTTTTATTTTTCGGTGGAACGTACTCCGGCTTACATTTAGTATTTTCAATAAGCTGGTCAGGTCAAAATCAGAATCTCTCAAATGTAGTTCAACAATTTTTACTGCATTTTCTAAAATTGAATTGCCATTGTATTTTATGTCCGAATCTATCTTTTTTTCATCAGTACGTTCCATTCTTTTTTTAATCAATTCCCGTTTATTCAAAATATTTTGAATTTGAGCCAGCAAAACAGTTTCGTCAACTGGTTTAATCAAATACGAGTCAGCCCCTTTTAAAAGACTTTCTTTTTGGAATTTGCTTTCTGAAAGTGCGGTTAAAACGATAATTGGAATTTGATTGGTAGTAACATTGCTTTTTAATATTTCGGTTAATTCAATACCGTTTAATTTGGGCATTAAAATATCCGTAATAATCATATCAGGAATAACTTCCCTTGCAATTTCAACTGCTTGCTGCCCGTTTTTTGCAGTTATTATTTTGAAATAACGACTTAAATATTGTTTTAAATAATTTCGCAATTCATCGTTATCTTCAGTTAATAAAATAACTTTCTTTTGTCCTCCTGAATAATTGTTTGCCGGTTCAGGAACTTCAATTTCTGTGTTGTTTTCAAATGACAATTGTTTTACAACCGATTTTTTTTCATACCGGCTGTTTTCCTGAAATGGGATATTTAATATAAAAGTTGAACCCTGGCCTTCTTCCGACTCAACTAAAATGTTACCATCGTGTAATTTTGCATATTCCTGGCAAAGATGCAGTCCAATACCCGCTCCAGTGGCCTGTTCGTCGGGATCTGTTGAAAACCTGTCAAGAACTACAGGAAGAAATTCTTTTTTTATTCCTTTTCCAAAATCTCTAACTTTAATTTCAACACTTTTACCTTTAAACAAAATACCCGAGTGAACATATCCTTTATAGTCTTCTTCTGTTATTTCCCTGCTTTCAATGGTTAAAAATATTTGTCCCTTTTCATCCGAGAATTTAAGTGCATTTGAAACCAGGTTGTAAACAACTTTTTCAATCATATCCGGATCGATATTGATCCAAAGATTTTTATAGTTAGAGTTAAAAATGAAATTGATTTGTTTTTCCTTAATCGATAATTCAAAACAGTTAAAAACCTCGTTACACACAGCCACAACATCACAGTTTTGATAATGAGGTTTTAATTTATTTACTTCCAGCAACCTGAAATCAAGAATCTGATTGGTAAGCCGCAATAACCTTTGTGAATTTCTTTTTATCGTAAGTAGCTGTTCAGATGTATTTTTATCAAACTGAAATTTGTGCAATAAATTATTTAAGGGCGAAATAATAAGGGTTAACGGGGTTCGAATTTCGTGCGAAATATTGGTGAAGAATTTTAATTTCTCTGAGAATACTATTTCTTTAGCCTCGCTGGTATATCGTTCTGAAAGTATTTCCTTTCTGAGTTTTAAACGCAGGCGAATTTCTTTTATTATCACGTATGCAATGGTTGCCAGAATAAAAAAATACACCAAAAGCGCATACCATTTTTGCCATATCGGGTAAAGTATTTCAATATTTACTTTTAAAGGGAGTTTTACTCCAAACATTGTCGTTGTTAGCTCCCAGTACTTCCAGTGTGTATTTACCGGGCGGAATTTTTGTAAATGTAATGTCTTTGTGATAGGCCACTTCAATCCAATCCGGTTCATAATTGGTTAACCTGTATTTAAACTTGTTTTTTTCAGGTTTTATAAAATTATTTGCCACTACGCTAAAAGTTAATGAGTTTTGATCGTGCCGAAGTTTTATCTCTTTTATGTCTTCAACAATGTACGAATTGGCTTCAAAATCATTTGACTGGTTGACTGGTTTATTATTGATTAACAATTGTGAAAGAAAGATATCGGGAGTAACGGTGTTTATTTTAATATTGTCGGGATTGATGTGGCAGAAGCCATTGGATGAACCAAAAAAAAGTTCGCCCGAGCTACTTGTCAAAACTGAATTGGGTATAAATTGTTCGCCTGGCAGCCCGTCAAAAGCAGAGTAGCGCGTAGTAATTTGGTTCGATTGATTAAAACAAAAAATGCCCTTGTCGGTACTAAACCAAATGTTGCTGTTTTTATCTTCTGTTATTCCAAAAATGTCGGCATTTGTAATCACCTGGTCGTCTGAAATTCTGCTTAAATTATAGTTGGAAAGATTATATTTAAATATGCCCATTCCTTTGGTTCCAATCCAAAGAATTTCGTTTTTATCTTCATAAAGCGTGTAAATCATGGTATGGGATAACTGGAAAGCTGTATCATCTTTAAAACAATTGTGAAATATATTTTCGTTTTTATTGGCGTAAAAAAGTCCTTCGTCTGTAGCAATCCAAACTTTATGCGACGAATCGACCAGAATTTTCCACGTTCTTAGATAGCCCCTTGAATTTTCATCACTGGAGGTGATATCGAATGATTCAAATTTTTTCGTGCTCAAATCATATTTAATAAAACTGCTGCCGGATCCCCGAGTTCCTATATAAAGTTCATTTTCAATTCCTGCAATGGTTGAAATAATTGTCGCATCGTTTAATAAATTGTCAGAAATTTTATTTAGTTTGTTTTCAGTTTGATTAAAGCTCCAGATTCCCTGGTAAAACGTACCAATTATAATATTCTCTTTGTTTACAGTACTTAGCGATTTAATGCGAAAAAGATTTTCAAACTGAGACTTTTTATTATCCTGTAAAAACTCTCCAGAGGATAAATTAAAGATATTGATTCCACCTTGTTCACTTCCTACCCAAATGTTCCCGTTTTTTTCTTCAGCAAATGCCGAAATAACACTTTTTGATTCAGGTTCTGTTGGAACTTTAACAATATGATTAAATCTGTAGTTCTCTTCTTTGTAAAAGGCAATACCTCCTGCCCAGGTTCCCAGCCAAATGCCGTTATTTTTGCCTTTGTGCAAAACATAAATACTTTTTTGTGGCAATCCGTTTTTACCACTGTTTGTAATTAATGTATTCTTTTCTTTTTCCAGCACCACAATTCCCTGGTAAGTTCCAATCCAAATTTTACCTGCTTCAGTTTTTATAATATCCCGAACGCGGTTATCCGGAAGATATTTGTTCTCCGTTAACGAGGTGTTCATCTCCGAAATTTTGATTCCGATGGTATTTACAACTTCAACCCCTTTTGAACTAAAACCAATGAAATATTTATTGTTGTCGTCGCAAATGGTTTTAATTATATCAGAACCAGAGTCATAAAACAGTTTGAAATTATCGTTTGGCTGACGACCAATAAATACCTTGCCTTGATTAGTGCCAGCTAATATATTTTTTTGCTGGTCTATACCCAGATATGAAATTTGACCTGTAGTTTTAAAACCTTCGTATTTGGTTTCATGCAAAACCAGGTCCTCCTTGTCAAAAAAGAAAAGTGTACCATTTATAACGATAAGGTACAGTTGTTCATTGAATTGCAGAATCCGGTTAACAGCCGAATTTGTGTTAAATGTGGAATCGGTTGAAAATAATTCCATTTTTTGAAAATTGTTATCCAGATTATTTCTGAGAAATAATCCTTCCTCCGAACAAACCCAAAGCCTGCATTGAAAATCGTGGTATAAATTTGTAATTCGCAACGACTGGGAATTGTTTTGGTGAACGGGCAAAAGATTTATTTTATTGATAGAAGAGGTATTGTAATAATACAGACCATTGTTACAACCAAACCAAACAAAACCGTTGCAATCTTCCGATATGGCATAAACTGCATCAAATGCGAATCCCGATTCCGGCGATATTTGTTCAAAATAATAGTTTTCATTGGCTTTAACCGTTGTTAATGAAATTAAAAACAGAAACAGAAACAATATGATTTTAAATTTTTTCATTACTGGATTTTCGATAAAAATAGATAGTTGAAATTAAAAGATGAACAGTTTTTTTATCACTTAAATTGTAATATTAATTCATTTGGCAAATTTGTTCACCTTTTTTCGCATTTTTTTGAAAAAGTTGAAATGACAGTTAAGTGACCACAATTTTCATTGAACAAATAAAGAGCGAACACAAATTCAATATGAAAATAGAAAAAGATGAACAAAATGTTCATTTTGAAGCATGATTTCTAATGTGGTGCCTTTGTTTGATAAGTTGACCCGTAATTTCAATCAGAGGCTTATTTTACGGGATACATTTGAGGCTTAAATAAAACTTATGAAAAAAAAGCATTTATTTAAAATTTTCAGTTTTTGTTACCGAAATGGTACAGCCTGTGAAAATAGGTTTGGGAAGACAAAATGAATCTCTGGCCCTTACCAAATTGGTGAAAAAGCTCAAAATCCGAATCTGGGAGAAAATCCCGGATGGTAATAGTTTAGTTAGTTTAATTAGTTAATTGGAATGTTTAAGAGGTGTATTTTTTAATACACCTCTATTTTAAAATACTAAAAACTGAATCCTTTAAAAACGAAAAAAATAAAATGAATGAAACACGATTAAGTTCTTCTGTTTTTATGCTGATTTTAATTGTCATGCAATCATGTTCACAAAAATCAGAAACACCGAAATGGGATGATACGCAGGCATTAATAAAGGCTACACAATGGCAGGAAGCAAACCCGGTTTTTGCCAAAGCGCCCACCGACTGGACCAATGGCGCCTATTATACAGGTGTTTGCAAAGCACATGAAGCTACCGGCGATACAATTTTTTTAAATACGTTAATCAGAATGGCAAACCGTAATGAATGGAAGCCCTGGGAAAGATATTATCACGCCGACGATCTTGCCATTTGCTCTTCTTATTTGTACTTAAATTCCCTTGGTGTTGCAGGTGTGAATTTACAACCCACCAACACCATCATTTATAATCATTTGCATAAACCTCATGAATGGAAAGATGGCACAGGCATAGGAAATCAAAAAATATTGTGGTGGTGGTGCGATGCCTTGTTTATGACCCCACCCGTACTTTCGGCCTATTCAAAATTGAAGAATGATGTGATTTATCTCGATGAAATGAACAGGTATTATCATGAGACCTATGAATTGCTGTTTGATCAGGACGAAAAACTGTTTGCCAGGGATCTCAGTTATGTTTGGAAAGGAGACAATACCGATGTTAAGGAAGCAAACGGGAAAAAAGTTTTTTGGTCACGCGGCAATGGATGGGTTTTAGGCGGATTGGCGCTGCTAATGGAAAATATGCCGGCTGATTACCCGAACCGGTCGTTTTATGAAACGCTATTTAAAACAATGGCAGACCGTGTTAAAGAAATTCAGCCTGAGGACGGGCTATGGCGCACCAGCCTTTTATGCCCCGAATCATATAATCACGGCGAAGTCAGCGGAAGCGGTTTTTTTACCTTTGCTCTTGCCTGGGGGATAAACAATGGTCTTTTGGAAAAAGCAGATTACGAACCGGTTGTAAAAAAAGCCTGGAAAGCGCTTCGCGATTGCCAGCAGGAATCAGGAATGGTGGGCTGGGTGCAAAATATCGGAGGTTCTCCTGCACCTGCCGATAAAGATAGCTGGCAAAATTACGGAACTGGTGCTTTTTTGCTGGCAGGAAGCGAAATAATCAAATTGAAAAAGAATTAATATCAGCATACAATGAACCGTTTTTTCTTCATTCTGATTTTTACAATCCTTCAGGTTTCGGTAATGGGCAAAAACCCACTCATTCCAAACAAAGGCGTTAATGATGCTGTGTTATTTTTAGTTGCGTTTTCGGCTTGTTCTTCTGGTCAGCAGGATGAAAATTCAAGGTTCGAAAGCTTTTTGACAGATAAAAACTGGAAACTTGTTTTTGATGACAACTGTACCCAAAACTGGCAAACCAACTGGTTTCTCGATGGTGAAATTGCCCGGGTTGAAAACACTGAAAAAGGAATGCATGTGACCGCGGGCCCTGAATTTGGGAACGATGCCCACCACATGGTTCTTTGGACAAAACAATCGTTTGAAGGCGATGTAAAAATTGAATTCGATTACACCCGTACCGACAACGAAACCAAGGCTGTAAACATTCTTTACATCCAGGCTACAGGAACTGGTAAAGGCGATTTCAAAAAAGATATTTCAGTGTGGAACCATCTTCGAACTGTGCCTTCCATGCGAACTTATTTCAACAACATGAATGCGCTTCACATAAGTTTTGCAGCTTTTCCAAACGATGAAGAAACGCAGGATTATGTGCGTGCCCGGCGTTATCCGGTAACTGTGGAGAAAGCTTTCGGGCAGTTGGAAATACCACCGACTTATTTCGATACTGACTTATTCAAAACTAATGAAACGTATAAAATAACTGTGATTAAAACCGATGCTGAGTTATATTTTAAAGTCGAAGGTAAAGAACTTTCTAAAATTTTTTCGTGGGACACAAGTCGGCTTGATCCTCTGAAAGAAGGAAGAATCGGCTTACGGCACATGTACACCCGCTCGGCCATTTATAAAGATTTTAAAGTATATGCAAAATAAAATTTCAAAAATTAAGGTTTTCCTATTTATTCCTTTTGTCATTTTTTTCTTCATCTGGCACAATATAACTGCGCAGGTAAAAATTGAACTTTTAGACGACACTCAGCTAACAACCGAAGGACTTTATTTTGAAGGAAAACAAGGTGTTAACTATCAGTTCGGCAAACAAATTACACCCCATGGCGATTGCATCGATGTAATAAATGGCTACGTTTTTGTTACCTGGTACAAGGGTGGAATGGACAATCGAAACCTCATGGTTTCGCGCAAAAAAGTGGACGGAGGCGAATGGAAAACAATAGAATTTCCGGACCGGCACATTGGTTACCGCGGAAACCCAACCATCGGCGATTCGCACAACACAGCGGCAATAATTGTTTGCCCGATTGACAGCACAGTTCACCTGTTGTATGATATGCACGCTTATTCAAAGGCGAGTTATCCCGACAATTATTTCAATTACCGGGTTTCGAAAAAAAACGGCGCTTTTGTGCCCGATGACCAGTGGACACTCGATAATTTTTATCCCAAACGCCATTTCCTGAAAGAGGGAGTTAATTATGAAAAAAGTACATATCCGGGGTTTCTTCGTTTTAATGATGGCCGAATCATGGTTGAACTCCGTTTTGGAGGTTCAGGAAACGGCAACGATATGCTGGCCATTTATGATGGCGAAAAATGGCTTGAAAATATGCAGTATAACTACGGCAACCAGTCGGGTGATGGAAAGTACAGCATTTACGGCGACTACAAGTACTTGAATGGCAAACTGATTGCCGGGTATTCCATCCGTTATGCCATTGCAAATTCCGGCACTCATCCGCTTTACCAGTTGAATAACGGATTTTTTTATTCTGAGGCCAAATTTCCATACGGCAAAAACGACTGGTCAGATATAAACGGGAATTCCATAGAACTGCCGGTGCAGAATCCAAACTTTCTGAAGGTGGCCGAACCTTGTGCCATTGGCATTGGTAATCGAATTGCAATGGGGCCAATCTGGACGGTCACTAAAAATGGGGCAATTCACTTTTTAACGGCAGTTAGCGGTAACGATGTTCACTTCTACAAAGCGCCCGGTAGCAATACTTTTTCTTATTCTGAAAATTGTCCGAAAGCTAACGGTGATTTTTTTGCGTTCGGCAACAAAGTCCTTAACGTTGCACTCGAAAAAAACCGTATAATTATGCGGACAACGCCGGAAGGGGAAAACAACTGGAAGGTTGTTTATCAGCAAATTGGCGGCGACACTTACCGCCATTTTAAAGCATTTCATAACGAAGACAAATTGTTTCTGTACCTGATGAAAGTGGGTTCGGGCGATGCACAACCTGTAACCCTGTTGACATTTTCTCTTACCGGAGATGGCTCAACCGGAGGGAAAAACATCAAAAAGGCTTCATTAAAAGTGTATCCAAATCCGGCGAATGAAAAACTGTTTGTCGAAGGGGTCGGCACACAAAACAGGCTAAAAATATATGACTCAACAGGACGAAAGATTTCCGAAATAGAAATTTTATCTGAACAAAACTTGAATACCATTGATATTTCAGAATTAACAGAAGGAATTTATTTTATCGGTTCTGAAAACCAGACAACTAAATTTATTAAAACAAGAAATACCGCGGCATTTTAAAATTTTATCGGATTTAATACATTTAATATGAAGCTAAAAAACAAAATGTTAATCTGTATTTTTTTTACATTCATTTTCGTTTTACCGGATTACGGCATGTTGGCAAATAACCCGATTATTCCCAAAATCGGGATGGCCGATCCGCACATTTTTGTTTTTAACGGAAAAGTTTATCTATATGCTACGCGTGATGCCGATTCAACGGCTAATGAATTTGTGATGCCTGACTGGAACATCTGGTCGTCTGTCGATTTAATTCATTGGAGCCATGAAGCTACCATAAAACCTGAAGATACTTACATGGGCGTGTCAAACAATTGCTGGGCGCCTGATGTAGCGGAAAAAAATGGCTCGTACTATTTTTACTTCTCGAATGGCAATGTAAATACCGGGGTTATGAAAGCATCTTCTCCCGCTGGCTCATTCAAAGATGCACTGGGTAAACCATTGTTACCGGAAAGTTTAACACCGGGCAAAGAATACGACCCGACCATTCTGATGGATGATGATGAACAGGCGTACATCGTTTTTGGGCATTACAGGGAAGCCGATAAAGACCTGAATTATTACATTGCAAAATTAGGCGACGATATGATTTCACTTTCAGAAACTCCGAAGGAAATTGAAATTTCGGGCGACATGAATGTGTTAAAGGGAAACGATAAACCCAACCTGCACAAACGTAACGGGATTTATTATTTGTCAGCCGGCACGCATTATGCAACTTCTGAAAACATTTACGGCCCCTTCATCCGAACCGGCGAAACAGGAAACGGAAAACACGGGCTCGACTCAAGGGCACATGGAAATTTTTTCGAATGGAACAGCCAGTGGTTTCATACCTGGTGCCATTTTTACCTTGGCAAGGATGTGGCCCGTTACCGCGAATCGTATATTGGCTACCTTCACTACAAAAACAATGGCGATATGGTGGACGATACCACTTTTTTAAATACTCATTTCGAAACAGGAGTAGGTCAATACGATGCAGGCTGGGAAAAAATTGAGGCAGAATGGTACATGGCCGCCGGAAATGTTGAAAAAAAGGAAAACCCAAATTGGGGATTCGAAATTCAAAAGGTAAAAAATAATGGTTATCTATATTTTCCCAATGTTAAAAATCTGGATGAGGTTTCTTCCGCTGTTTTTCATCTTTCATCTGAAATGGGTGGAAGTATTGAAGTGCATGCCAACAACGTTGATGGACCGGTTTTGGGAAGCGTGTATATAAAAACGACCGGCGGCTTTCAAAAATACAATGATGTAATCTGTAATCTTACCAACCTGAAAGGGGTTGAAAATATTTACCTGGTTTTTAAAGGGAACAGTATGGATTTATGTCACCTCGACTGGTTCAGGTTTGAATAACAAAGTATTATTCTAAATATGAAAAAAACAGGCTATTATAAACGGAAAAAAATATTTTTCTACACCGGTGGCCTGGTTTTGTTGTTCAGCAGTTGTTTGTCGGTTCAGTCACAGGATCGTCCGTTGATTTGGGTAATACCATCTGAACAGCAAGCAATTTTCGAAAAAATAGAAAAACAAGCCTGGGCAAAAAGCGTTTATTCTGGATTTATTGAGGAACTTATTCAGGTTATTGATTTGCATCACTCCGATCCCATTGTGGTATGCAAAATCGGCGAAGCCTGGGAGAATCCGTTTGTTGTTGTTTTTGAGCTTTTTAATGGAAATGAAAATAATAAATTGAATTAGGCGCTTTGAAAAGATTTATAAAATATTTCAGAATGGGGTTAAAACCAGGAATTCATTGGCAGTTATTTAATCCCCCGACTGGTCGGGGTAAGCTGTTCACCAAAGTGAACGGAAATATTAAGAACCAAATTCAGCCTTTTTTCTTTTATTGCCGTCAGATTCAGCTGACGGATTACTGCAGTTGTTGTGGAATTTGTCTCACATTTATTTGATATCACCTAAAGGCCTATTTCAATAATAAAATTGAAAATGTAAAATGAAAATCAGAATAGAAGGAAAAAACAGATTTAAAACAAAGATGGTTTTGTTGTATATATTAATTCTCGTTTTTAGTTCGACAGGAATACAAACTTTCGGGCAAACTAATAACAACCCGACTTTATTGGATTTTACCGAAATTCAAACCCAAAAAAATCGCATCGTTGAAAAAGAACCTGAGGCACAATCTTTTTATAATAGCCTAATTGAAAAAGCCAATAAGGCGTTAAACGCCGGGCCATTTTCGGTGATGGACAAAAAGCAGTGTTCCACCAAGTGGCGATAAGCACGATTACCTGACCTGGCTCCCTATTTTTGGCCCAATCCATCAAAACCCGATGGAAAACCATATATCCGGAAAGATGGCCAGGTAAACCCCAAAACAAGAGGTGATTTTGTCGATGTTAGCCGAAAGGACAAAATGTTCGGTAATTTGAATACTTTGGGTAATGCATATTTCTTTTCGGATGATGAACGCTATGCAAAAAAAACAATACAATTGATAAACACATGGTTTGTTGACCCCAAAACCAGAATGAACCCCAATCTTAATTTTGCGCAAGGGGTTCCGGGGCTAAGTTCGGGCAGGTGTTTTGGAATCATCGAGTTTGGAGGAATTGGCAATGTGATTACTGCCCTCGAAATCCTGAAATATAAGAACGCATTAACCCCTGAAATGAAAAAACAGATGCGAAACTGGTTGAAAGAGTATGCATTATGGCTTGAAACAAGCCCACTGGGTAAAGCAGAAAGGGATACAAAAAACAACCACGGAACTCATTACGACGGGCAACTTATTGAAATTCTTATTTACCTGAACGAAATCGAAAAAGTGAAACAAATTCTGGAAACCGCAAAAACCAAGCGAATTGCTTTGCAAATTGAACCCGATGGCAGGCAGCCACAGGAATTAGCCCGAACAAAATCATTTTCATATTCTACCATGAACC
This sequence comes from uncultured Prolixibacteraceae bacterium, assembly GCA_963800345.1. Classification (GTDB taxonomy): domain Bacteria; phylum Bacteroidota; class Bacteroidia; order Bacteroidales; family Prolixibacteraceae; genus Draconibacterium. Next base: position 178,002 of record CAWDAW010000001.1, on the reverse strand, counting down.
TGCGTGGATTAATAAAATTGGCCGAATTTGGGCAGATTTATGGTGTTGATCTCTGGAATTTTCAAACCGAAGATGGCCGCAGTATCAAAAAAGCCATTGATTTTTTAACACCTTTTGCTTTTCATCCTGAAAAATGGGAATATGATCAAATAGTCAAAATTGATGATACAGCAAATTCATTCAAAAAGATGATAGCCATCGCCGCAGTTCGGTTTAACGACAAGGAATTAATAAACCAGTTCGGCACTGAAATTGAAGATTTAGAAGGGATTTCCCCTTTAAAAAATCAAACTTCAAACAAATCCTCAGTCAAAATTAAAACACTCGAATGTATCGATGTTGATTCAGTTCCTGCCGATTTCCCTGTAAGTTTTGCTATTCTGACTTCGGGCGACTGGCAGTTTATCGCCTATTACAACAAAAACAGAAACCTTACGATGGCTTCCAGAAAAGTTTCGGAAAATAAATGGAATTATAAAATACTGCCAACAAAAGTTGGATGGGACAGTCATAATTCGATAACCATGGCTTTTGATGCCGAAAAATGTATCCACCTGACTGGAAACATGCACAACGACTCACTGATTTATTTTAAAACCGAAAATCCATTAGATATATTAAGTCTGAAAAGGGTTTTTCCACAGGTGCTTGCCGAAGATGAGTTAAGCTGCACTTATCCACGTTTTATGAAAGGCCCCGAAAACCGCCTTGTTTATTCGTATCGAAAGGGTGGCAGCGGAAACGGTAAAACGATTACAAACAGTTACGATTATAAAACGAAGTCATTTATCCGGTTGACTAACCAGCCATTGTTCGATGGCTTGGGCGAAATGAGCGCTTATGCCAGCGGTCCAGGCACTGGGGCGGATGGACTTTTTCATGTTGTTTGGGTTTGGCGCGATACGCCGGATTGCGAAACCAATCACGACCTGTCGTATGCCCGGAGCAAGGATTTGGTACATTGGGAAACAGTGGACGGAACAAAGGTGGAATTGCCCGTCACTCCCCGGAAAACCAAATTCACCATCGATCCGGTGCCTGCTAAAGGAGGTGCTATCAATGGTGGGTTTAGCCTGTTTTTTGATCAGGATAAAAACCCCATGATAGCTTATATGAAATACGATGGCGATGGCTACAGCCAGTTATTTCTTGCTTTTGTCAACAATGGGAAATGGGAATACAAGCAAGTATCTCATTGGGATTATCGTTGGGAATTTTCGGGGCCCGGCTCCATTGAATCTGAAATAAGGATTACCGGCTCAAAAATTACGTCCGATGGAAAAATCCGCATCGGCTACTGGCACATAAAAAAAGGCAATGGCGAATTGGTTTTGGATAAGAATTCGCTGGCGCTGCTTGAAGATCGGCAGGTAAAAATCACAGAAAAGCAGGAATATCCTGAAGAACTAATGAACCCGGTATCAACGCTTGATGGAATGTCGGTGAAATGGATGAAAATTCAGCAATCAAAAGATAAGCCCAATGAATATTACGGTTTACGGTGGGAAACCATGGGAAAACGACGGTTTTATGAACCCCGCGAAACAACGGTTCCACCATCAGCAATGAAGTTGTATAAATTCTCAAAATAACAGAATGAGGTTGTTATTGGAAAAAATTTGTCAACATAAAGAAAAACAGATATTTAGAAGTTGCAAATTGATAAATTGAAAATAATAAGCGCATGAAATTTATAGGAATATTTTGTTTTATCCTTGTATTTGTAACAAGTTCAAAACTGTTAAATGTAATGCCAAAAATACCGTCTGTCGATAAAACGGATGAGAAATGGCAACCGCTTTTTAACGGAAAAGATTTTAACAACTGGAATATATTTACTAAAAATGGTGATCCAGAAGGCCAAAAAAAAGTGTTTTGCATTGACAAAGGTGGAATTATCCACTTTTTCCGTGACCTTCCGGATGGTTATGCACTTGAGGATCCAAATGCACTTCATGGCTCAATGATTTCAAAAAGAAATTATAGCAGATACATACTGAAATTCGAATATAAATGGGGGAAAAAGCTGGTCAATAATTATAAGAAACTTCAATACGATTCCGGCGTTTATCTTCATATTTCAGAGGAAAGTGCTTATCCGTTGGGAATACAGTATCAGATTCGGTATAACCATCTTAATGATGTTAGCTATGTAGCCGAACTGCGGGGAAAATTTGAGCGCAATTGGTATTCTAAAGATGGTGTATTCCTTTTACCTTCGGCAGGCGGTGATGCTCAATCTACTCCGAACGGAGTAAATTCAGCTTCAAACGACGCATTTGCCCATGGAACTGATGGCAAATGGAACCGATGTGAAATTATTGTTATGCGAGATGAGTATGTGATTTACAAACTAAATGGAAGGGTTGTAAACATGGTTACTGATTTGAATTGGAGCCAGGGGAAAATTGGGTTGGAAGCTGAATCGGGCGAAATTATGTGGCGCAACATCATGATTAAAGAGTTTGAAAATGATGTCCCTAAAGAAGATTTTCTTTAATAAAATGAATGATTGAAATTGACAAAACATGAATATTTTTGAAATTAATGAGTAAAATTATGAAACTAACATTCTTAAAAAGCTTTATTATTTGCCTGTTCACAGCAGGATTGTTAAGTGCAGGTAATCCAAAAATAGATCAAACAAACAATACGAAAATTGATTTGCAATCCACTTCAGCCGAAAATAAAAATGGAGAAATGGGATTTAAACAACTTTTTAACGGGAAGGATTTTACAGGTTGGGATTTACTCCTGAGAGATGGTACTCCCGAAGAAATTAAAAAAGTATATACAATTGATGAAGACGGGATACTGCATTATTTCCGCGATCTTCCCGAAGGTTCGGGTTCTGATGAAGCCCGCAAAAATGCTTTTCACGGTGTAATGGCAACGCAGAAGAGTTTTAGTATGTATCATTTAAAGTTCGAATACAAGTGGGGAAAGAAAGTGTTCAACAATTACAAACAGTATCAATATGATGCCGGAGTGTTTTACCACATCTCCGATTTAAAGATATTTCCTGTGGGTTTACAATACCAGATTCGTTATGACAATGTGGAAAACATAAACCATTCGGGTGACTTTTGGGCGCCACCCGGGGTAATAATGCAATGGTATTCTGAGGATGGGAAAACATTCAAACTTCCATCGCAGGGTGGCATTAAGCAACCGACAAAAAAGGGAGAACACCTGGCGGCTGTCAATGCTGAATTTCATGGCCTGGATAATGAATGGAATGAATGTGAGCTGATTGTGATGGGAGATAAATATGTCATTCAAAAACTAAATGGAAAAGTAGTAAATATGGCTACAGATTTATGGCGAAGCGAAGGACCTATTGCTTTTGAGGCTGAAACAGGTGAAATATTTTGGCGAAATATCAGGATTAAAGAGTTTGAAAAAGCAGTCCCGATGAAGTCGTTTTTGCAATAAAGGGTTGATGTTATGAAACTTAATTTTATATTGTTTTATCTTATTTTAGTTTTTTGTGCGCAAAATGCAATATCGAAAAGCGATAAAGACAGGTTTATTTTAATGGCAGATATAGGTCATGATCCTGACGATGAGCAGCAGGTTGTTCATTTATTATTGTACTCGAATTTATTCGACCTTGAGGGGTTAATTGCTGTTTCCGGACGATATTTCAGACCCAACCCTCCCGATACGGTAAAAGTGTTAATGCCCGAATTGTTTCATTATATCATTGATGGGTATGAAAAAGTATATCCAAATCTTCAATTACATGCTAAAGGTTGGAAAACTCCTGAATATTTGCATAGTATCGTCGCTTCCGGGCAGGAAGGCAATGGAATGAAAGATGTTGGTAAAAATCGAACCAGTGAAGGTGCGAATCTAATTGTCAATGCTGCTTTAAAAGATGATCCAAGGCCAATTTTTATCCTTTCAAATGGTGGCATGAACACATTGGCTCAGGCATTATATGTTTTTCGGGCAGAACATTCTAAAGATGAAGTAAAAGCGTTTGTTTCAAAACTAAGGGTGTATGATAATTCTGGTCAGGACGAAAGTGGCGCATGGATATGCCATGAATTTCCAGACATATTTTATATAAGGGGTACTGTTCAGAACAGATGTTTTGGAGGTCCATCGAACAATAATCTTGGACCAAATTGTTGGCAACCATATGAATACAGTACCATCGGGCAACACCAATGGTTGAAAGAAAATGTTCAAACAAATCATGGTAAACTTGGCGAAATCTATCCCGACAGAAAAGTTGGTGGCAAATATCATTTTATTGGCGGAGGAGGAACTATTCCTTGGTTGGGATTAGTTGCAACAGGGTTGTCAGATATTTCTCAACCATCCTGGGGCGGCTGGGGTGGTCGTTATTCTGCAAAAAAAATACAAAATCCTCCCTCAGGTTTTTCAATTATTGTTGCCGACGAACAAAAATACATCCCATATGCAGCATATGCCGACGGAAATGACATTGTTGACAAATGGACAAATCCGGATGACGGAAAAGAATATGAAGATATTTATACACCCGTCTGGCGCTGGCGACAAGCAATATGGAACGATTTGAAAGCGCGGATGGATTGGTGTGTTGAACCCTATAAAAAAGCAAACCATCATCCAATTGCGGTGTTCAACGGTGATACCACCCATCAAATAATAAAAGCAAAATCGAACTACAACGAAACAATTAGTTTGGATGCGACTGGCTCAAGTGATCCGGATGGCGATAAGTTAAGTTATCAGTGGTGGATTTATCCGGAAGCTGGAAACAAACCGTATAACAAGCCAATAACAATTGATAATTTCAATCAAATAAAAGCATCATTTAAAGTACCTCAGGATGCGGCAGGAAAAGAGTTGCATGTGATATTGGAAGTACATGACAACAATCGGGTCGTACCACTTTTAGCTTATCGGCGAATGATGATCATTGTGACAAATTATTAAAAATTACTGAGAACCTAAAAACTAATTTATATGAACTATTCAAGAAGGAATTTTTTAAAAACATCGGCTGTACTTTCACTTGGTACAGCCATAACCAGCAATAGTCTGGCAGCGATTCTTGCAAAAAGTGGAAGTATCGCGTTGATTGTAGATACCAAGGATAAAGTTGCTTCTGCCGTTCCACCAACATGGGCGATTGGCGAACTGAAAAAAGCTATGGAAGAACAAGGTTCCAAAGTACGAATCATTCAAAATATTTCAGAAACTAAGGAAAATGAGTTTTGCATTTTAATAAGTGGAATGAATGCACCACTTGCAAAATCAACCTTCAAAAAGCTCAATATTACTAATCCTGATGTCGCCGAATCGCTTTGCATTGTTCAATCTGAAATAGAAAATCGCAAGGTTTTGGTTGTTTCAGGATTTGATGAACTGGGTTTGGTTTACGCTTTAACTGAACTGGCCGATCGGGTGAAACTCATTGAATCGGATAGGGATGCACTTAAATTTAATTCACCTGTTGTTGAAAAACCAGCCAGTCGCACCCGAAGCATTTTACGTCATTTTTCTTCGGAACTGGAAGATAAACCCTGGTTTTACGACATCGAATACTGGAAAAACTACCTCGATATCCTTGTTTCATCACGGGTCAACCGATTGAACTTTTCCATGGGCATGGGATACAACAGTGTTATCAATGTTTCCGATGGATATATGATTTTTCCGTATCCGTTTTTTGTGAATGTGCCGGGTTACAATGTAACTGCCAAAGGTCTTTCAGACGAGGAACGTGCCAAAAATCTTGAAACCTTAAAATATATTGGCGAAGAAACGACAAAACGCGGACTCCGCTTTCAATTCGGGATATGGACTTTGGCTTACAAATGGGTTCGAAGCCCTAATGCAACCTACACCATTGAGGGATTAACCGATGAAACGCACGGAGATTATTGCCGGAAAGCACTGGCAATACTTTTAAGCGAAGTTCCAACAATCAGCGGGGTAACTTTTCGTGTTCACGAAGAAAGCGGGATACCAAAGGGACAGGGAAATTTTTGGAAAACACAATTCAGTGCCATCGAAAAATGCGGACGCAAAGTTGAAATTGATATGCACGCCAAAAATATGGAAGCACAAACGCTACAATCTGCCCTCGAAACCAATCAACCGGTTGTAGTTTCACCCAAATTTTGCGGCGAGCATCTGGGCTTGCCTTATCATTCGTCAACCATTCGTGAAAAAGAAATGCCGGACGTGGATAAGCTGGTTGATACCGGTGAAGGATTGTTGGTCGGAAACAGAAAATTTACCCGCTACGGATATGCCGATATGCTTTCTGAGAATCGTACATGGGATGTTGTTTTTCGCATTTGGCCGGGCACACAACGTTTCCTGCTGAACGGCGATCCGGCCACATTTGCCGGATACGGACGTATTGCTTCATTCTGCGGGGCTGCCGGAATTGAGCTTAGCGAACCTTTGATGTTTAAGGGTCGAAAAGGTACCGGAACAGAAGGCGGACGTTGTGCTTACCTCGATAAAACCCTCAATCCCCGGTACGACTTTGAAAAATACGCTTATACTTATCGACTGTGGGGTCGGTTGGGTTATAATCCCGATTCAAATCCCGAAGTTTGGCAGCGTGCATTAAAGCCTGAGTTTGGGTCTGCCGCTGTAGCTATCGAAAATGCGTTGGCATCGGCTACCCGGGTTCTTCCACTTTTCTACATGGTTCACACCCCTTCTGGAGATTGTGCCAGATACTGGCCGGAGATTTATACCAATCTTCCGATGGCAGTAATTGATCCGAAGATTAATATTGATACCCGTGACCCTAAATTGTTTGGCAATGTAAGTCCGATGGATACTCAAATATTTCAATTTCCCGATGAAAGCGCTGATGCAATTTTGAATGGGGCAGTCACCGGCAAATATTCATCAATCGAGGTAGCTCAATGGTTCGATAGTTTGGTTGAATCTGCGTCTGTGAATATCCAAAAAGCCCGCGAACAGTTGGGAAATGCCGCTTCAAAACCAAACTTTCGACGGGTAGAGGAAGATGTTCTGATTCAGATTGGGATGGCTAAATTTTTTGCTGCAAAATTGCGAAGCGCAGTCTTGTGGCGCGTATTTTCAGTGTCGGGCAATAAGGAGGCCGGAAAATTAGCTGTTGAAAAATATACGGAAGGCCTGAATGCCTGGAAAACAATGGCCGAACGGGCAAAGTCAATTTACATCGGAAATATAACTTACGGCGTACATGGCAATTGGTTCGACCGGATACCTTCGTTTGAAAAAGATATTGCTGAAATGAGTGAACAAATTGCAAATCAAACAGAGCCTACCAATAAGCCAAATCCTGAAAGTGTTGACCGCGCAATAAAACTGGCAACTTCAAAAGTTACACGTCCTATAGTGGAGGCGGTCCATAAACCGGAGGAAAGCTTTTTGACAGGGAAGGGTCTTCCGATTGCAATCGGGATTTCACAAGACGTTCACAAGGTAAAACTGAATTATCGCCATGTCGATCAGTCCGAATATTGGCAATCTGTCGAAATGAAACAAAACGGGAAAACATATACTGGCAATATACCTGCTGATTATACCACGAAGCGTTTTCCGCTTCAGTACTATTTCGAAATTGAAACAAGTCAGTCTCAGGCAACACTCTACCCCGCATTGGCAGCCGATTTGGCCAATGTACCGTATTTTGTAGTCCGAAGGAAAATATAATCAGGATTAATATAGAGCCAGAATGTCGATATAACTATAAATAAACTATAAGAATCACAGTTATGGAAAAGAAAAAAATGAATCGCAGAAATTTTCTGGGCAGCAGTTTGGCTGCAGCCGCCACGGTAGCAGTTGGAAGTTCTTTCGCCGGAAATCCTTCAGTAAAACAGGTTCCTGTTAGGAAGAATGATGAAAACCCTTTCAATGAAAGGACTTATGGAGCCATGCCAACTCATGCCTTTGGTAAAACAGGTTATAAAATTGGAATATTAAGTTTGGGTGGACAGGCTACTTTAGAGATGCAAGGCACCGAAGAAGAATCGGAAAAAATCATCAACCGGGCTATCGATCTCGGGGTGAACTACATCGACACGGCAGCTTCGTATGGAGGCGGACAAAGCCAGATCAATATTGGCCAGGTAATGAAAACACGACGCTCTGAAGTTTGGCTTTCAACCAAAACAAATGAGCGCAGTTATGACGGTGCAATGCGCCAACTTGAAACAAGTTTGAAAAGTTTGCAAACCGACCACCTGGATACCTGGCAACTTCACAATGTGCAGAAAAAGGAAGATCTGGATAAGATTTTTGCCAGCGACGGAGCCATAAAAGCGCTGGAGAAAGCCAAATCCGAAGGGATCGTGAGGCATCTTGGGATTACCGGGCATTTTGAACCGCTCATTTTGCTAGAAGCCATCAAAAGTTTTCCCTTTGATCAGATTCTGATGGCCATTAACGCCGCCGATGTGCACTACCTGAGTTTTAAAAATTACCTCCTTCCTGAAGCACAAAAACAACAAATTGGTATTGTGGGTATGAAGGTCGTTACCCGCGGACGCATGTTGTCGACCTGGACACCTCCGCCAATTGCAGATCAACCAGCGCGCATGGCTACTTTAAAACCCGGAACAATTACCATTCAGGAAGCCTTAACCTATAACATGAGCCTCCCGGTAAGCACCACCATAATTGGTATCGACAATGTCGCGCAAATTGAAGAAGACGTTAAAATAGCTTCTGAATTTTCACCTTTAAGTGAAGACCAGATGAGGGAGATTGAATATAAAACTTTACCGATCGTGAGGCAGGGACTTTATTTTCGCCGCTGGGAACTGGGGGTATAATAAGCAATTTTTAATACTAAAATTTGATTGAGATGAATAACCAAAATAAAAATCCTGACTGTAAAACAATTCCAAGACGTACTTTTCTTACACAAAGTGCTATGCTTGGCGGGGCTTTGGTGTTTCCACATTCAATTTCATCCTTCTTTAGTGAAACTGAAAGTTTGCAGATTTCAGAAGGAATTGTTGATCAGCAGGTGATTAGTCAGGATTGGAAAATAAAATCAATTGAACCGGTTAAATCGCTTAACAGTTCAGTTTTTGCCGATGCCTCAGGCGCCACTGAAGCCAGTGGATGGATTGCGGTAAATTCAATACCAGCAATGCCACACCGAATCCTTCTCGATCACAAAAAGATAGAAGAACCATGGAAGCCACTCGGGATGGAAAAATGCTATTGGGTATCTCAAAAAGACTGGCTGTATTCGGTAATTTTCAAATCGAAAAATACTTCAGGAGAATACCGGCTGCTTTTCAAAGAATTGAAAGGTGAGGTTACGGTTTATCTCAACGGGGAGTCGATTGCCAGCCATTCCGACCAGGCTCATCCTTTGGAAATTGATGTAACAGGGAAGCTAAAGCCTGAAAACCAGCTAGTGTTGCATTTTGAAAAAGCAGCTCCGGATGAAAAACCGGGAGCGCCAGATCAGGCTCTCAGGAAAAAGAATGGTACCTATCTTGGCCCCAATCCAATGATTTATACTTCGGGTATCGTTGGCGAAGTGATTCTGGATCATACCGATGGAAGCCTGATGAAAGAAATCGTTACCGATTTTTCGCTCAACGATGACTTTACTGAGGGCAAATTGAAATGTGCAGTTTTGGGCAGAAGCCGCTTGAAAACAGTAAGGGTACAGGTTCGCCTGTTTGGACCAGATGGAAAACAGGTAGCGGAAACTACAATTTCTGCTGAAGTTATGGATGGGAAGTTTACCGCCAGTCCGATTCTTCAGATTTCAAATCCCGAACTTTGGTGGCCCAGAGGGTACGGAGAACAAAAACTATACAAAGCCGAAATTACTTTGTTGGTTGAAAATAAAGTTCACCAAAAGGAACTTCGAACCATCGGATTCCGCAAAATTACTATGCCAGAAACCCTGCACTTTGTGGTAAATGGCAAACCGGTTTTCCTGCATGGCGGCGACTGGGTAACTCCAGATTTACTCAGCGAAGTTTGGGATCAACCCCGGATGACAGGTCTGTTTGATTTGGCGGAAAATGCCAATTTCAACGCGTTCAGGATTTGGGGACAGGTGGAAGCCCCAAACGATAAATTTTACGAAATGGCCGACGAGAGAGGTTTTCTGCTTTGGCACGACTTTACAAAGATGCCCTTCGATACCAATTCTGAAAACATTCCTGAATGTCAGGAAAAAGCCAGAAAATTTCTGATTCGACTGAAGCATCATCCCTGTATTTTGATGTGGTGTGGCCGAAACGAATCGGCTATGTGGTGGCACGAAGATTACAACAAGACTTTTACCGACCATGGGCCCTGGCCGGGGCTTGCAGCTGCCAATGCCGTGGGGCAGGTGTGCCATGAACTTGACCCTGACCGGTTTTACATTCCTTCTGCGCCGTACGGTGGTGTAAATGCGAACGATCCTCGCGAAGGCAGCACCAACGGCTATACCAACATGTGGTTTGTTCCCGGTTACGATTATTTGAACTTTGCCAGTGAGGATACACGCATTTCATGCCCAACACTAAACAGCATGGAAAAATTTATGTTGCCCGAAGAAATTTGCCCTGAAGGTTATACAACCCTCGCCTTGCACGGAAATGAAAACCCATATCCTGAAACCTGGCGAATTTATACCGCAGCGGAAAGCTGGAAAAAAACAGGTCCTGTTGAGCAGTTGTACGATGCTACAGACGCGGCATCGCTGGCCAACCGCATTGGAATGGCCGAAGGAATTTACTACCGCGATGTGGTTGAACGTCAACGCTGCGGACGGCCAGCCACCGAAGATAGTGACCGCCGTTGTTGCGGAGGTTACATTGTTTGGAAATACAACGATTCGTGGGTGTCGATTTACAGTGCCAAAGTCGATTATTTTCTCGAACCTTACCATGTTTATTACACACTTCGGGCAGCTTATGCTCCGGTAATACTTTCGTTCGACATTGGAACCTGCATTTATTTGTGGGCAGTGAACGACAGTACGAACCCCATTGCCGGAACAGTTAGAATACAATTGTACCATCTTCAGCTTTGTGAATTCAGGAAAGAAGTTGTCAGGGAAATATCCGTTGCTCCCGGAAAATCGATGGTAGTTGTCAGATTGGATGAGGCTGGTATCCGGGCATTCCGGAAGGAACATATTCTTTTTGCTGAATTGAAAGATAAGAATGGAAACGTAATTGCAAGAACAAATGCCCTTGTCGATATAGAGCGCCGCTGTATTTTTCCTGATGCCAGATTGGATGTAAAAGTTGAGGACAATGCACTTGTAATTACCACTGATAAATTTGCCCGGAACATTAACCTGAATGGAAATGCTGATGGCGAAAAGCTCGGTTGGTTCTTCGAAGACAATTATTTCGATTTGTTTCCCAGTGAAAAGAAAGTGGTTCGCATACTTGGCAAACACCTGAAAGGCAAGGTGACCGCCAAACCATGGTATTCGCCACATTCAACAAGCGTTGATTGGCAAAAAGCATGAATGTAAAAACGCAACTAAGCAAAATGAAAAGAAAATATAACCGGTGGATAACAATATTAGGCTTTCTGTTTTTCCTGAATCTAAGCGCATTTTCTCAATCAAAAGCCAATTGGGAAAACCTGTTTAATGGCAAAGACCTTACTCATTGGAAGATTGTTGGAAGCAAAGGTATTGCAGTAGTAAATGATTCTGCCATAACCTGCCACATGACAGCAAATACCACCGAGCACACTTTTGTTTGCAGCAAGGAAAAATTTGGCGACTTCATCCTGGAAATGGATGTAAATACCGATCCCGGTTACAATACAGGTATTTTGTTGCGATGTATTGATAAACCCAAAAATTGCGACACCTGCAAGGTCAGTCTTTATGGATATCAGGTTAAGATTGACCCATCAACTACCAGGAAATGGACAGGCGGAATTTTTGACGATTATGGGAAATCGTGGCATTGGTTATATGATTTAAGCCACGATGACAGGGCAAGGGATGCTTATCGCATTGGGGAATGGAACCATTTTCGAATTGAAGCCATTGGTACTTCTGTAAAAGTTTGTGTAAACGATATTCCTACCACAAATATGCTTAACTCGAAATACGACAATGGTTATATCGCGATAAAAATCCACGCATTGAACGATCGTATTGAGCAGGAGAAATTACTTGGACGATTTAAAAATATCAGGATTATTAATAAAAATCCGGGGAAGTATTTAAAACCAATGGATATACCGGCTAAAGAAGTTTATTAATTCAGAAACGCTTTGATATCAACACTTACAATTATGAGAAAGAATATTTATTTGGTTATTTTAAGTGTACTCAGTACCGTGTTATTTTCATGCAATCAGATTAAAACCTGTAGTCTTTTCATAGATAACTCCATACCACAAGTGAAATTTGCTGTTGACGAACTGAAAAGTGAATTGACAGCCAAAGGATTTGTTATTTCTGAAAATGTGTTTTCACAATTCCCTGATAAAACAGCTGATATTTCTGTTGTAATTACTTTTCAAAACAATGAGATTGAAAATGCCTGTAAACAATTAAATACGAGTGTTCCTGAACAAAAAAAGACGCAGTCATACAGCATCCGGGTAATAAATAAAGGAAAACAAAAAGTACTGACGGTTTTGGCAAAAGATGCCAATGGCGCAATGTACGGTACAATGGATATCGCAGAAGCCGTTAAACTTGGCACGCTTGATAATCTTCAGGATTACGACAAAGAACCGTTTGTGGAAAACAGAGGGATTAAATTTAACATTCCCCTTGACATGCGCTCACCAACGTACAGCGATAAAAACGATGCCAGCCAGCAAAATATACCTGAAATGTGGAGCATGGATTTCTGGAGGGAAATGTTGGACGAGATGGCACGCGATCGGTACAATGTCATTTCATTGTGGAGCCTTCATCCGTTTCCTTCGATGGTAAAAGTGCCTGAATTTCCTGATGTTGCCCTTGATGACGTTTGGCGAAGAAAAGGTTCTGTCGCAAATGTTCCCAATGGCAAAGCAGGAGATGTATTGGACCAGAATACTGCAGAAAATTATGAGATTGTTAAAAAAATATCCATCGGCGAAAAAATAAAGTTTTGGCAGGATGTTATGCAGTATGGGCACGACAGGGGAATATCGTTTTATATATTTACCTGGAATATTTTCACGAATGGCGCTACCGGAAAATACGGAATCGACGACAATCAAAACAACGATAAAACCATTGCCTATTTCAGGGCAAGCACCCGCGAGATGGTTCTTACTTATCCATTGCTTGCCGGGATTGGAGTAACTGCCGGAGAACACATGCAAAAACTGAAAGGTGAATACACCAACGAAAAATGGCTCTGGAAAAGTTATGGCGAAGGTGTACGCGATGCGCTGAAAATAGAGCCAAACCGAAAAATAAGCCTGGTGCATCGTTTTCACATGACAAGCCAATCCGAAATTTTGGATGCGTGGAAAGATTATCCTTGTGATTTTGATTTCAGTTTTAAATATTTGTATGCCCACATGTATTCCGATACAAAATCGGTATTTATCGAACCTGCCGTAAAATATATTGCCCCGAGTTTGAAAATGTGGTTGGAATTGCGAAACGACGATATTTACAGTTTTCGTTGGGGTGATCCCGATTTTGCCCGCGAGTTTATTCATAATTTACCCCCCGAAAATAAAGTAGCAGGTTTTTTAATGGGCCCGGATGGTTATTGCTGGGGGCGAGAGTTTTTGAGTACTGAACCTGAAAGTCCGCGCCAACTGGTAATGAAAAAACAATGGTACAGTTTTTTAATGTGGGGCCGCTTGAGTTTTGATCCAACAATTTCGAACAATTATTTTGAGAAAACGCTTGCGGTGCGATTCCCTGAGGTTTCTTCAGCTAAATTGTTTCAGGCATCACAGGAAGCATCAAAAATCTTCCCTGAAATTACCCGTTTTTTCTGGGGCGACATCGATGTGAAATGGTTTCCGGAAGCTTGCATTACAAGTGGTAGGTTCTACACAATTAAAGATTTTATAATGCAGGGTACTATGCCCGGGACAAATGATATCAATATCAAAATATGGCGCGAAAAGAAACTGAAAGCTGAAGAAATAGATGGTAAAACGCCATTGGAAGTCGCCAACTTACTGGAGACTTATGCAACAAACACTTTAAAACTTGTTGATGAACTACGTAAAAAACCATCTGAAAATAAAGAGCTTCGATTGACTTTGGGCGATTATGAAGCTTTTGCACATCTTGGAAATTATTATGCTGAAAAAATACGGGGTGCTACATATATTGCCCTTTATGATACTACCGGTATTGCTTCCGAACAGGAAACTGCCATTTCTCATCTCGAAAAAACGCTTGGGCATTGGAAAAGCTATTCTGATATATACACAAAACAATATGTGCAACCTGTAAAATACGGGCGTGCCGGGCTTGTTGACATTCCCGGAAAACTAACCGATGAAGTTGAAAAGGATATCGAAATGGCTAAAAACTGGCAAATGGGCACCATTAAGGGCCCAATTGTAAAAAGAAACGAATTGAATTTTAAACAATAAAAAATTGAAACAGATGAACAATCATAAAAGCAACAATTTTGCACTTTTTGATTGGTTTGAATATTCTGGTTTTTAATAATTGTAAACAAATAAAAATGTATTGGAAAAAATTTCGAAAAACTTGTTGGGTGTATTGGGTTTTAGCTTTGTTGACAATGAATGTACATGCCAAAGATGCTGGAATATTTTTTAATCGAAATATCAGTCAGCATTCCTTTGCTGCCAACGACATCAAAAAATCGTTGGAATCAAAAGGGCTAAGTGTTGAATTGCTGGATATTGAAAAACTTTCAAGCGATTATCCCAATCAAAAAGTTGTAATTGCCTTAAAAACAGACTCCCGCATGATGGAAATGTTTTTAAAGGAAAATGGTTCTCCAATTAAAGAACCAGGCGAACAAGGCTACGCGCTGCGAACCACGAATCCAACAAAAACCTCATACTGGGTATTTGGCGGCGATGTTAACGGCGCCATGTACGGAGGGCTTCAATTGGCCGAAAACATCAATTTGTATGGGTTGGAGAAATCCTTTTACCAAGAGGAAACTCCTTATATCATGAATCGCGGAATCAAATTTAATATTCCATTTGACGAGCGCAGCCCCACTTACTTCGGAAGTGGTTTTAGCGAGAACGATTTTAAGGGGACTGCAACAAAAAAGGCAGTTGAGCATATTTGGGATATAGATTTCTGGGCTGACTTTTTCGATGAACTAGCACGCTACCGCTACAATTCCATTTCGCTGTGGTCGCTGCACCCGTTTACAAGCATGATAAAAATGCCAGAATATCCCGATGTTGCTATTGAAAATGTTCAGGGTTTCGAAGGGTTTTCAAAAACCATGTCCATCGATGAAAAAATTGAGTTCTGGAAAAAAGTGATGGTGTTGGCCAAAAACCGCGGATTCGAATTTTACATTTACAACTGGAACATTTACACCTATGGAGCTACTGGAAAGTATGGAATCGACAACAATCCAAAAAACCAGTCCACTATCGAATACATGCGGAAAAGTATGATCCGCCTGTTTGAAACCTACCCCGATCTTACAGGATTTGGAGTAACTGCCGGGGAAAATATGAGCGGAATCAGCAATGAGGAGGAAGCCAACTGGACCTGGAATACATACGGGAAAGGAGTGGTGGAATACGCTACCCAACATCCTGAACGGAAAATTGTATTTATTCACAGGTATCACGGCGCTGGAGCCGAAGAAGTGGCGGCAAAATTTAAACCTCTCCTTCAGTTGCCAAATGTCAGGTTCGATTTTTCTTTCAAATACGCCGTGGCACATATTTATTCAACCACCACGCCAAACTGGATACGCACCCGCAACGGCGATGTGCCGGCTCAGCTAGCACAATTACACCTGAAAACCTGGATTGAACTCCGCAACGATAGTTTTTATTTCCTCCACTGGGGCGACCCTGATTTTGTTAAACGCTACCTGGCTGGTTTTCCCGATGAAGAGCGTCTTGTTCAGGGATTTTTTATGGGCATGGATGGCTACACCCCAACATACACATTTGCAAGTAAAGCTGGTTGGACTAAAGGAAAACTGGAAATTCAGCGCAACTGGTTTACCTGGATGTTGTGGGGGCGTTTGGGATACAACCCCAATCTTTCCGACGAATTTTTTGAAAATTATCTGAGAAATAAATATCCTAAAGCAGATTCAAAACAACTTTATACTGCCTGGTGCGAAGCTTCCAAAGGAATTCCCCTGTTCACCGAAATCATTCAGGGAACATGGATTTCCGATTGGCTGTGGTGGCCGGAGGCCTGCATGTCGCGAAAAGATGGATTTCGCACCATCGGGCAAATGGCTGAAACTGTGCCGCCTCCTGGCTCCAACCTGGCAAGCATCGCGCAAAGCGCTGCCAATAATTGTGGCAATAAAAAATCTTCGTATCTGGTAGCCGATCAGATTGAAGCACACGCCCAAAAAGCATTGGAATTACTGGGAAAGGTTGAAGATGTTAATTCGGGAGAGCTGGAAACAAATCGGGGAAACATTAGGGCAATGGCATTGCTCAGCCTGTATTATGCTGAAAAAATACGGGGCGCAACTTTTTTGGCGGCAAATCAAAACGAAAAAGCAAAGGTTGCCATGGGAAAGGCCTACAATCATTGGATAAATTACAGCAGCTTAATGAACGAAATGTACACTGGGATGGATATGCAGCGCACCCGGCCACTGACCGACTGGCTGATGCTCGATTCGCTCGTGAAGGAGGAATTTACCGGATTAGGTGGTAAAGTAGAATAAAAATTATACGATAAAAATCAAAACTAAACAACAATGAATACTTTAAAACTTACATTTAAAAAAAACGGTACCCCATTTAATCAGGGAGTTTCGCCGTACATTTTTCTTTTTATTGCAGTGCTGCTTTTTTTTCAAAACTGCACTCCCGGTTCAAAAGTTGATATTCAGGGTGAGCTAAAAAAATGGCATAAAATTACCCTTGTTTTTGATGGTCCAGAAACGGGTGAAATGAACGAAGTGAACCCGTTTTTGGATTTCCGGCTTGATGTTACCTTTTCCAATGGTGACCAAACCTTTGTTGTTCCCGGTTTTTATGCCGCCGATGCCAATGCCGCCGAAACAGGCGCCGAATCCGGCAACAAGTGGATGGTCCGGTTTACACCTAATAAAACAGGGATCTGGACCTATTCGGTTTCATTTAAAAAGGGAAGCGAAATCGCTGTTGCCGAAAATATTGACGGGGCAAAACCGGGAGGCCGAATTGACGGTACTAAAGGAAATTTTGAAATTGTTGAATCTGATAAAACAGGGATCGACAACCGTGCAAAAGGGCGACTCAATTATGTGGGCGATCACTATTTGAAATTCGAAGAATCACAAAAATATTTTATCAAAGTGGGGGTCGATGCCCCCGAAAATCTGTTGGCTTTTGAAGATTTCGATGCCACAACCAATGTTTTTGGGTATCGTAAAAACTGGGAATTTCATAAAAATGATTTTCCGGAAAATGCCAAATCCTTTTTATGGCAAGGCGAAAAAGGAAGGAATTTGTTGGGCGCTATCCATTATTTGGCCTCGGAAGAACTGAACGTGTTTTCCTTTCTCACGTTTAATGTCGATGGCGACGACCGCAATGTTTTTCCCTATCTTTTAAAAGTTCCTGCTAATGAATATGAAAAATACGCTGGAGTAAAGAAAAACCTGCATTCGTGGGATTCATTGTTTTATCATAATCGTTTTGATGTTTCGAAACTCGACCAGTGGGAACGCATTTTTGAATATGCCGAAACGCAGGGCATGTTCCTGCATTTTAAAACCCACGAAACCGAAACCGACCATTTAATGGATGGTGGAGTTTTCGGTACAGAAGGCAAATTGTATTACCGCGAACTGATTGCCCGTTTTGGTCACCATTTGGTGATGAATTGGAATTTGGGCGAAGAGAACAATCAACCCATTCCGGAAGTAATAAAAGTAGCCAATTACGTGCATCAACTTGATCCATACAAACATCATTTGGTTATCCATACTTTTCCGAACAAAGACGATCGTTATGCCAAATTAATTGGAGATCAGTCGCCATTAACGGGCGCTTCGTTACAGTTAAGTGATCCGGAATTCCGGGATGTTCATCCCCGCGTTTTAAAGTGGCGGGCAAAATCAGATTCCACCGGAAGGCAATGGGCACTGGCAGTGGATGAACCGGGGAGTGCCAAATTCGCACTACTTCCCGATGATGAAGATGCAGAGCACAACGTGGCCAGGGCAAATGCGCTTTATGGCGTTTTGTTCGCCGGAGGTTATGGTTTGGAATGGTATTTTGGGTATGCAAGCCCGAATTCAGACCTTACCTGTCAGGATTTCCGGAGCCGCGATTTGTTTTGGGATCAGAACCGCTACGCACGCCATTTTTTCGAGAATTACCTCCCATTTTGGAAAATGGAACCTGCCGATGAACTTACTTCTGATAATTCATCGTATTGTTTTGCGGAAAAGGGAAATGTTTACGCCGTTTATCTTCCAATGGGTTTGGAAACTACTTCAATAAACCTGGGAAATTCCGGCGAAAAGTTTTCTGTAAAATGGTTCGATCCGCGGAATGGTGGCGAATTGCAGGATGGTTCGGTTAAAATAGTTTCGACCGGCACCGGAGTTTCCATAGGATTACCGCCAGCAGAGCCAGAAAAAGACTGGATAATACTTGTTCAAAAACAATAAATAAAATTGAATTTATTAAAACGACATAAACCATGAATTATTCTTTCAAAAGCACACTGCTTGTTGTGCTAGTGTTAGCACTGTTCGCCTGTCAAACTAAACTGGAAAAGCAGTTTCAAAATCCACCCGACAAATTCAAACCCATGCCTTTCTGGCACATCAACGATTCGATGACCACGGAAGGAATCAGGCAGCAAATGAAAGATGCAAAGGAGCTGGCTGGATTTGCAGGAGTGAGTGTTTTACCGCTGGCGCACAAAAGCGATGGCAGGGGCGGCACACTTCCCAAGTTTCTTTCCGAAGACTATTTAAACCGTTTTCAGGATGTGCTGAATATAGCCGGAGAATTGAAAATGAAGGTAATTCTTTATGACGACAACGATTTCCCGACCGGAATGGCAGGGGGAAAACTGGGCGAACTTTTTCCGGAACACACCATGAAAAGGCTCGATAAAATTGAAAAAGAAATTAAAGGTCCTGTCGAATTTGCCGATTCTGTCCCCGATGGAATTTTAATGGCTGTTGTGGCAATGAACGAGGAAACGAAGGAACGGGTTGAAATTAGTGAATCAGTCAAAAATGGTATTTTAAACTGGAAAGTCCCGGCCGGAAACTGGAAAATTATTTACTTTCCGCTAGTGAAAGATAGTTGGCATAAAGCTTTTCCGGTAGTCGATTACCTCGATACAACGGCCGTCAGGCACATGATTAACCTAACCTACGATGTTTACAAAGAACATTTTAGTTCGTACTTCGGGAACACCATTCAAATGACTTTTTTCGATGATGTAGGTTTTTGGAGGCACCCGCGCACCTGGACTGGAAAGTTTAACGAGAAATTCAAAAAAATTAACGGTTACGATCCAAAACCGTACTACCCGGCGTTATGGTACAATATTGGCCCTGAAACAGAAGCAGTAAGAAATGCTTTTTTTAATACGCGTGCCGAATTGCTTGCCGAAGGTTTTCCTAAGCTTGTAGGGGAGTGGAACGAAAAAAACGGGTTAAAAAGTACCGGGCATCCCCCGGGAAATTATGATCCATCACCCATTGATATGAACACCGATATTTTTAAATTTTACAGGTATACGCAGGTGCCGCTTACCGATGCAATTATCGGTTACCAATTCGGGCAAAATGGGCATAAACTCATCAGTTCGGCAGCAGATTATTACGATCGGCCGGTAGTTTCTACTGAAATTTACGGGGCTTTTAAGGAAAATATTTTCGATTCGCTGATGTTGTACCGGCCTATGATGGAAATGTTTGTACGCGGGGTAAATTTTGTGATCCCACATGGGATGTGGTACAATCCGGAAAGAGTGTATATCCCGCCGCTGGTTTCACCTTACAGCGAAAAATTGGCTCCGGCTCTTCCGGCCTACTCCAAATTTGTTGGCCGGTGCTGTTTGTTGCTTCAGGGCGGAAAACGGGTGGCTGATATTGGTGTGTTGTATCCATTTGAAGAATTGGCCGGATGGTTCCGTTTCGACAATCCCGGAAATATACGTCAGGGCTTTTATGTTTCGCCCGAAACCGATTACCAGAAAATAAGCGGTTTGTTGACCAATGAAATCAGACGGGATTTTACTTTTGTTCATCCCCAATTCTTCCTGGAGGAAAAATATAGTATTGAAAACGGCAGTATAAAATTGAACAATACGGAAAATGTTCAGGAATACAAAGCGCTGATCATGACCGGAAGTAAAGTGATTTCAGCAAAAACCCTTCAGAAAGTAAGGGATTTTTACAATGCTGGCGGAATAATAATTTCTACAACCTCTTTGCCTTTCAAATCGTCGGAAATGGGTGAAGATCAAAAAGTACTCGATTTGGTGATGGAAATTTTTGGGATTGACGCTTTATCGCCTGACAGTCTTGTCAAAAAGAACACCAACAATAGCGGAGGAATGGCCATTTTTTTGCCAAAACCCGATGAAATAAGCCTGCGCGAAGCCCTGGATCAAAAAGTACAGCCCGACATCCGGTTTGTTCCGAACCCGAAACTGGCGACAGATTTTGGAAAGTTTTCATATATCCACAAGGTAAAAAACGGAAAAGATATGTACTACTTTGCCAACTCTTCCAACGAAAATATTGAAACCGAAGTACTGCTTCGCGGAAAATTAAACCTGGAGAACTGGAACCCGCACAACGGCGAAATATCAGGCGATCTTAACGTGGAATATACAACTGAAAACGGCGTAGTTTACTCTAAATATAAATTAAACCTGCCACCCGTAAAATCAACATTCTGGATTAATAAATAATATTTGAATCAATAAAAAACTAAAAAATGAAAAATTACGTGAGTTATTTTATGCTTCTTCTACTTCTTTTTGCGGGAGCTTGTTCTTCAACAAAACAAAAAGAAGAAAAAACCAAACCGAAGCCCAACATCCTGTTTATTGCAGTTGACGATTTGCGTCCGGAACTTAACTTTTATGGCGCCCACCAAATAAAGTCGCCAAACCTTGATAAACTGGCCGAAGAGAGTTTGGTTTTTACCAGGTCGTACTGCAACGTGCCGGTTTGCGGCGCTTCAAGGGCAAGTTTATTAACCGGGACAAGGCCAACCCGTTACCGCTTTATCGATTTCGACACAAGAAAAGACGAAGAAATGCCCAATAATCCTTCTCTCCCAATGACGTTTAAAAACAACGGATATACAACCATTTCCAACGGGAAAGTTTTTCATCATTTAAATGACGATAAACTTGCATGGGATGAAATCTGGCAATCGAAACTTGACAATTATGCGTTAGAATCGAACATCGCTTTGGGGAAAGAAAAAGTTACACGCGGAATGCCTTTTGAAAAAGCTGATGTTGAAGACGAAGCTTATAAGGATGGTGAAATTGCCCAAAAAGCAATTAGCGACCTTAAAAAGCTAAAAGAGAAAAATCAGCCCTTTTTCCTTGCAGTTGGTTTTATGAAACCGCACCTGCCCTTTAATGCACCTGCAAAATACTGGGATTTATACAAGCATGAAGATATTTCGTTGCCCGAAAGTTACATTCAACCTGAAACAACACCGTCAGAAGCGTTTCATAATTTTGGTGAATTGAGAAATTATGCTCAAGTACCAAAAAAAGGCCCGGTGAGCGATGAAATGGCGAAGGATTTAATTCACGGTTATTATGCTTGTGTGAGTTACCTGGATGCCCAGGTTGGAAAAGTGTTAAATGAACTTGAAAGTCTTGGGTTAGCCGAAAATACTATTGTTGTATTATGGGGCGACCACGGCTGGAACCTTGGCGACCACATGCTCTGGTGCAAACATTGTACATTCGAAAAAGCGCTGCGTACACCATTAATCCTTAAAATTCCCGGAGTTACAAAAGGCACAACCACTGATGCAATAACTGAATACATTGACATTTACCCGAGCCTTTGCGAACTGGCCGGAATTGAATTGCCTGCGCATCTCGAAGGCGAAAGTTTTGTTTCGCTCCTTAATGGTGGAGTACGACAAAAAGATTATGCCGTTTCGAAATTCAAAGATGCGGTGACCTTGATTGACGGGAGCCTGTTTTATACCGAATGGACAAAAGATGACGGAATAGCGTATGCCCGAATGTTGTTCGACCATTCCATTGATCCGTTGGAGTTGGATAACCTGGCTGAAAAAGCAGAATATAAGGAAACCGTTTCCCAACTTTCGGTTGAATTAAGGGAAAAATGGGGTAAGGACTTTTTGAAAGAAATCGATAATTATTAAAAAATCAACCAGCTTTATGAATAAGCAAACGATCTTATATCTGGCTATTCTTTTATTTCTTGCAGAGATTTTAACGGCAAAAGAACGCCCATTTATCTGGGTTCAGCAAAATGAGAGGGAAGCCATTCTCCAAAAGATAGAAACTCAACCCTGGGCTAAGTCATTGTATGATAAGTTCTCTGAACGAATGGAAGAGGATTTGAAATTATACCAAAAAAATCCGGCTGATTTTCTAAAAAAACTTCCGTTTAACTGGGAAGAGCAAAAAGAAGGCTTGACTCCGCCATTGTTCGCAATTAAAAGGGGAGAACCGGGTTCCGGCGAGAAAATAGATGAAATAATGAAATACCTGCAATTGGGGATCGATTGTGGAATGTTTTATTACCTCACAAAAGATGAACAATATGCCCAATGTGCCACCGATATCCTGAATGCAATGGTTCAGGGAATCTCTCAAATCCCTCTCCCCAAAGGATATGGTAATTTTGGTTGGATAATGCCTGTAGATCATTTGTATGGGGCAAGGGTGTTTGGAGCGCAAATCCCAATTATTTATGATTTTGTTGCCCCGTTTATCGAAAAAGGTGGTAAACCCTTCGATATTGGCAAAAATGGGAAGATTGATTTTCCGGATAAAATGGCACAAAAAGTATTTTATAACTATGCAAAATTAGCCATTGATCAGGGAATGACAGGTTCCAACTGGAGCGTTTTGGAAGCTCCAAGTCTTGTACAAAATTTACTTGCTTTAAACAATGAAACCCAACGTGATTCGCTGCTCGATATTTATTTGAACAAAGGGAGCGATCGACAGGATCCTCTTTCGGTAATCGCTTCTCATTACACAAAATTGGGCGATGTTTATCCCGAAACTTCGCAGTACTCAAGCGCGGTTTCGTCCCTTTCTACAACACTAATTACCATGCTTGAAAAATACGATTCCTCATTGCAACTGGCGCAAAAATACCCATATCTCATTTTGGCTTTGTCGCGATGGGAAGCCATGAAATACCCCAACGGCGAAATTGTTCGTTTTGGTGATGGCAAACGGCATGGCGGCACGAGTTATTCCAGTTGCGAAATCGCCTATTATCTTGGAAAAACTGTTGGGTCGAAAACCCTGACCGAAACCTTTGGAAGTTTGTTGCAAACCGCAATTTCTGAGGGTGAATACAGGCGTGGTGAACTTGGAGGACGAAATTATGGTGCAAGCGCTTATTTTGAACCCCTTCAACTTTTATGGGATTGCCCAACAATTGAGGGCGAAGTGGAAAAAAGCACCATTCCGCGAACCGACGAAATGCCCCACGCTTCGGTTTTTTTACAGCGAAATCTTAGCGCCAGCGGTGAGCCAGAAGATGGATTGATGTGTTTTGTTGGTGGCGCACACATGGTACACGGTCACGCCGGTGGAATGGACATGGAATTGTATGGCAGGGGGCAGGTTTTGGGAGTTGACAATGGAAATGGCGGCTATCGAAAAGATATCCATGAAAACTATTCGCGTTTGTTTGCAGCACATAATTCTGTAATTGTTAATGGAAGTTCACAAAGCGAAGGCGGATGGGCGAATCTTGAAATAAACCCGGTTCAACTTGTAACCATGGAACCCATGCCTCGAGAAGAAGCCGTTTCACCATATCATTCATTTTCAACAACAAGTTTTGTCGATGATAAAGGCGATAAAGCTGAAGCTTATGAAGAACGCACACTGGCATTGATCAGAACCTCGGAAACCACCGGTTATTATGTGGATGTATTTCGCTCGAAATCGAAATTGCCCAATGAATATCATGATTATTTGTACCATAATATTGGCGATAAACTTGAATTTGAAAATGCGGATATGCCATTGAATCCAACTCCCGAAAGATACACGGCCAATGCGAATCTTCCCTGGGTGCAGAACCGTCAATTCCGGCATCCTGGCTGGCATTTTTTCGAAGATGTTCAAACCTCAAACCAATATCGAAAAAGATGTGAAAGTCAGGTTTTATCTCGAAAAATTTGAAAAGCCAATTTATATGGATTTGTATATTCCGGGTTTCGAAAACAGGGAATATACAAAAGTGCAGGCACCCAAAACTTTTGAAGCGCCCGAGCCATACAAAAACAACCCAACTCCAACTTTGGTCATCCGCAAAACCGGTGAAGCATGGGATAATCCTTTTGTGGTGGTGTACGAACCATTTGATGGAGAGAAGGATAACCATTCAATTATTTCTGTTGAAAAAATCGAACAGAATGGAAAATACAAAGGTGTAAAAGTGGTGAGTGAAATCGATGGCGAAAAATTAGTGCAGTACATTATAACACAAGCAAGGAATGAAAAATATGAGGATAAAAATTTGGGAATCAGTTTTTCAGGGACTTTTGCAGTACTTACATGTAATAAGAAAAATGAGCCTTTAAATCTCTATGTGGGTGATGGAGAAGAGCTTAATTTTGGTAAGATTTCAATCAAATCGGAAGTTGAAAATGCAGGAGCTTTTCTTGATTTAATAGGGGAAAAACCGGTGTTTGTATCAAACAAAAAAGAAAAGGTGTATTTTGAAATTTTGGAGAAATAGTGATGGACTTAGGTTTCAGGGTAAGAATGAAATTAATGAGATGAAATTTTTATTAATGGGTTTTATTGATGATTTTATTGCCGACTGAATGTAAATAACAACAGGGATTTGGCTTTAGCAACTTGAATAAGATATGAATGAAAAAAACAAATCTTTACAACTGGATGCTACCCGGAAAGTGGATATTGACCTGTACAAATAAAAACCAGGAGAACTATGGTTATTGAGCCTGAATAAATATTCAGTAATAAAAGAAGACAACATATCTTCCAAAATTAAAAAGTACAGATTCCGGCTTTAACTGAATTATGTTTTTTCTGATGAATGTTGAAATAGCTGCCCGACTTGCCAAGAGGATTTATTAATCATTTTAATAAGAATTAAATTGAACAAATTGAGCATTTCGACACATGAGTTCAGAATTCGGGTATTAATTCAATTAATCAAAACATTATTTAAATAGTGATACATGGTGTTTCTTTATTTTTAAGACCTAATACCAAGCTAAAATGAGAAACTTAATTTTATTGTTCATTATTATTTTTTCAACCCTTAATCTATCAGCACAACTCAAACATGCTTTGCGTGATGAATATGGCCGGCATGTTATCGGTCGGGGATTTGTGGTAGTGACCAACAACAGCTATTTCAACAGCGATGATTATATTAGAATGGCTCGAATGGGGGCCAATTATCAGGTTATAAGATTAGAACTTGGGAGATTAAGCCAGTTCCCCGGTGCAAGCCTGGATCCAGAATACCTGGTAAAATTAGATTCATTGATTCAGCTCGGCGAACATGTCGGAATTAAAACAGTTTTCAAAATGACACTGTATGGGATAAATGATTTTTCGTGGGAGAAATTCTGGCTCAATGAAAATAATTTAAACGAAAAGTATATCGATGCCTGGAAAGTAGTTTGGAACCGCTATAAAAATGACAATGCTTCGGTTACAGGTTACGACCTTGTAAACGAACCCAGAAAACTTGACATGGAAATTTCCTACGACGATTTAACGAATAAATATCTACTTCCTCTGTATAAGCGACTGATTGATGAATCGCAAAAAATAAATCCTGAGAAATATTGTTTGGTTCAATCCATTTTTATGAATAAAGGGGAAAAGGTAAATGGTAATCAATACTGTGAAATCACAAAGCCCCTAAATCGTAAAAACATTCTATTTGCGCCACACATTTATCAGGAGAAAAAAGAGTTGGTTAAACCTTCATTATTACGATTTGAAAAAGAATCGAAGGTTTTGGATGCTCCGGTTTTTATAGGCGAATGGGGTTTTCCTACTTTCGATAAAACCGATTCAACCATGACCGGCGAGTTGGGGCAGCTGAATTATATTGATTTCTACATTCGCACCGCCGAGTTATTCGATAGTTTAGGATTTAATACCATAAAAGCATGGTTTTCAGGAAATCCCGGAAAACAGCATTTCCTGGGTGGTGGCCCTTCAACCTGGGCAATTTTTGAAGATAAACATGCGGTGGGAACTACAGAGCGAAAATACATAACAGATATTATTGCCCGTCCATATCCACAGTGCATTGCCGGAGATATTAATTCATTTAAGTATGATTTTGCCACCCGAAGCCTCGACCTGTACATAAAATCAGACAACAGCAAGGGAGCCTCTAAAATTTTTATCGGAGCCAACCGGCATTATCCCGATGGTTTTTCGGTGCTTATAAATGATTCATTTGTGCTGTGCCATAATCCATTAAAAACTGTTGGTTTGGAAGTTTTTAAATCAATCGGTTCAAGCAATCCTGCCGATTTTGTTTGGGATGAAAATAAACAGCAGCTCCTTATTCAAAAATGGCCGGAGGATAAAGCCGCTTTGCATGTGCGGATTATTCCGGGGATTAACAATTAACTGATTTTAGCAGAAAATATAGTTCGCTACTACAAATTTTAAAAAATTAAGAAATGAATATTAAAATTATAACAATTGGTGTTTTATTGCTGTTGGGCATCTTTTCAACTTTTCGAAGTTATTCTGAGGTTCATGAAAAACAAAAGCAACGGCCCAATATTATTTTCCTGTTAACCGATGATCAACGTTGGGACGCTATGGGTGCCATGGGGAATTCAATTATCGAAACTCCCAACATGGATAAGTTGGCAACACAAGGAATATTGTTTCAAAACGCTTATGTTACAACATCAATTTGTTGTGTAAGCCGGGCAAGTATTTTAACCGGGATGTATGAATCAAAACACGGTATTCATGATTTTAATACTGATTTAAAACCTGAGTTATTCGATGAGTCATATCCAAATTTATTAAAAAATGCTGGTTACAAACTTGGGTTTATTGGTAAATACGGAATTGGGCATCATCCACCTTTTTCAGTTTTCGATTTTGTATTCGATACCGAGGACGGC
The DNA here is from genome assembly GCA_963800345.1 of uncultured Prolixibacteraceae bacterium. Lineage (GTDB taxonomy): Bacteria > Bacteroidota > Bacteroidia > Bacteroidales > Prolixibacteraceae > Draconibacterium. The sequence goes on along the minus strand of CAWDAW010000001.1, from coordinate 150,591 downwards.
GGGAAAGCCCAACCAGATTATATTACGATCGACAAAAATGGAAATAAGGTACATGATACTGATACCATTGGCTCGTCTATTCAATCTTTTTTAGATCAGTTTGGCAACAAAGGCCCATTCTGCCTTTCTGTTAGTTTTAAAGCTCCTCATGAGCAGGATGGCAATCCACCGAAATACGTAATTCAGCCCAAATACAAGGATTATTATAAAGGGGTAACCATTCCCTTGCCTGTAACTGCCGATCCAATTTATTGGGACAAGATGCCCGATGTTTTACGCACGGACACCAATTTTGGCAGGGCACGATGGAAAGGTTTATTTGGGACACCCGAATTATATCAGGAAAACGTAAAAAACTATTATCGCTTAATTACCGGAGTAGATGACCTGATTGGAAACATGATGGATAAGTTAAAGAACCTGGGGATTGCTGATAATACAATTATCATCCTTATGGGCGATAATGGAATGTTCTTAGGCGAACATGGTATGGAAGGAAAATGGTACGGTTATGAAGAATCAATCCGGGTACCTCTTTTTATTTATGCCCCAAATTTGCCTGATAAAGTAAAACAATATCGGGCACCACAAATGGCGCTAAATATCGACATTGCCCCAACAATTCTTTCTCTGGCCGGCGTTCCTGTTCCAAAAGAAATGCAAGGTATCAATCTGATTGATCTTGTCGAAAACAAAGTACCTGAAAGAACAGAATTCTTTTATCAGCATTATTTTTTGGGTGGTCCTCAAATACCCAGAGTGGAGGGAGTTGTGACAAAAGACTTTAAGTATATGAATTATGTGGAGCAAAATTACGAGCAGTTATTTGATACCAAACACGATCCGCATGAAACTGAAAATTTGGCAAATAGTCCGGAATACAAATCAAAATTGAAAGAATTACAAATCAGATATAAAGAACTCGGCAAAAAGTACGCTGTTCAGAAAGATATTTGGGAGAAAGCTAAAAAGGATTTTTAGAATCATCCGAGTAAATAATAAATGAGCATAAGAACGAATATATTGAGTTTGATACTATTTCTGCTTGTCGGAATAGTTAAGGCCCAACCTGGAGAAGGCTATATTGACAAACTTTCGGGAAAAGTAGATCAGGAGTGGATTAAATCCGTTGGTGAATCGATTCCGGCCAATCAAATTGAATATACTATCCCGCAAAGCCCAGGGATTTAAAAATACTTCCCTGGAAGCACGAAAACAAGCAGTGCTTGATAAATCCTGGTTTTTCTTTCGAAATATTGATGGTGAAGTGGTGTCGAAACCTGAAGAAGTTCAAATCCCTCATCAGTTTGATAAGAATAGAAAATACAATTCAGCTTGGTATTTTTCAAAATATAAAATTGAAAAGCAGCCGGATAAAAGTTATTTTTTGAAGTTAAGCAGAGTTGATTTATTAAGCTTGATTTATGTGAACGGCCAAAAATGCGGTTCACATATTGGCTCATATACTCCCTTTGAATTTGAAGTAACGGATCAGTTGGTTTCAGGCGAAAATGTTTTTTCCATTTTTGTTTACGACAAAAGTGGTGCAGTGGATGGTGGCAGATTGATTACGCAGGTTGGACCCTCTCGTTTTAGTGCTGGCAAACAGGGTTTTATTTATTCAGGAGGAATTGACGATATTCCTGTTTTGGAAGTACGGGGAAACACCTTCATAAAGGATATTTTCGTAAAAACGTCAACCCGAAAGGGAGAAATTGAAGTTGAATATGAAATTTCATCAAACACAAATCAATCATCAAACCCTAAACTTTCATTTGAAATCCTGAAATGGCCGGATGGTGAAAAGGTAGAGTTGAAAATACCTGAAGTTGAAAGTCAAAATATCTCAGAAGGAGTCCATTCTGTAATAGCCAAATGGGATGATGCGGATTTATGGAGTCCTGATCACCCGAATTTATATGTGCTTCGAACCACTTTGCAAAATGGCAAGTCAAAAGATATTATGGAAACCCGTTTTGGTTTTCGCGAGTTTTGGATTGAAGGAAAAACATTTATGTTGAATGGAATTCCTACCCGTTTAAGGGGAGAATCTCATTATCATCTTTTTACTCACGGTGTTGATCTTCATCGCGAAGTTTTTAAAATGCACAAAGAAACATTTGGTTCAAATGCTTGCAGGGTTCATGCTTTTATGCCTCACCCTGATATATTTCTCGGTGCCGATGAAGCGGGGATTTTAATCATTGATCAATCGGCAGTTTGGTCGGTAAACGGACAATTGTACGCCAAAGGGGGCGATGAATTATTGAATAATCTTGAGCAGGAATTTGAAGAATGGGTAAGACGCGACAGGAATTGTCCGTCGGTGGTTATTTGGGATGTTGAAAACGAAATGCTCCGCTTTAACTATGAATTGCACCTGCCATGGATTTCAAAACTTCCGGGTTTTGTAAAGAAGTTTGACGATACCCGCCCAATCAATCTTTCGGGTGCAGGATGGTTTAGCCCCGATCAGGACATGGTTTCATTGCACATGCAGGACAACTACGCCAGAATTATGTCGGATTGGAAGGAAAAGGGTACGAGGCCATTAATAATAGGTGAATTTTGGGTAGGTGCACGCGCCGATCAACGTTTGCCTGCTGCCCCCGAAATCAAATCGGTAAATGAAAGATACCTTGAAGAGGCAGCTACCTATGAACGAAATATTCTGGAAATGCGCTATTTTGAGCTTTCAGGATTTATGCCTTTCCGAATTTCTATTCTCGGATTTATACAAAAGCCACACAGTATTGCTGGTTACAACTTTATCCCTCCAAATACTTTGGAAAAAGAGAAACGCTCGGAAGATGTTCTCCTAAAAATAAGGCACGCTTTACAACCTGTTACAGTTTTCTTTTGGCCACGCCAAACCTATTGTAACACAGAAGAACCCTTTCAGCGCGAGTTGGTAATTTGTAACGATGGAGAAACCAAAGGGAACTTTGAAGTTGAGTGGAAGTGGGACAATCAAACAGCGAATACCGAAACGCTGGAAATGGAGCCAGGCGAGCAGAAAAAAATTATCGTTAAAGAAAATCCACCCGCTAAAGCTACCCGAATTATTGCAACAGTTAAAAGCAACAATGAAATACTATCTGCAGACACGATTTTAATTGAACCTATTAGTCCATTGAAGGAGAAATCGGTTAAAACCATTCAGGTATTTGGCGATGAAGTATTGGCAAACAAGCTATCTGATAAGGGTTACAAGGCATTTGCCGATAAGAATATTCCAAACGTTTCAGACAATGTTCTTTGGGTAATTCCCGAAAATGCCAATAACCGTGAACTCGAAGCAGTTAAAGACAAAATTTTGAATTACCTAAATGATGGCGGTAATATTTTGTGTTTAAAGCAAGAGCAAGCACCAACCTGGTTCCCGGTTCATTTTCAGTTTTGGTCGGCGAGTTTGGTACACCTGCACACTTACGAAGCAATGGGCTGGAGCGGGTTGAACAAAGATTTACGTTATGCAAAATATGCAACAATCCTTGCCGCATCTCATCCTGTTTTTGAAGGAATAAACACCCCGTCGTTGCATTTGTGGAATACCTTTGACGGGCGTGTTGCCGATGATGCTTTTTCACGCCCTTCGAGCGTTGGAAAATATGAACAGGGCAACTGGACTCCACTTGCTGCTTCGGCAACAAATACGCAAATCAGTCTGGCCGAAATCTTTTACGGAAAAGGTACACTGCTGGCGTGTCAGCTTCATGTAATCGAAAATTTACAAAATCCGCAGGCAAAAAGGTTATTCGATAATATGTTGGGTTATCTGTCGAATAAAAAACCTGAAACCTTAAATGAAAAGGTTGTTTTGATAGGAAAATTAAATGCAGAAGATGTTTCAAAATTAACAGGGGCAAACGAGCAGTTGCTGCAAGGTGATGAGGCCAACAAATATATGCTGGCGTTTGATGATGCCGATGTTGCGGCAATAAAAAAATGGGCAGCAAAAGGAGGAACAGCCATCGTATTTTCAGATAAAGTTTCGGGCAGGTTTGATGGAATAACTACAGTATTTAATGAAGAGTGACCAATATGTTGCCTCAAAAATAAATGACCATCCATTACTTTACGGTATTTCTTCCGGTAATTTTAAAGAGTCCATCTCACATGGCTATTTTGAAACAATACCCGACAATGCAAAAGTATTGTTGAGGGGTTTTATCGGTCAGTCGAATTTCTGGGATATTAAAGAAGCTGGGCCGGTAATGATTTCAATTCCTTACGAAAAGGGCGAAATAATTTTGTCAACGATTAACATTGATGAGCAGTCAGGCAATCAATCGAAAGATTTCCTGCGACAGATTCTAACAAACATTGGAGTTCCAATACCTTATGTAGAATCAACTTCAGATGTCGTGGTTGTCAAAAAAACAGTTCCTCTTACTATTGATGGTAAACTGGATGAGTGGTTGGATGATATGGACGACCACCTTGTTTCGCAGTATGTTCATGCACAGCCCATTTATCTTACTTCGCAGCAAACCGTTGAAGGACCGGCTGCATTTGACTTAAAACTTTCCTGTATCAATTATTTTTTGTGGAATGAAAATGCTTTGCACATTGCCGGGGTAATTTTTTCGGAAGAAAAAACAGCGATGTCGGTAATAAACTTCGGAGCTAAAAAGGAATTTCAGCAACAAATATTTTTTAATAACGATGTTGTGGAGATTTCATTTAAAGATGAAAAACCTGCAGTTTTTGTTAATGGAAAATCCAATCCGAAAATTCTAATTAAGAACGCCAAGTTGGATTCTAAATTTATGACCGATGCTACAAAACTACAATTCAGTTATATCAATGGCGGCGGAGATATTTCAACAGTGCCAAACCTGGTTGGAGAAACGTTTGAGTTGCTCATTCCATGGGAATTCCTTGAAAGTGAACCAACGGACAAGAATGCAAAAGTATTGATAAATTTGTCTTCTAAAGGCAGTAAGATACAGGTGCCTTTGGCGGGAAATTCTTCGATAAAGGAATCATGGCTAAATTTCAAATTTGGAAATTAGGTGTAGTTAAAAAGCGGATTATATAATTGAAATTATGCGAAAATTAGTACTTATAGCAATCATTATTGCTTTATTGGTGACAACAACAAAAGCCATGGATTGGGGCAATGCGCAACAAGAACCTGAGCCATCGGCACCTGATAATTTTTATTTGTGGTGTCTGTTGGATCATCAGATAAAGGCGGAGGATTTTTACAGATATGTTGATCGTTTTCAAGTTTTAGACAGTGGAAATACCCATCTCTTTCAGGCTTATCCCGGCGACTGGTGTTTCCGAAACGGGACAGCTGAAAAATATACACGTATTGAGGCCTGTGATTATAAAAAATTTAACCTGGGCAGTCCATGGCACGAGTTTGAAGCTACCTATGAAATTGATACGGAAAGTACACACAAAATCTGTTTTTACCAGTTAAAGTCTCACCAAAATGAGCTGCCTCAACTCATGTGTCACATTACAGCCGGAAAATTGACCTATCAGCCTGCCGGAAAAGGTGCCCGCACATTGGCAAACATTGCAAACAAACAAAACTTTAAAATTAAGGTGAGGTGCAATGGCGACATTCTTCAATTGTATTACAATGACGTATTTATTTATGGAGGAGTGCCTACATACATGATGAGCGGGGTAGAAAATTATAGCAGGTGGGGTATTTACGATAACCTCGTGATTGAAAAGTACATGAGTGTTCTTGCAAAAAATATTAAACTGGGCCTATCACAACCCATGGTTGAATTTGTTTCACCCACTAAAGACACTACCCTGGTTGAAGGATATTCGGGATTATATGTTAAAGTTAACACACCTCCATCCTCCATCGCTGTTTCATCGGTGGAGCTGTTTTTAGATGGAAAATCGCTTGGATCAAGTTCTTCGATGCCATACGAATGGGGGAGTAATACAACCGGTGAATCCAATCCATTCGTTGGTTTGCCTGTTGGGGTGCATATACTAAAAGCAGTGGCCTACCAAAATAATAATGTGCTTGAAGAACAGACGCGCATAATTCGTGTGACCAAAGAACAAGAGCCTTACAAAGAAAGCCTTTTTATACCGGGGATAATAGAAGCAGAAGATTACGATTTGGGTGGGGAGGGTGTTTCATACCACGACTCGGATACAAGTAACCAGGGTGGAATATACCGAAATGATGGTGTGGATATTGAATCTGGCGCTTCGGGTTTTGTTGTTGGAAATACAGTCAAGGGCGAATGGATGGAATATACCGTTGATGTTGCTCAGAGCGGTGAATACGATCTTCATATTTACTATTCTTCGGGCCGGCCGGGTGGTGGTGCAAGAATTTCTGTTTCTTTCCCCGATGAAAATAGTTATGTTGTAACAAACAAAGTTTTGCCTGAGACCGACGGTTGGTCTGCATATAGCGATTTTTCTTTGGGCTTTGTAAACCTTGAAAAGGGTATACATATTTTGCGCATCGCAGTGGCTGATTATGGATTTAACCTCGACAGGATCGAATTTAAAAAAGAAATCAATGTTAGTGCTGAAACCGTTTTTACAAAAGGAATAAGAGTATACCCAAATCCAAGTACTGATGGACTATTTACGTTGAGCAAAAATAGCTCATGGCAAGTATATTCCGCTACAGGAGTAAAAGTTTCTGAAGGAATGGGAACTTCAGTGGATTTGTCCGCTTTTTCAAAAGGACTGTACTTAATTAGAACCAATTATACTGTAAAGAAACTGTGGTACCAATAAACTAAAAAACATCAAATTGAAAAATTTCACTAATCGCTTTTTAATGGCTGGCCTCTTGTTAATTTCCTTAACGCCAGGTTGTATAAACAAAGTTCAAACATCCGGTTCACACGGCAATTTAAATAGAAGTAGTTTTATTTATTTGAACGAAGAACGTTTGGAAAAAGTAAAAAACTTAATTGCAAAACAGGATACTTTTTTAACTGAAGCATATAATCAACTTATTGTTGAAGCAGATGAAGAATTGGGTAAAACTCCAAATCCGGTTACGAATAAAACTGAAATACCTCCAAGTGGCGACAAGCACGATTATATGAGTATGGCTATTTACCGATGGCCCAATCCGGATACAGAAGACGGTTTTCCATGGATAGTTAAGGATGGAGAGATTAATCCAATGACAAGGGGAGAAAATTCTGACCCGGTGCGCTTGAGTGCTATGTTTGGTGCGTTAAATAAATTGTCGATGGCATACTATTTCTCGGGTGATGTTAAATATGCCGATAAAGCAAAAAACATTATACAAGTCTGGTTTATCAATGATTCCACAAAGGTTAATCCAAACATAAAATTTGGACAAGGAATTCCAAGGGAGGTTGAAGGCAGGCGTGCCGGATTTATTGAATGGAGGAGTATTAACACGGTGATTAACACCATACAACTTTTATCGGCAAATAATATTTTTTCTGCTGATGAAATGCAAGTATTAAACGCTTGGATAGCAGAATACTACCATTGGATAAAAACTGATCCTATGGGAATTGAGAATGATAATGGTTTGCAAAATCACTCTACCTGCTACGATTATCAAATGGTTGGCCTTGCCCGTTATTTAGGTTTAAATGACGAAGCAAAAAGCAGGCTGGAGGATGCCAAAATAAAACGTATTGCAACCCAGATTGAGCCCGACGGCAAACAGCCCCGCGAGTTGGGAAGAACTAAATCTATTCATTACTGCTCGATGAACCTGAAAGTAATGACTTTCGTGGCCGAATTGGGAATGCCGCTTGGAGTTGATTTATGGAATTTTACAACTGAAGACGGACGTAGCATGAGAAAAGCCTATGAATTTCTCAGACCATTTGCTGAGGGTAAAAAAGAGTGGACTTATACGCAAATTACAGAAGGAGGTGTTGAAAAAGCCATCGAAACCGAACTAAAACCCCTGTTCAGTATTGGCAGTACGGTTTTTGGAGAAACGCTAATTGACGAAAGCGCTCAGGCTTACCAAAACCTGGATTACATTGAAAAACTTCAATATCCGCCTTTGTTTAAGCTTGAGTCTGCTCCGAAAAGTAAAGAATAAGAAAATGCCACAAAGGCAAAAAAACACAAAATTTGTTTGACGTTGTCAGGAGCTTCGCACGCTGACAAGTCCTTGTGAACACTAACCTGACAGCGTCCATAGACCTGTCAGCGTTAACTAAAAGACAATGATAAATAATTGGCAATAAATATCATATAAAATTTAAAAGATGCGTTCAGAAAAAATTCATTAAGTAATGAGAATGATAAAATGGCATATTCAAATTTCTGCAACCCCTAAATCCCCTAAAGGGGACTTTCGCAACTTGCGAGAGTGTAAAAGGTTCGGAACACTAGCCCCCTATAGGGGGTTGGGGGTAAAAATGCGAAAATATATTGTTTCGATTACTTATATATTTTCAAGGTTAACAATACTCCTGCTTTTAATCACTTCATGTTCGTCGGGTTATGGTCAAAATCCAATTATTAAGGATATTGGGATGTCCGATCCGCATATTCGGATATTCAATGATACCATCTTTCTTTTTACAGGGCATGACAGTCATCCGGATGATAAAATTTGGGTCATGAAAAATTGGCGTATTTTTTCATCAACAGACCTGATGAATTGGAATCTTCGATCTACCATTTCTCCCGCCGATAATTACATGGGGAGTGAAAACACAAATTGCTGGGCAGCGGATGCAGCTTCACGAAATGGCAAATTCTATTTCTATTTTTCCGATCAAAAACGGAGCATTGGTGTAATGGTTTCAGATGCACCAGCCGGAAAATACAAGGATGCATTGGGAAAACCCTTGGTAGCTCCTATGCACGATCCGACCATTCTGATTGATGATGATAAAGACAAGTCGCCCTATCTTATTTACGGAGACAAGGAAGGCGGAGGATATCATATTGCAAAATTGAATGATGATATGATCTCTTTGGCTGAAACCCCGAAAGCTATAACAATTTCAGGGGAAGAATGGGAAAAGGCGCCTAAATGGATGGATAAAAACTATATGTTTAAATACCGTGACACCTATTATTTAAGTTGGGGAAGGGACTATGCGATTTCGAAAAATATTTACGGACCATTTGTGTGTCAAGGTTCAGTAGGCCAGGGGCACAATTTAAATGAATTTGCACATGGAAGCTTTTTCTGGTGGAAAGGCCAGTTCTATCATATTTGGACCTATTACATTCGTTCGGGCTATAAATACAGGGAATGCATAATTTCATATTGCCACATTGGCGATGATGGCCGGATAGTTACCGATACCGATTTTTTAGACCAACATTCCGAATACGGTGTTGGTCATTATAATGCTTCATGGCCGGTCATTCAGGCTGAGTGGTTTACCGGAAAATCGGAGAACATAACAAAGGTGGGTACATTCGATAGCGGCTTCCAGCTCTCAAATATTGAAAAGGGAAGTTGGGTGAAATTCACAAATATGGATTTTGGTTCGAATGTTCAGAAAAGAAAAATCAACGCTGTATTTTCCCAAACCTCAAGTAAAATTTCTTTTCAGGTACGATTGGATAGTCCAACGGGAAAAATAATTAGTAAAGGAGTTTTAAGTCAAAAACGCGATTCTGAAAACAATGTGATTGTGTTGGACGAATTAGAAAATGTAAGTGGAATCAGGGATATTTACCTGATTTTTAATGAGAATATTGATGACGAAATCAAATTTGATCGCTTTCGGATAATTTCAAATTAATCCGCCTTAAGAATTGGTTATGAGTAGAAGATTTTTTATACAAGTATTTGCATTATTTCTAATCGTTCACTTCAGCTGTACGGAGAAACCCATAAAAGAGCTTGAACAGAACTTTAATAATCCACCAGCAGATTGCAAACCAAAAACATGGATGCATGCTGTGAGTGGCAATATGAGCAAAGAAGGCTTGACAAAAGATCTTGAGGCCATAGCTGAAGTAGGTATTGGTGGAGTATTGCTCTTTAACGTTTCGCACGAAGTGCCGGCAGGTAATATTGTGTATAATTCGCCCAAACACCATGAAATGTTAAAACATGCAGCTCTGGAATGTGAGCGGCTCGGACTTACTTTTGGATTTCACAATTGCGATGGCTGGTCTTCAAGTGGTGGTCCATGGATTACACCCGAAAACAGCATGAAAATGGTGGTGTGGAGCGAAAAAATTGTTGAGGGTGGAACCTTAGAAACACAGTTGAATCAACCCTTTACCCGCCGGGATTTTTACAAGGATATTGCCGTTCTGGCTTATCCATCGTTATCCTCAGAAGTAGTAGATTTTGAAGCAAAACCCATCATTACATCTTCTGACAAAAATTTAGATATAGCCAAAATTATCGATTTAAATCCGGAAAGCGAAGCCGCAATTTCGGGTGCTTATCCCTGGATTCAGTTTGATTATGGAAAGCCACAAACCATTCGCTCGTTTTTTATGAATGTGAAAGACCGTTGGGCTGAGGCCGAACTTTGGACATCAAACGATGGTATCAACTTTATATTTCAAAAAGACCTGTACAAACAAAAAACGGTGCATGAGCAACTTGATTTTTTCGACCATTTTGAACCTGTCACTGCCCGCTATTTCAGAATTAAACTCAATAAAGTAACAGCTATTCGTGAAGTATCATTAAAATCTACTTACACCATTGGAAAGCTTTTGGCTCGAACAGGTATCAACCGCATCGATGATTATAAATTAACGCCCATCGGTAATCCTGGTGAGGAGATGGTGATAAATCCGGATGAAATTATCGATTTGACAAACCAAATTGATGCTTCAGGAAAATTAAAAACTAAATTACCTAAAGGCAAATATACCGTTTTACGGTTCGGTTATACTTCGAATGGATTACAAAACTCACCGTCATCGCCGGAAGGCAGAGGATTGGAATGTGATAAGTTTAGCCGCAAAGCGCTGAAATCGCATTACGATGCTTTTATCTCCAAAGCCATTCAAAACATGGAAGGTATTGATGCAATGCAATACATCGAAATTGACAGTTACGAAATGGCCATGCAAAATTGGACTGATAATCTGGACTCTATTTTTCAGGATAAAAAAGGCTATAATCTCACTAAATTTCTGCCACTGTTTGCCGGACGATTTGTGGAAAGTGCCGAATCTTCAGAAGCTGTTCTTAGCGATTTCAGACAAGTTACCTGCGACCTTACCACTGAAAATTATTACGGTTATTTTACCGAATTATGCCACGAAGATGGTCTGCTGACTTACTTCGAACCTTATGGTGATGGATTGATAAACGAATTGGATGTGGCCGGAAAAGCAGATATAAACATGGGTGAGTTTTGGTTGCAACGTAAGGTAAGAATGATGAATGCAGCAGTTTCAGGAAGCCGGATTTATGGCAAAAACATTGTTTCTGCCGAGTCTTTTACTTCGGTGCCCACGTTGAATTGGAAAGCACATCCGGCAATGGTGAAACAAAAAGGCGATTCGGCGTGGACGGATGGCATTAACCAGTTTATGTTGCATCGTTTTGCACATCAGGCAAATACGCATGTCGCTCCCGGTATGACATTAGGATTTTGGGGATTTCATTTCGACCGCACAAATACCTGGTGGTACAATGCTGGTGCCGAATGGTTTAAATATATGGCGCGTGGTTCTTACATGTTGCGTCAGGGAAATCCGGTTTCCGATTTGTTGATTTTTATAGGCGAAGGTGCACCAAATGCTCCTTTTTACCGCGATGAGTTTGAACCCAATATTCCGCTTGAAACCAACTTCGACTGCATTAATGCCGATGCACTCATTAACCGCATTCAGGTTAAAAATGGGCGTTTGGTACTTCCAGAAGGAATCGAATATAAAATGCTGGTGCTGAAACATTGCGGGAAACTATCGTTAAAAGCATTGCAGAAGATACATGAAATAGCTTTGGCAGGCATTCCAATTGTTGGATTAAGTGAAATTGAACCCATGGGTTACGATGTTGGTAATGAGGTAAAAGAACAATTTAAACACTTGCTTTCTGAAATTAAAAGTCAGTCTAAGGTTTATAACCATTATAATTGGGATGAGATTTTTATGGAAAACAATTTGGTAACCGACCTCGATTTTGTGGGAAGGGAAGATATGGGATATACCCACCGGAAAACCGTTGATTCGGATATCTACTTCTTTTACAACCGCGATAAAAAAGCGCAACAATTTGAATGTAAGTTTCGGGTAGATGGAAAAATTCCTGAATTATGGAATCCTATAAATGGAGAAACCAAAAAGTTAGGTCAATTTATTCACAAAAATGGAATAACAACAGCCTGGATCAATCTCGAAGCGGAAGAATCAGTATTTGTAGTATTTCGTGAATCATCAAAAGGCGTTCAGTCTGTAAGTCCGCAAGCTGGCAACAATCATTCGGTCGAATACACTTTAAATAACGAAAATCAATTGGTAATACATTCCAGACAAAATGGAAATTATTCAGCAATCCTAAACAATGATAAAGCCATTGAAATTTCTATCACTAATTTAAATGAGCCATTAAGCATTTCAGGTACATGGGAAGTAGAATTTCAAAAAGAAAATAGCTACGAGGCCATCCATACGTTTAATGAACTGACTGATTGGAAGAATGATGCCAATGAGGATATTAAGTATTATTCGGGCACCGCTATTTATCGGAAATCATTCAACTTTGAGAAAAGTGATTTGTCAGACCACAAGCAGTATTTCCTGGATTTGGGGAAAGTGCATGTAATTGCGCAAGTTAAATTAAATGGGAATGATTTAGGTTTTTACTGGATGCCTCCTTTCAAAATAGATATTTCTGATGCTTTGCTGAACGGAGAGAATAAGCTGGAAATATACATCACCAACCAATGGACCAACCGTTTAATTGGCGATGAACGTTTCCTTGCTACCGATGGCTACGACAAATCGGCTCAAAAAATGCCCGATTGGTATATCAACAACGAACCAATGCCTGCAAGTCAAAGAAGTACTTTTTGCACTTATCCTTTTTATAAAAAAGATAGTCAGCTGATTTCTGCTGGTTTGTTAGGGCCGGTGCAGATTTACACACAAATGAATCATATATTTTAATACGAATCATTATGAAACTATTTATCCATGCATTTTTAACGTTTTATCTATCGCTAAATGCGGTTTCACAAAACAATACTAATGCGGCAAATCAAAAGATTGATAGAAGGACAGTTGTTGAACGTCATCGAATTATAACTACGTCAACCAATGATAAAAGTCCGGCACAGGTAGGTAATGGAGAGTTTGCCTTTGGAGTTGATATAACCGGACTTCAAACGTTTGTGCCCTTTAATACCATGTCGCACTGGGGTTGGCACAGCCTTCCTTTACCTGAGGGACTAAATATTGAAGACTTCGATGGAATGATGTTGGATACGCATGGGCGCATGGTTCGATACGACATGCCAAATAACGAGCAGCCTGAGTTAGCTTCATGGTTATCTCAAAATCCTCATCGTTTTAATTTGGGACGAATTGGATTCCTGCTTTTCAAAGCAGATGGAACCAAAGCGAAACCCGAAGATTTGAAAGATACACGTCAGGAAATTGATATGTGGAATGGCATAATCTATAGCTATTTTGTTTTGGATGGTAAGCAGGTAACGGTAAAGACCGCATGTCATCCAAGGTCTGATGTTATTGGAGTATCAGTAAAATCGGATCTAATAAAAAGTGGACAAATTAAAGTATTTCTATATTTTCCTTATCCACTGCCCAAAGGTGGCGAAAACTTAAGCAAACAGGATGCGCATACATCTATCATTGAAGATCAAAGTAAGCATTCGGCAGTGATCGCCCGACGGATGGATGACCAGAAATATTTTGCTTCACTCAATTGGAGTTCTGCGCTTGAATTATTATCGGGTGATACGATTTCAACGCAACACCGATTCTACCTGAACCCTATAAACACTGATAAAATTGAATTTACCTGCTCATTTTCTCCCGAAAAAAGCACAAAACCATTGTTTTCAGCGAATGATGTTTTTGCTGAGAGTAGCAAAGCCTGGCCTGAATACTGGCAATCAGGCGCAGCAATAGATTTATCGCAAAGCAAAGATGAACGCTGGAAAGAACTCGAACGTAGAATCATTCTCTCGCAATATTTGATGAAAGTGAACGAGGCCGGCTCTTATCCTCCACAGGAAGCCGGATTGGTGAATAATGGATGGTTTGGTCGTTTCCATTTCGAAATGATCTGGTGGCATGGCGTTCATTATGCTTTGTGGAATAGATGGCCCTTATTCGAAAAGAGTTTGCATGTTTACAACGATTTTCTGCCAACATCAAAAGAACGTGCAGCAAAACAGGGATACGCAGGAACGCGATGGCCAAAATGTACAGCTAACTTCGACCGGGAATGGCCTCATCCAATTCATGCTATGCTAATTTGGCAACAACCACATCCGATTTATTTCGCCGAATTGGATTATCGTTTGCATCCCTCAAAGAAAACACTCGAAAAATGGCAAAACATTGTGTTTGAAACCGCTGAGTTTATGGCCGATTTTGCATTTTTCGAAAAATCAAAAGATCGATATATTTTAGGACCTCCAATCTATATCGTTTCAGAAAATACAAAGCCTGAAAATACATTTAATCCAACTTTTGAACTTGGCTATTGGCGTTTTGGCTTGAAAACAGCACAGGTTTGGAGAGAACGTTTGGGAATGTCCCGGGATAAAAAATGGGACGATGTACTCAAAAAACTTGCCCCACTTCCACAACAGGATGGCGTTTACGTTACCCATGAAAACATTAAAAACATGTGGACTAAATTTAACTTTGAACATCCTGCCCTAACCGGAGTATATGGAATGTTGCCGGGCGATGGAGTAGATACTTTGTGTTTTGAAAAAACATTAGATAAAGTTTTGGAAACATGGAATTTTAACAGAACGTGGGGTTGGGATTTTCCTATGCTTGCCATGGCTGCTGCGCGAAGCGGTAAACCCGAAATTGCTATTGATATGCTTTTGCATCCATCAGCAAATTTTCAGTTTGATGAACATGGATTGGCTACGGGTGGTCCGTTCCCATATTTCCCTTCTAACGGAGGTTTGTTAACAGCAGTAGCAATGATGGCTGCCGGCTGGGATGGTTCGGAAGGTAATGCTCCCGGATTTCCCAAAAATGGCAATTGGATTGTAAAATATGAGAATTTTAATAGATTGCCATAATTGAAAATAAAAATGCACAAAGATCCAACACAAACTATAAGATTAGGACAATGAACAGAATAAAATTTTTAAGCATTATGAGTTTGATTACATACTTTTTTCCAAAAACAAGTACGGGAGAGTCGGAGCAGCCAAAAACCTTTTTCTTTAAAGGCGATGGAAAAATACCAAATAATAAGTTACCACTTCTACTCTATGAAAATGCTTTTTCTGAACGGGGAGGGAAGGGAGCCTCGTGGCTTGAAGATAAATTTGAAGCAAATAACTGGACAGGGTCGTGGCGGAATGGAATTTATTCTTTCCACCATTTCCATAGCACTGCGCATGAGGTGCTTGGCATTTATTCAGGCAAAGCTTTGGTTCAATTGGGAGGAGAAAACGGGCAGAAAGTAGAAGTTGAGGCTGGCGATATTATAATTATACCGGCTGGTGTGGGACATAAAAATCTGGGGGGCGAAAATCTTGGTGTTGTTGGGGCATACCCGGTTGGAAGCCGTGTAGATTTAATGCGCGGGGAAGCAACAGAGTATTCAGATGCAGTAAAAAACGTGGGGCGGGTTCCAATTCCCCAATTCGACCCTTTTTTCGGCAAAGAACAAGGACTTTGTAAAATCTGGAAATAGTTTTCCGTTTTAATTTATAAACCAAAATAATGAAACAAACCATCTATTTTTTATGTGTTCTGATATCGTTGACATTCTTGTCATCTTTTGATTCTTTTGGGCAAAAACTGGATAATCCAATTACGGAATCCTACATAAAAAAACACCTCGCGAAAAAATCTCCCAAATTATTTCTTACTCCTGAGATTGAAAAAAACTTAAAATACAAGTTAAAAACCGATCCACTCGTTCAGAAATATTATCAGTTTTTGAAAGAAGAATCGGGTAGGATTTTGGAAACTCCGGTTTCTGCATTTGAACTGGAAGGATTTCGTTTCGAAGGTGGCCGCGAAACGTTGCGTCGTTTAGGGATTTTGAGTATGGTTTATCGTATCGAAAGAAATCCTGAAATACTTGACGCGAATTAATAAAGAACTGTTGGCGATTTGTGCTTTCTCCGACTGGAATCCACAACATTTCCTTGATGTGTCACAAGTTGCAGTAGGAGTATCCATCGCCATCGACTGGACAGGTTATGCCCTTCCGAAAGAAACTGTTAAACTTGGCGAAAGAGGCCTTAATTGAAAAGGCGATTATTCCCAGTTTTAACGAAAATGGAGAACGCATGGGCTGGATAAATGGCAGCAACAACTGGAATGCAGTTTGCCATGGCGGAATGGTGGTTGCCTCGCTGGCAATTGCCGATGAGAATCCTGCGCTTGCAGCAAAAACCATTTCACGGGCCTTGGATAAATTACCCAATTCGTTAAAGGAATATGCACCCGAAGGCGTTCATCCCGAAGGTCCTTTTTACTGGAGATATGGAACCAGTTATACAGTAGTTGCTTCCGATGTTTTAACAACAGCGCTGGGCAGCGATTTTGGTATTTCGCAAAGTCCCGGATTTATGCAAACTGCCGATTACCGCTTACAAGTAACAGGTCCGTCAGGAGAGTGTTTTAATTACGCCGATTCAGAAGGGAAAACCGATGGCGAAGCATCTGCAGTACTTGCCTGGTTTGCAGCCAAAACAGGCAATGGAACCTATATTAATAAACCCTTTTTTGAAAATCCGGCAAACCCTGATTTGCAGATTTCCGGAGAATCATTAATTCCACAAAACGAAGGGCGTTTTGCCGCTGTGGCTTTAATTTGGCTGGCTCAATGCAGCTGGGAAAAAACCAGCGAACTGGCTACGGCATGGTATGGCAAAGGTCATGTTCCGATTGCCGTTTTTCGAGGGGACAAGGATGATACAACAAATTTTTATTTGGCGGCAAAAGGCGGTTCAGGCTTAATCAGCCATGGCAACATGGATGCAGGAACATTTGTATTCGAAATCAACGATGTTCGTTGGGTGATCGATCCGGGCAATCAGCCTTATTATCCCTTAAATGCAATTGGATTTGAACTTTTCAACAGCCAACAGGAGAGTGAGCGCTGGACTTTATTGACAAAAAACAATTTTGGTCACAGTGTTGTAACCATTAATAATGAACTATTCAGGGTAAAAGGAAATGCCACTTTTATTGATTTTAAGGATGGTGAAAAACCGGAAGTAAGCATTGATTTAACTGAGTTGTATGGGCAGAATTTGAAATCGGCACATCGAAAATTTATAAAAGAAAGTAATCGCTCATTAATAATTGAAGATAAGTTTGAAATAAATGATTCAACAAAAAATATAACCTGGCAACTGATGACCGTTGCCGATGTTGAACCGGTAAAAAATGGAGCTATTCTCAGGCACGATGGGAAAGAACTTAATCTGTCCATTTTGGCACCCGAAGAAATGAATGTTTCCATCATTTCTCTTGATCCTTCTCCTTTATCAATCGACAAACAAATTAAAGGTTTAAAAAGAATTGAAATTCGGGTTCCGGCCTGGTACATCGATGAAAAAGAAGGATTAATAAGAGTCAGGCTTTCGGGCGAATAAATCCGTCAAGCGGTTTCAAACCGCTATACGGATTTGATATTTAGCATAATAGGAAAATAAAATAACTAAAAAGTAGAACAATGAAAATATCATCAAAAATTACAAAAAGGAGTTTAATCCAGGTTTTATTTGGAATAACATTAATAACAGTGATCTCTTTGGCAGGATGTACTTCGCAACCCGAGATTCAATTTCCTGTTGAAGTAGGAGTAAGGCCGGAAAGTATAACAAAAGGATTTAACAATAATTACTATGTAACAGTTATGAATGGTAAAGAGGACGGTGATGGTCAGGTAGTCGAAATCTCCCCAAACGTTGTAAAGGTTTTTGCGAAAGGTTTTGACGAACCTAAAGGTATTGTCTGGTTGGAAGACCATTTATATTTTTCAGATGTAACCCGTGTTTGGAAAGTTGACAAAGATGGAAATGCCGTTGTATTTGTTGACAAAGCGAATTTCCCGGAAGAAGTTTTGTATTTAAACGATGTTTCAATGGATGCCGACGGTAAAGGTATTTATGTAGTCGATATGGGCGCAACCCAATATATGCGCGATGAAAACAACCAACTCTGGCCACTGGATAGCGAAGAGGCTAAGTTGGTGCCGAACTTAGGTCGAATATATCACGTTGATTTGGAAGGTCATGTTTCCATTGCACAAGATACTTCTTCCTTAATGTCGAACCCTAATGGAGTAGGTTTGGATAACGACGGAAATATTATGGTAGGAGCATTTTTCCTGGGTAATTTTTTGGTAACGCGTGATGGAAAACTAACACCATTAAAAGGTCAATTTCGTGGTGCCGACGCGGTTGAGCAGGACAGTAAAGGCAATTTTTATGTAAGTAGCTGGACTCAAGGGAAAGTTTGGAAAATCGATGGTAAGACAGAAGAACCTACCGTATTAATTGAAGGGTTACAATCTGCTGCTGATTTTTATCTCGAAGAAAATAAAGGTCGTTTGCTTCTTCCCGATATGCTGGCTGGAAAGGTGTATTCAGTTGATATTAACAAGTGATATTTCAAAATAGAACTCAATTGAAAATTATAGTCAAAAAGTGCATATGCTGTACTATTGCCTATATTTTTCAACAATGTGCAGTCTGAGTTAAATTAACCTTAGCTTATTAGTTATTACTTCATGGTATATATAAACCAAAACCAATAAATTCCAAATATGAAAAACCTATTTTTATCTATTTCTATGTTACTGCTGGCATTTGCCTGTAATTCTAATAAAGAAAATCAAACTTTGGAAACCAATTTTAAAAATCCACCGGCTTCAGCTAAACCAAAAACATGGATGCATGCAATGAGCAGCAACATGTCGAAAGAGGGCATGACCAAAGATCTCGAGGCCATTGAAAAAGTGGGTATTGGCGGGGTATTGCTGTTTAATATATCACAAGGAATTCCCAACGGACCAGTAAAGTACAATTCCGATGAACATCACGAAATAATTAAACATGCAGCCGCTGAATGTGAGCGCTTGGGTTTAAGTTTTGGCGTGCATAATTGCGATGGCTGGACTTCAAGCGGTGGTCCGTGGATTACTCCCGAACAAAGTATGAAAATGGTAGTTTACTCAGAAACGCTGGTTAAAGGGGCCGGAAATATTGACATGCAACTTGTTCAACCAACAACCCGCGAAGGTTTTTATCGAGACATTGCTGTAATTGCTTATCCTGCCCTGGAATCGGAAATTTCGGATGCAACGAATCAACCCATCATTTCGGCTTCTGACAGATAGTTTTGATGGAGCTCTGGCCACCGATGGAAGAATTGACAGAGGTACTGCTATTAAAATGGATGGAAAAGAAAAACCCTGGATTCAATATGAATATAAAACACCTCAAGCCATAAGTTCGGTTTTTATGGTATTTGTGCCGGGTGCAGGTGAAGCCGAACTTCAATATTCCGATGATGGCAAAAATTTTAAATCGGTAAAAAAACTGTTCAAAGTTCGTACTGGTAAAGGGGAATGGGCAATAAACGATAATTTTGAACCGGTCACTTCAAGGTTTTTTCGACTCCAACTCAGCGAGGGTTTTACGATAAAAGAGGCGAAATTATTATCAACGTTTTGTTTTCAGAATTTATTAGGACGCACAAGCATGGCACGCACCGAAGATGCAGAATTATTGCCGGCCGGTAATCCCGCTCCATCTATGCTAATTGATAAAAATACTATTATCGACATCAGTGCCGATATGGATGCTAACGGATTTCTAAAAACAAAATTACCTGAAGGAAACTGGACAATTATGCGCTTTGGATTTACCTCAACCGGAGCATTTAACTGGCCTGCATCGGATGAAGGAAGAGGTTTAGAATGCGATAAATTGAGTAAAACCGCTATTGAAATACATTACAATTCCTTTGTGAAACGAGTTGTAGAAAATTCAAAAGGAGTGGCTCCGAACGCCTTGCAATATGTCGAAATTGACAGTTACGAAATGGGTGGACAAAACTGGACCGATGGATTTGAAAGTATTTTTAAAGATAGAAAGGGATATGAACTCAAACAGTTTCTTCCGCTTTTTGCGGGAAGGTTTATTGATGATGCAGAAACCACTGAAGCTGTTTTAGGAGATATGCGAATGGTTTGCGGAGACCTCATGACGGAGAATTATTACGGGCATTTTACCGAACTCTGCCATCGCGACGGACTTAAGACCTATTTTGAACCATACGGATTTGGCCCCTTAAATAACCTGGATATTGGAGGTAAAGCCGACATGAACATGGGCGAATTCTGGATGGCCAGACCATTTAACATGAAGCAGATAGCCCCTGCCGTTTCCGCAAGTCATATTTATGGCAAGGAAATTACATCGGCTGAATCGTTTACAACCATGCCGGGAATTAACTGGAAAGGAAATCCCGCCATGGCAAAAATTACGGGAGATAAAGCATGGGCTGCCGGTATCAATGAATTTATGTTCCACCGTTTTGCACATCAGGCAAACCCGAATGTAAAGCCGGGGATGACGATGAACCGGTGGGGTTTCCATTTCGACCGTACCCAAACCTGGTGGGAAAACGCTGGAGCCGATTGGTTTAAATACATAGCACGGGGCAGCTATTTGTTAAGGCAAGGTGTGCCGGTTTCCGATCTTCTGGTTTTTGTTGGGGAAGGATCGCCCAATTCCATTTTTGAGAGAAGTGATTTTGAACCAAATATTCCTTCAGGAACAAATTTTGATTGTGTAAATGCCGATGTTTTGGTGAATAGAATTCAACTTAAAAACGAAGAAATGGTATTGCCAGAAGGTACTACCTATAAAATGCTTGTTCTTAAAAATTGTGATAAAATTTCGTTAAAAACCTTAAACCGTATTTCTGAAATCTCAAAAGCAGGTGTGCCAATTGTTGGATTAAAACCAACTAAAATTGCTGGTTACCTTAATTCTGATGAAGATATCCAGGCTTTTAAAAATCTGGCAAATGAAATATGGGCAAGCCCCGGAACACATTCCAATTTCGATTGGGAGAAAATAATGAAGGAGGAGCAAATTTCACCCGATTTTAAAATTTCGGGAAGGGACGATATTACTTTTATGCACCGTCATGATGACGAAACAGATATTTATTTTCTGTATAATCCTGATTCCGTACCGCAGCAATTCGAAATCACTTGTCGTGTTAAAGGGAAAATCCCTGAGTTGTGGAACCCAATGACAGGGGACACAAAAAAAACAGGACATTTTGCCCAAGATGACAATCATACAAAAATTTGGGTGACGCTTGAAGCGGAAGAATCAACTTTTATGGTTTTTCGCGAGTCTTCAAAAGGAGTTGTTTCCTTTGCAGAACCGGGTAATAATCCATTCACTGCCGATTATTTACTTGACGAGAAAAACAAATTGCTATTCACTGCTTTTAAAAATAGAACCTATGAAATAGTAACAAGTTCAGGACAAAATATAAAAACGATTGTAGATGATATTCAGAAACCAATTGATATTGATGGCTCATGGAGCGTTCAATTTTTAGAAAAGGATGATTTTGATTCCACGGTAGTTTTTAATCAATTATCCGATTGGAAAGATAATGTGGTTGACGAAATTCAGCATTATTCGGGAACTGCAATTTACCGTAAAAGCTTTTCAATGGATGCTACACAACTTTCAAAAGACAAAAAATATATGTTGGATTTAGGTGATGTAAAAATTGTGGCTGCCGTAAAACTCAATGGCGAAAATGTGGGCATCGATTGGATGCCGCCTTTTGAGTTGGATATAACAGATTTTTTAAAAACGGGCGAAAACAAACTCGAAATTGAAATTACCAATCAATGGTCAAACCGTTTAATTGGCGATGAAAGATATCCGGTTGATTATACTTTTGAGCTTGAGGGAAATTTTCCAAAAAAAATCATGCCCGATTGGTATGTAAATCAGGAACCTATTCCACCGGGTAAAAGAACTACATTCTGTACGGCAACTTTTTACAAGGCAACAGATCCTTTAATGCCTTCTGGTTTAATTGGGCCGGTTCAGATTAAAGAGGAAAAGCAAATTTATGTGTCGAATAAATAAAAGAATATGAATAAAAATTATACTAAATCAATCATTATTATTAAAGACCATAAATACAGATACTTTAACGACAGGAAGAACTATTTGTATCCAATAGTTCTGGTAGTTACTTCCTGCATTTTCCCGGTATGTCAGGGCAAAGCTCAGGAATATCCGTTTCAAAATTTGCCCGATACCATCGTCGCAACATTAAATGTAGAAACTGCCAAAACAGAACCCTTCAACAACAAATTAATAGGTTACAACATCAGTAGGTTTACTACTGCTGATGAAAAAGATATCATAAAGAAATTTGACCCAATCACCATAAGGTTTCCACAAGGTATATTTTCAAACTGGTACGATTGGCGCATCGATGATTTTACGTTTTATAGTCCCTGGATTGATGAAGCACACATGGCTGTGGTTAATGGTCAGCCCAAAGCAGGTGTTGCCGGCTTAGAGGTCTTGAACAACGATAAAAAACAAACCAACAGTGTGGGTTATGATTTTTTAATCACCTGGAATATGAGCGATGATGCAGCAAAGGGGTAACAACTCAACCTCTAATACTGAATCTATTGAACGGTTGAAACACTACAAGGAAATTGGTTTTGAAGTGAATGCAATTGAATTTGGAAATGAGCTTTTTTACCGAAATCAGAGAAGCCCATTTGTTTCCGACGAAGCTGATTTTCTGGCACGTGCAAAATCCTTATCTAAAGATTTAAAGGAAATAGACAATGACCTTAAAATATCTATTCCATTGATTCCAAGAGGTTCTTTTACAAACCCAAACTGGAATCAATTGATAGCTGCCGATAAAAGTTATTTCGATGCTATTACGGTTCATAAATACATTGGCGTTGATGTAGATAATCGATTAGATTTAAGCAATATCGGTTATGAATTTGGTTTGGCAGCACGATTAACGCTTGAGTCTGCAATTACATTTGCCCGCCAGTTTGCACAAGACAAACCGGTTTGGTTAACTGAATGGGGAGTTGACGTGGGCGAAAGTCCTACTGGTAACGCTGCATCGTGCCTGGGAATGGCAGATTGTTATATTTACATGTCGGAGAATCCGGATATTTTTCAAAGAGCCAATTGGTTTTGCGCTAATGGTTCTGCAAATCAAATGATCAAATTAGTTGACGGTACGTTTAGCACGATAGAATATCCATTAAAGAAAACAGGCTATGGTTTTACCTATGACATTATTCGGTCGGTGTTTGAAAACAGCACGCTGCTAAGTTCTAAAGTTACCACACCAACCAAGCTTGAACTGATTGGCAGTTCGGTGGATGCTGTGAGTGCCAGAGTAGTTGTAAAAGACGGGAAAACATTAATCCTGGCACTTAATTTAACGGATAAACCGGCAGAACTTCAGTTAAATATGGATGGTTCAATCTTTTCAGATGGCTATAAATTAGAAGCTGTAACCTTTAGTGATGTTGCAGATATGCCACTCATACCATTCGATGAGAATCCTTTTAACTTTACTCAAAATGGTTTTGGTTCGATTATTCTTCCACCCTTATCTGTAAATAAAATTACTTTAAAGGGACCTGTTGAATATGCCGTGAACTTTAAGTCACCTGCAAACGGAGCCAAATTTGATGAGGGGGCTAAACTTGTTGTGGAGGCAAATGCAGGAAGTGCCGTAAGCAAGTTGTCGTTGTTTGTAAACGATGAACTGGTGCGCAGTATAACCAATGCTCCTTATATATGGGGAGAAGATACAATTACAGATGCTGTTTTAAATAAACTTGAAACAGGATTTTACCAACTGAAATTGGTTGCTGAAAATGCGGATACTTTTAGTGTTTCAGAGTCAATTACTATTGAAATTCAAGATACTTCACTTCAGTCCCCATTTGATAGCAAAATAAGTATTCCCGGAAAGTTCGAGGCCGAAGATTATGACAACGGTGAAGAAGGATTTGCTTATCACGATTCGGATGGCTACAACCAGGCGGGAGAGTACCGCAGCGACGGGGTAGATATAGGGACTGGCGGAACGGGCTATGTTATTGCTTATTCAAACAATGGAGAATGGCTTGAATATACCGTTGATGTTGCTGAAACCGGACTATACGACATGCATATTTTATATTCATCTGCCCGACCTGGTGGAGGAGCAAAAATTGGAGCTTCACTGCCAGATGAAAATATTGTATTGTTAGAAAGCTTTGAACTGCCTGTTACGGCAAGCTGGGGGAGCCAGGAAGAAATTACCATTGCATCCAACATCTCACTTATAAAAGGAAAACACATTTTACGCATAACTGTAAAAGAAAGGGGCTTTAACTTCGACTGGGTAGAAATTAGCAAAAGTAATCCTGTTAGCACAAAAGAACGATTTACAAACAAGTTGAATGTTTACCCAAATCCCAATTCCAAAGGAATTTTTAATTTGAATAAGCGGGTTAAGTGGAAATTATATTCCTTAATGGGGCAGAAAATTACTTCAGGAGAAGGAAACAAAGTTGATGTTTCACAATTTCAAAAAGGATTTTACATCTTAAAAACAGAAGAATCAATTCACAAAGTTCTGTATGAATAATAAAGGAGAAAAACAAATATAAAAATCTGTCAATTAACAAGATAATGCTCTGGAGACAGACTTAGCAATGGACATCGTTGGATTGTTTCGTCTGGACTCAACATTTCTTTTACCTCCGCTATTTTAATCATTTTTAGAGCAGGAGAACATTGAAATCCGGAAATACAATTAGCACTACCAATATAATGCAGGGGATTTATTTGCTTGAGCTAACAAGAAGGAATGATTGGGAGGTTTTTAAAGATAATATCAAATAGAAAAGTATTTATCGCCGATTTATCCTTTTTAAAGTAAATCGAACCATTTACAAAATAGATTGTGAAATTATTTTCTGAAATGAATTGAACTCTGGATTCAGTCTGCAACATAAGTCGGTAATGGTTTATAAGTTCAATAACCTGAACTTTAAGTTCAATAAGATTTGTTCGATATGGATTATACTTGAAGTTGTAAATTTCTTATGAAGATTAATTTCAGACATCTATTTTATTGATTTCTGATTTTGCCGGCATTCTTTTAAGAGATAATCAAATCATTAGCTAAGCTTTAAAATACAAATTCTAATATGATAGATTTTTTTAAAAATCAGAACAAAAAGCTTATCACTCTATTGTCATTCTGTGTTTGTCTTATTTTAAACACAACTGCCCAATTCTTGTCACATCCAATTATTTGGGTATCCGAAGCCGAAAAGTCAAGCATTTTAAACAAAATCGAAAATATATCATGGGCAGGTAGTTTATATACGCAATTGCACAGTCGGGTTGATGATACTAAAAACTCACACATATCAAATCCTGCAAAATTGATGAATTCCATGCCGGATATCGGTAATAGTTCTACACGTGCTCCACATAACAAAAAAGTTACGCTTGCTGTTGAATCCGCAGTGTCTGTATTACCTCACCTCTAACGAAGATTACGCGCAACTGTCAGCACTATTCAATCCATTTCTGAAATTATTTATTTTATATAAACTTTAAAATTAATCATTATGAAAAAAAATTACCTATTGTTTTTTGTAGTCTTAATGGCTATACAGTTTGGCGCTCTTGCTGAGCGTATTAATATTCCGGGTTTAAAACTTCCGGGCTTAATTTTTACGGAGGTACGGCCTAATAATGAAGCTGGTCTCACAGAAGGTGAATATACTGGCTATGTTGAAATAACTAACGTTGGAGATACAGCAATTAATCTTTCAACTGTTAACAATTATTTCGTTTTGGTTTCGGGGTTCTATAATAGTAGGATTAATAGTGTATCTGATAGTCTTATTGATATTAGAAATACTTTAAACACTAAAAGTAATATACTATTAGAGGGAATAATTCAGCCCGGTGAATCTTTTGTTGTATCTTCAGTATGGGACCAAAAGGATGGCCGGGGTCGCGATATTCCAAGGCATAACACAGCCTTGGCCCGGATAGGCAAACAGTTTGTTCATTATGCAGAAGATGGCAATACCAATGGTTGGATTAATAAACCGGAATGGCAATGTTTTGGAAAGGATTCTGTGAGCGCACCGTGGTTTGGCGGAGAATATCCGAGATTACGTGCTGGCGGTGGGGCCTGGTACTTGATTAAGTGGGTATTTACTACGGATAGTGCTACAGTTGATTCTACGTTTATCGATAATTTCAACTTTTTCTTAAATACAGATAATAATCCTAATGGGATAAAAGGAACCGAGATTTACCCCATAGCTGGAGTAATTGATGCGATGAACACTAGTGTTATGGTGCGTAAAGCTAACGTTAACAAGGGGAACATGAACTGGCATCAATCCCGTGGTGTCGATGCTACTACCTCGGAATGGTTGGTGATTCCAAAAAATACGTCCACAGACCTGGCTTTTACTACCGCAGGTGTAAATGGAGTTTTTGATCTTGACTATTCAGTGAAAGATCCTTCAACTATTATCATTGACGACAACAGACTTTCAATTCCCTGGGAAATGGTACGTGGCGACTCTCTTTCCCGCTATTTCAATCTTGGCGAAGGGATGGGATGGTCTTACGAAATGGTTGGTGTTTTCGAGGATTCGGCTTCGTATATTGCACGCCCGGGAGATAAATTCGGTTTATATGCTGTTGGAAATCGTGTGAGTCAAAAGATTTTTACATTAAAAGTTCGCGAAGCTGAACCTGATGTGGCATTGGTCTTTCCAAAGCGTCGCCTGCTCCTTGGCGAGGAAATTGTGTTGGATCCGGAAACCGGTGAAACAATTGATACTATTGCCACGAGATATTGGTCAACCGGTTTTGTTTATGCTTTGTCAAAAGGTCCGGAGATTGATTCTATTGTTAATGTACCTTTTGCAACACGTACGGATAGTTTGTTACAGTATTTGGATAAACCGGAAAAAGCCAATTGGGAATTTGTTTTTGTTGATGGCAAAAACCGCGTTGACCTTCAGTTTGGCGATAAATTGAAAGTAACATCTGAAAATGGCAGTACTGTAAAAGAGTATTTTGTGGCTGTTTCTGATTTCGTTGCAAGCAATAATGCGCTTCTAAGCACGGTAACCTGGCCAGATATTGATAAAAACTTATACCCAAGATGGAATGTTGGTGATACGCTTCCTGAATTCACTCCTTTAAAAACGGAGTATATTGTAGAGTTACGTTTTGATGCAAGTCATTTTCCTGCTTTCCAGTTTATACCTCAGAATATAAGGTCAAAAATTGTAGTTAACAATGCAGTAAATCTTGATGGTAATGATGCACAACGTACAACTTCAGTTACAGTAACTTCAGAAAGTGATACTGTTTCCACAACATATAACTTCCATTTTGTAAAGCAAGGTGTTGCTGTTCAGCCAAATAATGCAGAACCATTTTTCTCAGAATTTGACAAGAAAGGCCATACTCAGGGATATGCAATTGAAATTTATAACCCCGGTACTGTCGATTTGGATTTAAGTAAGTATTGTGTTGTGCGAGGAGCTGAAGGTCAAACATGGCAGGAAGCAGTTGAAACTGTTTGGACTGGTGCATTTAGTTCAGGTAGTAATGGTATTCAAATTTACAGGACACACTATTTCCCTTCCAAGCGATGGGTTGCAGACGGTTCCGAGGAAGCGTGGAATACTGTCCCTACCGAAGAGAAACCTTATGCAGGAAAAGGTTTCCTGCGTGATGATAATCAAACTGACCCATGGGTAATAGGTCAGGATGTATTTGTAATGGGAACTACTCAGAGACATACCTCATTTCAGGACAAAATAGCATTGGAAGCGGACTTTCTTTTTAAAGGCATTGATAACATATATGCCTGGGATTCAACGTATATTTATGTGCAGGGGAATCCTTGCTGGACTTATAATTATCTGTACTTGCTGAGAGTGGATAATGATTCAATTCTGGAGGGAATAAAGGATGTGAGGGATGCTTCTGCTTATACACTTATCGATCGTTTTGAGGCAATAGGAGATTCTCTTGCAGGAGTGCCACTTACAGGCACGCAGGCTTATATTCGTAAACCTTCCGTTAGTAAGGGTACTCTTGAGCGTATTGGTGGTGCTAACGAAACTGAGGAAAGTTCTGAATGGATTGTCGTTCCCAATAATTTTGATAACCTGGGTATTCACACGATGGATCCTATTACCAACTTCAAATCTACTGTTACTTCAGTGGTGTTAAAAGTTACTCCCGGTTATTCAGGTCCGAACCTTTCAATTACTGGCAACATTGCTGATTATACTCCTGCAAGCATTGATATGGTATTGGATAAAGCTGATGAAAGCCAAACATTTGCATTTATGCGTGGTGATACAGAATTGAATGCCGATCAAAATTTAGCTGATGCCGATGTTTTGGAAGTGACTTCCGGTAACGGTAAATCAAAAACTACTTATATGTTGGTCAATTCACTTTTGGATGACAATACTTCATTAACTGCCATGGCAGGTTCAGGCCTGACTGTTACCGGCGATAAAATATCAGGGGTAACAATGGGCATGACTCTTGGGGACGTGGTTGCGAACCTTGAAGCGGGCAGCAAGTCAATCGTAAACGTTATTGATGCCAATGGTGCTTTACAACCTTTAAAAATACATGGCGTGGACTCTTTGATTTATGATGTATTGGTTAGTGATCAAGTATTCATACAGGTGGTTGCTGAGAATAGCGATATGATGACTTATGGTTTTGATTTGGGTATTGCAAGCAATGAAGCTGTATTGTTCTCCAATATCTTACAAATTGATCAGGACAAGAAGTTTATCATGGAATTTCCGGTAAACCTTACAGCCCCTGCGTTGATGGAGCTGGTTTTTGCAAACGAAGGTGCCGCTGTAAGTATTATGGACAAAGGCGGTTTCGAGCGTGAAATTGGTTTCGTAAGCATTGATGACAGGATAGTAGTTACTGCAGCCGATGGCGTTACTACTGTAACTTACAGGTTTTCCGAAGATATTACTGTTTCTGTCAATCAAATGGATCAATCTACTACTGATGTTGTAATTTTCCCTAATCCTGCTACCAATGTTCTAAACATTAAAGGGCTTGAAGTAGCTTCAGTTCAGGTATATTCAATATCGGGTACAATGATGATTTCTCAAACTGCTGCATATAGCAACAGAATAGATGTAAGTAGTCTTCCTTTTGGCATTTATGTTATTAAAATGACTGATGTGAATGGCAGGGTTGCAATTGAAAAATTCCTTAAAAAGTAAATCTTTACGGTAAAACATAAAGTTCTAAATTCTTTGAGGTCAGATGTCTTTTGTGATATCTGGCCTCTATTTTTTTATCGCCTGTTTTGCTTTTAAATATGAAGGCCTGCTGTTTTAAATTGAAATAGCGCACATCGAAATACAATTCGTTTATACCCTTTGTTTAAGAATAAAAGTATATCCGTTATTTATTTAGATCACTTTTCAATGCTTTGTTTAAATGCTGTCGGTGTCATTTCATACTTCATTTTGAACGATCGAATAAAGTATGAAGTTGAGTTGAACCCAACGATTATGGCTATTTCATCAATATTATATTCGTCATTTTTTAAAAGTACAACAGCTTTTTTCAATCTAACCTCCCGAATAAATTCAGAAGGGCTCATGTTTACAGTTTTCTTGATTTTTCGTTGTAAGGAACTTCTGCTAATTCCAACCTGCGAAGCAAGCTCAGTAATTTCAAAAGATTGATTTTGCAGGTTTTTTTCAACTATTTTCTCTACTTTCTCAATAAAAGTTTGATTGGAGCTATAATTTTCATGGGCAGTACCAACTTCTACTTTGTACTTATTTCTCACTATTTCAGCATTGCTTAAAACGCTTTCTATTTTGGCAAAAAGCAATTCTTCATCAACCGGTTTTGTAATAAAAGCATTTGCTCCTTTGTGCATACTTTCTATTTGAAATTTATTATCGCTTAAAGCAGTTAATAAAATAACCGGGATATGGCTCAATTCCGCAGTATTTCTAATTTTTTCGGTTAAAGACATTCCATCCATTCCTGGCATTAGAATATCGGATATGATTAAATTTGGAATTAATTCTGAAGCAATTTCAAATGCCTGGGTTCCATTTTTGGCCGAAATTACCCTGTATTTTGAAGACAACAAGTTCTTATAGTAAACTCTGAGTTCGTTGTTATCTTCGGCAAATAAAATTAATTGCTTTGATTTTGTATCAGAATCAAGCTCTTCGCTAATTTTTTCTGTTGTGCGGTCAAAATAAGACTGAAGTATTACACTCTCTTTTTCATATTTTGCCTGCAATTCTATTGGGATATTAATGGTAAAAATGGTTTCTTTTCCAGGTTCCGATTCTACCATAATGTTACCGTTGTGCAATCGGATATATTCCTGGCAAATGTGCAATCCAATTCCTGTGCCTGTTTCTGTATTTTCTGCATCTACAAAAAATCTCTCGAAAATATGGTTTAAAATATTTTTCTTTATTCCTTTTCCGTTGTCTTTAATTTTTACTTCAAGCACATCTCCAATAAATTTATTTCCGGTTGAAAAAGTTTTTGAATAATTTTCCCGAAAAAGTGTTTTTTGCTCAATTGATAGAATAATTTGCCCTTTTTCATTGGAGTATTTAAGTGCATTCGACAAAATATTATATACTACCTTTTCAATTTTTTCCGCATCAACATACAACTCAAAAGATTTAAAGGAAGAGTTGAAAATACAGTTGATTTCTTTTTCATTTATCTGGTACTCAAAACAATCATAAACATTTTTGCAAAGTGTTATCAAATCAACTTTTTCTCTTTTTAAATTTACACTGTTAATTTCAATGAGCCGGAAATCGAGAATCTGGTTGGTAAGCCGGAGCAACCTGTCGGCATTTCGCTTTATAATTTGCAAATTATCAAATGCTTGTGGTTCACCCGAGAATTTTTTAAGCAGGTTATTTGCCGGCGAAATAATTAAGGTTAAGGGTGTACGAAACTCGTGCGATACATTCGTAAAAAATTTTACTTTTTCGGTAAATAGCATTTGGCTGGCCCTCGACTTTTCCCTAAACCGCATTTCTCTGACAGCAATAAAAATTACTGTTCCAACTAAAAGGAAATATACCAAATAGGCATACCAGGAAAGCCAGAATGGAGGATTTATTACCAATTGAATTTCTTTTTGAAGGGCATTGCTCAAGCCATCGTTATTTATATAATTTACTTGTAAAGTGTATTTGCCGGGAGGTATTTTGGTAAAAGATATATTTTCATTGTAATTCGCTTCGTTCCATTCATCGATATAATTGAGAAGGCGGTATTTAAATTTGCTTTTTGAGTTTTTAATATATGCATTGGCAACAAAGGCTACTCCAAGTGTGTTTTGGTTATAGTTTAATTCAATCTGATTTATTGCCGGTATGTGTTCTGAATTTATATACTTCGGTTTTTGTTTCTCAATGCTTTGATTATTTATTTTAAGTTGCGACAAATAAATTTCAGGTATAATTGTGTTGGGTTGCACAATTGCAGGATTAATGATATTAAAACCATTACCTCCGCCAAAATAAAGAATACCCGCTTTACTTATAAAACCTGAATTGGGGTGGTATTGCTGGCTCAGCAAACCATCTTCCCTGGTGAAGTTTTTTAATGTTTCAGTATCGTTATAATAGGCATAAATACCTTGGTTTGACGAAAACCACATGTTGTCATTTTTGTCACGGAGAATACAATAAACCTCTGCATCTTTAATTTTATTGTTTAAACTGAATTTTTTAAAGGTGTTATTTTTAGGATCAAAAATATCAATTCCTTTACCTGCAGTTCCGATCCAGATTTTACCAAATTTATCCTCAGCAACTGTGTAGTTGGTATTTGAACTCAAACTGTTTTCAGTTTTAGAATAATAATAGTTTGTAAAATGAGTGTCATTTTTATAACGAACTGAAATACCAAAGTCGGAACTAAACCAAAGGTTACCTTTAGAGTCTTCAAAAATCTGCCAAATGGCATTTGAACTTATTGCATCAGTATTGTTACTGTTTGGTTTAAAAGTTTCAAAGGTATTTTTCATTTCATCATAAAAAATAGCCCCGCTGGTGCGTGTTCCAATCCAAACACCTTGTTTATTCGTTAAAATTGTTGAGAAAATACCTTCAATATCTCCAACGCGTTTTACATTGTCATTTTCTTTCAGCCAAAGTCCTTCATAAAGCGTTGAAATCCATAACCGGTTTTGATTATCGGATTTTATTGCTTTTATATATTGTACCGGAAAATCTTTTACTTTCTCATATTTATTGCTTTTTGGTGTGTATATGTGTAATCCGTGATTTTCACTTCCCACCAGTATCGAATTGTTTTTATCTTCTGCAAAAGTTGAAATTACGCTGTTCCATGAGGATTCATCGGTAGCTGTGTTTTGAAAAAGGGGAAATTTATAATTCAATTTATTGTAATATGCCAAACCACCCGACCAGGTTGCTACCCAAACGCCATCATTGCGGTCAACAAGCAAATCAAAAACTCCTTTGTGAGGAAGTCCGTTTCGGTTGTTTGGAACAATATCCTGGTTGCCCTCCGAATTTAAAATGGTTAAACCTTCCATGGTACCAATCCAAATATCATTATTCTCCCGTTCTACAATTTTGCTGATTCGGTTGCTTATAATATGTTGGTTACCACTAAGTTTTTTAGAGAATTGTTTTACAAGTTCGCCTTTTGGGTTTATAACTTCTATTCCATGATCTTCATATCCAATCCATATCTCGTTGCCGATAATTGCAAGAGTAGATATTAATCCGGAATTTGATTGATAAACAGGTTTAAAATTGCTTAACAGCGAATCGCCTTTATATATTGTTCCATTTGTAGCTGCTACATACAGGTTCCCTTCTTTGTCGAATTCGAAATATTTTATTGGCGTTACCTGTTCATCTATTTGCACATTGTTTAATACCAATTCCGACGGACTAAAACTGTAAATTTGCCCGTAAATTAAAGTTAAAAACAAATCATTTTTTGCCTGACGTATAAGCAACGCCTGGATTTGTTTGAAATTATCGTTTTCATTAGTGAAATTAAGCCGTTCAAAAATGTTTTTATCTTCATTAAAGCAGCAAATGTCTTTATCGGTGCAAACCCACAGTTTTCCGCTTTTATCTTTGAATAAATACCTGATTTGTTGAGAAAGGGGAGTGTTAGGCTTTGATTTATCGAAGTCAAATTTTACGATTTCAGAAGAATTGAAATAATACAAACCATTTGTACAACTAAACCAGATAAAGCCATACCTGTCTTCTGCTATGCTATTAATCGCATTAAAGGTAATGGCTGTATTGGATGTAACATGTTTGAAAATGTATTCTTTGGCATTAACTTTCGTGATAATGCACACAAACATGGCAACAATAAAATAGATTACTCCTTTCACAATTTTTTCAGTTTAAAAATATAATGAATTAATATTTAATCAAATTCTTCAACAAACATATCTTTTTTATTTCCAGAATTCATGTAAAGTTATAATAAGAATGGATTGTTTCTAATGACCAATTTTTTAAAATTGAGTTGAACATTTTAAGCGTATTGCGGCATATATTCAATATTGGGTATATAGTTAAGAATATTGCTTATTGTGGTGAGTATATCAAAATTTAATTGAAGTAATATTGATTTTGAAAAATGATGGTTTAAAACCTGCTGTCAACCTATGTTTAAAGTTTAGCATTAAGAAGTAACAAATGAAAAAATTTATTTACAGTATATTTATCATATTCATAATTGTCTCAATTCAAAGTTGCTCAAAAAGTAAAGCTTTGTCTTTTTCCGATAAGAATGTAGAACGGAAAGTAGAAGATTTACTAAAGCAAATGACACTGGAAGAGAAAATTGCAGAATTAACACAGGATGCTCCAACCAATCATCGACTTGGCATTCCATTGATGAGATATAGTGAATGTTTGCACGGTTTATGGCTTGATGACGCGACTAATTATCCGCAGGCCATTGCTTTAGGTTCAACCTGGGAACCTGAATTAATAAAAGAAATGACAACTCAAATTGCCAAAGAAGCACGGGCAGTAAATATTACACATTGTTATTCCCCAAATCTGGATGTATTGTCTGGTGACCCTCGTTATGGCAGGGTCGAAGAATCGTATGGTGAAGATCCTTACCTGGTATCCCGAATGGGGGTTGCTTTTATTCAGGGTTTACAGGGAATGGGAGAGGAACAGTTCGATGAAAATCATATTCTGGCAACAGCAAAACATTACATTGGATATCCAGAAAACAGGAGAGGAATCAATGCCGGTTTTAGCGATATGTCGGAAAGAAGGTTAAGAGAAGTTTATTTACCTCCTTTCGAAGCTGCTGTAAAAGAGGCACAGGTAGGAGCTGTTATGCCTGGCCATCAGGATTTCAATGGTGTTCCATGTCATATGAACACATGGTTGATAGACGATATTTTAAGGGGTGAATTGGGTTTCAAGGGTTTTATTGTTTCAGATAACAACGATGTTCTCCGTTTAAATACAATGCACAATATTGCAGAAAATCCAACCGAAGCGGCAATTCTTGGTTTAAAAACCGGAATTGATATGGATTTGGTAATTGGCAAATTTGCTGATTTTTCAGCTTATACCAATGAAAGATTATTAGATACCATTCAAAATAATCCAAAACTTGAAAAATACATTGATAAAAGTGTAGAACGTATTCTTACGGCAAAATACAAATTGGGTTTATTTGAAACCATAAATAAACAGTTTAGTTTTAAAATTGTAAGTACACGTGAAAGTCAGGATGTAGCGTTAAAAATTGCACAAAAGGCAATTATTTTATTAAAGAATGATCGCCTTCCCGGACAGGAAAACAGCCTTCTTCCCCTCGATAAAAACAAAATCAACACAATAGCAGTAATTGGGCCCAATGCAAAAGAAGTGGTAAGGGGTGGAAAAATTACCCAATTGGGAGGATATTCAGGTATGCCACCCTATTATACCTCGGTTTACGAGGGAATTGTTGACAAACTGGAGGGCAAAGTTAAAATAAACTATGCCAGGGGATGCGACCTGACAAGCGATTCGAAAGAGGGTTTTGCGGAAGCAATTGCAGCCGCAAAAGAATCGGATGTTGTTGTACTGGCAGTTGGTGGTTCAACACTAACTTGTGGAGAAGGAGGCGATCGGGCTGAACTGGACTTGTTTGGAGTTCAAAACGAATTGGTTGAAGCCATTCAAAAAACAGGAAAACCAATTGTTGTGGTTTTGATAAATGGCAGACCTTTAACCATAAATTATATTGCAGAAAATATTCCGGCCATCCTTGAAACATGGTATTTGGGAATGCGAAGTGGTGAAGCTATTGCTGATGCGCTGTTTGGCGATATAAATCCCGGAGGAAAACTTACAGTTTCTTTTCCACGATCGGTTGGTCAGTTGCCGGTAACCTATTTGGAACGCCCTGATTTTATAGGTTCAGGAAAAGGATTGTATCGCTTCTCTGATAAATCTCCTTTATTCTCATTTGGATATGGGTTAAGTTATACAACATTTGAATACGGAGATGCTGTATTATCAAAGTCAAAAATTGGAACTGAAGGAAAATCAATTGTTTCGGTTGATATTAAGAATACAGGAAATTATATAGGAGATGAAGTAGTTCAAATGTATGTGTGTGATAATTTCGCTTCTGTAGGCAGATATAACAAAATGTTAAAAGGGTTCAAAAGAATTTCTCTAAACCCGGGCGAAACAAAAACCGTGAGTTTTGAATTAAACAGCGACAATTTGTCCATCCTGGATAAGGATTTGAAAAAAGTGGTTGAACCCGGAGATTTTACCATTTACGTTGGAGCATCATCAAGGGAGCAGGATCTTAAAAAGTGTACGTTAACAGTACTTTAAAAAATACAAGGCATTAGTGAAATGGTTCAATATTTCAGGAGTTCTTTTTTTATTGGTTTTGGTGCAATTGTCCACCATGTTTGAACAAAAATAACACGCTTGGCACATATCAGTTTTATAACCCGGGAGTGCTTAAAGTCAGGGTCCAAATGAAACCTTTATTCACCCTGGTGCATATGTTCAATCTTGACTATAATTTTAAGAATATTGAAGCAATAGTGTGCTTGGGAGTTATTGTTTGCAAGTAGCTTGCCTTGGTTATTTTGGGACTAAAATGAAATACCAATTATTATTAATTAAATATTACGAATTATGAAAAAAATTTATCTTGTGTTTATTGTAGTCTTAATGGCTATGCAGTTTGACGCTCTTGCCGAGCGTATTAATATTCCGGGATTGAAAATTCCGAAATTAATTATAACAGAGGTGAGGCCTGATGCTGCGGCTACCGCTTATGTTGAGATAACCAATATGGGCGACACAGCAATTGATCTTGAACCTTTTACTTTACATTCGGTACATTACAATACAAGATGTACTGAATACTCTGACAGTGCTATTTCTTTTAACCGACTGAACGACGCTGTAGATGGTACAATTGGTAAAATATACCTCAAAGGAATTCTTCAACCAGGAGAATCTTATGTTGTTGCAAATGTTTGGGATGCAAATAATGCCAGAGGAAACGGTATTCCAAATCATAATATTGCAATAGCTCAGATAGGAAATCAGTTTGCACATTATAACGAGGAAACTAATTTGAATGGTTGGATAAACAAACCAGAATGGCAAACTTATGGACGTGACTCTGTTTCTACTGGTAAATTTGAATTTTTACGTGCGGAGGAAACAGCAGGTTACCTGCTTCATTGGGTATTTCAAACCGATAGCGCTACGGTTGATTCTACCTATATCGATCAATTCAACCATTTTTTCCACCCAGATGTAAATGAAGCACAGGGAATAAATGGTACGATGAAGGGATTTGAGATTTTCTCAATTGCTGGCGTAAATGATGCCATGACCACAAGTGTTATGGTGCGTAAAGCTAATGTAACAAAGGGTAACCTGAACTGGGATCAATCCCGTGGTGTTGATGCGACAACTTCAGAATGGTTGGTGATTCCAAAAAATACTTCCAAAGATCTGGCATTTACCACCGTTGGAGTACATGGTGTATATGATCTTGACTATTCAGTAAAAGATCCTTCAACGGTTATTATTGACGACAACAGGCTTTCAGTTCCCTGGCAAATGGTACGCGGTGACTCTCTTTCCCGCTATTTCAATCTTGGCGAAGGGATGGGTTGGTCTTACGAAATGGTTGGTGTTTTCGAAGATTCAGCTTCCTATATCGTTCGTCCGGGCGATAAGTTCGGTTTATATGCAGTTGGAAATCGCGTGAGTCAAAAGATTTTTACATTAAAAGTTCGCGAAGCTGAACCGGATGTAGCACTTGTGTTCCCAAAACGCCGGCTTGTTCAGCAAATTGAAATTACTGACGATGGAACAGGTTCTGCGACTTCTATAGATACAATTATTACATATGGTTGGTCAACTGGTTTTGTTTATGCTTTGTCCGAAAGTCCGGAAATTGATTCTATTATTAATGTGCCTTTCGCAACACGCACCGATAGTTTATTAAAGTATTTGGATAAACCGGAGAAAGCGAACTGGGAATTTGTTTTTGTTGATGGGAAAAATCGTGTTGACCTTCAGTTTGGCGATAAATTGAAAGTGACATCTGAAAATGGATCTACTGTAAAAGAGTATTTTGTAGCCGTTTCTGATCATGTTAAAAATGACAATGCGCTTTTAAGTGCTGTAACCTGGCCGGATATAGATAAAAATCTATACCCAAGATGGAATGTTGGTGATACGCTTCCGGAATTCACTCCATTTAAAACTGAATATATAATAGAGTTACGCAATGATGCCAAAAAATTTCCTGCTTTCCAGTTTATACCTCAGGATTTAAGGTCAAGAATTGAAGTGAAAAATGCAGTTGATATTGATGGCACATTGGAACAACGCACGGCTTCTGTTACTGTAACTGCAGAGAGTGATACCACTTCTTTAACCTATAACTTTCATTTTGTAAAGCAAGGTACTCCTGTACAACCAAATATTGCTGAACCATTTATCTCAGAAATGATTAAGAATGTTAGAACACAAGGGTTTGCTATAGAAATTTACAACCCTGGTACTGAAGATTTGGATTTGAGCAGGTATATGATTGTAAGAGGTAATCCCGGTCAAACCTGGCAAGAAGCTGTTGGAACTTTGGTT
This sequence comes from uncultured Prolixibacteraceae bacterium, assembly GCA_963800345.1. GTDB lineage: Bacteria > Bacteroidota > Bacteroidia > Bacteroidales > Prolixibacteraceae > Draconibacterium. The sequence goes on along the minus strand of CAWDAW010000001.1, from coordinate 112,181 downwards.
GACGCTACTGAAGCTGCTGCTGGTTTTCAACTAGCTGACGGTATTAAAATTTATAAAACACACTATGTCCCTTCCAAGCGATGGGCTGCAGATGGCTCTTTGGAAGCGTGGTCAGCTATACCCGACGCAGAAAACCCTTATGTAGGCCGGGGTTTCTTAAAAGACGATAACCAAACTGACCCATGGGTAAAAGGTAAAGATGTATTTGTTATGGTTACTGCTCTTAACACAAGCGCTGAACAAACTAAACTAAGAGAAGAGGCAGACTTTATTTTTAGAAACACGGGCTCGGGCAATGAAAGAGCTGCTTGGGATTCTACGTTGGTGCTTCACCGTGAAACTCCTGTCTGGACAAATAATTATCAGTACTTGTTGAAAGTGTTGAACGATTCAATTTTGAATGGAACAAAGTTGGTTACCGATGCTTCTGACTATGAGCTTATCGATCGTTTTGAAGCGATAGGAGATTCTCTTGCAGGACATAAACTTACAGGTTGGATGTCTTTGATTCGTAAACCATCTGTAAGTAAAGGTAATGTTGAGCGGATTGGTGGTGGTAACGAAACTGAGGAAAGTTCTGAATGGATATTTCGTACCAATACTCCCGGAGTTAACTTAGTTGATAACGTTGGTATTCACATTATGGATCCTATTACCAACTTCTTGTCAACCGTTACCTCTGTAAAGTTAAATGTTACTCCCGGTTATAAAGGCGATAACCTTTCTATTACAGGTAATATTGCAGATTATACTCCTGCAAGCATTGCGATGGTGCTGGATAAAGCAGATGATAGTCAAACTTTTGCTTTTATGCGTGGTGATACAGAATTGACTTCTGACCAAAGTTTAGCTGATGCTGATGTTTTGGTTGTAACTTCCGGTGATGGTAAATCTGTAACGAATTATAAATTGATCAATTCACCTTTGGATAACAATACAGCATTAACTGCGAAGGCAGGTTCTGGTATGACTGTTACTGGTGATAAAATATCCGGAGTAAACGCAGCAATGACACTTGGGGAAGCGATTGCGAATCTTGACGCAAGTAGCAATTCTATAATAAACGTGCTTGATGCCAATGGTGCTTTACAACCTTTTAAAATGCATAACATAGACTCTTTGGTTAATGATGTAATGGTAAATGATAAATTAACTATTCAGGTAATTGCAGAGAATAACGACATGGCGACTTATTATTTTGACTTTGGATTAGCCAGTAATGAAGCTGTTTTATTATCAAATATCTTACAAATTGAGCAGGATAAGAAGTTTATCATGGAGTTTCCTGAAAACCTTACAGCTCCAGGTTTGTTGTCGATGGTTTTTGCAAACGAAGGTGCTACTGTAAGTATTATGGACAAAGGCGGTTTCGAACGCGAAATGGGTTTCGTGAGCATTGATGACAGGATAGTAGTTACGGCTGCTGATGGCGTTACTAAAGTGATTTATCGGTTTTCTGAGGACATTACTGTTTCTGTTAAAAGCAGATTTGAATCACCAATTGATGTTGTGATTTTCCCTAATCCTGCTACTAATGTTCTAAACATTAAAGGGTTTGAAGTAGCTTCAGTACAGGTATATTCAATTTCCGGTACAATGATGATTTCAGAATCTGCATCATATAGCAACAGGATAGATGTAAGTAAACTGCCTTTTGGCATCTATGTTATTAAAATGACTGATGTAAATGGTAGGGTTGCAATTGATAAATTTCTTAAGAAATAATCTTTTATAAAGAACTTTAAAAGTTCTGATTTAATCGGGGTCAGATGACATTCTTAAATCTGACCCCGATTTTTAAAATCAACTGTTTTGGTTCTAAACATAAAAGCCAGCTGCGTTGCTCTGATGTTTAGTAATTGCATTATAAACCAACCTTTCATATGGCTTGATTATTCTGTCTTAAATCTGCACTTTAATTTATTAGTGTCAGTGATAAAAGAATTGAACTCATGTCTCAATCTGCTGTATTTGTTCAAAAATGTATAAAAGTTCAATAAATTGAAATACAAATTCGATGAAATTTGTCTGTGATTGAATTAATATTACGATTTTATAACTTTTAAACTATATGCTCTGGCGTTTAAAATTTATTTTTATTTTAACTACTCCGGTTATTATCTTGAAAAAACAATATGACTATAACTTATCGAAAAAAGAAACAATTACTGTCTTCCCTTATACTTGGGTTGCTTGTTGTTTCCTTGTGCATTTCCTGTGAAGATAAATTTGAGAAGATAGATAAATATCAGCGACCTGACAGGTTGCAGGGTAAAATCTACACACTTATATCCAGCCAGGAAAACATGTCCATTTTTTCACAGTTTATGGTGGATGTAGGTTACGACAAGGTATTGGATAAAACAGGTACTTATGCTGCTTTTGTCCCTACTGATGATGTAATGAAAACCTACCTGATGAACAAGTATGGTACATCTGATCCCGCTGCGATTGATTCCACGGTTAAAGGAGATATTGTAAAATATCATATCATACAAATGCCCTGGAGTAAAGAACAGTTGCAGAGTCTTTCTTCGCGCGGGTGGATTAACCTGGATGATATATCAAATAATAAACCTACAGCATATAAGCGCAGGACGTTGTTGCGCGAACCCAACAGGACATACAATGTTCAACGTTTTTTATCGGGTAGCGAACCATTTGATATTATTGTTCCGGATAATGTGCCATCTTCTACAACACGCACTGTATATACCAGTTCACAAAAGTATGTTCCTTTGTTTTTCGATGGTTTTATGAATGCGAAAGGTTTAAGTTCTGCCGACTATAGTTTTTATTTTAACCGGCCTTATGAGGCAGGTGAAGTTTTTTACGCCAATTCTAAAATGACAGGCGATGATTTATTTGCCGAAAACGGTTTTGTTTACACTATTGATGAGGTTGCAGAACCTTTGAAAAATGCCGAACAACTGTTGGAAGATGGCCCATATGCTAAATTTTTGCAATTAATACATAATAATCCGGTTTTTCAATTTAACCAAAAGGCAACTTCAGCTCAGGAAGGTGCCAGTGAAGGGGCAGAGGTTGAAGATCTATACAATTTATCATACTCCAGCCAATTCCCGATGAATATTCAAGATGAATTGGTAGGCTCCACCACTTCAACTGTTGAACGTCATAATGGACTGTTGGCCCCGACCGACGAAGCCATTGATAAATTTTTTAATGAATATTTGAAATCCTGGGGTAACTCCTGGAATTCAGTTCCGAAAAATATACAACGTTTATTTGTAAATGCCCATATGGCTACTGAAGCAGTTTATCAAAAGGATATCAATTCAGGGTTTTACAATGCTGTTGGTGACATAGTTAATAATGACGATTTTGAGATTGAGAATGTCGCGTATGGAAGTAACAGCACTTTTATTGGCCTAAAAAGGGCCATTGTCCCCAAATTTTTCTCAAGTGTATCGGCTCCGCTTTTTTTAGATCCTGCTTATAAATCCTTTTTTGGTTCTTATACTTCTGTTAATCTGCTTTCTGCGATGAAGGATCCGGCAACTGATTTTTCATTGTTTATTATCGATGATAATTCATTAGCCCGGGACTCAAGTCTGTTTGTTATTGAACTACCGAATGGCAAATATCAAATTTTGGCCTATGACCACCAACAAGAGAAAATGGTAAACATGTTGGGAAGTGAATTTAAAGGAATTTTTACCCGAAGATTATACGGACAAATTGGTGTGCAGCCAATTTTGGGACAAGCAAAACGCGAGTTTATCGAAACTTTGGATGGACGGCACATAGTAGTACAAAATGATACAGTTTCCGGTGGTGTTCCCTCTGATTTTGGGTTTAATTCAGGACATGATACAACGGTTGTTTTTACTGAAATTAATAATTTTCCAATAACAAATGGTCACGTTTACAAAAGTAACGGTTGGTTAAAATTCCCTGTTACAAATACTTATGATTATTTAAGAAACACAAAATTTCTAACGCTCCTTAATAAAGTAGGGCTTGCAAGTACTTCAAATGAGCGCCTAACCTTTATGGATCCAACGGAGCGATATACAATATTTGTTCCTTCTGATGCAGCATTAAACAGTATTCAGGTGGATACGCTTTCTTTGGATGAAGTTAAAAAATTGGTTAGTTTTCACATTGTGAAAGGGAAGTTGATTTTCACTGATGGGCGTCAACCCCAGAGTGCTTACCGTACGCTTGACAATCAATTTTTACACCTTAACCCGCAGCCTGACAATCTTCTGATTCTGGATAAAAATAATAATGTGCTGTATGATAAATTAGTGTTGTCGCCAGCAGCAAATTTAATTGGAATGTATTCGCAAAATATTTCGGAAGGGTACTATTTGTCAAATGCTGTGGTACATAAAATTGACACAGTAATCATACCTTATTAAAGGTTACAATGCTAACAAACTTGTATTAAGCTTAAATGAAAAATATGAAACATATACTGTTGCTATTATGTATGGCATCTTTTGCAACCCATATTTATGCCCAGGACCACATTGTACGTGGTAAGGTAAGTGACGAAGTGGAAGGAATTGTTGGGGCTACAATAGTAGAACTTGATGCAAACGACAGGATTATACAAGGTACGGTTACAAATATTGATGGCGATTACACAATAAAAGTTTCTTCACCAAATGCAACTATTCAATATAGTTTTATTGGTTATAAAACTGTGGTTGAAAAAGTTAATGGAAGGGCTGAGATAAATATTACCCTTGCTCCTGATGCTGTAATGATGGATGAGTTTGTGGTTACGGCAGCAGCAGTTGCACCTTCTATAACCGGGGTAAGCACAAGGGATCAGACAGGTTCATCAACAATTGTTAAAATGGAAGGCGTAAAGAGCACCACTGTAACATCAATCGATGATGCACTGCAGGGACAAGTTGCCGGTCTGGACATTGTGGGAGGCGGAAGCCCGGGAAGTGGCTCCAGCATTGTTATCCGTGGTTTAGGCAGTCTGGGCGGGAGCAACCCCCTGGTTGTGGTTGACGGTATTGTACAAAGAGTAAACACATCTGATCTCGATTTTGCTTCTGCCGACCAGGAGGATATTGGAATGTTGGTGAGTATTGCACCTGAAGATATTAAATCTGTTCGTGTATTGAAAGATGCGGCTGAAACGGCCGTTTATGGCACCAGGGGTGCCAATGGAGTTTTAGAGATTGAGACCAATAAGGGAAGCAGGGGCAAAACTATTTTTGATGTGAGCTATAAGAAATCGTATTCGTTTGAATCGCCCCGGATCCCCGTGTTAAATGGTGATGAATATGTGATGTTGCAGCAGGAAATGTACCATAACCGTTATGGCGTTATTGAATTACCCCCGGAAATCTCAAATGATATTGAATTTCTTGATTATTATAACTATGCCCAGAATACTGACTGGATGGAAGACATTACGCGAACAGGGCAGATTGATGATATTGGTTTTAAACTCTCAGGGGGTGGGGACAAAACCACTTACTATGCCTCAGTGAACTATCAAAATAATATTGGTACGGTTAAAAATACAGCCAATAAACGATTTACTTCACGTATTAACTTAGGTTACAATATATCCAAGAAGTTGAATTTGAACACCCAGATTAGTTATGTGAATATTTACAAAGATGATAACTGGGCTGAAGGTACCAGACGAGATAATACTGTGCGCAGCCAGGCATATAAAAAGGCGCCTAACATGTCTATTTACGAATACACTTCCGAAGGTGTAAAAACGGATGAATTTTTTACTCCAATACAAAACTATCAAGGTGATGGTATTGAGTATTTTAATCCCAGTGCAGTTGTAGCATTAAGTGATTATGATCAGGCCAACAATGATTTCCAGACGAACTTTACGCTAAGGTATAATCCAAGCCGTAGGCTGACGGTTTGGCAAGTAATGTCATATCAGTTTCAGAATTCAAAACGAATGGAATTTTTGCCCTATACTGCAATTGGTGCAGATTGGCTGGATACTGAAAACAACTCGTCATGGGAATATAACTCTACCGGTACTTTAATTAATTCGCAAACCAGGGTTAATTATAATCCCATCCAAAATAACAGGCATTCTTTAAGTGGAATGTTAATGTTGGAAATCTCTCAGGATAAAAATGAATTTATTCAAACCGAGGCAGGCGGTGGCCCAAGCACTGTAATTACCGACCCCGCTTCAAGCCCGATGCGTTTATCTCTTAATTCAGGTTCATCAGTTGTAAACACCATTGGTATATTGGCCAATATACATTACAAATTCCTTGATCGTCATATCTTTCAATTGAATATGAGGACCGATGCAAGTTCCCGTTTTGGCGCAAATTCACGTTGGGGCTCTTTTCCAAGCGTATCTTATGCCTGGCGTTTTTCAAGTGAACCCTTCTTAGACAATTGGGTTTTCCTTGATGACAGTAAGTTCCGTGTGAGTTATGGACTTTCAGGAAATTCTGATGCAGGAGCGTATGATCGCCATGCCCTTTATGCATCGACAGGAAAAGGTGCTTATATGGATATTCAAAGCGTTATACCTACACAAGCACAACTTCAGCGCTTACAATGGGAAACAACATCCACACTTAACGTGGGTTTTGATGTATCTTTTTTTGAATATCGTTTGCAGTTTATTGCTGATTATTATGATAAGATTACAGACAATATTCTGTGGCCAAATTACAAATTGCCCAGCTCTGCCGGGTTTACCACCCTAAAGCAGTATAACGACGGAAGAATTGAAAATAGTGGTGTTGAAGTCAGTACCAATATAACCGCAATTAAGAAAAAAGACCTGACAGTAAGTTTTAACTTTAACATATACTTTAATCAGAATAAATTCCTCGATTTCCCTGCTAACATTGTTGATGAACAAACCGATATTACCAATGGCAAATATCCGGTAAAAGCCGAAATTGGTGAAGCTGTGGGGTCGTTCTTTGGGTTCCGTTATCTGGGTGTTTATCCTACAACTGCCGATGCTGTTGCCCACAATGCGGATGGTTCTGTAAAGCTTGATCCATACGGAAACCCAATTGCCATGAATTATAACGGGGTATATCAGTTTGAGGGTGGCGATGCAATATACCAGGATATAAATTATGATGGGATTATCGACCTGAACGATGTGGTGTACCTGGGAGATTCAAACCCTGACTTTGCAGGGGGTTTTGGTGGTAATATAAGTTATAAAGGTTTTCAGTTAAATGCACAGTTCCTGTACCGTTATGGTTACAAGATTGTAAACCAGGTAGCCTTACAGGCAGAAAGTATGTCAAACAAAGATAACCAGAGCAAGGCAGTCCTTAACCGCTGGCGTGTTTCCGGCGATGATTTTCCCAACATGATACCCCGTGCTTACCAGGGGCACCCTTCAAATAACCTTGGATCGGACCGCTATGTGGAAGATGCCAGTTTTCTGCGCCTGAACAACGTTGCTTTAAATTATACGTTTCCAACAGAGCTTGTAAGATCGTTAAATATTAAAAGTTTACGGGTTGGCATTCAGGCAAGAAAACTGATGACCTTAACAAATTACACCGGTCAAGATCCTGAAGTTCAAATGAAGAGGGAAGATGCCTTGTGGTTTGGTAAAGATACAGGCAGTGTGCCACCGCCTGTAATTGTGGCATTTAATATTGCCTTAGGTTTCTAAGAGTAATAAATTAAAGATATTTTGAAGTTTGGATTTATCAATCATATCAATTATGAAACAACAATTTTCACAATACACAACCTACAAAATAGCGATAATGTTAATGGCCTTTTGTGTACCGCTAACATCGTGCAATGATTTTTTGGATCAAAAGCCTACAGATGGCTTAGTGCTGGAGGAATATTGGAAAAATAAAGAGGAAGTTCTTTCTACTTTAGGCGGAGCCTACCAGCTTTTATCTGAATTGGATTACAATCTTTTTGTTCATGGCGAGTTACGGGGGGATATGTTACAACCCAATGGCACCAGAACAGGAGCTTCTGAAAGGGCCATAATGTCGGCCAATATTGAAACCAATCAGTTTTTTGCCCGTTGGGATAAGTTTTACTCAACAATAAATGTTTGTAACCATGTAATTACATTAACACCGGGCGTACAGGACCCAACCTTTACAGATTATCGAAAGCAGCAAATGATATCTGAGGCTACCTTCATAAGAAGTCTATGCTATTTTTACCTTGTACGTATCTGGAAAGATGTTCCTTATATAACAGAACCAACTACAACTGATGAAGGTGAGTTTTTTCCTGAAAAAACTTCAGGTGAAGAAATTCTTAAAAATATAAAAGCGGATCTTATCGATATCCGCAATAAAATGCCCGAGCACCCAACGATTGAAGAAAACAAGTCGCGTGCTACCGCAGGTGCTGTCAATGCTTTACTGGCTGACATTTCGTTATGGAATTTCGAGTACGACGATTGTATTACATACATAGAAGCTGTTGAAAACAGTGGGCAATATTTTTTGTTGCCTGCTACCGAGTGGTTCCGCAATTTTAATCCCGGGTTTTCATTGGAGAATATTTTTGAAATTTATTTTGATCAGGCAACGGGACAAGGTAACAGCTTTGCGAACAGGGCTTTTTCATCAACAGATGCCGGTATTTATTATTTTGGGAGCGATTATGCACAGGAGATATTAAGTGTGGTGACAACAGAAGCCGGCGAATTGATCAGGGGCAATGGTTCATTGTCCAATAACCATCAAATATGGAAATATGCCGGGGCAATACCCGATAAAACCACCTTGCGTGCAGGTAATGTTAGTACGAGCGCTAATTTCATCGTTTACCGTCTGGCCGATCTTTACCTGATGAAGGCAGAAGCATATTCTCAAAAAGCATCACCTGATTTTGCAAAGGCATTGGAGTATCTCAATATAATAAGGGTCCGATCAAATATGGCCCTGGTTGTACCGTCTGCCAGTGCCCAGTCTTTTGAAGACGCAATCCTGCTGGAGCGTGCAAAGGAACTGGCATTTGAGGGCAAACGCTGGTTCGACTTGTTGCGCATGGGAAGAAGAAATAATTATGCACGAAAAGACAATCTTATCGAGATTCTTGTCCGGAATGTCCCTTCAACACAAAAGCTTGTGTTAAAATCACGCCTTAGCGATCCTAACGGCTGGTATATGCCAATCCATATTTTAGAAACTGACAGGAACAAAAACCTGAAGCAAAACCCATACTACGATGAAAATAAATAGAAAATACAGCAATAACGCGGTTTTATTTGTCTTTTTTGCTTTGTTAACTGGGCTCTTGTCCTGTAACAAAGGCAATCAAGGGGATGTCCTTTTTACCGGAGATGATTATGAGAACATCATGCAGTATATTGAAGCCAACAGCTGACTATGAATCATTTAATAAAATTGTAGTTTCAGGTAAAATGGCAGATGTTTTAAGTGCATATAACAGCAATGGCGGTGTTGGTTATACCCTGTTTTTGCCAACCAATGATGCAGTTGCTAAATTTATCAACGAAAGCGGCAGATACTCAACACTTGATGCCTTGTTACAAGATGCTGCATATTGTGCGGAAATTGTGAGGTACCACCTTGTCAATGGACGGATCCCTTCAAATGAGTTCCCCAATGGGGCTTTGGCAGATAAAACGATTTCAAATTATTATTTGACAATTTTTTTCAGGGAAGAAAATAACGCTGTAACTTATTCAGTTAACGATGAATCGAAAGTGTTGACAACAGATATTGAACTGGCCAATGGTACAATACATACGATTGATAAAATGTTGACTCCTGTTGTTTTTACATCTTATCAGTGGGTGGAACAAAATAGTGATTTTAGCATTTTTACAGAATTATTGACTAAATGTGGCCTGGCAGACACTTTAAACGCTTTTGAGCTGGATGAACTAGGCCGTGAAATTTATAATGAATATACCTTATTTGCAGAATCCAATTCCTTATACGCGGCCAATGGTATTATGACGTTCAACGATTTAATTAAAGCGATTGATGCTTCCGGTTCTGGCAGTCAGGATTTTATTAGTAATGCGAATGCAGTCAATAAATATGCACGCTATCACATATTGGAAAAAAGTGTTTTCCTTGATGAATTTGTTACTGCAGTTTATAATACTTATGGCAATTTACCAGTATCTGTAGATTTGATTGACATTTTAAAAATCAATACAGGGACAACGGTTTTTGATACCATCTTCAATGGTACTGATACAGTACTTGTTAATTATCTGCAGGTTAATCTGGATAAAAGTAACATTGTTACCAGAAGTGGTGCGATCCATCAATTGGATCATCTTTTATATCCATTTTTGCCCGGACGAAAATCTGTTACCTATCAGTTTTATGAGGAGCCGGTGATTAATGCATTAAGAAATGTTGAAGGCGAACATACATTAAGTGTTGACGATCTTGACTATATCAGTTTAATTGGTACAAAGAGTTTGCTTTATGTAAAGTCGCCAACCAGCATATCAGGCAATAGCAATGCCGATTACATACAAGTTTCTGGCGATATCGATTTTAGTTTTCAAACTCCAAAGATTTTGGCCGGAAGATACACTTTAAAGGTAGTCTTACAACGTGGGTATTCTTATCTGGCAAGTGTGCAGGCTTATGTTGATGGCACTAAAGTAGGTGTTGTAATCGATCCTACAACAAATAGTACAACATTTAGCACTTATACTCTGGGTACAGTAGAATTCTCAGCTTTTAGCCCTCATACGGTTAAACTGAGTACTGTTATACCTGGCAGAATGTTAATTGACCGTATCATCTTTGAACCAATTCAATAATTGTAACAAACAAAATACTACAAAAAGATGCGATATATAATTAGTAAAATATTCATATTCCTAATGTTGTCAAGCTTATTTTATGCTTGTCAAAAAGATATTGAGGAATATTTTTATCAAGATACAGAAGCTACTGTAGATACCGATATTTTGTCGTTGTTAAAAGAGAATGCGAATTATTCTCAATTTGTAACTCTTTTAGAAGAGTATCAGGTTGATACGATTCTTAGTCAAGGTAAAATATATACTTTTTTTGTACCCAATAACAGTGCCATGGAAAACATGGAGCAAGGAACACTGGGAGATAAGGAATTAATAGAATACCTTATGACAGAGTCCTATGTAAACCTGAATCAAATAATTGGTCAAAAAAAGATACAAACCCAGGGTGGAAAGTTTGCGCTTATTAAAGCATCAGGAAGCACGGGTTATACTTTTGATGATATAGCAATTATGTCAGGCAGTCCATTAGCAAACAACGGGCGTTATTATGAAATTGCAAAAGTAGCACAACCTAAACCCAGCTTATATCAATATATAGCTGCAACAAATGAATTTTACCGCGCTTTTTTAGATTCACAGGATTCCACATATCTCGACAAAACCCTAAGTACGCCTATTGGTTATACGGATGATGGTTTGACAATATATGACACAGTGTTGACAACAGTTAATTTGTTTGAAGAGAATTATTTTCCTGTAAGCGAGGAGTTCAGGGACAATAAAGCAACAATGCTGTTATTTACTAAAGAGCAATATGACAGGGCTTTGGGAATCGTATCCGATGAGTTAAGTTTACCTGTAGAAAACATACCATATGAATGGCAAAATGAGGTGCTTATGCCTTACTTGATAGAGCAAAGCGTGTTTAGAAATGCGCTTCCTTATTCTACTTTTTCTACAGGCCGGGCGAAAAATATTCTAGGCGATAGTGTAGATGTAAATCCTCAGAATATTTCACCTGAATTTTTTGAATGTAGCAATGGCCGATCTTATAATTTTATTGACTTTCAGGTACCGGAGTTTCTTTATAAAGTGCATGATACCATTGCGATGTCCTCATTGTTGTTCGATAAAGGTTCCGGGCTTTGGGGATGGAATGATGGTGTTGTGGTAACAGGACAAGCATTTAATCCATTGCGTGTTTCAAATTCAAATTCAACATTTGGCAATACCTTGCTTATTGATATGGGTAAAAGCTTTAGTGGCAATTTTTCTTTGGCATATAAGCACAATAACATATTTCCTGCAAGGTATAAGCTTACTGTAAGGGCCAATGTCAGTAAAACCGGGGTATATAATATTTATGTAAATGGTAAACAATATGCAGTTGATATCAATGATGGGAAAGGCCCCCAGTCTGACTTTGATTTCTTTGACTTGAGAAATGGGGTAATAAGTTCAGTGACCAATCAATATTACCCTTTCATTAATAACTTTTGTCGTTTTGATATTTTAGTTGACAACATAACAGATTACGGTGATGTTGAGGTTAAACTGGTTTATGTAAAGCCCAGCCAGCGTAATACTGCCAATAGTGGTATCAATATCGATTATATTTCACTGGAATATTTTTAACGACAATAAATAAATAGTTCTTGAATTTAGAACACAATATATAGTATAACATGAACAGACTATTAACCATTTCGGCTGTGATAATGCTAAATTTATTTTTGACTTTGCCCGGTTTTGGGCAAAGTTCAAAAACGCTTTCAGGTGTAGTGCTGAACGATGCCAAACAGCCGGTGAGTCAGGTGACTATTAATATTCCCGGTTCTGAACCAGTATATACCGGAGATGATGGTGTTTTCAATATTCCACGTGTAGAAGAAAAGGAATGGCTTTTTGTGACTCCTTTGGAAGGATACAGCCCCAAAAGAATTCTTTTACTTGACCAGGAAAATATCGTTATTTACCTGACAAGCATAGATATTGAGTCTCCTTATTCAGATGTTATTACTCCTTTGGATAATAAAACAAGCAGGGATATAATTTCTTCTTTTAAAACTTTAGAACCTTCTGTTTTCGAAAACCAGCCATATACATCAGCTGATCAGTATTTACAAGGTACCGTTTCCGGAGCCTTTGTAACACAATCATCTGGTATGCCGGGCAGTGGGGCAACTGTATATATACGCGGATACTCATCTTTATTGTCCAATAATCAGCCTTTATATATTATTGATGGTGTGCCAATTGAAAACAGTAATATTTACGATGGCTTGCTTGAAGGCGCTAACTTTAGTCCAATTTCAACCATTGATCCTTTAGATATATCAGAAATTACTGTATTGAAAGATGCTGCTTCTACTGCATTGTATGGTGCTAAAAGTGCCAATGGTGTGGTTATTATCAAAACATTAGAGCCTAAAGAAACCAAAACTACCATTGATTTTCTCTACAGATTCGGTGTTTCATTGGCGCCAGAGCAGCTTCCACAACTGGATGCTAAAGCCTATAAGACCTTAGCTAACGAAATGCTTTTCTCCAGTGGGATAGGTGAAGAGGATTACAAGCAAAATTATCCCGGTTTGTTTTTAACGCCGGCTGATGATGATTTTATAAGATATAATCATAATACAAATTGGCAGGATGAAGTATTTAAAAATGCCTTAATGAACAATATGCGCTTTTCTATTAAGGGGGGTGATGCTATAGCTAAATATGGTTTGTCTGTGGGATATTTGAAAAATAATGGCATAGTTAAGAATACATCTTATGATCGTTTAAATATCCGGCTTGTAGGAGCATTTGATGTTTTTTCATGGTTAAAAATGGATGTGGCCACAAACCTCACCACAAGCAATTCATACGTAAATGAATCAAGTTTGTCAACCGTGACCAATCCTTTGGTGTCATCTTTGTGGAAGAGCCCAATGTTAAACCCATACGAATATGACGAGGATGGAAATCTTTTAAAAATAATCGATGAAGTTGACGAATTGGGGACATCAAACCCAACAGCTATTGTTGGTTTATCTGATGCACGTTCTAAAAATTACAGGTTCATTACTTCTGTTAATTTGACTGGTGAAATAACAGAAAACCTGAAGTTTACTTCTCTTTTGGGTTTAAATTCAAGCAATACAAAAGAATTTTTATTCATCCCCAACAGAGGATTTGACCTTTTGTATGAGGGTGAAGTATTTAATGAATCAAAAGGGCAAAACAATGCATTGTTCACTTTTTACAATGATAACCGCATTTTTTATAGCAAAATCTTTGATAAAGTCCATTCTTTATATGGCGCAATTGGATTAAGGTGGCAGAAAAGCCAGTACGATCAGGATTATGGCATAGCCAGGAACACGGCGAGTGATTATTATACCAATCTAAACCGTGGTGAGAACTTGTTAAATTTAATTGGTGGGAGTAACAGGGCCTGGAATTGGGGATCAGTCTATTCAAACGTGTCCTATTCATATGCCGATAAATACCTGCTTTCTGCTACATTATCCTCAGATGTATCATCGCGTGTAGGTGATAATGCCGCAAATACTGTGAAAGTTGGGGATATGCCTGTTGGTATTTTTTATTCTGTTGCAGGAGCCTGGCGTATTTCAAATGAAAAGTTTTTTTCTAATGTTGATGGTATTGAAGAACTAAAACTTCGCGCTTCCTATGGTGTCACCGGGAATGACGATATCGGGGAAGTAAATAGTTTCTCCCACTATGTGGTGAGCCAATACCGGGATGCTTCAGTACTGATACCAGGGGGTTTAGCCAATGATGAATTAACTTTTCAAACCAAAAAGCAATTTAATTTAGGTTTGGATTTTAGTGTTTTGGCCAACCGTTTCAATTTTAAGATAAATTACTTCGACAATAAAAGTGAAAATGTAGTAATACTTGAGCTTCAGAACAGTTATTTAGGTTATGATACTTACCCAAACAACACTGCAGCATTCTCTACAAAAGGATTTGAAGCAGAAGCCTTTAGCCGTATAATAAGTCGTTCTGATTTTTCACTTGATCTGGGCATCAACTTCTCGAAATACAGCACGATAGTGGATAAAATATCAAACGGGCAACAAATATTGGATGTCCCGGGCCAGATGCAGATTATCAACCGCGTAGGGGAACCCATTAACAGTTTTTATGGTTACCGTTTCGAAGGCGTATATGCTTCCTCCGAGGAAGCCAATGCAGCTAATATGAATAATTTTAGAAGATTGCCGTTTAGGGCAGGTGATGCGATTTATGATAATGTAGCTGATGCAAACGGAAACCTTGATAATGTTATCGATAAAAATGACAAACAGTTGCTTGGTTCTTTTGAACCCGATTTCTATGGGGGATTCTTCATCAATACACGCTATAAGAGCCTAAGCCTTGATATGTTTTTTCAAGGTGTGTATGGCAATGAAGTATATAACTATTTGAGACGGTTAAATGAAAGCATGACAGGTCTCGAAAACCAGAGCATAAAAACTTTACAGCGTTGGCAGTATGAAGGGCAACAAACAACAATACCAAAGGCAACATGGGAAGATCCAATGGGCAATACGGCTTTTTCTGACCGGTGGATTGAAGATGGTTCATATTTACGCCTGAAAAATTTGACCTTAAGCTACGATGTTAAAAAAAATGTCGCAGGGCTTTCCAGCCTCAAAGTCTTTGCAACAGCATCTAACCTTTTTACATTAAGTAAATATTTAGGGTACGACCCCGAATTCAGTTATTCCCAGAATATGGCGGTACAAGGGGTCGATTATGCAAATATGCCGGTAAGCAAGCAATTTATGCTGGGCGTGAAGTTTGGCCTGTAAACAGGATTTGGTTTTATTATTTTGTATAAAAACAATAATTGAATGAGATGAAAAAGACACTAATAAATATTCTATTATTACTTGTTCTAACAACGGGATGCAATGATTTTTTAAATCCTGAACAAGGTTTGGTACTGCCTGAAAAGCAGGTACCAGCTGATGAAGTTGAATTACGTTCTGTTAGTTTAGGCTTGTATAGTTTGCAACAGGATTTGGTTGAGCAGATTGTGATGTTAGGCGAATTACGTGGCGATCTTTTGGTAGTAACAGAAAATGCAGACCCTGACTTAAGGGAAATAAATTCTTTTCAGGTAACAGAAAATAACAGGTATGCCAGCCCTTCCAATTTTTACAAGCTGATTGCCGCCTGTAACAAGGTAATAAGAATTTTGGAACACTTGCACCCGGAGGTCCTTGACAAGGATTCACCTTTATCTAACTATCATCGTATGTATGGTGAGGCTGTAGTTATGAGATCATGGGCGTATTTTTATGCTGTCAGGATATTTAATGAAATTCCCTATGTTCCTGAAACACTTAATACAATTGATGAGATCAATGCATTTATAAATTCACCCGGAGAATATACTGATAGTGTTTATATTAATTATACACCTAATGGAATAGATACGTACACTATATATGATACCACATTTGTTTTCACCGAAAAGAAGTTTTTAAACCAGGACCTGATGACACGTCAGTGTATCAAAGATATCAAGGAAAAGGTTAGGGCTGTTGGTGTTGATTATTCAAATAAAGATCAGATTAACGATGTGACATGGAATACAACAGTTTGGAATGAAGATGCACTCCAGGCTTTTTTGGTACAAATGTATATGCACATTAATAACTATACCGATGCTTTGGATATCCTGGTGCCGGAATTTTTACGGCGAACAGTCGAGAATGTAAATGACCAGTACATAAAATATGCAATTGATAACAGGTTTTCCGGAACAAGATGGAGTAATATCTTTACTTCAATTGATAATCTTGAACATATCTTTACACTACAATTTCAAAAAACTCAATACTCCTGGCAATTAAATTTTCTTCAGCGCTATTTCTCAATAATGCCTCCCAATGTTTACGCTGTAAAACCAACTGCCAAATCAATACGTTTGTGGGAATCGCAATGGAAAAATTATAGTATCAATACATCTAATCCAAACAATGCATTTACTGTAAATCCAGGTATTCCCGGAGATTTTTCAAGAGGATATGGAAGTTCTTATATCTATGTCAAAAATGGGATACCTTTAAGCTCAAGTGTAGTTTCAGAAATGCTGAACCTTAAGCTTCTTGGTTACTATGATGAAGTAAATGACCTTATGCAGGGCGTTGATACTGTAGCTTATAAATATACAATTGGGAAAAACCCGTTTGACAGGGATGCCAACTTTATTGTTTATCGCGCGGCGGCTATGCATTTATATGCCGCAGAAATAATGTCCAACCGTCAATATATGGATGGGAATAGTTTCCGTCATGATATTTCAGCCGCAGAGGATTATATTTATACCGGTGATTATATTGGTACAAATGATGCACGCATGGGTGTTGCAGGCAGGGCAGGGTTTCCACTAAAATTAGGGAAAGCTGTTGATAGGGAGCTTTACTATATATTTGACCCGGACAATAATGAAATTATTGGCTCTAAAAATATAGCCTCCACATTGGAAAAACAAATTTATATGGAGGACATTACAATGGATGAACGTGCGCGGGAATTAGCTTTTGAGGGAGAGCGTTTTTACGATTATGTAAGAATTGCCCGACGTCGCGAAAAAGCCGGAAATAATGGCATAGCGTGGTTAGCAAATAAAATCTCCGAAACACGTCCTGCCGATGAACGCGATGCAATAAAAGCTCGTTTGATGGATGAAAAGAACTGGTACCTGCCATTTATTCTTAAATAACAGCTAATTTCCTACAATCGAAATAAAAGATCAGCGAATATTAAAAAGTATAGTTTTCAAAAATGAAGTTTTAGTTTTACAGTCTTATAGTTTAATCAAATTGAATAGGTTGGAATTGGTAAAGATTAGTTTTTACTGATTTTCAACCTTTTCTTTTTGGATCTTAAGCAAACGTTTGGCAAATGGCATTTTATATTTTTTCAAACCGCAATTATTGTATGAGTTTAATCACAAACCGATAATCGTTTTGCAATATTATCAAACATTTGCTAAAACAGCCAATGCCAAAATTTCGATAATCCAGGCTTTCCGGGTGAACATAGGCTGAAGTTAAATGTTTCTCTGTTAAAATGAAGGGTTTAAAAACATCGAATTATGAAACAAGCTAATTTACTTATTTTAAACACTGCCTCCCTGCTGTATGCACTGATAATGAATGGACTGTCAAACACCGGTACATTCAACGGGAAAACTGTTGGCGAAGTGAGTGATGCGTTCGAAACAATAATTGCACCTGCCGGGTATGCCTTTTCAATATGGGGAGTTATATATATTTTGCTGATAATGTTTGTTGGCTACCAATGGTATGCATGGCTGAAATACAAAGATGATACGGAATTGAACCGGACAGGGATTTGGTTTGCCTTGAGCAGTCTGGCAAACGGGACATGGATTGTTGCCTGGTTGTACACGAATATAGGTGCCTCAGTTATTTTAATGCTGGTTTTGTTGATTTCGTTAATCGCTTTGACAGTTAAACTCAGGTTGGAAATATGGAACGCACCTAAAAAAATAATCGTCTTTGTTTGGTGGCCCATCTGCATTTATCTGGGTTGGATAATCGTTGCATCTGTAGCCAATATTGCTGCATTTTTGATAAGTATTAACTGGCATGGAAGTTTTCTCTCTGAACAAACCTGGACCATTATTATGATAATAGCTGCAGTTGTAATTTACCTTTTGCTCATCTATTTCCGAAATTTAAGGGAAGCTGCGTTTGTTGGAATTTGGGCATTGGTTGCCATTACAGTTAAACATTGGGAAGTGCTGCCCGCTATTGTTATAACTACTATTGTTTCTTCCATCGTTTTATTGATTGCTATTATTCTGAATGCCTTAAAAGGTTCCAATATACTTCGGAAATTGAAATAAACATGAATTCAAATAATTATGCATGAACTTAAAATTTATGATAATATATTGGTTTTAAGATTTTTATATTCTTAAAAGCTTTTTCTCAAAACATACTTAACTTTAAATCGTTTTAATTAGAGGTTTTAAATAATTAATTATGAATGTTGAGAAAATAAAAAACAGGGAAAACAATCCCTGGGCAGAATTCAATAAAAATATATCAAAATATCAAACTCCCGATGTTTGGAAAAGCATTTGGCAAATAGTAAACACTTTTATCCCATATATTGTGTTGTGGGTTTTAATTGCTTTGAGTTTATCGGTTTCATATTGGTTAACAGCGATATTAGCGATTTTGGCAGCAGCATTCCTTGTTCGCATGTTTATCATTTTTCATGATTGCGGGCATGGTTCATTCTTCAAATCAAAGAAAGCCAACACATTTGTAGGTGTAGTTTTTGGCATATTTACTTTTACTCCCTATTTCAGCTGGCACAAAAAACACATGAATCATCATGCAACAGTGGGTAATCTAGATAAAAGGGGAGAGGGTGATGTTTGGACAATGACTGTTGAAGAATTTTTAAACAGCAGCAGATGGAAGCGCTTTCAATATAAAGTGTACAGGCATCCGATTACAATGTTTGGAGTAGGTTCGCTATATGTTTTTCTGGGCGAAAACCGCATCGTAAATAAAGGAATGAGCAGAAAAGAAAAGTTAAATGTACATCTCACGAACCTGGGATTGGTAGTTATGTTTGCGTTAATGAGCTGGGCTATAGGATTTTTCGCATTTCTGATTATACAGATTGCAGTTTTATACATTGCGGCGATTGCAGGTTTCTGGTTGTTCTATTTACAACACCAGTTTGAAGATGTGAGTTGGGTGCGGAACAGCGACTGGAATTATCGCGAAATTGCCATTGACGGAAGTTCATTTGTGAAATTTCCCAAACTACTGCAGTGGTTTTCAGGAAATATAGGATATCACCATATTCATCATATTAATGCCCGGATACCCAATTACAAACTTGAAAAGTGCTATAAAGAAAATGATATTTTTAAAGAGGTTGAGCCGGTTACTTTTCTGAAAAGTTTAAAAACTTTAAGACTGAGGTTGTGGGATGAAAAAAGGCAGAGGTTGATAGGATTTAAAGAACTGTTTCAGGATAAAGTAACTGCATAAAAGCTTGTAGATTTTGGAAATTAAATTGTAAACTACTTATTCTCTTTGTTTTTAAAGGCACAATCTTGTTTTATGAGGTTGTCTCAGAACACGTTTGTTTTGAAATTCAAATACCAAAGCAAACATGATTAATCCCATTTTTAAGTTTTAAACATTTCGTCATATTTCGCCCATTAAAATAATAACAATGAAAACACTCGGTAAAATAGCTCCGCAACCTCTTTTTAACTATTTCGAACAGATTTGCAAAGTGCCGCGACCTTCAAAAAAAGAAGAGAAAATCAGGCAGTTCCTGCTCCGTTTTGCAAAAGAAAATAATTTGGAATCACAAACCGATGAAATTGGAAATGTTTTGATTTTTAAACCTTCAACTACAGGGTATGAAAATGCACCAACAGTAATTTTGCAAACCCACATGGATATGGTTTGCGAAAAAAACAGCGATAAAATTTTCGATTTTGACAATGACCCAATTGAACCAATAGTTTCAGAGGGCTGGGTAAAAGCCAGCGGAACAACACTTGGCGCCGATTGTGGAATTGGAATTGCAGCACAACTTGCTGTTTTAACTTCAAAAGACATTAAACATGGCCCGCTTGAATGTTTGATTACAGTGGATGAGGAAACCGGCCTGACAGGAGCTTTTAATTTACAACCCGGCTTTTTATCTGGTTCGGTTTTGTTAAACCTCGACTCGGAAGATGAGGGAGAAATTTTTATTGGTTGTGCCGGTGGTGTTGATACTATAGCAACTTTCGATTTTAAAAAAGAACCGGTTCCCAAAAAATCTGTTGCAATTAAAATATCAGTTTTTGGCTTGCTGGGAGGCCATTCCGGCGATGACATTCATAAAAACCGGGGGAATTCAAATAAAATCATAACCCGTTTTCTTTGGAAACTATCCCGTGAACATGAGGTAAAACTTACTGACTTCAATGGCGGAAACCTGCGAAATGCCATCGCCAGAGAAGCTTTTGCAATCATTACTGTTCCTTCAGGTGAAAAAGAAATGATTGAAGCTGATTTCAACAACTTTTCTGCGAAAGTTAAAACTGAATTTGAACGAAACGAACCCGGGTTGCAGATAAAAATGGAAATTGTTGAAAAACCGGAGTTTGTTATTGACGATAAAACTTTTAAAATGCTGCTGAATGCACTTTATGCTTGTCCGCACGGCGTTTTGGAAATGAGCAGCAGTATGGAAGGCATGGTGGAAACATCCACAAACCTTGCTTCTGTAAAGTTTCTTGATGATAATAAAATTAGGGTTACCACAAGCCAGCGCAGCGAAATTGAAAGCAGGAAATTTATGGCTGCCGAAATGGTGGAATCGGTTTTTGAACTTGCAGGGGCAGAAGTTGTGCATACCGATGGATATCCGGGTTGGGCGCCAAATCCAGATTCTGATGTTTTAAAAATCTCAGTCAACTCCTATAAAAATCTCTTTGGCGTTGAACCTGTTGTTCGTTCAATTCATGCGGGTTTGGAATGTGGACTTTTTCTTAAAAAATATCCCGGCCTGGATATGGTATCTTTTGGCCCAACAATCCGTGGCGCGCATTCGCCTGATGAACGTTTGGACATAGCAACTACCGAAAAATTTTGGAAACATTTGGTTGATGTACTTGAAAATATACGCTGATA
Source organism: uncultured Prolixibacteraceae bacterium (assembly GCA_963800345.1). Lineage (GTDB taxonomy): Bacteria > Bacteroidota > Bacteroidia > Bacteroidales > Prolixibacteraceae > Draconibacterium. The sequence goes on along the minus strand of CAWDAW010000001.1, from coordinate 90,773 downwards.
TATTAGAATTCGGAGCAAAAAATTTGTTGAAAAAGTATCGGTTTATCGTGGTTAGGGAATTGGTTTTATGGATATGAATTGAATTGTATTCTACATTCAAAATAATCACAATCAACCTGCTGAATTTATTTTAACCATTAACCAAGGATTTGCACCCGGTTTAATATCAGAAAAACAATTGCCAGTATAGTTTAATTGATCCCAAAGCAATTGTGTTTTTAATGTAGTTACCATCAAAACAGGAAGATGTTTTGTCAAATTGTTGCTTTTCAGGTTAGAAATAAAATCAGGAACTATTTGTTCCCGCAATTTAATTTCCAATAAAACAGTGTCTGTTTCTTCTTCAATTGAAACCTTAATTTTTTGCTCATCAGTAACCATTTCTTCAAAATAATTACCCTCATTTAGTATTTGACTGATGGTTACAATAGTCTTTAAGCAATTGTCCATAAAGTTTGGTTGCGGCGATTTCTTTTTCCACATAAAATATTATTTACTGGTACATTATCACTTACGCTAAACTTAAATTTACTGCTTGTCATTCTCCATTTGCCAATCGACCACAAAGTGCAATTTGTTGTGATTGTTAAGTACAACTGCAATTTTATTTTTTGACATTAAAGAGTTTGGAAAATAATTTTGAATTGATTGGTTTGGACTCATGTAGCTGGCGAATTCGAGGTTAGTTTCTGCTGCGTGTTTCATAGCTATCAGTTATTTAAAGGATTTAATGGTTTGTAAATCTAAATTCTTTTATTTTACTTTAATACACTTCATTTGTTCATTATCTGTTCATTTTGTTCAAATAATTTTACCAATTGCACCACATACTGCCATTTTAAATAATGTTTAAAATAAATAACCGATGAAAGTTTATTTTATGCACGATTTGAATTAGCGCTTGTTATGTAAATGAATTAGTGGCAGTGCACAATTTCAGAAAATTATAATGGGTACCATCAACAACTATAAGATTAAATATTTCGTATAGGAGGTATACCTAATCAAATTCAATTTTGGTTGATAATCGTCCAACTATGGCTGTGTCTGATTTTTGAAAGTGCTAAAAGAGTATTTGGGTAAATGGTTGTCATCCAATTCGAACTTTTCTGATTTTTGAAGTGTGGGCAGTGAGTTTTGCCGGTTTTATTGATAGTTTTAAAGAAAAACAAACAAAATCGACTACATTAAAAAATACAAATTATCACCATATAGAGGTAAGTTATAAAAGAAGAATATCGTCTGTTTTTGATCGGCAACTGTTTGATATTGATGAACCATTTTTTCATTAAGAATGAAATTGTTCAGCCTTTCAGTCAGTTGGGGTGTGGGATTCAATGTTCAAAGTTTATGTAATTATCACCTTCGGAGTTAGGTGTTAAAACAGGAAAGCATTCAAAATAACTTTGGATAAAAACAAAAAAAATGGTTTATGAAATAGAGTATATCAGATCGATAGTTAAAAAGCAGATTCACAAAAAATATGGATTTGAAGTTACCTATTCAAAAGAATGCAAAATTTTGTTCGATTCGATTCTTGAAAAAACCAACAGACAAATTAGTATATCTACATTAAAACGTTTTTTTGGTATAGTGAACTCCCGGTTCAATCCATCAAAATATACACTCGATACACTGGCTATTTATTTGAAATTCAAAAATTGGGATGAATTGATATTTGAACTTAAGGAAAACAAAGTAATTTCTGTAGAAACTGATTTCTGGGAAAAGGCAGGTAAACGCTTTCAAGTTGTTACAAATAAAAGCCTTATTTCGATAAAAGCAAAACTGGGTAAGCAGTATAAAAATTTTCCTGTCAGGGAGTTTGCAATAGACAAAATCAGCACTTTTCTCCATTCGCAACTGTTGGCAACAGCATTTATTGCACCCAATGGAAGTGGAAAATCTACAATAGTTGCTCAACTTACCGAGTTGTTTTTTACTGGTGAGAATGCCAGGTATCCAAACGATATTGCTTGTCTGATTGATGGGAGTATTTTATTTAATCTAATAGATTTTGACCTTGAAATTGGCAAATTTGAAAATGTTTTGGATTTTGATCATTACAGTAGTTTTAGTGTATATTTCAGAGAGAATCCAGATCAGGTAAAAGGCAGGTTTGTTTTAATTATCGATAGTCCTTATGAAATTTATTATAAACAGGAAAAATTAATTTATTTTATTGAAAATCTGCTGGATATTACTTCGGCATATAAAGATTTTTCCTGGTTTAAATTGATTATATCATGCCGGCCGGATGACTGGAAAATAGTGGAAAATATCATTGAAAAAACACCGGAGTTGAAATCGTTGTGGTTTGATGTAAGTTTTGTTAACGTATTATTCAATACAGTTAATGTGCCTGAGTTAAACGAAAATGAAATAAGTCAATATTTAATGCATACGAATTCACCGGTTAGCTTTGAATATCTTAAATTTCATTACCCTGAGATATCTGAAATAATTAAAAATCCCTATTTCCTTCATCTGTACGGGTTAAACCAAAAACCTGAAGATGTTTATTCTGATATCGGGTTGTTAACTCAGTTTGTCAACTCAAAAGTACTTACCGGAGCTTATTTGGAAGAGAAATCAAAAATTCTGAATTCCTTTTTCCGGATTTCACACAATGCCCAGTTTAGTAATTCTGTTGATAAAAAGGATCTTCCCGAACTTTCCAGTTTTAACCCGGCCTACAAAGAGTTAATTTCCGACAATGTATTGTATGAGTACACGGTTCGTGGTAATTATCTGGCGGTAAATACCTACGTTAAATTCACAAACGATATTTTGCTGGGTTTTTTCCTGGCAAATAAGTGGATGGAAGAAAACGGGTTCAACCTGAATTTGTTCAGACGGATTTACCAGTTCTATGAAAGTAATAAACAACTACAGACAGGCATTCTTAAATACCTTATTAAGTTCGCTTTTAAAGAAAGTAACACCGAAATCTTAAAAAATATTTTCTCAGTTTTTGAAGGCGAAAATGAAATTCCTTTCGACAGGGAGATAAAACAAGTAGATCCCGATATTATTAATGTGATTGGAACTGAGATAAGGAATAACAAAGCGTTGCGGAATACTTTAATCCCCCATTATGCAAAATCAAAACACGGGCAATATTTCTGTTTCGAAAGTTTCTTTGACATGGATAGTATTGTTTTGCATTCAGGCGGTAATGTCAGGTTTTATTTAGAAAACAAGCGAACTACCGAAGCATTTATTTATGGCCATTTTTTGAAGTTTATGCAATTCTTTTTGGCCATGGATAACGTGAACTGTCTTAAGGAATACGAACTATTTCAAACTATAGAGTTGCCGGATAATACAAACCCGGCTACTGCAGGCTATTATTTTTGTCCACAGTTAATGTATCAATCGGTTTTTTTTGCTGAGGTTGATTCTGATTTAATCTCCAGAATTTACAAAATGTCGGAGCTATTTTACAACTCTGGAGTTCAATCTGCACCGGATAACTCAATTTTTGAACATATGGTATTTTATTCATTGAATTATGGTGATAAGTTTGCTGAGATTTGCAGTTTTATGAATTTTATTTCAAATCGTTTTGATGCCCTAAATGCTTCAACTACCTGGTACAATCAGCTGGCAAAAGCAATTTACGCACGTGCCCTTTTAAATACCGGCAATATTCAGAAAGCTTTGCAAGTGTTTAACCAAGCCGAATTAAATATTGTGCCTGTTAACATTAAAAATTACGTAAAAATCAGGTTTAATTTGGTTAAGGTGGAATTCCTTATTTTCAAAGCAAAGTGTGCGGAAGCAAAATTGTTAATCGAAGAAATTAAAACTATCTCAAAAATGCTAAAACTTAAATTCTTTTATGACAAAGCGTTAACCATTGAAAGCATAATTTGAAATCGTTAAAAATGATTGTTTAATTGTGACAAATTACCCTTTCCTTGTTCTTTCTTCCAGCTTTATGTTTACTGCTTCCGTTCCAACCTCAATACTTATGTTTTCCTGGTGTCCATCCTTTTTTACCCAACCAATTTTCCCCTGATTCGATGGCGCCGGTTTCCATTTCTGTCCCCATCGAATCGTTCCATCGGTTCAGATAACCAAACAAAGCAACCACACCTGTAATTTCAGCAATTTCTCCACTATCCCAACATTTACGGAGGTTTTCGGCAATATCATCCGTAACTGAATTGGGAACGGTTGAAGCAGCAAATGCAAAATCAAGTGCCGCTTTTTCTCCGTCGGAAAAAGCAGGATGGGTTTTATATTCCCATATATTTTCCAGTTTTTCAGTTTCAGCACCATATCTTTCGGCAGCGCGAATTGCGTGAGCCTGGCAATACCGGCAACCGGCCACATTGCTGCTGATATATGCTATCATTCGTTTTAATGCACTGTTTAAATTTCCCTGATTTTCCATCACCGCTTTGTTCAATTCTATAAAAGCATAGGCAATTCGCGGACGGTGGTGCATAGTTTTAATACTGTTAGGGCAAAACCCAAGTGTTTCTTCATAAAATTCAATCAGTTTCTGAAGTTCCGGATCATTTTCTCCCGACTTGGGTTTTATTAATGGCTGTTTCATTTGCTGTGATTTTAACTGGAGTAACTTTAATTAGTTTTCCTCTGGCGGAACAATATCATCGAAACGATCCAACATAATGGCCTCAATGAGTATGGCCATAAATTCAGGTTTTTCAATTAGTTTCAAATAAGAGTGATTTGAATTGTTGCGTTTCACCCAGCGATTCCCTCCTTTGTCATCGGCTTCACAAAATCCTCCTGATACTTTCTCCCAAAGCACATCAACACCACCATTTACAGCATACAAAACAGCAGTTTGGTCGAAGGTGGAATTGTCTAATATTTTTCCTTTAAACTGATCTTTCATCCACGGAGCATGTTGGCTGAAATACATAAATCCTTTATATAATGGAGTTTCTTTGTCAATTTCATTAAAAATTGCACCCGTTTTTATTTGTACACCCAATTCGAAACCTGAAAAAACAACAGGTACTTTTAAATTGTTTAATACAAATTTTGTTACACCGGGCATATTTCCGTTAAAGTTCCATTCGTTTTCACCTTTTGGAAATTTGCCACCCATAATCACAAACTCTTTTACTTTTTTCGAAATCAGGTCAGCGCCATTTAACGGAGAATATTTGTCAGCCTTCGATTTTAAAAGTCGCTCGATATTTTTCAGTGGTCCAACTGTAACAATTGTAATACTCGTGTCAGCTGCCGAACCCAGTATTTTACGGTATAAATCAACAGTTTCAGGAACATCGTTGTAGGTTAATTTATACTCAAAATTATTTGCAATTGCCTGGTTGTAATTTGTTAAACTTGTTGAAGTACCATCTTTTCGTACACCAATCGGAATGTTGGGATGCAGGTAAAACCTGTTGATTGCATCAATTGCCGGTACAGCAAATTTATCATCACTCCAGCTCATTACTGCAAGCAATTCACAATCGCCACGCGAAACATAATTGTGCAACATTGCAATCGCTCCCAAATCATCGGCATCGCCACCAATATCTGTATCAAAAATAATTTTAGGTTGCGAAAATGTAATTAAGCAGTTTAAAACCAAGATCAGTAAAAGCAGTGTTCGAATTTTTTTCATTTTTAAAATATTAATTTTCATTTGTATTTAATTTTCCATCCTGGCTCAACAAAATAGCCAATGGTCGCGTTGACGGAAATTCTGCCAGAATAATGATAAGAATTACTGTTATGGGAACACTTAGTAACATGCCTGTAATACCCCACATTGCCCCCCATATTAAAAGCGTTAAAATAACAACAATCGGGCTAATGTTCAGGGAATTACCCATTACCCGGGGTTCTATAAAATTACCAACTAAAAGTTGTATTGAGCCAACAAAAGCGAGAACAAGAATCCCCTGTTTAAATTCACCAAACTGTAGCACTGCGAAAATAGCAGGGAAACCTGTTGCTATTAAAGAACCGATGTTAGGAATAAAATTAAGTATAAAGATTAGAAATGCCCAGAATGCCGGTGCGTCAACACCAATGAGAAGTAGGGTGATATAACTCAAAAAACCTGTCATTAAGCTTATTACTGTTTTAAGTGCTATATAATTGATAATTGATTTGTCAATTTTACCAATAATCTTTCTGATTACTTCGTATTCGCTTTTATTCGGGTACATTACGATAAACTTTTTAGGAAACATTTTTTCTTCGAGTAATAAAAACAGCAGATACAGTAGAATCGTAACAGCATTGCCAAATAATCCGGTTAATGCAGTTAATATTCCTGTAAAGATTTGTGCAAACTCAAAATTTTTGGTAAAATTTCTGAATGCAGTATCCATATCAACATTGAAATAGTTGTTTAGTGCGATTGTAATTTTAGTGATATTAGACTGATATACAGGCAATGTTTCGGAGAGTTGCTGAATATTATTTGTAATTATATTTATTATCATCCATAAAATACCCAATAAAAATATAGATGAAATTACGGTAAGTATCCATTCAGGTAACCGGGACATAAATTTAATGTTTGACATAATTTTCTTAATCACCCTGATCACATACCAAAACAATATCGCAAGTATAAATGGGATAATAATTGACTGTGCAAAAATCAATACAACTACGCTTGTAACAAGCAAAAGTAAAACATAAATTTTTTTCAAAGTTTCCATGATTGGTAAATTTGGTGCTGCAAAGTACAAAGGATTATTGAATTGAAGATTTTAGAGTTTAAAAATATTGTTAAAAACCGATCTTGAAAAAGATGACAACAATGTGTAAACTGTAATATTGAAAAATTAACTCAAAGCTGAATCACTTAACATTCACTTCATAATTTTAATAATTGTATTATAATTTGATTAACTACCGTGTTTAGTGTCAAATTGATTGAAAAATAACTATTATTGTGTCATAATGAAAAACAATAATAATTATTATTGTTTCATTGTCAGAATAGATTTTAAATTTATAACACATTGGGATATGGAACAGATAATGAACGGAATCCTTGATTCGCAAAAATTTGAATACCTGCATTTCGATGAAGTTTACAAGAGTTTAAATGATCCAAAAGATCATTATAATACTATTGTAGAGCGTTTTAATCAACTAAGTATTTCAGATTTCCAGCGTATAAACAATGATGTGAAAACGGCATTTTTTAACCAGGGAATTACTTTTGCAGTTTATTCTGAAGATAATAAGGCCAACGAACGGATTTTTCCATTCGACCTTTTTCCCAGAATTATTCCAAACCAGGAATGGATGAAACTCGAAAAAGGAGTTATTCAGCGAAACAAGGCAATTAATCTTTTTCTGCACGACATTTATCATAAAAAGCTTATTTTAAAAGATAAAGTTGTTCCGGCCGATTTAATTTTTTCTTCAAAAAACTACTTAAAGGAAATGGTTGATTTTACTCCTGAAGGTGGTATTTATACGCACATTTCAGGAACAGATTTGATAAAGCACACAGACGGTGAATATTACATTTTGGAAGATAATTTGCGCTGCCCTTCAGGTGTGAGTTATGTATTATCAAACCGAATGGCATTAAAAAAGTCGTTGTTTGAATTGTTTAATAAGTTGAAGGTCAAAACAATATATCAATATCCGGAACATTTGCTTGAGATTTTAAAAACAGTGAAACCAGCAAATTCAGATGCTCCGAATGTTGTTGTTGTAACACCGGGAATGTACAATTCAGCATATTTTGAACACTCGTTTTTGGCGCAAAAAATGGGCATTCCGTTGGTAGAAGGCAGAGATTTGTACGTTGAAAAGGATTTCGTTTTTATGAAAACAATTCGCGGGCCGCAAAGAGTTGACGTAATTTACAGACGGGTTGACGATGAATTTATTGATCCGCTCTGTTTCAGGAAAGATTCAATGCTTGGTGTACCTGGTCTTGTGAATGCTTACAGAGCCGGAAATGTAACACTTGCAAATGCCCCAGGTACAGGTGTGGCTGACGACAAAGCAGTTTATAATTATGTGCCTGACATTATAAAATATTATCTCGGCGAGGAACCAATTTTAAATAATGTCAGAACCTACCGTTGTGAGCGCGAAGATGACATGAAATATGTGCTTGAAAACATTGATAAACTGGTGGTAAAACCAGTTGATGAATCGGGTGGCTACGGTATTACAATTGGCACAACATTAACCCGAGAGCAAATTGAAGAAGTTAAAATCAGAATAAAACATACTCCCCGAAAATACATTGCCCAACCAATTATGAGTCTTTCCGTGCACCCTACATTTATCGATGAAACAAGTGAATTTGAACCTCGCCATATTGATTTGCGAACTTTTAGTTTAATGGGAAAAAATACTGAATATATTTTGAAAGGAGGGTTGACAAGAGTAGCATTGAAAAGGGGGAATCTGATTGTAAATTCATCACAGGGTGGTGGTTCAAAAGATACCTGGGTGTTGGATTAAGTGGTTTTGAATTTAAGAATAATGAAGAATTATGTTATCGAGAGTAGCAAATAACTTGTATTGGATGGGGCGCCATATTGAGCGTGCCGATCATTTGGCGAGATACAGTAAAGCAAATTATTTTTCATCGCTTGACGCGCCAGTCTTAAAAACTTACGACAGAAAATTTGTACTTGAATCGATGTTGTATATGGCCGGGATTTTTGACATGGAGGATATTAATGAAAGGGATGTATTGTTTAAAATTGGTCTTGATACACAAAATCCAAATTCGATTATCAGTAATATTACAAGTGCGCGTGAAAATGCCCGCGGAGCGCGAAATGCTATATCTACTGACCTTTGGGAAGCCATCAATAAATACTATCATTTGGTAATGAACTATCCGCAGGAGATATATTTAACATCCGGGCTTTTCGATTTTTCGCAAATGATTTCAGATCAAACTTCGATTGTAGGGAGTAAAATTTATGCAACACTGCTGCATGATGAAGAGTGGGCAATGATATTAATTGGAATGTATATTGAACGTGGAGTACAAATTATCAGAATAATCAACTCAAAATTAAATGACATTTATAAAATTGAAATTGCCGGAAACACTGAAACGGAAATGAGTTTTGAATGGTCGAATCTGTTGCGTTGTGTTGAATCGTTTGATATGAACCGGAAATACTACCGCTCAATTCCCAACCGGGAGCAGGTTCTGGAGTTTCTGATGTTAAATGCTGCCTGTCCGCGGTCAATTGCCTATGCTTTAAATGGAGTTAGGCGCTACGAAGAAAAGATCAGCAGAAACGAAAATCAGGATGGAAACACAACAAGTTTTAAAATCAGAAAACTTGCCGAACAATATAAATATCTTTCCTACGATGAATATAAAGACGATATTTACAAACTGTTGAATTCTACACAAAACAAATTAATGGAAATTGGATCTGAGTTTGAAAAAAAATACCTTTCGTTCTGATGGAAGAGTTTAGTATTGAATATATTATAGAAAATAAATATGATTCGGAAGTAAGGAAAGCAAATTATCAGTTGTTATTAATTCCGGAGAATAGTTCAGAACAGAAAGTTATGGATTTTCGGTTTTCCTGCTCTGAAAACAAGGAAATTTTTATCTCAAAAAATATATTCGGATTTGATATTATTTCCTATTACATCACAAAACCTTTTACTGAATTTTGGTTTAAACTTTTTGTTAGAATTCAGAAACAGGTTTCTAATCCGTTCCATGTGAGTCCTCTTTTACCAAATATTGAGTTTGAACTAATTAACACGATTGATTTTCAAATCGATAATCACCTTTTCCTTTCATCAACCGAACTTACTCAAATGCCGGGGTCGGTAAATGTTTCATTTCCTGTGTATTCAGGCGAAACCCAGGTTTTTGATTATTTACTGAAACTAAACAGTTTTATCTATCAGCTTCTCGAATATTCTCCTGAAAGTACCGATGTGAATACACCCATTTCAGAGGTTTTGCAAATAAAAAAAGGTGTTTGCCAGGATTTTGCCCACCTGTTTATTTCGGTATGCCGGCAAAACAAAATACCGGCCCGGTATGTTAGTGGATATTTAAATCAGGGTGCAGGTTTTGTAGGATCGAGCCAGCTTCATGCCTGGGTTGAGGCACTGATACCTGATTTGGGATGGATTGGTTTTGATGCAACAAACAACTTGCTTGCCGACCACCATTACATTAAAATAGCACATGGAACCGATTATCGCGATTGCAGCCCGATAATCGGTGTTTTGGAAACAACAGGCCTGCAAAAAAGTACTCATTCAGTTACAGTAACAAATCAATAATTTATGACATTTTGTGTTGCAATAAAAAGTAAAACGGGCGTAGTTGCCCTTTCTGATACCCGCATTAGCAGTGGATTGGGAGTATCAACCTCGAAAAAGATTAAAACATATCAGGTTAGTGGAAGTTCTTTTTTCATTATGTCATCAGGTCTCCGGTCAATCCGCGACAAGGTTATTCATTTGTTTGAAGAAGAGTTGGAAACTTCGCCATGTGATAAACTTTATAAAGTTGCAAGTATGATAGGGAAGGCAGTAAAACAGTCACGTGCTGAAGATTTGGAACCACTGCTGCAAAGTAAATTCTTTTTCGATGCTCATTTTATAATAGGTGGGCAATGTTCAAAGGACAAACTTTCCACAATTTTTTTAGTTTTTCCTGAAGGAAACTGGGTTGAAGCTTCAAATGAATCTCCATATACAATTATTGGAAATACAGGTTTTGGGAAATCTATACTTCGCCGGTTATTGCATGAGAATATTACTTTTGATTTGGCCATAAAAGCTGCTTACCTGTCGTTTGATGCAACTTTTAAAAATGCCAGCGATGTTGATTTTCCTGTAGATTTTGCACTTTATAAAAATGGAACTTTCGAAATAAAGGAATTGCGAAAATCGGAAGAAGAATTAAAGGGTACTGCAATAAAATGGAACCAAATGTTAATTGAGGCTGCTGACAATCTACCTGATTTTGTGCACTTTGAAGATTAATATTTTAATACTGATAACGCAGATTGATCTGATAATCACTGTGTAAGTTATTCATGTCAGTGCCATCAGTGTTCAAAAATGTATTTTCGATATCACTTCTGCAATTTGTATTTTCGCAAATCAAAAGTATGTGGATATTCAGGATCGGGTTCAATGATTTTTGGAGTAATCACAACCCGTTCATTTGTATTCTGTTCTTTTTCAATAATATATCTTTTGATTTCTTTGCTTATTTCTTCTTTTGGCATGAATGTCCCCTGTGTGTGATTTTCGTTGTAAAAGCGGGAAACACGTCTTCCTTCAGCCTCAAAACTATTAACGGGGAAAGTGTCATAGGCCCTGCCTCCCGGATGAAAAACATGATATGTACACCCTGCAACCGATTTGCCAACCCACAAATCAAAAATATCGAAAACAAGCGGTGTGTCAACTCCCAGGTTTGGGTGAAGTGCTGATGGTGGCTGCCACGCACGGTATCGTACCGAAGCAACAAATTCTCCTTTTGTGCCTGTGTTGGCCATCGGAATTCGCATTCCATTGCACAAAACAATATATCTTTCGCCGGTTAATCCTGTTGCCTTTACTTCAATTCTTTCTACCGAAGAGTCAACAAAACGGGCAGTTCCCGAACTCGACATTTCTTCGCCCAAAACATTCCAGGGTTCAATGGCAGTGCGCAAACTCAATTCAACATCTTTAAATTCAACACGGCCAATATGCGGAAAACGGAATTCAAAAAACGGTTCCAGCCAATTGATATCGAATGCGTAACCTGCATCGTTTAATTGGCTTACCACATCTTTTAAATCTTCCCGAACAAAATGGTGGGTCATAAATTTGTCATGCAACTCGGTGCCCCATCGTACGAGCTTTCCATTGTAAGGTTTTTCCCAAAACCACGAAACAAGTGTCCGGATTAAAAGCAACTGTACCAAACACATTTGCTTGTTTGGCGGCATATCGAAACCCCTTAATTCAAGGATTCCCAGCCGTCCGGTGGAAGAATCGGGGGAATACAATTTGTCGATACAAAACTCTGCCCGGTGTGTATTTCCTGTAAGGTCAATCAATAAATTTCTAAACAACCTGTCAACCAGCCAAAACGGAACTTCGCCTTCACCGGGATTTGGAATCTGGGCAAATGCAATTTCCAATTCATACAACATTTCCTGCCGGCCTTCGTCAACTCGCGGCGCCTGGCTGGTTGGCCCGATAAACGCAGTAGAAAACAAATATGACAACCCGGGATGATGTTGCCAGAATGCCAGCATACTCCGCAATAAATCGGGGCGGCGCAGCAAAGGCGAATCTGCCGGAGTTACACCGCCAAGTGTAATGTGATTTCCACCTCCGGTACCCGTATGTTTTCCATCAAGCATAAATTTCTCTGAACCCAAACGGCTTTCCAAAGCTGCTTCAAAAAGAATATTGTAGTTGCTTACAACTTCCTGCCATGATTTTGCCGGATGAATATTCACTTCAATCACTCCCGGATCAGGAGTAACCATCAGTTTTTCAATTCTTTTATCCTTTGGAGGGGCGTAACCTTCAACAACTACCGGAATTTGCAATTCTTCGGCTGTGAGTTCAATAGCTGCCAGAAGATCGAGGTAATGCTCAATCATTTCCACGGGTGGTAAAAACAGGTGGATTTTTCCGTCCCGAATTTCTGCAACCAGTGCAGTTTTTATGGTAAAAGCTTCAAATTCAGGTCTGAAATCTTTTTTCTTCTCCTTACTTTCGTGAAAAGGTAAGTGCTTTGTTTTGTTCTTTTTATCGTCTTCCTGTTCATCAGCAACAAATTCTTTTGGCGAAAGTAAATTTTCAGGAATTGAATAGTCGGCAACAGCATTTAACCTTTCCGATACTTGCTGATGAAAATCGACAAGCAGTTGTGCTTCGTCAAAAAGGCTGCGCTCAGCTGGTTTTGGCCGTTTTGATTCGGGAATATACGGAAGCGAATCGAGTGGTAATCGGTAACCCATTTGCGAATTACCAGGAATCAGCATCATTTTTCCATTCCTAAATTCCCACGGACAGCTAATCCAACCTTCTTTTTCATATGCCCACTGCAGTGGCAAAACAAATCCGGCAGGGTTTTCAAGTCCGCGGTCAAGTTGCTGCATAAGTGTTTTTCTTTCAAGCGAATCTTTTAAATCTATTTTTGTCGGATCGATATTTACAGGCAATTTACGTTCTGTCCATAAGTAATAAAAAGCATCTTCAAAACCGGAAACAACATTGTTTTTATCAACGCCAAGTTTTTTAGTGAGGTGTTCCATGAACTTCGCGGCATCTTTATACGTGTATCCATAATCTTTGCTAAAATCAGCAAGCCACTTTTTATCCTTCCAAACAGGATGCCCGTCTTTTCGCCAATAGAGCGCCATTTGCCAGCGCGGAGTAGGTTCTCCGGGGTACCATTTTCCCTGTCCGTAATGAAACAAACCTCCGGCGCCAAATTTTTCACTTAGTTTATTCAGGAGTTTGTTCGACAATTTCTGCTTTTCTGAGCCATCGGCTGCGGTGTTCCATTGTTCCGATTCCATATCATCAATGGAAACAAAAGTTGGTTCGCCGCCCATTGTCAACCGAACATCGCCGGCATCAAATTTTGTATCAACACAATCTCCCAAAGACATAATTTCAGCCCATTGCTGGTCGCTGTATGGTTTTGTAACACGTGGATCTTCATGAATACGGATTACTTCGTTTGAATGAAAAAACTCAACTTCACAATGATCTATTGCGCCTGAAATAGGTGCAGCACTTGATGGGGCAGGAGTGCAGCACAACGGAATATGACCTTCGCCGGCAAGTAATCCTGAAGTTGGGTCGAGGCCAATCCATCCGGCACCAGGCACATAAACTTCGCACCAGGCATGTAAATCTGTAAAATCCTGCTCTGTTCCCGATGGTCCGTCAATTGCTTTTTGGTCAGCTTTTAGCTGAACCAGATAACCCGAAACAAAACGGGCGGCCAGTCCCAAATGTCGCATGGTTTGCACAAGTAACCAGGCCGAATCACGGCAGGATCCAAACCCTTTTTGTAACGATTCTTCGCAGGTAAAAACTCCCGGTTCAAGCCGTACTGTGTATTGCAGTTCATTATTTACTTCGCGGTTTATAGCAACCAGAAAGTCAACGATGTTTATGTTTTTATACTGTTCCAGCTTTTTAATCCACTCAATAATAAGGGGACCGTTTTCGTCAATCTCAAAATATGGCGCCAACTCTTTGGTGTCTTGCTCTTCATATTGAAATGGGAATTTCTCTGCATACGCTTCAACAAAAAAATCGAAGGGGTTTATAACAGTCATTTCTGCCAAAACTTCAACTTCAACCTTAAATTCCTTTACTTTTTCGTGCATAACCACACGTGCCATGTAATTTCCAAAAGGGTCCTGCTGCCAGTTTATAAAATGCTCTTTTGGCTCAATATTCAATGAATATGAATGAATTTTTGTACGGCTGTGCGGTGCAGGTTTTAACCTTATAACATGTGGACCCATATTTATCAGCCTGTCATATTTATATGAAGTATCGTGTTTTATTGCTACAATTATTGCCATATTCTGATTTATAACTTATTTATCATTCTAAAAAATAACAAAAGTTACTTTTATGCAATTTAACTTATAATACCGGATTATATATGAGTTTCAGATTATCAACAGGTAATTCTGATAAATATTAATACAACATTGCAATTCGATATGATTGTGCTGAAGTGTTGAAAACAAATTTTGTTCGGACAATCGTTTTTTAAGTCTGTAACAATCTGTTATTATTCTTTACTTATAATTTAAAAATTGACATAAAACAATGTAAAAAACTTCTTTTTAAACTTAATTTGTGTGGATTCGTTATAATTGTACCTAACATAAAGGATTGTCACAAAAGAATCGGATTACAAATAGTTTTTATTTCGATGTTAAAATGTTTTCAATATTGGTAAATGAAGTTTAAGACAGATGTGATTCAGAAATCTAAGTACTACCTTTTAAATACATTCCTTATTCTGCTGGTATTATTCCAGATTTCAGTTCCTGGCAATTCGCAGGATTTAAATTTCAAACATATCAATATCGACGACGGGCTTTCTCAAAATGCTGTTTTCGCAGTTCTGAAGGACAGCAAGGGTTTTATGTGGTTTGGAACAAAGGATGGATTAAATAAATTCGATGGATATAATTTTGTTATTTATCAGCACAATCCTTTCGATTCTACAACATTGTCGGCCAATTATATTTCTTCTTTATTTGAAGATAACCGCGGTTTAATTTGGGTAGGAACTAACGATGGTGGTATAAATGTTTACGACCGTGACCTTGAAGTTTTTCACAGGGTCAATTTGCTAAATGACAGCATTTTACTAAGAGATGTTTTTGAAATAAAAGCAATAACTGAAGATTTTGAAGGGAATATTTGGACAGGAACCAGTGGTGATGGTTTATTCAGGATAAAAGTAAATAGTGATAACGGTCAATTGAATTTTACCTCAAAAAGGTTTTATAACGACCCTGACAACAAAAACAGCATTGGCAACAACCAGGTATTTTCTATTTCAGCAGATAAAACTGGATATTTATGGTTGGGTACAAGTAATGGATTAAATCGGATGGATTTAAAAACGAATACATTTACCCAATATGTTATTAATACAAGGAATCCGGCTGCAGAAGAAGTTTCTACTTCCTATACAATCAATTCCATTATTGAAGCAAAAGACGGAACATTATGGGTTGGTACTTTAGGAGGGTTGGTAAAGTTTAATCGTACTGACGGAAGCTATATTTATTATCCTCATAAATATGATAAATTTCGATATGGGTGGGGAAATATTTCAGCAATGGATGAAGATAAAGATGGAAATTTATGGCTTGCCACACCTGCAGAATTAATGAAATTTGATCCAAAAAAAGAAACCTATACTTCATTCACACATGATGCTTTTAACTCCAAAACCATAAGTTTTAATACTGTTTCAAGCGTTTATGTTGACAATACCGATATGCTGTGGGTAGGTACTGCCGGAATGGGAATTGATTATTATGATCCGAGAGCCAACCGGTTTAATGTATTTTCTTTTACTCCTGATAAAAAATCCAGAGCAGGAAGTTTTAGTGTGCGATCTGTACTTGAAGATAAAGCAGGTGATGTTTGGATAGGGGCTGAGGTTTTGTACAAGTGGGAGCGAAAAACCGGTAAAATAGTCAGTTTCGAGAAAAGCTCAAATGAGCCAACTGCATTTGGTAATACTATTGTGTTTTCAATGATACAGAGTTACGATGGAAACATATGGGCCGCTACAACTGAAGGTCTCTTCAGGTATAATCCTCAAAAGGAAGAACAGAAACTATATGTATTTAATCCTGATCAAAATAATGGTTTACCACAGCCAGAGGTTTACACAGTTTTTCAGGATTTGGATAGCGTTATTTGGATTGCAACCGAAAAATATTTGTGCAAACTTACCGATACTGAAAAAGGAATTTTTCGTTCTATAGGATATCACCCGGCGTCAACATTTTACGAACAGGTGAGACCAGTAATTTACCAGGCTCCAAACCGGGAAATGTGGTTGGGGACAAAGTATGGGCTTTTTCTTTTCAACCCTGAAACTGAAACTTTTAAATTATTTGAAAATCATCCTGATCAACCAAATAGCCTTAATAATAACATGATTAAATCGATTTGTGCCGATCCTCTGTACCCCGACAGATATTTGTGGATAGGCACAAACGGTGGCTTAAACAGGTATGACAGGGAAACGAATTCGTTTTTTTATTATACTGAAAAAAATGGATTGCCAAATAATGTTATTTATGCAGTTTTATCTGATGAGCAAAATAATCTTTGGCTGAGTACAAACAAGGGTTTATCGCGGTTTAATCTTCAGTCGGGAGAGTTTCGGAATTTTGATGTAAATGACGGTTTGCAAAGTAACGAATTTAATACAGGTGCTTATTTTAAAAATAAAAATGGGGAAATCTTTTTTGGAGGTATAAAAGGATTAAATTATTTTTTTCCTGCCCGGATTAAGGAAAATAAAAATATCCCACCGGTTGTTTTAACAAAAATAAAGCTTGCAGATAAAAGCTTATCCTTAAGAAGCGATCCTGAATTACTTGTAAAATCAGTTGAGGAAACCAGGAAAATTGTGCTGTCACATAAGGAAGATATCATAACCTTTGAATTTGCTGCACTCGAATATTCTGCCCCCGAAAAAAATCAATATGCATATATGCTCGAAAATTTTAATGATAAATGGATAAATACAGGTGGTCTGCGTTCTGTAACATATACTCATTTACCACCCGGTAATTATATTTTTAGGGTAAAGGCTTCAAACAATGATGGTGTTTGGAATACAGATGGTCTTGCACTTGACTTGAAAATAAAACCGCCATGGTACAGTTCCTGGCTTGCTGTAATTATTTTTGGAATTGGTATGACTTATATAATTTTTCTGTTACGGCGTTACGAATTGTCAAGAATCAACCTCAAAAACCAATTGGAATATGAAAAGATTTCAACTGATT
Source organism: uncultured Prolixibacteraceae bacterium (assembly GCA_963800345.1). GTDB lineage: Bacteria > Bacteroidota > Bacteroidia > Bacteroidales > Prolixibacteraceae > Draconibacterium. The sequence continues at coordinate 73,263 of CAWDAW010000001.1, read as the reverse complement.
CCCTAAGGCAGGTCGATCAAATTAAATCACAGTTTTTTGCAAATATATCTCATGAATTCAGAACACCGTTAACGTTGATTTTAGGACAGTTGGATAACATATTGTCGTCGGATATTGACGTTAAGGAAAAATCAAAATTGCAGGTAGCCAATCGAAATGCCCGCCGTTTGCTAAAATTAATTAACCAGTTGCTTGATCTTTCGAAACTAGAAACCCGCAACATGGTTCTTACTCCGTCACAATACAATATGGATGGATTTCTAAAAGGAATGCTGTATTCATTTGAATCGATTGCTGCTTCAAAAAAAATTACTTTATCGTTTACATCAGTATCAGAAAACATTCCGGTGATTTTTGATTTGGATAAAATGGAAAAGGTTTTTTATAACCTGATTTTTAATGCGATTAAATACACAAGCGAAAATGGAAAAGTTGAAGTTGAAATAAAATCTGTTGATTCTCATTATATCGAAATTTGTGTTTCTGACAATGGAAGCGGAATTCCGGAAAAATATGTTCCTCATATTTTCAACAGGTTTTTTCAGGTTGAAAGCTCAAGTACCCGAAATTATGAAGGAACCGGAATCGGTTTGGCTCTTGTGAAAGAATTGGTTGAATTACACAATGGTACTGTAAGTGTGAAAAGCAGGGAAGGAGAGGGGTCGGCTTTTACTATTAAACTTCCGGTTGGCGAAATAAAAACAACAGAGCATGCCCAGGAAATACATGTTCCACAAACTGATTATTATTCAGAAATACTCCCGGAAGAAAAAAACACAGTTACTGAAGAATTGATTGCAAAAACGGAAAAGCAAACGGAAGACAAACGTGAGATTGTGTTGGTAGTAGAAGATAACAAAGATGTAAGGGCTTTTATTTGTGATCAACTTGTACATCATTATCAGGTAAAACAAGCCGAAAATGGTGAACAAGGTATGCTTTTAGCGCTGGAAACTGTTCCCGATTTAATTATTACTGATTTGATGATGCCCAAAATGAATGGTGTTCAATTGTGTAAAGCAGTTCGCGGTGATGAACGTACAAGCCATGTACCTATAATTATGCTTACAGCAAAGGTTGGTTTTGATGATAAAATGGAAGGGTTGGAAACGGGAGTTGATGATTATATTACCAAACCTTATAGTTCAAAAGAGTTAATGGTAAGGGTAAAAAATCTGATTAAACAACGTAAGTTGCTTCGTGCCCGGTTTAAAACCTCAACAGTTATAAAACCTACCGAAGTAAGTGTACTGTCCATAGATCAGGTTTTTCTCCACAAAATTATCAAAATGATTGAAGCCAACTTTGAAAACCAGGATTTTACGCCCGATTCACTTGCCAATGAAGTAAATATGAGCGTCTCGCAGCTTAACCGAAAACTGAATGCACTTATTGACCAACCTGCAGGCCAGTTAATGCGCTCACTCCGTTTACAGCGGGCTGCCGATTTGTTAAAGCAAAAAGCCGGAACTGTTTCCGAAATTTGTTACCAGCTCGATTTTAACGATCCGGCTTATTTTTCGCGTGCGTTTAAAAAACAGTTTGGCTGCAGCCCGTCGGATTTTATTAAAAACTGATAAAATTTCAGACCTCACCCTTTTACTTAATTTTGTGTTGAAACATAGCAACCATTTAAAGGTTGTTAGAAAGCTAAGTTAGAAAGCTGAAATCTCTATTGTATTGCTTATTGAATAATTTCCTTCTGTATCATAAACAAACAATCTATAATAATACGTACCAGATTCTGATAAATGATAACAAATATTTTTATCTGTATCAGTAAAGGATAAGTTAGTTTGTTTTGTACTTGTATTGATAATTGTTCCCCAGTCATCTTTAATCGTTGAACGGTACAATTCATAACGTGTAAAATCAGAATCGTAATTTTGGGTCCAGGTAAGAGCAATATTGCAGGTTTGTCCATTAAAACTTCCACTCAATGTGCTTGCAATTGGCGGAGCACCAGGAATATGTATCATTAACACATCGCTTTTTGTAGAATACCCGGCTTTATCAAAAACAATCAATGTGTAATAATAGGTTTTACCCTCCTGCAAGGGATAGTCTTCAAAATCAGTTTTGTTGTTATCTGCAGTTGAATAAACAACAGTGCCCACTGAATTTTCTGATTCGGAACGGTACAATTCATATTTTGCAAAGTCAGAGTCATAGTTTTGATACCAGTACAGATAAGCATAAACACCTTCGTTCCCTCCATATAATTCACTTTTCGTTGGTGGATATATTTGCATTTTAATCGTAACCTTATTACTTTCCGTAGAATTTCCAGCTTTATCAAACACCTTCAAGGTATAATGGTAGGTTTTCCCTTCTATAACATTGCTATCTTCAAAATACAAATTATTGATATCAGAGGTTGAATCTATTCGTGTTCCCAAAACTAAATTATTTTCAGATTTATACAATTCATACTTTGCAAAATCTGAATCGGTATTTTTAGTCCACGAAAGATAAATACTACCATCCTCAGCTCCGTACAAAATACTTGCAACAGGTGGGGTAGCCGGAACTTTAATATTTAAAAATTCACTCCTTGTATTCCTTCCATCTTTATCAATTACAGCTATCCTGTAATAGTAATTTCCACCTTCTTCTATCTGGTTGTCATCGAAAGTTGTATCAATTGGTGAAGGAGATGTATAAATAACTGTACCTATTAAATTCTCAGATTGAGATCGATACAAATCATACCTGGCAAAATCAGATTCTGTATTTTTAGACCACGACAGAACGATTTTATTCCTGATAAAATTTCCTCTCAGTATGCTTGCTTCAGGCGGTAAAAGTGGTATTGTAACCACAACAGAATCACCTCTTGTAACAAAACCGTCTTTATCTAAAACTGCCAATCGGTAATAGTAACTTTGTCCTTCTGTAACCTTGCTGTCTTTATAAATTGTATCTGTTACGCTGGGGGATGAATGTATAACTGTTCCTAACAAATTTTTCGATTGCGAACGATATAAATCATACCTGGCAAAATCATTATCTGTATTTTTTGTCCATGAAAGAAAAACATTACGGTTTATAGAATCAACTTTCAATACGCTTTCTCTTGGATGAATAAAAGGAATTTCAATGCGTACTGGGTTGCTTTTTGTATTAAGTCCCTCTGTATCTGAAACAGTCAATCTGAAATAATAAGTTTTTCCTTCTGCTACAGTTGAGTCGGTAAATACAATTTCAGAGATAACAGCTGATGAATGTATAACTGTTCCCAATGCTGTGTCGGATTGAGATCGAAATAAATCATATCTGGCAAAATCAGGATCGGTATTTTGATTCCAGGATAAATTTACAGATTTTCCAACTTGTACTCCTTGTAAATTATTAGTTGCCGGAGGAAGGGAAGCCAACTCAATTCCAACAGTAAAATCACCTGTTATGTCCATTGTAGTTATACCTTGATACTGCACTATTCCATTTCCATCAATGGCTTGGGCAGTAAATTTCCTGTTTTTACCGGGTAAAACTGAAATAATCCCACTTGCTTGATTTCCGTTTATAGTTAGTTCCTGCGATGTTAGAATTTTGTTATCAGCGCTCACTGTAAGTACAACGCTTTGGATTCCGGCTACCGCAGTTCCGCTTTTTAAATTATTATTATCCGGTAGTGGTATTTGTACAATTATTTCGATATTTTGATTAAAATGGTCATCCTTTGTGCAAGAAAACTGCAGTCCTAACATGGTAAAGAAAACACCACAAACTAATGCAATCTGCCACAAGTACTTTGATTTGTTTTTAAAATTCGTCATGATTTCCAAATTTTTAGTTTCCGCCCCAATTAATATTGATAGTTCCTGTTACCTGTTTATTACCTGAATTCCAGGGCTGAACAATGATGAGCGTTGTGCCAATTCCAACGGCAGCCGCCCCAATCCAGGTTACAGGTCGTTTCCAGAATGATTTCTTCCAAACGGTAGAATTGTTGAACTTTGTAAAGTCATTATATTTAGTAGCAAGTGGAACATCGGGAAAAAAGACATTTATAATTTGTCCATCTTTAAATTGTGCAACTTCACCAACTTTTAATTCGCTCACTACCGGATTGCCGGGAAAAGTAAGATGGCCTTGTTTTAAAAATATTTCTCCTGAACCATCAGGTCTAACTAAATATAAAGCACGTGAGGGACTGTTGCTTTTTACAACACTTTGCAATCCGCCTGTTATTGTTGAAATAAAATCCTTAAATATGTTAATTATGGCATAGCCTTGTATGAGTTCTATTGCTACCCGTCCGGAGCCATCATTATCTTCTGTAATTTTATATTTTCCTGATTGATTTAAATCTTCCGGGTTCTGCAATAAACTAATACTTCCCTGTTGAATTTTATTTTTAATATTTACCCGCAACCAGATATTTTTATCCAATTTCAAAATATCATTAAAAAACAACTCTTCATTTTTTTTGACGTTTAGCCAATCGTCCTGATTGCTTCTCTTTATTTGGGCACTTGAAGTTACACTCTTATATTCATCTATTTTGCCATCAGTGAGGGTTGCAATTTTGTTGATATTGGCAGCGCCCTCTTTTTTATTCTGTGCAAAATTTAAATATGGAATAGCAGTTAATAGAATGAAAGCGACCAGTTTTAATGCAAGCAAGTTTGTTTTCATAATTTTATTTTTATCATTAATTATGCATTCATTATTTAAAAAATCTCAACAAGTCCATAATAAACCATCGATTCAATAACATCTGAAGGAACATACCAAATCCGTTTTTCCAGTTTTGAATAAAGAAAAAATACATCGTTTGACTGATATAGCAGCAATAAACGATCGTCGACCGGCCAATCAAGATTTTGCCCCATTACATTTACATTAAATCCTGTGGTAACAATTCGGCCAAATCCATCATTTGCAGCAACTGTAATTACAGTGCTTCCTTTTGAAATGGGTTGCACGGTTAAAATATTCTGGTCGATATTAACACTGGCGATATCCGGCGCACTTGAACTTGCATAGAAAGAGAGGCGAACCGGCTCATTATCAATTAATTTAAATAACAAGAGGTTCGGCCATTAAATCTTGAACATATGGTTTTTCGCCAGTTACTAGCGTAGTTTCCGATATTCGATTATCAACTGTTACCCCCATTGAATAAATTTCATCTTTAATCTCAATGTTAAAACTTGTTGAACTTGTAGTACCTGCTATGTCTTTAGCCTCAACCAAAACTTTTGCCTTTCCCTTTTGAAGTGGTCTTACAACAAGGAAATTATTGACAATTTCGCAATGAATTACATTTGGCTTGTCTGTTGTTACAGTATATGTAAGTTCATCACCATCCGGATCTTCAAAAATATTTGGTGAGGCTTTAAGGTCATATTTAAATGGTACACCATTTAATTCAAATTGCTGATCCCGTATTTTATGAACAGGTACTGGTGGGCGGTTTTTTATTTTCACTACATTCTCTGCTTCAGGTACAGTTTCCGCCTTTTCCTTTGGTTTAAATTGTACCTTAACTTCCTGATATTTATTATTCAGTAATAAAACACCATAATTACCGGGTATAAGGAATATTTGTGTGGCAAAAAGTAAAAAGTTAATTACCAACCAAAATTTCATATTAAAGGGCATTTCCAATTGAGTTTCATTTCCGGCAAATGTTAAATAACGCATCACCAATCCAATAATTAAAGTAGACAAGAAAAGCTGTGTGAAATATTTAGACAATTTATCCTTGTCTTTCTGATCGTTAGATAGAATCAATTGTTTAAGTGTAGCAGGAGTGGTTGTTATAAATGTCATTTCCGTTTGTGTTGATGATATTAGCTGAATGGGTGATTTGTTTTCAGGAAAAAGCAGGTTCTCAACCAAAACTGCTTTTACCATCCAACTAAGTGAAATGATTTGAACAAAAACAAATAAAACAAGAAAGTAAACTTTGAATTTAACGATAAGTGTTTGTCCAAGTGTTAATAATGTTTTCCAAAAATCCTTCATCCTTTGGAACCGCAACGACAAAAGAATTAAAAACAAGACAAAAAGAATTAATAAAGTAGCTGGATTAAGCAGTAGTTTTATAGTTTCTAAAATTATAATGCCCGGTAAAAACCCCATTAAACTTGCACCGGTGTATAAGTATTGATTTAAGTCAACTGGGATGGTTGTAAAACCTAACATTTTTAAATGACTACGTTCAGCGAGGAAACCGATCGCAATTAATATGGCACTTATACCAGAAAGAGATCCTGCTATAATACCAAAAAAACGAGTTATAACCTTTGTAATATTTTCAAGCATGGAATTATACAGTTAAGGCGTGTTTTATGAATTATAAGGTATTCATTATTCAGCTCATATTTCTATATGATTATTGTTTTAAAATGGTCATTAGTCCAAACAAAATAATTTATTCATTATATTTTTAATTCCAACGGTTCTGTTATTTAAGTACTGAATACTTCATTTTCTGTAAGTTACAACTAAATTGTAAAAAATAAAAGTTTTAAAAAAGAATAAAACCAAGTCCAGTAATTTTGGAACCCATTTATAATTTTCTGTCAAAGGCAGCATTTAAAGCAAACTGGATTTCAATATTTTATAATGAAATGGAAAAACCAACGGCATCGATAATAATGGCTGTCATAAATAGTTTGCCTGTCTTTCACCTTTTTTTGTTTTGATTCGTTCATTGTTACACCACGTTTATCCAAATTGTTTATTTCTATAACCAATACAACTGAACTATTGTCATCCGCCTCCTGAAATGTTATAAGTTCAGATATGGTGTTATCTAATAATTCCACCCAGTCATGATAAACTTTTCAACCTTGTATTGCTGTAGCTAAATTTGTGACGTGCTGCAACGGCTTCTAAAATTGTATTAATTCTGAATATGGCGGATTACGGGCAATTATTGGTTAATCCACAGGCCAAAACTTTCATTTGGTTCGCCATCAGGATATGTCCAGTCAGGTTTTAGTCTTAACCCGCATTTTTCATTCCGGATAAAATCAATTACGTTCACAATATCTTCTTCTTTTGATACTTTTATCAAATACATCATTTTGTTTTCCTGTTCAATTTTTACAATTTCCTGTTCTATATTTTGTACCCGTAGTGCATTACTTATTATTTCGGCTTGCAGAAAATTCCATGTAGCCCAAACATATCCTTCTACTCCGGAAATCAGTGTGTTTAAATCCATTGAAACCGAAAGTTCTACATTAATACCAGAAAGTAATTGGGTTTTATTTTCATTAAATTTATAATTGCAAATAATTGATTGCTTGTGGGGTAAAACTATTTTTATCTTATTTTTTAATCCTCCCTCCAATCTTCCCTTCATACTTTTCACTTTCACATTGTTATTGGTACAAAATTGCTGAATTAGCTTTTTGCTTAATAAAAACAGTCAATGGAACTTTGTTAATTTCATCTACAATATAATCAATTTTTGCATATTAAGGACAATTTAGTCTTTTATGATTTTAATGAGAAAATTTAAGGGGCACCTGCATCAATGGTGATTGTTTTTATTCGAAAGAGGAGTAATCAGGACTGAATTTTGGCTTAGTTTTTGTAAAAATAGTTCCGGTTGAAGAAAATTAAATAAAGCTTTGTGAAATACCAGGTTTGATAAAAGAAATTGTTAATATCCATTTCACGGGCACAAGAGTTTTAACCAGTAATATGTTGTATTTCCATAAAAAACAGGAATTGAATTATTAGAAAATTTATCAGTACAAAACATGATTAAGGTGAAATTGGTACATAAAAGTTACATTTGTAATAGATCAATTATGATATTTAATTCTTGAAATTGGGAAATAAACAGTAAAAAAAAATAGTAAATTATTAAACGTTTAAAATTTAAAACAATGAAAAAGTTACTTTTAATTCCGGTTTTACTTGTCTTTGTGGCATGTGCGACTGTTAAAATTGGTTATGATTACGACAAGTCAGCTGATTTTAGTAAATATAAAACATATGCTGTCAGCGAAGAAACAACGAAAATGACAAATGTAGCCCAACTCAATCGCGACAGGCTAATCAAAGCTGCAAAAGCTGAAATGGCTGCAAAAGGTTTTACTGAATCTGCCAATCCCGATGTAATTCTTGATCTTCGTATAAAAGGAAAGGAAGTTCAAACAGCAACTGCCACAACCAGTGGATACGGTTATGGACCATGGGGTTATGGCGGTAGTTTTTCTACCACTCATGTAAATTACGATAATTATGTTGAGGGATCATTATTTATAACTTTGGTTGATAAGTCGACAGGTAAAGTGGTATGGCAGGGCACCGGTAAAAAAACTCTCGATGATAATGCCAGTGCTGATAAAAAAGAGAAAGATATCAATTATGCGGTAAAACAAATTTTTACCAACTATCCACCAAAATAGTAGTATTCAGTAATTCTGAAAAAAAGAAAGGCTCTCCGGAAATAGCGGAAAGCCTTTTTTGTTGTTAAAAAAACGAATTAGTCGCAGAAAAGATATTTTCTATTTATTTGATTTTTTATATTGCAAAAATGCCTTGCGGAAATTAAAACTGATGAAACTTAAAATATGTTTAAATTCCTTGTTGTATATGAAATGTGGTAGTATATTTATAAAAATAAAAAAACCGAAATAATTAATTTTAAATTTAGATTGAATCCTGTTGTAAAGAACCAAAAATCAACTAATTATTCTGTTATTCTTGCGATTGGAAGAAATCTGTTGCGAACAATCGTGTTTACAGAATTTTAGATAAAAAACTAGCCTCTCATTATGTTAGAAAAAATAATAAACTTTAGTGTTAGGAATAAACTCATTGTAATACTGTTTACATTCAGCGTTGCAGCATACGGAATTTATGCGGTATTCAAAATTCCCGTTGGCGCTGTGCCCGATATTACAAACAATCAGGTTCAGGTAATTACAACATCAGGCAATTTGTCGACCCAGGAAATTGAACAATTCATTACAGCCCCTGTGGAAATGGAAATGGCCAATTTGCCGGGTGTGCAGGAAATCCGGTCAATCTCAAAATTTGGTATTTCAGTTGTTACAGTAGTACTTGATGACAAATTGGGTACTTATTTGCCACGACAGCTCATTGCCGAAAAAATAAAAACTGCATCTGCCAATATCCCCGAAATTTATGGCTCTCCGGATATGGGACCCATTACAACAGGGTTAGGCGAAATATATCAATACATTATCGATGTAAAGCCCGGTTACGAAGATAAATATTCGGCCATGGATTTGCGTACAATTCAGGACTGGATTGTTAAACGTCGTTTATCAGGAATAAACGGGGTAGTTGAAATAAACAGTTGGGGCGGCTATTTAAAACAATACGAAGTTGCCATTGACCCGTCTTTGCTAACAAGTGTTGATGTTACTTTAACTGAAGTTTTTGATGCTCTTGAAAAAAACAACAGTATTTCAGGTGGCTCTTATATTGAAAAAACAAATCAAAGCTATTTTATAAGAGGTGACGGCCAGGTTAAATCGTTGAAGGATATTGAAAACATTGTTGTTAAAAATAATACAGGCAGGCCTGTGTTGATAAAGGATCTGGCTAAAGTACATTTTGGTTATGCCAACCGTTTTGGTGCAATTACTGCCAACGGAAAAGGCGAAACTGTGCTTGGGCAAATTATGATGCTTAAACATGGTAATTCAAAAGTAATTATAAATGAAGTAAAACAGCGGGTGGCAGAAATACAGAAAAACCTGCCCGAAGGTGTTTTTATCAACCCCATTTTGGAAAGGAGTGAATTAATTTCGAAAACATCCTTTACAGTTGCCGAAAACCTTATCCTTGGTGCTATTATCGTAATGTTAACAGTTATTATTTTATTGGGAAATATCAGGTCGGCGCTTGTAATTGCTTCAATGATTCCTCTCGCTTTGCTTTTCACAATTTCTATGATGTTTATTTTTGGTATCGATGCTAATTTAATGAGTCTCGGTGCACTTGATTTTGGGATAATTATTGACGGTGCGGTGATCATCGTTGAATTTATCGCCATAAAAATGACACTTCAAAAAGATAAAATTTTGGAAAGTGTGAGCGATGAACGCCAAACAATAATGGACAAAATATCATTCGAAGGTGCTTCCAAAATGATGAATTCGGCAATTTTCGGACAGGTAATTATTCTGATTGTTTTTATTCCAATTCTTTCACTTAGTGGTGTTGAGGGTAAAATGTTCAGACCTATGGCACTTTCTTTTTCATTTGCAATTATTGGAGCCATGATAATGGGTTTAACCTGGTTACCGGTAGCTTCAGCTCTATTTTTAAAACCCGCAAAAACCAATAAAAGGAACCTTTCCGATTGGATAATGGACATTGCTTACAAATCCTATTTACCATCTATTAAATGGTCATGCAACCATAAAAATATTGTATTCGGTGCTGCATTGGTTTCATTGATTTTTACCGGAGTTTTATTTTCTAAAATGGGGGGTGAGTTTGTGCCAACACTTGATGAAGGTGATTTTGTTATTCAACCTGTACTGAAAACGGGGACTTCACTTTCAAAAACAGTTGAAATGACAACAAAAATGGAAAATATTCTTATCAGGGAATTTCCAAATGAGGTTCATCAAATTGTGTCACGTATTGGTGCGGCAGAAGTACCTACCGACCCTATGTCGATGGAAGAAATAGATATGATTATTAAGCTTAAACCTAAGAAGGAATGGACTTCCGCGGAAAGTAAAGAAGAACTTGCCGATAATTTTAAAAAAGCACTTTCGGTTATTCCGGGTATTGAATATGAATTTACCCAACCCATCGAAATGCGTTTTAACGAATTAATTACCGGTGTTCGTTCAGATATTGCCATAAAAATATTTGGTGAAAACCTCAGTTATATCAACAAAAAGGCACTCGAAATAAAAAATCTGATTGCCGATATTCCGGGTGCCAGCGACGTTATTTTGGAAAAAACCCAGGGACTGCCGCAAATTCGGGTAAATTATAACCGGAGTAAAACTGCATATTATGGTGTTAACATCAATACGCTAAATACGTACTTGTCTACGGCTTTTGGCGGAGAAATTACCGGTGTGGTTTTCGAAGGCGAAAAACGATTCGATATGGTGATGCGTTTTGACGATGAAAACCGCACTGATATTGACAATATTCGCCAGCTTCAGGTGCCTGTTTCGTCGGGTGCGCTTGTTCCTTTTGCCGAATTGGCTGAAATTGAATATTCTAAAGGACCGGCAAAAATATCGCGTGACAATACTCAGCGGCGGGTTGTGGTAAGTGTTAATGTGCGCAACCGCGATTTACAATCTGTTATACAGGATATTCAGAAAAAAATAGAAAATAACATAAAACTCTCTCCGGGAAATTATATTGAATATGGCGGTCAGTTTGAGAACCTGCAAAATGCAACAAAACGTTTGGCACTGGCTGTTCCTGTTGCCTTACTTTTGATATTTATATTCCTTCATTTTGCGTTTGGATCACTCAAAGATGCAATCATGATTTTTACAGCAATTCCTTTGGCTACAGTTGGTGGTGTTTTTCTGTTGTGGGTGCGCGGAATGCCTTTTAGCGTTTCAGCCGGAGTGGGCTTTATTGCACTTTTTGGAATCGCGGTATTAAACGGAATTGTGTTGATTGAACATTTAAAAGAGTTGCAACACCAGGGAGTGACAAACATGCGCGAATTAATTATGACAGGCACCAAAAACAGGTTGCGCCCTGTAATGCTTACCGCCGGAGCTGCAGCAATGGGATTTTTGCCAATGGCAATTTCAACCGGAGCCGGGGCTGAAGTTCAGCGACCACTGGCAACAGTTGTTATTGGCGGATTGTTTACATCTACGTTGCTCACCATGATTGCTTTACCGTTGCTATACGAAGTGTTTTACAACATTAAAAGTATCCGTTTATTTCCTTTTAAAGTTATTCGTATCAAAACCCTGGTTCTACTCTTCTTTATTTTGATACCTGCGGTGACAGCATACAGTCAGGATAAAAAATTACAATTGAATGAGGTTGTTGAAACAGCATTGCAAAATAACCGTGAAGTGGCCGTTTATTCGATGAAAGTTGAAGAAAGTAAAATGTTGAAAAAGACAGCATTCGCACCTGGAAAAACTAATTTTACCTATGGTACTGACCAGAATAATGTTGCCGAAAATGGCCATCCGTTAAATGTTTTTGGCATCGAACAAAACATAAGTTTTCCTACTTTATATTCAGCGGAAAGCAAAACGAAACAAATTGAAATTTCTATGGCTGAAGCTCGTTTGAATATCCAAAAAAACGAAATAGCAAAAAATGTTTCAATCGCTTTTTTTAATGTTCAAATGCTTGTAAATAAACGCGAAACATCTTTAATGCTCGATAGCTTATTTACACGTCTGCTTTTTGTTTCTGAAAAAAGGGAAAGTAAAGGCGATATCAGCCATTTGGAGGTTTTGAATATAAAAGCAAAAAAGAACCAGCTTTCAATTCTTTTAAATACTTTGAATGTTGAAATTGAAAATGCATACAGGAAGTTGAAGATTATTATGAATTATGATGCTGATTTTGAAGTATCTGAAGTTTCAGAGATGTTGCCGTCGATAACTTTTACACCTGATTCACTTCCTGTTTATCAATTGTTAAAATTGGAAAACGATTATTTCAATTCACTCATTCAGGTATCGAAAAATAAAACACTCCCTGATTTTTCATTTAATTATTTTTTAGGATCAAACCGGTTTGAAAATTCAAAATATTATCATGGTTTTCAGGTTGGGGTAGCAGTTCCACTTTTTTTTGGAAGTGAAAAGGGCAGGACTCAGGCTGCAAAAATTTCAGGCGAAGCCCAAAGTTTACTTTCACAAAATGAACTCCTTTTGATAAGAAACAGGCTAAACGAATTGATTAATCAGCAAAATAAATACAAAGCTTTGCTTGAATATTACAATACAACAGGCAAAATATTGTACGATGAAATCATGAGGACTGCTTTAAAATCATACGAACTTGGCGAAATTAATTTTTACCAGTTTGTAAACAGTTATGAAACTGCCGTTCAAATACAAACTGAATATTACGAGAACATTTATGGTTATAATATTTCAACCTCTGAAATAAAATATTTTTCAAAATAAATAAATCATGAAAATCAATTTATCACTCATATTGCTCATGTTTAGCATATTACTTTTTTCGTGTAAAAACAAAACAGTAGAAACAACAGAACCCGAATCAGGATTAATTGAAATCACAAAAGCCCAGTTTCAATCGGAAAATATGGAATCCGGAGAACCTGTTTTGGCATCATTTTCTGATTTGGTGCATTTTACAGGAAATATTATTCCATCGGTAAGCGGCCAGGCACAAATAAGTTTGCCTGTACCGGGTTTCATAACAAAAATTCACTGCAAACCGGGTCAATTTGTGGGTAACGGAGGAATGTTATTCGACATATCGGGTAATGAATTTGTTGATATGCAAAAGGATTTTGCCGAATCGGCTGCTCTTGCAAAACGGCTTAAAATGGATTATGAAAGAGCAAAGGAATTAAGCAATGAAAATATTGGCACAAAAAAAGATTTAATTTTTGCTGAAAGTGCTTACAATGTGGAAAGTGCAAAATTGAATGCTCTTATTGTGAAACTGCAAAATATCGGTCTGGATATTTCAAAAATCGAAGGGGGAACATTTTATTCATCGTACACTTTAAAAGCCCCTGTAAAGGGTTATGTTAATCGCATAAATGTAACAATCGGACAATATGTACAGCCTGCAGAAACTATTGCCGAAATCATTGATATTGAAACATTCCAGTTAAAAATTTCAGTTTTTGAGAAGGACATAAACAAAATTGAACCTGGACAGAAAGTTGAATTTCAAACTACAGGAAATACTGCAGAAAAGTACACGGCAGAGTTAATATCGGTAGGTAAATCAATCAACGAAAATACAATGTCGATCGACTGTTTGGCCGAAATTGAAAATTTGAAAAATTCACGTTTGGTCAATAATCAATTTGTGGAGGGTGAAATAATTATAGCTTCTGATACAGTTTTGGCATTGCCGCAAGCCGCAATTGTTACTGCTGAAAATGAAACTTATGTTCTCGCATTTGAAAAAGAAACTGATGAATCCATTTTCCTGAAAAAAACCGAAGTAAAAACTGGTCGGATAAACAATGGTTTCATTGAATTAACTGAATTCTCAGCTTCAAAAAAAATATTGGTTAAAGGTGTTTATAACATTCAAATCGAATAATGTACATTTAAAAGTAAATTGAAAAATATTAGTTCAACTGTAAGTTACACCAAACATTTTTTGAGATAAGATTACATCTTCTGTCCGTTAGAATAGCCATCCAAAACAAGAAATTAAAGGCAGTTACTTTTTTGTGCTCCACATTTTGTAAATCTTTAAGGCATAGTGAAGAACTTTTATAAGAATGGAGATCCAACCTGTCGTAACGTTTCCTTTTTCTTAATCCGGATTTTCATACAAATAATTCCTACCTTTTGAACCCAAATCAACCTTTTATTATGGACAGGAGAAAATTTATTAAATCTGCCTCGATTATTAGCGGAACAGTCTCAGTTGCAAATCCATCATTGCTTGCGGGTGCCGCATTTCAGGAAGAAAAAACCTGGTTTAATGAACCGATGCGATGGGCGCAGCTTACGCTTGTCGAAAACGATCCCGGAAACTTTGATCCCGATTTCTGGCTCCGTTATTTTAAACAGATTCACGCTGATGGAACGACTTTGAGTGCCGGCGGAGTGGTTGCTTTTTACCCAACCGATGTACCCTTGCACCATAGAAGCAACTGGCTGGGCGACTCAGATCCTTTTGGTTATCTGGTAAAAGGTTCACGGAAAATGAACATGTCTGTTATCGCACGCACTGATCCGCATGCTACCTGGCAAAATGTTTACAATGCTCACCCTGACTGGATTGCAGTTACTGCTGATGGCGAAAAACGACGGCACTGGGCAAACCCGGAGCTGTGGGTAACTTGTGCGCTTGGACCGTACAACTTTGAGTTTATGACCGAGGTTCATAAAGAAATAATGGAACGGTACGAACCTGATGGAATTTTTTCAAACCGCTGGGCAGGCAGTGGGATTTGTTATTGTGAACACTGTCAGAGAAACTTCAAATCATTTTCAGGACTGGAATTGCCAAAAGGAAATAAGTCTTCAGATAAAGCACAACAAAAGTATGCAGAATGGAACACTGCCCGACTCAAAGAACTTTGGTTGCTTTGGGACAGCATTATCCGAAAAGAAAGATCAACTTCCCGGTTTATCCCGAATGGATTTCCTGATAAAGTAATTACCGGGCAGCTTTCCGATATTGTTTTTACTGATCATCAGGCAAGAAGTGGTTACACCATGCCGTGGTCGAATGGAAAAGGAGCAAAAGAATTGCGGGCTTCTATCGGGATGAAACCGCTGGGCGGAATTTTTAGCGTGGGAGTTGAAGAACGTTACCGCTGGAAAGATTCGGTGCAGAGTGAAGAGGAAATCCGGGTTTGGGTTGCTGAAGGAACGGCAAATGGAATGCGCCCGTGGTTTACCAAATTTTCAGGTGTAATTTATGACAAACGCTGGCTGAATGTTGTGGATAAAATCTACCAGGAGCATTTCCGCAATGAAAGGTATTTAAGAAATGTGGCTCCTTTGGCAAGAGTTGGAATGATATTTTCAGAACAGACAAAAAATTACGGTTCGGAAAACTGGCAGCAAAAAAGCGGCGACCATGAATTGGGAATGTATCAGGCTTTAATTGAGGCCCGCATTCCTTTTGAAATGGTGAACGACCGTCTGCTTGATGACGAACATTTGAAATCGTTCAAACTACTGATCTTGCCAAATATTGCAACACTTTCAGAGAAACAATGCAACCAGTTACGGAAATTCACACAAAACGGTGGTAATTTACTTGCAACATTTGAAACATCATTGTACGATGAAAATGGAATAAGGCGTTCTGATTTCGGAATTGCCGATTTATTTGGCGTTTCCTTTCAGCAAAAAGTGGAAGGACCCATGCAAAACAGTTATCTGCGATTGAAAGAAAATCCTGTAAGCAACAAGTTTCATCCGGTTTTAAATGGATTGGAAGATGCTTTCCGTATAATTAATACCATCCACATGGTAGGCGTAAAACCAGAAACTGAACTTGCCAGTCCGGTAACACTAATCCCGTCTTATCCTGATTTGCCCATGGAACATGTTTATCCATTGGAGCCTGAAACCAACATCCGGGGATTGTATTTGAACGATTCAGGAAAAGGACGGGTAGCTTATTTTCCGGGTGACATCGACCGAACATACTGGCAGGTTATGAGTACCGACCATCTGAAATTGCTTCAGAATACAATTTGCTGGGCACTTAATGAAGAGCCAATTGTTGAGGTAAAAGGACCTGGAATTATAGATGTCACCGTATGGAAACAGGAAAATTCAATGACAGTTCATCTGGTAAATATGACCAACCCGGCGATGATAAAAGGCCCGTTTAAAGAATTTATTCCGGTAAATGCAGATGTAAAAATCAAAATCCCACGTGGAATAAAAGTGGAAGATGTTCATTTACTGATAAGTCAGAATAAACCTGTTTTTAAAATAGAAGGAAATGCTGTTTTGCTGAAGGTTTCGGAAATAAAAGACCACGAGATTATTGGAATAGATATTACATCAACTTAAACACAAATAAACCAATCTAAATAAACCATTTTATGAATTTTGAAGACAATACAAATAATCACCAAAACCGATGTGATAACCGCAGAACCTTTTTAAAAAAAGCTGCCACAGCCGCAGTAGCTTTGGCAAGTATGGATTTCATTTCCTTGGCAGGAATTAATTCAACAAGGCTATATGCTACCATTTCACTTTCAAAAATTAGCCGGGGCATAATTCAAAAATTACCGATGGAGATGTAGTTGATGTAAAAACTTTAACCATCGAAAAATGAGATTTACGTTTTGATTTAAACTTTATAATTACATTGTGTTGCTATTTTTAATTTTAAAAAGATAATGTCAAGAAAAAGCCTATCATTCTTTACCTGTTTTCTTTATTTATTCGCCGCAACCGGAATGATTAAAGCGCAACCGGTAAAACGCATTTATTTGGGAAACGACGACCATACCGATTTTATGTGGACAGCAAATGAAGCCACCTATGACTCGGCATTCGTTCACATGATCGATTATTACCTTGACCAGATTGATGAAACACGATCTAATCCTGAAGATTTTCAGGCACGTTTTAATTGCGATGGAAGCTATTGGATGGAAGCATATCAAAAATATCGTACGCCAAAGCAATTTGAACGCTTAATTTCAGCTGTCAAATCTGGTCACATCAGTGTCCCTTTGCATGCACTCATCAACTGCTATGGTGGAATGCCCACAGAAGCCGCCATTCGCGGAATGTACTACGCCGGGCAAATTGAAAGAAAGTACGACCTCCGTTTTCGGATGGCCGGAACTATGGAAAACAACACCATCCCCTTGGGTATGAGTTCTATTTGGGCAGGTTCCGGTGCCAGATTCAGTTGGTATGGCATAGGAGGATATGGCAGTCAAATGAGTTACGAATACCGGGCCGACCGGCGCAACCAGCTTTATCGTTATACCGGACTTGATGGTTCAGGAGTGATTATGAAATGGTATATCTACGATGAAAAGAAAACTGCCCCTTTGGGTGGATATGCTGAAACCCGCACAGCTATCCCCTCAAAAGATGCCGTGAATGAGATTGGTAGTTTAATTCCGCGACTTGATGCAATGTGCGATACGATTTCGGCAAACACAAAATACCCGTATAATGCAGCAGCTGCATTTGGTTATGGACACGACGACCTTGAAACTTATCTCTCACCTGAGTTTATTCAGGTTGCTAAAAATGGAACTACACCTAACCGAAAAGTACGCGTTTCAGTCGTTGAAGATTTCTTTAGCGATATTGAAAAAAATTATCCGCAACTGCCTTCAGAGACAGTGACCTACGGGAATGAGTGGGATTTATTGTCTGCCTCTATGAACGAAACTACAGCTAAAATGAGGCGCGCAACAGAGCAAATCAGGGGAGCTGAAGCTTTGGCTGCTGTTGTTTCTCTGACAAATCCACATTTTGCTGATAAACTGATCGCCTTGCGAAATAAGGCCTGGGACTCGTTTGGCTATTACTGGGAGCACGACTGGACAGGCGACAGCAAGGTTGCTGCTAACGAAAGACCTGCCTGGCAGATAACCCTGCAAAAAAACCTGACAACTTATGTCGATACGCTGCAAAACCTTTCAACTAAAATGTTGGGCAATCAAATCAGCCAAGCGGTAAATCCCCGCTTTTTTGTTTTTAATTCGTTGAGCTGGGAACGGAATGATGTGGCCGATTTTACCTGGGATGGTGATTATCCGGTTAAGGTGGTCGATCTTCAGACAAAGAAGGAAGTAGCCAGCCAATTGATTACCAAAGAAGGAAAGAAGTTTATCAGAATTTATGCTGAAAACATTCCTTCGGTAGGCTTTAAAGTCTTTGAAATCAGGAATGAAAAACCTTCTGAATTCTCTGATAAATTAACCATTTCAGGAGAAACTGTAAGCAATTCGTTTTACAGTTTGCAGCTTAGCCGGTCGGGAGCAATTACCGGAATTACCGACAAGCTTGCAAATAACCGGCAGTTGGTGAAATTTACCGAAGGCAGGTATCTGAACGACCTGGGAAGTGGCAATGTTGATAGCGGTAAGCCAATTGAGGTCGAAAACGCAGGTCCGGTTTCGGTTACATTGAGGGCAGTTTCCGAATTTCCCTGTTAAGCATACTGTGCGGGTAACACTATTTGCCAATAACCCACGTATTGAAATCGAAAACAGCATTGATGTTAATTTTGGAGATGTAAAAACATGGGCTTTTTCGTTAAACCTTGAAAAACCCACTACAAGATATGAAGAACTGGGCGCAGTAATTACAGCCAAAACAGAAACGAACGGTGGACATTATGCTTCGCAGAATGCACGCTACGACTGGCAAACCTTCAACCATTTTGCCAACATGAGTGAAGATGATTACGGGGTGACCATTTCGAACCTCGATTGCAGTTTCTTTAAACTGGGCAGAAGTTCGGTTTATACCCTTGACGAAAATGCTTCGCAATTAAGCGCACTTGCCGGCGGAAGGATGGACAAAAAATGGGAAGACGGCGGTTACCTGGGATTCCCGAACCAAAACGGAGAGACAAGTTTTCAATACCATTTTGCGCTGACCACTCACCAGTCAGGATTTGATGCAACAGACGCTATGAAATTTTCTATGGAACACCAGAATCCATTGTTAACAGGTGCGGTTTCGGGCGGTAAATCTGCATCAAAACAAAACGAGTTTTCGCTGTTGTCAATTTCCGACCCCAATGTATTGCTTTGGAGTGTAAAACCTTCGGAAGAGGGTATGGAAAATGGCCTGATTGCCCGTTTTTGGAACATGGGTTCTGCAAAATCAAATCCTGAAATTCAACTTTGCCAAAACATTGGAAGCGCCTGGAAAACAACTCACATCGAAACCAACGAGAAACAATTATACCCTGTAAACGGAAAGCTTCCGGTAAGTTTCAATCCTTATCAGATAAATACATTCCGGCTTTTGCCTGAAACAAAATAGATTCAAACCAAAAACTTCAAACCATGAAACCAAAATTTTTTTTCTTGCTGCTATTCACGCTTGCATATCAACTTTTGCTGAATGCCCAACCAGTAAAAAACAAGCAATCGTTTGCTGATTCTTTCGTGAAAGTTAGCAGTGAAAACCCGTTTTATTTTGAACTGACCAATGGCGAAACTTATATCCCGATTGGCGCGAATTTATGCTGGGCCAAAGACATGGACGTAATGGAATCCTATTTCAGGAAATTGTCTGAAAACGGTGGAAACTACGCGCGTATCTGGTTAAATTTTCCGGCACATGAAGTAGAAACGGAATATGGTAAAGTGAACGAAGCCAACCTGAAAAATCTGGACATGATTCTCGGTTTTGCAGTAAAGTATAAAATCAAAATTAAGTTATGCATTGAGAGTTTTCGCGTTATTGAACCGGGAAAGAGTTTTTTCTCCAAGTCGCAGTACCACAAGGAAAATGGCGGACCGTTTGCCAACATGGACGAATACATCAACACAGAAAAAGGACGACAGGCTTATCTGAACAGGCTTGAAATGCTGCGGAAAAGGTTCGGCGATCATCCCGCAATTTTTGGCTGGGAATTGTGGAATGAAATGAAT
The DNA here is from genome assembly GCA_963800345.1 of uncultured Prolixibacteraceae bacterium. Taxonomy (GTDB): domain Bacteria; phylum Bacteroidota; class Bacteroidia; order Bacteroidales; family Prolixibacteraceae; genus Draconibacterium. Next base: position 53,027 of record CAWDAW010000001.1, on the reverse strand, counting down.
GCCATTCAGAGTGAAGGACTCTGGGACTGGAACGAATACATGCTGCCCAAAGTACATGCAATGTTTCCAAAAAATATGGTGCTGCAAAGTTTGGGCAGTTTCGACAACGAAAGCGCACGGAATGATTATCGTTTCATTAATCGCCTGCCATCGAATGATGTGGCGCAGTTGCACCGTTACCTCGATATGGGCGCTTCTCTCGATGTTTGCAAAGGTCCGATGGACATGCTTGCCTCTGATGGCATTGATGAATTGCGATCGTACCAGGTGCAAAAGCCTATGCTGCTGGCCGAGGTTGGCGGCGTAAAACCCAAACATACAGGCCCAATTGAAGTGTACGCTGCGGATAAAGAGGGTATGATTTTACACGATTTACTGTTCGCACCATTTTTTAGCGGTTCAGCCGGACCCGGACATGCCTGGCACTGGGACAATTACATCGATAAAAATAATTTGTGGTATCATTTTCAGCGATTTGCTGAAGCCATTAAAGAAATTGACCCGGTTCAGGAAAAGTTTGTACCGGTTAAACTCTTTCAGGAAAACCTCCGTATTTACGCGCTTGTTGGAACCAAAACCATCTTGCTTTGGTGCCGCGATTCGGAAAATGATTGGCAAACAGAACTGGTAGAAGGAATTTCGCCTGAATTGTTGAGGAATGAAACCATCAGTTTAACAAGTTTTTTGTCCACAGGAAGTATCAAAAGCACTACTTTTTATGATCCATGGGAAAACAAATGGACGAAAGGAAAACAAACTGCGGTGATTAAATTGCCTGATTTTAAGAGATCAGTGGTAGTTCGTATCGACAGAAAACAATGAAAATGGGAAAATAGGTAGTAAATACAAAATAACAGAGCGTTAGTTTAAAGTACATATTCAATGTCACAAAAAATTTCAATTTAAAATTGGCATTCCTTCTATTTTATCACTTTGGAGAAGTTAGATTCAATAAGTAAAATTCTGTTTCTGTTTAGATAATCAATTACCACAAAAGGTTGTTTGAAGTTTGAATTTGTGTTTTTGTAAATATTCGAAAACAAATTTTATAGAATTTTCTTTGCCTTGATTTTTTATATTTGTGTCAGGATATCATAAACTTAGTGGAAAACAAGCAAATTTGGAAAAATATTAAAAATGGCGATGTGAAGTCTTTAAAACAACTTCACGTCAGATATTTTTATCAAATGTGTTTATTTGCCCAAAAAACAATTAATGATAATCAACTGGTTGAAAACATAGTTTCTGATTGTTTCATAAAACTGTGGGAAAACAGGGATAAAATTGAAATTCAAAGTTCAGTTAAATCCTATTTATACACCATTCTTAAAAATAAAATAATCGACCATTTTAGGGCTAACAGGCAAAAAACTTTGCTTCTGGAAGAATTTCCTGAAATTCCGGATGAAGCGGATTTTGATGAACAGCAACGTTATGCAAAACTGTATAAGGCAATTTCACAATTACCCCAACAACGCAAGATTATTTTGGAACTTGCAGCTTTCGATTCCCTTACCTATCAACAAATCGCCGATAAACTTGGCATCTCAAAAAATACGGTTAAAACACAAATAACCCGTGCTTACAGGTTTTTGAAGGAATCTCTTGAACCCCGCGATTTTTTTCTTTTCAGTTTTTTTTAAAAAACAAAGAAAAAACAATTGCTTGTCACCCTATCTCTTCTTCTGTTTCGTCTTCTTAATAAAAGAGTTTTTCATAGATTAATTCGGTTAGTTAATATAGAAAAGTCGTCAGCGGCTGTTCTTACAAAAAAGGAATGAACGGGAAAGAACAAAATAAATTATGGGAGCTTGCCATTGCAAAATTGCACAACGAAGCTACCGAAAAAGAGTTGTTGGAGTTGGAAAAGCTTTTGGCGGATGAAAATAATAAAGCTGCTTTCAGGGAGATTGAACAACTATATTCCAATTCCAGGGAGGTGAAAAATCTTTCAGGTGTTTCAATGGAAAGTTCGTGGAATACGATTTCAGAAAAAGTGAAGATCAGAACCATTCAATGGTACAGGAGCTTTGCCAAATATGCTGCGATTATCGTTTTTGCTTTTTTATTTGGAAGCATCATTACAAATCAGTTTAACAAAGAATCCGTAATAACAACTTATGCCGAAGTAAATGTGCCATTGGGTCAAATGTCGGAAATAACTTTACATGATGGGACCAAAGTTTGGCTCAACTCGGGAACCACCCTGCGTTACAGCAATAAATTTGGAATTGACGAACGAAATGTGACATTGGATGGAGAAGCATTTTTTAAGGTGACAAAAAATAAAACACCTTTTAAAGTAAAACTTAAAAACTCGGAAATTGAAGTATTGGGTACAACCTTTAACGCAGTGTCCTACTCCGATGAAAATTACAGCCAGATTACTTTGGTTGAAGGCAAGGTTAATGTGAACAATTTAAATGGTTCTGAAATTGCCGAATTGAAACCGTCTGAACAAATTAACATCGACGATAACACAAAAAATGCAACTATAGGTAAAGTCGAAACCAATTTCTACACTTCATGGACTGAGGGTAAAATTGTATTCGATGATGAAAAACTTTCAGAAATAGCGCTAAAACTTGAGCGCTGGTACAATGTTGATATTCAGTTTACAGATGAAACTATCAATAATTTACGTTTCTCCGGAACCATTTTAAAACATAAGCCTTTCAATCAGATTTTAAAAGCCTTTGAATTGCTTTTACCTGTATCAATACAATATACCACCATTCCAAACAAAAAAGATTTAATAATCATTTCAAAAAAATAAACTGCCTATGTAAACAATAAATAAGAACTAAAAAAAAACGACAGAAATGCACCACACATTCCTGCCGCTATCAATTTAAAAACTTAGTAGTAATTTAAACCATGTAAATGTATGAAAAAACTATCAAAAACGATTGGTGGAAACCAGTCGCTAACGAAAATTTTAATTAGAATGAAACTAACATTTTTGTTTTTACTAACCGGATTAATTGCTGTGAGTGCTTCAACATACTCACAAAATACCCGCTTGGATTTAAAAGTTAAAGACAATAGTATCATCGGGTTATTTAAAGAAATTGAAAATAGAAGTGAGTTTTATTTCTTCTATCAAAAGGAGGAACTTGCAGAACTGGAAAATGTCTCCATAGATGTAACGAATGCAAAGGTTACTGAAATTCTTGATGAGGCATTAAGTGGTACCAACCTCGAATATAAAATTATTGACAGATATATTATTGTTCGAAAAGACGGAAAAGGATTGGATGAAATCAAACCAAATTCTGATGACCAAAATACCATAACCGGTAAAGTTACCGATGAAAATGGAGAACCCCTTCCAGGTGTTAGCATTGTTATTAAAGGGACTACGAATGGCACTGTTACCAACGTAGATGGAATTTATACCATTTCGAATATTCCTGAGAATACGACTCTTGTTTTTTCGTTTGTTGGGATGATAACGCAGGAAATTGAAGTGGGAGATCAGTCATCAGTTAATGTTACTCTTGCAGCTGATGCCATAGGCATTGAAGAAGTTGTTGCAATTGGATATGGTACCTCGCGTAAAAAAGACCTTACCGGCGCTCTTACCCGCATCAACGCCGATGATAAATCCACTTTGCCAAATATCAATGCCGTTCAAACCATGCGTGGATCGGTTGCCGGTCTTCGTGTAACAGATAATGGTAAGGCAGGTTCTGACGGTTCAATTATTATTCGTGGTTATACCTCAATTACGGCCAATAACGAACCACTGATTGTGTTGGATGGGATTCCAATGGTAGGTAGTAAATTGTCAGATATCAGCAGCAATGATATTGAAAGCATCGATATTTTGAAAGATGCAAGTTCAGCGGCTATTTATGGTTCGCGTGCAACCAACGGTGTAATCCTGATTACCACCAAGCGCGGTAAAGACTCAAAACCTGTGTTAAACTACAGCGGATACTATGGCTTTTCAGATTTTGCAAGAACGCCAAATCTGATGGGACCTGACAAATATTTGCAACTCAAAAAAGATGCTTCGGTGTTTCTGGGTGGGCAGGCTACCCCGCTTAACCCGATCGAAGAGGAGGTGATGAATGCAGGACAGGCAATCAGTCCATGGGATGCCATCAGCCAGGATGCACCCATGATGAACCACGACCTGAGTATTGCAGGAAGAACAGATCGGGTGAATTATTATATGTCGGGTTCCTGGGCAGATCAAAAATCAGTAATTATGGGTGACCAGTTTAAACGGTTAACCATCCGGGGAAACTTCGATATCAAAGTAAATGACTGGCTGAATATTGGTACCAATACAGGTTATACCTTTAAAGATTATTCAGGGGTGGAAGCCAACATTGGTCAGGCGTCACAAATGAGTCCTTTTTCGAAATATCAGTATGACGATGGTCAGCCTATTGCGGTGGCGATGGGCGATGTTTTGCCGGGTAACCCGATTTTCAATACGCTGTGGATTGATAATTATCAGATTACCAACAATCTGTTCAGTAATTTTTATGCTGATATTAAACTGCCCCTGGATGGACTTTCGTATCGACTGAATGTAGCCAATAACCTTCGGTATAACGAAACAAAAAATTTCACGCCCAACTACGACAGGGATGGAAGTAAACGGACAAATTCAGCAAGTCAGAACTGGGGTAAGGAAATTGACTTTACCCTTGAAAATATTCTGAAATACAACAAGACATTCAATAGCATACATAATTTCGATGCCACATTGATGTACGGAACTGAAAGTACACGCAATACCGGAATGTATGGCTCAGGTTCACTCTTATTCAGTGATGCACTTGGCTATTACGGCATAAGCCTTGGCGATGTTCAAACCGCCAGTGCAAGTGGAACCGAAATGAAAGCTGTTTCGAGTATGGCGCGCGTGGGTTATCGTTTAATGGATCGTTATATGCTAAATCTAACCATTCGTCGTGATGGATATTCAGCATTTGGTTCAGGTAACAAATATGGTAATTTCCCATCTTTGGGTGTTGCGTGGGTGATTTCTGAAGAAAGTTTCCTGTCGGATGTAAAATGGCTCGATTACCTGAAATTTAGATACTCTTATGGAAAAAACGGAAACCGAGCCATCAGCCCTTATTCTTCGTTAAGTTTGATGGATGCAACCAATTATAAATATGTATTTGGTGATGGAGGAGCTACTTCGGTTGGAGTGTCACCAATATCCATGTCGAACACAAATTTGGGTTGGGAGTCTACTTTGGCTTCGAATATCGGGATTGATTTTAATTTGTTTTCAGGTAGAATCTCCGGAGCATTTGAATATTACAACATGAACACTGAGGACCTTTTGTTAAGCAGTCAAATTCCAAATATGACAGGATATTCAACTTTTACAACCAATGTGGGTTCTGTAAATAACAAAGGAGTTGAAATTACTGTGAACACAGTGAATGTAAAAACCGGCGGATTTGAATGGGCTACAACTTTAACTTTTGCAAAAAACAACAATAAAATTACCGACCTGATGGACATTGACGGCGATGGAATTGGAGATGATGATCCTTCGAACCGCAGGTTTATTGGTAAACCCATGTTCTCTTATCTTGATTATGTGTGGGATGGCATTTGGCAGGAAGGCGACGATATGTCAATGGACCCGGGCGCAAAACCTGGTTTTGTGAAATTCAAGGATGTTAGCGGACCCGATGGCGTTCCGGATGGGAAAATTGATCCGCTCGATCGTCAAATCCTTGATTCCTCGCTGCCTGATTTTACTGCTGGCATAACCAATAACTTCACTTATAAAGGCATAACACTCTCTGTACTTTTCTACACAAGTCAGGGCGGACATGCGAGCAATACCTGGATAAATCCCGGAACAAACTTTTATCAGCGGCTCAATCAGTTGGACCTTCCTTACTGGACTCCTGAAAATCCGCTGAATGACAGACCATCAGTTGGATACCCAAATCCAAAGGGATATGGTTTTTATGAAGACAGGTCATTTATAAGACTACAGGATGTTTCTCTATCATACGATATACCTAAAGTTGTGCTGGCCAAAGCTAAATTCAACAACCTTAAGATTTTTGTAAGCGGAAAAAATCTGGCAACCTGGACAAACTGGCACGGTTGGGATCCTGAACATGCCGCCGGCTATGATCCTTATGGCGCCGCATCACAAAGCGGTCCACTGATGAAATCGTTAGTTGTTGGATTAAATTTAAATTTCTAAAACATTAAAAATTAGAAAAATGAAAAAAGCAATTTATATAATTCTCGTTTTTATTTCAGTTTCCCTTGGGGCTTGCAAAGAGAGCTACCTTAATGAAACACCACTGGATAAATTTAGCCCGGAGAACCTTTTGGTTGATAAAGCTGGTTTTGAAGCGGTAATTTACGCACTGCATGCTTCAGCCCGCGAAGAAGAAGGATCAAACATTCCTGCAATGGTAGTAGGAACAGATGTTGCAACTTCAGGTGTGGGCGATGGTCGGTTTTTTAACAATTACAAAGAGATCACTCCTACAAACGGAGACGTTAATCAGTGGTGGGATTGGGCATATACCAAAATGCTAAAAAATGCCAATTTGATTATTTCCCGTTCCGATAACCCGGATATAAATTGGACAGAGGAAGAGAAGAATGCCATCGTAGCGGAGGCTAAATTTTTTCGCGCATATACCTATAATGTGTTGGTCAATACCTACAATGGTGTTCCTATAGTTGACAAGGAATTTACAGAACCCAAGTATGATTTTGTTCGTGCATCCCGTCTTGAAGTTCTGAAATTCATTGAAAAGGACCTGGATTTTGCTGTACAGTATTTGCCAAACGTGAGTAATGATCCGAAAAAAGACGGGCGTATTTTTAAAGCAGCTGCCTACCATCTTTTAAGTGAGGTTTGTATTAGTCTTGGTTTGGAAACCGGCTCAGACGCATATTTCGATAAGTCTATAGCCTCAGCTACTAAAGTCATTGACGGAAGCACAGGTGATTACAAATTGATGACCAACCGTTTCGGTGATTTGTCTATTCCGGGTGATGCGTATTCAGATTTGTTCCGGACGGGCCAGCAAAACAGGGCTTCAGGTAATCTCGAAACGATTTGGGCACTACAGTATGAATATCTTACTCCGGGAGGAGGTACTGGTGGAAATGTGAATGTTCGCTGGTGGGGGCCAAAATTTGAAGATGTGACTGATCCCGATGGAAAGAAGTTATTGGTAAATGATTCCCTGGGCAGAAGTCAGGGAGGTGTTAGGCCCAATAACTATTATTTTTATGATATCTGGAATGATGATGAAACCGATATACGAAATTCAAAATACAATATTCGTCGTACCTGGTTTTGGAATAACCCGGCTTCACCAACCTATTTGGGAACACCTGTTAGAACACTCGTTGATGGCGGAAAAGTATGGATTCTTGACATTAATGGCAACAAATCGACAAGAACAGTGGATACAATGAGGGTTTTCTTTCCACAGATTCGTAAAATTGAAGGTCTTATGCCAAATGGTCCTGCCAATGGACGTACCGATAATGATCAGTACAGAATGCGATTGGCGGAGACTTATTTATTACGTGCTGAAGCTTATTTTCATAAAGGTGATTTAACCTCCGCCGCTGCCGACATTAATGTTGTCAGGGCACGTGCCAAAGCCGAACCAGTAACTCCATCGCAAATTACACTGGACTATATTCTTGATGAACGGGCAAGGGAACTGACGGTTGAAGAGCCTCGCAGAAAAACACTCAGCCGGTTGGGAATTTTAGTCGATAGGGTGAAAAAGTACAACATGAAAAGTAAAGATATTGAAGAGTACCATCAGTGGTGGCCAATTCCACAAAAGGCAATTGATGCCAATCGTGGTGCCAAACTCGAACAGAACCCTGGCTATCCGGGAGCAGACTAGACAGATGGGCAATTGGGCAGTCTCAAAGATTTTGGTTTTTGAGACTGCCCTCTCATTCAATTGCAGATATAGCATTTTTAATAAATTGCAAATCAGTTTTTTTCAGTGAAAATTAAGTTATGGTTTCAATACATGAGTATTTTTACTGATCTTTAGTCCTTTTTTGTAAACCAGAATTCTTAAATCTTATGAATAATCAAAAAAAGCAATTGTCGCGTCGCGACTGGATTAAAAGAACCGGAGTACTTTCAACCGGAATTATGTTGAATTCGGTTTTGACAGGTCTTACATTTAAAAAGAAACCCGTAATTCTAGTGGTTTCAGGCTGGCAAGACGTGAATATTGGCGATATCGCTCATACACCGGGGCTTTTACATGTGCTTGAAACATTTATGCCCGGGTCAAAAATCATTCTCTGGAAACGGAGCAACGGCGAAGAGGTGAAAAAACTGCTCAATAAAAACTTTCCGAAAGTAAAAATCATATATGGTGGTGTTGATGCCGAAAAAAATGTGAGTAACAAGGAAATCACAGAAGCTTTTAAGGAAGCAGATATCATGATTCACGGCTCAGGGCCGTTACTGGTAGGTGCTGATAATCTGGCAGCATGGATGAAATATAGTGAAAAACCATTCGGCGTTTTTGGAACTACCCTTCAAAATCCCGGCGAATATCACGTTGGCATTCTGAAAAAGGCTTCGTTCATTTTTACCCGCGAAACACATTCGATCAACCACCTGAAAAAGGCCGGAATCTCAGGAAATCATGTGGCATTTGCACCCGATGCTACGTTTTTCCTGAATATTCAGGATAAGGTGAAGGCTGATAAATTCCTTCAGGAAAACGAATTGGAGGAGAAAAAATTTATATGTGCCATACCACGATTGCGCTATACACCTTACCATAAGTTTAATTCAAACCGAAATGGCTGGAGCGATGAAAAAATAAGGCAGGTGGAAGAAACTAACGAAAAATACAAGGAAGTTGACCATGCCAAACTACGTGAGGCAATGATAGCATGGGTGCGCGAAACCAAACAAAAAGTACTTGTTTGTCCTGAAATGACCTATCAGGTTGATATTATGGATGAATTATTGATTGATCCGTTGCCTGAAGATGTAAAACCATTTGTTGTGAAACGTGGCTACTGGTTGCCCGACGAAGCTGCATCGGTTTATGCCAAAGCCCACACCGTTTTGAGTTTTGAATGTCATTCGCCAATTATTGCAGCGGCCAACGGAACTCCCATGTTTTATTTGCGTCAGCCGGAGGATACCATCAAAGGTCAAATGTATTATGACCTTGGATTCGATGACTGGACTTTTGAAATCGACAATACCACAGGAAAACAGATCGCAGACAGATTACGGGAGATTTGGAAGGACTATGACAAAGCCAAAGAAAAACTTGCTTTTTCGATGAACAAAGTGGATAAAATATACGCGGAACGATGCAAATTCGTACAATCGGTTTTGTGAACCAGATTTTACTGTTTAAAGTAAGATGAACATATATGTCAAAATAGTATGAAAAATATTGCTGCAATTTTATTTGTCATTTTGTTTCAAGGTTTCATTTTGCCGAATTCATATACTATTACTGCTCAATCGCTGGTAAAAAAGAAAAATGAAGATGTAAAAATTTTGGAAAAATCATTTTCAGAAATATCAGATGACAAAGCACGGATTGAGCAGGAATTGCTTGCGAATGCACGTGAAAACATTGAAAAATACAGGAAAGGTGATGCTTCTGTGGTTTTCGTAGATTCGCAGGGAAAACCTGTGGAAAATATTCAGGTCGAGATCAACCAAACCACCCAGGATTTTCTTTTTGGTAACCTCAGCGAAGAAATTTTCAGGCTTTCGCCCGAAGACGCGGCTAAGTTTCAGGAGAAATTCACCGGGCTGTTCAATTACACTGAGTTAACTGTAAAGTGGTGGAACTACGAAGGTCAACAAGGAAAACCAGAGTGGCAAAAATTACAGCAAAAACTGGATTGGTGCAAACAATACGGCATAACCCCAAAGGGTCACACTTTAGGATGGACACATGTGGCTGGTACACCCCCCTGGTTAATGAGGCTGCCCGTTGAAATGGCAAATGATCTTTACAAAGCACGTATCCTGAATTTGGTTGGTGGGTTTAAAGATCAAATAAAAATGTGGGATGTAGTGAATGAACCAATCAACACAATTCCATGGGAAATGGCCTTGAAAGATACCACTGCCGATGCAAAAATTGACGACGGATCAAGATACGAAGTAAATGGAATTACTTTAGAGCAATTTGCCCCCTGGGTGGAGAATTCCTACAAATGGGCACATCAGGCTAATCCTTCCGGAGACTTTCACATCAACGAATTTTACACGATTTCAAAACCGGAAACACGAGAAAAATATTATCGGTTTATTAAACTGTTGCAAAGTCGTGACATTCCAATAAACGGTATTGGTATTCAGGCACACGAACCCCGCGAAATGTGGTATTCTCCGCTTGACATTGTAGCCACATACAAGAAATTTGATGAATTGGGGTTGCCTTTGCATATAACTGAATTTATACCACAATCATCAGGAAAAAACATAACCGGCGGCTGGCGCGAAGGCATTTGGACCGAAGATGCACAAGCTGAATTTGCTGAACAGTTTTATATCCTTTCATTTGGGCATCCCACCATGAAATCCATTCACTGGTGGGGTTTGAGCGACAGTATGATTTGGCTGAAAGGTGGCGGATTATTGGATACGGATTTTGACCCAAAACCAGTTTATAACAAATTACACAAGTTGATAAAAGAAGACTGGATGACCAAAAATATAAAAGTGTATTCGGATAAAAATGGACAGGTGAATTTCAGGGGATTCTACGGAAAATACAAGATTAAAATTACAAGACCCAATGGCAATACAGAGGTTTTTGAAGCGCATTTAGCAGAGAAAGAAAATAATCATTGGGTGTTTAAAATGTAATTTATTTAAAGAATAAGTTTGATATGAGAAGAATGCAAGCTACTATTAATCATGTTTCTTTATTATTTTCACTAATAATGTCAATCCATATGCTGACACTTGGTCAATCCACACATCAGTTGAAAATTCAGGTTGATGCACAAAATATTACCCATCAAATGAAAGGTGGAATCGGTGCATCATGGCACGCACTCATCCATGATATCCCACTTGAAAATGAAAAATACGACTATCCTGTTCGTCATGTAAATCCCCGTGGAAGCGCTTATGCAGGAAATCCACCGCTAGCTGATGTCAGCTGCATGGAATCAACTGTACACACATGCCAAATGGCTGGGATTGAATTTTGTTCGGGTTGAAATTGATATGCGCATGTACGAGCCGGAACGAAATGTTTTTGATTGGAAAAACGATGAAATGCAGGCTCTGTATCGCATTCTCGACTGGTGTGAAGACAATCATGCCGATGTATTTCTTCAGCAAATGTGGGGGCATGTTGCCTGGAATGCGCACAATGGCGTACACCCATTGTTGAGTTCTCCAAAATCGGTTGAAGACTTTGCCAATGGAATTGCCGCTCTTTTAAAATATCTGACCGAAGACAGTAAATATACCTGCATCAAATATTTCTGCATGGTGAATGAACCTCCAGGCGGTCCATGGGGATACTGGTGGAGTTCTGGCAGTCATACTGGACCAACAATTACCGATGCCTGGAAAAAACTCCATGAAACTTTCAATGCACAGGGAATTAGTATTCCAATTTCAGGACCCGATTGGGTAAGCTTGCCACCCTGTGAACCCGAAAAAATGGACTTTGATAAATATCTGGGATCTTTTGATATTCATTCCTATTTCGGTTTTTACAATAAAAACAACGGCGAAAAAATTATTGGCGACTGGGTAGCTTTTGCCAAATCTAAAAACAAACCCTTCTTTATAACAGAAATTGGAAATATGGATTTAGGGTGGGGAACCGATAATCCCGGACCAAAAACATTTAAGGCTGCACTTTCCAACGCTTCGGATGTTGCATTGGGCATGAATCTGGGTGTTGACGGATTTAACCGATGGAGTTTTACCAATCGTGGTGATATGGATGGCCAGTGGCAATTGGTAAACACCTACGATCTGAAAACGAAAAAATACACCAAACATGTTGTACCTGAAACAGAAGCTTATTACGGATTTGCTATGCTTACACGGTTCATGGCAAAATATGCGTCGGTTTTATCTTTAAAAAGCGATCAAAAGTTAGATGGATTGGTGATGACTGCCTATAAAAACAGTGATGGGAATTTATCTGTTCTGGTTGTGAATAACAGGAAGGATCAGGTTTCAGTGGATATTGCTCTCGAAAATTTTAGTTCGAAACAGTCATTCTATCTGTATCAATTATCGGAGAGTTTGGTTAAAACACCCGATTTTAAACTGAATCCAATCAATACTTTTAAAAATTCAGAAAAGTTAAATAAAATTCAAATTTTACCTGAAAGTATAACTGTTTTAACCACCAATGGATTATTTCATGCAAATGTTGGTGTAATTGAATAAATTTGTTCGGATTAAACCTAAAATAAATACTCATGATTAAACCATTAACTATTTCTATCTTTTTCATTTTTTTAGTGTTTTCAGGTCATTCTAAAGTCTGGACTATGTCAGACAAGAATCTTGAAGTTCGTTTCGATGACCAAACTGCTCTGCTTTCAGTTGCTGATAAGCGGTGTAATAAAGTTTGGGAACAATTGCCGCTGCAAGATCAGTTTTCAGTTAAAGAAAACCGATACAAAATGGCAATTCGCTGAACGTGAAACTCACTGGAAAATATGAACTGGACGTAACTTTTGTTTTGACGGCAAGCTCCGCATTGGAGGTAAGCGTGAATTCTGATGAGAAAATCAGCATTCAGAATTTTGCTTTTCCGTCTGCATTCAAAGCCCCCGATAAAAATCATTTCCTTGTGTTAACGGATAGCGAAGGTTTGCTGCTTTCTGTTGATGATACCGAATACCCGGTTGGGGCGAACCGGCCATATTTTTGCGGTGGCGGTCTTGCGATGGCCTGGATGGGTATGGTTGACAATCAGTTTGAAACCGGATATATGGCCATCCTGAACACGCCATATGATGCCACCCTGCGCACCAAACGCGAAAATGGACAGGTTTCGTTTGAGCCCTTGTGGATGCCTTCGATGGAAAAATTTGGCTACGAACGCAAAGTAACCTACCACTTTTTGGATAAGGGCGGTTACGTGGCACAGGCAAAAATTTACCGCGACTACATATGGAAAAAAAATAACGTAATCAGCCTGAAGGATAAAGCAAAACGTTTTCCGGCAATGGAAAAAATGTTGGGCGGAGTACATATTTATGTTTGGGATGACGCACGAAATGTTGAATTCGCTCAAGAATTGAAATCTTCGGGTGTTGACAAGGCTTTATTTTTATGGGATGCCAACCATACCCCTTATCCTGAAATTGGATTCGATAATCAATTAAAAGAATTGGGATATGCTACCGGTGGTTACGAACTTTTTACCGATTTAAAAACCCGCGATACAGCTACTTATGAAGTGGATACAAAAGGCCCGATGCGTTTTGCACATACTGCTTACCCCGGAAAATTTAACCAACTGGCCGCCCGGAAAAGTGATGGAAAAACCTATTTCAACCAGTTTGGGCACACCACTTGTCCTGAAGCCATTCGTCCTGAAATTTACCGGAAGGTGGAAGCTAAACTGCAGGAATTTCCGCACGAAACATTCTTTTTGGATGTGTATCTGGCCAATGGCCTATTTGAATGTTATTCCAAAGAACATCCGCTGACCCATCAGCAATTTGTTGAGGCTGTAGTAGAAAATCACAAAATTATAGAGGATAAATACAATGTTTACCTGGGAGGCGAATGGGGGGCTGAATTTGCTAATTCCCATGTTGCTTATGTGCACGGAATGATGACTTTACAGCGCACCTGGTGGGGGTCGGGTATCGAAAAAAAAGGCACAATTTACTATACGGGCGACTGGCGCAGCAATCCCCGCCCAACACAAATGGTTGGCACGCGGGTGGCAAACGACATGTACCTGAAATACTCTATAAATCATGCTACCCGTATTCCGCTGTATGAATTGGTTTACCACGATGCCCTGGTTACCTCGTGGCGCTGGGAAGACGGCAACCATCACACACCTGAAATCTGGTGGAAAAAAGATTTGTTTAACATTTTGTACGGAACAGCGCCGCTTTGGAATCTCGACCGCAACCGCTGGGAAGAATATAAATATACGTTTATTGAAAGCTATAATAATGTGGTGCCTGTACTGAACCAAATTGCAACTGATGAAATGGTATCGCATCGTTTTATTTCGTCCGACAGAACTGTTCAGGAAACAATATTTTCATCGGGAAAAAAGGTTATTGTGAATTTTGGGGAGAATGATTTCAACTTTGACGGGAATACAATTAAAGCTAAATCGCATTTGGTAATATAAACATCCTGACTGTTGCAAAATTAGGTGATGTAATTTTTTGTATATCTTATTAAACAGTAATCAAATACAGTAATTCATTTTCATTTTTAATACACGGGGGATGCAGTAAGTTTATATAGCCGGCATAATTTGATGAAACAAAGAATTCAAACTCCTTAATTGGATAAATGACATAAATAAATAGTTAATCAGAATTGAACTCAAATGGAAAATTGTAAAAACATACTAATTTATTTTATTCTTGTGTTTTCTCTTGGAGGAAGTGTTCAAGCTTTAGCACAAAATTTACCCGAAATTGGCGCCCAGGTTTTTATTGAACCCGGACAAACAGAAGCGGATACAGAGTTGTGGTTTAAAACTTTAGCCGAAAATGGAATGTCAGTTTGCCGCATCCGCATGTTCGAATCATACATGTTGCAAGAGGATGGCACCTGGGATTTTTCATTATTCGACCGTGCATTCGAAATGGCCGATAAATATAACATTAAAGTGATGGGTACTTTTTTCCCTGCAACCGAAAAAACAGATATCGGAGGTTGGAAATTCCCCAAAGATGAACTGCAACTCAAACAGTTCCAAGAATACATAAAACAACTTACACTACACTTTCAACAATATAAATCATTATATGCCTGGGTGTTGATTAATGAGCCGGGAGGAGGGCTAAAAGACACGCCATTTTCGCAAAAAATGAGAATGCAATGGGATAAGGAAAATCCTCAGCCTGAGTACTTGCCAAATGGCTATCCTGTTTTGGTGGATTTGCAAAATGACAGGTTTAAAATGTTCATGACTTCGTGGATGTTGAACTGGATTGCCGGTGAAGTACGGAAACACGATAAAAACATCCATTTGCATGTGAATAACCATGCCATTTTCTCTAATTTGCCCGAGTATGATTTTGTTTACTGGAGAAGCTTTCTAAACAGTTTGGGTGGATCGGCGCACCCCAGTTGGCATTTTTCCGATTTTACCCGCAACCAATACGCTTTAGCGATGTCGGCAAACAGTGAAATTATTTTATCGGGGGCAGGAAATTTACCATGGCTGATGACCGAAATTCAGGGGGGAAACAACACATACAGTGCTGGAAAACCAATGTGCCCCACTGCTGAAGAAATTACGCAGTGGCTTTGGGTGATTATTGGCACTGAAGGAAAAGGCGGCATTTTCTGGAGCTTAAATCCACGTGCTTCAGGTGTTGAATCAGGCGAATGGGCTTTGCTTGACTTTCAGCACCAGCCAACTGACCGTGTTCAATCCATTAAAGAAATAACCACAGTATTGAAAAATAATAAAACACTGTTTGACGATTTGAAAAAAGTAGATAGTGGCATTAATTTGCTGTATATCAGGGAAAGTTACTGGACAGAAAATGTGATTACTGCCGGAACTCCTGCAAGCTCGGACGGAAGGAAAAGTGGGTTTAAAAACATTCTGGGGTATTTTAAAGCGTTGACTGAAATGGGAGTAAACGCCAATTTAAAAGCTTTTGAAGAGTTTGACTTTGACAGGAAAGATTTTTCAAACACAACAATAATTCTGTCGCACCAAATAGCTTTGCCTAAAGATTATGTTTCAAAACTGGAGCATTTTGTTGAAAAAGGAGGAAAACTAATTGTGGATGGATTGACAGGATATTACGACGAAAATGTGCACAACCAAATGTTAACCGGCTTTCCGTATGAAAAACTTTTTGGTGGAAACATCTCAGAATTTAAATACCTTGAATCTCCGGTAAAATTGGCAATTGGCAATTCGGGAGCAATTGTTCCCGGTTTTGGATGGGAAGGAATAATCCGAAAAAATGAAAATTCTGCTGTATTGGCGAAAGATGGAGATAACGTTCTGGCGATTAGAAATCAATTTGGTGACGGCGAGGTTTTATGGATTCCAACAATGCTCGGAATGGCTGCGTGGCAAGTGGATACAAAGCCTTTGGCAAGGTTTTTAAATGAAGAACTACATTTGGAAAATCAACCCTTTCTTTTCGATAAACATCGCGAAGGAATGATTATGAAAACCTTAAAATCTGGCGATTCGTTTATAACGATCATTATAAATAAATCAGCTAAAACCGAAAAAATTGAGATCGTTTCAAAATTAAAACTTAGTCCAAAAATTATTTGTGCCGATAAGGGTGTTGTTTCAAATAGAACATTAAGTATTAATCCGGAAGAAACAATGGTAATCGAGTGGAATTAAGATTATGTTCATAATAATTCAAACTCTTAAACATTGGGAGCTCGGTGTGTACTGGCATTTATTAAGCATGGTTAAAACACTTAAGAGTTGAAAAATAACCGGGTTAATTACAAGGATGAAAACGAAAAAGTTCAATTTAAATTAAAGCAAGTTGTCAGGTTCGTGTGTCAATGGCAAAATTCTGACTGCTTACGGTACAGTTTTTTCCATTGCCCTGAAATCATTTCGAAAACCGCCTGAGACGCATTCTCCTACAAATTTACCCAGAAAATACTCATGCACGGCGACACAGTAAAAGTAATTTAAACCGCCTGGCTGGTTAATGAAATAAAAGAAAATATAAAGCGTACACTGAAAAAATACATCTGACCGACATCTTTTGACAGAGTAAAACTTTATTTTTGAGAATTAATGGAAAGAGAATGGAACTGAATACCTGGATTACTATATAAAAAGTAAATAAAATATTTTTGATTACAATGAATTTTGTTGCCATTGATTTTGAAACTGCAATCGGACATCATATTTGTGCTGTTGGGATTGTAACTGTCGAAAATGGACAGATTACCGATGAATTTCAGGCATTAATTCAACCTCCCGGTAACCGTTATAACTGGTACAATATACAGGTACATGGTATTAACGAGAGGGATACCAAAAATGCCCCATACTTCGATGAACTGTTTCCTGAAATTAAAAAACGGCTTTTTGGCAAAACGGTGGTTGCCCATAACGAATCGTTCGACCGCAATGTTTTAAAAAGAACAATGACTGATTTTGGTTTGGATTATTCAGAATTGAATATTCCTGACCGATGGGAATGTACAGTTAAAATTTACCGTGCAAAGGGATATCGACCGGCAAACCTTGCTGCCTGTTGCCATATTCAGGAAATAGAACTGAACCACCATGAAGCACTTTCCGATGCGCGGGCCTGTGCAATGCTCTATTTAAAACAATAATCCATAATTTTATTTGCTCCGACATGCTTTGACGGAGAGCCATTTTAGCTTTGTCCGAAAAATTTAAAAGCTAAAAATATGAGCACTAAAATGTTGGATTCAAAAGAGGAGTTTAACGAAAAACGCGAAATTCTTGAAAATGCCCGAACCGTTCTGATGCTTGAATTTATAGGTATCGACAGGATTATTGACGAAGTTGTAGATAATGTAAGTTCCTTGTACATCCTTTCCAATATGCAGGAAAAACCCTTTGTAATCAACTTCTGGGGAATTACAGGTGTGGGGAAAACTTCAATGGTTTCCCGCTTGGTTGAATTGATAAATATCAAAAACAAATACTTCAGGTTCGATCTGGGTGAAAAAAAGTTGCCTTGTCCGATAACCGGCAAACAAATTATTCTTGAGATTAAAGAATAATGTCAATTTTATTTTTTCTTCTTTTACATATTTTTTAACCCAATATATTTATGTATTTAGCAGCCAACCAGTGTTTTAAGTTGGACGTAATGTTGTGATTTTTACATCTCAAGATTCAGTAAATTTTTGGAATTAATTCTGGTTATTATTTATTAATCTAATATTAATAGCAAAATTCTTTATTTGCCAAAACTTTCATAGTAAAATAGTGAATCGATTATTCAGATTAATAGCTTATGTATTTATAGGAGTGCCGGAGCCATCGAAAGTGGTTCTGAAATGCTATACGTGGCTATGTTCGATGAAATTGATGAAGGCACGGCAATCATGAAATGCGAAAAGAATGTTCCTGGAGGGAAAAGCATTTTTGTGCCCATCGAAAAAGAGGTGCCAAGCGACCACTATTTGTGGTTAACCGGTATGGCAGGTAAAATGCTTCGCGGCGAAATTCCTTTTTCGAAAAAAATGCCCAAACGCGAATAATTAGATAGAAATGTAATTACGGATAAAACTTAAAAAATTAACAGATGACCACAAGAAGAATATTTATTAAAAATGTAGCTGCCAGTTCTGTCGCTCTTTCATTTGGAGGCGTGGCTTTTGGTATGTCGGCAAAAAGTTATCGCAATATCATTGGGGCAAACGATCGTATCAACGTTGCCATGATTGGAGTAAACAGTCGGGGCAAAAGCATGTCGGGAACTTTTGCCAGTCAAAAAAATGCAAATGTGGCCTGTATTTGCGATGTTGACGAAAGAGCCATTCCAAAAGCCATTAAAGCTGCTATGGATGTCAACCCGGCAAACACGCCAAAGTCTGAAAAAGACTGTCGAAAAGTAATGGAAGATAAAACAATTGATGCCATTTACATCGCTACCCCTGACCATTGGCATGCTCCACTCACGATAATGGGTTGTCAGGCGGGCAAGCATGTTTATGTTGAAAAACCGGTAAGCCATAATCCACACGAAGGTGAACTATCCATTGAAGCTGCTCGCAAATACAACCGAGTGGTCCAGATGGGCGCTCAGCGCCGCTCAGCTCCAATACTTACGCAAGGAATAGAGCAGTTACACAAAGGAATTATTGGTCGGGTTTATATGGCAAAAACCTGGTACACCAACGCACGTAAATCTACATTTCTCACTCCCGGAACTGTTCCAACCTGGCTCGATTATGATCTGTGGCAGGGCCCTGCTCCACGAATGCCATACAAAGACGGACTTATTCATTATAACTGGCACTGGTTCTGGCATTGGGGAACTGGCGAAGCATTAAATAACGGAACACACGAAGTTGATGTAGCCCGTTGGGGACTGGGAGTTGATTTTCCAACGCGTGTTACTTCGGTTGGAGGGCGTTATCATTTCAAAGACGACTGGGAGACTCCCGATACACAAATAGTTGCAATGGATTATCCCGGTGGGATATCGCTGGTGTGGGAAAGCCGAAGCTCAAACGGACGGAAAATTGAAGGTGCCGACCGCGGGATTATTTTCTATGGTGAAAACGGAAGCCTGGATACCGGCGACGATGCCTACAAGGTTTACGACCTGAATGGAAAGTTAGTCTCCGAGGTTAATTCTGAATCGGCTGAAACAAAAAATTTAGAAGGAAGAAATACCTCTAGTCCGAGCTTGAAAATGGATAGTCTTCATGTTGCCGACTTTCTCGATGCAATAAGAAATAACCGCCGTCCAAATTGCGATGTTGAAACTGGTTATAAAAGTGTACTTGCCATGCAGTTAGGAAATATCTCATGGCGGGTTGGTCATGACTTAAATATCGACTCAAAAAACGGACACATAATCGGCGACCCTGATGCACAAAAATTATGGAGCAGAACCTATGAAAAAGGGTGGGAACCAAAAGTATAAGCACGATTAATAGTAGCTATTCTATCGAAAAGATAGACTAATGCTGCATAAATAAGAGAACAACAAAATTCAATATGAACCGATTCTTTAAAAAATTTCTGGCAGTAGCCATCTTTTCTTTTTGTTCAATTAGTGCATTATTTGCACAGGAAGATTTTACAAAATACGTTGACCCGACCATCGGGAATGTAGCCCACTTTTTGGTGCCAACTTATCCAACGATTCAGTTACCCAATCAAATGATGCGGATGTTCCCCGTTAAAAAAGATTATATCGCAGACCGGGTTGATGCTTTCCCACTCCAGGTAGTAACTCACCGTTCAGCTGGAATTATGCAATTGAAAGTTGGTTTGGGTGAAATAAGCGACCAGATGTAATTCCCTTGGTTTATCAAGGGACATAGGAATTTAAGCGAAGAGAAAACTTATAAAAAATAAATAGTATAAAACTTTTTGAATGAAAAATCTTACAGGTATAATTTGTATACTAATTGCAATTAGTATCATAAGAGTTCCCAAAGTTGTGGCGCAAAACTACGAAGTTAAAATGTCGAATAACTCCTTAAAGTTAATGACTTATAATCTGAAGTTTGCTAGTCCAACTTATAAGCCATCGTGGGAAGTAAGGCGTGAAATGCAAGTGGATTTAATTCGAAAATACAATCCCGATATTATTGGAACACAGGAAGGATTAAAGGAACAAATTGATTATTTGGCAGAGCATTTGCCAGAATATGTTGTTATTGGTGAAGGGAGACAAGGAGGAGATGACGATGAACATATGGCGATTTTTTATAAACGTGATAAATTTCGACTTCGCGAACTGCAAAGTTTTGCACTTTCAAATACACCGAAAATATTAGGTAGTGGCCCTGAGGTAAATCCTCGAATGGTAACCTGGGTGCGTTTAGCATTAATTAGTATTCCTAACGAAGGGAAAAATGGAAAGTACCCTGAAGATTACCGTGGGCATTGGGAAAACACACAGGAATTTTATGTTTTCAATACACATTATTTTAATGGACGAAAAGATTCATTAGCAAGATTAAATGCCTCGAAGTTAATTTTGGAAAGAGTCAATAACCTTAATCGTTTTGGATCTTGGACAACAGAACGTCCTGTGTTTCTGATGGGCGATTTTAATTGTCGGCCTGGCAGTGCTCCCTATAAGGTATTAGTTGGAGATGAAAATTCAATTGATCCTGATTTGCTTAAAAATTCGTTTGAAGACCGTAGCAAAATCGACTGGATTCTTTATAAAGGAAATGTAAAAGTTTTGAAGTACGAGGAAGTAGATTTCAATGTGAATGGTGTTTATCCATCGGATCATAAGCCCGTGTATGTTGAATTTGAGATGCCGGATAATTAGAAATTTTGCTGAAAATTAAAAATTGAAAAATGTGTAAATCAAATTTAGTAAGAAACGTAATCATTGGATTAATGATTCTTAATCCAATTGTCGGATCAGGTTTCTCGTTAAATAAAGAGTCAAAAGAGAATCAAATGAAACCCAACGTGCTCATCATTTTTTCCGACCAGCACAATAAAAAGGTGATGGGATTTGAAGGTCACCCGGATGTGATGGTGAAGTCTCTTCTTTCCGGTAAACCAATGAAAAGGAACTATTTTGTTTCCGAAAGTTGGTCTCAAGCCACGGTAATTACAAAAAATCAGAAATTGGGTATTATGATCGATCCAACCGTGCTACATAAAAATTGGGATTTTCGCGATTTTGGAGATATGTTTTTCGATGTGAAAAAAGATCCCATTGAAGTTGATAATAAAATCAGTGATAAAAAATATGAAAAGGAAATTAGTAAACTCAGAGGATATTACGATGAATTCATACAAAATACACTTGCTACGCGGAAAGAGGAAATGATTAAGCATAAAGAAAATTAATGGCATTACTTGCTTCATGGTAGGCCAAACTAGAGGAAATAATTTATGAGTATTACATTTTGGGGATTAACTTTCTGGGACATCGCAGTTCTTCTTATTTATTTCGTTGTTATCATTTACATTGCCATAAAAGCTTCGCAGACCATTAAAAATAGTGAAGATTATTTTATGGCAGGCCGGAAATTTGGAAAACTAATTCAAACATTTGCGGCGTATGGACAGGCAACATCTGTCGAAAATGTTACAGCTACCACAACAATGGTAAATGCGAATGGAGCATCGGGTATCTGGGCAATGTTGGCTGGCGGATTAATAAACCTTCCTGTTTTCTGGATGACATCGCCCTGGTATCGTCGTTTAAGAGTTCTTACCATGGGTGATTTTTTTGAAGAAAGATATGGATCGAAACGTATGGCCGGATTTTACGCCTTGTGTCAAACTATATTTTTTGTAATGATTGGAGCATTCGGATTAATGGCAATGGCGAAAACAGTTGCCGCAATTACTGCCAAGCCAGAATCTGAACTCACAAAAATTGAACGCGTAGAATACACGAAAGCAATTGAACTTGAAAAACTGGAAGCTGCAGATTTTGCCTTGTTGTCAAGTGATGAAAAAGAAAAACTTACTGAATTACAATGGATAAATCCCAAAAAAGAATATTCCTATATTAATGAGAATTTACTAATCTGGATAGTAGCCTTAGTAACTCTTGTTTATGCTAGTATTGGAGGATTAGCAGCTGCTTTTATGGTTGATTTATTGCAGGGAATATTTACCATACTACTATCGTTAATGCTCATCCCATTTGCTATGGTTAAGATAAACTTTATGCACGGGGGAGAAGGAGTAATTGGTTCATTCGAAACATTTCATAAAGTTTTACCCGCTTCGTTTATGGAATTATGGGGATCTCCCAGTTTAATTGAATTTAGCTGGTACTGGATTTTGTTTTTTTCAATAATGATTGTGATAACAACAGCAGTACAAGCCAACCAGTTAACAGCATGTGGATCTGCAAAAGACGATTACACCGCAAGATATGGTTTTGTGTCAGGGATGTTGCTTAAAAGGTATTCAACTGTATTATGGGGCCTTTTGGCATTGTTTACGGTGGTATTGTACGGGGGGAAAATTTCAGACCCTGATTACATTTGGGGACATGCAACCCGCGATTTATTGGGACCTGCAGGTTTCGGGCTGGTAGGATTAATGATTGCCTGTCTTGTTGCGGCACTTATGTCGGCCAAATCGGCATTTATGATTACGGCTGCCGCTATGATTACAAATAACCTGTACAAACCATACTATCCGAATAAATCGGAAGCCCATTATATTTTGATGGGAAGAATATTTGGGGCAATTTATATGCTTATATCTGCTTATTTTGCCACTATATCAAACGGAATATTTGAGCTGTTTAAGATGACAATGATGTTTAATTCTATTTTGGCAGCATGTTTCTGGCTTGGCATGGTTTGGCGCCGCTCCAACGCAGCCGGAGCCTGGACTTCAATGATTATTATGTTTGTAGCAACAGTGGTGCTTCCATTTGGAATGCCGGTTATTTCTGGTGTCAGGACTTCAGAATATTTAAGCAAAACAACAGAGGCAATTCCTGTTAGTCGTACTTATGTTGCAAGTGAAATGGATGTCCAATTCCGAAACGAAGCTATCGCAAAATGGGAGCGTTTAAATGAGGCGGGAATAAGAGAGAATGATCGTCCTCAATTCATTCAAATTGGCGAAAAATTTGAAAAAAAGGTTCTTCTTCCAAAAAAGTCAATTTTCTGGAGCGATGGTTTGGAATTCAACGAAGGCAAAATTGCCGGATTAGGTAATCTTAAAGTGGAGCTTATAGCAGCTGACTTATTGGGTTGGGATTTATCCAAAAATTCCTATTCGCTAAATGAAACGCTGACCTTTCTGTTTCGCATAATTTTTCCGTTTGCGATTTTAATGTTTGTGTCTTATTTTACCATACCTGAAGATAAAAAACGTCTTGACCAATTTTATGGAAAAATGCTTACGCCGGTAGTTGGAACCCATAAGGATGATGAAAATGCCATGAAACTTACAAGAGAAAATCCTAACCGGTTAAATCATTTGTTACTATTCCCGAATTCAAATTGGGAATTTCGAAAATGGAACCGGGAAGATTGGGTTGGTGTAATCGTCTCAAGCCTTGCAGCAGTTGGTGTTGTAGTTTTACTGGTACTTCTGGTTAATATAGGAAGTAGTTAAGAATGTGTAGCATAAATACAATCATAATTTTAAACGAAATAAAATGCAAGAAATTAATTCATTAAATAAAACAACGGCACTGGTAAGTGAGCCAATGCCAAATATTCCTTGGGAACCTAAACCTGCAAATTTCACAGGAGTGGTTTGGCGACACAGTAAAAATCCAATTGTTGGCGTAAACCCATTTCCTAAAGCTCGCAGTGTTTACAACAGTTGTGTTATACCCTGGGAAGATAAATTCATTGGTATTTTTCGTGCCGACTGGCATTGTATGACACCTTACTTGCACTTTGGAACCAGCGATGATGCTTTAAACTGGAAATTTGAAGAAAACCCTATTGATTTCATCTCACCCGACCCGGCTTTGGGTAAAATGAATTTTGCTTACGACCCACGAGTATGCAAAATAGAAGATACTTATTATATAACCTGGTGCAATAATTATTATGGACCTACAATTGGTCAAGCCTGGACAAAAGATTTTAAAACTTTTCATCAACTTGAGAATGCTTTTTTACCGTACAACCGAAACGGAATTCTTTTTCCGAAAAAAATAAAGGATAAATTTGTAATGCTCAGCAGGCCAATGGGCTTGGGAATGGCGATAAACTACGGCGACATTTTTTATAGCGAAAGCCCCGATTTAACCTATTGGGGCAAGCACCGCATAGTATTTACAAGAGGGCCAAGAAAATGGGAACGTGTTAAAATAGGACCTGGACCAATTCCAATTGAAACATCTGAAGGGTGGTTACTATTGTACCATGGTGTGGCTGATACTTGCTCAGGTTTTATATACAGTATGGGTGCAGCCTTACTCGATCTTGATGAACCATGGAAGGTTATTCACCGATGCCAGTTTCCTATAATGACACCGGAAGCCATTTATGAAACTACAGGAAGTGTTGATAATGTAATTTTTCCAACTTCGGTACTTACTGATGGTGCAACTGGCCGAATGGCAATTTATTACGGTGCTGCCGATACGTATTCCGCTATTGCTTATGCCAATGTTGATGAAATTATCGCCTACGTAAAAGAAAATGCATGGAAATAAATCAGCTAACGAAGTAGTTGCTTTAATCTTAAAAGATATTTTTGGCAGATGAACTGCAAATTAAAAACATAATTAAAATATTCGATATGCAGAAAATAGATGATTTTTTGATGGAATTGAATTTCACTGAAACGTACAGAAATAATATAAATGAACATATTGCAATCCGTGAAGCAAGATGCCATCAAGCGCAGTTTCCTGCGGTATTAACCGAAATCCAGGAAAAGGACAGATTAGCTGGCCGTACATTTTGGGGATGGATTGGGTTTAGTCCCCACAATGCACCCAATGGTGCAGCTTACGGCTATTTTTGTCACGAACAAAAAATTATTGAAGCTATTGAGCGGGGAAACATTCCGGTTGAACAAAGAGATGGTGTTCACGAAATGCTTCATTTCTGGAAAAAAGAAACTTCAAAAGCCAAAGTTGAAGCGGCATTTACGCAAAAAATGCTTCCGGTATTGTTCCGCGATGAAATAGTTTCATTACCATACAATTTCAAACCTCTGATAGCTAATCCTATTTACCGAATGGCAGGTGTTTTTGTGGATTATGAAAAATTATTGCGTCTTGGTATTCCTGGATTGAAAAACGAAATTACAGAGAAGCGAAACATTTCAAAATCATCGGGCGGTGATTATAAACTGTTCGAAGGAATGCTTATGGCGTTAGATGTTTTTATTAACTCATGTCGCCATTACGAAAAACAGGCACGTGAAAAAGCCAAAACAATTGCCGACCAAAAACGGGTAGAAGAATTGCTTCAACTGGCTGATGTATTGAATAAAAATGCTACCCAAAAACCTGAAACATTTTACGAAGCGTTACAATTATCATGGCTTTATACCTTGATGTGTGGTTCGTTGGAATCAGGCCGTGTTGATGTGTATTTGGGCGATTTTTATGTGAATGATATCGATAATGGAATCATTACAGAAACCGAAACATTATCGTTAATGCATTCGTTTTGGAGGCTCATTATCGAATTGTTCCGCGATGTTGATGGTCGTGTAATTATTGGCGGCAGAGGCCGAAAAAATGAAGCCAACGCTGACAGGTTTGCCTTATTGGTTCTTGAAACCATGCGTACCTATGGAAAAGATATTCTACCGCAGACGACACTTCGTTTCTATGAAGGTATGAACCCTGAACTCATGGAAAAATCACTGGCTCTTATTGGCGAGGGTTATACTTTTCCGCTACTTTATAACGACGATGTTTTAGTTTCCGGTGTTGCCAATGCGCACAATGTTCCGCTTGCAGTTGCCGAACAATATATGCCATTGGGGTGTGGTGAAATAGTTATCGATCACATGGGGTTTGGTACACCCAGCGGGTCGCTAAATGTATTGAAAGCTCTGGACGTTACGCTGCGTGATGGTGTTGATCACATTGCCGGAAAACGTTTGGGATTACCAACAGGCGATTTACGCGATTTTAGATCATTCGATGAATTTTTCGATGCCTTTAAAAAACAGTTGACTTTCTTTATCGAAATTCTGGCCGATCACGAAGAATTGGAATATGTTGAATCGGGGAAGCAAGCTCCATATCTTTATTTAAGCATGCTTTACGACGACTGTATTGCGCGCGGTAAAGCTATTTTCGATGGTGGAATTCGTTATTTGGGAGGTTCATTGGAATCATTCGGAAGTGTAAATGCTGCCGATAGTCTTACTGCCATAAAGAAAATGGTTTTCGATGAGAAAAGGATTTCAGCGGATACACTTATAGCAGCTTTGGATAACAACTTTGTTGGATACGAAAAAGAACACAAAATGCTTATCGATTGCCCTAAATATGGCAACGACGATTCATATGCCGATGATATAATGGTAGAATTGCATGACTTTATGTGTAACACCATTCGCGACCAGCGCGACCGGACGAACTTACACTGGTATCTGAATGTGCTAATAAACAACAAACAAAATACCATTCTTGGCCGTTGGGTGGGTGCTACTCCCGATGGACGAAAAGCAGGAAAAGAAATGGCAAATGCCAATACTCCTGCCGGCGGAAACGATAAAAAAGGTATTACTGCGCTGGTAAACTCATTGGTAAAACCACGTCACGATATTCATGCAGGTACAGTTCAGAATATGCGTTTTGGTAGCGATTTTTTTAGCAACGACAGAGCAAAATTTGATGCGATTTTAAAAACCTACTTTAAAAAGGGAGGAGCGCAGGCTATGATTACCGTAATAAACCGTGGCGATTTAGAAAAAGCCTTGGAAGAGCCTGAAAAATATAAGGATGTGTTTGTGCGTATTGGTGGTTTTAGCGCTCGATATGTTGATTTGCCTCGCGATGTGCAGCTAGAAATTCTAAGTCGTAAAACCTATTAACTTTTAATATTACAATGGGTGAAAAGGCAATGGTTTTTGATATTCAGCGAGCATCTTTACATGATGGGCCTGGCATACGGACAACCATCTTTTTAAAAGGATGTCCGCTGAATTGTCTTTGGTGTCACAACCCGGAGGCAACCAAAGCTGATCGTCAATTATTTTTTCATTTCGACAAATGTATTCAATGTGGTAATTGTGTGAAACTGTGCGAAGATAAAGTACACCAACTTATTGATGGAAAACACTCGATTGATTATGACAAATGCACCTTTTGTGGGAAATGTGTTGAAGCATGTAATTCTGATGCTTTAAAGATTGTCGGTATAGAAATGGATGTTGACGACGTAATGCATGAAATAACGCCCGATTTCGATTTCTATCAAAATTCAGGCGGTGGTGTGACACTTAGTGGTGGCGAACCCTTGTCTCAATTTTCATTTGCAATGGAACTGCTTAAACGTTGTAAGGATGAGGGTGTAAATACTTGCCTCGAAACATCGGGTTTTGTATCGGCCAGCCAGTTTGAAAAGATCTTACCACTGGTAGATATTTTTCTTTTCGATTATAAAATTACCGGCTTCGACGAACATCAGAAATATACCGGCATTCCAAACGAACGTATCCTTGAAAACCTAGATTTAGCCTACCAATACGGATCTGAAATAATATTACGATGCCCTATAATTCCGGGGATTAATGATTCAGAACAACATTTTGAGGCCATTTGTGCTCTCGATATAAAATATCCGAACTTAAAAGGGATTGAAATATTGCCCTATCACACAATGGGCAACAGCAAGCGAACCAGCATTGGTGCTGACGAAACGCTAACTCAACTAAAAACGGTATCACCTGAAATTGCTAATAAATGGATTGCCCAACTGCAAAAAACGGGATGCAAAAAAGCTAAAACTGGCTAATTATAGATTTGTGGGGCGAATGAATTTCGGGTAAAGAGACTTTTGAAATTTGCTAGCCAAAATCAAGTAAGATTTGGAAAAGTTATTTCAAACGGCTGTGATTTGAAGTAAACCCCTTCTTTATTAATTCCATTAATCTTCTGTTAATGTAAAATTTATTGGTCCATCTATATTTGTCCTAATATATGGATGTAAAATGTTGTAAAACAATTGTTGAAACATGCAGAGAAGATTTTTTTCAATAAAACTAAATTAAACAATTATGAATTTTATAAAAACAAATATAAGGAATATAGTACTGGTACTTTTCTGCATTGTTGTGTTCAGTAACAATCTCAGCGCCCAATATATTGGTTCCGTCACGTGTTTTAATGATAAAGAAAGGGCAGGGGGAAATATATATCCTTATAATCAATCTATTTTCTTATCAAATACGGGTGAAGAAGAGTGGTGGGATAATATTGTTGAGGAAATATACCACAGCGGTCTGGATTTTTCAGCTCTGCTTTGTAGAGGATATAGCCCGGGGCGACCAAGTATGGATATGGGAGATCCGAGAAAAATACCAAATATGATAGAAGCGATGGATCGCAGGGGACTTAGTGATGCCTTTAAACTCGCAATATTTGATGACTGCCCTGCGGGCTGGACTGCAAACCATAATTACGATCAAGGGCGGGGGCATAATACAAATACGCTGTTTGATTGTGGCGATACGGCGAACTACAAGTACATTTGGGATTATAATTTAAAAATATCCATAGAAAATATTCCCGATTCAAGGCGATTTAAGATTGATGGCAGGATGGTAATTATTTTTTGGTCGGTAAAACCGGTATGGATGACAAACATTGGTAACGGAAACCTGAAAAGAATCGTTGGAACATATTCGTTCTGAATGTCAAGCAGAATTTGGGTTCAATCCCTATTTGATTGTTCAGGACTGTTGGTTTGACAATGACTCACAATTAAAAGCGAGTGATGTTGATGCTGTGCACAATTGGTTTTCGGCAGCTAATGGCAGGAATTGGTCGCTTCATACAATTAATAACCGTAAAATTGGTGTTGTTGCCCCGGGATTTGGTTATGAGGAAGACCCAAATCATCCGTTTATTGATTCTAATCATGGGCAGACTTTAATCAACGGGTTGGAAGGCACAGCAAAATCCGGCACATTAATAACCTTATGTGAAGGTTTCACTGATGCTGCAGAAACTGCCTCATATTGGCGCAGTAAGGATACCACTTATTATGATTACCCGAATCAACGATTAGATATTCTTCGCAAATATTCGCAAAACGCATTTTTAAACAGGCGAATGATACAGGCCGAATCATGCGATTTCTATAATGATTTAAGTCCGGGAAATAAAGGAGATGCCTTCAGGGAGGGAGATTTAGATATTTGCAAAACATTGGATGCTTTTGGTGGATGGAATGTTTTTGATGCCGAAGCACAGGAATGGTTGGAATGGAAAGAATTGCCTATTCCCCAAGATGGTCAATTTGAAATTCGTTATGCTTCTACAGAGCCGGCACAAATACAGTTCGTTTTAGATGATCAGCCAGGAGCAATTTTATCTCTTGAAGCAACCGGAGGAGAACAGATTTGGGGCCTGGCAAGGGAAACATCGTTCGCCATTTCTGAAAACAGCTACCATAATGTTAAATTAAATATAATCTCAGGTAAAGTGAGTTTAAATTACTTCAATATTTTAGGTGAAAGCAGTATTGGGAAGGTTGCCATAGTTTCTCCTTTAACCGGGGAACGATATTTATACACTGATACAATTCCGTTTAAGGCTGAAGCCATAGGATTTGCAGAAGATATTCAAAAATTTGAAGTGTATATTGATCCCACTTTTACCTATGATATGGGTTTTTCGCTGATAGATACATTTTTGACCAGATTACCATTGGGAACCCATTCTGTTAAAATAAAGGCTACTGATGAAAGTGGAAATTTTGCAGTTGATTCGTGTGAAATTTATATTGGTTCTAGTTCGTATATAGTAAGCTGTTCAAAAGTTGGCAAAGGCGAAATAACATTTGATCCTCCTGGTGGAACTTATGTTGAAGGTACAGTAGTTTCGGTATTGGCCCAACCCGAGTCGTTATCGTTTTTTAATGGCTGGTCGGGAGATATAACAAGCGATGAGAACCATTTGAATCTTGTCATAAACACCGATATGGAGCTCACTGCTACTTTTTTAAATGCCAGCAACACTGCTTTAAAAGTGAATTTTCAGCCCGACGATACACCGGTTCCTGAAGGCTATTTAAAAGATACCGGATTAGAATATGGAACCCGGGATAACGGTCATGTATATGGTTGGGTTGGTGGCTCAAATAATAGATCTCGTGATCGGGGTGCACCTGATGATGTTCGTTATGCGACACTAAATCATATGCAAGTAGAAGAAAATCGTACCTGGGAAATGGAAATTGCAAATGGAATTTACATTGTCTATTTGGTAATGGGAGATCCCTCGTTTTCAAATCAAATAAATACAGTTAATATTGAGGGAGTTGTAAAAGAGGATTTAACCAATTCAAATAATTTCGATGAACATCATGCTGTGGTTGAAGTGAAAGATAACCGTTTAACAATTTCTCCCGGAGAAGGGGCCGACAATGCAAAAATATGTTTTGTCGAGATTACCGAGGGGCAAACAACCGAAGTTGAAACCTCCCGTTTAGGTTTACCGGATTTTGATTTAAAGCAGAATTATCCAAATCCATTTCACCGTGAAACACTAATTTCATTCGAGTTGCAAAAAGCTGGTCACACTCGTGTAACGGTTTACAATGCTTTTGGACAGCATATTACAACTTTGGTTGACAAAAAAATGCCAACAGGTACACATCGCGTAGCATTTAATGCAGCTAATTTGCCATCCGGATTCTATTTCTACCGTATGCAATACGGCAATTATTCAGCGGTTCGAAAAATGTTTTTGCTAAAATAAACTTTAGGTTTCGGGAACAATCACGTTAAAGTACGATTAACAATAAGTATTAGAGCTGAAGTTAGAATCTTTCAGCTCTTTCTGCTTTTATAAGCGGATAAATATAGATTTGTTTTCATTCCTTGTTTAAAAGAATAGTAAAGCACCATTAAATATTTTCAGTAAATATTGAAAATATTTAATTGTGTAAGGTTTTGTTTATGAATATGTTAGTCTTTTTTATTTTATTTTCTTAACATATATTAATCTTATTAATTCTTTATTAATCCTTTGTTATTACACCATACATACATTGCCGACGAACTTAAATTAACAGAGCCTTTTATTAATTTACATAAGAATAACAATCAAATAAATCTATAATTAAATCTATGCAAATTATGATGAAACATGTATTCAAATCAAATTTTACTAATCATTTAAAAAATTAAACTTATGAAGAAAACGAAAGTTATCTTATTACTTCTTTTGTTTCCGGTTTGGCTTTTTGCTCAAGAGCGAACAATTACAGGAAAAGTAACAGAAAGCTCCGAAGTAGGCATTCCCGGTGTTTCCATTGTTTTGAAAGGAACGACAATCGGCACAATTACCGATGGAGCTGGGCAGTATTCTATATCGAATATTCCTGAAAATTCGGTTCTGGTCTTTTCATTTGTAGGAATGAAAACACAGGAAATCGCTGTTGAAAATCAGACTTCTATTGATGTTACCATGGCTGAAGATGCAATCGGTATTGAAGAAGTAGTGGCTGTTGGTTATGGAACACAGAAAAAAGCTACATTAAGTGGATCCGTCGCATCCATTAAAAGCGAAGATATTGTAGCTTCAAAAAACCAAAACGTTCAAAATATGTTGACCGGAAAATTAGTCGGTGTACGTGTTGTTCAGAAAACATCTGAACCCGGGGTTTTTAACAATCAATTTGACATTCGGGGCTTTGGCTCTCCTTTAATCGTAATTGACGGAGTTCCGCGCGGCGATATTCAACGTATCGACCCGAATGAAATAGAAAGCATCTCGGTACTTAAAGATGCATCGGCAGCTGTGTATGGTGTACGTGCTGCAAATGGGGTGGTACTTGTTACCACGAAAAAGGGGAAAAAAGGTGCACCGAAATTAAGTTATTCTATGTACTATGGTTTGCAGGTTCCGGCAGAAGTGCTACAACCGGTTGGAGCAATAGATCGTATGACTTTGTACAACGAAAAAACCATGCGGAGTGTTTCAAACCCTAGTCTTACTTTTTCCGATGAAGAATTCCAAAAATTCTACGATGGAACGCGCACAAGTACCGACTGGTACGATGCAGTAATGAGAGATTACGCACCACAGCAACAGCACAATGTTAATTTGTCGGGTGGTGCAGATCGCGTAGATTATTTCGTTAACCTGGGTTATCTCGATCAGGAAGGTTTTTGGGAATCAGGCGATTTGAATTACGAACGTTTTAACATGCGTACAAATATTAATGCCAAAGTTTCTGACAGGATAAACTTCTCATTAAAAATAAACGGTATTCTCGATAACAGAAATGCACCAAATATGGATGCCTGGAATATCTATAAAGCGTTATGGCGTACAGTTCCCGATGAATCAATTTATGCCAATAATACACAGCCATTTTATCAAAAAATGTCTTCTGATATTGATAACGTAGCGGCAGTGACAAATTCTGATCTTTCTGGTTTTGAAAAAAGAAATACAAAAATTTTAAATTCTTCTATGGAGTTAAGTTATGATGTACCGGGGATAGAAGGATTGGTTGCAAAAGGCTTATTTAGTTACGATACCCGAATTACTGACAACTCAAATTATAGCAAATCTTATAATGAATACCGGTATGATGAGGCTACTGAGGAATATACGGCAATTGAGAAAAATTCACCTACAGCATTAGATCGTTCTTACGGTGTTTCTAACAAAACTCTTTATCAGGTTTCTTTGAACTATGAAAAATCATTTGCAGGTAAGCACAATGTAAACGCATTAGTTTTATTGGAAGGTGCAAAAACGAAAGGAGATAATATTTATGCAGCCAGAGAGTTTTCAATTCCTTTGCCCTATCTGTTCGCAGGAAATGCTGAGAACCAGGTAGGTACTGCCAATGCCAACGGAATTAGTGAATATGCTTCCACTGGTTTTGTTGGAAAATTAAATTACGATTATGCAGGTAAGTATTTGCTCGATCTTAACTTTAGGTACGATGGTTCGTCCAGATTTCCAAAAAATGAGCAATGGGGTTTCTTTCCAGGAGGATCAATTGGATGGAGAATTTCTGAAGAATCGTTTATAAAGGATAATTTCTCCTTTATGGATAACTTAAAAATACGCGCTTCTTACGGTAAAATGGGAGATGATGGAGCGCTTGACTATCAGTATCTTTCGGGTTACGATTATCCGAACACAAGCGGTAATTATATGAAAAATTACCCAACAGGATATATGTTTGATGGATCCTATACCAATGCTTTGGGTTTCCGTTCTGCGCCAAACCCAAACATAACCTGGTATACAGTTAAAACTTTCGATATTGGATTAGATGGTGATCTTTGGAATGGTAAACTTGGATTTACATTTGATTATTTCAACAGAGAAAGAGATGGATTATTGGCCAATCGTTTAATTTCGATACCAGGATCATTCGGATCGACTATGCCACAGGAGAATTTAAATGGAGACCAAACAAAGGGTTTAGAACTTGAGTTAAGGCACCGAAGTAAAATTGGAGATTTTAGTTACAATGTTTCCGGTAATATAGCAATCACGCGTACCCAAAGATTATATGTTGAAAGGGCAAATTCAGGGAATTCATATGATAACTGGAAAAACAACAAAACAAACAGGTATAACGATGTTTGGTTTGGATATGGTGATGCTGGAAGATATACATCGTATGAAGAAATTGCCACTTCCAATGTTTTTACAAGCATTTCAACCCTTCCGGGAGATTACATCTATCAAGACTGGAATGAAGATGGTGTAATAGACGGAAATGATAATCATCCAATTGCAACAACAAGTTATCCGTTATTGAATATTGGTATTAACATTGGTGCACAATATAAAAACTTCGACCTTAACATGTTATTCCAGGGTGCTTCTATGTATTATATTGGAATGGGTGAAGCGCTGGCTAAACCCTTAATGTGGGACGGTAATGCACTGGATTACTTTATGGACAGATGGCGTCCTGTTGATCCTAAATCCGATCCTTATGATCCTTCGAATGATTGGGTAAGCGGGAATTATGCATATGGAGCCAATTCCGCTGAAACCGATTCCGAATTTGGGATGCAAAATGGTACTTATGTACGACTAAAAAATATTGAATTGGGCTATACAATACCTAAGCATATATTAGATATAGTAAAGATTGAGAAAGCAAGGTTGTTTGTAAATGGCTATAACCTATTAACTTTTACTGGAGTTAAAGGGATTGATCCTGAACACCCCGAAGATCAGTCAGGGTATATGTATCCGCTTAATCAAACAATTAATTTTGGCGCGGAAATCACATTTTAAAACAATTAAAAGTTAGATAAGATGAATAAGAAATTAATAATATTACTAGTAATTTTTGCGGGTGTATTTGGAGCATGCCAGAATTTGGATATTCCCCCAAAAAATATTTTGACCAACGAAGATATATACAACGAGGGCGGGATAAAGGCATACATGGCCGGAATGTACAACCATATACCCATGGAAGATTTTAATGTTACAAACAGTTCTAACCGTGGTGGATTTTACGACTGGGGTAATATTTCGTGGCCAATGTTAAGTACAGGCGAAACTGTTAACCGCAATAACACAGGGATTTATATCCCGGCAAATGGTTATTGGCAAGAAGGCTTTCAAGTCATCCGAAATGCAAATGTACTTATTGAAAGCTTACCAGAGTATATCGGAACTTTGGAAGGTGCAGAAGAATGGATTGCAGAAGCCCGGTTTATTCGTGCTTATACTTATTTCTACATGGTGAAATGTTTTGGTGGAGTTCCTATTATTGACAAAGTTCAGCAGATTGGTGAAACCGAAAGTGAACTATGGGTAGCACGAAGCAGCCATAAAGACAGTTACGATTTTATACTTTCTGATTTGGATTATGCTATGGAAAACATGCCTGCAACAAGCGAAAAAGGCAGAGCAAACAAATATGTGGCTGCAGCGCTTAAATCCAGGGTAGCCTTGTTTGCCGGTTCTTATGCAAGATACGGAGGTACTTTTGAATATTCGGTAGATGGTGTAATGTTGTGTGGAATTCCTGCGAACAATGCAAATGACTATTTTAAACAAGCCTGGGAAGCAGCAAAAATGGTTGAAGAAGGTGGTTTTGCACTTTATGAGGGAAATGGCGACCTGGCTGAAAACTTTGCTGAGGTTTTTGAAAAAGCAGATGTATCTTCTGAAAGTGTATTTTTAAGACAATATGATTATACAAATTATATACAGAATTTTGATGTTATATATTGTCCGCCACGAATGACAACTACTTATGGCGACCGTTATAATATTACTTTAGATTGGGTGGAATTGTTCGATGGACTTCCAATTGATCCTACAACCGGAAAACTTAGTCCTGTTGACGATGCTGGCAATTACATTGTATATGATGGTCCGGACGGTTTATACAAAAATGCGGAGCCTCGATTATTAGGATCTATTCTGGTTCCCGGAAATACTTATAAAGGTGTTGAGCTGGATATCAGAAGAGGAATAATTAATGAAGAAATCGATCCTTCCACTCCAATTCAGAAATTTGTAGCTGATGATTACTTCTCTACTGCTTCGTATGATAAAAATGCCTGGTTTAAAGAGAATGTACTTACTTCAACAGAAAATGTATACACGCAAGAACCTTATACAACTTCAACCGGAGTTAAATTAAATAAGAGCGGGTTAGACGGGCCAAAAACAGGAACTAACAATACGGTAACAGGTTTCCATGGTAGAAAGTGGCTTAATATGTCGTTGTCTGTTGCACAAACCACATTACACTCTGGTTTTTCATCATGGATTGACATACGTTATGCTGAAGTATTATTAAACCGTGCCGAAGCAGCGCTTGAACTGGCGCAAAATGGGGTTACTTCAAATGAAGGAGTAGATATGCAGAACGACGCTTTTGAGGCTGTTAATCAAATTAGAAGCAGAGCTGGAGCTACGTTGTTAGCCAGCGCGGGTGAATTATCTACTACAGCTGCATACACAAGAGGTACTGGCCCGGGTGGATTTGTACTGGCGCCAAACCGTGGTCTGCAACTCATTCGGGTTGAAAGATATAAGGAATTAGCTTTTGAGCATAAATTGTACTGGGATTTACGTCGCTGGTTTACTTTTGACACTCAGATTTATAATTACCGACGACGAATGATTAGTCCCTTCCTTTTTGCAAAAGACGCTACCGTTAATAGTGCGGGTAATCCTGAAGGTAAATACATTTATGATACAAGGATTTGTGAAAAAGCGAATAACAATTTGAACTTTGATACGAAGTATTACTATGAAAAAATACCAACCGGAGAGATTAAAACGAATCCGCTGTTGATACAAAATGATCAATACTAATTACCTAACAATAAATTATATACAAATGAAGAATTATATTATATATTTAATACTACTTCTGGCAACATTATCATTTTCGAGTTGCGAAATTGATAACTATGAAGGCCCCGAAGCAAGCATTGAAGGAAAAATACTCGATGTTAATGGTAATATGCTTCAAACTGAACAAGGGGGAGGCAACATGAAATTAAAGATGGAAGAACTCAGTTGGGCAGGAAGTGATTCAACGATTGCAATCATTCCTTCCTATTTGTCAATGAAACAAGACGGCTCTTTCAAAAACAGTAAAGTTTTCTCTGGTGAATACAGAATAACACCAATAGAAGGTCCTTTCTATCCCTATGATGAAGAAGGAAAGATTGTTAATATTAACGGGCCTACTACAATTGATTTTGAAGTTACTCCTTATTTAAATGTTGAATGGGTAACAGAACCTTTTGTAACCGCTGATAACTTTATCGAAGCTGAAGTAAGGTTTACAAGAAATAACAAAGAGGGAATGCCTGCTCCAGATTTGAACGATGCACGATTATATATTTCAACAACACAGTATTGCGGTAATAATAATTACGATAGCCAATTGGTTGCAGCTCCTGTTACTATTACGAATGACCAGGAAGGACAAACGATTCATCTGACGACTTCCACTGCCGTTAAATATACCGGAACAAGCTATTATGTGCGTGTTGGTATAAATTGTCAGGATGCTTATAAAAATTATAATTATACCGATATTAAGACAGTTGTAGTTGGAAACTAGTGTTGTTCGTTATGGCGAAGATTGTTAAAATCTTTGTAAAGGTTAAAACGAAGTAAATACACTCATAAATTAGTTTAGTTAGTTAGAAAAAAAATGGGCAGAATCTTTCAATTCAATTTGATTGATTCTGCTCCATTTATTTCAAAATCGAACTATATTATTTCTTGTAACATATAGTTTAATGACATACCCAAAAATGAACCAATTGAACCATAATATTTTTAAATCTCTTGTTTTTGTAAGTCTCTTGTTTTTTGCAGGATGTACTTCTTTAAAAAAGGAGGATCAAAACGATAAAAGCCCAAACGTAATAATCATCCTTGCCGACGACCTCGGTTACGGCGATATTTCGTGCTATGGGCAAACAAACTATCAGACACCAAACATTGATAATATCGCAGAACATGGTGTTATCTGTACCGATTTTTATGTGCCAACTCCTTATTGCGCGCCTTCAAGAGCGACATTACTTACAGGAAGATTTCCGTTGAGACATGGATTGGTAAAAAATCCCACCCCTGATGCAGGGATAAATGATATTGGAATCGCTGCAAATGAAATTACACTTGGTAATGTTTTTCACGATGCCGGTTATCGTACAAAATGTATTGGAAAATGGCATCTTGGGCATAAACCTGAGTTTTTTCCTGTCAATCATGGCTTTGACGAATACTATGGAATTCTCTATTCAAACGATATGCGTCCGGTTCAGATTGTGGAAAATATGGACACGGTTGAATATCCCGTTGACCAAAGTTTACTCACACAAAAATATACCAACAAAGCCATTGAGTTTATCGAGAGAAATAAAGATAAACCTTTCTTCTTGCATTTATGCCACGCCATGCCACATAAACCGTTGGCAGCATCCGAACGTTTTTATACACCCGAAACACCAAACGATTTATACTCGGATGTAATTCGTGAACTCGATTGGTCGGTTGGCGAAGTAATGACAAAACTCAAAGAGCTCAACATTTTAGAAAATACCATTGTTATTTTTATGTCGGACAATGGACCATGGTATGGTGGCAGTACGGGTGGATTAAAAGGCATGAAAGCAACAACCTGGGAAGGTGGAATTCGTGTGCCTTTTATCATGCACTACCCAAAGGTGTTTCCCGAAAATACAAAGGTGAAAGTACCGTGTGCATCGGTTGACATCTACCCAACTTTACTTGCTTTAACCGGAGTAAATCCTTCAAAAACGAATACCTTGGATGGACAAGACATCACCGAAATATTACAGGGAAAACAAACAGAACATATTCCAGTTTTTAGTATGCACAATTCCGATATTATGTCGGTTCGAAAAGGCGATTGGAAACTATTTGTTCGGGAGCCCAGATATTGGAAAGAAACTGATTTAAGCACCTGGAAAGACAAACGCGCCCCTGACGGAACAACAATTATTGCTCCTATTTTAGGGCAGGCAAACCCAGGAATGTATCCGGGCATAAAGCCCATGAAACCTAAAAACGAAATTCAACTGTTTAATCTACGTGAAGACCCAACAGAATCAACCGATTTATCACAGGAAAAACCTGAAATGGTGAATGAACTAATGCAGGAATTTAAGAAGTTTGAAGCATCTTTTGAAGCGATGAAATAGATTTCTTATTATTGCTAATTATGTAATAGATAATACCGCCTGCTTTCGCCAACCTGCCTGTGTGAGCTACAAAAATATTGAGATGATTTTAAATTAACTACGTGATGAACAGTAAACTTCTCGTATTAGGGCTATTCCTTTTTTGTTCATTTCAAACTTATGCACAGACTGAATTACAACTGAAATTGTTAGAGAAATTTCAAACAATAAATAACATAGTTTGCTTTTTTCAATGAACCAATTAAAAGTAAAGCAAAGAACAATGCAATAATGGTTATGGTCGAGTATAGTATAATTTTATAGTTTGAAAATCCCATTCCCCAAAAACCAATCAATAGGATAGTGAAACATACAAGCAGGATAAACAGTAATGTCGTATTGTGATTACGTAAAATCCGTATTTGAAACAACCTTCTCAATTTTTGATTGAGCAGAAACAGAAGTAGTCCTGATTTTTTAATGATTGTTTCCATTTTAATGCATTTAAACAAAAATCCTATCAATTATCACCACCTTTTTCTTTTTTCAATGGCATTGATAATTAGTGCATTAAATTTAGCAAATCAAACAAATGAAGTCAAGTGAAAATAGTTGTTGTGGTAGTGTTTGTCTTTGTTTGGTGCGAATTGGCTTCGAAAGATTGAGTAATACTCAAAATCATTTAAATATATGGTAGGATACTGTGATATATAGTTGCCAATTTGTTGTACCTATGTTGTACCCATGCTCAAAAAAGAAGGAGTTAAATTTGTGTTTAACTCCTTGATTGTCATTTCGTCGGGGTGACAAGATTTGAACTTGCGACCCCCCGCCCCCCAGACGGATACGCTACCAGGCTGCGCTACACCCCGAACTGTTTTTTGATTTGCTAAAATTGCTTTTAGCGGTTGCAAATGTAATGGTTGATTTTTCATTTGCAAAATTTTTCTTGTATTTCGTTCTTATTCCACAGACAGTGCAAAATAGAATTTGTCTATTCATTGTTAATTATTATTGATTGTAATTTTAACACTTCGTATCATATGTTTTTTACTTTTGTTCGACTAAAAATTTTAATGTTATGTTTAAGCCACTTGAAATAAAAGAAACCGAAAAAATGACAGCAGAACCTACTGATGTTGAAAAAGTAAAATGTTTGATTATAGGCTCAGGACCTGCCGGTTACACGGCTGCTATTTATGCTGCCCGAGCCAATTTATCTCCGGTAATGTATGAGGGTTTGCAACCCGGAGGTCAGTTAACTACCACGACAGAAGTTGAAAATTATCCGGGTTATCCCGAAGGAGTTACAGGCCCGGTAATGATGGAGGATTTAAAAAAACAGGCTGAACGTTTTGGCACCGACGTGCGCTGGGGAATGGCTACCAAAGCTGATTTTTCAAGTATTGTCCACAAAATATGGATTGATGATTCAAAATTAATTGAAGCTGAAACTGTAGTAATTGCTACAGGTGCAACTGCAAAATATTTAGGTTTGGAAGATGAACAAAAATATGCCGGAGGCGGGGTTTCTGCCTGTGCAACATGCGATGGTTTTTTCTACCGCGGTAAAGATGTTGCTGTTGTTGGAGGAGGTGATACTGCTGCTGAAGAGGCAATGTATCTGGCCGGATTGTGCCGTAAGGTGTATTTAATCGTCCGTCGTGATGAATTGCGTGCATCAAAAGTTATGGCAGATCGAACAATGAAAACGCAAAATATAGAGATACTTTGGAAACATCAAACAAAAGGTTTGTTTGGAGATGGGGTAGTAGAAGGTGCCACTTTGGTGAAGAACCTTGGAGAAGAAGGTGAAGAAGAGGTAAAAATAAAAATCGACGGGTTTTTCCTTGCCATTGGCCATACACCCAATTCTGATATTTTCAAGGAATATTTGAATACCGATGAAGTCGGATATATTAAAACTATTCCCGGAACTTCAAAAACAAAAGTACCAGGGGTTTTCGCCTGTGGCGATGTTCAGGATTCGCATTACAGGCAAGCTGTTACCGCCGCAGGATCAGGTTGCATGGCTGCCATGGATGCTGAAAGGTATTTGTCAGAAAAGAATTCTTAATATATGCGGATAAAAAAAGGGAGCCAATCAGCTCCCCTTTTTTTATCCTTAGTTTTAAAATTTCTTTATTTATCCAACTGTATAAGTGCAATTTTCACGTTGTAATTCTTCGTCTGATCTTTAGTCTTGATACTTGATACTCAAATCTCAATACTTCCCACAGCTACATATCAACTTTAACGATTGCAAAATCAGTGGTTGAATATTTGCCTTCCAACAGTGTTTTACGAACTTTTTTAAATGCATCAACTGTAATTTCAGCATCTTCCAGTGTGTGCATTGCAGTTGGAATTAACCGAAGCAGGATGTCACCCTTTGGAATTACAGGATAAACAATCATTGAACAGAATATTCCAAAGTTTTCGCGCAGGTCATATACAAGGTTTGTTGCTTCAGCTTCTCCACCTTTCATATATACTGGTGTAACTGCAGAGTTTGTTTTGCCCAGATCAAAACCTGCTTCACGCAATCCTTTTTGGAGTGCAGCAACCACTGTCCATAGTCTTTCTTTTAATTCAGGTTTTGTACGAATGAGTTCAAGTCTTTTTAATCCACCTAAAACCATTGGCATTGGTAATGATTTAGCGTAGGTTTGTGAACGCATGTTATAGCGCAGATAATTACAAATGTCTGTTTCACATGCGATAAAACCTCCAATACCGGCCATAGCTTTTGCGAACGTTGCAAAGTAAAGATCAATTTTATCAGTAACGCCAAAATGTTCAGCAGTTCCGGCGCTTGTTTTTCCCATCATACCAAAACCATGAGCATCGTCAACAAGCAGGCGGAATTTAAATTCATCTTTTAAAGCAGCAATTTCATCCAGTTTTCCCATGTCGCCGGCCATTCCGAACACCCCTTCCGTAATTACCAAAATTCCTCCTTTTTGCTTTTCAGCCAAACGGGTTGCATGTGTCAGTTGTTTGCGTAAACTGTCAATGTCGTTGTGTAAATAAACAAAGCGTTTTCCCATGTGCAACCTCACGCCGTCCAAAATACAGGCGTGGGATTCAGCGTCATAAACAATAACATCATTTCTTCCACAAATTGCATCGATAACCGAAACCATTCCCTGGTAACCATAATTGAGCAGAAATGCATCAGGTTTACCAACAAAAGCTGCCAGTTCGCGTTCAAGTTGTTCATGTTTTGTTGTCTGTCCCGACATCATGCGCGCTCCCATTGGGTAAGCCATTCCGTATTGTTCAGCAGCATCGGCATCTGCTTTTCTTACTTCAGGATGATTGGCCAGTCCCAGATAATTGTTTAAACTCCAGTTTAAAACCTCTTTACCCCTGAACATCATTCTCGGAGCCAATTCTCCTTCAAGTTTGGGAAAAGCAAAGTATCCATGAATTTTTTTCATGTGTTTACCAATTTCTCCCTGGTTCGCTCTGAATTTTTCAAATATATCCACGTTGTAATTTTTTTTAAGATTATTAAGGTGCAAATGTAAACTTTTTTAATTTTTGCACAAACGTGTTAAATAATGCTAACAACTGATTTTATCCATGAAAACATTCCTATTTTCACAGCGATTTTAAAGTTTGGTTTTAACGTATAAAACTATAAATGAATATGCTACGATTAATATTTTAACAATAAATACGTTTAAATTTAACGCATCAAATCGTTTCAGGTAACTAAAAAAAGTATATTTTTGCGCCATGTTAATAAAAAGGAGATTTTTTAGGACGGGACTAATTCTGTTAACAGTAATTTTAAGTTCGTGTGGTAGTTATAATAAAATTGTAAAAAGTACCGATTACGAATATAAATACAAAAAAGCCATAGAATATTACGAAGACGGTGAATACGTTAGATCTGGTACA
Organism: uncultured Prolixibacteraceae bacterium; assembly: GCA_963800345.1. Classification (GTDB taxonomy): domain Bacteria; phylum Bacteroidota; class Bacteroidia; order Bacteroidales; family Prolixibacteraceae; genus Draconibacterium. The sequence goes on along the minus strand of CAWDAW010000001.1, from coordinate 9,951 downwards.
TTGCTAAAGGAACTTGTCAGCATTTACAGGGGAACAAACAGGGCAGACAAGGTATATTATTACTATGCAAAAAGCATGATCGGGCAAAAGGATTATCTGATGGCAGGTCATTATTTTAAAACATTGATCAAGGAATATCCAATGAGTGAATTCGCTGAAGAATCTTATTTCATGGATGGTTATTGTTCTTATCTGATGTCTCCGAAAGCACGCCTTGATCAGCAGGTTACACATGAGGCAATTGATGCATTACAGTTATATGTGAACCTTTATCCTTTCAACGCCAGAGTTGACGAGGCAAACCGGTTGATTGATGAAATGAATGATAAATTGGTGTATAAAGCCTATTTAAGCGCTAAACTTTATTACGATTTTGAAAACTATAAAGCTTCAGTAATTGCATTATCAAATTGTTTAAATGAATATCCCGATTCAAAATACAGGGAAGAACTAAAGTTTATGTTACTCGAATCGAAATATATGCTTGCAATTGGAAGCGTTTATGATAAAAAACAGGAAAGACTTTCAAATGCACTCGATGAATATTTTACATTTGTCGATGAATTTCCGGAAAGCAAGCACATAAAAGAGGCCGAAAAATTTCACAAAGTAACCTCCGAATTGTTAAATTATAAAGAAGAAACAAATAATAATTAAATATGGATTACAAGAAAACAAAAGCAGCGCCATCAACAATTTCGCGCGATTTAGAGGTGTTGACACAAGAAACAGGAAACATTTACGAAACTGTGATGATTTTGGCAAAAAGAGCCAACCAGATTTCGTCTGAATTAAAAGAAGAATTAAATCAAAAACTTCAGGAGTTTGCATCATACACCGATAATTTGGAAGAAATATTTGAAAACCGCGAACAAATAGAAATTTCGAAATTTTACGAAAGAATGCCAAAACCTTCTTTAATTGCTTTTGAAGAATTAAAGGAGAATGAAATCTACCACAGAAACCCAAGCAGGGAGAACAAACCAAAAGTTTAATTTCAACGCCCATGAGGCTTGAAGGCAAAAAAATAATATTGGGAATTACAGGAAGCATAGCGGCATATAAAGCAGCTATGCTTTTGCGTTTATTGGTAAAGGAAGGTGCTGAGGTACAAGTAGTAATTACAGCAGCAGGCAAAGAATTTATAACACCGGTTACACTTTCTGCATTATCAGGTAAACCTGTAATCAGCGAATTTTTTGGCGCAATTGATGGTTCATGGAACAGCCATGTTGACCTCGGATTGTGGGCAGATATTATGCTGGTAGCTCCGGCAACTGCTTCAACAATTGCAAAAATGGCAAATGGTATTGCTGATAACATGCTTGTAACAACTTACATGTCGGCAAAATGCCCTGTATTTGTTGTCCCGGCAATGGATTTGGATATGTTTGCCCATCCATCTACACAAAAAAATATTGAAACTTTACAATCCTTTGGAAATACAATCATCGAACCCTCTGTTGGAGAACTTGCCAGTGGTTTAACCGGAAAGGGAAGAATGGAGGAACCTGAAAATATTGCAGATATTGTTGCTGAATATTTCCATTCGAAAAAATTTTTGAAAGGAAAAACTTTCCTTGTAACCGCCGGGCCTACCTTTGAGAAAATTGATCCGGTCCGGTTTATTGGAAATTTTTCATCCGGAAAAATGGGATATGCAATTGCCGAAGTACTTGCCGAACATGGTGCAGAGGTTATTCTGGTCTCAGGCCCGGTTAATTTAACCACAATAAAAGAAAATATTAAAGTTATTCGGGTTGAGTCAGCTTCAGAAATGTATTCCGAATGCGTTACCTCGGTTTCCTGATTGCGATGGTGCTGTAATGTGCGCTGCTGTTGCCGATTTTACCCCTGTCTTTGTGGATACAGTGAAAACAAAACGCGGAAATGATAACTTGAATATTGAATTTCAGCCAACAAAAGATATAGCTGCTGCATTGGGTAAACTAAAAAAAGAAAATCAAATTATTGCGGGCTTTGCACTCGAAACAAATGATGAGATGAACAATGCCAGGAAAAAACTGGAAAATAAAAATCTCGATTTTATTGTTTTAAATTCCTTAAATGACAAAGATGCCGGGTTTCAGGTTGATACAAATAAAATTACAATCATCGACAAAAACAATAATCAACAGTTTTTTGAGTTAAAAAGTAAGCAGGAAGTTGCAGTTGATATTGTTAATAAAATCAAATCAATTTTAAAATAGCACTTTTGCCGGAGTTATTTTCTTTATTTTTAAAACAATAATTTTTGATTGTTATGAAGTCGTTATTACTGTTTATATTATCACTCATATTTATTATTTCAAGCGCGAATGCTCAGGAACTGCGCTGTAATGTTACCATTTCGCATCAAAGAATACAGGGGGCAAACCAGAATTTATTCCGCACAATGCAGTCGGATGTGTATGAATTTATGAACACCCGCAAATGGACAGACCATGTTTACAGCTACGATGAAAAACTGAAATGCAACATCATGATCCTCCTTGAAGAACAGATTTCTGCCGATGAATTTCGGGGATCTATACAGGTGCAATTGATCAGACCTGTTTTCGATTCAAGTTACGAAACTACAATACTGAATATAAAGGACAATGATTTTCGCTGCCGGTATGTCGAGTTTCAGCCGCTTGAGTTTAACGAAACCTCTAACAGGGATAATTTGACAAATATTTTGGCATATTATGCCTATGTGATTCTTGGTTTTAGTTACGATTCATTTTCACCTGAAGGTGGCACACCTTATTTTGATAAAGCACAGGCAATTGTGAACAATTCTCAAAACTTACCTGTAAAAGGCTGGAAATCTTTTGAAAGTGAAAGAAACCGTTACTGGCTTTTGGAAAATGTGATGAACAAATCCTATTCTGATTTCAGGAAATGTATGTACAACTATCACAGGAATGGTCTGGATTTAATGTCACAAAGAGCAGAAGAAGGACGGGCTAATATAGCTGAATCTTTGCGCGACCTGCAGAAAGTTTTCAGAAGGCGACCGTCAACCTATATTTTGCAAATGTTTTTTGATGCGAAATCCGATGAACTGGTTAATGTTTTTTCAAAATCGTTCCCCGATGAAAGATCACGTGTTTTAACGATTTTGAATGAAATAGATCCCTCGAATGGCAGTAAATACTCCAAAATTTCAGAAACAGAAGAGTTGTAATAAGATTATACATGCTGACCAGACTTTCAATTTCAAACTACGCTTTAATCGATAGCCTTACCATTGTTTTTCATGAAAAAATGAATTCAATAACCGGCGAAACCGGGGCTGGAAAATCAATCATGCTGGGTGCATTAGGTCTGATTCTTGGCAATCGCACCGATTTATCGGTTTTAAAGGATAAGTCAAAAAAATGTGTTGTTGAAGGAACATTTGAGATTGGGGATTATCGTCTCCAGCCTTTTTTTGAGGAGAACGATCTGGATTACGATAAAACAACCATTATCCGCCGTGAAATTACAACAACAGGCAAGTTCAGGGCATTTGTAAACGATACCCCCGTTAATTTGAAAACCATGCGCGAACTGGGTTTGAACCTTATTGATATCCATTCGCAACACCAGAACCTTGAATTGGGAAACCGCAAATTCCAACTTGATTTGGTTGACACAGTGTCCGGATCGGAAAAAATTCTGCAAATCTACCGCGATTTATACCGCAGGTATATTTCGGTGCAAAAAGAGCTGGAGGAACTAATCAACAAAAGCAACAAAGAAAGCGCTGATCTTGATTACTGGCAATTTCAGTTTAACCAGCTTAACGATGCTGATTTAAAGGAAAATGAACAGGATGAACTTGAATCTCTGCTGGAAAAACTAAATCATGCTGAGGATATAAAAAATGCTTTTTCTGAAGTACAGGCATTGCTTGACAATGAACAATTTTCAGTCGTTCTGCATTTAAAAGAAGGCCAGAAAAAGCTCGAAAATATTAAAAATTATATTGCTGAAGTTCCCGATTTGGCTGCACGGTTACAAAGCAGTTTTCTGGAAGTAAAAGATATTCTGGATGAAATTGAGCGCTTGTCTGCCAATGTTGAACATGATCCTGTACAAATTGAATTGGTAACTGAAAGGCTGAACTTAATTTACAGCCTTCAGCAAAAACATCATGTGAATACTGTTGAGGAATTGATAGTGCTCCGAAATTCGTTTGATGAAAAAATTAGCCAGGTAACCGGTTACGATGACGAAATTCAAAAATTGAAAGCAGCGCTTGAGAAAAGTCGTTTAAGTCTTGAAGAAAAGTCGGTTGAATTAAGCACAATACGTAAAAAATCGTTTAAACAAATTGAAACTGCAATTATCGACGATTTGCATCAATTGGGAATGTATAAATCGAAATTGGAAATTGTACATGAACTACTTCCCGGATTCACGATAAACGGAAAAGATGCAGTTTCTTTTCTTTTCAGCGCCAACACTGATTCTGCCCCGGCTGAGATTTCAAAAGTTGCCTCTGGTGGCGAAATGTCGCGCCTGATGTTGGCCATCAAAGACCTCCTTCGCAAATCCAGGGCACTCCCAACGGTTGTTTTCGATGAAATTGATTCAGGAGTTTCAGGCGAAATTGCACTGAAAATGGGAAATATTATTAAATCTTTTTCCAATTCAACACAAATCATAAACATCACGCACTTACCTCAAATTGCTGCAAAGGGTGATGCACACCTGATGGTGTACAAATTCGAAGAAAATGGTAAAACATTTACTTCAATAAAACACCTTAACCCGGATGAGCGCATTATTGAGCTTGCAAAAATGGTGGGTGGCGAAGGCTATTCCGATACTACTTTACGAACCGCTGAGGAGTTATTGAATGGATAACCCGTTGTAATCAGGCTGGGTGCAGTCCAGGTTTTCAACAGGAATAAATACAAAAATCCCGAAAATGATCTTCAGCATTTTTAATTTTTCACCCTCTTTTCTTTAATCATTTCATTCTTTTGGTTTTTGTGAAAGTGAACCGGGGATTACCTTTATTCTGCTCATGACTGTCCGATATTGAGGCAACTTTAAGTGATCCTTTATCTTCTCCGGGTTTTGGTCAGCCAAACGCGAAATACAACTCGTCTTCAATTGAATTTCGCTTAGCCCGGAGCTGAGTGAATGCAGGCTGGTCCCTATTGTAGTTTAGCTTTTTCCTGACCCACACTTAACTTCGGGCGAAGTGGTATTAAAATGGCAGAAGAGGGGATGGATGATATTGGGTATTAATCAAAAAAAAGGCCTCTTTTCAGAGACCTTTCTATTTTCGATTTAACGTTTTCTTTCTTTGATGCGGGCTTTTTTACCGGTTAAATCGCGCAGGTAGAAAATCCTTTTTCTGCGTACTTTACCACGTTTATTGATTTCAATTGAATCAATGAATGGCGATGCCAACGGGAAAATCCTTTCAACGCCAATGTTACCCGAAATTTTACGTACTGTAAAGGTTTTTGTACTTCCACTTCCACTAATCTGGATGACGACTCCACGGAAGCTCTGAATCCTTTCCTTATTTCCCTCCTTAATTTTGTAACCAACTGTTACGGTGTCTCCTGCAATGAATTCCGGGTGGGAAGTCCCAGTTGCGAATTCTTGTTCTACTAATTTAATTAAGTCCATTTCAATATTTTTAATTATTGTTGGCAATGTATCCGTCAGCCGACAGAAAGAGATTGCTAAAAGTTGCGCAAAAGTAATAAAAAAATTAATCTGCCAAATTAAATTGTTGAATTGCAAGGATAAATCTGAAATCGTGTTTATGATTTACAATTTTGGCATTTACGATTTACCATTTTTCAGTTACTATTAACCATTCACTTTTCGGAGTACCCTCAAATTTTCAATCCGCAACACCTAACCCGTAACCTGCAACCCGGATCCCGTAACCTGCAACATCTTCAATAGCTGTGTTCATCCAATTTCACTTTACCTTTAAAGGTGCGGTAAACGAAAATTGTGTAGGCAAGTACAAGTGGTCCGCCAATAGCAACCATAGTCAGCATGATTTTCAGGGACTTTTGTGAAGATGCTGCATTGTAAATGTTAATATTATACAGGGGATCAACAGTTGAAAGCAGCATATTGGGGTAAACTTCAACGGCAACTAAAATTAGCAGCAGACAAATTGTCAAAGATGAAAAAAGAAAAGCCGGCAAAAACTTTTTCTTGCTTACCAACCGGGGAATGTTGGCAATGCTAAGGAACGCAGTGAGCGGAACAATAAAAAGCTCAGGGTTGTTTTTAAATTTATCGGAGAGGTGCGGGATATATATTAATGTATACAAAGTAGTTATCGCGAAAATTACGACGAATGCAATGATGCCCTGTTTTACCAGAAAAGTTAACCTGACATACAATTGCCCCTCTGTCTTTAGCAATAAATATATCGCACCGTGGGTCATCAACAAAAACAGCACGCTAAAACCTGTGAGCAAGGTAAAAGGGGTAAAAAACTCGAATAATCCCTTGCCCTGATATTCGTAGTTTTCTCCAATGGCCATTCCCTGCAACACATTACCAAGTACTACACCCAGCAGAAATGCAAGCATGATGCTCGAGACGCTGTAAAAAAAGTCCCATGTTTTTCTCCACCAGGCCATGGGTTCTTTGCTCCTGAATTCAATTGCAACTGCGCTGAAAATAATAAACACAAGAAATAAAATAAAGGGAATATAAAGCGATGAAAACAATGTTGCATACATAACAGGAAATCCGGCAAAAAGTGCACCACCGCCGATTACAAGCCACACTTCATTTCCATCCCAAACAGGGCCAATTGCATTAATGGCAATGCGTCGACTTTCTTCTTTACGGAAAAAAAGATGCCACGCGCCTGCTCCAAAATCAAATCCATCCAACACTGCATAACCCGAAAAAAGGCCACCAACAACCAAAAACCACCATGTTTGATAATCCAATCCAAGAAATGTTTCCATAATCATCTTGTTATAACGTTACTAATTTCGTTTTGCAGCGGTCTCTCGTCTTCGTTGCTTTCATCATAAGGTCCTTTTTTAATTTTTTTGTCGATCATATATATAAACAGAAGGAACAACAACAAATAAATGGCCATAAACAAAATGAGCGAAAAAAGTACCTGATTTGCCTGAACCGATTTTGAAAGAGCATCGGACGTTCGCAGCAAGCCATACACCACCCACGGCTGCCTGCCCATTTCGGCGGCAAACCAACCAACCTGATTGGCAATTTGGGGAAGGAGAGTGGCAAAAACAAAAATCACCATCAGCCATCTGTAATGAAACAACTTACCCCGCCACCATAAAAAGCTTGCAAAAAGTGTGAGCGCTATCAACGTCATTCCTATTGTAATCATTATATGATAAAACTGAAAAACTGCATTTATCTGTGGGGGCCTGTCTTCTTCAGGGAAAGCATTGAGTCCGGAAATAGGGGTTTTGAAATCATAATCTACTAAAAACGAAAGGCCTCCTGGAATTTTGGGTCCAATAACTTTTTGATTTTCCTTGTCAACCCAACCAAAAAGGTACATATCAGCGGGCGCTTCTTTTTCAAAATGCCCTTCGAAGGCAGCCAATTTAGCCGGTTGATTTTTTGAAACACCATCTGCTGAACGGTGACCGGTGAAAAGTTGTGCCAACGAGAAAATCGTGGCTACAACGAGCGTAATTTTAAAGGCTTTAACTGAAATCGTTTCGTAACGGCCTTTCAGCAGATAATAAGCGTGAACGCTCAACACAAGAAATGCTCCCGACAAAAGTGCTCCCAGCCAAACATGGGTAATGCGGTCAACGCTGGAGGGGTTGAATACCATAGCCCAAAAATCAGTGATTTCAGCACGGGCATTTAATCCATCTCCAACAATATGGTAACCGGCTGGTGTTTGTTGCCAACTGTTTGCAACCACTATCCAAATGGCTGAAAACATTGAGCCAAGAAACACGCCAATGGTTGAAACCAAATGAACCCAGGGTTTTACCTTATTCCACCCGAATAACAAAACACCCAGGAATCCACTTTCAAGTGCAAAGGCAAAAATACCTTCAGCCGCGAGCGCACTGCCAAAAATATCGCCCACAAAACGGGAGTAGGTGGCCCAGTTGGTGCCAAATTCAAATTCCATAACAATTCCGGTGGCAACCCCCAAACCAAAAGTTACTGCGAAAATCTTTGTCCAAAACCGGGTCAGAATTTTGTATTCTTTGTTTCTGGTTTTGATATACATACTTTCAAAGATTACCATCATCAATCCCAAACCAATGCTCAGTGGCGGATAGATATAATGAAACGAAATGGTAAACGCAAATTGCAAACGAGCAAGAATTTCTACATCCATGGTATTAATCTATATTTACTTTTTATCAGAACAGATTATTTTATTACACTCCATTTAATAGTCATAAGTTCACATAAGATACGGAAGATAATTGTTTTGACCAATTCATTTTTAATATTTTCAGAATGTTTTTTTTATGAGTGCAGAAGAAATTATTACTTATTATTCTCATTTACATTGCACTCCAAACATGCCAAAGCATATCGGTCGTATTCATCATAGGCTGGCCCGGGAATACCGTTTACAGTGATAATACGGTCCATTCTTATTCGCTTTCCGTTGCTCAGTTTGAGGAATTTTTCAAAATTATTTACTGTGTCAATGCAATCTATTTTTGAATTTTCTTCACCCAAACTATTTTTTGTTTCGAAATAAAAAACTTTTGAAACTTTGTTTTTTAGAATTTCATTTTCCACAATTTCAAAATAATCAGGATCGATTGGTGTATAACTGTTTTTCATGGCAGTAAGTTTTAATTTAAGCACTTTTCAACAATTTCTTTTACATGTATTTGGGTGGTGTTGAGCACCGGAATGCCGCAGTATTCGGTCTCAGTTAGTATCAAAGGGAATTCGGTGCAACCAAGGATAATTGAATCAATTTGTTGTTCATCCACCATTTTTTGAATGATTTCTATGAGCAAATCTCTTGTATCATCTTTAAAAATGCCATGCTCAATTTCGCTAAACAATTTTTGGTTGATTACTTGTTTTTCAGCTTGAGTTGGCATTATCACTTCAACATCATTCTTTTTAAAAACATCAGGATAGAACGAGGCGTTCATGGTAAATTCTGTGCCAAATAGCCCCGGTCGTTTTAACTTTCTTTTTACAGCTTCAACACAAGTTGCCTCAACAATGCTGATTAGCGGAAGTGGAGAACTTTTCTCAAGTTCGTTAAAAAGCAAATGAGGCGTATTGGCTGTTATTGCAGCAAAATCGGCACCGGCTCTTTTTAATGCGTTTAATTTTTCGAGTAATAGCAAAGCAGCCTTATTGTATTCTTTCTGCTTCATTAAACCGATAAATTCCGACATGTTTACGCTGTAAACAATGATTTCAGGATAGTTTAAATCTTCGTTCCCAAAAGAAAAAGCTCTGATTATTTCCTTGTAATAATCTATTGTAGCTTCCGGGCCAAGTCCTCCAATTAATCCAATTTTCTTCATGTGTTAGGAGTATTTATATTTTGATGAATTTTTAATAATTTATTACCGGCATAAATCAACATGAATACCTTTACAATTTCAAGTACTCCAAAATAAATGTGAAGCATTGATTTTCCCACGGTTCCTCCTTCAATAATAGTGTTGGCCCTTTCTGTTAATCCGGGCAGTAAAAAAAGGGTTTGAATGAGTAAAATCACAAATAAAATTATCAGGGTAATTAAGATTGATCCGCGTTTTAAAGTGTCCGGGATAAAAACCAAAAGTGCTGATGTGATAAGAAATAACCATTCCATTTTGTTTAGAGCGTTGAAAATCGTTTTACCGATGCTAAGCCCAACAGGTAGCGTTACACCGGGTGCACGGAATTTCAGCCAGGCTTCCATAAAACTAATGGAACTTACGAAACCAGCCCAAAATAAAAGAACTGTGACTGTTGCAAAAACAAGTTTGTTCATCTGCATTCTTTTTA